>CAWKIP010000006.1:0-99272 GCA_963849765.1 uncultured Actinomycetota bacterium
TGCCCCGGGCACCGACCACTGAGATGCCGAACCATTCCGGCGACGCGCCCGCGAGGACGGGGATGTAGTCGGCCACCGCGCCGTTCCCGTCGGTGCGATAGCGCTCGTAGGCCTCGGTGACGACGTCCCGGACTTCGTCGGCCCTGGGCAACTCGCCGGTCGAGACCCGCGGGGGTGTCGTCTCCTCGTCGAAGGGGAGCCGTTCCAGACCAAGAGAGCTTGGTCATCGGGCGCCTTCCCTGCGGGTTGCGGGCAGCCTATGACACCCCAGGATGCCTTCAGGGACTCTCGGGGCGTCAGGTGCAGGTCGACGTGCGATTGACCTGGCCACCCAACCCAGGCGCGCGAGGTCCGACGGTCTAGCGTTAAGGGGGTCGGGTGAAGGCAAGCCCGTCGAACTAGGGAGATCGTGATGATCAGGGTGATGGACGACATGCCGATCGGCACCATCGGGTTCGAGGCGACCGGCAAGGTCACCATGGAGGACTACGAGGGCGTGTTGGTCCCCGCTGTCACCGCAGCGATGGAACACGGCAATGTTCGGCTGCTGTATGTGCTGGGCGAGGACTTCGAGTCCTATTCGCCGGGCGCGATGTGGTCGGACACGAGACTGTGGACGGGCCACAGGAATGCTTGGGAGCGGGTCGCCGTCGTCACCGACATCGACTGGGTCGAGAATGGCATCAAGGCCTTCCGCTGGCTGATGCCCGGCAAGATCCGGGTGTTCGACGACGACGACGTCGACCAGGCCAAGCTGTGGCTGGTCACCCCCGACGATACTTACAAACAGCCATCGTCTCGTTGACAGGACCGTCCCCAGAACCCGGCGACCTTGGCGTCTGCTGCATCCGACGCCTGCGGAGTAGGTTCGTAGCAGGAGCGCCCTCCAGTGGACGTGTGTGGGCAATACGCGCACATCGTTCGCCACGGGGGGCCGTTCCTCCGACGGCCGCACGGCCGCAGCTCTGCTACGCCTGTTCGTGCCGCTGAGTTTTCGATGCTGCTCTGCAGCCACCGATCTACCCTTCTCGAGAACAGCAGTTGGCCCCGATTGTCCTGGCATGGCCGGATCTAGGTGCGTGAGCATGGTGGAGATAGTGCTGCGGGTCCGACTCGTCAGTGGGGACCAGCTCGATGTCAGCTATCAGCACGACTCGGTCGATGAGAAAGAGGTCATCCAACAAGTCGTTGAAACGCTTGCGGAAGAGTCTGGCGTGCTTCGCACCCAGCATGGTGACCGGCTCATGGTGCTCTATGGCAGGGGCGTTGCCGCCGTTGAGGCGGCGCCACGCGGCGCAGTCCTCTGAGTTAAGCCCACCGGTGCCGCTCGGCGTGGGTCATCAACCGCAGCCGCGATCCGCGCAAGGCCGCGGCAGGTGGTGGGAGTAGCGGCGGTGTGGGCGTGATGGTTCCTGGCACGGGCTTGCCTGGTTGGCGAGGTAGCGGAGGATCCCCAGCGCATGCTCGGCCACTGGTACGCCTCCCATGGCCAACACCCGGTTGTGTCTGGGATCCGGGACGGATTTGCGCAACAGCAACATGTACGCCGCGTAGGCGCTGGACCAATGGCCAGCAGAGGGGCGAGCGGCCGCTCGCGCAGTGCAAGGACGGCGGCGACCACGGTGTTGACGACGAGGGCACCAGCCAGCGACAGCAACGTCATACCCAGTGGTCGAAGGGAGCGGGTCCGCTGTCTTCCTGTTCAAGCGCGCTGGGCGTACACGTGGAATGCAGACAGCGACCGGTCGGACTCCCGACCGGTCGCCACCTGCTGTGCACCTCGGTCACCGCAGGACGGGGAACCTGCGCACGAGGTGCGTCTTCGCCCAGACCTTTCCCAGGCCCCAGGTGTCGCCGGCCAGCGTCAGGGCGAACACGATCAGCGTGATCGCGCCGAGGAGGTGGTCGTCGATGACGGGGTTGTTCTCCAGCGGGAGCGAGGCGGTCCACATCATCAGGTACAGGAACGCGCCACTGATCGCGGCCAGCCGGATCCCTACGCCGAACGTGAGCGCGAGGCCGATGCCCAGGAGGCCGGCCATGAACAGCCAGTTCACCCATGCATCGCCGGCGATGCTGTTGAAGGTCTCGCGGAACGGGTTGTCCTCGGGGACACCGAACGTCAGGAACCCGAAGGTCGGGTTGCCGTCGTTGATCCACGCGTCGGGCCCGAACCTGTCGACCACACCGGTCTCAGCGTTCTTGCCGGTGGCGTAGCCGAGGGCGAGCAGCTTGTCGAAGAAGGCCCACAGGAAGGTGAGGCCGAAGCCGATCCGCAACGCGGCCAGTGCGCGGCGCGCGTTGTGGTGGGTGACGACGTCCTGTTCGACGAGAACGTCGGTGGTGGTGGTGGGATTGATGGCGGTCATCGTGTGCCTCACTCGGTCGTGGGCCGATTCGGCCCTTGTTGTTTCCTTTGTCTCAAGCCTCGTCGTGAGCGAGGCCGTCCAGGAGAGTCCATGTGCCGGAACTCCGTGGGCCATTGGTCCCGTCGCTCAGGCCTGGAGGTCAGACGCTCCGGCGGACGGGGGCCTCGTTACGGGTCGTCCACCCACCACCGAGACGCACGCCGGTCAGCTCGACCCACGGGAGCCTGAGGAAGAGGCTCCGTGGCCCGTCGGCCCACGGACGCGGCGGCCACGTGTCGTAGATGCTCTTGACCTCACCGGGATCGGTGATCGCGTGCGCGCGTCCGCGTGCCAGCACGCTCCAACCCAGGTGTCGTTCGTAGTCGAACCAGTCCACCTCGAATGCCGCCAGAGAGCCCGGTGCGTAGGTTCCGAGCACGCTGTACGGCGTCGTGCGGATGATGATCGCGTCGTCCACCACCGAGTAGTTCACGGGTACGACGTGCGACCCGCCGGAGTCGACAGAGCCATCCGACCGACGACGCCGCTCCGCAACAGCTCGGTGCAGCGTCCAGGGTCCAGCTCGCGAGACTCAGCCATCGGATGCCGCCTCGGGCACGATGGCAACGATGGTGTGGCAATGCTCGAGAACGGACGTGGCGGTGGCAACTTGCTCATGCGCCGTGGCGAGTGACCTTGACGGGGTGTCGACCGATGACGACGAGGTTGTGACGGCCGCGACCGTCGGCAAGGCTGTCGGCGGCGATCCCGGGTGCGACCCTCGGTCGTCGTGGTAGACCTCCGGGTACTCCTCACGGAAGCCGGCGATCGTCTCCGCGAGCGCGAGACGGCTGGCTTCGAGGTCGGGACTATTTTCGCCCCCGGTCAGCCGTCCTCCATGACAGTGCAGGACTGTCAGCGGTTGGGCGCGCAGGGCCGCCTGCCGGAACGCGAAGTCGATGACGGAAGTGATCGCGGCGTTGCGTCGACGCCGACGACGACTCCGTTCTTGACCTTCAGGTCAGAAGCCGGGCCGGCACACCACGACGGGGCAGGTGGCGTGCCTCGCGACCGATGCGCTGACCGATCCGATCGTCTTGCTCGCTCACCCAGCCTCGACCACGGGACCCCAGGACGACCATGTGGGCGTCAGACGTGTGATCGACGATGGCCGAGCTCGGGTCGCCGACGACGGCGAGACTTCCGACATCGAGGCCGGGACGATGCCGAACCGCAATTTCCGCAGCCGAGTGGGCGGGAGCCGCGGGCGGCCTCGAGGATGTCGTCGGCGGGGTAGACGTACGCGGCGCCCACGCCAGCAGCCGCGAGCGAATTGATCCGAAGAGCGGCGGTGAGGACGACGAGCCTGCGGCGCTCCAGGAACGCCTGCTCTGCGGCCCACTGCACCGCACGGTCGGCATCGGCCGATCCGTCGGCGGCAACCACGATGCTTCCGGACGGGATGCTGTTCATGTCTCCCACCCTGTCCCCGGTCCGCGCCGAGAGGTACGGCCGCAATTCCCGCCCTGATGGGACCTTCGACCCTCGCCGGTCGACGTCGGTCGGCCGAGCATCGAGGGATGAGCATGAGCAGCACGGCCGACGTACTCCTGAGTGACGGCGCGCTGGCCGTCGTACGCACCCTTGAGCCGGGAGACGGCGCAGGCCTCCACGACCTGCACGAACGGGCCTCCGACGAGGCGCTGTGGTTGCGGTTCTTCTCGGTCGCGCGTGCCGCGGCTCACCAGTACGTCGACCACGTCCTCGCCTCACCCGGGACGATCGCGCTCGTCGCAGAGATCGACGGTCGGATCGCCGCGCTCGGAACAGCGGAGCCGACCGGCCCCGAGCTGTGCGAGGTGGCGTTCCTGGTCTCCGACGAGCAGCGCGGCCGCGGGCTCGGCACCTTGCTGCTCGAGCACCTCGCGGCGGAAGGGCGCGATCGCGGGGTCCGGCAGTTCGAGGCGCGGGTGTTCCGGTCGAACCACGGATGCTGGCGGTGTTCACGGACGCCGGCTTCCGGGGCGAGCGGCTCTGTGAGGGCGACGAGGTGGTGCTGCGGATGAACATCGTGGTCACACCCGAGATCCAGGCGGCCGCGGATCGTCGGGAGTTCGCTGCCGAGCGGCGCTCGCTGGCGCCCCTTCTCACCCCGACGGGTGTCGTGGTCTACGGCGTGCGTCGGGACGGGACGGGCGTCGGTGGTGCCGTGGTGACAGCGATCAAGGACGGCGGGTACTCCGGCGGCTTGACGGTCGTCCATCCGAGCTCCGTCGAGGTGCTGGGCGTCCCGGCGTACTCGACGGCCCGAGAGGCATCGGAGCCGATCGACCTGGCAGTGATCGCGGTACCGGCCGAGGGTGTCGTCGCCGCACTGGAAGATGCTGCGAGCGCGGGCGCCCGCGGTGCCGTCGTGATCTCCTCCGGATTTCGTGAGATGGGAGAGCGTGGTGCGGAGCTGCAGCAGGAGCGGTGCTCTGCGCGCGGCGGCACGGCATCCGGGTGGTCGGTCCCAACGGTCTCGGCCTGATCAGCAACGACCCGGACCTGCGGCTGAACGCGACCTTCGCCGGCGCCCTCCCGCCGCTCGGCGGACTTGCGGTCGCCAGTCAGTCGGGAGGCGTGGGCATCGCCCTCATGGACCTGGTGGCCCGAGCAGGCGTCGGCGTCCGCTCGTTCGTCTCGCTCGGAAACAAGGCAGACGTCTCGGGCAACGACCTGCCGGCGCCTGGACGACGAGCGAGCACGTCACGTGTGCCGCGCTGTACTCGAGTCGTTCGGCAATCCCGGAAGTTCGCGCGGTTCGCCCGCGCTCTTCAGTGAGCGCAAGCCCTTGCTGGCGGTCGTCGGTGGCCGGTCGACGGCCGGCCGGCGCGCCGGAGCGTCGCACACCGCGGCAGCCGCATCGCCCGGCAGCGGGCGTGCGGGGCCCTGTTCGCCCAGGCGGGGTCATCGAGTGCCATGACGCCGAGGAGCTGGCCGAGACCTCGCTGCTCCTGACCCTGGAGCCGCTCCCCGATGGGAGACCGGGTGGCCATCCATCAGCAACGCGGGAGGGTTGGGTGTCCTCGCTGCCGACCTGGCTGCGGACGAGCAACTCCGGATCGTCGAGTTCTCGGCGGACCTGCGAGGACAGATCTCCCGTTTGGTGCACCAGACGACCGGCACCGCCAACCCGGTCGACGCCGGCGCTGGGGCGGGGCCCGCCCAGATCGCGGCGATCGCCTCGGCCGTACTCACCTCCGACGAGGTCGACGCCGTCGTGGTCGCACTTGTCGCCACCGGCGCCAACGACCCCGCCGCCTCAGCGACCGCGCTCGCGGAGGTCCGACGCCAGCACCCGGAACGACCGCTCCTCGTCGTCCCGCTCACGGAGTCTCCCCGTCGACCACGCGGACGTCACCATGTTCCGAACGTCCGCCGCTGCCCTCGGTGCCCTCGGCCGCGCCGCGAAGTACGTCGCCTGGCGCGGACTCACTGCAGCCGACCCTGGCCAGACCGACCCGGCCGTCGTACGCCGTGCGCGAACGACGGCGCGATCCCTGCTCGGGGCCGCGTCGGCCGACGGCTGGGTGCATCCGGAGGCCGCTCATGACCTGCTGGACTCGTACGACATCAACCTGGTTGGCCGCTTCGCACGCAGTGCCGCGGAAGCCTGCTGCGATCGCTGATGACGTCGGGTTCCCGGTGGCGGTGAAGGCCGCTGAACCGGACGTCGTGCACTCGCACCGACCGCGGCCTGGTGCGGGTCGGGCTCGGCAGCGCCGGTTGGAGGTCGCCTCCGCCGTCGCCTGGTTTCGAGAGCCTAGCACGGATCGCCGTGCACCTGTCCTGGTCCAGCCGATGGTCGACGGGGGTCGAGCTGGTGCTCGGCGTGGTCAGCGATCCGTCGTTTCGGTCCACTGGTGATGATCGGCGCCGGCGGTGTCGCCACCGACGTGTGGGACGACCGCGCCTTCCTGGTCCCGCCGTTCCACGAGTCCTGACGTCGATGAGGGTCGGTGCAGTCTCTCCGGTTGTGGCCGCTCCTCGCCGGCTTCCGTGGCGCGTCACCGGCCGTCGAGCGCTGACGTTCGCGCAGCTTGCCGCGCGACTGGGCCGGCTCGCCGTCGATGTCCCGGAGGTGGCGGAGATCGACATCAACCCGGTCCATCGTCGGCCCGGTAGCGCTGCGGGTCGTCGACGCCAAGGTGCGGCTCGCGCACGCAGAGGGATCGTGACCGACCTCCCTCAGCCAGCTTCGTCCCCGCGGCAACGTCTGTCTGAGGTGTCTCAGGGCCGCAACACGTCTAAGACGGGGCGGCGAGGTGTCCGCGGGAGCTGGCTGCGACCGATGGCCTGCCATCCGATCCGCAGCAGCAGGTGCGGGTGGAGGTCGCCGTTCAGTACGACGCTTCGCACCTCGTCGCGCACGCTGTTGATTCCACCGGCAAGCTCAGTGGTACGACGGACAGCCCCGCCCGCGTGGCGTCGAGCCACAGCGCGCTCAGAGCCTCGCCGGTCAGCAGCCACGAGAGCGGGTCGTCGAGATCGCCGCCGAGGGCGATCACGCCGTCGCCGCTCTCCACGAGAGTCCTGGTCTCCTCGACCAGGCCCGCGCCGAAACGGGTAGGCGGGATCGCATTGGTGTCGTCGGAGGCCGGGAGAACGCTCAGCGGCACGCCGTCAGCGCGCCCGTCACCGACCAGCGCCGCTGCTCACCAAAGCGACCGCGTCCACCAGGAGCCGCTGATGGGCCTGGTGTGCCAGGAGCTCGAGCCGAACCCGGGCACCTTCGTCGACAACTGCCCGCGCGCGGGCGCCCCGCGATCGTGCGGTGTCGACAAGGGCCTCCACGACCGGGCGCCGGCACCGGCCAGGACGTGAAGCGCCGGCGGTCCGTGCACCGGGTGCGCAGCACGTCCAGGTCGACCGCCGGAGTGTTCGAGGGCTGCCCCCTCGTGATCTCGACGAGAGCCAGCGGGGCGTCCCTATCGTCGCCGTCCGAGGGGAGCCGGATCACGGAGGTGTCCCAGCCGAGGGCATGGGCGGCGAACCGGAAGTGGTCGAGCGCGGCGCCACAGCTGATCACGAGGTTGCGTCCCGTCGGGTCTTCGGCCGGCAGCTGTCGGCTTGTGTCCGGAATAGAGGCCGACGTGGGTGTCGGTCGCGCGCCAGATCCACGGCTGGGTGTTGTGGACGCTCGGCGCCTGGCAGGCAAGCTCGACGAGCCGCCGGAGGAGTGCCCTGGAGATCATTGCTGCCACCTCGCTCTGTGCATGATCTCCACAGCATTGCCGGGCGAGGTCGGTCGCGGCAGGGACCAAGGTCCCTCCGGCGCCGGGTCGTGGTTCCCCTGTCTCGGTCGCGGCTTCGGGGCTAGCGTGGCAGGCATGACCGAGTCGCCGTCCAACTCCGAGGAAGCCCGCACGATCCGGATCTACCTCCTGGACGACCACGAGGTGGTACGCCGCGGGCTGCGCGAGCTGCTCGAGAGCGAGCCCGACTTCGAGGTGGTCGGTGAGTCGGGCTCCGCGGCCGAGGCGACCCGCCGGATCCCGGCGCTCCGGCCGGACGTCGCGATCCTCGACGGGCGGCTGCCTGACGGATCCGGGATCGACGTGTGCCGCGACGTACGTTCGCAGGACCCGAGCATCGCGGCGCTGATCCTGACCTCGTACGACGACGACGATGCGCTCTTCGCCGCGATCATGGCCGGTGCTGCCGGCTACGTCTTGAAGCAGGTGCGCGGCAACGACCTCATCGACATGGTGCGCCGGGTGGCAGCAGGACAGTCGACCCTTGATCCGTCCCTGATTGCGCAGGTGCTCGAGCGGGTCCGCAACGGACCTCCTGTCTCGAAGGAGCTCGCGGTCGCTGACCGAGCAGGAGCAGCGGATCCTCGACCTGGTCGGGCAGGGCATGACGAACCGGCAGATCGCCGGCGAACTGTTCCTCGCCGAGAAGACCGTCAAGAACTACGTGTCCTCGATGCTGGCCAAGCTCGGCTTGTCGAGCAGGACGCAGGCGGCCATCTTTGCGGTGAAGCAGACCAGGCCGTCCCACGACTGACATGGCAGAACGGCGACAGGGAGGTCGGCGGTCTGAGGACTCGCCGGAGCATCGACTGCGGGCGGCAGAGTTCGAGGACCTCGTGCACGAGGTCCAGGCACGCATGCAGGGGGCCCTCGACCAGCAGGCGCGACTGCAGCTGCTGCTCGATGCGGTGGTCACGATGGCTGCGGACCTCAGCCTCGATGGTGTCCTGTCCCGAATCGTCGCGATCGCGAGCCGGCTGGGTGATGCCCGGTACGCCGCGCTCGGCGTGCTCGGGGACGCAGCCGACAAAAGGCTGCGGACGTTCATCTATCACGGCATCTCTGACGAGGACGCCGTCCAGATCGGTGAGCTTCCCCGAGGCCACGGACTCCTGGGGCTGATCATCGACCGCCCGGAACCGCTCCGGCTGCACGACATCGCCGAGCACCCGGCGTCGTACGGGTTCCCGGCCAATCACCCGCCCATGCACTCGTTCCTCGGCGTTCCGGTCCGGATCCGGGAGCGCATCTTCGGCAACCTCTACCTGACCGAGAAGGCGGACGGCACCGACTTCACCGCCGATGACGAGGCGATCGTGATCGCGCTGGCGGCGGCGGCCGGTGTGGCGATCGAGAACGCGCGCCTCTACGAGGAGGCCACCAGGCGTGAGGCCTGGCTCCAGGCGACGGCGGAGATCACTGCTTTGCTGCTGGAGACGACCACCAGCGACGAGGCCCTGCAGGCGATCGCCGACAGTGCCCTCAAGGTTGCCGACGCCGACGTCGCGTGGATCGTCGCAGGATCGTCGACCGACGATCTCGGGGTGCGAGCGGTCGCCGGCCTCACTGTCGGGCCGGACGAGCTTGCGGTTCTCTCGCTGGAGCGCTCGGTCGCGCTGTCCGTCGTAGAGAGCGGTGAGCCGGTCTCGGTCCGTGACATCGCGGAGGACGGGCGGGGCCGTGCCCCCGCGTCGTTGGCCGGCTGGCCACGCATCGGCCCCGTGATCGTGGTGCCCCTGGGCTCGGCGTCATCGGGGGTCCGCGGCGCTCTCGCGCTCGGGTGGTCCCCGGAACACGCCGACATCCATCGCACGATGTCGGCGGACCTGCCCGCAAGCTTCGCGCGGCAGGCTGCCCTCGCGCTGCGAGTCGCACAGGCCCGTCAGGACGAGCAGCGGCTCGCGATGCTGGAGGACCGCGACCGGATCGGCCGGGATCTCCACGACCTCGTCATCCAACGCTTGTTCGCTGTCGGCCTCGGGCTCCAGGGCACCGCGCGCTTCTCGGACCGACCCGAGATCGCGGAGCGACTCGACCAGGCAGTGGACGACATCGACGCGACGATCAAGGACATCCGGCGGACGATCTTCGCCCTCGGCGCGCCCGAGGCTTCGGCGGACGTGCAGGGCGAGGTGACCCGTCTGGTCGAGCGGGCCGCATCAACCCTGAAGTTCCGGCCGGAACTCACCTTCGAAGGCCCGGTGCGGACGTTGATCGACAGCGATCTGGTGCCCGACTTGCTGGCCGTTCTCGGCGAGGCGCTCTCGAACGCGACACGCCACGCCTCCGCCTCGGCGGGCGCGGTGCGGTTGGCAGCGGGCGACGAGATCGTGCTGACCGTGACGGACAACGGCCGGGGCATCGGCGCCGGTGTGATCGAGAGCGGGCTCGCGAACATCCGTCGAAGGGCGGAGCAACGGGGCGGGAACTTCACCGTGGACACCGCAGCAGACAAGGGGACCACCCTTCGGTGGGCCGTGCCCCGACGCTGAGGAACCTCAGGACGGGATCAGGCGCCGACCCGTGATGACGTCGCTCTTGATGCGAAGCACGTAGGTGCGCGTGCCGTCGGCCCACGACTGCGGACGCTCGGCCGGCAGGTCGAACGGTGACTCTCGGGTCGCGTGGCCACGTACCACGACGGACCAGCCCGACTCCGTGAACTCATCGATGCCGTCGATCTCGAACGCCACGCGCGCACCAGTCGCCGCGCGGGCGATGGCACCGTAACCCGTGGTCGTCAGGAGGACGTCCTCGCCGTCCATCACGTAGTTCACCGGGAGCACGTCCGGACCCGAGTCGTCGCTGAACGCGATCCGGCCGACCCGCTGTGTCTTCAGGAGGCCCAGACACTCGTCGCGTCCGAGCTCGCGCAGCTTGGCGCTGTACCAGGGCTGAGAGGTCATGACATCACTTCTCCTTGGGCGGATGGTCTCTCCGGTGGCTCAAGCCTGCTCCGCTTCACCGCTGGCGGGACCGGCCATAGGTCGCCAACCGACGGGACCTTCTGCCCTTCGGCCGTCACCGCCGAATAGCGCAACGAGCTCCAGGTCACTTCGCCCTGCCGGTTCGGGACCTTCGGCCCGGTCGTTCCGAGGCTGTTGCTTGTCAGTCTGGACCCGTGCAAGATCAACGGAGGGAGACGTGGGAGCGCCGATGAATGCCTCGATAACCATGGCAGGGTCGGGAGACACGACTTCTGTCGCGCACCGGGGGTCGCCCGGGCTGATGTTGGCACTGGCCACCATCGGCTTCGCGGTCAACTTCTGGGCATGGGCGCTGATCAGCCCGCTCGGCCCGATGTTCCGCGAGACTCCGGGAGCACTCGGGGCCCTGACGGAGTCCGACGTGGCGCTGCTGGTTGCTGTTCCCGTCCTCGTCGGCTCGCTGGGCAGGGTCCTCGTCGGGGCCCTGACGGACCGCTACGGAGGCCGGGTGATGTTCCCGATGATCTCTGCGGTGACGATCGTCCCGATCCTGTTCATCGCCTTCGTCGCCCTGGACTCCTACACCCTGCTGCTCGTCGGCGGCTTCTTCCTCGGCATCGCGGGGACCGCCTTCGCCGTGGGTGTCCCGTTCGTCAACGCGTGGTTCCCTCCCGAGCGCAGAGGGCTGGCGATCGGCATCTTCGGCGCCGGCATGGGCGGCACCGCGATCAGCGCCCTCACGACGGTGAAGCTCTTCACCAACGTGGGGGACAAGGCGCCGTTCCTGATCACCGCGCTCGTCCTCGCGATCTACGCCGTGGTCGCCTGGCTGGTGCTCCGGGACGCGCCCGGGCGCGTCGTACCCACGACCAGCCTGGCGGCCCGGCATCAACGCCAACGCCCGGCTGCCCATCACCTGGCAGGCGTGCATCCTCTACGCGGTCGCGTTCGGTGGGTACGTCGCCTTCTCCGTCTACCTGCCCGCCTACCTCAAGACAGCGCACGGGCTGACTGCCGGCGACGCAGCGAACCGGATGGCCGGTTTCGTCGTGGTCGCGGTGCTGATGCGGCCGGTGGGTGGCTGGCTGTCGGACCGGTTCGGCTCGATCCCGGTGCTGTCTGCCGGGTACGGCGTGGTCGTCGTCTGCGCCGGCGATCTCGGCCGGCACACCCGCCGCTCGACGGCGTCGGCACGGTCGCCTTCCTCACCATGGCTGCCGCGCTGGGCAGCGGCAGTGGCGCGACGTTCGCGCTGATCGCGCAGGTGACCGATCCGGCTCGCGTGGGTGGCGTCACCGGCCTGGTCGGCGCGGCAGGCGGCCTGGGCGGTTTCGTTCCGCCGCTGATCATGGGATGGGTCTATGGTCGAACTGACTCGTATGCGATCGGGCTCTGGATGCTGTCGATCACTGCGGCTCTCACTCTGGCGCTGACCTTGACTCTCGTCCGCCGTACTGCACGAGGACAGGAAGTGCATTGACCAAGACATCGGGATGGACGGCTCTCTCGCCGATGCGCTGGTGCGGAGCCGCCGCTTCTTCACGAAGGGCACGGTCTCCGACGACAGGCGCACCCTGACCCAGAAGGGTGGCCGCGGCGCTGACGCCTTCTACCGGGACCGCTGGAGCCACGACAAGGTGGTCCGCTCCACCCACGGGGTGAACTGCACGGGCTCCTGCTCCTGGAAGGTCTACGTCAAGGACGGGATCATCACCTGGGAGACCCAGCAGACCGACTATCCGTCGGTCGGGCCGGACAGCCCGGAGTACGAACCGCGCGGTTGCCCGCGCGGCGCGGCCTTCTCCTGGTACACCTACTCGCCCACCCGGGTCCGCTACCCGTATGTCCGCGGCGTGCTGCTGCAGATGTACCGCGAGGCCAAGTCCCAGCACGACGGCGACCCGGTCAAGGCCTGGGCGCACATCGTCGACAACCCGCAGCGCGCCAAGGCCTACAAGTCCGCCCGTGGCAAGGGCGGCCTGGTCCGGGCGAGCTGGGACGAGGCCACGGAGATGGTGGCTGCCGCCTACGTGCACACGATCCGGAAGTGGGGCCCCGACCGGGTCGCGGGCTTCTCGCCCATCCCGGCGATGTCGATGGTCTCCCACGCGTCGGGTGCCCGGTTCACGTCGCTGATCGGCGGCTCGATGCTGTCGTTCTACGACTGGTACGCCGACCTGCCCGTCGCCTCGCCCCAGGTGTTCGGCGACCAGACCGATGTCCCGGAGTCCGGTGACTGGTGGGACGCCGGCTACCTCATCATGTGGGGCTCGAACGTGCCGGTCACCCGCACACCCGATGCGCACTGGATGACCGAGGCCCGCTACCGCGGCCAGAAGGTGGTCGTGGTCGCTCCCGACTACGCCGACAACGTGAAGTTCGCCGACGAGTGGCTGGCGATCGCCCCCGGCACCGACGGGGCACTGGCGATGTCGATGGGCCACGTGATCCTCAAGGAGTTCTTCGTCGACCGGGAGACGCCGTACTTCACGTCGTACACGAAGAAGTACACCGACCTTCCGTTCCTGGTCGCACTGGACGAGGCGCCGGCGGACGAGGGTTTCGAGACGGTTGCTGCGCAACCTCCTCAACCACCGAGGTACCGGGCGAGCAAGTTCCTCACCGCCGCCGATCTCCCCGAGCACGCCGGTGAGGAGAACGCCCACTTCAAGACCGTCCTGGTCGACGCCCGGACCGGGGACCTGGTGGTTCCCAACGGCGCGCTGGGCCACCGCTTCGGTGACGCGGGGGTCGGCAAGTGGAACCTCGACCTCGGTGACGTCGATCCCCGGCTGACCATGCTCGAGCCGGGCGGGCAGACCGTCTCCGTCGAGCTGCCGCGCTTCGACGACGTCAACGGGACTCCGGGCTCGTTGTCGCGCGACGTGCCGGTGCGTCGCGTGGGCGACCGGCTCGTCACCACTGTCTTCGACCTGATGCTGGCCCAGTACGGCGTCGGCCGGGACGGCCTCGGTGGCGACTACGCAACGTCGTACGACGACGCGAGCGCGCCGTACACACCGGCCTGGCAGGAGGCCATCACGGGCGTCCCTGCGTCGGCGGCTGCCCGGATCGCCCGCGAGTTCGCGCAGAACGCCGAGGAGTCCAAGGGCCGCTCGATGATCCTGATGGGCGCGGGCACCAACCACTGGTTCCACTCCGACACGATCTACCGAGGGTTCCTCGGCCTGACGACGCTCACCGGCTGCCAGGGAGTCAACGGCGGTGGGTGGGCGCACTACGTGGGCCAGGAGAAGTGTCGCCCGGTCACCGGCTGGGCCCAGCTCGCGTTCGGGCTGGACTGGCGACGGCCGCCGAGGCAGATGATCCACACCGCGTACTGGTACCTCCACACCGACCAGTTCCGCTACGACACCTTCGGGGCCGACACCGTCTCTGCGAAGACCGGCAGCGGCAAGCTGGCCGGGATGAGCACCGCCGACGTGATCGCGAAGAGCGCGCGGATGGGCTGGATGCCGTCGTACCCGACGTTCAACCGCAACCCGCTCGACCTCGCCGACGAGGCCGCCGCGGCAGGGACACCCGTGGCCACGCACGTCGTGGATCAGCTGAAGTCAGGGGACCTGCGGTTCGCGGCCGAAGACCCCGACTCGCCGGAGAACTTCCCCCGGGTCCTCGCGATCTGGCGGGCCAACCTGCTCGGTTCCTCCGGCAAGGGCAACGAGTACTTCCTCAAGCACCTGCTCGGCACCGACAACTCACTGCGCGCGGGAGAGGCCTCGGAGAGCCAACGACCGCAGGAGGTCGACTGGCACGAGGATGCTCCCGAGGGCAAGCTCGACCTGCTGCTCACGCTCGACTTCCGGCAGACCAGCACCACGATCTTCAGCGACGTCGTACTGCCGGCCGCGACCTGGTACGAGAAGCACGACCTCAACACGACGGACATGCATCCGTTCATCCACTCCTTCAACCCGGCGATCGCGCCACCGTGGCAGACCCGCACCGACTGGGACGCCTGGCAGGCGATCGCGACGAAGTTCAGTGAGCTCGCCGCCGGCCGGCTGGACACCCGCAAGGACGTGGTCGCGGTCCCGCTGCTGCACGACACCCCGGACGCCATGGCCAACCCGCACGGCGTCGTCCGCGACTGGAAGCACGGCGAGTGCGAACCGGTCCCTGGCGTGACGATGCCGAAGATCGTGGAGGTCGAGCGCGACTTCACGGCCGTGGGCGCGCAGATGCAGGCGCTGGGGCCTCTCCTCGAGAAGCTCGGCACCACGACCAAGGGCGTCACGTACGACGTGACGGCGGCGGTCGACTACCTGCTGCACAAGAACGGGCCGATTCGCGGCGGCGCCGCGGACGGGCGGCCGTCGCTGGTGCGCGACATCCATGCCTGTGAGGCGATCCTCGCCCTCTCCGGGACCACCAACGGCGCTCTCGCCACCCAGGGGTTCAAGACCCTGGAGAAGCGCACCGGCAGGATGCTGCACGACCTGGCCGCCGAGCACGAAGGCAAACAGATCACCTTCGCCGACACGGTCGCCGCGCCGGTGCCGGTGATCACCTCGCCGGAGTGGTCAGGGTCGGAGACCGGCGGTCGCCGCTACTCGCCGTTCACGATCAACGTCGAGCGGCTCAAGCCCTGGCACACACTGACCGGGCGTCAGCACTTCTACCTCGACCACGACTGGATGACCGAGCTCGGCGAGGGACTCCCGGTCTACCGGCCACCGCTCAACATGGGGGCGTTGTTCAGCGAACCGGACATCGGGTCGATGGGCGAAGCCCATGGTCGGGCGAGTGTCACGGTTCGATATCTCACGCCGCACAACAAGTGGTCGATCCACTCCGAGTACCAGGACAACCTGTTCATGCTGTCCCTCTCCCGAGGCGGCCAGACGATCTGGATGAGCGACAAGGACGCCGCGAAGGTCGGTGTCGAGGACAACGACTGGATCGAGGCGGTCAACCGCAACGGCGTCGTCGTGGCCCGCGCGATCGTCTCCCATCGGATGCCCGAGGGCACGGTCTACATGCACCACGCACAGGACCGGTTGATCGACGTACCGATCGCGGAGACGTCGGGGAAGCGGGGCGGCATCCACAACTCGCTGACCCGGATCCTGGTGAAGCCCAGCCACGTCATCGGGGGCTACGCCCAGCTGTCCTTCGCCTTCAACTACCTGGGCCCCACAGGCAACCAGCGCGACGAGGTCACCGTGATCCGCAAGCGCTCGCAGGAGGTGACGTACTGATGATGCAGTGTCATGGCCCAGATGGCGATGGTGATGAACCTCGACAAGTGCATCGGCTGCCACACGTGCTCGGTCACCTGCAAGCAGGCGTGGACCAACCGCACCGGCATGGAGTACGTCTGGTTCAACAACGTCGAGACCCGGCCCGGGCAGGGCTACCCGCGGCGCTACGAGGACCAGGAGGAGTGGAAGGGCGGCTGGACGCTCAACAAGCGCGGCCGGCTCGCGCTCAAGGGAGGCGGCCGGCTCCGCAAGCTGCTCACGATCTTCTCCAACCCGAAGATGCCGTCGATCCAGGACTACTACGAGCCCTGGACCTACGACTACGCAACGCTGACGGATGCCCCGGCGCAGGAGCACACCCCGGTAGCCCGGCCGAAGTCGCTGCTGACCGGCAAGGACATGAAGATCACCTGGTCGTCGAACTGGGACGACAACCTCGGTGGCTCCAAGGCCACCGAGGAGCACGACCCGATGCTGAAGAAGATCGGGGACAAGGTGAAGTTCGAGTTCGAGCAGACCTTCATGTTCTACCTCCCGCGGATCTGCGAGCACTGCCTCAATCCGTCGTGCGCGGCTTCCTGTCCCAGCGGCGCCATCTACAAACGCTCCGAGGACGGCATCGTCCTGGTCGACCAGGACAAGTGCCGCGGCTGGCGGATGTGTGTCTCGGGCTGTCCCTACAAGAAGATCTACTTCAACCACCGCACCGGCAAGGCCGAGAAGTGCACGTTCTGCTACCCGCGGATCGAGGTCGGCCTCCCGACCGTCTGCGCGGAGACCTGTGTGGGGCGGCTGCGCTACATCGGCCTGATGCTGTACGACGCCGACAAGGTGCTGGCGGCCGCGGCCACCGAGGACGAGCACGGCCTCTACGAGGCCCAGCGCGACGTGTTTCTCGACCCCAACGACCCGGACGTCCAGCGCGAGGCAGAGCTTGCCGGGATCCCGCATGACTGGGTGCAAGCCGCGCAACGCTCGCCCATCTACGCACTGATCAACCGGTTCAAGGTGGCCCTGCCGCTTCATCCGGAGTACCGCACGATGCCGATGGTCTGGTACATCCCGCCGCTGTCACCGGTCGTCGACGTCGTCAAGGACACCGGCTACGACGCGGAGGACAGGGGCAACCTGTTCGCCGCCATCGACGCCCTCCGGATCCCCGTCGAGTACCTCGCCGAGCTCTTCACGGCGGGCGAGGTCGCGCCGGTCGACCGGGTGCTCAAGAAGCTCGCGGCCATGCGCTGCTACATGCGGGACATCAACCTCGGCCGGGAACCGGACGCCTCGATCCCGGAAGCCGTCGGGATGACCGAGGAGGAGATGTACGACATGTACCGCCTCCTCGCGATCGCGAAGTACGACGAGCGCTACGTCATCCCGCCCGCGCACGCCGAGCAGGCGCACTCCTTGGAGGAGCTGGCCACGGAGTGCTCGGTCAGCGAGTACGGCGGGGGCAACCCGGAGATCTTCGGTGAGGGCTCGGGTGGATTGACGCCCCTCGCGGTCGAGAACTTCCGGATGCTGCAGGACCGGCAGACCGCGGACTCGATGGCCGCGCCGGACGACAAGGCATCCCGCGTGAACCTGCTGAACTGGGACGGCAAGGGCAGCCCGAGCGGCCTGTTCCCGCCGCGGCCCGAACAGGAGGACGCGCCGTGAGCCGCACGCGCCGGCGGGAATCGCTCACGGAAGCGCAGCTGACCGTGGCCTGGCAGGCGGCGTCACTGCTGCTCGGCTATCCCGACGAGGAGCTGCGCGACCGGCTGGACCTGATCCGGCATGCCTCTCTCGAGCTCCCCGAGCACGTGGGCGGACCGCTGCGCGAATGCGTCGTGCAGCTGGAGGAGGTGGCGCTGGGGGAGCTGGAGGCCGACTACGTCGACACCTTCGACAGCCGGCGTCGGCACAACCTGTTCCTCACCTACTTCGCCCACGGTGACACCCGCAAGCGGGGGATGGCGCTGCTGCGGTTCAAGCAGGTCTACCTGGCGTCCGGCTTCGAGCTGACCGACGAGGAGCTGCCCGACCACCTGTGCGTCGTCCTGGAGTACGCCGCCACCATCGACCGGGAGCGCGGCCGGGGACTGATCCTCGACCACCGCGCCGGGCTGGAGCTGCTGCGGATCTCGCTCACCGACGCGGGTTCGCGCTGGGCCGGTGCCGTCGAGGCGGTCACCGCGACGCTGCCGCCGCTCCGGGGCGATCGAGTGGGACGCAGTGCGGCGGCTGGCCGCGGACGGACCGCCCGAGGAGGAGGTCGGTCTCACGCCGTACGCGACCCCTGCCTTCGACCCGGGCCCCGCCGTGCCGGACGGACCCACGCTGCTGCCGATGCCGTCGTTCCGGGGGGCTCGCTAGTGGACACCTTCCTCTGGGTGATCGTTCCCTACCTGTGTCTGACCACGTTCGTGGTCGGCCACTTCTGGCGCTACCGCTACGACAAGTTCGGCTGGACCACCCGCTCGTCCCAGCTCTACGAGGACCGCCTGCTGCGGATCGGCAGCCCGCTGTTCCACTTCGGGATGCTCGGCGTCGTCGGCGGACACGTGATCGGCCTCCTCGTCCCTGAGTCCTGGACGGACGCGGTCGGGATGAGCCACGGAGACCTACCACGTCGTCGCCGTCGCGGGCGGGCTGGTCGCGGGCGTCATGGCGCCTGGTCGGTATGGCGATCCTGATCTACCGCCGCCGGACGGTCGGTCCGGTGTTCTCGGCGACCACCCGGATGGACAAGGTGATGTACGCCTTCCTCGGCCGCCGTGATCGTCCTCGGCATGTGGAACACCATCGCCGGCTCGATCCTCTCCGTCGGCGGCGACTACGACTACCGCGAGGGAGTGTCGGTCTGGTACCGCTCGTTCCTCGCCTTCCAGCCGCAGCCGGACCTGATGGCGGACGCTCCGCTGGGCTTCCAGCTCCACGCGCTGGTCGCCTTCGGGCTCTTCGCGCTCTGGCCGTTCACCCGTCTGGTGCACGTCTTCAGCGCCCCGGTCGGCTATCTCACGCGCCCCTACATCGTCTACCGCAGCCGCGACGACGCCCAGCTGGGCAGCCACACCCCGCGTCGCGGTTGGGACAAGGTCCGCTGACCGGTGTCCCGGCCTCCCCATCGAAAGGCGACAACTCTCATGAACACCACATCCCTCATCCGCCTCGGCGAGGAACAGCTCGCCAAGGCCAGCGACCGCCAGCAGTGGGCGATCGGCCGTCACCGTGCACGGAGGACGTGAGCACGACCTTCGTCAGACGCTGATCGCACTGGCTGCCGGGCACTCACTCGGGGACCACGAGGCGCCGGGCGAGGCGACCCTGCAGGTGCTGGTCGGTCAGGTGCGGCTCACTGCCGGGGACGACAGCTGGGAGGGCGAGGCGGGGGACCACGTCATCATCCCGCCCCACCGCCACGACCTCGAGGCGCTCACCGACAGCGTCGTGCTTCTCACCGTGGCCACTCGAGCATGAGTCTGCGAACCGATGCGGACCTGGCGAAGCTTCCCGGGCTCACCGAGCTGACAGAGCCGGACCTGGCCGCGATCGACGCCTGGTGGCGCGCCAGCAACTACCTGACCGTCGGCCAGATCTACCTGCAGGACAACCCGCTCCTGCGGGACCCGCTGCGACCCGAGCACATCAAGCCGCGGCTGCTCGGGCACTGGGGCACCAGCCCTGGCCTGTCGCTGCTCTACGCGCACGCCTCGCGTCTGATCCAGGCTCACCGGCCAGGAGATGATCTACCTCGCCGGACCCGGACATGGCGGGCCGGCCCTGGTGGCGGCGGGCTATCTCGAGGGCACCTACAGCGAGGTCTACCCGAAGGTGACCTGTGACGCCGAAGGTCTGCGTCGGCTGTTCCGCCAGTTCAGCGCTCCGGGTGGGATACCCAGCCACGTGTCCGTCACCACGCCGGGCTCGATCCACGAAGGTGGCGAGCTCGGCTACGTACTGGTGCACGCATTCGGCGCGGTGATGGACAACCCCGACCTCATCGCACTCGCGGTGGTCGGTGACGGTGAGGCCGAGACCGGCCCGCTCGAGGGATCGTGGAAGGGCGTCTCGTTCCTGAACCCCGCCCGGGACGGCGCCGTACTGCCCGTGCTCCACCTCAACGGCGCCAAGATCGCCGGGCCCACCGTGCTTGCCCGCAAGGACCCCGCAGAGGTGCGCAGCCTCTTCGAGGGACACGGGTACGACGTGATCGAGGTGTCCGGCGACGACCTGCCCGGGATGCACCACCGGGTGGCGGACGCGCTGGCATCGGCGTACCTGCGGATCAAGGCGATCCAGGACCAGGCTCGAAGTGGCGACTGGGACGGGCGCCGCCCGCGCTGGCCGATGATCATCCTGCGCAGCCCCAAGGGATGGACCGGTCCGGACAAGGTCGACGACATCCAGGTCGCCGGCACGTGGCGGGCGCACCAGGTGCCGCTGTCGGGAGTGCGCGACAACCCCGAACACCTGGCATTGCTGGAGACCTGGCTGCGCTCCTACCGACCCGACGAGCTGTTCGACGACACCGGGGCGCCGACCGGAGCCGTGCTCGCAGCCAACCCCGACGGCCCGCTGCGGATGAGTGCCCACCCGGCTGCCAACGCCGGCAGCGGGCCGGACGAGCTGGTGGTTCCTGACTTCCGGGACTTCGCTCTCGAGGTCGGTTCGCCGGCCACGAGCAGGGCGGAGTCCACCCGGCAGCTCGGAGCGATGCTGGCGGAGACCTACCGGCGCAACCCGCACGACTTCCGGCTGTTCTGCCCGGACGAGACGAACTCGAACCGGCTGGGTGCGGTGTTCGACGTGTCCGACCGCGCTTTCGCGGAGTCGGTGCTGCCCGGCGACGTTGCCATCTCGCGGGACGGCAGGGTGATGGAGGTGCTGAGCGAGCACAACTGCCACGGCTGGTTGGAGGGCTACACGCTCACCGGACGGCACGGGATGTTCGCGAGCTACGAGGCCTTCGCGATGGTCAGTGCGTCGCAGACCATCCAGCACTGCAAGTGGCTGGAGGAGGCGGCCGTGCTGAGCTGGCGCAAGCCGCCGCCGAGCCTGAACATCCTCTTGACCTCGACCGCCTGGCGCAACGACCACAACGGCTTCTCGCACCAGGGTCCCGGCCTGATCCAGAACGTGATCGCGCAACGCGGATCGGTGTCTCGGGTCTACCTGCCGCCGGATGCCAACTGCCTGCTCTCGGTGGCCGACCACGCGATGAGGTCGCGCGGGTACGTGAACCTGATCGTGATCGACAAGCAGCCGCAGCTGCAGTGGCTCGGGATCGAAGAGGCGATCGAGCACTGCGAACGCGGTGCCGGGGTGTGGACGTGGGCCGGCACCGACGACGGTTCGGCCGACCCCGACGTGATCCTCGCCTGCGCCGGCGATGTCGTGAGCATGGAGACGGTCGCTGCGGCGGCGATCCTGCGTGAGCGCCTCCCGCAGCTGAGGGTCCGTGTCGTGAACGTCGTCGACGTGATGACGCTCCCGCGGCCGGTCGATCATCCGCACGGCATGGGGGACACGCTCTTCCGCGAGCTCTTCACCGACCACGTCGACGTGGTCTTCGCGTTCCACGGCTACCCGGCGCGGTCCACCAGCTCGTGCACGGGCGGCCCGACGCCGATCGCATCCATGTGCGCGGGTTCATCGAGGAGGGCACGACGACGACGCCGTTCGACATGATGGTGCGCAACCGGGTCTCGCGGTTCCACCTGGTGATGGACGCGATCAACAACGCCGGCCGCACGCCCGGTGGTGCGACCGAGCTGAAGCGGTGGTGCGAGGAGCAGCTGGCGCTGCACGAGCAGTACGTCGTCGAGCACCTCGAGGACATGCCGTCCGTCCGGGACTGGTCACTGGGGACGCCGGCCGAGGAAGGCTGAGCTCGCCTGGCGGGCGACCTCGGCGCCCTCGTCGGTGGGCACGACCATCACCTTCGGACCGTCGCCCTGTCCGATCGCAACGGGTCGGTCCGGGTGTGTTGCGGAGGCGTTGGCTTGCGGGTCGATGACCAGGCCGAGGTGCGCCAGTGGGCCGATGATCTCGTCGCGGAGCGCCGGGTCGTTCTCACCGACGCCCGCAGTGAACACCACGGCGTGCAGCCCGGGCAGCTGGCCGACGTACGACGCCACCAGGCTCCGCAACCGGTGCGCGTAGACCGCGATCGCGAACGTGGCTTCGGCGTCTCCGTCGTCGGCGCGGTCGCGGACCCGCTTCATGTCGGAGTCGCCGCACAGCCCCAGCAAGCCGCTGCGGTCTGGAGCAGGTCCTCGATCTCCCCGACCGACAGACCGGCCTGTCGCGCGAGGTGGAACACGACACCCGGGTCGACGCTGCCGCTCCGGGTTCCCATCACCGCACCCTCCATGGGGGTGAAGCCCATCGACGTGTCGATGCTGCGACCGTCACTGATGGCCGTCACCGAGACGCCGTTGCCGATGTGGCAGACGATCAGGTCGACCTCGTCGACAGGGATGGCGAGAGCCTCGGCAGTCCGCCGGGTGACGTACTCGTGGCTGATGCCGTGGAAGCCCCACTTGCGGATCTGGTGCCGGCGCGCAAGATCGATCGGTACGGCGTACGCCGCCGCCACCTCGCTGAGGGTCTGGTGGAAGGCGGTGTCGAAGACGGCGATCTGTGGCAGATCCGGCCACTCGTTCCTGACCGCCCGGATACCCGAGAGGGCAGCAGGGTTGTGCAGCGGAGCCAGCACACCGGCCCCGTCGATCGCTCGTTCGGTGCTTTCGTCCACGATGACCGGCTCGGTCAGGGATCCGCCGTGCACGACGCGGTGGGCGACGGCTGTCAGCGAGTCGAGTCCCGGCTCGTCCCGCAGTGCAGCCAGCGCCTCATGCAGGGCGGTCTCGTGATCGGGCACCTCGTGACCGCCCACCTCCTCGATGACGCCCTTCGCGACCCGGATCGGGATCGCCGTTCGCCGGCCAGGGCGAGAACACGTCGTACTTGAGGCTCGACGAGCCGGCGTTGAGCACGAGCAGCTGAGTCATTCGTCCAAGATCCCACGCGATCCGGATCAGCTCCCGTCGCTGAAGCAGTCACCTGACCCGTGAAGCAAACCTAGAGTCGGTCCATCATGCGTGCGCAGCCGCAGCCCGTCATCCCCGTGACCGTGCTCGAAACCAAGCTCTACGTCCCCCGTCCCGCGGGAGGGACGGGTACCGCGGGCGCGCCTCAGCGAGCGCCTCGACCGCGGGGTCGGGTCGAAGCTCGTGCTGGTCTCCGCCCCGGCCGGCTTCGGCAAGACCACGCTTCTCACCGAGTGGCTGGCCGGCCGCTCGGCGGACGGAGAGCACGGCTCCGCGACCTGGCTGTCCCTGGACTCCGGAGACAACGACCCGGCGCACTTCTGGACCTACGTCATCGCCGGCCTGCGGAGTCTCGCCCCGTCGATGGGAGCAACCGCGCTCGAGCTCCTCCAGGCCCCGCAGGCGCTGCCCGTCCAGGCGGTGCTCACGACCCTCCTCAACGACCTCGCCGCCGTCGACGACGACGTGGTCCTGGTGCTGGACGACTACCACGTCATCGAGTCGCGCGAGGTCCACGATGCGATGGCCTACTTGCTCGACCACCTGCCGCCCCAGCTCCACCTGGTCATCGCCAGCCGTTCCGATCCGCCACTTCCGCTGGCGCGGCTCCGAGCCCGCGGTGAGCTGGTGGAGGTGCGTGCGGCGGATCTGCGGTTCACCGCCGAGGAGGCGGCTTCCTACCTCAACGAGGCGATGGGCCTGCAGCTGACCGCGACCGAGGTCGCGACGCTCGAGGGTCGCACCGAAGGCTGGATCGCCGCGCTGCAGCTCGCCGCGCTGTCCATGCAGGGCCGCGATGACGCCGCGGACTTCATCGCCGGCTTCGCCGGTGACGACCGTTACGTCGTCGACTACCTCGTCGAAGAGGTCGTGCAGCGGCAGCCGGAAGAGGTGCAGGACTTCCTCCTCCAGACCTCGATCCTGAGCCGGCTGACCGGGCCGCTCTGCGACGCGGTCGCCATCGGCTCGGATGGCAGGTCGATGCTGCAGCGGCTGGACCGCGGCAACCTCTTCCTGGTCCAGCTCGACGACCAGCGCCGGTGGTACCGCTACCACCACCTGTTCGCCGATGTGCTGCAGGCGCGACTGCTCGACGAGCGTCCCGCGCTGGTGCCGGACCTCCACCAGCGGGCAAGCGGCTGGTACGCCGACAACGGCGAGCCCGCGGAAGCCATCCGCCATGCGATGGCCGGAGGCGACGTCCAACGGGCGGCGGACCTGGTGGAGCTGAACCTCGCCGCGGTTCGGCGGGACCGCCAGGAGCCGCTGCTCCGGCGATGGGTGGAGGCGCTGCCCGAGGACGTGGTCCGGATGCGGCCGGTGCTCTGCGTTGCGTACGCCGGATCCAGGCTGGCCACTGCCGAGACCGGCGGGGTCGAGGCTCGGCTCCAGGATGCCGAGCGCTGGGTGGAGGCGATGGCGCGGTCCGACGACGCCCGCCCGGACGGGATGGTCGCGGTCAACGAGCAGGAGCTCGCGTGGCTGCCGACCTGGACCGCCATCTACCGCGCCGGGCTCGCCTTGGCGCTAGGGGACGCCGAGACGACCGTCGTACACGCTCGCCGAGCACTCGATCTGCGCGACGACGACGACCTGGTCGCCCTGGGTGCCGGTACGGCGCTCATCGGCTTGGCGTCCTGGGCGAACGGGGACCTCGAGACCACGCACGCGTCGTACGTCGCCTGCCTGGACACCTTCGAGCGGGCCGGTCACGTGGCGGACGTCATGGGCATCGCGATCACGGTCGGCGACGTCAACGTCATCTGGGGCCGGCTCGGTGAAGCGATGCGCACCTACCAGGACGCCCTCCGTCTCGCGGAGACCGTGGACGTCCCGCCGCGCGGGACCGCTGACATGTACGTCGGGATGAGTGCGATCCACTACGCACGCGGCGATCTCGAGGCCGCGCACGAGGACCTGCAGCGCAGTCAGGCGCTCGGCGAGCACAAGGGCCTGCCGCAGAACCCCTACCGCTGGCGGGTGGCCATGGCGCGGTTGCGGGAAGCGGAGGGCGACCTCGACGGAGCGCTCGAGCTGCTGGACGAGGCGGACCGGGTCTATGTCGGCGACTTCTCTCCGCGGGTTCGCCCGGTTCCGGCGGTGAAGGCTCGCGTCCGGATCAGGCAGGGCAGGCTGGGCGAGGTCCGCGAATGGGCCGGTCGTGAGGGTCTGTCCGTCGGCGACCCGCTCACCTACCTGCGGGAGTACGAGCACGTCACCCTCGCCCGCGCCCTGCTCGAGGAGTTTCGTACCGACCGCGCCCAGACCGTGCTCGACGATGCCGACGGCCTGCTCGCCCGACTGCTCGAGGCCGCGACGGCCGGGGGCCGCCAGACCACGGTGATCGAGATCCTGGTGCTGCAGGCGCTGGTCCCGGCAGCTACGCGGGGACGACGCTGCGGCGTTGGAGGCGCTCGACCGCGCCCTCCTCCTCGCCGAGCCGGAAGGACACGTCCGCGTGTTCGTCGACGAGGGGCAGCCGATGGCCGACCTGTTGACGGCCGTCGCCGCCACCGACAGCGCCACGCGCACCTACGTCCAGACGCTGTTGGAGGCTCTGGGTCGCGAGCCGGCCGGACCGGGTCAACGCGTTTCGGACGGGCTGGTGGATCCGCTCAGCGAGCGCGAGCAAGAGGTCCTTCGGCTGCTGGCGACCGACCTGAGCGGTCCCGAGATCGCCCGACGCCTCGTCCTCTCGCTCAACACCGTGAGGACGCACACCAAGAACGTCTACGCCAAGCTCGGCGTGAGCAGCCGCAGAGCCGCCGTGAGGCGCGCCGAGGAGCTCGGCCTCTGAACCTGGATCCGGGCGGATCACCCCGCCGTTCACCACATGTGGTGATCCGCACTCACCACATCCGTCCATAGCTTCGCCGACATGAGCGAGATGTCGAGCGGTGACGACCACGGTCCCGGGCGCTACGAGATCCGGCTCAAGGGACACCTCCAACCGCGCTGGACCAGCTGGTTCGACGACCTGACCGTCGCCACCCAGGACGACGGCACCACCGTCCTCCGCGGCACCGTCGTCGACCAGGCCGCCCTGCACGGCCTGCTGCACAAGGTCCGCGACATCGGACTGCCCCTCCTCTCGGTCGTCCGCATCACAGCGGACGAGTCGCCGGCTGCACCGGCCGACCCCACCTCGCACACCACCTCCCTTCGAAAGGCACGACCATGAACAGATTCACCCGCGGCATCGCCATGGCCAGCGCGCGGCACCCCTGGCGCACGATCGCGTCCTGGGTCCTCCTGATGGCCGCCGTCTTCGCCCTCGCGGGCGCCGTAGGAGGCACCTTCGTCGACGACTACTCGGCCAAGGGCAGCCAGAGCGCCCGTGCGACCGAGCTGATCACCGAGAACTTCCCCGAAGCCGCCAAGGCGACGGCGCTGGTCGTCTTCGCAGCCGAGGACGACCAGCCCCTCGAGGCGCGTCGCGCAGACATTGCCGACGTTCTCGCCGACGTAGCCGAGGTCGCCCACGTCGAGTCCGTCGGCGACCCCTTCGCGGACGGCACGATCTCCGAGGACGGCCAGATCGGCTACGCCCAGCTCACGCTGGACGCACCGGTGCGAGACCTCGAGAAGCCGGAGTTCACGGTGATCTCTGAGGCGGTGTCCGGTGTCGAGGTCGAGGGCATGCAGGTGGAGCTCGGTGGTGACGCCGTGTTCCTCAAGGCGGAGGATGAGCCCTCTCCGCACATCGGCATCGGGCTCCTGGTGGCGCTCCTCGTCCTTCTCGTCGTCTTCGGGACCATGGTGGCCGCGGTCCTGCCGATCGGGATCTCGTTGATCGCCGTCGGAACCAGTGTCGGCGGCATCATGCTGATGACCGCGGTCATGGACGTCTCCCCGTCAGCCATCCCTGTCGCGGGTCTGGTCGGCCTCGGTGTGGGCGTCGACTACGCGTTGTTCGTGGTGTCCCGGTACCGCGAGAACCGGGCCGCGGGCCAGGACAACCACACCGCGCTGGCAAACGCGATGGGCACCTCCGGAGCGGCAGTCGTCTTCGCCGGCGGGACGGTCGTCATCGCCACCGCCGCCCTGGCCATCACCGGCCTGGGCGTTCTCACCTCGATCGGCCTCGCGACAGCTCTCATGGTGACCGCTGCGGTGGCCTCCGCCATCACCTTGCTGCCGGCACTGCTCAGCCTCCTGGGCGACCGGATCGACAAGGGCCGCGTGACGCGACGCGAGCGTACGCACAAGCCGGCCGAGGAGACCACCTGGTGGCGCTTCGCACACCGGGTCGCCGGACGCCCCTGGCCCTACCTGCTTGCCTCGGTCGCGGCCCTGCTCGCTGTCGCCGCACCGGCGCTGGCGTTGCAGACCGCCTTCCCCGCTGCGGGCGACGCACCGGCCCACACCACTCACCGGCAGGCCTACGACCTGCTCACCGAGGGCTTCGGCGTCGGCATCAACGCGCCGCTGTCGATGGTCGTGGACCTCGACGAGCAGGGTGTCGACGCAGCCGGCGTCCGCGCGCTCTCCCAGCAGATCGCGGAGGTCCCCGGTATCGCAGCCGTCGACGAGCCGGTCGCGTCAGAGGACGGCGACACGGTGGTCTTCACCGCCGTACCGACGACCGGACCCGCCGCCGCGGACACCTCCGCAACGATCGAGCGAGTGCGCGACGTCATCCCCGGAAACGTCTACGTCACCGGCGTCACGGCCACGACCGACGACCTCAACGCTCAGCTCAGCGACACGCTGCCGTGGTTCATCGGCACCGTCATCGCCGTGTCGTTCCTCCTGCTGATGCTGGTGTTCCGCTCGATCGCCGTGCCGCTCAAGGCCGCGGTGATGAACCTGCTCTCCATCGCCGGTGCGTACGGCGTCCTCGTCGCGGTCTTCCAGTGGGGCTGGGGAGCCGAGCTGCTCGGCCTCGAGGGACCGACTCCGATCACCTCCATCATCGTCGTGATCATGTTCCCGATCCTGTTCGGGCTCTCGATGGACTACGAGGTGTTCCTCATCTCGAGGATCCGGGAGGAGTACGACCGGATCGGCGACAACGCCGAGGCGGTCGCCCGGGGCCTGGCCGGCACCGGGAGGGTCATCACCTCTGCCGCACTCATCATGATCGTGGTCTTCCTCAGCTTCGTCGCCAGCCCGATCCCGTCGCTGAAGATGCTCGGCCTCGGCCTCGCCGTCGCGATCCTCATCGACGCCACCATCGTGCGGATGGTGCTGGTCCCCGCAGCAATGGCGCTGCTCGGCAAGGCGAACTGGTGGCTGCCGGCCTGGCTGGACCGGATCCTGCCCCAGGTGTCGATCGAGGGCGGCGATCCGGCACCCGCCGTGCCGAAGTCGCGGGCGACTGACGCAGTCCTCCAGTGACGCACTACCTTCCCGACACTCGCTCCACCACGGCCCCTCGGGCGGCCCGTGGTGGGGCGAGCTGGCGGGTGCTCGCAGCGCTGCTGGTCCTCAGTCTCATCCCCCTGGTCTCCGGAGCCCTTCGGCTGGTGGAGATCGCCGGTGGTCCCGACCTGCTGCCCGCCAACCCGCGCATCGCGTCCTCGCCGGCACCGCTGGTGCTCCACGTCCTCGGCGCGTCCGTGTACGTCGTGCTCGGCGTGTTCCAGTTCTCCGCCGGACTGCGTCGCCGGCGACCCAACTGGCATCGCCGGTCCGGACGCGTCGCGGCCGCCGCCGGTCTGGTGGTGGCGGGCTCCGGCCTCTGGATGACGCTCTTCTACGTCGACGCACCGGGCGGCTCTTTGCTGTGGGCGGTCCGGCTCCTGGTCAGCACCCTCACGGCCGCGTTCATCGTCCTGGGTTTCTCTGCGATTAGACGACACCAGGTGAACGCGCATCGGGCCTGGATGATCCGCGCCTACGCCCTCGCTGTCGGCGCCGGCACGCAGGCCTTCACCGAGGGCATCGGCGAGGCGGTACTCGGCGTCAACGACCTCAGCAAGGCGCTGTCCATGACTGCCGCTTGGGCCATCAACGCCGCCATCGCCGAGTGGGCGATCCGCCGCCGTCCCGGTGCGCGACGCAAATAGACGCACCAGCAGTCAGTGCCCGGAGATCTTGTCGGCGAGCCTGGCGAGCGGCGACGTCGTCGCCCGACCCTTGCCCTCGGCTCGATCCGCGGCGCGGTAGGCGCCGTAGATTCCCTGGACCGCGAGCCAGCGCAGCGGTTCGACCTCCCAGCGCCGGGTGCGGTGACCGACCCACGGCAGCCGGGTCAGCCCGGTGTCGCGTCCGAGGACGAGGTCGGCGAGGGTGCGCCCGGCCAGGTTGGTGGTGGCGACGCCGGTGCCGACGTACCCGCCGGCCCAGCCGAGGCCGGTCGCGCGGTCCAGCGTGACGGTCGACGACCAGTCCCGGGGCACGCCGAGGACGCCGGACCAGGCATGGCTCACGGGGACGTCGGCGAGTGGCGGGAAGAACTGGCGGAGCAGCCGGGTGAGGCTGTCGATGGTGCGCTCTTGGGTCCGGCCGTCGGAGTCGACGCGCGAGCCGTAGCGGTAGGGAACGCCCCGGCCGCCGAAAGCGATCCGGTCGTCGGCGGTCCGCTGGGCGTACATGTACACGTGGGCCAGGTCGCCCAGGGTCTCTCTGCCCTCCCAGCCGATCCGGTCCCAGATCTCCGGCGGGATCGGTGCGGTGGCGATCATGGAGGAGTTCATCGGCAGCCAGGTGCGGTGCTCGCTGCGGATGCGGGCGGTGAATCCCTCGGTCGCGCGGAGGACGTGGTCCGCGCGGATCGTGCCCCGCGCGGTGCGGGCCTCGCCGGGCCGGATCTCCTCGACCGTGGTGTCTTCGTGGATGACGACGCCGAGTCGTTCGGCGGCTGCGGCGAGACCGGTCACGAGCTTGGCGGGATGGATCCGGGCGCAGTGCGGATGCCAGGCCGCGCCGAGGGCGTCGGCGACGTCGACCCGCGCAGCGCTCTCGTCCGCATCCAGCAGGAGTACGTCGGTCGCCGGCCACGCGGCCTCGGAGGCCGACCATGCCCGGAGCCGCTCGAGCTGGGCCGGGGTGCGGGCGACGCTGAGCTCGCCGCCCTTGTGGATGTCCGCGTCGATGCCCTCCCGCACCGTCACCGCGATGACCTCGTCGACCGTGGCGTTCATGGCGCGCTGCTGCTCGACGGCGCGCTCCCGACCATGGGTGCGCTCGTACTGCTCTCGCCCGCCGGTCACCGTGTTGGTCAGCCAGCCGCCGTTGCGCCCCGAGGCTCCGAAGCCGACGAACCGGCTCTCCAGCACCACGACGCGGAGGTCGGGCTGCGCGCGCTTCAGGTAGTAGGCGATCCAGAGACCGGTGAATCCCCCGCCGACGATGCACACGTCGGCCTCGCCGGAACCGGGTAGCGGGGGCCGGGTCACCCCCGGCGATCCGAGCTGTTGCCACCACAGCGAGACGCCGCCGTTGATGACCGGCTCGCTCACCGTCGGGCCCCGCACATGCCGACAACGTACGTCAGCAGACGCGCCGTAGGATCGCGGCCATGGACAAGGTGGTGGGCTCCGCGACCGATGCGGTGGCGGACATTCCGGACAGCGCGACGCTGGCGGTCGGCGGCTTCGGGTTGTGCGGCGTCCCGTCGGTGCTGATCCAGGCGCTCCTGGAGAGCAGCGCGAAGGACCTCGAGGTCGTCTCCAACAACTGCGGTGTGGACGACTGGGGTCTGGGGCTGCTGCTCGGTGAGCACCGGATCCGGCGGATGGTGTCGTCGTACGTCGGGGAGAACAAGGAGTTCGCCCGGCAGTACCTCTCCGGTGAGCTGGAGGTGGAGCTGACCCCGCAGGGCACGCTCGCCGAGCGGATGCGGGCCGGTGGGTCCGGGATCCCGGCGTTCTTCACCGCGACCGGTGTCGGCACCCAGGTCGCCGATGGCGGTCTGCCGTGGAAGTACGACGACGCCGGCAACGTCATCGTGGCCTCGCCGCCGAAGGAGGTCCGCGAGTTCGAAGGTCGGCGCTTCGTGATGGAGCGGGCGATCATCGCGGACTTCGCGCTGGTGCGGGCCTGGAAGGGTGACCGGCACGGGAACCTGATCTATCGGGAGTCGGCGCGCAACTTCAACCCCCTGGTCGCGATGTGCGGCAAGGTCACCATCGCCGAGGTCGAGGAGCTGGTGGAGCCCGGTGAGCTCGAGGCCAACGACGTCCACACTCCGGGGGTCTATGTGCAGCGAGTGGTCGAGCTGACCGCGGAGCAGGCAGCGGAGAAGCGGATCGAGAAGCGGACCCTTCGAGACGCCTCGTCCCTCGGCTCCTCAGGACAGGCGGTGTCGCAATGAGCTGGAGTCGTGAGCAGATGGCGGCCCGGGCGGCGGCGGAGCTGTCCGACGGGTCGTACGTGAACCTCGGCATCGGGCTGCCGACGCTGGTGCCCAACTACGTGCCCGAGGGCACCGAGCTGGTGCTGCAGTCGGAGAACGGGATCCTCGGGGTCGGGCCCTACCCGACCGACGACGCGGTCGATGCCGACCTGATCAACGCCGGCAAGGAGACAGTGACGATCAACCGCGGTGCATCCTTCTTCGACTCCGCGACCTCGTTCGGGATGATCCGCGGCGGCAAGATCGACGCGGCAATCCTGGGCGCGATGCAGGTCTCGGTGAAGGGCGACATCGCGAACTGGATGATCCCCGGAAAGATGGTCAAGGGGATGGGCGGCGCGATGGACCTGGTCCACGGCGCCAAGCGGGTGATCGTGCTGATGGAGCACACCAGCCGGGACGGGGAGTTCAAGATCGTCAACGAGTGCTCGCTGCCCTACACCGGTCTGGGAGTCGTGCAGCGGATCATCACCGACCTCGGCGTGATCGACGTACTGGATCCGGCCACTGGCGACTACGCCGAGTCCGGCACCACCGGCGACCGGATCCTCAAGCTGGTCGAGCTCGCGCCAGATGTCACCGAGGACGAGATCCGCGCCAGGACCGAACCGGAGCTGCACTCCTAGACGTCATCGGTTGGGTGTCGGGCGAGCAGGCTGACCCTGTTTGCCGACCGACCCTCCGGGCACCGGTAGTAGTGACCTAGGAGGGGTTTCGATGAACAAGACGACTTTCCTGACCGGCTTCGGTCTCGGCTACGTGCTGGGTGCCCGCGCCGGCCGTCAGCGCTACGAGCAGCTCAAGTCAGGCGCGCAGGGCGTATGGAACAACCCGAAGGTCCGGGAGACGGTCACCCACGCGCAGGACGTCGCCGCACAGAAGGCGCCCGCGGTCCAGCACAAGATCGTGGAGACCGCGTCTCATGCGGCGCACAAGGTGACGGACAAGATCGGTTCGAGCAACGGGTCGACGCGCGCCCCGACGACAGCGGCGTCCGACGACAACCCGGGTCCGCCGGCCGGCTACGTCGAGAACCCGGCGAAGAACTGACGCTGCTCCTTCGAGCCCGGTCGGCTTGACCGGCCGCTCAAGTCGCGCCCAAGCCCGGCCCAAGAGGTCTCCTCGACGGTGGTTCTCACGATCCACCGATCAAGGAGAACCTGATGAACCCCCTGCACCGCGTAGGGCTGGCGACGGCGCGACACCCCTGGCGCACGATCGCCGCCTGGCTCCTCGTGCTCGTGGCGCTCGGAGGCCTGGCCGCCTCCCTCGGCGGCGAGCTGCGTGACAACTGGAACGTCCCCGACACCCGGGCCCAGCACGGCATCGACCAGTTGCGCGAGCACTTCCCCGACGCCGCCGGCTCCAGCGCCCAGGTCGTGATCCACGACGACCAGCGTCTCGAGGCCGCGGTTGTGGACGATGTCGTCGCCGAGCTGCTGGACACCGAGCACGTCGCCTCGGTGACGCCCCGACTGTCCGACGACGGCGACACTGCGCTGCTCTACGTCCGGTACGACGTGCCCACCACGGACCCCGACATCTACGGGATCATCGACCCGCTCCAGGACGCCTCCGCTCCCGCCGAGGACGCCGGCTACCAGGTCGAGCTGGGCGGTGAGCTGCCCGGGACCGCAACCGAGATCGAGGGCCGTGGCGAGCTGATCGGCATCCTGGTCGCGCTTGCCCTGCTGGTGTTCGCCTTCGGGTCGGTCGTCGCTGCCGGGCTCCCGATCGCCATCGCCGTCGCCGGGCTCGTCGCCGGCTCCTCCGGTGTGATGCTGCTGGCCGGTCTGATGGACGTGTCGACCTCCGCTCCGACGATCGCGACCATGGTCGGCCTCGGCGTCGGCATCGACTACGCGCTGCTCATCGTCACCCGCCACGTCGAGCGGCTCCGTGCCGGGGACACCCCGGTCGAGGCCGCGGCGCGGGCCACCGCCACCGCAGGTCGCGCAGTCGTCGGCGCCGGACTCACGGTGCTCGTCTCCCTCATGGGCCTACGGCTCGCGGGTCTGCCGACGTACGACGCCTTCGGCTTCGCCACCGCGATCACGGTGATCTGCGTGATGGCGGCCGCGCTGACGCTCGTCCCGGCCCTCTGTGCGATGGCCGGCAAGCGACTGATGCCGCGCAACGAGCGGAAGGTCGCGGCACGAGTCGGCGTCTCGATACGCCCTCGCCTAGCGGCTCGGGCTACGGCGACCAGGGCGCCCGGCACCTCGCGAAGCCACTCGACGACCGAGGGCTGGACGGCTCGCTGGGTGCGGACCGTCGCGAGGAAGCCGGTGGCCTGGGCGCTGGTGGCACTGACCGTGCTGCTGGCGCTCGGCGCACCTGCGCTCGGCATGCGCACCTGGCCCCAGGACGGCGGGACCGACCCGCAGGGCAGCACGACGCGGGCGGCGTACGACCTCGTCAGCGACGAGTACGGCGCCGGGGCCAACGGTCCGATCACGCTGGTCGCCGACCTCGACCAGCTCGACGTCCGTGAGGTGAAGGCGCTGCACGCCGAGGTCGCGGGCCTCGACGACGTCGCGTTCTCGACCCCCGTCACCACGTCGCCCGACGGGCAGCTGGCGGTCTGGGACATCGAGCCCACCACCTCGCCGATCGACGAGGAGACCACTGCCTTTCTCGGTGACCTGCGTGCCGACGTGCTGCCCGACGGCGTCGAGGCGACCGGCTACACGCCGATCCTCGGCGACATCTCCGATCTGCTGCAGGAGCGGCTGTGGCTGGTCGTCGGTTTCGTGGTGCTGGTCTCCGTGCTGCTGCTGACGTTCCTGTTCAAGTCCGTCGTGGTGCCGCTGAAGGCAGCGGCGATGAACCTGTTGTCGATCGCGGCGGCGTACGGCGTCGTGACGCTCGTCTTCCAGCACGGCTGGGGCTCCGGTCTGCTCGGCGTCGACCACGCGATCCCGGTCTCCAGCTGGGTGCCGATCCTGATGTTCGCGGTGCTCTTCGGCCTGTCGATGGACTACGAGGTCTTCCTGCTCTCGGCCGTCCGCGACGACTGGCTCGACACCGGTGACGCCAAGGGGTCGGTCGTCCGCGGCCTGGCCTCCACGGGGCGGGTGATCTCGATGGCCGCGGCGATCATGGTCGCCGTCTTCCTCGGCTTCGCCACCGAGTCCGCGGTCGTCGTGAAGATGCTCGGCGTCGGCCTCGCGGCCGCCGTCGCCCTGGACGCCACCGTCGTCCGGATGGTCCTCGTCCCCGCCACCATGACCCTGCTCGGGAAGTGGAACTGGTGGATGCCCCGGGGTTTCGAGGCTCGGCCGCGGGCGGCCTCGCACCTCAACCACCGAAGACGTCGAGGAGCTCGACGCGACCCCCACCTCCATCCACTGAGAAAAGAGAACTGAGATGACCACGACCAAGCCCGACTATCCCGAGCAGCTGATGCTCCCCGGCCAGGCGGCCGCACCCGGCGGCCCGGTGGACATGAACGTGATGTACCTGATGCACCACGCCTTCCGCCGCGACCTCGACCGGTTCAGCACCGCCGTCCCGCGGACCCCGCTCGACGACCAGGCCACCTGGGTGGCGCTGGCGGAGCGGTGGGGGAGGTTCAGCGAGATCCTGCACCACCACCACAGCGGTGAGGACGCCGGCATCTGGCCGTTCCTGCTGGACCGCGCGCACCCCGCCGAGCGGCAGACGCTGCTCGACATGGAGGCCGAGCACGAGAAGATCGACCCGCTGCTCGAGTGCTCGGGCGCGGCGTTCGCCGAGCTCGCCACACCTGGCGGCGGAGCCGACGGGCGGTCCCGTGAGGAGCTGCGGGCAGCGCTCGCGGTGCGCCTCGCCGAGGCGAAGGAGGTCCTCGGTGCGCACCTCCGGCACGAGGAGTCCGAGGCGATGGTGATCCTCCAGCGGCACATGACCGTCGAGGACTGGGAACGGATCGAGGCCGAGCACTTCAAGTCCAAGGACAGCCTCGGGTTCCTGCTCTACGTCGTGCCGTGGATCGCCGAGGACCTGCCGGCACAGGTGCTGGCCGAGGTGCTGGACGACGCAGGCACGCCGATGAAGGTCGTGAACTGGCTCGGTGCGCGGCTCCGGTTCCGCGGGCTGGAGCGGAAGGCGTTCCGGTACGTGGCGTAGGCGCCTTGGTTTCGAGGCTCAGCTGCATAGTCGCGTCGCACCTCAACCAGCGGTGCGCTAGAAGCCGTGGCGGTCCCGCAGGTTGAGGAACCACTTCTCGACCCGCGGGATCCGCCATGCCGAGACCAGCTCGAGGGCGTGCTCGGCGTGCTGCGTCGCGAGCTTCTTCTCGCCCGTCGCAGCGGCCGCCAGAGCGAGGTAGGCGTCGACCGGGCCGTGCGCCGGCGAGGTGCCGGCGACGACGCAGGTGCCGCGGTACGGCGCCAGCTTCGCGTACGACGCCGCGGCCACGTCCGGCTCGGCTAGACCCAGCCCGATCTCGGCGCCGAGCGCCCACAGGAACGGCGAGAACCAGTTGTCGGTGTCGAGGTCGATGCCGAAGTGTCGAAGACGAACCGCGCGACGTCGGCCTGGCCGTGCCGCAGCGCGAGCACCGTCGCGGCCGGGCCGGCGGGGATCGACGGACTCCGTCATGAACGCCGCGACCTCGTCGTCCCCCGGCAGGTCCGCCTCCGGGTTCCAGAGAGGTTCGTAGAGCTGGGCGCCGCGGACCGTGTCGACCTTGTGGGACGTCGACACCAGGTCGAAGGCCGCCGCAGGTGGCTGAGCGAGTCCTCGATCGCGGCCTCGTCACCGCGCATGGTCGCCCAGCAGTGGACGAGGTTGAGGGTCACCATCTCCACGAAGTAGAGCTTCTCCTCGTGAGCGGCGGCGATGATGTCGGCCATCTCCTCGTCGAGACCCTCCACCTCGCCGAGCTCGCACCTGATCGGCGCGAGCAGCGCCCGCAGGTTGGTGCGGGTCCGCTGGTCGCCGGCCCGGTGGGCGAGCACCAGGGCCTCCTCGACCCAGCGCCGCCGCCGCTCGGCGTTGTCCGCGCCGGAAGGTCGCGACCGCCGACCCCATCAGCGAGTCCATCAGCAGCCGCTCGTCGCCGGAACCGCGAGCGATCTCGATCGCCTCGTCGCAGAAGCCGTCCAGCTCCGCGGGTGTCGTCGCGTAGTACGCCTCCGCGGCCAGCGCCACCAGCAGCCGACAGCGCACGGCGCTGTCCCTCGGTAGCACGGTGAGCGCGCTCCGGATCACGTCGATGACGTCGTGGTTGGCCTCGCCGTACGCCCGTGCCGGCCAGAGCGCGTCGGCCGTGGCCGTCGCCGCCGCCCGCACCACGAGGTCCGGGTCGCCGAGCCGGCCGGCGATCACCACGGCCTCGTCGACGGCGCCGTGCATCTCGAGCCGGTGCGTGCTCCAGCGGCACGCTTCGGCGTAGCGCACCAGCAGGTCGTAGCGCTCGCGCTCCGTGCCCGCCGGGTCCTCGGCGTGCAGCTCGAGGGCCTGTGCGAAGTGCTGGCTCGCCTCGTCGGCCGCGTGCGCGACCATCGCCAGCTCCCCCGCGCGGGCAGCGGCCAGGTGTGCGTCCCGCACGTGGCGTTGGCCGGCGGCGGCCCAGTGGCGGGCGATCTCGGGCGCCCGCCGGGCCCCGTCGGGCGCGTCCTGATCAGACCGGCGAGCCGGGCGTGGAGCCGCTCGCGCCGCGAGGGCGTGAGGCCGCCGTACGCCGTGTCGCGGACCAGCGCGTGTCCGAAGCGGAACCGGTCTCCGCCGAGGTCCTGGACCAGGTCGACCACCAGCGCCGGCTCGAGCAGGTCGAGGACGTCCAGCTCAGGCTGGTCCAAGGCGCTGGCCAGCAGCGAGAGCTCGAACGCGCGGCCGATCGCCGCGCCGGCCGTGAGCGCTCGGCGTGAGTCTTCGGGCAGCTGTGCGATCCGTCGGTCGATGACAGCGGCCACGGTCGGCGGCATCGCCGCCAGCACATCGTGCAGGGCGCGGTGCTCGTCGCGCGCGAGCCGGCCGTACTCGATCAGGAAGAACGGGTTGCCCTCGGTCCGCTGGTGGACGCTGGTCGCCAGTGCCGGGTCGGTGTCACCGGTGATCGCCGTGAGCAGGTGAGCGGTCTCGTCCGCCGAGAGGCCGTCGACCTCGAGCGTGGTCGCGTGCCGTCGCGCCAGTGCTTCGGCGGCCTCGGCCAGCGGTCCCACCTGGGTGCCCCGGCGCCAGGTGCACACGACGACCAGCCGCGCCGTATCGGTGTGGGCGGCGAGGTGTCGCAGCACCCGCAGCGACGAGGGATCCGCCCAGTGCAGGTCCTCGAGGCCGAGTACGACGGTCCGGTCGCGGCTCAGCTCACCCAGCGTGCGGCAGATGCTGTCGGCGATCGCGAACCGTGCCGCGTCGTGGTCGTCCTGGTCCTGCTGTGTCGCCGTCGGCATGGTCGGGCCCAACGCGTTCGCCCATGGCCACAGCGGCGGGGCGTCCTCCTCCTGGGAGCACCGCCCGACCAGGACGGTGGCGCCACCGGCCCGGGCCCTGAGCGCGAACTCGGCGCCGAGCCGACTCTTGCCCGCCCCTGGCTCGCCGACGATGGTGACGAACTGGGGCTGTCCCTGATCGGCTCTGACGAGGAGCGACTCCAACACGTCGAGGTGGGCGTCGCGTCCGACGAGGGGCCAGTCCGGGACGGCGATCTCGGGATCGGGCAGGAGGTCAGGGTCGTGGCCCCCGTTCGCATCGACGGTCCGACGGCGTGGGGCCCGGTGCCACCTCGTGCCGGAGGATCGCGGTCTGCAGGTGGCGAGTCTCGGGACCCGGCTCGAGGCCGAGCTCCTCGTCCAGGGTCACGCGCAGCCGGTCGAGCGCGGCGAGGGCGTCGGCCTGGCGGCCGCTGCGAGCGAGTGCGACGGCGAGCAGGGTGCTCAGCCGTTCGCGCAGAGGGTGCTCGGTGACCAGTGCTTCGAGCTCGGAGACCGCCTCTGCGTCGCGGCCGACGGCTACGAGCAAGGTCGCACGATCCTCGAGCGCGAGCAGGCGCAGCTCGGTCAGTCGTCCTCGCTCGGGGAGGACGGCGTCGGAGTCGGGCAGGTCGGCGAACGGCGTACCGCGCCACTGCGCGAGCGCCGCGTCGACGGCACGCAGGTGCTCGGTCGCCCGCTCGACGTCCGCGGCGACCGGCACCGCACTGCCGGTGAGGGGGGCGACCGCGTCGTGCACCGCACGCACCGCGCGGGTGAAGTGGTCGGCGTCGACGTCCGCACCAAGGACGTAACCGAGGTCGCTGCTCGTCAGGTAGCTGCTCGGCGTACGCGCGGGCAGGTCGGGCTCGAGCGCACGCCGCACCACGGAGACGTAGGTCTGCAGGGTGCCGAGTGCGCCGGGTGGTGCGTCGGGACCCCAGATGGTGTCGACGAGGACGTCCGCGGACACGGGTCGGCCGGCGTGCAGCGCCAGCGCCGCGATCAGCGCGCGGTGCTTGGCCGCCGGCAGCGGGACGACGCGATCGCCCGCCGATGCGTCGGCGACGATCGTCGTGCCGAGCACTCCCACCCACATGCGGCGCAGCCTAGGTCGGTCTCTCAGCGCCGGGAGCGGAATCGGGCGATCCGCTCAGTCGTCGGCCTCGATCGCGAACGTGTTGCCGTCCGGGTCCTGGATCCACGCGATGCGCCCGCCGCCGGCGCGGGGAGCGATGCCGCGCTCGTCCTGCCCGAACTCGTCGTACTGCACCAGCTCGACGCCGGCGTCCGCGAGCTCGTCGACGATCCGGTCGAGGTCGTCGACGTACCAGACCGCCATCGTGGCCTCCGACTTCCCTGCGGTCGGTGACTCGAAGACGTTGAGCGCGGGTACGCCGCCCGAGCCGTAGACCCGGCCACCGTCGGGGATCGAGGCGCTGGGCTCTGTCCGCAGCGCCTCCAGGCCGAGCTTTCCTTCGTAGAAGGCCACCGCGCGGCCGATGTCGGAGACTGCGATCGAAGCCCGGAGCTCGTGGTCACCCAACGGCATGCTGCCAACTTCTCACGAGGTCAGGGGAGACGCCAGAAGTCGCCGGTCAGACCGTGAGCCTCGAGCACCTGCTGGTTGTGGTCGCGCGAGTGCGGGGTGTACGACGACGCCAGCCGGTCGCCGTACCAGGGTCCTGCGAGGCGCCACATGGTCTCGGCGGCAACCAGGGTCCCGCCGTCCGCGTCGGTGCGTTCCTGCCACTCCGACGCGTGGCCGGTCGAGCAGAAGAGGCGGATCGCGGTGCAGGTGGCGACGACGTCGTCCCACCACTGGCCGGCGGGCCGCGGGATCCGGACCACCATCGGTGCCGGCGGTGCGGTCCCGGGGCCGACCTTGATCCGCACGTGGTCCGTGCAGCCGGGGCAGACGGTGTCGACGAGGACGTCGAGACCGAGCGCGGCGCTGATGCCGAACGAGTCCCAGGCGCACCCGCCCCACCACCGCCGCTCGTCCCGGCCGTCGACCGGCGTCACGACGAAGCCCATCGGCGCGGCGGAGAACGGGTGCGCCATCCGCACCGCGTCGCCTTCGCGGGTGAGGACGAGCGCGTGCCGGTCGGCGAGCGACGTCAGCTCCGTCAACACGTCCTCCGCTGACTGCGACGTCATCGCGCTCAGCTCGCAGACGGACGGGCTGCGCCCTTCGGTTGCGAGGGTGCGGTAGACGGCATCCCGGACAGCGCCGAGGTTCGACGGCTCCATGTCAGTCCAGCGATCCGACACCGCTCGGCGCATCGGGCTCCTGCGCCCAGCGAGGAATGATGAACAGCCCGCGTGCCTCGACCGCCGGCGACCCATCAGACCCGTCCGGCTCGTCCGCGGCGATCCAGGCGGTCACGGTGACCTTCCGTCCGTCCACCTCGGCGATCCGCGCCTCCATCCGCACCGGCCCCAGTGGCAGCGGCTGCACGTAGCGCAGGGTCAGGGTCCCGGTGACGGTGACGCGGGTGTGGCGAGCGCTCGCGGTCTCGCCCATGAGGTGGTCGAGGATCATCGCCGAGACCCCGCCGTGCACGCTCCCCGGCGGGCCCTCGTACGCCGCGCCCAACGAGAGCGCAGCTCGCACGGTTTCGTCGTCGACCCACTCGAGCTCGACCGGCGGCGCCACCGCGTTGCGCACGCCGACGACGGCGTTGCCCCAGTTCCACGAGCGACCCTCGGCGTTGAAGTGGATGCCGGCAGGCCCGGGCGGCGCATCCGTGGCGAGCAGTTCGGTGGCTTCGCGGATCAGCGCCCGCGCGCGGGCGACCTGCTCCTCGTCGACGCGGGTGCGGATCGTGACGTCGACCAGGTCGCGCAGGTCATCGGCGAGCCCGCCGTACAGCGCTTCGGCGGCGTCGACCTCGGTCGTGGGGATGTCCTCGAAGGAGAACGAGGACAGCGAAAGACTGGACACATGTCCAATCTAGTGCCTTCCTAGGCGGCCAGCACTGCGACGGTCGTCGCCACCGCGACGGTCCCGATCGACAGCACCCACTGCACCGCGGTGAGCACCGCCGACGGCTCGTCGCCCGGGTCCGGCGGGCGACGTCGTACGGCGTCCCAGGCCGTCCGGGCGAGGACCACGACTGCGAGTCCGCCGAGGGCGCCGGCGGTCGTCCAGTAGCGGGAGCCGGCCAGGTGGACGAACGGCTGGGTGAGCAGGGCGAGGAGCCCGATCTTCAACAGGACCGCGACCAGCTGGTCGCCGTACCGCCTCCGGCTGACCACCAGCAGCGCTGCGACCACCAGCCATGAGACCGGCCCGAAGATCCGCAGGCTGAGGTCGCGGGCCACCCACTGCCAGAACCCGCGGTCGTGCGGGGCGTCCGGCGGCTTGAGCAGGGAGCCGAAGCCGTCGATGGAGCGGTAGCGCTCGATGTTGTCGACCACGTCCTGCGCATAGCTGCCCGGGGTCACGTCCTTGCGGGCGTGCAAGGACATCTCGTCGAGCACCGAGACCTCGCCCTCGCCGGTGGCGCGGGCGACCTCGCGGGCGTAGCGCACCGGCGCGAACCACACGGAGCTGCCGGGGTCGCAGGGGCCGTAGCAGACCTCCCCGCGGTCGCCGAACGTGTTGGCCATCGCGGTCGGGACCGACGTCGTCGTGATCACCCGGTCGTCGAGCACGACCGACGCGCTGATCGACCAGGGCAGCAGCAGGCCGACGAACGCGCCGGCGGCCGCGACCAGTGGGAGAACCGGTCGCGCGTTCTTGCCGCGCAGCGACCACAGCAGTACGGCGACCGCGGTGACCGCCATGCCCGCAACCGCCAGCACAGCGCTGGATCGCAGGTAGACCACGGTGATCCCGAGGAGACCCAGCACGAGCCCGTCGCGCACCGACGGCGGATCGCCGGCCCGTCCGGCCCGGAGCACCTCGACCAGCCGGGCGAGCAGGATGACCAGCACCAGACCGGCCAGCAGGTCGCCGTACGCAGTGAGCGAGAGCAGCACCCACACCGGCACCAGTGCGGGGAAGGCGCAGAGGGCGATCGCGAACCAGCGGCCGAGCGAGCGCCGTACTGCCGCCACGGCGAGCACGAACACGACTCCGGAGACGATGCCCAGCCAGACCCGCGCCGCGGTGTCGTCGGCGTGCGGCGCGACCAGGTAGAGCGGCGCCAGCACGACTCCCATGCCCGGCATGAACCAGCCGCTGCCGACCACGTTGGTCGACAGCTCGGCGCCGTCGGGCGAGTGCAGTCCGGCGAGGTCGCGCACCAGGTTGGCGAGGGCGCACCCGGCGTCGTGGTAGGCGACCTCGTCGCCGCGGAACGGCAGGTCGGCAACGCGCGCGAAGAGCACGACCTTGACCGCGAGGGCGGCGACGACGCACACCGACAGCAGCGGATCTGTCCGCAGACCTCGGATCAGTGCTGTGCTCATCCGTACTCCGTCGACGGCGCCCAGTTGTCCGGGAACCGCTTCGTGGTGAGGGGATCCCGGCACGCAGGGTCGGCGCTGGAGAGCCGGACGACCGGGAGCCGCAGCACGACCGTCCCGCGCACGATCGCGTCGGACGACACGCCCGGGAACGGCGTGACGGTGGCGGTACGGCGGGGGAGTCCCGCGCGATCCAGGGCGGCACGGAGTCGACGTCGTACGTCGGCCGCGTCGAGCTCGTCCCAGTGCAGGGTGAGGATCCGCTGACCGTCGACGTCCCCGTCGGAGCGGACCTGGTAGGGGAAGTCGAGGGTGAGGCCGCGGGGCAGTGGGTAGCAGCCGAGCTCGATGGTGTCGGGCGGCAACGGCGGGCGGTAGTTGCCGGTCGGTGCGGCCCGGCCGAGCGCCGGACTGATGACGATAGCGAGCACGGCGACCGCCACCGCGGCGATGAGTACGACGGTCAGGGCCACCCGGTGGGCGCGGAACGTCAGCCCGAGCCGGCGGGTGTCGGACACCAGGTCGGAGGTGATCGCCGACCCGAGGATCAGCTCACCGGTGTCGTGCAGGTCCTGCCGAAGCCGTTGCTCGATCTGGCCGTGGTCGGAAGTTGGTGGGTCGGGCACGTCCTTCAGATGCTCCGGGAGGGGCTGCCGGTTGGTCCGCCGGCCACTGCGCGCGAAAACGACGAAGCCCGCGCCGACCGGCGCGGGCTCCGTCGTACGGCTGAACCGTCAGGTCACTCGATGCCGATGCACTCCGTGGTCGCCGCGGTGAGGACCTCGATGACCTCGGTCGCTTCCTCGTCGGACAGGTCGGTGTCCTCGATGCTTTCGGCGTCCGACCCGAGGGCGTCGATCTGGTCGTCGTTGAGGTCGGAGTCGAAGACCTCCTTCGCGACGCACTCGGCCTGGTCCTCGGTGAAGCCGCCGTCCTCGGAGAGGTCGTTGGCGAGGTCATCCTCGCTGTAGCTCCCGCAGGCGGTGAGGGTGAGACTCAGAGTGGTCAAGAGAGCCGCGAGCGGTAGGCCGATGCGCTTCATGGTGGGTGGTCCTTCCGGAGGGCAGTGGTGCCGGTCAGGCTAGGGCCATCGGACCCTTCCGGGGTCCGAGTCGGAGGGTAAAAGTTTCGCGTTGCCGCCCGGTGATCACGTCGATGATCGAGCCCGCAGGGTCGCTAGCGTGCGCTCATGATCGACCTGGTCGCGCGCCTGAGCTGGCGGCATCCGCGCAAGATCCTCGCGGCCGCCTTCCTCTTCGCCGTGACGGCCGGCTTCTTCGGGCACGACGTCGAGCACCACCTCAAGGCCGCCGGTTTCACCGATCCGGACTCCGAGAGCGAACGTGCCGGGGAGGTGCTCGCCGACGCGCTGGGGTACGGCGCCGAGCCCGGCCTGGTCGTGCTCGTCCGGGCGCGCGACGGCGGTCTGCTCGACACCACTGACCCGGAGATCCAGGCCGAGGTCGCCCGGCTCGCCGACGCGCTGCGCGGATCGGCGTACGTCGGTGACGTCACCAACCCGCTGGAGGAACCGGTCCCCGGTCTCATCGCGGAGGACGGGAAGTCGCTCGTCCTGCCGGCCCGGCTCAGCACCGCGGACCTCGAGGACGAGGGTGGCCTTGCCGACGAGTCGGTGCGCGAGCGCGTGACGTCCGACATCGTCGACGTCGGGTACGGCGGCTTCGCCCCGGGCTTCAACGAGGTCAACGACCAGACCCGCGACGACCTGACCCAGGCCGAGCTGATCGCGTTTCCGTTGCTCGGTCTCCTGCTCCTGCTGGTGTTCCGCAGCTTCGTCGCGGCCGCCGTACCTCTCGTCCTCGGGTTCCTGTCGATCCTCGGCACCCTCTTCGCGCTGCGGGTGATGGCGGCGTTCGTCGACACGTCGTTGTTCGCACTGAACATCGCGACGGCGCTGAGCCTGGGGCTTGCGGTCGACTATGCGCTGCTGATGGTCTCCCGCTACCGCGAGGAGGTCGACAAGCACGGGCGGACCCGCGAGGCCCACCTGCGCGCGGTGCGGACTGCTGGTCGGGCCAGCATGTTCTCCGGCCTGACGGTCGCCGGGGCGATGGCGGCCCTGATGCTGATGCCGCAGCGGTTCCTGTACTCGATCGGCGCCGCCGGGGCGGCGGTCGGCGTGCTGTCCGCGGTGATGGCGGTCGTCGTCGTACCGGCTTTGCTCGTCGTGCTCGGACCGCGGATCGACGCACTGTCGGTACGCCGCGGTCCGGCGGTCTCGGAGACGTCGGACCGCTGGTTCCGGCTGGCCCGTGGCGTGATGCGGCGACCGGTGCTCGTGGCTGTGTCGACCTCCGCCTTCATGCTCGCCCTCGCGGCGCCGTTGCTGACGACCACGTTGACCGGGCCGAGCGCCCAGGCGGTGCCGCCGGGACAGCAGTCCTACGAGATCAACGAGTACGTCGAGGACCACCACGGCCGTGAGCTGGTCGAGGGGGTGTCGCTGGTCGTGACCGGCGAACCGAGCGAGGCCGATCTCGCCGAGCTGTCCGCGGCGATCGAGGACGTCTCGGGTGTGCGATCGGTCGCGCCGTTCGTGCCTGCCGACGACGGCGTCGCGTACACGACGGCCGCCCTCGACGACCCAGCGCTCGACGCGGCGGCGCAGGACGCCGTCCGCGAGATCCGAGCCATCGACGCCCCCGGCGACACCGAGCTGCTCGTGTCCGGCAACACCGCACGCTTCATCGACGAGAAGAGCAGTCTGGTCTCGAAAGCGCCGCCGGTGATCGCCCTGATCATCGTGATGACGGTGGTCCTGCTCTTCCTGCTCACCGGTTCCGTCGTGCTGCCGCTCAAGACGCTGCTGATGAACGCGCTGACCCTCTCCGCGGTGCTCGGGATCCTGGTGATCATCTTCCAGCACCAGATCGGCACCCAGCTCCTGGACTACCCCGGTCCGTACGCCGTCGAGGTCACCAGCCTGGTGTTCCTGTTCGCGGTGACCTTCGCGCTCGGCGACGGACTACGCCGTCCTGGTGATGGCGCGGATCAAGGAGCTCCACGACGGCGGCCTCTCCAACGAGGACGCCGTCGCGGAGGGCGTGGCCCGCACCGGCCGGATCATCAGCGCCGCCGCATTGATGATCGCCGTCGTCTTCCTGGCCTTCGCGGTCAGCCCGGTCTTCTTCATGAAGCAGATCGCCATCGCCATGGCGCTCGGCGTCCTCATCGACGCGACGATCGTGCGCGGACTGCTCGTGCCGGCGCTGATGCGGCTACTGGGTGAGGCGAACTGGTGGGCACCCGGCGCCGCTGCGGCGGTTCCACCAGCGGTTCGGCATCAGCGAGGAGAGCTAGACCTAGGCGACGAGCGGTGGTCGTGGTCGGGCTGGTGAGTAGGTGAACCGGCCGGCGTCGTCGATGGGTGGTGGTGGGATCCAGACGGGTCGTCGGGTGTCGGGGTCGATCTGCGACTTGCCAGGGTGTTTGGTGGGTCGAGGGTGTGGTGTTTGCGGCAGAGCAGGATCAGGTTGTCCAGCGACGTGGCGCCTTGGTCGGCCCAGTGGATGATGTGGTGGGCGTCGCAGGCGAGGGGGAGCCGGGTGCAGCCGGGGAAGGCGCAGTGCTGGTCGCGGAGGACCAGGGCGGTCCAGATGCCGGTGGTGACCAGGCGGCTGGTGCGGCCGACGTCGAGGACCTGACTCTGGGTGCCGAGGACGGCGGGGATGATCTCGGCGTCGCAGGCCAGGCGCGGGCGACGGCGGCGGAGAGGGTTTCTTGGGTGGGGAGGAGTCCGTGGGCGTCGAGCCGGTGACGGAGGTCCTCCAGGCTGATGGTGAGGGTGATCCGGGCCGAGGTGGCGTGGGCGTGGGGCAGGGTGTCGGTGTGCCTGGAGCCGTCGGCAGGCTTCGACCAGGGCGTCCCACATCCGGACGCCGTGGTCGCGGGTGTCGCTGCCGTCGTGGGCGCAGGTCGGGTCGGGGCAGTCGTGGCGGAGGCGGCGTCCTTGGTCGTCGAACCGGAGCTGCCCGATGGTGGTGGGGTCGCCGCCGCAGGCACCGGGTTCGGTGGACACGGGTGCGGTCAGGGTCATCAGGGTGGTCTTGACCAGCTCGGCTTCCTCCAGGCTGGCGTAGCCCTTGATCCGGACCCCGCCGAGCGTGTCGGGGGTCAGGGAGAGGTAGCGGGCGCCGTGGGCGCCGCGTTCTTGGAGGTCCTTGGACAGGTCGGTCGCCAGCAGCAGGCCGTCGGTGTCGAGGTCCTTGGCGAGTGGGGGAAGCAGCGGTCCAGGTCGGTGGCGTCGTAGGCCTTGTTGTCGACCAGGTCGAGCAGCGCCGACGCGGTCCGTTCGCGGTACTCGGGGTCGTGGGGGAGGGTGGTGACGCGGCCGCCGATCACCCCGGCCTGGGCCAGCGAGATCGAACCGGCCGTGAGTGCGGCCCGGACCTCGGGGAGGTCGGCGGTGTGCTTGGCGACCCGCACCAGGGAAGCGCCGGTGCCTTTGCGGCCGCCGGTGACGTGGGTGAGGAAGTCCTTGGTCGAGGCCCAGCCGATCGCCTCCGCGGAACGGGTCTCCTCGAGTCGTTCGGCCACCGCGACCAGGGCGCCGTCCACCACGGCCTTCAACCGGCCCAGCGCCACGGAGGCCTCGGGCAGGTCGGTGCCCCCGACAGTCTGCCCACGCGACACCGGCGAGGGCGGCAGCGGCGGTGTCGAGGGCGGTGGGGGTGGACATGGGTTGATTCTATCGAACAACTGTTCGAAATGGAACAGATTCGGTCGAGGGATTTGCCCCACTTTCGGGGGTCTCGTGACGGTCGCGAGCGACCTCCTCGACCAGCGGGCCCGGCGGCCGGCGACGGCGCGCAACGCCGTACCGCCTCCTCGTCCCCAGCCTTCGGTCGCCACCACTCGCGGTCCGCAGTTGCTGGCAAGGGGTCTCGTGACGGTCGCAGAGCGACCTCCTCGACCAGCGGCGGGCGGCCGGCGACGGCGCGCAACGCCGTACCGCGCGTCCCAAGCCCTTTCGGTCGCCACCACCCACGGCCCGCAGCCGCTGGCAAAGGGTCTCGTGACGGTCGCAGAGCGACCTCCTCGACCAGCGGGACGAAATCAATGACCACAACTGGCGGCAGCACCACGACTACTTGTTAGTAGCCCACGCAGGGGTCTTAGGTAGCAGCATGAGCGTCACGCCGTCGTCGTACTCCATCACCATGCGCCTCTACGCCGAGCCGGACTACGCAGTGGTCGGCAAGGTCGCGACCACGATCGCGGAGGCGGGTGGCATCACGACGGCGATGGACGTCGCGGACTCGAAGCACGACCGGCTGGTGCTCGACGTGACGTGCAGCGCCACCGACTCCGACCACAGCGAGCGGTTGGTCCAGGCGGTCGAGGACATCGACGGCGTCACCGTGCACAAGGTCAGCGACCGGACGTTCCTGCTGCACCTCGGCGGCAAGATCGAGGTCACCAGCAAGGTCCCGCTGAAGAACCGTGACGACCTCGCGATGGCCTACACGCCGGGCGTCGGGCGGGTCAGCATGGCGCTGGCCGAGCATCCGGAGGACGTGGCCAAGCTGACGATCAAGGGCAACTCGGTCGCGGTGGTGACCGACGGGTCCGCCGTACTCGGTCTCGGCAACATCGGCCCCGGCGCGGCACTTCCGGTGATGGAGGGCAAGGCCGCACTGTTCAAGCGGTTCGCCGACATCGACGCCTGGCCGATCTGCCTGGCCAGCCAGGATGTCGACGAGATCGTCCGCGCGGTCGAGATGATCGCGCCCGGCTTCGGCGGCATCAACCTCGAGGACATCGCCGCGCCGCGCTGCTTCGAGATCGAGGCCCGGTTGCGGCAGTCGCTCGACATCCCCGTCTTCCACGACGACCAGCACGGTACGGCGATCGTCGTCCTCGCCGCGCTCCACAACGCGCTGCGCGTCGTGCGCAAGTCGATGTCGGCGATCCGGATCGTCGTCGCCGGCGGCGGCGCGGCCGGCTCGGCGATCGTGTCCCTCCTCCTCGCCGACGGCGCCGAGGACGTCATCGTGTGGGACCGCGAGGGCCTGCTGTCGCACGAGGACGACTCCCTGTCCCCGGCGAAGCGCGACCTGGCGTCGATCACCAACCCACGCAACGTCCGCGGCAACCTGCACGACGGGTTGAAGGGCGCCGACGTGTTCATCGGCGTCAGCGCGCCCCGCGTGCTCGACCCGGAGTGGATCCAGGACATGGCGGATGGTGCCGTCGTCTTCGCGCTCGCCAACCCGGACCCCGAGGTCGATCCCGCCGAAGCCGCCAAGTACGCCGCCGTGGTCGCGTCCGGCCGCTCGGACTACCCCAACCAGATCAACAACGTGCTGGCGTTCCCCGGCGTCTTCCGCGGCCTCCTCGACGCCCGTGCCTCCCAGGTCACGACCGAGATGCTGCTGCGCGCCGCGCACGCCATCGCAGCAGTGGTGACCGACGAGGAGCTGCACCCCAGCTTCATCATCCCGAGCGTCTTCCACCCCGACGTGCCGGGCGCGGTGGCCAGCGCCATCCGCGGCACACCATGAAGGGCCCACGTTCCAGATGAAGCTGGGGGGCCACCTGCCGCTCATCGACTTCGACGGGTCGCCGGTCGACCCCTCGATGCTGCGTCGGTACGTCGATGCTGCGGGTGACAACGGGTTCTCCGCGATCACCGCGAACGACCACCTGGTCTTCCAGCGGCCCTGGCTCGACGGCATCGTCACCCTGGCCAGCGTCCTCGAGCGATCCCGCGATCTGACGCTGGCGACCACGGTCGCCCTGCCGGTGATCCGCGGGCCGGCGGCGCTGGCCAAGGCCGCTGCTGCGTTGCAGATCCTCTCCGGTGACCGGTTCGTGCTCGGCGTCGGACCCGGGTCGTCGGCCGCGGACTACGACCTCGTCAGCGTGCCGTTCGAGGAGCGGTGGCCACGGTTCGACAAGGCCGTGCGCGTGCTTCGCTCGGCCCTGTCCGAGCTCGAACCCGTGCCATCGCGACCGGTCCCCGTCTGGATCGGGAGCTGGGGCTCGGCTGCCGGACTGAGGCGCGTCGCCCGCCTCGGGGACGGCTGGCTCGCCTCGGCGTACAACACGACACCCGGGCAGCTCGCCGCCGGCCGGGACAGCCTGCACTCTGCGCTGCGGGCGGTGGGCCGTGAGGACGCGTCGTTCCCGATCGGCCTGGCCACCATGTGGACGTACCTGACGAACAGCAGGGCAGAGGCCCAGGCCAAGCTCGACGTCCTGGCGGCCATGCTCAAGCGGGATCCGGCCACGCTCGCGGACCAGGTGCTCATCGGCGACGCAGAAGCCTGTCTGGCGAAGCTCGCGAGCTACGCAGACGCCGGGGTCGGGACCGCCTTCCTCTGGCCGATCGGCGACCCGGTCACCCAGCTGGAGCGCCTCGGCGCGGAGGTCGTGCCGCACCTGGCGCACCCTTCGTAAGGGCGTCGACCATCGCGAGTACGGCGGGTGACGGGTAGGCGTCGTTCGCCCGGGCGACCCAGATCCGGCGGACCGGTGTCGGTCCCCGGAGCTCTCTCACCGCGACGCGCGGCACCCCGGGCTTGGTCGCCAAGCCCGGGAGCACCGCAACCCCGAGGTTCGCGGCCACGAAAGCCTGCACTCCGATGTAGTCGTCCGACGTGAGGGCGACCCTCGGTTCGAACCCCGCTTCGCGGCACGCGTGGCGGAGGATCCGGAACCAGGCGCTCTGCGCACCGCCACCGATCCAGGTCTCGTCGGACAGGTCGGACAGGTTGAGGGTGGCGCCCTTCTTCGTCAGGTGGTGCCCGCGCGGCAGCACGGCGCGGTAGGGGTCGTCGAAGAGGTGCACACGTTCGAGGTCCGGCGGAGCGAGATCGGGAAAGGCTGCGTGGTCGTAGAGGATGGCGAGGTCGAGCTCGCCGTCGCTGAGCCGGGTGTGCAGGCGCGGGACGTGGTCGTCGACGACGGTGAGTCGGACCGTCGGGTACTGCCGCTTGAACCGGGCCAGGACCGGTGGCAGGAACGTCGCCAGCGCAGTCGGGAACGCACCGAGCCGGAGGCGGCCCCTCGTCGCCCCGCCGCCGCGGCCAGCTCCTGCTCGGCGACGTCCAGCCGCGCCACGACCGCGCGCGCATGCCGGACCAGGATGAGCCGGCCTCGGTCAGCTGGACCGCGATCGCCGATGCTGAGAGTGTCCGCATGACGTCGCCAGTCCTGACCGGGCCGATCATGCAGGTCGCGTGGGTCACCGATGACCTCGACGCGACCGAAGGGGTCCTCAGCGCGATGTTCGGCGTCACTGCCTGGACCCGACTGCGCGACATCCGGTTCGGGCCGGACGACTGCACCTATCGCGGGCGACCGGCGGCCTTCGTCGCCGACATCTCCCTCGCCTACAGCGGGGAGCTCCAGCTCGAGCTGATCCGTCCCGTGACCGGGGAGTCGATCTACACCGAGCACCTCGAGCGCCACGGCGCCGGGCTCCACCACGTCTGCATCGAGGTGGACGACCTGGCCGAAGCGATCGCCGCCGCGCAGGCAGCGGGCCACGAGATCGTCCAGCAGGGATCGATGGCCGGCGGCGGGATCGAGTTCGCGTACGTCGACACGGCCTCCGCGGGCGCGTCGTACGTCGAGCTCGCCCGGATCGGTCCCGAGCTCCGCCCCTTCTTCGACGCCCTGCGCCACCCACCGACCGAGGAGTCCCCGTCATGACCACCACCGACCGATCCCAGCGCTTCACCGGCAAGCGGGTCCTCGTGACCGGGGCCGCAGGAGGCGTCGGGGCCGAGGTCGCGCGCCTGTTCCGCGCCGAGGGCGCCCGCGTCTTCGGCTTCGACATCACGCCGGCCGACGGCGTCGTCGCCGGCGATCTCAGGGACCCGGCGTCGATCCAGCAGATGGCGGACGCGGCGCTGGCCGAGCTCGGTGGCCTCGACGTCCTCTGCAACGTGGCCGGGGTGCTGGCCATGTCCAAGCTCGAGGACATCACCCCTGAGCAGCTCCACCGGCACCTGGACGTCAACGTGGTGGGCCCGGTGCTGCTGACCCAGGCGCTCGCCCCCGCGCTCGCCGAGTCGAAGGGCAACGTCGTGACGGTTGCCTCCATCTCGGCGTTGATGGGCCAGCCCTACAACACCATGTACTGCGCCAGCAAGGGCGCGGTGCTGCTGGCGATGCGGGCGTTGGCCGTCGAGCTCGCCGGTCGTGGCATCCGGGTCAACTGCGTCTCTCCCGGCGGCATCGACACCCCGATGGCTGCGGGCGCCGCACACTCGATGCCGGCGGACGTCGACTGGAACCTGATCGCCAAGAGCCAGAGCGTCATGCCGGGATTCATGCCGCCGGCCGACGTCGCCGAGTCGATCCTGTTCCTCGCGTCCGACGGCGCTGCGTCGGTCACCGGTGCCAACCTGGTCGTCGATCGCGGCGTCGTCTGGTGATCGGGTCATCTAGCTTGGCGGGATGCGCACGCCCGAGTACAGCGACGAGCGGCTGCTCGCTGCCATCGCGGCCGCGGCCGCCGAGCTGGGCGAGCCGCTGACCGCGGGTGCGTACGACGCCTGGCAGCGTGGTCGCAGCGACGCCGCCTCCCCGGCGTTGGTGATCCGCCGGTTCGGATCCTGGATCGAGGCCTGCACCCAGGCAGGCGTGGCGACCAACAAGACCCGCTCGACCAGCCGGCGCTGGACCGACGACGAGGTGGTCGGGATCGTCGCGTCGTACCTCCGCACACCCGGGAGCACGGGCACCTACGCCGACTACTCCGCCTGGGCGCGGGCACAGGAGGGCGTGCCCAGCGGCGCCACTTTGCGGCAGCGGTTCCAGTGGGCCGTGGTCAAGGAACGGGCTGCCGCGCTGCGCCAGTACTAGGGTCCGGGCATGCGCGCAGTCGTCATCACGAAGCACGGCGGACCCGAGGTACTCGAGGTCCAGGACCGCCCCGACCCGGCGGACCCGGGACCGGGCGAGGTCGCCATCGACGTGAAGGCGGCCGGCGTGAACTTCGCCGACACCATGGCCCGGGTCGGCTTCTATCCAGAAGCACCGAAGCCGCCGATGGTCGTCGGCTACGAGGTGGCCGGTGTCGTCACGGCCGTCGGCGACGGAGTGGACGCGGTGGCGGTGGGCGACCGGGTGCTGGCCGGCACCCGTTTCGGCGGGTACGCCGAACGCGTCGTGGTCGGTGCGCGCGACGTCGTACCTCTCGACGACCGGCTGAGCTTCGAGCAGGGCGCCGCGATCCCCGTCAACTACGCCACCGCCTGGGCCGGACTCGTGCGCTACGGCTCGGTGCTGCCGGGCGAGCGGGTGCTGCTGCACGCGGCCGCGGGCGGGGTCGGCATCGCGGCGACCCAGATCGCCCGCGGGCTCGGGGTCGAGGTGCACGGCACCGCGTCGCCGGGCAAGCACGACGCGATCCGTGGGTTCGGCGTCGACGTCGCCCACGACTACACCCGGTCCGGCTGGGAGAAGGACCTTCCGCCGTTCGACCTGATCATGGACGCGATCGGCGGGCCGAGCTTCCGCACCAGCTATGACCTGCTCCGGCCCGGTGGCCGGCTGGTCGCGTTCGGCGCGTCGTCGGTGATGGACGGTGCGAGCCGCAACCTGCTCCAGGCGGCCAAGACGATGATCCGGATGCCGCGGTTCAACCTGGTCAAGCAGATGTCGAGCTCGAAGGCCGTGATCGGGCTCAACATGCTGGCGCTGTGGGACGACGCCGGCACCCTCGAGCCGTGGATCACCCCGCTGCGCACCCTCATCGCCGACGGAACCGTGCAACCGGTCGTCGCCGAGGCGTTCAGCTTCGACCGCGCGGCCGACGCCCACCGGATGATCGCCGAGCGCCGCAACGTCGGGAAGGTCGTGCTGGTGCCGTGATGATCGCGCAGCCTGAACAGGCCGACAATTGTCCGGCCGATTCGCGACTGATTTAGTATCAAACCGTGGATTCTCTTGCGGATTCGGTGAACGTGCCGTTGTGGCTCGACTCCCCGCTGCGGCCCGACGCCCGGCCTGCGCTGGACGGAGACACGACGGTCGACCTGGTCGTGGTCGGCGGCGGATTCTGCGGCCTGTGGACCGCGCTCCGCGCGATCGAGCGCGAGCCGGGTCGCTCGGTGCTGCTGCTCGAGGGTGACCGGATCGCCGAGCACGCGACCGGCCGCAACGGCGGCTTCTGCGAGGCGTCGCTGACCCACGGCGAGCACAACGGGATGACCCGGTGGCCCGAGGAGTACGACGACCTCACCCGGCTCGGCATCGAGAACCTCGACGGGATCGAGCAGTCCGTCGCCAAGTACGGCATCGACTGCGGGTTCCTGCGCGGCGGCATGCTCGCCGTCGCGACCCGCCCGCACCAGGTCGGCCACCTCGAGCCGACCGAGCCGGGCTTCCTCGACCAGGACGCCGTCCGTCAGGTCGTCGACTCGCCGACCTACCTCGCGGGTCGGCTCTCCGGTGCGGAGCACTGCGCCGTGCTGGATCCGGCCCAGCTGGCCTGGGGACTGGCTGACGCCGCCGAGAGCAACGGCGTCCGGATCGCCGAGAACACCCGCGTCAGCCGGATCCGGCGCGACGGTGAGGTCATGGAGGTCGTCACGTCGAACGGTGTCGTACGGGCCCGCCGCGTCGCGCTCGCGACCAACGTGTTCCGCCCGCTGCTCCGTCGGCTCCGGTTCACGACGGTGCCGGTCTACGACTACGTGCTCGCCACCGAGCCACTCACCGACGACCAGCTCGCCGCTCTCCGCTGGGATCCCGCGCTCGGCGTGGGGGACTCGGGCAACCAGTTCCACTACTACCGGATCACCCCCGACCGCCGGATCCTGTGGGGCGGCTACGACGCGATCTACCACTTCGGCCGTTCGATCGAGCAGCGTCATGAGGAGCGGCCGGAGACCTACGCGATGCTGGCGGAGCACTTCCACACGACGTTCCCCCAGCTCGACGGGATCCGGTTCACCCACCGGTGGGCCGGAGTCATCGACACCTCGACCCGGTTCAGCGCCAGCTTCGGTACGGCGCACGGCGGGCGGTCGTCGTACGCCCTCGGCTTCACGGGCCTCGGTGTCGGTGCCAGCCGCTTTGCTGCTGACGTGATGCTGGACCTGCTCGCCGGTGAGGACACCGAGCGCACCCGGCTGGAGATGGTGCGCCGGCCCGCCGTACCGTTCCCGCCCGAGCCGGTCGCCTGGGCGGGCATCGAGCTCACCCGCCGCGCGCTCGCCCGGCAGGACGACACCGGGCGCCGCGGCCTCTGGCTGCGCACACTCGACCGATTCAAGCTCGGCTATGACAGCTGAGGGACTCTGCGTGGGGTTCGACCTCGACATGACCCTCATCGACACCGTGCCCGGCTTCCGCGAGGTGCTGCGGGCGCTGTCCGGCGAGCTCGGCGTCGAGCTGCCCGTCGAGGAGATGACCGCCAACCTCGGCCCGCCGCTCGACCTGATCCTCGGCCCGCACCTGGCCGAGGAGGCGATCCAGCCCGCCGTCGACCGGTTCCGCGCGCTCTATCCCGACCACGCGATCGAGAGCGTGGTCGCGATGGCCGGCGCGCACGAGGCGATCGCGGCCGTACGCCGCCACGGCGGCCGGGTCGTGGTCGTGACCGGGAAGTTCACGCCGAACGCCAGGCTCCACGTCGACCACGTCGGCTTCGACGTCGACCACCTCGAGGGCCAGGTCTGGGGCATCGGCAAGGCCGACGTGCTCCGGAGCGAGGGCGCGAGCATCTACGTCGGCGACCACTTCCACGACGTGGAGGGTGCGCTCGCGGCGGGTGCGGTCAGCGTCTCGGTGCTCACGGGTGGCTGCACCCGGGAGGAGCTGTACGACGCGGGCACGCACGTCGTACTCGACGACCTGGGGGAGTTCCCCGCCTGGCTGGACTCCTACGTCGGAGACAGCTCCGGCGGCGGCCGGACGCCCCAGTTGTAGGACTCCTTGCGGGTCTCGAGGTAGACGAAGGTCTCGGTCGAGAGCACCCCGGGGATCCGTCGGATCTTGTCGGAGATGGTGAGCAGGTCGGCGTCGGACCGCGCCACGACCTCGGCGACGATGTCGATGCTGCCCGCGGTCACCACCACGTAGATCACTTCGTCGAGCTCGACGAGCGCGTCGGCGACCGGCCCGGTCGGGCCGGAGATCCGGATCCCGAGCATCGCCGCGCGGGCGAACCCCAGCTGCAGCGGGTCGCTGACCGCTGCGACGATCTGCATCACGCCGGACTCGAGGAGGCGTTGCACCCGCTGGCGGACCGCCGCCTCGGACAGCCCGACCACCTTGCCGATCGCCGCGTAGGACCGGCGGCCGTCTTGCTGGAGCTGCTCGATGATCGCCAATGAGACGTCGTCGAGCTGATTGCGCGGGGAGCGGGCAGCCATGTCGGGATCGTTTCATGCAAACGCTTCTCGTCACAACGAACCGCGCGAATCGCGGATTCCGTTGCAGTCACGTATCGGCGCAACCGAATCGCTTGTCAGGCCCCGGGGCTGGTGGCAGGATCCAAAACCTCCGAGTCACCAGGTCGAGGGGGATCAGATGACGATCAGGCGAACGATTCCGACGATGCAGAGCGTCGGTCGCCGACGAATGATCCAAGGCGCCGGGCTGTCCGCGCTGGCGCTCGGGTCGCCGACGCTGCTGTCCGCCTGCGGCACCGAGTCGCAGAAGCAGACGGCGGACAGCTGCAAGAGCACCGACAAGTCGGCCGAGGAGAAGGAGCTCGTCTTCTCCAACTGGCCGGAGTACATCGACATCAAGGGCGGGCGGATGCCGACCCTCGAGCAGTTCGAGACCGAGACCGGTATCGAGGTCACCTACAACACCGACATCAACGACAACGTCGAGTTCTTCGGCAAGGTGAAGGACCAGCTCGGCGCGTGCGAGCCGATCGGCCGCGACATCATCACGATGACGGACTCGACGGCCGGCCGGATGATCGCGCTGGGGTGGATGCAGGAGCTCGACAAGGGCAACCTCCCCAACGTCGAGGCCAACCTGATCGAGAGCCTGGGCTCGCCGAGCTGGGACTCCGAGCGCAAGTACAGCGTCCCGTGGCAGGCCGGCCTGACCGGCATGGCCTACAACTCCGACATAGTCGACGAGGTCACCAGCTTCGAGGAGATGCTGACCCGCAGCGACCTCAAGGGGAAGGTCGGCCTCCTCACCGAGATGGAGGACACGATGGCCTTCATGCTCGTCATCAACGGCGCCGACCCCGAGGACTTCACCGACGACGAGTGGCAGACCGCGATCGAGCACCTCGAGGAGGTCGTCGCCTCCGGTCAGGTGCGCCGGTTCACCGGCAACGACTACATCCGCGACCTCAAGTCCGGCAACCTGGCCGCCTGCATGGCGTGGTCCGGCGACATCGCCGCGGCCGAGGACGACAGCATCCCGTTCGTCCAGCCGGAGGAGGGCCTCAACATCTGGTCCGACAACATGATGGTTCCGAACAAGGCCGACCACAAAGCCAACGCCGAAGCGCTCATGAACTACTACTACGACCCGGTCGTGGCCGCGACGCTCGCCGCATGGGTCTGGTACATCTGCCCGGTCGCGGGCGCCCGCGAGGCGATGGAGAAGATCGATCCGTCGCTGGTCGAGAACAACCTGATCTTCCCGAGTGACGAGTTCCTGGCCACCACGCGCGACTTCATGGTCCTCGACGAGAAGACCCGGCAGCAGTACCAATCCGACTTCAGCCAGGCGAGCGGTGGCTGACGAGGGACCGGGGGCCGACCTCGACCTGGCCGGCCTCACGAAGCGATATGGCGAATTCGCGGCTGTCGATGCGCTCGACCTGACGGTGCCGGCCGGCTCCTTCTTCGCGCTGCTCGGCCCGTCGGGGTGCGGCAAGACCACGACGCTGCGGATGGTCGCCGGGCTCGAGGTCCCGACCTCCGGCACCATCACTCTCGCCGGCGACGACATCACCTCTCTCAAGCCGTACCGCCGGCCCGTCAACACCGTCTTCCAGAGCTACGCGCTCTTCCCGCACCTCACCATCCGCGACAACGTCGCGTTCGGACCTCGCCGCAAGGGCCTCGGCAAGAGTGAGGCCGCGGCCGAGGTGAGTCGGATGCTCGACCTCGTCGAGCTCAGCGAGTTCGCCGCCCGCAAGCCCGCCCAGCTCTCCGGCGGTCAGCAGCAGCGGGTCGCGTTGGCGCGGGCGCTCATCAACAGCCCGCGGGTGCTGCTGCTCGACGAGCCGCTCGGCGCCCTCGACCTCAAGCTGCGACGTCAGATGCAGGTCGAGCTCAAGCGGATCCAGATCGACGTCGGGCTCACCTTCATCCACGTCACCCACGACCAGGAGGAGGCCATGACGATGGCCGACACGGTCGCGGTGATGAACAAGGGGCGGATCGAGCAGATGGGCGCTCCCGAGGAGCTGTACGACCTGCCGCGCACGACGTTCGTCGCCAACTTCCTCGGCCGCTCCAACCTGGTCGCGGGTTCGGTGACCGGGAACTCAGGCGGCGAGGTGGAGGTGCAGCTCGACGGCGGCAAGGTCGCGGCACCGATCGACCGCGCGGTCGACAGCGAGGGCAAGGTGTGGGTCGGGGTCCGACCCGAGAAGGTGCACCTGCAATCCTCCGGTGAGGACGGCGCGTCCGGCAACGTCCTCCGCGGCGGCGTGGTGAGCGACGTCAGCTTCGTCGGGGTCAGCACCGAGTACCTGGTGCGGATGCCCTGGGACCAGGAGCTGACGGTCTTCGAGCAGAACCACACCAGCAGTCGACGCCTCCGCTCCGGGGACGAGGTCGACCTCTCGTGGGCGCCCGAGCACACGTTCCTGCTCGACGCCGCCCAGGATGCGGCGGCCGGCACCCAGATCGACGACGAGTGAGCCAGACCTGATGGCGCACGTCATACCCACGGACGTTCCGGACGGCGGACCGCCGCCTCCCGACCAGCAGCGCCGCGGGCTGGCCGGCTACCTGCTGCTCCTGCCCGGCTCCTTCTGGCTGGTGCTCTTCTTCGTGGTGCCGACGGTGACGCTCGTCGCGACCAGCCTGTACGACCCGGCCGGTTCGCTCGAGCTCGGCTACGAGATGACCGGGCACGTCGAGAACTACGCGACCGCGATCGCGGACTACTGGGAGCAGATCCAGCGTTCGCTCACCTACGCGCTGATCGCGACCGTGACGTGCGTCGTGCTCGGTTACCCGCTCGCGTACGCGATCGCGTTCAAGGCGGGGCGGTACAAGACCCTCTTGCTGGTCGCCGTGATCGCGCCGTTCTTCACCAGCTTCCTGGTGCGCACGCTCGCTTGGCAGTACCTGCTCGGCGACAACGAGTGGATCGTCTCCTTCCTCCGGTGGCTGCCGTTCACCGGCGCCGACCTGCAGTTGATCAACACGCCGTTCTCCGTGGTCGCCGGCATCACCTACAACTTCCTGCCGTTCTTCGTGCTGCCGCTCTACGCGTCGCTGGAGAAGATCGACCACCGGTTGCTCGAGGCCGCCGGCGATCTCTACGCGTCGCCGGCCAAGGGCTTCCTGAAGGTGACGCTGCCGCTGTCCATGCCGGGCGTGGTCGCCGGCACCCTGCTGACGTTCATCCCGGCGGCCGGTGACTACATCAACGCGGAGCTGCTCGGGAGCCCGAACACCCGGATGGTCGGCAACGAGATCCAGGACCTCTTCTACGCGGGTGACTACCCGACCGCGTCGGCGCTGTCGGTCGGGCTGATGGCGACCATCGTGGTGCTGGTTGCGATCTACGTGTGGCGCGCGGGGACGGACGAACTGGTATGAGGGCCCTCGGCGACTGGCTGGGCCGGCACCTGATCCTGATGATCGGGATGCTGGTCCTGCTCTACATGTTGACGCCGGTGTTCGTCGTCATCCTCATGTCGTTCAACCAGCCCGCCGGGCGCAACACCTACACGTTCGACGGGTTCACGCTCGACAACTGGACCAACCTCTGTGAGCCGTACCAGCTCTGCTCGTCGGTGCGGCTGTCGCTCGAGATCGGCCTGTTGGCAACGGTGCTCGCGACCCTGCTCGGCACGCTGATGGCCTTCGCCATGGTCCGGCACCGGTTCCGCGGCCGGGCCGCCGCCAACGTCTTCATCTTCCTGCCGATGGCGACGCCCGAGATCGTGATGGGCTCCTCGCTCCTGGCGCTCTTCGTCAGCGCCGGGCTCGCCGGCCAGCTGGGGTTCTGGACGATCTTCGTCGCCCACGTGATGTTCTGCCTGTCGTTCGTGGTGGTGACCGTCAAGGCCCGCCTGGCCGGCATGGATCCGCGGCTGGAACAAGCCGCTGCCGACCTCTACGCGAACGAGTGGCAGACGTTCTGGCGGGTCAGCTTCCCGCTGGTCTTCCCCGGCATCCTGGCGGCCGCCCTGCTCAGCTTCTCGCTGTCCTTCGACGACTTCATCATCACCAACCTCAACGCCGGCCAGCAGGTGACCTTCCCGATGTTCGTCTGGGGCGCCAACACCAAGGGCATCCCGATGCAGATCAACGTCATCGGCACCCTGATGTTCGCGATCGCGCTCCTGGTGGTCGTGGTCGGTGAGTACGGGTCGCGGCGGCGGTCCCGGGCCCTCGCATAACTCCGCGAAGTCGCACGGTTCGCCCGCGAGGTCGCACGGTTCGGTGCTGAGAGCGCACGGTTCGAGGTCGTTGTCCACAGGTAGTGCGTGAGCCGGTTTCAACAGGAGTACGGCGCGGGCACCCAGCGGTCCATGAGCGAGCCGTTTCCGCCTGATCATCCGTTCACCGCCGCCGATGCGCGAGCCCTCGGCGTGTTGGAGGGCGAACTGCGCGCGATGCTCAGCACTGGCGAGATCAAGCAGATCCTGTACGGCGTCTACGCTCCGGGCAGCTGGCCGGACACCCCGACCAACCGTGCACGAGCGGCGGCACTAGTGCTGCCTGACCATTGCGTCGTCTCAGATCGGTCGGCAGCATCGCTGCACGGGATCGACGTACTCGACTTTGCCGAGCTCGACGTCCCGCCCGAGCTGGAGGTCGTGTCGGTCGGAGGTACGGCGACGCGCCGGCCGGAGATCCTCGGAGGCAAGCGTGACCTGCTGCCGAACGAGATCGTCACGAGTCGGCGGCGTACCCGTCACGTCGCCCGCGCGGACCGCCTGCGACATCGCGTGTCTGCGCGGCCGCCATCGCGCGATCGGCGCTCTTGACGCGTTTCGCGAGAAGTTCGGCTTGTCGCAGGCCGACCTCATCTCGATGCTGCCGCGATACCGGGGCCGACGTGGCGTCATCCAGCTACGTGAACTGATTCCGCTGTCGCGGACGGGTCGCGACTCTCAGCCCGAGTCCTGGATCGCCATCGACATTCACGACGAGGGCTACCCGATGCCGGCCCCGCAGGCCTGGGTGTGGGTGCCCGGCTGGGGAAGGGCGAAGATCGAGAACGCTTACGAGCACCTACGGATCGCGGTGGAGTACGACGGCGAGGAGTTCCACTCCGAGGACGACGATGTCGACCGCGACGAAGCGAGGCGAGAGGCCCTCCGCAGAGCGGGTTGGATCATCATCGTCGTACGACGGGACGGGTTCAGCGGCCCCGGCCGTGACCGTTGGCTCGCCGACCTGAGGTCCGCCTTCGACGACCGCGCGCCGGACCCGCTTGGAAAGCGCCGATACTCCCGCGGGCCCGACCAGCGGCCGCGCCGCCGCCGCTGACGCCCGGCACTCCGAACCGTGCGACTTCGCGCCCGAACCGTGCGACTTCGCGTCCGAACCGTGCGACTTCGCGGGGCGGAGCCTGGTCAGTTCCGGGAGTCAGATCAGGGTGTAGGCCTTGTCGAGGACGGAGCGCAGGATCTGCTCCATCTCGTCGAAGTGCTCCTGGGTGGAGACCAGGGGCGGGGAGAGCTGGATGACGGGGTCGCCGCGGTCGTCGGCGCGGCAGTAGAGGCCCTCTTCGTAGATCCGCTTGGAGACGAAGCCGTAGAGGATCCGCTCGCACTCCTCGGCGCTGAAGGACTCCTTGGTGGCCTTGTCCTTCACGAGCTCGATCCCGTAGAAGAGGCCCTCGCCGCGCACGTCGCCGACGATCGGCAGGTCGAGCAGCCGCTCGAGGGTCGCCCGGAATGCGGGCGCCTTCGCCTGGACGCCTTCGAGGATCTTCTCGTCCTCGAAGATCTGCATGTTGCGGAGGCCGACCGCGGTCGACACCGGGTGCCCGCCGAACGTGTAGCCGTGCAGGAAGCTCGCCTTGCCCGACGAGAACGGCTCGAACAACCGGTCCGACGCGATCATCGCGCCGAGCGGCGCGTAGCCGGAGGTCAGGCCCTTGGCGCTGGTGATGATGTCGGGCTGGTAGCCGACCGCCGAGGCGCCGAACATCTCGCCGAGTCGCCCGTACGCGCAGATGACCTCGTCCGAGACCAGCAGTACGTCGTACGCGTCGCAGATCTCGCGTACCCGCTGGAAGTAGCCCGGGGGCGCCGGGAAGCAACCGCCGGCGTTCTGGACCGGCTCGAGGAAGACCGCGGCGACGGTGTCCTCGCCCTCGTTGAGGATGGCGACCTCGATCTGGTCGGCGGCCCAGCGGCCGAACGCGAGCGCGTCGGTGCCGTCCGGCCCCGCCGTGCCTTCAGGTGCCCGGTAGATGTTGGTGTTCGGCACCCGGAAGGTCGACGGAACCAGCGGCTCGAACTGCTGCTTGAGTCCCGGCAGGCCGGTGATCGACAGGGCGCCGTGGGTGGTGCCGTGGTAGGCGATGTTGCGACTGATCACCTTGTGCTTGAGCGGCTTGCCGACCCGCTTGAAGTAGTCCTTCGCCAGCTTCCACGCCGACTCGACGGCCTCGCCGCCGCCGGAGGTGAAGAACACCCGGTTGAGGTCGCCGGGGGCGTACCCCGCGATCTTCTCCGCGAGCTCGATGGCCGGCGGGTGCGCGTAGGACCAGAGCGGCATGAACGCGAGCGTCCCGGCCTGATCGGCGGCGGCCTCCGCGAGCTCGCGCCGGCCGTGCCCGAGCTGGGACACGAACAGCCCGGCCAGGCCGTCGAGGTAGCGCTTCCCCTTGCTGTCGTAGAGGTAGACGCCCTCCCCCCGCACCATGATCGGGATCTCGTGCTCCGGTCCGTCGCCGACGTACCGCCCGTGCTGCGAGAAGTGCAGCCAGAGGTGGTCTTTCGCGGCGCGTTGCAGAGCGGAGTCGTCCATGAACCCATGGTGCTTGATCGGTTTGCGCCTCGCAAGTGAATCCGTCGATGAGTGACGGCTTGGCGACGGAATCGGCAGAAAATGTGCAGCATCGACCCGCTGATTTCGTCGTCGGACGGGGTTAGAGTCGGCGTCATGGCCGACCTCACCTTCAAGAACGTCATCGGCGGGGAGCTCGTAGCCTCCGCGAGCGGAGCGACGTACGACGTCATCGATCCCACCACCGGCGCGGTCTACGCCCAGGCGCCGATGTCCGGCGCGGAGGACGTCGACCGGGCGTACGCCGCCGCGGCCGCCGCGTTCGAGAGCTGGGGCGACACCACGCCCCAGGACCGCGCGACCGCGATGCTCAAGATCGCCGACGCGATCGACGCCCGCAAGCCGACGAGATCGACGACGGTCGAGGTGCAAGGACACCGGCAAGCCGATGCACCTGGCGATGCTCGACGAGGAGATGCCGCCGACGCGTCCGACCACTTCCGGTTCTTCGCCGGCGCCGCTCGGGTGATGCAGGGCAGCGTCGGCGGGGGAGTACATCGCCGACCACACCGCTGGATCCGGCGCGAGCCGATCGGCGTCGTCGGCCAGGTGACGCCCTGGAACTACCCGCTGATGATGATGATCTGGAAGATCGCGCCGGCGCTGGCGGCCGGCAACACGATCGTGCTCAAGCCGAGCGACACCACGCCCGGCCAGCTCGACGCTGCTTGCCGAGATCTGCCAGGAGTTCCTCCCGCCGGGCGTGCTCAACGTGGTCTACCGGCGACCGCGACACCGGCCGGGCGCTGGTCGCCCACCCGACGCCGCAGATGGTCGCGATCACCGGGTCGGTGCGGGCCGGCATGGAGGTCGCCGGGCAGTGCGTCCGACCGACCTCAAGCGGGTCCACCTCGAGCTCGGTGGCAAGGCGCCGGTCATCGTCTTCGACGACGCCGACATCGAGGAGGCTGCGGAGGGCGATCGCCGGCGCCGGACTACTACAACGCCGGCCAGGACTGCACCGCCGCGACCCGGGTGCTGGCCGGTCCCGGCGTCCACGACGAGTTCGTCGCCGCGATCACCGAAGCGGCCCGCAAAGGCAAGACCGGCAGGTGCCCGGACGAGCGAGGACACCTACTACGGACCGCTCAACAACGCGGACCAGTCGACCGGGTCGCTGGGCATGGTCGACCGGGTGCCCGACCACGCCATCGTCCAGGCCGGCGGCGCGTCCAGGCACGGCGGCGACGCCGGCTACTTCTACGAGCCGACCGTGCGTCTCCGGGCTCAAGCAGGACGACGAGCAGATCCAGAACGAGATCTTCGGCCCGGTCATCACCGTGCAGCGGTTCACCGACGAGGCCGAGGCGCTGCCTGGGCGAACGGCGTGGAGTACGGCCTCGCGTCGAGCGTGTGGACCAAGGACCACGGCCGCGCGATGCGGATGAGCCGCAAGCTGGACTTCGGCGTGGTGTGGATCAACACCCACATCCCGTTCGTCTCCGAGATGCCGCACGGCGGGCTTCAAGCACTCCGGCTACGGCAAGGACCTGTCGATGTACGGCCTCGAGGACTACACGCGCATCAAGCACGTGATGTCGCTACATCGGCGAGTAGAAGGGCAATCGGGCCTTCGAACGATCCAATTCGCGGATCGCTGTGGAATGCCGCACATCGGCCCACCCCGATGTGCGTTCGCGCGCCCGTCGATGTCATGGTGATGCCCGTCGCGGACGACGGTGTCCACGGTTCAGGCGAAAAGCCACACGGTGATTTCGGGCCGCTGAGCGTGAGGTAGCGTGCCCCCACCCAATCGGACGCGAAAGGCTTAGACAGATGGTCGATGTGGAGCGGGTTCTCGACGAAGCGGGGCTCACCAACACCTATGTTCGTGAGTACGTCGCTCACTGGGCCGGGGTCACCGGCGCCGAGCGGGTCGAGGTCGTCTCCGCCGCCGACGACGCACGTCTGGTGCAGGAGTCGCTCGACGCGGGCGAGCTGCTGCCCGCCGGCGAGGGCCTCTACTACTCGCGGTCCTACTTCAAGGACACCGCCCGCGCCGAGGAGCGCACCATCGTCGCCACGAGCGACGAGGCCGACAAGGGCACCTACAACAACTGGCGCCCGGCCGCGGAGATGAAGCCGCTGCTCGTCGACCTGATGACCGGCGCGTCCGCCGGCAAGACGATGTACGTCATCCCCTACCTGATGGCGCCTCCGGGATCCCCGCTGGAGAACTTCGCCGCGGGTGTGGAGCTCACCGACAACCGCAACGTCGTACTCCAGATGATCCGGATGTCACGGGTCGGCGTGGAGTTCATCAACGACCTCGGCGACTCCTTCGTCAAGGCCGTCCACGTCACCGGCGACCTCGAGAACCTCGGCCAGGGCACGCCCGACGACAAGCGCTACTTCGTGACCGTCGCCGACGAGCGCACGATCCTGCACTTCGGTTCGTCGTACGGCGGCAACGCGCTGCTCGGCAAGATCGCCCACGGTCTGCGCCAGGGCTCCTACGACGGCTGGAAGAACGGCTTCCTGGTGGAGCAGTTCATGCTGCTCGGCATCACCGACAAGGAGACCGGCAAGAAGTACAACATCTGCGGTGGCTTCCCGAGCGCCTCGGGCAAGACCAACCTCGCGATGACGCTGGCCCCCGACGCCCTGGGCGACCGCTACTACGTCGAGTTCTACGGCGACGACATCGCGTGGCTGTGGGTCGGCGACGACGGCAAGCTCTACGGGATGAACCCGGAGAACGGCGTCTTCGGTGTCGCGAAGGACACCAACGAGAAGACCAACCCGACCGCGATCGAGTCGATCGTCCCGGGCACCGGCGCGATCTTCACCAACGTCGCCTACAACGAGTAGACGCAGCAGGTCTGGTGGGAGGGTCGCGGCGACAAGCCGACCGACCTCGATGGCTGGCTCGACTGGAAGGGCGACCGGATCGCCGACCGCGCGCCCGAGAACGTCGACGCTCCGTGGGCGCACCCGAACAGCCGCTTCACCACCACCCTGGCCAACGTCCCCAACGTCGCGAAGGACTTCGAGGACCCGGCCGGCGTCGAGATCCACGGCATCATCTTCGGTGGCCGCACCCGTGACCGGGAGCCGCTGATCCGCGCGATCGACGACATCGCCGAGGGCGTCTACGACGGCCTGACCCTGGGCGCCGAGGCCACCGCGGCCGCGGACGGCCTCGAGGGCGTGCTCCGCTACGACCCGATGTCGATGCGTCCGTTCATGTCCTACCCCGAGGCCGACTACGGCCGGCACTGGCTCAAGGTGATCGGCGCCGCCGAGAACAAGCCGGTCTTCGCGCACGTGAACTGGTTCCAGCGCGGCGACGACGGTCGCTTCCTGTGGCCGGGCTACCGCGAGAACCTCCGCCCGCTGCTGTGGCTGATGCAGTACCGCGCCGGCGAGGTCGAGGGCGTCAAGACGCCCGTCGGTGTCATCCCGGCCCGTGAGGAGCTCAACCTCGAGGGCCTGGACGAGCAGGCGCTCGCCGACCTCGACACGATCCTCACCATCGACATCGACCGCTGGCAGCAGGAGATCAAGTTCCGCGAGGAGCACCTCAGCCAGTTCGACGGCCTGCCCGAGGAGATCTGGGAGGCCCACCGCCGGGTCGCCGAAGCACTCGACCAGGCGTAGCAGGCTGATTGCGCCGACCCGTCGCCAGTTGGCGACGGGTCGGCGTGTTCGCGGGCAGTTCGAGCCGGCGTCGGCTGCGGTCTAGGCTCCGCGCATGGCGCGCTATCCCCATGACCCGCACTCGTTCGCGCGGCCCAACGAGATCGCCATCCTGCACCTCGATCTCGACGTCACCGTCGACTTCGACGCGCAGCGGCTGGCGGGTCGGGCCACGTTCACGCTGGACCGGACGACCCCGGACGCGAGCACGTTCGTGCTCGACACCTGGGACCTGGAGATCAGCTCGGTCGTCGCCGACGACGGCACCGCGCTGGAGCACGAGCTCGGAGAGGCCGACCCGATCCTCGGCCGCCCGCTGACCATCGCGGCCGGGACCGCGGACGCCGTGGTGGTCGAGTTCGCGACGGGGAGCGATGCCCGGGCGCTGCAGTGGCTCGAGCCGGCCCAGACGACGGGCGAGCGGTTCCTCTTCACCCAGGCGCAGCCGATCCTGGCGCGGTCCTGGATCCCCTGCCAGGACTCACCCGCGGTCCGGCACACCTACCAGGCGACGGTGCGGGTGCCGCCGGAGCTGCTCGCGTTGATGAGTGCGGAGAACCCCACGGAGCGGTCGCCCGACGGGGTCTACACCTTCGTGATGCCGCAGCCGGTGCCGTCGTACCTCATCGCGCTGGCGGTCGGCGACCTGGAGTTCCGTCCGCTGGGCGAGCGCGCCGGTGTGTACGCCGAGCCGGCCGTCGTCGAGGCCGCGGCCTGGGAGTTCGCCGACACCGAGCGGATGATCGAAGCCGCCGAGCGTCTGTACGGGCCCTACCGGTGGGGTCGCTACGACCTGCTCGTGCTCCCGCCGAGCTTCCCGTACGGCGGGATGGAGAACCCCCGGCTCACCTTCGCCACGCCGACGATCCTCGCCGGCGACCGCTCGCTCGTCACGCTGGTCGCGCACGAGCTCGCGCACTCCTGGTCCGGCAACCTGGTGACGAACGCGACCTGGGACGACATCTGGCTCAACGAGGGGTTCACCGTCTACTTCGAGATGCGGATCGACGAGGAGCTCTACGGCACGGACATCACCGCGATGCTGCAGCGCCAGGGGCGCCGGAACCTCGAGGCCGAGCTGGCCACCCTCGACGAGCGGGACACCTGGCTGGAGGCCGACATGGCCGGCCGCGACCCGGAGGAAGGCGCTGTCCTGGTCCCCTACGAGAAGGGCTCGCTCTTCCTCTGCCTCCTCGAGCGGACCGTCGGCCGCGAGCGGTTCGATGCCTTCCTCGCCGACTACTTCGACCGGTTCGCGTTCCGTTCGATGGACACCGCGACCTTCCTCGCCCACCTCCGCGCCGAGCTGTTGGAGCCCGCCGGCATCGCGGACGCCGACATCGACCTGGAGGCGTGGGTGCACGGGCCCGGCCTGCCGAGCAACGCGCCGGACTTCCCGTCCGACGGGTTCGACCGCGCCGACGAGCAGGCTGCGGCACTGCTGGCCGGTACGGCGGCCGCCGACCTCGACACCGCCGGCTGGACGCCGCACCAGTGGGTCCACTTCCTCCGCGCGCTGTCGGACGACACGGAACACCCGATCCTGGCCGACCTCGACCGCACGTACGGGCTCAGCGGACACGGCAACGTCGAGGTCGCGTCCGCCTGGCTGGAGCTCGCGATCGGCTCGGGCTACGTCTGGAGCGGCGACGGCGTCGACGAGGCAGTGGTCGGGTTCCTCACCCGGCACGGCCGGGCGATGTTCCTGCGGCGCGTCTACAGCAGGTTGGCGGAGACCCCGCGCGGGCTCGAGCGGGCGCGGGAGATCTTCGCTCTCGCCGCGGACGGCTACCACTCGGTGTCCCGCAGCGCGATCGGCCGTCTCCTGGGCACCACCTGACGTCGTACGCTCCGAGCATGCGCGCGGTCACCTGTCACGAAGGCCAGCTCGAGGTCGAAGAGGTCCCGGACCTCACGCCGACCAAGGGGCAGGTGCTCATCAACGTCGAGCGGTGCGGGATCTGCGGGTCCGACCTGCACGCGCGGCTGCACTGCGACGAGACCGCGGACGACGTCGCGGCGCTGGGGTACGACGCGTTCATGCGGTCCGAGCAGCGGGTCGTGATGGGCCACGAGTTCGTCGGCACGGTGGCCGACTACGGCCCGCGCACCAGGAAGACCTGGCCGGTCGGCACCCCGGTCGTGGCGCTCCCGATCCTGCGCGCCGGCGACTCCGTGCACCTCACCGGGCTGAGCGAGCAGGCGTCGGGCGGGTACGCCGAGCAGGTGCTCGTCACCGCCTCGATGACGATGCGCGTGCCCAACGGGCTCGAGGCCGAGCGCGCCGCACTGACCGAGCCGATGGCCGTCGCGCTGCATGCCGTACGACGGGGCCAGGTGGGCGCCAAGGACACCGCGGTCGTCATCGGGTGCGGGCCGATCGGTCTCGCGGTCATCCTGATGCTCAAGGCGACCGGCGTCCGGCACGTCATCGCCAGCGACTTCTCGCCCGGCCGGCGGGCGCTCGCCGAGCAGTGCGGTGCTGACGAGGTGATCGACCCCGCGGCGGACTCGCCCTGGAGCTCGTTCGAGGAGTCGAAGCGCTACCTGACCAACCCGATCGCGCTGGCCGAGCTCGGGCTGAGCGCGATGGACAAGCTGCGCGCCGTACCCCTCTTGCCGTGGCAGCACGTCATGCGCGCCGCCGAGAAGGCCGGCGCGACCCCGAGCGGTCCGGTCGTGTTCGAGTGCGTCGGCGTGCCCGGGATGATCGAGCACATCGTGTCGTCGGCGCCGCTGCTCTCCCGCGTCGTCGTCGTGGGCGTGTGCATGGGCGCCGACACGTTCCGGCCGTCGATGGCGATCAACAAGGAGCTCGACCTGCGGTTCGCGTTCGCCTACGACCCGAGCGAGTTCCACCAGACCCTGCAGTGGATCGCGACCGGCAAGGTCGAGGTCGCGCCGCTGGTGACCGGGACGGTCGGGCTCGAGGGCGTCGCCGGTGCGTTCGAGGCGCTCGGCGACCCCGAGAAGCACGCCAAGATCCTGGTCGACCCGGCCAGCGAGGTCGCCTCCGTCTGACTGCCCAGGTGGGACGGGGTCCCATCTGCTTGCCACTGGCAAGGAGACGGCCCTGGGTTCGCTCAAACCCACACAGGTACGGCGAGCGCGGTCTTCTCCGTGCGTCCGCGGAGCACCTTGGCGCCGCTCTTCTCCCAGTGGGCGGCCGCGTCGGCGTCCCCGCGCTCGACGGCGGCGACCACGGTCTCCCACATCGCCAGGACCCCGCCGGGCACGTCCTTGGCGAGCTCGGTCAGCCGGGAGGCGGAGTTCACCGCGTCGCCGATCACGGTGTACTCGTAGCGCGACTCGGACCCGACGTTGCCCGCGACGACTCTCCCCGTCGCCACCCCGATGCCGGCGCCGACCTCGGGGAGCTCCTCCTCGAGCCGGATCGCCATCGAGCGGGCGGCCGCCAGCGCCGACGCCGCGTGGTCCTCGTCGGGGACGGGAGCGCCGAAGATCGCCAGCACCGCGTCGCCGATGAACTTGTTGACCAGCCCGCCGCGCCGGTCGACCTCGTCCACCACGACGCCGAAGAAGCGGTTGAGCACCCCGACGACCTCAGCCGCCTCGTGGTCGGAGGCGTACGCCGTCGAGCCGACCAGGTCGATGAAAAGCACGGAGGCGACGCGGGTCTCGCCGCCGAGCTCGACCTCACCGGTCGCCACGGCAGCCGCGGCGGCGGCGACGTCGTGACCGACGTGCCGGCCGAACAGGTCGCGCAGCTTCTCCTTCTCCCGGAGACCGCCGACCATCTGGTTGAAGCCGCTCTGCAGGGCGCCCAGCTCGGTGCCGTCGTACACGACGACGTCGGTGTCGAGGTCGCCCTCCTCGACCGAGCGCAGGGCCTCGCGCACCGACATGATCGGCGCGACCACCGAGCGGGCGTTGAGGTCGGTCAACATGAATCCGAAGATCAGCACGGCTGCGCAGACGACCATGGTCACGATCGCCATCTGGTCGAGCGTCGTACCACCGTCGCGCGGACTGCGGTCGTCGACGAGAGCCAGGATCGCGGCGACGAGCAGGCCGATCACCGGGACGCCGGTGCCGATCGCCCAGAAGATCACCATTCGCGGCCCGACCCCGACGAACCGGACCTTGTTGTTCAGCTCGGTGTCCGCGAGTGCCCGCGCCGCCACCGGACGAAGGGCGAACTCGGTCAGGAGGTAGGAGATGCCGGCGACCACGAGCGCACCGATGGCGACGGTGAGGCAGGTCGACACCGCACGTTCTGGCTGGAGGACGATGGTGAGCACTGTGAAGACGGCGCTCCCTGCCAGCCACAGCGCCAGCTGCATCAGCGTGAGCTGGAGCGGCACGTTGAGGGCCTGCCGGCGCTCCTCCTCGGTGGGCACCACGTCCGCGCCCAGGGTCGCCCAGCGCAGGGCGCGCAGGCTAGTCGCCGTACCCCAGACCACGCCGATCGCCGCCGCCACGAGGACGTAGGTCGGCACCGCGATGGCCAGCGCGACCTTCATGTCGTCTTGCAACGGAGGCGCCGGCACGGCGAAGTTGTTGACGACGAAGACGACGGCTGCTCCCACCATGTTGGTGCTGACGAGGACGACGGTGAGCAGCAGCTGGATCCGGATCCGGAGGCGCCGTGGTTCCTGCTCGCGCGGCCCGAGGATGCGTGCGCCGAACGGGCTCCGCTGGCTGGCGGGCGACGGGCGCGGCATGCCAGCAAGGCTAGTGGTTGGATCTCAGGCGTGAACCGCTTCACTGCTGCCGAGATCACCGACGCCTACGCGGCGTTCCACGAGCAGGTCAGCGGCTTCGTCGCCACCGGCGACTGGGACGGCTACGCGGACCTGTTCACCCCGGACGCGGTCTACGTCGAGCACGCGATGGGCACCTTCCGCGGCCGCGAGGAGATCCGGGCTTGGTCGGTGCGCACCATGACGACGTACCCGGGTCGGGTCATGACCGGCTTCCCGCTGAGCTGGCAGGTCGTCGACGCCGACGCCGCGCGATTGGTGTGCGAGGTGCGCAACTCGATGCCCGACCCGGGCGACGGGACCAGGCTCGAGGAGCCCAACATCACGATCATGACGTACGCCGGCGACGGGCTCTTCTCGCGCGAGGAGGACGTCTACAACCCGCTGCGCTTCCACACGATGGCGATGGATTGGGCCCGGATCGCGGCGGCCCACGGCAAGGCCGATGACGACGTGCTCGCCTATCTCCGCAAGTTCGGTGGTTGAGCGGTAGGACAGGATGGCGCCATGAGAGCGCCCGCACGCCGCATCGCCATAGGAGTCGCCGGTTGGGTGGTCGTGCTGGTCGGCATCGCGGCCATCCCGCTGCCGGGACCCGGCTGGATGATGGTCTACGCCGGTGTGAAGCTGCTCGCTTCGGAGTTCGACTGGGCGGAGCGATGGCTCGACCCCGTCGAGCTGCGGGCCCTCAAGGGCGCGGCCGAAGCCGTGGCAACCGTGCCGCGTGTCGTCATGTCGAGCATCTTCATCCTCGGCGTCGGTGCGTTCGGCGTACTGTGGATCGTCGGGCCTGACGCTCCGGGCTGGTGGCCCATCGACGATCGCTGGTGGTTGGTCGGCGGCCCCTGGACCGGCGTCACGCTGCTGGTCTCGTGCGCCCTCGCGATCGCGCTCCTGGTCTACTCGTTCCGTCGCTTCTACGGAAAGCCCGAGGCGATCGACGAGCTCTCCAAGGAGCTCGACGAAGCGGACGAGGAGATCAAGGAGCACCTCCACAAGGGACGCCGCGATGGGTGACCTCGGCCTGATCCGCAGGTCGCCCGACAGAGCCTGACCGGCGGTCAGCGCTGGGTCGCAAGCCTTCCGGCGAGGCCGGAAGAGCGGCTGGCTTGGCGGAGCACGGCCTCCTTCACGGACTCCTCGGTGCCGACGACGTGCACCCGGTCGACGGCGCGGGTGATCGCCGTGTAGAGCAGCTGTCGGCTCAGCAGACGGGAGTCCGGATCGGGCAGGATGACGGTGACCTTGCCGAACTCACTGCCCTGGCTGCGGTGCACCGTCAGCGCGTGGGCCACCTCCACCTCGGAGAGTCGCGCGAGCGACACGATGCGCCCGTCCGCACCGTCGTCGAAGAGCGCGCGTCGCTCGTCGCCGCCAAGTACGACGCCGCTGTCCCCGTTCCACAGCTTGAGGCCGTAGTCGTTGCTGGTCTGCATCAGCGGTTGGCCGGGGTAGCGATAGGGCAGCCAATCGGTGCCGATCGCGGCCTTCAGCCAGTGCTCGATCCGGTCGTTCCACGTCGCGACGCCGAACGGCCCTGCGCGGTGTGCACAGAGGAGCCGGTGCCGGTTGAGAGCGGCGACGACCTGGGCCGGGTCGCCGGCCAGGGCGTGCGTCCGGAGGTCGACGACGTTCGGCAGCACGACCTCGCGGATCCGGGCAGTGTCGGCGGGGTCGATCAGCTCGACGTCGGTGCCTCCGACCGCGAGCAACGACCAGGCTACGTCGGCGTGCCCGTCGCGCACTGCGGCGGCCAGGGCGCCGATCTGCAGCCCGAACCGGTGGGACTTCTCGAGCCGGCTGACCGGCGACGGAGCCTGGTCCCGGAAGCCCGCGACGACGTCGTGGAGTACGGCGCCCGCCTCGACCGAGGCCAGCTGGTCGGCGTCGCCGAGCAGGATCAGCCGGGCCTCGGGGCGGATCGCCTCGACGAGTCGCGCCATCAGCGACAGCGAGACCATCGAGGCCTCGTCGACGACCACAACGTCGTGCGGCAGTCGGTTGCCGCGGTGGTGACGGAACCGGGTGTGGTTGTCCGGGCGGAACCCGAGCAGCCGGTGCAGGGTGGAGGCGGTGAGCCCGGCGACCGCTGCGCGGTCGACATCGGGGAAGGACGTCTGGCCCACCGCGTCCGCGAGCGCCTGAGACATCCGTGCGGCCGCCTTGCCGGTCGGCGCGGCCAGGGCGATCCGCAGTGGGCTGTCGGACTGGTCGGCGAGGACAGCGAGCAGCCGGGCGAGCGTGGTGGTCTTGCCGGTGCCCGGCCCGCCGGTGATCACCGAGGTCCAGCGCCTGGCCGATGCCTCGGCAGCTGCACGCTGCTCGGCGTACGTCGGCGTGAAGAGTCGGTTGAGCGCCAAGCCGAGTCGGTCTTCGTCGACGACCGGTTGCGGCCGGGTCAGCCGTTCCTGGAGGTCGGTGACGACCGCGCCCTCCTCCGCCCAGTAGCGATGCAGGTAGAGGAGGTCCGCCTCGACCCGCAGCGCCACCCCGGTCAGCGGGCTCGCCGCCACCGCCGCCAGCCACGGACCGGCCTCGGGCCACGGGTGGTCGGGCAGCAGTTCGCTGACCTCGTGCAGGTCGACGCAGACCGAGCCGTTGCGGGCCGCGCGAACCAGGAGCGCGATCGCCAGCTCGACGTCCGCGGACGACTCGCCGCCGAGTCTGCACACCGCTCTCGCGGTCCGTACGTCGCCGGCCGTCAGCAGGCCGGCCCGGTTGAGGTCCGCGATCGGACCGGTGAGGTCTGCCGCGAGCCGGTGGTCGTGCTCGTCGACTGCCTCGAACACCTCGGTCATCGCGCTGCCTCCTCTCGGTCCCCGTCGAGCAGGTCGGACAGCTCGGTCACGAGTCCCGCCGGCGGACTCCACGAGAACACGCCGCACGGCGCGCCCTCGACGACCGGCGTCTCGGCGCCGCACATGCCGCGCAGGTAGAGGTAGAGCACCCCGCCGAGGTGCTGCTGGGGGTCGTAGTCGGGTAGCCGCCACCTCAGGAACCGGTGGAGGACGACCGCGTAGAGCAGTGCCTGCAACGGGTACGAAGAATGGCTCATCGCCGCCGCCAGTCGGTCCGGCGTGTAGTGCCCCGCGGTCAGCGGCGCGTCGGACTCGCCCAGCCAGTTGGTCTTGTAGTCGCAGATCAGGTAGCGGGTGGCCCCGTCCGCGCCGTTGACGCGCAGCACCAGGTCGACCGAACCGGTGAGGTAGCCCACCAGCAACTGGCTGCCGAGGCGTGGGTCGTCGAGCGCGCCGGCGTAGTCGAGGAGCGGGTCCCCGGCCGGCAGGTGCTTGCGGAGCAGGCCGGCCACGTCGCCGAGCAGCCGCGGGTCGGGCACCGCGTCCTCGCCGCCACCGATGGGCAGCTCGAAGTCGAGCTCGCGGAGCCGGTCGGACATCGCCAGGCCGCTCAGTGTCAGCCCGTCGGTCAAAGGGCCCAATGGCGAGTCGCACACCGTGACCAGCGCGTCGGCCAGTGCGTCGGGGTCGAGGTCGACCGGCCACTCGACCAGCTGCTCGCGCACCCGTCGGAGCAGTTCGTCGCGCCAGTCGGGTGCGGCCGGGTCGGCGTGCTCGAGCACACCGTGCACCAGCGAGCCGAACCGGGCACCCGCGGGGAACGCCGCGAGCGGTGAGGGGACATCGAGACCGGCGCTGTCGGCGACCGCCCCCACCACCTCGATCTCCGGCTCGTCGTCCTTCGGCGCGACCTCGGGCTCGCTCGTGACCGCCGGCGCCTCGTCCGCTGCGGACGTGAGCGCGGAGTACGACGTACGCCGCCACGCCTGGTCGATCGATCGGCCGAAGGTGCGCGCGGCCAGCGCGGGCGGCGCCGCGGCGGCGGCCAGCGGCGGAGGCTCGGCCGGCTCGGCGCGGGCCAGCTCCGGTCCGCCGATGTCGGGATCGCCCCAACGGCGGAGCCAGGTCACGACGTCGCCGTCCGACGGCGGGTCGTGCCGATCGGGGACGGTTGCCTCGCCCGGCTTGCGGCCGAGCAGGACCCGATGGAGCGCCGAGTCCTTGACGTTGTTGCCCGCCGCCCACCACACCACCAGCCGGGACCGAGCGCGGGTCATCGCGACGTAGAGCATGCGGAGCGACTCGCCGGCGTCCTCGGCGTGGTGCCGGACGACCAACGGCGCCGGCCGGGACCCGGGGTCGCCGATGTGGAGCACCCGCTCGCGGTCGTCGTCGTGGTAGGTCAGGATCGCCGGGGCCTTGCCGTCGACCCAACGGTCGGAGAGGTACGGCGCCAGCACGATCGGGTACTCGAGGCCCTTGCTGCCGTGGATCGTCATCAACTGCACGGCGTGGGCGTCGGAGTCGATCCGGCGGGTGCGCTCGGTCGTGGCGTCGTTGGCTTCCCGTTGGCGCTCCAGGAACCAGGCGATGACGCCCGAGAGCCCGAGGCGCTCACGGGTCGCAGCGTCGTGGAGGAGCTCGGAGAGGTGCCGCAGGTCGGTCAGGTGGCGCTCGCCGCCGACCGTGCCGAGCACGCGTGCGGACAGCCCGCGCGCGACCAACGTCTCGAAGACCGCGGCGACGCCGCGGTCGGTGAAGGTCAGGGCGAGGTCGCGCAGGTCCTCCGACACCTGATCGGTCAGTGCTTCGCCGCTGGCGTAGTCGTCGCCACCGCTGTCGAGGTCGGAGCCGTTGTGCCCGAAGAACGCGGTGATGGCGGCCGCGCGGGCGAGTCGCGCGCGGTGCGGCTGCGCCATCGCCTCGAGCAGTGCCCGCCACTCGGCCCCGGCATCGGTGACGAAGACGCTCTGGCCTCCGGTGATGACCGCGGCGACGCCGGCCTCGCGTAGCGCGGCCTGGACCAGCTCGAGGTCGCGGCGGGCGTGCGCGAGGACGGCGATGTGCCCTGCGGTGAGCGGGATCCAGGCCTTCGCCCGGGTGTCCCGGACCTCGGCGCCGGACCCGAGGTAGAGGCGAACCTGTGCGGCGACGTCGTCGGCGATCTTGGGGCGCACCTGGTCGACCCTCGCCAGCCCGTCGGCCGGCGCGCCGAGGTCGGCGCGGAGGAGGGCGCGCAGCTGGAACGGCGCTCCCGGAAGACCGCGGAGGTGATCCTCGTCGGCGGACCGGGCGGCGTCGATCGGGTGGACGGCGATCTGGGCGTCGCCGAGGTGGGCGTGGTTGAGGACCTGGTGGACCGATGCCACCAGGGCGTGGTCGCTGCGCTGGTTGGTGGTGAGGGTCTGCCGAACGTCGGCGACGTCGGCCGCCTTGAGGTAGGTGAAGACGTCGCCGCCTCGGAAGGCGTAGATCGCCTGCTTCGGATCGCCGATCAGCACGAGTACGGCGTGCTGGTGGAACGCGCGTTCGAAGACGTCCCACTGCACCGGGTCGGTGTCCTGGAACTCGTCGATCAGCACGACCTGCCACCGGGCCCGCATCCGCCCGCCGGCGACGGCGTCGGTGTCGACGAGCACGTCGCGCAGCTGCACCAGGAGGTCGTCGAACGACAGCACGCCGAGTCGGCGCTTGCGGTGGTCGAACTCGGTGGCGACGGCCCGCGCGAACCGGACCCGGGCCTCGTCGACCGAACCGGGCTCGAAGGTCGCGGGCGCAAGCTGGGCACCGGGGTTGTCGAAGATCGCCTTGGCGATGAGGCCGGCGTCGGCGTGGGTGAGGCGAGGGTCGCTTGCGTGGTCGCGCAGCCACAGGTCGTCGACGACCTCTTTGCGCAGGTCGGAGAGGTCCTCGACGAGGGTGGCCCGGGGGTCGGTGTCGCCCGCGATGCCGAGCCCTTTGAGCACGAGCTGGCAGAACTGGTGGATGGTGACGATGGTGGACGTGTCGAAGGCGGCGACGGCCTGGCGCAGCCGGTCGCGGCGCGCGATCAGCTCCTCGGGAGCGCCGTCGACGAGCAGCGTGACCAGGGCGTCGTCGAGCTCGTCGGGCACCCGGCCGTCCAGCGCCGCGTCGAGGTGGCCGGCCGCTTCGGCGAGACGGCTGCGCACCCGCTCGCGCAGCTCGTTGGTTGCCGCGTTGGTGAAAGTGACGGCGAGGACCTGGTCGATGGTGGTGTGACCGTCCGCGACGTAGCGGGTGATGAGTGCGGCGATGGTCCAGGTCTTGCCGGTGCCGGCACTGGCCTCGAGCAGGCTCGTGGTCGGGGTCAGCCCGTCGCCGGCAACGCCGGGCAGCGGTGCGGTGATGTCGAACGGCAGCAGCGCGGTCATCGGACGAACCACCCCTGCTCGAACGGGACCAGGTCGCGCCAGACGTCCTCGGCCAGCCGTTCGAGGTCGGGCAGCCGGTCGAGCCCGGCCCGTTGGCCGAGGAAGTGGGTCCAGGCCGGGTCGTCCCGCTCGGGCCGGAACTTGTCCCACTCCCACTTCTTCATCGCGTTCTTCCACGCGACCGACCGGTTGCCGCGGCCCAGCGCCCAGGCGCGCCCGGTCTCGAGCGGCAGGTGGCACAGCCGCTGCAGGCCCTCGTGGCGGACCGCCGCCCAGCGGGCTAGCGTCGAGCGCGCCAGTTCGGGGTCGATCGGCTTGATCCGTCCCAGGCGGTCCTTGGCCACGACGACGCCCCGGACCTCGAAGCCCGGCTCAGTGGCCTGGAGCGCCAAAAGGTCGAGCCAGAGGCCCAGCGCCTGCTTGGCGTTGAGCCGGGAGTAGCTCACGCGCAGCAGGGTGTCGCCGTAGAGGTCCGGGACCCGACCCGTGAGCCGGCGGCCGACGCCGAGGTCGAGCGTGACGTCGGTGGTCACCGGCTCCCCGGTGCGGAGCTCAAGGGCCTGGTTGACCACCTGCTGGGCGGACCCGGCGATGTCGTGAAGCGCGGCGGTGCCGAGGTCGCCGGGCGGCAGGGCACCCCGGTGCAGCTCGGCCTCGATCACGGCGTCGGGCGAGGTGCCGGCGAGGACCGCGCTCACCACCTGGTCGCCGACTGCCCAGCGCTCGAGGGCGTCGGGCGAGATCGGGATGTCGTTGCGAGGCGGATCGACGTCGTACGGCAGGGCGATCTCGAGGTGGTCGAGCAGCGCCCGCGCGGGGTTGGTGAGGAACCGGCGCAGGTCGTCCAGCGTGAGATCGGGTCGGGGGGGCGACACCGGATCGGGGAGGAACGGCCCGCGCGGCAGTGGCGCCCGTGCCGCCTCGGCAGCGGCCAGCGCGATCGGGTCGAACGTCGCTGGCGCCGCGGCGACGAGCAACCGCTCGTCGTGCGGCTGCAGCGGCTGGCGCCGCACGATCCGGTCGCGGACCGGCGCGGCCGCGGTGACGTCGAGGGCGTCGAGGAGCTCGCCGATCGGGATCGCGGGCGGCTTGTCCTGACCGGAGTGCTCCGACATGCCGGCGTACGTGATCACCAACGCGTCGCTCGCCGACAACACCGCGTCGAGGAGCAGCTGCCGATCCTCGGCCCGGGCGTCGCGCTCGCCGGTGCGGGGGTCGCGGGCGAGCGCGTCGTCGCCGTCGACGGTGATCGAGCGCGGGAAGGTGTCGGCGTCCATGCCGAGCAGGCACACGACCCGATGGGGCACCGACCGCATCGGCACCAGGGTGGAGACGGTGAGCGCGCCGGTCCGGAAGTTCGAGCGGGTCGGCCGCGGTGCGGTGAGGTCCTCGACCAGCCGGCGTACGTCGGCCACGGCGAGGTGCGGGCTCCCGGACTCGACCCCGAGCTTGGCCAGCTCGTGCTCGAGCTGCGCCTCCTGCCAGGCGTCGTCGTACGACGACGCCGTCAGCGCGCTGACGTGGACACGCAGCGACGCGCTCCACTCCTCGGCGGTGCCCGCCGCGGCCAGTGCGGCGACCGCGGCATCGACCCGCGCGATCGCCTCGGCCAGGCGTCCCGCGAGCTCGAGGTCCGAGGATCCGACGTCGTCAACGGGAAGCGTCTGACCGAGCAGCACCTGCTCCTCCGGCATCGCGACGCCGGCGACGATCCGGTCGATCCCGAACCGCCAGGTGTTCTCCGGCAGGTCGAGACCGTGGTGGCGGCGGTGGTCGGCGTCCAGGCCCCAGCGCACGCCCGACGTCACGACCCAACGGGTCACGGTCTCGAGGTCGTCGTCACTGAACCTGAACCGGCGGCGGACCGGCCCGGCCGCGAGCAGGTCGAGGACATCGGTGGCGCGGGCGCGACCCTCGACGAGCCCGACCAGCTGTCCGGCGATCGCGAGCAGGGCGTTGGTCGCAGACAGGCCGCGGTCGGCCATCGACACCCGCAGCTGCCGCGCGGGATGGCCCTCGGGCACCGCGCCGAAGACGGCATGGACCAGCGGCGCGAACGCCTCGACGTCGGGGCACATCACGAGGACGTCGCGCGGCTCCATGGTCGGGTCGTCGTCGAGCAGTCCGAGCAGCACGTCGCGCAGCACCTCGACCTGGCGGACGGCGCCGTGGCAGGAGTGGATCTGGATCGACCGGTCGTCGTCGTGGAGCTCCCGCCCGCCGCGATCGGGGAGCACCCCGTTGGCGCGTAGGTCGGCTTGCAACCAGCCGAGCAGGTGGTCGCCGGGCGGGTCGCCGTCGGTGACCGCGTCGACCGCCGGTACGGACGCGAGCTGCCGCTGCATCTCGCGGGCGTCGCGGCCCAGGGTCGCGAGCAAAGGGTGCTTCGCCTGGCGGGCCGACGGGTCGGAGGTCCGGAGTACCGGGCCGTTGGCGACGACCGGGCGCAGCGCCTCCCACAGCTCGCCCGAGACCTGCGGCAGGAAGAGGTGGACGTCCCGGCTCTCGGCAACCGCCGCCAGGAGCTCGACCTCCGTCACGGGTAGCCGGGTGTGTCCGAACAGGCTCAGCCGGGCGGGCAGCGGAAACGCAGCAGGGTCCGTGCGCAGCGCTGTGCACGTGGTGTCGTGTCGTACGTCGGGAGGCGGCGCGTCGACCACATCGAGCAGGCGTCGCCACAGGTCGACCTGCCACCGCAGGTCGACGGGCACGGCGTCGGACCGCCCGGCACTCCAGTCGGTCAGCAGCCCGGGCCGCTGCACGCCGTACGACGCGAACAGCCCGGCCAGTCGCCGCGCAAGCCCGTATCGACGCGCCCGACGCAGATCGCGCTCGACGCCGTCGAGGTCCTCGCCGAGGTGACGGGCGATCGGCTCCGCCCAGGGCTCGTCGAGGGCCGCGTCGATGACGGAGAGGAGCGGCCAGGCCAGCCGGTCAGGATCCCACGGGTCGGTGCGCTCGGCGCCGGTCAGCATGGCCACGAGCGATCGCGGCCGCAGGAACTCGACTCCCGCGCACACGCCGTCCGCGCCGCGAGTGCCCGTGCCCAGCCGGTGGGACAGCCGCTGCGCCAGCCACCGCTCGACACCCTTCGCCGGCACGACGACGGCCTCCTTCGCGAAGGGGTCGGCGGGTGGCACCGTCAGCAGGCCCCCCAGCGCGTCGGCGAGGGCCGCGGTGCCGGGGCCGCGGTGGATGGTGAGCACGAGCGGCAACCTACGCGGTGAGTCCGACGAAAGGGAGGCACCTACCGCATCGGGAGGCGACGGGCTCCGTCGTACCGTCCCCTGACCTGGAAACAGCTCGGCAATGTGCGACAAGTAGCCTCACAGACATGCCGTTCCTCCTGCGCGTTGAGCTGCCCGACGTCCCCGGATCGTTGGGCAGGGTCGCGACCGCGATCGGTATGGCAGGCGGCGACATCGAGGCGATCGAGATCGTCGAGAAGCGCGACGGAGTCGCGCTCGACGACGTGCTGCTCGAGGTCGTCGAGGGCACGATGCCCGACTCGATCGTGTCGGCGTGCAACTCGCTCGACGGCGTGAAGGTGGTCTGGATCAGCCGCTACCCGGCGGGCGGGAATCTGACGCTGGACCTCGAGGCGGTCGAGGAGCTGACCGTCGCGCCGGAGGACGCCCTCGACAGGCTGGTCGATCTGTTGCCCCGGACGTTCCGGGCCGACTGGGCCGCGCGGGTGCACCGGGCCAAGGGCGTCGTGCACGGCACCAGCGCGGCGCCGGACGAGTTCGACTTCGTCGACCTCGAGGGGCCGAGCCGGCTGGAGCCGGAGACCGACGACGACGTCACGCTGTACGCCGCCGCGCGGCTCGACGGCAACCAGATCATCGTGATCGGTCGCCGGGGTGGGCCGGAGTTCGTGGACTCGGAGATCGCCCGGCTCGGGCACCTCTCCGGTCTCGCGGTCACCATTGCCGGCGCCTGACCGAATCGGCTTGCGGGAATGCCGCAGGGGTCGCCGGGCATTGGCACAGGTATGACCGATCTTCTCAAAGGCGAGTACGAGCCCAGCCCGGCGCAATGGGTGCGCGACCAGGTCGAGACCTACGAGGCAACCGGTGGTCGTGAGGCCAACGTCCTGCGCGGCAACAAGGATTGGCCGATCGTGGTCATCACCTCGCGGGGCGCCAAGTCCGGCAAGCTCCGCAAGAACCCCGTGATGCGGGTGGAGAAGGACGGCACGTACGTCGCGATCGCGTCCGTCGGCGGCGCCCCTCGCAACCCCGCCTGGGTCGCCAACTTCGAGGCCGACCCGATCGTGCAGCTGCAGGACGGCCCCGAGCCCGCGCTCTACCGCGCCCGCCTCGCGGAGGGTGACGAGCGACAGGAGTACTGGGACCACGCGGTCGCCACGTGGTCGACGTACGCCTCCTACCAGGAGAAGACCGACCGCCAGATCCCGGTGTTCCTGCTGGAGAAGATCGACGCCTGAGTAGCGTGCACCCTCATGAGCGCGATCGAGGGTGTGTCGGAGACGTTCGACCCGGCGGCGTGGGACGAGGTGCCCGGGTTCGAGGACCTGACCGACCTCACCTACCACCGGGCGAAGGCGCACGGCACGGTGCGGATCGCGTTCGACCGGCCGGACGTGCTCAACGCGTTCCGCCCGCACACCGTCGACGAACTGCTGCGGACGCTGGAGCACGCGCGTACGTCGGCCGACGTCGGCTGTGTGCTCCTCACCGGCAACGGCCCCTCGCCGAAGAACGGCAAGCGCAGCTTCTGCACCGGCGGCGACCAGCGGATCCGGGGCAAGGCGGGCTACCAGTACGAAGCGGCAGACGCGGGCGCCGGTGACACGGGTGCCGAGGAGCCGAACCCGATCGACAAGGCAAAGCTCGCCCGCCTGCACATCCTCGAGTGCCAACGGCTGATCCGGTTCATGCCGAAGGTCGTCGTCTGCGTCGTCCCGGGGTGGACGGCCGGCGGCGGCCACTCGCTGCACGTGGTGGCGGACCTGACCCTGGCCAGCGCCGAGCACGCGCGCTTCAAGCAGACCGACGCAGACGTCGGCTCCTTCGACGGCGGCTACGGATCGGCGTACCTCGCCCGCCAGGTCGGCCAGAAGTACGCCCGCGAGATCTTCTTCCTCGCCGAGGAGTACGACGCCGCGGACGGCACCCGGATGGGCACCGTCAACCGCGCGGTCCCGCACGCGGACCTCGAGGCCACCGCGCTCGAGTGGGGCCGGATCATCAACGGCAAGAGCCCCACAGCCATGCGGATGCTCAAGTACGCCTTCAACCTCCCCGACGACGGACTGGTCGGTCAACAGCTGTTCGCCGGCGAGACCACCCGGCTCGCCTACATGACCGACGAGGCGCAGGAGGGTCGGGACCAGTTCCTCGAGAAGCGCGAGCCGGACTGGTCGCCGTACCCCTGGTACTACTGAATCGGTCCGGGAGCTCGACGTCAAGCGCTGCGCACGCTGGCCCGGGAGGCATTGACCCTCGCTGGGGCTGACGACGTACGCAAGCTGGTGCTTACGATGCTGTCGGAGGCCGCCCGATGATCTTCGTGATCAACCCAGTGGTCCGGAATGAGAGAAGTGAGATGAACGCGTCGACGACGAAGCTGGTGTACCACTTCAGCGAGGGTGACAAGGACCAGAAGGACCTGCTCGGCGGCAAGGGCGCGAACCTCGCCGAGATGACGAGGCTGGGGCTGCCGGTGCCCCCGGGGTTCACGATCACCACCGAGGCCTGCCGCTACTACCTCGAGCAGGGCCGCGAGCCGGACCAGCTCAGGGTGCAGGTCACCATGGCGCTGCGCCGCCTGGAGGACGAGGTCGGGCGGCGGCTGGGCGACTCCGCCGACCCGCTGCTGGTGAGCGTCCGTTCCGGAGCGAAGTTCTCCATGCCCGGGATGATGGAGACCGTCCTGAACGTCGGGCTCAACGACCGCTCGGTCCTCGGGCTCGTCGAGGCATCCGGCGACGAGCGCTTCGCCTGGGACTCCTACCGCCGCCTGATCCAGATGTTCGGCAAGACCGTGCTCGGGAGTCGAGGGCGAGGCGTTCGCGTCCGCCCTCGACGCCGCCAAGGAGCGCAAGGGCGTCGAGACCGACGTCGAGCTGGACGCCGAAGGACCTGCAGGAGCTCGTCGACGAGTTCAAGCAGATCATCGTGGAACACACCGGCGAGGAGTTCCCGCAGGAGCCGCGCCACCAGCTCGACCTCGCCACCCGCTCGGTCTTCGACTCCTGGAACACCGACCGGGCGAAGCTCTACCGCCGGCGCGAGCGCATCCCGCACGACCTGGGCACCGCGGTCAACATCTGCACGATGGTGTTCGGCAACCTCGGCGCGACCTCCGGCACCGGCGTCTGCTTCACCCGGGACCCTGCGACCGGGAAGCCGGGCGTGTACGGCGACTACCTCGTCAACGCGCAGGGCGAGGACGTCGTCTCGGGCATCCGCAACACCCTGTCGCTCGACGACTTCGCCAAGCTCGACCCCGACTCCTACCAGCAGCTGACGCAGGATCATGCGGCGGCTGGAGACGCACTACCGCGACCTCTGCGACATCGAGTTCACGGTCGAGCGCGGCAAGCTGTGGATGCTGCAGACCCGGGTCGGCAAGCGCACCGCCGCGGCGGCGTTCCGGATCGCCACCCAGCTCGTCGACGAGCAGCTGATCACCATGGACGAGGCGCTCGAGCGGGTCACCGGCGCCCAGCTGGCGCAGCTGATGTTCCCGCAGTTCGACGCCGCCGCCGAGCGGAACCTGCTGACCAAGGGCATGGCCGCCTCGCCGGGCGCCGCCGTCGGCAGGGTGGTCTTCGACTCCGCCACCGCCGTGGCGTGGCAGGCCCGGGGCGAGCGAGTGCTCCTGGTGCGCAAGGAGACCAACCCCGAGGACCTCGAGGGGATGATCGCGGCGACCGGCATCCTGACCAGCCGCGGCGGCAAGACCTCACACGCGGCCGTGGTGGCTCGCGGCATGGGCAAGACCGCGGTGTGCGGCGCCGAGAGCCTCGAGGTCGACTCGGCCGGAAGGTGGCCACACGCGGGCGACGATGACGGTCCGCGAGGGCGACGTACTCTCCATCGACGGCTCGACCGGCGAGGTGTTCGTCGGCGAGCTGCCCGGTCGTTCCCTCGCCGGTGGTGCTGCTCCTCGAGGAAGGGCTCGACGTCGCGCTGGCCAAGGTCGACGAGGGCACGGCCGACGTGGTCCGGGCGGTCGACCGTCTGCTCACCCACGCCGACGGAGTACGCCGACTGCGGGTGCGGGCCAACGCGGACAACGGCGCGGACGCCGACCGCGCGCGGCGGATGGGCGCCGAGGGCATCGGGCTGTGCCGAACCGAGCACATGTTCCTCGGTGAGCGTCGCCCGCTCATCGAACGCGTCATCCTGGCCGACAACGCGAAGGAGCGCGAGGCTGCGCTGGCCGAGCTGGTGGACCCGCAGACCCAGGACTTCGTCGAGCTGCTCACCGCGATGGACGGTCTGCCGACCACGATCCGCCTGCTGGACCCGCCGCTGCACGAGTTCCTGCCCGACCGCGCCGACCTGATGGTCAAGGTGGCGGTGGCGAAGGAGCGCGGCGACGAGGATCCCGACGACGTCCGGCTGCTCGCGGCGGTCGAGCGCCTGCACGAGTCCAACCCGATGCTCGGGCTGCGCGGCGTGCGGCTGGGGCTGACCGTGCCGGGGCTGTTCGCCCTGCAGGTGCGCGCGGTCGCCCAGGCCGCGGCGCAGCGGGTGAAGGCCGGCGGCGACCCCGTCCGGAGATCATGGTGCCGCTGGTCGGGTCGGTGATGGAGCTGCACCTCGTCCGCGACGAGGCCGACGCGATCCTGGCCGAGGTTCGGCGACGAGCGAGGGCGTGGAGCTCGACATCCCGATCGGCACCATGGTCGAGCTGCCCCGCGCCGCGCTCACCGCATTCCGGGTGGCCGAGGCCGCCGAGTTCTTCTCCTTCGGCACCAACGACCTCACCCAGACCACCTGGGGCTTCTCCCGCGACGACGTCGAGGCGGCGTTCTTCGCGGCGTACCTCGACAAGGGCGTCTTCACGGTCTCCCCGTTCGAGAGCCTCGACGTCGACGGGGTCGGCCGGCTGGTGGACATCGCCGACCCGGGAGGGGCGCAGGACGCGCCCCGGCCTCAAGGCCGGCGTCTGCGGCGAGCACGGCGGCGACCCGGAGTCGATCCACTTCTTCCACCGCACCGGACTGGACTACGTCTCCTGCTCGCCCTTCCGCGTGCCGGTCGCCCGGCTCGAAGCCGGCCGCGCCGTGCTCGGCCAGCCCGACGCCACGCGTCCGACGACGACGACATCGAGCGCAGCTGACGCCACCGCCCGCTCGCTGCCGTGTGAGCGGGCGCCGTCGAGGCGGGCACCGGCGGCTCGGTCGGGTCCGCTTTGCCGGCGATCAGGGGCAGGACCCACCGTGCACCCGGGTCGGCTTCGACCAGCAGCGCCCTGGTGAGCAGGGTGAGTGGTACGGCGAGCAGCGCGCCCAGGGGCCCGATGACCCAGGTCCAGAACACCAGGGACAGGAAGGTCAGGATCGGGGACAGCCCGACGGTGTCCCCGACAACGCGCGGCTGGATGACCGACTGGATCAGGAAGTTGATCACGCTGTAGACGACGATGACCGCGATCATCAGCCCGGGGCCGCTGTCCAACAGGGCGATGAGCGCGGGCGGGATCACCCCGAGAACAAAACCGATGTTGGGGATGAAGTTGGTAACGAAGGCGAGCACGGCCCACACGAACGCGCCCGGGACGCCCATGATCTGCAGGGCGACTCCGTCGATGACTGCGACGATGAGTCCGAATCCTGCCGAGACGACCATGTAGCCGCGGGTGCCCCGGGCGAAGTTGGCAAGTGCGGCCACGGGATCGGGGAAGCGCCTACCCAGCGATGCCAGGCCGCGGCGGGTGGAGTCGGTGTCGAAGGCCATGAAGATCAGGACGGTGAGCAGGAAGAACAGGTCGGTGAGGATGCCGAGCGAGCCAGACAGCACGGACGTCGCGACGTCGACGAGCTGCCCGGGGTCGATGGCACTGACCACGGCGTCGATCTGGTTCTGCTTGACCCCGAGGTCGCGCAGCGTGTTCCCCGCAGTCACGACCACGTCCTGCATCTGGTCGGTGTACTGAGGGAGCAGGTCTGCCAGCCGGGCGACCGAGACAATCAGGGCGAGGGTGAGGAGAAAGACCACCAGGTAGGCGGCCAGCAGCATGAGGATCGAGGCGGCCCACTCCGGAATGCGGCGCCGCTCGAGCCACAAGCGGATCGGGTGCAGGGTGACCGTGAGGACCAAGGCCAGGAAGACCGGCCCGATGATGTCGCCGATGGACCTCGCCCCGGCTATGGCGATCGTGAAGGCCGCGGCGCCCAGCAGGAGCGTCGGGGCGAACGCCCGTGTCCGCTCGAAGGCTCCCGGCTGTCGGGCGTCGTGTCAGTCGTCATCTCGTTCTCCTGTCGCGAAGCAGCGCCGGCCGCCCGGCGGGCGGCCGGCGGTCGTCACCTCGTGATGTCGCGTCCGCGCCCGGTCAGGCCCAGATGACGAAGACGTCGAGGGCGTGATCAGCATGACCAGGCGGGTAGTAGGCCGGTGCGACCTGGCGCTAGCCGTTTGATACAGCGAGGTCGCGGAGACGGCGGAACTGGCCGCTGGCGGCGGTCATGCGACCAGCCGGTCCGCCTGCTTGCCGACTTGGCGCAGGGTGAAGGCGGCGAAGATCTCGTTCACCCCGCGGCAGATGGCCCACACTCCGACCAGGGTCACCAGCGTTACCAGCGAGTGCTCCCAGGAGCGGGCTGCCCACACTCCCAGCACCAGCTCGGAGATGCCGAGCAGCAGCCCGGTCCACCACCACGGCAGCTTGGGGCCGGCCAGCGCGCTGACGATGTGGATGGTGCCGAAGGCGATCAGGTACCAGGCCACCATGATCGACACGGCGTAGAGGGTGATGTCTGGCCAGACGAAGGTGACGATGCCGGCGGCTATCCCGAGGATCCCGCCGACGATGGACAGCCAGCGCATCGTGGGCACCCGGCTGGCCACCACGAGCTGGGTGATGCCGCCGAACAGGAACGCCATGCCGACGAACGTCGCCACCGCGACCAGGCTGCCCACCTTGTACGACAGCACGAACATGCCGAACCAGATCCACAGTGTCCCAAGGGCCAAGAGCCACCACCAGGCCGCCGACGCGTCCTGGGCGCCGGCCCGGATCGTGTCGCGCAGCGGGTCCGGGGTCTTCACATCACTAGTCATTGCAAAACCTCCTTTGGGTGATGCCGCGCGGGCAAGGCGTCAACCATTCCTTGCCCGCCGCGGCGCGAGTGTTGTCAGGCGAACTGGGGCTTCATGGCCACCAGTCCGATTGGGGACTACGAGTTGGCTGCGGCCTTGGCGAGCTTGTCGGCGTGGGCGCGGGCGTGGATGGCGTCGAGCATCGCCAGCTGCGCGTTCTCGACCGCCCAGTCGGCGAAGTCGAGGGCTTCGGCCGAGTCGGCTTCTGCCCAGTCCGCGTCGTCGGCGGCGACCTTGGCGTCCACCTGGCGGGTCCGCTTGTCGATGTTCGCCTTGACGTCGCTCATCTTGGCCGCGGCGTCAGCCTTCAGCTGCGCCCACTTCGCCCGAGCGCTGTCGGCGGCCTGGGAGACCTCCTGCCGTGCGTTCTCGACTGACTGGTCCAGGTCGGCCTGGGCCCGATCGATCCGCTGCCTGAGCTGTGCATCGGACTCGGCCGCGGCAGCCTGCACCGCCGACCTGGCCGTCGCGACCCGCTGCTGCAGATCATCCAGCCGCGTGTAGAAGTCCGTGTGCTGCGTCATGAGTTACCACCTTCGTTGGATTCCGGGCCCGGGGAGGGCATGTGACGTATTCTGCAAGACTGACGATATCGTCAGTAACTGCGGATCGGTCAAGCCGTGGACGCAAGCAAATGACGAAATCCTCAGTCAGCTGGCCGTTCGCAGTCGGCCCAGGTGGCGGACTACCTGCACCGCGCCTACGCCGAGCTCGAGCGGGCCGCGCCCGGTGCGCCGATCGACCTGACGGCCGCGTTCGGCGACCTGATCGACTTCAAACCGCGGTAGGGCAAGCTGCGTTGCCTGGCCTGAAACGGGCGGCGTCGGCGGGAACCGCTCTTTGGTGATCGTGGCGGCGCCCACCGTGGCGCTGTTGTCGATGGCCCGTCTGCTCGTGTGCGCCACCGCGGACCGCATGTTGGCTTTCGCCCGGGTAAGCGAGCCGGTCGGCCGCCGCGTAGCGACGCCGGAAGCAAGTGCGGCTGACCTGCGGTTCTTATCGGCCAAGAAGAGGATCATCTTCCTTCGGGCGCGTCTCACCGCGTGCGGCTACGGTTGTACCGAGTGTTCCGTCCCGGGGAAGACCGGAGTGGGCGGTAGGTATGGCGGGCAAGATCGAGAGATCCGGGGCAGCGGTGGCCAGGGGCATGACCCTGCCGGCGGAGTTCACCCGGTTCGTCGGCCGCCGGCGTGAGCTGGCCGAGGTGAAGCGGCTGCTCTCCGGTAGCCGGCTGGTGACCCTCACCGGCATCGGTGGGGTCGGCAAGACCCGGTTGTCGCTGCGCGCGGCCGCCGATCTGAGCCGTGCCTTCCGGGACGGGGTCTATCTGGTCGAGCTGGCCGACCTGCAGGACTCCGCGCTGCTTCGTCACACCGTCGCCGGAGCCCTGGGGCTGCGAGAGCAGGCGCGCGAGTGGCAGACCTCTTCACTGGTCGAGTACCTGGCACCTCGGCAGGTGTTGCTCGTTCTCGACAACTGCGAGCACCTCATCGACGGATGCGCCGCTCTGGCCGGCGAGCTGCTCCGTGGCTGTCCGCAGCTGCGCATCCTCGCGACCAGCCGGCAACCGTTCGGCGTCAGCGGAGAGAACATCTTGCTGGTCCCGTCGCTGGCCATGCCCGATCCCCACGGGCCGCCGCCCACGCCGAAGGCGCTCGAGCAGTACGAGGCGGTGACCCTCTTCGTCGAGCGGGCCACCGCCGCGGTGCCGAACTTTGCGGTGACAGAGCAGAACTGCGCGGCGGTCGCCGCGCTGTGCCGCGGGCTTGACGGCATCCCCCTCGCGCTCGAGCTGGCGGCGGTGCGGCTGCGGGCGCTGTCGCCGGCGGAGATCCTCGACCGGCTGAGCAGCCGCTACGGGCTGCTGACGCGCGGCGACCCCACCGCGCCCGCCCGTCAGCAGACGTTGCGCGCCTCGATGGACTGGAGCTGCGAGCTGTGCTCTGCGCAGGAGCGGACGCTGTGGGCCCGGCTCGCCGTGTTCACCGGCGGCTTCGAGCTCGACGCGGTGGAAGGGGTCTGCTCGGACGAGGAGCTTCCGCCCGACGACGTCCTGGACGTCGTCGCGTCCTTGGTGGACAGGTCCGTCCTGGGACGGGAGGAGTACGGGTCGCATGTCCGGTACCGCATGCTCGAGACGATCCGGCAGTACGGCCAGGAGATGCTCGGGCAACAGGGCGAGGTGGACACCTGGCGGCGCCGCCATCGTGACTGGTACGCCGACCTGGCCGCGCGGGCCGAAGCCGACTGGATCAGTCCGCGGCAGGTCGAGTGGGTCGCCCGTCTCCGGCGAGAACACGCCAACCTGCGCGCCGCCCTCGAGTTCTCGGTCGCCGATCCGAAGGAGGCCGCTGCGGCCATGCGCATCGCGTCGTCCCTCGAGCACCATTGGGTGGCCCGGGGAACGCTGAGCGAGGCTCGCCACTGGCTGGATCGCGCGCTTGCCCATCCAGTCGCCGCCCCGGTCGAGCGCGCCCGAGCCCTGCGCCTCGACGCGTGGCTTGCCGTTCTGCAGAGCGACACAGACGAAGGGGCCCGGATGCTCGACGAGGCGAGGCCGTTGGCCGACGCTGCCGGGGACGACGTCGCGCGGGCCTATGTCCTGCAGTCATCGGGCATGCTCGCGATGTTTACGGGGGACTTGAGCTCTGCCGTCGACCTGCTCGACCAGGCCGTGGCGATGTTCCGGTCTGCGGGCCACATCATGGGCCAGGTCCAGACCACCTTTCTGCTCGGCATGAACCTCGGTCTCGCCGGCGCTGGGGACCGAGCCATCGAGGCTCACCGGGAATGCCTGGCATTGACCGAGCCGCTCGGGGAGCTCTGGTTCCGTTCCTACTCCCTCTGGGCGCTCGGACTGGACGCGTGGCGCACCGGGGATCAGCAGCGCGCGACCGCTCTGGAGAAGGACAGTCTCCGGATGAAGCGCGATCTCGACGATCACCTCAGTATCGCTTTGTGCCTGGAGGCGCTGGCGTGGCTGGCCACGACCGAGCACGACCCCGAACGGTCCCCCACGCTCCTGGGCGCCGCCGACGCGATCTGGCGGGTGATCGGCATGTCGCTCACCGAGATCCCCTTCTTCGCCAGCTACCGCGCCGAGGGCGAGGCCGCGGCGCGGCAGCGCCTCCCTGAGCGGGCGTTCGAGGCAGCGTTCCGGCGTGGCGCACAACTAACCCTCGCCGATGCGATCGCGCTCGCACTGGAGGAGGAAGTCCCCGATCGCACCAAACCGGCCGCGTCGAAGGAGTGGACGGGCCTCACCCGCCGGGAGCTGGAAATCGCGGAGCTGGTCGCCCAGGGCATGTCCAACAAGGAGATCGCCGGCCGGCTGGTGATCTCGACGCGCACGGTCGAGGCCCACGTCGAGCACATCCTGACCAAGCTGGCGTTCACCTCCCGGTCCCAGATCGCCGCGTGGATGACGGAACGCACGGCCGAACGCCGGGCGGAGCACCGCCACCTGCGGTCAGTGTCTGGTGAGGGATGACCTCACGGAGCTGGGTCACGCGGCGGCGAGGTAGTGACGCTTGGTTCCGCGCCCGGATCCGACGGCGGTAGTGGCGGTGTGGCGGCCGGTGCGCTACCTACTGACGCTGCTTTCGGTGCCGCCCGCGAGGCCGTGTTGGGAACCGAGGGCGGCGACTGCGTTCTTGAGTTCCTCGCCGAGATCGTCGAGACGGTCTGCCTCGGAGCTGTCGATGGCGGCACTGATGGCCGCAATCATTCGGCCGTCGCGTGCCAGCAGGGGGGTGGCCACGACGAACGCGTCTGCGATCGTGGCTCCGCGGTTGAAGGCCAGTCGGCGGGAGCGGATCTCGGGGAGCTCGGTGAGGAACTGCCGCACGTCGGTGAGGAACTGCCGCACGTCGCCTGCATGCTGGGGGCCGGCGATGTCGAGGAGGCGGTGCATCTCGTCGTCGGGGACGTTGGCGAGCAGGATCTTTCCGGCGGCGCTGGTGTAGAGGGGGCGGCGGGCGTGGGTACGCGCGGCGAACGTCAGGCTGGGTGACTCTTGACCCGTGTAGTCGGTGAAGATCATGGCGTCCCCGACGCGCACCCCGACGAGGACGGGGCATCCGAGGGCCTTGCCCAGCTCGGCGACGATCTCGTGATCGAGGGACAGTGCGGCGAGCTTGTTCGCGCGCGAGGCAAGGATGAACGGCCCCGGGCCCAGGTGGAACCGGTGCTCCTCCTCGATGAGGTAGCCGCGGGCGAGAAGTCCGTTGGTCAGCTCTGCCAGGGAGGTCTTCGCCGCGCCCAGGGCGGTCGCCAGCTCGGCCAAGGTCACGCCGCGTGGGCTCAACGACACGGTCTCGAGGATCCCGGTCACTCGGTCCACGGTGCGGTGCGGGCGCGCTGGCATGCGCTGACGCTAGCAAGCCCTGCAAGAAACTTCGGACAGGTCTTGCCACAGAGACGCAGGTCACGTAGCGTACGGGTACCCGGTTATCTATCCGGAAATACGTATCCGAAGAGGATCGACCCATGACCACACGAGAAACCAAGGCCGGCCCGTCTCCATCACGCCAACGTCCCCGCACACGACGTCCGCCTCGTGGCTAACTTCTACAGCGAGGTACTCGGCCTCACCGAGGTTGAGATGCCAGTCAAGGAAGGGATTGGGGAGCCCGAGCAGCAGCTGGTCGCCTGGTTCGACCCGGGCAATGGTCAGCCGGGGCTCCATGTCGTTCTGCCGCGGGTAGATTTCGCGAGGGAACACAATATGTGGATCAATCCGATCACGCACGGCCACATCGCCTGGACGGTGGACGACATTGAGGAGGTGAAGCGGAAGCTTGACGAGCGCGGCGTCTACTACGCCGATTGCAGCAACTACCTCATGAGCAATGTGTATCAGATCTACACGACGGACCCAGAGGGGAATGTGGTGGAGATCAACCAACAGTTGGACTGATCGCACCAACACGCCTGCATTGGCGGGGGCTCCCGTCGCCCCACGGCGGAGGCCCCGCTCCGCAGTGCCCGCGGCCCAGCATCCGCCTGTGCAGCTCTCGCGGTTGCCGCCTGGCCTGCGCAAGGTGTTCCGTGTCCACCGAGCCCGGACCGGGGCGAGCCGTGTTCGCCCGCATCGGCTTCGTCACACCTTCGGGACCGAGCTTGCTGCCGCCGGGATCGACCTGGCTGCGCGACCTGCGCCACACCCATGTCGAGACCACCGCGGCTGCGCACCTGGCGGCGGAGATGATCGCCGCCGCATGGGCCGGCCGCGGCGACATGACTGACACGCCGTCGCCGCGTCGCCGATCGAGAGCCGGCAAACGCGGAGCTCGGCGACTACGACCAGTTCATCGACGCGATCGGGGTGACCGCGCGACGCTCGCGACGCGACTGGCTCGAGGCCGCGACTCGAGCCATCCTGACCAAGCTGGCGTTCATGCTCGCGGTCCGAGATCGCCGCCTGGACGGCGAACTGCGCCGCCGAACGCCGGGAGGAGCACCGCCACCTGCGGTCAGTGTCTGGTGAGGGATGACCTCACGGAGCTGAGTCACGCGGCGGCGAGGTAACGACGCTTGGTTCCGCGCCCGGATCCGACCGGTGTTGCGGCCGATGCGTTATCTACTGACGCCGCTTTCGGCGCCGCCCGCGAGGCCGTGTTGGGAACCGAGGGCGGCGACTGCCTTCTTGAGTTCCTCGCCGAGATCGTCGAGACGATCTGCCTCGGAGCTGTCGATGGCGGCACTGATGGCCGCAATCATTCGGCCGTCGCGTGCCAACAGGGGGGTGGCCACGACGTACGCGTCTGCGATCGTGACTCCGCGGTTGAAGGCCAGTCGGCGGGAGCGGATCTCGGGGAGCTCGGTGAGGAACTGCCGCACGTCGCCTGCATGCTGGGGGCCGGCGAGGTCGAGGAGGCGGTGCATCTCGTCGTCGGGGACGTTGGCGAGCAGGATCTTTCCGGCGGCGCTGGTGTAGAGGGGGCGGCGGGCGTGGGTACGCGCGGCGAACGTCAGGCTGGGTGACTCTTGACCCGTGTAGTCGGTGAAGATCATGGCGTCCCCGACGCGCACCCCGACGAGGACGGGGCATCCGAGGGCCTTGCCCAGCTCGGCGACGATCTCGTGATCGAGGGACAGTGCGGCGAGCTTGTTCGCGCGCGAGGCAAGGATGAACGGGCCCGGGCCCAGGTGGAACCGGTGCTCCTCCTCGATGAGGTAGCCGCGGGCGAGAAGTCCGTTGGTCAGCTCTGCGAGGGAGGTCTTCGCCGCACCCAGGGCGGTCGCCAGCTCGGCCAAGGTCACGCCGCGCGGGCTCAACGACACGGTCTCGAGGATCCCGGTCACTCGGTCCACGGTGCGGTGCGGGCGCGCTGGCATGCGCTGACGCTAGCAAGCCCTGCAAGAAACTTCGGACAGGTCTTGCCACAGAGACGCAGGTCACGTAGCGTACGGGTACCCGGTTATCTATCCGGAAATACGTATCCGAGAGGGATCGACCCATGCCCACCACATCCGTTTCCCGGCTTGCCGAGCGCGTGGCGGCGCAGGGCACCGGCCCGTTCCCCTACCTGCACGGCGGCGCCGTCAGTGCCATCAAGGCCTGACCCGAGAGGAATGCAGCCATGTCGTCTACAGTGTTCACAATCTTCATGCCGGTCGCTCTGGGGCTGGTGATGTTCGGCCTGGGTCTGACGTTGACCGTCGCCGACTTCAATCGGGTGGTGAAGTACCCGAAGGCCACGGCCGTGGCGTTGGCCTGCCAGCTCGTCGTGCTCCCCGCGGTCTGTTTCGGTCTGGTTCTCGCGTTTGATCTCCAGGGTGCGCTGGCGGTGGGCATGATGCTGCTGGTGGCCGCCCCGGGCGGCATCACGGCAAACCTGCTCAGCCATCTCGCCGGCGGCGATGTCGCGCTGAACATCACACTCACCGCGATCAACTCCCTGCTGTCCGCGTTCACGCTGCCGGTCGTCGTCGGGCTGGCGACGTGGAGATTCATGGGAGATGAGGCGTCGATCGGTCTGCAGTTCGGGAAGTTCGTCCAGGTGCTTGCGGTCGTGCTGATCCCGGTCGCCATCGGGGTCTGGGCGCGTCATCGGTTCAGCGCCTGGGCTGTCCGGATGGAGCAACCCGTCAAGATCGGCTCGGGTGTGGTGCTGGCGCTGGTGATCGTGGCCGCCGTCGCGCAATCCTTCGACGTCCTCACCGCGAACATGGGCAGGCTCGGCGGAATCGCCCTGTTGCTCTCCATGAGCAGCTTGGCGGTCGGCTACTTCGTGCCTCGTCTGTTCCGGGTCAGCCGCCGCCAGTCGATCGCCTCGGCGATGGAGATCGGCATCCACAACGTCACGGTGGCCATCATCGTCGCCGTCTCGGTGATCGGCAACGAAGTGATGGCCGTCCCTGCGGCCGTCTACGGGGTCGTGATGTTCGTGCCCGCGGGCATCGTCGCCTACCTGCTCTCCCGGCGCGCGGAGCCGACCGCTCAGCCAGCGGCCACCGTGCAGGAGCTGGCCCCCGGTATCGCCAAAAGCTGACGGCGACGTCCAGGCCGATGCGCACCGCCGGCACCGTGGGCGGCGGTGCGCATCGGTTCCACTCGACATGTACGAAATCCAATTCTCTCCCCGTGTAGTCCAACAACCCGTGTAATCCAACAAGGAGAACTGACCCATGACCTCAACACTGACTCCCGGGGTGGCCACCACCGGCAGCGGCGCCCCGTTGCCCTTGGTCGCTCTGCCGCAGGGTGAGCTGCTGACCGTCAACATCGACCAGATTCCGATGTTCAAGGACCTGATCGGCCCGGGCATTCACATCCAGCCGCTGCGCCTGGACCTCGAGCGCGGGGAGTGGGTCTTCCTGGCCACCCTGGCGCCGGGTTGCGAGCTGCCCCTGCACTACCACACGGGTCCGGCTCAGGTGTGGACCATCCAGGGTCGCTGGGAGTACCGCGAGTACCCGGGGCAGCCGCAGACGGCGGGCTCCTACCTCTACGAGCCCGGCGGCTCGACGCACACGTTCTTCTGCCCCGAGGACAACACCGAGGACACCGTTGCCCTGGCCTGGATCGAGGGCGCACAGGTCAGCTTCAACGAGGACGGCACCTTCCACTCGGTCATGGACGCGGTCGGCCTCCAATACCTCATCCAGACCGCGGCCGCGGGGGAGGGCACCGGACCGGTCCCCTACCTGCACGGCGGCGCCGTCAGTGTGATCAAGGCCTGATCCGAAGGTCGGAGAAGTTCCCCGGCGAGAGGTGCTGCCGGGGGAACTCGGAACTCAGCACACAGATCGAAAACTCATCACACAGAGATCGCGAGGTGAAGCAATCATGCCGGCATTTGACGGCGTCCGGGTCCTCGAACTGGGCCAGATCTACAACGGCCCCTATTGCGGGCTGCTCTTCGCACAGCTCGGCGCCGAGGTCATCAAGGTCGAGCCGCCGGGTGGTGAGCCACTGCGCTTCCGCTCGCACGACCCGGTCGAGTCCCACGAGTTCGTGATGCTGAACTCCAACAAGCGCAGCGTGGTGCTCGACCTCAAGACCGACGCCGGCCGCCAGGCGCTGCTCGACCTGGTGGAGACCGCCGACGTGCTCATCGAGAACTTCGCTCCGGGCACCATGGAGCGCCTGCAGCTCGACCCGGAGCGGCTCCTGGCGCACAACCCACGCCTGGTCGTGGCCTCGGGCAAGGGCTACGGATCCACGGGTCCCTACGCACACATGTCCGCCATGGACATCACCGTGCAGGCGATGTCCGGCGCCGCCTCGGCCACCGGGACGCCTGACGGGCCACCGACCAAGGGCGGTGCCGCGTTCGTCGACTTCTCCGGCGGCATCCACCTGTTCGGGGCGATCAGTGCCGCCCTGTTCCAGCGCGAGCGCACCGGACGGGGGCAGATCGTCGAGGTGTCGATGCACGACACCATCTACCCGATGCTGGCCTCCAGCCTGGGCGCCCTGCACAACGACCCCGAGCGGCAGCTTCCCGAACGCACCGGGAACCGGCACTCGGGGATGGCGATCGCGCCGTACAACATCTACCCGGCGAGCGACGGATGGCTGGCGATCATCTGCATCGCCGAGCGGCACTGGCACGGCGTGGCGACCGTTCTGGGGCGGCCCGAGCTGATCGACGACCCCCGGTTCGCGCACGACGAAGGACCGGGTCGCCAACATCGACGCGGTTGACGAGGAGGTGTCGTCGTTCACCAGGACCCGCACGCGTGACGAGCTGGCGCGGGGCCTGCAGGCCGCCGGTGTGCCGTGTGCGCCGGTCAAGTCGATCCGTGAGGTCGACACCGACGAGCACCTGATCGAGCGCGGCATGATCCAGTACGTCGAGCACCCGGGCCGGGGTCGGGTGCCGGTCGCCGGATGCCCGCTGCGGCTCACCGACTCTCCGGTCGGGCAGCTGCAGGCCGCCCCGCTGCTCGGCCAGGCGACCGAGGAGATCCTCGCGGAGCTCCGCCGAGCCGCCGATGCCGCCGATGCGGCCGGCGAACCCGGCGTCGACGTCACCCCTGGGGAGGTGCAGCATGTCGTTCACGCCTGAACCTGGCACCCCGCTGGCGACGTACTACGCCCAGACAAGACCGCGGGTCGGGTCCGTGCTCGCGCGGCGCAGCCTCGGCGCGCTGGACGCGGTGACCATCGGTCGCTACGCAATGACGATCGGCGCTTCGGACCCGGCCCACTTCGACCCGGAGGCGGCACGGGCGGCGGGCTACGCCGACGTGGTGGCGCCACCGAACCTGCTCGCCTCGATCGTGGAATGGGGCATCGGGACCCCGGAGGCCCAGCTCGCACCCGACGGAACTCCCCACCACGGTGAAACACCGCTCGGGGGCGACCTCGGGCTCCGGGTGATGGGCGCCGGCGAAGAGATGGAGCTGGTCAACCCGGTGACCGCCGGCACGGAACTGGTGCTCGAGACCACCCTCGAGGCCGTCACGCCGAAGCAGACCCGCTCCGGCCCCTGCGTCTTCGTCACCGCCCTCAACACCTTCACGTCCGCCGACGGCGCCGTCCTCAACCGCAACCGCCGCACCGTCGTGCTGCGCAACCCCGTGCAGGAGTCGTAATGTCCATCACCTTCCAGGTCGGAGACGTCCTTCCACCGCTCCGGCACACGACCACGGCCTTTCAGCTGTTCCGCTACAGCGCGGTCACCTGGAACCCCCATCGCATCCACATCGACGAGTCCTACGCCCGCGAGGAGGGTCACGCGCGGTCTCGCACTGCACTCCCACCTCCGTGCGGCGCTCGCCCTGCGCTGCGTCACCGAGGGCCTCGGCCCAGGGTGGCAGGTCACGAAGGTGTCCTACCGGCTGCGCAAGCCGGTCTATGCGCCGGCCCACCTGACGTACACCGCCCGGGTGACGGCCGCCGAGGGCGACAGCCTGACCCTCGAGCTGATCGAGGAGAACCCCTCCGGCGAGGTTGGGTTCGAAGGGACGGTGCAGGTCCACACGACCGGGGGAGAGAACACAAACGGGCTCGTGTCGACGGCGGGGGCGACAGCATGACCTCGGCATCGGGACGCGGGCAGCGTCCCATCCGCGTCGGGAACTGCTCCGGCTTCTACGGTGACCGCGCTTCGGCCATGGCCGACATGGCTCGAGCAGGCGGCATCGACGTCCTCACCGGTGACTACCTCGCCGAGGTGACGATGCTGATCCTCGGCAAGGCGCGCGCCAAGGACAACAGCAAGGGCTACGCGACCAGCTTCCTGCAGCACCTGGACGCCGCGCTCGAGCACCTCGTCGCGAACGGGATCCGGCTGGTCGTCAACGCCGGCGGACTCAACCCCGCCGGGCTGGCCGACGCGACCCGCGAGCTGATCGCACGCCACGGTCACGACCTGCGGGTCTCCCACATCGAAGGCGACGACGTCTACGGCCGTCTCGACGCTCTGCAGCAGGCGGGCCACACACTGCCGCATCTGACCAGCGGCGAACCGCTGTCGTCGTGGCCGTATCAGCCACTGACCGCCAACGCCTACCTGGGCGGATTCGGCATCGCGCGCGCTCTGGACAACGGCGCCGACATCGTCATCACCGGCCGCGTCACCGACGCCTCACCGATCGTCGGTGCCGCCGCATGGTGGTGGAGCTGGGCCCCCGACGACTACGACGCCCTCGCCGGCGCGGTCTGCGCCGGGCACGTCATCGAATGCGGGCCCCAGGCGACCGGCGGCAACTTCTCCGGGTTTCGTGCCATCGCCGACCTCATGGAGCCCGGGTTCCCGATCGCCGAGATCGCCGCTGACGGCTCCTCGGTGATCACCAAGAACCCAGGCACCGGCGGCGCCGTCACCCCAGACACGGTCACCGCTCAGCTGGTCTACGAGATCGGTGAACCCGCCTACCTCAACCCGGACGTGACCACGCACCTGGACACCGCCACGCTCACCGACCTCGGCGACGACCGCGTCCAGATCCGCGGCGTGCGAGGCTCGGCGCCACCCGCGACGACCAAGGTCGCGATCACCGGGGTCGGCGGCTGGGAGAACAGCATGATCTTCGTGCTCACCGGCGCCGATCTGGACGCGAAGGCCGCCCTCGTCGAGCGATCGGTCCGCCGCGACATCGAGCAGGTCGACGGGATCGACGCGGTCGCGATCGACCGTATCGGGAGGGCTCAGCACGATCCCGACAGCCAGAACGCCGGAACCGAGCTGCTCAAGATCACCGTGCAGGGCACGCAGCAGGCCGCCGGGCGCGCGTTCTCGTCGCGGATGGTCGAGCTGGCCCTGTCCAGCTACCCCGGGTTGTACTCCCTCGGCCCTCCCCAGGCAGGGTCGGCGTTCGGGGTGTACTGGCCGGCACTCGTCGACCAACGAACTGCTCGACCACACCGTCCACCACCACGACGGCACGAGCGAGACCGATCGCAGCCGGCAGCCCACACGGCGCCGGGGGCCAGCTCACCCGGCAGACCGAACCGACGCCCGCGCCGTCGGTCGCCTCGCCATGGACCGCCGATGAACTGGTCGTCGCCTCACTCGGCGAGATCGTGCACGCCCGCTCCGGCGACAAGGGCGGCGACGCCAATCTCGGCGTGTGGGTACGCGACCGTGAAGCCTGGGACTGGCTTCAGTCGACCCTCACCGTCGACGAGCTCCGCCGCCTCCTTCCCGAAACGCGCGACCTGGCGATCTCGCGCTACGAACTGCCCAACCTGGGCGCGGTGAACTTCCTCATCCGGGGACTGCTCGGGACCGGCGCCACCTCGACGCTGCGGCTGGACGCACAGGCAAAGGCACTCGGCGAATGGCTGCGCTCACGCAGCACCAAGGTGCCGCAGTCGCTGGTGAAGACGTAGCTCGACAAACCAGC
>CAWKIP010000007.1:0-152843 GCA_963849765.1 uncultured Actinomycetota bacterium
CGGGACGTACGCGCTTTACGAGGATGCCCTTCAGTTCCGTAGCCCGCTCTGTGGGCGAATCGAAATGCGCCGACAAGCGGCGGAACGACGCAGGTCCCTCGTTTCGCGTCGACCGCCCGCTTAGCAGCGCGTATCGCCGATCATCTGACCGTTCCGGCGCCGATCCCGCCTTGCTCAGTCGCGAACCAAACGCTTGGCTGAACCTATGACCGTCCCGCTCTACTGGCGCGACCAATCGCTGATGAACTGGACAGCCACCGTGCTGGCCTCGTCAACGGAGGCCGTCGTTCTCGATGAGTCCGCCTTCTACCCTGGAGGTGGTGGCCAGCCTGCGGACGTCGGCCAGCTTGAATGGGCGGGCGTGTTCACCCGCATCGAGGGCGTCTCCGCCGCTGGCCTGGTGCCGGCCGAGGGCGACCCGCTGCCCGCGATCGGGACAGTCGTCCACGCGCGCCTGGACGACGTCCGGCGGCGTCAGCTGATGCGCACCCATTCGGGTCTGCACGTGGTGTGTGGCGTGGTGTACCGCGACTTCGGCGCGCTCGTGACCGGCTCGAACATGGAGCCGTTGCTCGGACGCATGGACTTCAACCTCACCGAGGTGCCCGCCGGCTTCAAGGTCGACCTCGAGCGCGTGGTCAACGAGGAGATCGCCCGGGACCGCGCCATCGTCGATCGCGTCGTGACCCGGGAGGAGGCGATGGCCGACCCCGCCGTCATGCGAACCGCGCAAGACCTGATCCCGCCGGAGGTAGATGAGATTCGGGTCATCGACGTCGACGGCCTCGACAAGCAGGCCGACGCTGGAACCCACGTGGCCTCCACCCGACAGATCGGCGAGGTGCGGATCGTGAAGATCGAGAACAAGGGCAAAGGCTTTCGACGGGTGCGGATCAGTCTCTCGGCATGACTCCGAGCATGCTGGGATGCAGTGTGCCGACCGTCGGCGGAAATGTCGCGTCTGCCTCGGGTCGGAGACGAGGGGTCATGTTCCTTCTTCAGCCTCAACTGGTGCCGCGGGCCCAGACGTGGTCGGTAGTCTCGAATCGTGATGGGCGAGCCATCCAGCATGTTCGAGGCGATCTACGCGAGCGCGGAGGCCGGTGAAGCCAAGCCGCCCTGGGACTACGGCGCCCCGCGTCCACAACTCGTGGAGTGGGCCGAGGCGCGAGACCTGGCGAGCGGTGGCCGCGAGGCGCTCGTCGTGGGATGCGGCTACGGCGCCGACGCCGAGTTCCTTGCGTTGTTGGGATTTCGAACCACGGGCTTTGACTTCGCGCCGACGGCGATTGCTGCAGCGCGGCGAAACTATCCCGCCAGCAAGGTGCACTACGTCGTTGCCGACGTCCTGGATCTTCCCCGTGAGTGGCAGCGTCGGTTCGACCTGGTTGTAGAGAGTCTCACCGCGCAGTCGATGCCGCCGGAGCAGCACACGGCGGCCGCGCAGAACATCGCTGCTCTAGTGGCACCCGGCGGCACTCTGCTGGTCCTCGCGACCACACGGGACGAAGGGTCCGACGTGAAGGGACCGCCGTGGCCGCTGACTCGTGCAGAGCTCGAGGAGTTCGCGAGCGGAGACCTCGTCATGCGCGGCGTCGAGCAGATCGAGAGCGGCACCTGGTGGCGAGCCGAGCTGTCGGGAGGACCGGCAGGTTCGACCACTCACGCGCCCGAACTCTAGATTCGCTCCTGCACACGACCGCTACGCGGCGTTGTGACGCGCCTCCGCGAGGCTGGTCTACCTGGCACTGCCTAGCGCCGCCGCCCGGTCGCGACCGGTCAGTAGCAACAGCAGCTCCAGGGCCGGGCCCTCGACCAGACGACCGCTCTCGCCCCTCGCCCAGTTGGTGTCGGTCGCCTGGAGCCGCACGTCGGCGTACCGCTGCCGGGCCTTGAACGGCCAGCCCATCTCCCACACCCGGTCCAGGCCGCGACTCGCGTACTCCGGTCGTACGTAGACGCGGTGCCCCAGCGGCCGCGCGATGTCCTGGCTGTGCACGATGACGTCGAACAGGGAGTCCTTGGTGTCCAGTGCTTTTGCGGTGGTGCGGTCCTGCGCGTGCTGGCGGATCCGAGCCACGATCGCCTCCGGTGCCAGCTCGCCGTACCTCTTGGCCAGGACAGTGTTGATCCTGCTCGGGTTGAACCCGCCTCGCGGCGCCGCCCAGACCAGCTCCCACGTCGTGATCGTCGGCACCAGTGAAACGTGGCCCGCCACGTCGCGCACCCGCCATCCCGCACACAGCGACTCGTGCTCCCACTCCGCCTCGGTGAGTTGCTCGAGCAGATCAGCGATTGCGACCCGCATCCCCGCCACCGCCGCCCAGTAATCATCGTCCACGGCGACACCCCGTCGTAATAGTCCGAACCTCGGACTATATTGGCCTCCGTGCCGGAACTCAACCTCGGTCTGCTCCTCTTCATCCCGTACCGCGCCATGGAAACCGCTGTCCTCGCCGAGCTCGCCCGCCGCGGCCACCACCTCTCCTTCGCCCAGGCTCGCGTCTTCCAGCGCCTCGGTCCCGACGGAATCCGGCCCTCCGAACTCACCGAGGCCACTCAGCTCACCAAACAGACCCTCGGCTCGATCCTCGACCAGCTCGAGACGGCCGGCTACATTGCCCGCACTCCCGACCCCGCCGACGGTCGGGCTCGCCTCGTCACCATCACCGACCGCGGCCAGGAGCTCGTCGACCTCAGCCTGCCGGTCGTCGAGGAGGTGGAGCGTGCGTGGACTGAACACCTTGGGCCCGAGCGGACGCGGCAGCTGAGAGAGATGCTCGTCGACCTGCGCGCGATCACCGACCCGTTCCTTGACTGATCCCGGCCCGCGATGACCGAGCACCGCCAGGGCGCAGATCGTCGTCTACTACGACCACCGCAATGCCGACGGGTTGACCTCGATCGAGGATGCAGTCGCTGCCTCGAGGGCTGGCCCGGAAGCAGCAGGGGACGACTCATGCTGCAGTCCTACCCTGACCCAGCGCGGGCTCTCAACGCTGCTCAGGCGGCAAAAGGGTCGCGGCTCCCGCGCATGCGACCGTGTCGAACGAGGATCAGGCGTCCGTAACGACAGTCAGGCTGTCTCCAACCGAGATCGTCCCGGGCTCGAGCACCGCGCCGTAGGTCCCGAAGTTCGCACCAAGCCCGAGCTCAGAGTTCTGACGTCCGCGGTAGGCCAGGATCAGACGCAGCGTCTGGAGGTCCACCGCTCCGGAGTCGGGGTGGCGGGTGGTGGCAGCACAGCGCTTCACCGGACCGCCCGCGCGCAGGACTGCGTCGCCGACACGGAGGCGCTTCCCGGTCCAGGTGTCCTCGACGTGGGGGTCTCCACCTGCGAACTCGATCAGCATGCGGAAGCGACGCGAGTCGACGTTGGGAAGACCCGCGTGGCGCGCCAGCTTCTCCACGGAGCTGGTCCCCAGCAGGGTCGCCGGCTGGACGTCGAATGCGGATTCGCGGGCTTGGACGAGGTGGACCCGCTCGCCGACGACGTCGGAGAAGAAGGTGCTCCAGGCCGGGTCCGCGAGAGTATCGCCGGAGATTCTCCGGAGCCCCCACATGTCGGTGTCGACGGCCGAGGCCGCCTCGGCGATCCCGTCGACCAGCACCTCATCTCCGCGAGTGACGACGAGTCGCCGACTCTCCCTGTCGTACGCAGCACTCAGGCCGTACAGCCCGGGATTGCGCGTGCAGCTCTGGAGCGCTCCCGTGTCATCGACGAGGTAGAACTGCCGATCGCCAACGGCGCCATGCATCGTCAGGTCGATCGAATCAGGATGGTGGAGCGAGAGTCCCTTGATTGCAGTGACCGACAGGCGGGTGATGGTGTAGTCGATCCGCACGGGTCAAGCCTCCCACGCGATTCGCGCATCGGCTGACGTGATTGCCTCGAGGTACGCCGCTTGGAGCCGGAAAGACGGGGCCGGAAAGACGGGGCCACGCGCGAATGCGGCGGGCGCGAATCAGGGGCACGCGTCCGTGCAGAACGCCCCGGTTGGTCTCTGGCGAGGCCCGACCGCGATCAGTACGCGTCCCGCCGACGAAGGTCCCGCGGCCGGCCGTCCGGGTCGTGGACCCAGAGATAGGTCGCCGCCGCAACCGCACGGGTCGGCTGGCGCAGCTCCGGCGGCCGGAGGCGTCGGAGCCGTCCCGGAGGCCGGGGGCCGGTCCGGGTCTCGTGCCACCGGTCGAGCGCGGCCGCGCTGTCGGCGTACGCCCTGAACATGTCGGCCGGGTCGGCGCAGTCGGTCATCGGATCGTCGGGGTCGCGGTCAAGGTGCTCGGACGCCAGGGTCAGGCGCAGCCGGCGGGCGTACTCGCCGGCGGTGTCGACGACCACGGCGGAGAGCTCGGAGTCGTGGGTCCACGAGCGGCGGTTGAAGTTGTCGGAACCGATCGTGGCCCACGTGTCGTCGACCATGCAGGTCTTGGCGTGCACGTAGATCGGCGTGCCGTGGCGGTTCTCGATGCCGTAGAACGCCACCCGACCCGGCGCCGCCTCCTCCATCTGTGACATCGCGCGGCGACGACCCTCCAGCTGCGCAAGCCGGTTCAGCCCGCCGACGTCGGGGTGCAGCGGCACGATGGCGATCACCATCAGGTCCGGGTGGGCACGGAGCGCCTCGGTGAAGACGCCACCGACCTGGCTTCCCCAGACGTACTGGTCCTCGACGTAGATCAGCCGACGCGCATTCTCCACCGCCTTGCTGTAGCCGCGCGCCACGCTGCGCTCGCCGCCCTCGGCGAACGCGTAGTCGCGTCCGCCGCGCAGGTCCGGGTAGGTGCGCAGGAGCTGGACGACGTGGGTACCACCCGGTACCGGCGGAGGCGGCGGGGCCTGGGGCGGCAGGGGGTCCGGCTTTGTGTCGAGCCCTCGGAGCCGGTCGCGGACAAGGATGATCGGGCTGCGCCGCAGCGTCGTGGGGTCCTCCCACCGCTCGCGGAACGTGGTCTCGACGTCGTGCACCGCCGGCCCGCTGATCGCGGCCTGGATGTCGTGCCACGGCGGCGTCCGCCCGTACTCCTCGGGCATGTTGTCCAGGGCCTGCGGGTCCCCGTCATGGTCGCGGTCGTCGCGGCGCGAGTGCGCCAGGTCGATGCCCCCGACGTAGGCGATGTCGCGCGACGGATCGTCGCGATGGCGGATGACCACCATCTTCTGGTGGTGCGATCCGCCTGTCCGCACCCGCATGTCGAGGATCGCCTCCACCCCGCGCCGTTGAAGTGCGCGCCCGAGGGCGGCGTTCTGCCGGGCGGTGAAACCGATGACGCTGCTGTGCGACCGCCAGACCAGCCCTCGGACGTCGACCCCGCGCTCGTCAGCCCGACCGAGCACCTCGGCAACCGCACTGTCCTCCGACCCGGTCAGCAGCTGGTCAGCGTCGCCCTGCCAGTCGGTGAACAGGACCAGGTCACCCGGCCGCGTCGCGTCGATCCGCTCGCACAGCTCGGCGAAGTACGTCGCACCGTGCACCAGCGGTCGCACCTCGTTGCCCTCCGACCAGGCCTGCTCACCAGGATGGCCGTCGTCGATCCTCGTGGCCGGATTGCCGCGCCCGTCCTTTGTGAGAAGCCACCGGCTGGGGTCCGGGGACTGCAGAGCGCTGTCGGCCACCACCCCACCCTGCCACCAACAACGACAAGGGTGCGAGCACGGCGGATCCGGTGCTCAGGTCTTCAGCAAAAAGGAGTCGACTGCCACCGAGCGCAAATCCGGTGGGTGTCGCAGCAAGACGGGCCATTCCGTGACCCGAAGGCGGCGCAAGGACGCACCCTCGGCGGGCATATCGCGGGTACTTGCCGACCAGCGCGGTCCTTGCGCGAACGGCTCGACCCGGTCAGGCGAAGGCAGGCATTACCTTGTCGTGGACGAGCTGTAGCTGGGTGTTGACGTCGGGGACTCCCTCGATCTCGCGTCCCATCAGAGCCTTCACCAGCGCCTTGTCGGTGATGGCGAGGATCATGTGGTTGACGCCGGCGGCCGCGATCTCGTTCTGCATCTTCTCGACGCACTCCTCCGGGGTGCCCGCCACGGACAGGCGCTCCGCGAGGTCGGGGGTGGTCAGCTCGATGCCCTTGGCCATGTCGCCGGCCCCGATCGCTTCGATGATCGGCGTCACCTCCTCGGGGTCGACGCCGTTGCGCTTGAGCTGCTCGTGCGGCATCGAAGAGGCGTAGAGGCCGACCATGCTGCGCGCGGCGTCCTTGGCCACGGCACTGTCCTCGGCGACCGAGAAGACGATCCAGGCGCCGAGGTCGAGGTCCTGCACGTTCTTCCCGGCGCGCTCGGCGCCGATGGTGCAGTGCTCGATCATGTAGTCATAGGCCTCGCGGGTGTAGCTGAGCGCATGGTGGCACCCGTCGGAGAACTCCGCGGCCACTTCGAACGACTTCGGACCGCGCATCGCGCCCATCTTGACCGGCAGCCGCTCCTGTACGGGCCGGGCGAACGTGAAGAGGCCGCTGTAGTTGAAGAACTCGCCGTCGTGGGTGATGGTGCCGTCGTCGAGCAGGGTCCGGATCACGTGCACCGCTTCCTTGACGCGCGAGAGCGGCTTCGTCTTGGCCCAGTCGATGTCGTACTCCGCCAGCAGGCCGAAGTTGCCGCTCGACACCGCGACCTCCGCCCGTCCGCCGGTCAGCTCGTCCAGGGTGGCGGCGGCCTGCGCGATCAGGGTCGGTTCGCGTAGCACGACCCCTGACACGCTCGGCCCCATCCGGATCTGGCTGGTTTGCGCGGCCGCGGCGGCGAACAGCAGCCAGAGGTCCTTGTGCCAGGTCTCGTCCGCGGCGTACACCGCGTAGAAGCCGAGCTCGTCCGCCTTCTTGATCGAGGCCAGAGATTCGCTCAACGGGTAGTCGGGCAGCATCGCGTAGCTGAACTTCATCCTTCTCCTCCTAGTCTGTCCCGGCTGTCCGGGTTTCGTCATTGATCTCGGCCAGCAGCTCCGAACCGGTGACGACGCGGGTCGCGAAGTGACGATGCATCCACTCGAGGTGGTCGCCCCGGCTGTTCATGATCCGCAGGCTGTCCCAGTTGGGGAACTCCTGCTGCAGCACCCAGCGCTCCATCAACCGAGGGTCGACCTCGAAGAGGTGCTCATGGGTGGTGATGGCGACGTCCGAGACGCGTTCGGGTTCCGGCGGCGTGTGCTGCTCGGCGTACCGGAAGCCGATCGGCGGGTCTGGGGTGTCGTCGCTCATGATCGGGTCCCTGGCTCGTAGGCGCGGTCGAGGAGGTACTTCCCGGGGTTCATGATGTTGTTCGGATCGAGGGTGCGCTTGAGGTCGAGCATCACGTCGAAGCCGCGGCCGAGCTCGTCGGGGACGAGGTCGACCTCGCCCTCCCGGCAGGAGCCATGGCAGGCGCTGATCGAGCCGTTGTGCGCGAGGGCGACGGCGGCGATGTCCCGCTTGGCCTTGACCCACATCTCCCATGCCCGGTCATCGAGCTGCTGCTCCCAGATGCCGACGTCGATCTCGGTGAGGTAGTCCACGCCGGTGTTGCCCTGCGTGTAGGCGAACATCCCCCAGTCGTCGAACACGTCGGTACGACGACGCAGGTCCGCGACGATCTCGTGCCAGGCCTTCGTCACCGACGGGAGGTTGGTGTAGTTGATCGCCGCGTCCTCGCAGTGCCAGCTCATCGGCACGACCTGACCGGCCTTGGTACGACCGTGCATCGGGGTGGCGTAGCGGTCGTGCCGCGCAGCCCAGTCGCCCTCGGAGATCTCGTCGCCGAGGTAGCGGGCGCCGTGCTCCTTCGCGATCCGGAACAGCCGCTTCCCCGCCGGCCTGACCTCGTCCTCGTAGCCGTACATCACCGCGCACACGAGCGCCCTGACGTCGCCGGGCTGGGGGATGTAGGCCTCGTCGTCGCGGCGGAGGTACGCGACCTTCCACTCGTCGAACAGCACCGCTCCGGCGAAGGTCGCGACGCCGGCGCGGGCGAGGGCGCCGACGCAGGCGTAGGCGTCGTCGTAGTTGTCGAACGCCCAGAACGGCGAGAGCTCCGCCTCTGGCTTGGGGAAGAGCTTGAGCGTGGCCTCGGTGGCGATGCCGAGCGTGCCCTGATGGCCCATGAACAGGTGCTTGAGCTGGTAGCCACTCGAGGACTTGCTGACCTTGTGACCGATGCCGTCGCCGACGTGCATCACCTCGCCGGTGGGCAGCACGTGGTCGAAGCTCAGGACGAGGTCACGGGTGTGGCCGTAGCGCGAGCCGATCAGCGACCACCCGCTGGTTCCGATGCGGCCGCCGACGAGCGAGCACGGGTACGACGCAGGGTTGTCGGGATAGAAGAGCCCGTGCTGGGCGAGCTGCTCGTTGAGCTTCAGCATGCTGATGCCGGTCCCGACGGTCACCGTGCGGTTCTCGAGGTCGAGTTCCTTGATCGCGTTCATCCGCTTGACGTCTACGACGATCCCGCCGCGCAGAGGGACAGCGCCGTCGGTGAGCCCGGTCCCGCCGTCGCGGGGTACGACGGGCACCCGCAGGTCGTTGGCGATGCGCACGACACCCGCAACCTCCTCGGTGCTCGTCGGCAGGACGGCGAGGTCGGGGAGTCGTTCGGCCCACCGGTGCACCGGGAACGGAGCCGGGACCCGGGCCCGGTTGTAGCGGTCCGGCTTGGAGGTGAGGATCTGCTCGTCCCGGAGCACGGTGCGCAGCGCGGTGACCACCTCGTCGAGACGCTCCACCGCGATGGTCATGCCGGGCTGCCCTCCGAGGCCCCGTTGCGGGAACCTCCGACCGTGATGCCGAGGGACTCGGCCAGCAGCTCGTGGATGTCGACGACGTCGATGTTCGCTGCCTGGCCCGCCTCGCCGAGTGGCCGCTCGGACCAGGGGCAGGCGCTCACCAGGGTGTCCACCTCGAGAGCTGCCGCCTTCTCGACCCGGCCGGCCGAGATCGCGGCCGTGAGCTCGGGCTTCTCGACCGGCAACCCGCCACCGCCGCCGGAGCAGTAGGACCACTGGGTCACCCGGTCGACGTCCTTGAAGTCCAGGCCGGGGATCGAGCGCAGGATCTCGCGCGGCTCCTTCCAGATGCCCTTGCGCTTGTTGAGCCGACAGGGGTCGTGGTAGGTGATCGTGCGTTCGACGGGCACCGACGGGGTCAGCCTTCCGTCCCGGATCAGCTCGGCGAACAGCTCCACGACGAGGACGACCTCGATGTCGAAGTCGGCGCCGAAGTACTTCGGGATAGTCCTCGGTGAAGGAGATGTAGTCGTGCGGGTCGAGCACGAGCACCCGCTTGGTGCCGGTGGAGCGCCAGTTGTCGAGGTTGTGCTGTGCGAAGCGCTTCGCCTGGTCGACGTACCCCATCTCCGCGGCAGGGCCTCCGCAGCACCACTGCTCGCCCATCAGCCCGAACTCGTAGCCCGCAAGCTGCAGGATCTGGGCGACGGCGCGGGGGACGGAGGTGCGGTAGAACGCCGCCTCGCAGTCGACGAACAGCACCGTCTCGCCGCCGATCGGGAGGTCGAGCCCGTCGGACCAGTCGCGCACGTGCTCCTGACTGACCGGGGTCTCGCCCAGCACCGGCTCGTGGGTGCGCTCGTCGGTGCGCTCGTTCCACGACCGCCACGCCGGCTGGTGCACGCCACTCTCGACGGCGAACGCGCGCACCGCCTTGACCACGTCGACGGTGCGGGTCCGGAAGCGGTAGAAGTCGCCGGTGAAGAGCGTGTTGGGGCAGCGCAGCTCGCAGGCGCCGCACTGGGTGCAGTTGACGTAGTCGGAGGCGATCTCCTCGATCGTCATCTCGCCCTTGTCCATCGCGACGACGTTGGCGTGGAAGGCGGTGGGCGTCCACGACTCGTTGCGGGTCACCTGCATCACCGGGCAGACCTCGCGGCAGAACTTGTGGCCCGAGGAGAAGCAGTTGTACGACGCGTTGCGCCACTGCTCGGTGAACTCCTGCGTCGGAGTCGGTTCGGTCGGCAGCTCGTGCGCATGGGCGATCTCGTCAGGGATCGCCGCCAGCTCGTCTGGATTGTCGCGCATGCCGGGCGTGAACGGCACCGACACCGGGTCCGATGGACCCGGCCGGTCCAGCTGGGTCATTCGAGGCCTCCTGCCAGACGACAGTGACGCAGGTCACAGTCTTGGCAAGATACGGCTCCCGACTTCGTGCCACAAGAGACGAGGGCTCGTCCGGAGCCGGTCGTCTCCCGGTCGTGATCCCGCATCTCGATCCGCCGGCGAAGTGCGCGCCTGCTAGGCGTGGCGGTGCTTATTCCGCTAAGCACGGCGCTGCACATTTATCTGATCTGCGAACACCCGGCCCCGCGGGGTGCATCGTGGAGCCCTTGACATTCCGTTCAAGGGGGACTGGGGGAGACATGAACGTGACCGAAGAGCAGGTGAAGAGCGAGCGGCTCGGCGCCGTTCAGCGCGCCGAGTACGATCCGGCTGTCGTCGACGGCGTCATCGACAGTCTTGAGAAGGCCGTGGATGACCTCGCGGCCAGGTGCGAAGGCATGGAGCAAGCCGACATGGCGATGCGCGCCATCCTGCAGACCGCCAACGAGCGGCTCCGCGTCCAGGAGGAGGAGCTGGCCCGCGCGCTGGACGCGGCCCGCGAGCCGGCCCTGGAGGAACGGCCCGCTCTCGCCGTCGAGGACCCCGTGCGGTCGACGTCTGAGTGGGCCGCCCGACTCCCTCGAGATCTCAACCCGCGACGCGGAGACCTTCGTCACGGAGGCGCGCGACGAGGCCGGCCGAATGGTCGCACACGCCCGCACCGAGGCGGCCCAGATAGTCCAGGACAAGCTCTCCAAGCTGCAGGCCCGTGAGGAGGCGCTGGAGGCGATGGCCGAGGAGCAGCGGAAGGAGCTGGACCGGATGCGCGAGGAGACCCTGCTCGAGCTCGAGACCCGTCGGGACAACCTCAACGCCCAGGCACGCCGGCTGAGCGAGTTCGAGGGCCAGGTCCGCACAGAGCTCACCTCCTACTTCCGCGAGCAACTGGAAATCCTCGAGCGGCCACGCCTCCTCGAGGTGCGCGTCGGCGCGCACGTCGGCGAGTCCCGGGCCAGCTGATCTGCTACTCGGCGGTGGCCCCGCCGCGGACGACCTTGTTCTCCTTCATCGCCAGTTCCTCGACGACCTGGATGCTGCGGGGTTGCCAGGGGCGGGGGAGATCGGCGCAGGCTTCGCGGATGGCGGTCTTGAGGTCGCGCTCGTCGATGCCTTCGTCGGCGACGACGTCGACAGCGACGACCGCCCCGACCAAGGGGTTGGCTCGGCCGTAGACGCGGGCGATCTTCACGCCGGGTACGGCGGTGACGCGTTCTTCGACCGGCAGGGGGTGGACCTTCACGCCGCCGACGTTGATGACGTCGGTCTTGCGGCCGCGGAAGACGATGCGGTCGTCGACGACGTCGACCAGGTCGCCGGTCGGCCACCACTCGTCGGCGGGGCGGTCGTCGTCGCCGTAGTAGCCGAGCATCGAGGCGGAGGAGCGGACCCAGAGCTCGTTGTCGACGATCTTGAGGCTGACCTCGGCGTCGTCAGATCCCTCCAACAACGAAGCAGGCAGGCCGTCGGTGCCGTCGCGCACTGAGCCGGTCGAGCCGAACTCGGAGCCGGCGTAGATGTGCGAGATCCGCGCCGACGGGAAGGTCGCGCGCAGCTCCTCCAGCAGCGCCGCGGGGGAGGCCTCTCCGCCGAGCGTGATCTGCCGGAACTCCGGCAGCGGCCGCGAGTCGGCGCGGAACTCGGCCAGCATGAACCGCCAGAACGTCGGCGTCGCGCTGATGTGGTCGACCGCGTGGTCGTGGATCAGCTCGAGGACGGACTGTGGGCGCCGTACGGACGGAGCGACCAGGGTCGCGCCCGTCCCGAGCACGTGGATCAGCACCTGCAGCCCGGCGAACTGGTTCGGCCCGTAGGCCAGCAGCCACACCTGGCCGGAGCCGTCGCGGGCGTTCTCCATCCGCGACAGCTGGCGCGACCAGTCGTGACGCACGCCCTTCGGCGTACCGGTGCTGCCGGTGGTGAGGACCAGCAGCGGCCGCCGTTCAGGGAGTACGGCGAGCGCCGGCCCGTCCACCCGCAGCGACTCCGGCGTCACGACTGCAACAGCGTGCGTCGCCGAGGTCGGCACGGTCCGACACCACCGTCTCGTGCGAGAAGGCAGCGGCCTGCCGGTCCATCTCCTCGGTCGCGATGTCCGGCGCGTAGACGCACGCCTCGGCACCGATCAGCGACGAGGCCGCGAGCAGCGCCACCACGACCGGGATGTCGTTGGACACGATCGCGAACCGGTCGATCCCGGCCGCCCGCAGCCCGTGCGCGTAGTCCTCGGCTTCGGCGGCCAGCCGACCGTAGGTCCACTCGCCGCTCTCGGCGATCATGGCGACGGCGTCAGGGTCGCGGTCGGCAGCGCGGCGCAGGAGCTCGATCACGGGCGCGAACTTATCCGGTGAGCGCGGCCACTTCGGCACGCAGGGTCTCGGTGAACAGCTCCGGCGAGATCGACAGTCGGTTGCGGTCGAAGCTGGAGATGAAGGTGACCCGGCCGCGGAACGTGGTGGTCGTGACGAAGAGGACCTGGTTGGGCGTCGGGGCCAGTGAGACACACACCCTGCGCACCGAGGACGGAGCCTCTCCGGTGACCACCCCGAGGTTGCTGAGGTTGGCGGCCGGCGTGGCCGTCTCCATCCACCGCCGGACGACCTTGTCCGTCGCCTCGCCCACCGGCAGCTTCTCCGCGCCGCTGAAGGCGAAGAAGAGCTCGGGCTCGCTGCGGTCGACCCGTCGGCGGATGTCGGCGGTGGCCTCGCCGGGCCAGCGCCGCGGTCTCGACACTGGCGTCGAAGGAGGTCGACACCACGGCCGCGGACTGGCCGACCACGTCGACCGCCGGCGCGGCCGCGCGCACCCGCAGGTCCACCGTCGTGGACAGAGGCACCCGCTTCATCGCCGGCGTCAGGTGGGCGATCGCCTTCACCACGACTGCCGTCAGCGCTCCGTGCACGGTCGCCCCGCTGGCCTTGGACCAGGCGAGCAGGGCCTGCGACTCCTCGGTGGTGAGGTCGAAGATCGTGTAGGCCAGGTCGCGAGGCCGGTCGAGCGCGCGGTCGTACCACTCGGGGACGTCGCCGTTGCCGACGTACGCCTCCTCGTCACGGATCTCCCGCGCCGTCGTGAGCATCTCGCTGCGGCGGGCACTCCAGTCGCGCTCCGGCAGGGTGTACCGACCCAGCGGCTCGGTCGGCGCGGTCAGTGGGTGGCCGGTGATGTCGTCGCCGTCGACCAGCACCCGCGCGAGCAGGAACAGCAGCTGCGCCATCGGTCGGCCGTCCAGCGCGACGTGGTGGGCGGTCACGGCGAACGCGGTCCCACCGGACATGCCGGGAGCCGACGCGCACCGGACCAGCGGGCCGTCGAGCGAGATCCGCTCGTCGCTGACCGCGGCGAGCATGGCGAGCTCGTCGTCGTACGCCGTGATCGGACCCATCACCCGCGCGCTGAAGTCGAAGTGCGCCTCCCGCGGTCCCTCGCGCACGACCCGCGCGCCGACGATCGGCACCTGATCGGTGATGGTCGTCCAGGCAGCAGTGACCTGCTCGTGGTCGTAGACACGGTCGAGCTCGATGACGCCGAGGGCGTTCATCGGCCACATCCGGTCGACGACCTCGTAGTAGACCTCGGTCGGGTCCAGCGGGCGCGTGGTCACGGTGGGGTGGGTCAGCAGGTGAGGCCGCCGTCGACGACCAGCACCTGTCCGGTGAGCCAGTCGTTGCGCTCGTCCACGAGGAACTGGACGGTGCGGGCGATGTCGTCGGGCTCGCCGAGCCGGCCGGCAGGAGTACGACGGACGATCTGGTTGAGCTGCCCCTCGTCGAGGCCGTGGCTCATCTCGGTCTTCAGGTAGCCCGACGCGATGCTGTTGACGGTGATCTTGCGCGAGCCGACCTCGCGGGCGAGCCCGCGCGTGAACCCGTCGATCGCGGCCTTGGTGGCGCCGTAGACGGTCAGCCCGCGGTAGCCGGTCAGCCCGGTGATCGAGGAGATGTTGACGATCCGGCCGCCGCCCTTGGCGAGCATGTTGCGCACGACCTGGCGGGTCAGGTGGATCGTCGCCTTGAGGTTGAGGTCGATGACGGTGTCGGAGTCCTCGTCGGACATCAGCGCGAGGATGCCGTCACGGGCGACGCCCGCGTTGTTGACGAGGACGTCGATCGACTCCCACTTCGCGAGCACCTCCTTGACGAACGCCGTCGACTGGTCGCGGTCGGCGATGTCGGCCTCGACGAAGAGGAAGCGGTCGGGGTACTCCGCCTCCCACTCCTTCACCTGCGGGGTCGACGACCGCGAGCAGGACGCGACCCGATCGCCGGAGTCGAGGAACGACTGCACGATGCCGGCGCCCAGGCCCCGGCTGCCGCCGGTGATGACGACGGTGCGAGGAGAGGTAGAGGTCATGCGGGCACGGCCGCTGCGGCCGCGTCGCCCTCGGTGTAGAACTCCACGATCTCGGCGACCGTCTCGGGCATCTGGCCGGCGCCGAACGGGTCGGTGCCGTACTCGTCCTCGAGGATCGCGGACAGCTCCGCGGTCTCGAGCGAGTCGAGGCCGAGGCCGTCGCCGTGGATCAGCGTGTCCATGGTGACGGCGATGTCGCCCTTGTCCGTCCGCTCCAACAGCGACTGGATCATCGCCAGGATCGAGCTCTGCACGTCAGTCATTTCCTCAGCCTTCGTAGCAAACTTGCGGGTCGCTATCAGAACGCGTTACACCCCACTTTGGTTATCCCTGATAGCGGTGGCGGTCGTAAAGAGACGCCTCGATGGTGATCGGGGTGAGGCGTCGGGCAGGCACTCCGCCGTGCAGATGAGCGGCGGCGATCTGCTGCCGGGTCCAGGCCGTCGACCCGGCCGCCAGCAGGGCGCCCTCGCCGAGGGTGACGCCGGGCAGGACGGTGCAGTTGGTCGAGATCGCGGCGGCCTTCTCGAGGGTGACGGGCTCGAGGATCAGGCCGCCGTTGACCGGGTCGAACGCGTGCGTGAGCACGGTGCTGCGGATCCCGGTGATCCAGGAGTGGTCGTCCATGATCAGCCCGCCGCCACAGTCGAGGTAGTGCATGCTGACGATGTGGGCGTGCTCGCCCATCCGGAGCGTCCGCAGCGAACCGTGGTCGACGGCTCCCGGCTCGAACCCCGAGCCGCCGAGGAACCAGTTGAACATCACGATCCGCGAGCCCTTGCCGACCTGGACCAGCTTCAGGTAGCGGAAGGCGTTGAAGTTGCCGATCACCACGCCCTCGGCGATCTCGAACCGCTCCACGGCCTGGACCAGGCTGATGCCGATCCGCGCGGTCGCGTGGATCTGGTGGCCGAGCAGGTTGAGGAGCCGGATCTTCAGGCCGCAGGAAGGCAGCAGGAAGACAAGCATCGCAAGTCGCTGGCGCACGCCGGGGAGCCTATCTCTCAGGGGACTAGCGCGGTTTGCGCGCTCGTACGTCGAGCGTGATCCGAGGTACGGCGTTGCTCGCGACCGCCTTGTCCATCGCCCACGCGCCCGGCTTGACCGACCACGACGGCACCCGCAGCGACAACAGGTAGGCCTTCGACGACATCGGGTAGCGGGTGTGCGCCTCGACCTCGATGTCGACGAAGCCGACCCGCTCGAGGAGCGTCGTGATGCTCTGCTTCGTGTGCAGGATCCGGTGGTGGCCGGCCAGCCGCCGGTCGGAGATGCGGGCGACCCGGCCGCCGCTGGCGACCCGCGCGCCGTAGAACATCCGGTCCGCGATCGTGTTGTGCGGCGTCTGGAGGAACAGCGTTCCGCCCGGCGCGATCATCTGGTGGACGTCGCGCATCATGCCCTCGCCGTCGCGGACGTGGGCCAGCACGCACCACATCGTCACCACGTCGTACTCGTCGTCGTGGTCGTGCTCCGACAGGTCGCCCAGGTCGAGGTCGACGCCGCTGAGCTCCCGGGCGACCGCGATCGCACCCGCGAGGATGTCGTTGCCGCCCACCGTGAAGCCGTACTCGTCGCGCGCGACGGCCAGGAACTCCCCACCGCCGGCGCCGACGTCGTACAGCTTCGGCTTCTCGACGTCCTTGACCTCCTCGGCCAGCCAGGCCAGCTTCTCGCGCCAGACCGCAGGCCCGACGCCCTCGCGCTTGGCGTCGACCCAGTCGCTGACGTACTCGACCGACACTTCGTCGGTGTCGACGACCTCGGACGGCGCGATCGTCTCCTCGACAAGGAACTGCGCCCGGCAGGACGAGCAGCGCGCCACGACCGAAGCCGTACGACGCGAGGCGGGCCCGACGTGGACCGCGGTCGAGCCGCAGGCCGGACAGCTCATCGACGGCCCTCCGCGGCAGCCAGGGCCTTGTTGATCTCGGCGCGTACGACGGCCCGGCCGTCGTCGTTGGTGTGGAGACCGTCGTAGGTGTAGCGCCACCGCCACACGCCGTTCTCGTCGGAGAACTCGTCGATGCAGTCGACGAGCAGGACCTCCGGTCCGTCGTCGCTCATCGAGTCCGCCGCCTTGTGCATGGCGTCGCGCATCAGGTGGAGGGCCCGGGTGCGCTCCTCGAGAGTGCCGATGACCGGGAACCCGGTCTGCTCCTCGGCGACGTCGCTCTCGGGCGGCGGCACGAAGACGAGCACCCGGTCGCTGCCGGTCGCCCGCGCCGACTCGCGGATCCGCTCCAGGTAGGGAGCACAGAAGTCGAAGGTCCCGGGCTCGTCCATCCGCGGCACCAGGTGGCAGCGCACGTCGATCTCGCCGAAGCTGTAGATCCACAGCACGTCCTTGGCGTGCTTGGTGCGCCCCACCAGCCGGAAGATGCGCAGGACCGCCGGGGGGAGCCCGCCGCGGGCGATCGAGAACTGCAGCCGCGGGCCGAGGTGGCAGACCCAGCGGCCGTTCTCGATGTGCCGCAGCGGCGCGCCCAGCTCCGTGGCGGGGATCAGCGCCGCGTGCGAGTCGCCGACCCAGATCTCCTTGAGCTGCCCGCGCCACGCGGCCCAGAACAATCGGGTCGACATGAGGGAGAAGGCAGTCTTGGCCTTGGTGACCCGCAGGACGTGGCGGGTCCGGTGCAGCGGGAGCCGATGGGGATCCTTGTTGCTCATCGGTCCGCGTTTCCCTTCCAATCCGCGCAGGCCTCGGCGACCTTGACCGTCTGGCCGGTGCTGACGTCGACAACCGGGAGCTGACCGATCAGGGCGAGCCGCTCGGTCACGCTCCGCATCCGCGACATGGTGCCGTCCTGGTTGCGCGAGGTGAGGAACCTGCTCTGGCGGTAGCCCTCGGCCGAGGTCAGGCTCGGCAGGTCGCCGGCGACGTCGTCGCGGACGAAGAACGAGTTGGCGCCGTTGCTCGAGCAGCCGATGAAGCGGTAGCCCCGCTCGTTGGCGAGGTGGACGAACGCGCCGAGCGAGGCCCCGAAGTAGAGCTGCGAGTAGTGCGCCTGGCTGTTCACGAACGCCGGGTCGTAGGGCACCGTGATCGCAGCGTCCGGACCGAAGAGCGCGTTGTACTCCATGACGACGATCGCCGGGTTGACCGCGTCGACGGCCTCCCACAGCCAGTAGTCGTTGCCGTCGACGTCGATGGAGAGTACGCCGACCTCACCGGTGAATCCGTTGTCCCGGATCAGGTCGTTGATGTTCTCGCGGGTGACGAACGCGCTCACCGGCTCGACGTCGTGGCGCCAGCTCATCCCGGTGCCGAGGACGAACTTCACGTGCGCCTCGCCGCCGTCGATCACCAGGCCGCGCCAGTTGTTGTTCTGGACCAGGAACCGGGTGTTCGACTCGCGGTAGTCACCGGTGCCGATCTCGACGAACGTGTCGGGGTGCGCGCCGACGGAGCGGATCAGGTACTGCAGGATCCCGTCCTCGCCGAACTGTGAGAAGACCTTGAACTCGATGTCCTCGAGCTTCGCGGGCTTGGTGTTCGCGGCGAGCACGTGGCTCTCGAGCTTCCCGATCGCGAGCAGCAGCTCGTCGTGCTGGGCCCGGAGGCGCTGCACCAACTGGCGTGCGACCGGCGCAGAGGCCACGCGTCGGAGCGAGCGGTAAGCAAGGGCGGACGGCACGAGGAGACCTCCACAGAGCGGATTCTGGATGACCCCCGGACGATAGCCGACCTGTCTGCGAGGATTCGGAGCATGGCGGAAAGCGGACTGATGGCGACTGAGGCGGGTGGGGGCGGCGCCTCCGGTGCTCGTCGTCGGATGGGCGCGGTGACCGTCGACAACATCATCTTCAGCGTCGGCAGCCTGCTCGTCTTCATCTGGTCGGCGCACGTGCTCGAGCCGGCCGACTTCGGCCGGTTCGCCCTTGTCCAGCTGGTCTTCGTCTTCGTCCAGGGGAGCCTCGTCCGGTCGCTGGTGTCGTGGACGGTGATGGTGCACCCCGAGGACGCCGACTCCCGCCCGCGTGCGGTGCTCGGGAGCGCCCTGCTGCTGGCCGTCGCTGCCGGACTCATCTGCCTCGCGGCGGGCGGCCTCCTGCTGCTCGGCGACAGCGAGCTGGCCTCGTCCCTCCTGGTGGTGGGGATCCTGATGCCGCTGCTCGCCGTCCAGGAGGTCGGCCGGTTCATCGCGTTCGCCCAGGCCAAGCCCTCGCGGGCGATCGTGATCGACGTGGCGTGGCTGGTCCTCACCGTCGTCGCGCTCACCGCCATCCAGGTCTTCCACGAGATGACGCTGACCTGGATGGTGATCGGCTGGGCCGGCAGCGGGGCCCTCGCTGGCCTCTGGGTGTTCGTCCAGCAGGGCTGGCCGCGCGCCCAGGACATCTCGCTGGTCTGGCTGAAGGAGCGCTGGGACTTCTCCTGGCGCTCGTTCGTGGCCGCCAGCTCCACCGCCACCGTCGCCATGCTCGGCGCCGGCCTGGTCGCGATCGTCAGCGGTCCGCTGGCGGTGGCCGCCGTCCGGGCCGGACTGCTGCTCGAGCGGCCCAGCACTACCATCCAGATGGCCGTCGCCACGTCGGCCGGCGCCGACATCGCCCGGGAGCGGCCCGACAACGCCGGCCTGCTGGCGCACCAGCGGCGGGCGATGCTGGTGTCGCTCGTGGTCGCCGTACTCAACTTCGGCGTGCTGTTCCTGATCCCCGACGCGCTGGGGGAGCTGGTGCTCGGCGACGTCTGGTACCTCGTTTCCCCGCTGTTGCTCGTCATCGGCCTGCGGGTGCTGGCCATGGCTGCCCAGAGCGGCGTCCGCGCCGCGCTGATGGGTCGCCGCCAGATCAGCCAGGTGATGAAGATCGACATCGCCGGCACCGTGCTCTCCATCGTCGGCCTCGTGGTCGGCGCCGCCCTCGGTGACGCCGAGGGGGCCTACTGGGGCGCGTTCATCGGCCTGACGATCACCGTCGCCGCCTGGTGGTGGGCGCTGATCGCCCACCTGCGCAGCGGCGAGACCTACCCGGACGCCGCGGTGGAGGCGGATGACGTGGTCCCCGGGCTGCCGGACTCGGGCGACCTGGTCGAAGACCGGCCCGTATCCTGACCGCCGTGTTCCTGCGACTCCTCACGCCCCTCATCCGGGCACTGCGGCGCTGGCCGGTCACGATGCGGCAGCGCGTGCAGTGGGCGCGCGACGAGGTCGACGTCGCCCCCGGCACGTTCGTCGCTCGTACGGCGGTGCTCGGCCGGCGGGTGCGGATCACCAGGCGCGCCTTCATCGATCCCTGCGAGATCGGTCCCTACACGATCCTCGGCGGGGCGAGCATCCGTTGCGTCAACCACTCCATCGACTACCTCAACATGCAGGAGATCGCGCAGCGCAAGGTGATCGGCGGCAAGTCGATGGTGGAGCCTATGGAGCTCTCGATCCGGATCGGTGCGGCCTGCTGGCTCGGCGACAACGCCACGATCCTCGAGGGCGTCGAGATCGGCAACGGCGCGATCGTGGGGGCAGGCGCGGTCGTGACCAAGTCGATCCCGGCCTTCGCGATCGCGTTCGGCAACCCCGCCACGGTGGTCCGTTACCGCTACCCCGACGAGATCATCGAGCTGATCAAGCCCGTCGACTGGTGGAACTGGAGCGACGAGAAGCTGCGCGCCAACGTCGACCTGTTCGAGCTCGACCTGACCACGGTCGAGCCGGCCGTGCTCAAGGAGCGACTGGCCCAGCTCGACTGAGCTCGCCTGAGGGGTCTCGTGACGGTCGCAGAGCGACCTCCTCGACCAGCGGGCGGGCGGCCGCAGAGCGACCTCCTCGACCAGCGGCACGGCGGTCGCAGAGCGACCTCCTCGACCAGCGGGCGGGCGGCCGCAGAGCGACCTCCTCGACCAGCGGGCGGACGGCCGCAGAGCGACCTCCTCGACCAGCGGCACGGTCGCAGGCGTCAGAGGGTGCGGAACCAGTCCCGGTCGGTCTCGTAGCCGAAGTCGACGAGCGCGTCGCCGGCGTACGAGTCGAAGACCTCGCCGGCCTCCTTGGTGAAGTGGTTGCGCCAGTCGCCGGACTCGCCCTTGCGGCGGAAGCTTCCGCGATCCTCCTGGCCGGCCTTGCGGCCGGCGGAGCGGGAGAAGTCGTGCCGGCGTACGGCGAGCTCGACCAGCTCACGATCGGGCTCGGCACCGGCGTCCGTCAGTGCCTTGACCATCTCGTCGACCGGGTTCGAGTGCAGGCCCTCGAACGACACGTGGCCGACGCCGGGGCGCTCCCACCAGTCGCGCACGTGGACGTGCCACGGCGTGCCGACGGTCGTCGGGGACACGGTCATCTGGTACTCGACGAACTTCGGCAGGTTGCCCTGCACGTCAGCCGGGTCGAAGCTCGGCCCGTAGAGGCCGTCGAAGATCTCGGCGATGCCCTTGGAGAAGCGCGGGTTCTTGTTCAGCCGCAACGCGCGCGTCCAGTAGAAGTAGAACGACGTCATCACGTCGCGGCCGTCGCGCCGGATGTAGATCGCCTGCGGCATTCGCGCGTCGTACAGGTAGTGCGAGTGCACCACCGCCTTGAACATCACCGGCAGCTGGTACTCCACCGGCACCGGCAGCCCGAGCGAGGTGCCCATCAGGTCACACAGCCAGTTGGTGCCCGACTTGGGGAAGCCGCAGCCCACCCACATGCCGAGGCTGCGCCCGCGACGCTTGAGGATCTGGTGGGTCGTGAGGTCGAGAACCGCGCAGCTTCTCCTCGGCCCAGAGCGTCCTGGGGGAGCGTTCGTCGTCGCCGACGATCCCGGTCACGAAACGCTGTCACTAAGCGGAGCTTCGACCGACGGAAGAGGTGGAAGGTGTCGTGGAGGTCGATCAGCTCGCGGAGCTCGTCGTTCTCGAAGACCGGCCGCTCGTCGACCTGCACGTAGCCCGCGGCGCGGACCAGGGGAGCGAAGTCCTTCATGGCGCCGTCGAGCTCGGTGCTGAGCAGCTGGTGCGGCGTGTTCGGCACGATCAGCAGCCAGTCGATGTTGCGCTCCGCGATCCGGTCGAGCCACCAGCCGATCGCCTCGAGCGAGCACTCGGAGAAGCTGTGGATGTTGAGCGCGATGTCGTAGTCGTCGGCGAGGGTCTCCCACTCGTTGAGCGGCACCGCCCGCGTCGTCTTCGGGACCTCGCGGTAGTCGAGGTAGTAGTCGCAGAGGAACGTCGAGGTGGCGACGCCGTCGATGCAGTCGTACGCCGCGAGGTTCGGCAGGGCGGCCGACACCCGGTGCGCCATCCGGCCGTAGCCGGCGCCGATGTCGAGCATCTTCAGCGAGTCGATGCTGCTCAGGCCCATCTGGGCGTCGAGGTAGCTGATCTCGTTGACGCTGTCGAGCAGGTCGCGGCTGACCGGCGGCCGGTTGCCGTAGGTGAAGGTCCAGGCGCCGAACTTGCCGTCCTCCTCGAGCCGCTTGAGCAGGCCGAGGCGGTCACGGGACTCGACGTCGAGCAGGGTGAGGTACATCCGGGCCTCGGCGGCGTTGCGCAGCTGCCGGAACTGCCACACGTAGGCGTTGTCGCCGCGGAACCAGGCGAGCGACAGGTTGCGCTTCAGGAAGCTCTGGCGCCACTGGGTGTGCGCGGTCGCCTTGACGTCGAGGGCGTCGTACTTGGCCTGCAGCTCGACCAGCTTGGGGTTGTCCAGACGCAGCGTCTCCTCGGCACCCGGAGGGAGCGGCACCGCGTCGTTGTGGGAGACCTTCGCGTAGCGGCGCGCCTCGTCGTCCATCTTGGTGACGAGGTAGCCGGCGTTGGCGGCCGCGGACCGCACCTTGCGCTTGGCCCAGGAGCCGACAGTGGACGGATTGGCGCGCTTCAGCTTTGCGAGGAGCTGGCTCTCAGAGGTGGGCACAGTGGGCAACTGTAAACCGAAGCGTTGGGGTCTGGTGGAATGATCCACGACCTGACCGGAAGGCCGCTAGAAAGGCTGGGCCTCCTTGCTCTCGACGCCCGTCGTGCTGATCGCGTTCAACCGCCCGCACCTGGTGCGTCGTACCCTCGCCGCGATCCGGGAAGCCGCGCCCACAGCAGGTGTTCGTCGTCTGCGACGGACCGCGCGCCGACCGGCCCGACGACGCGGCTCTCTGTGCCGAGACGCGGGCGGTCTTCGACGAGATCGACTGGCCGTGCCAGGTCGAGCGCAAGCTCTCCGACGTCAACCTCGGTGTCGAGGGCAACGTGGAGCTCGGCCTCGACTGGGTGTTCTCCCAGGTGTCCGAGGCGATCGTCTTCGAGGACGACTGCACGCCCGACCCGACCTTCTTCCCGTACGTCGAGGAGCTGCTCGCGCGCTATCGCGACGACGACCGGGTCTGGCAGATCGCCGGCAACCGGCACGCCGTACCGACGCCGCCTCTTCGGCGGCGACAGCTATGCCTTCAGCACCTGGGCGAGCGTCTGGGGCTGGGCGACCTGGGCCGACCGCTGGCAGCGGCATCGCGCGGTCTTCCCGCGCGACCACGTACGGCGGTCGGCGACCGATGCCGGGGACGCGCCGGTCCGCACCGTGCCCGCCGCGCCCGCGCCCGGGCACGCTGGTGACCCGGGCCGGGCAGCGGCACTTCGCGGAGGCGCGCACGTCGTCGGACGTGGTGACCCACGGCTGGGACAAGCACTGGTGGATCACGATCATGACCGAGGGCGGGATGGCGATCTCGCCGTCGCGCAACCTGGTCGTCAACAGCGGCTTCGGTGCCGACGCGACCCACGGGCACTCGCCGGGCCGCGAGGACGACCCGGCCGAGCCGATGGAGTTCCCCCTCCGCCACCCCGCGCACGTGGCGCTCAACGTCGACGTCGAGCGCGAGCTGGAGCTTCATCTCAACCGGGTCGGTGGGCCGGCGGCCCGGCTCGCTCGCAAGCTGATCAGGTCGCCTAGACTGCGCCGCGCGGCTCGGGCGGTGGTCAACAGTCGTGCCGTGACGAGCGCGGCGCGGTTCGCTTCCCGGATGACGCAGAGGAGTGCCGATCGTGTCGGATGAGTGGCCTGCAGGCGCCGGTCGTCCTGATCGTCTTCCGGCAGGCCGGAAGTCACGCGTCGCAACCTCGAGGTGCTGCGCCGGGTGCGGCCCGAGGAGCTGTTCATCGTCGCGGACGGGCCGCGGCCGGACCGGCCCGACGAGGCGGCCCAGTGCGCCGCCGTACGCGAGCTGATCGACGAGATCGACTGGCCGTGCAAGGTGCACCGCAAGTACGCCGACCGCAACCTCGGGCTCGAGGCCAACGTGGAGCTCGGCCTCGACTGGGTGTTCTCCCAGGTCGATCGCGCGATCGTGCTCGAGGACGACTGCGTTCCCGACCCTTCGTTCTTCCGGTACGCCGACGAGCTGCTCCAGCGCTACGCCGACGAGAAGCGGATCTGGCAGATCGGCGGCGACACGCACCTGGTGCCGAAGGAGATGTTCGGCGCCGACAGCTATGGCTTCAGCACCTGGGCCAGCGTGTGGGGCTGGGCGACCTGGGCCGACCGCTGGCACGACCACCGCGCGGAGTTCGACCGGGACCACGCCGGCGCCGAGGACCGGGTCGACGAGATCCCGCGCACCGCGCCCGCCCGGCGCACGCACGGTCGCCGTACCCCACCCGGACGCGCTGGTCACCGAGGCCGCCTGCCGCCACTTCACGTTCGTGTCCACCGAGCCGGACGGCGACCGCTACGGGTGGGACCACCACTGGTGGGTGACGATCATGTCGCGGCAGGGCCTGTCGATCATGCCGTGCGTCAACCTGGTCGAGCACGACGGCTACAGCGTCGGGCGCGACCCACACCCGGGCGTGGAAGTCGCCCGAGCCGGCGCGACTCGCTCGACCTCCCGTTGTGCACCCGCCGGTGGTCGAGCTCAACAAGGACATCGAGGGCGAGCTCGAGCTGGTGCTGCTCCGCACCGACGGCCGGCTGTCCCGGCTGGCGCGCAGGTGATCACGCCCGCTGTGGATGCGGGCCAGGTGCGCAGGCTCATCGAGATCCCGATCGTCTGGCGCGTCGTACGACGACTGGTGGGCCGGTGAGCAGGTTGCCTGCCCGGATGCAGCCCGCGTGGCCGCTGCTGAAGCGGGCCCACCGCTTCCTCTCCGTGCTCGCGGGCGTCGTGTTCCGCCCGGTCGGCCGGCTGCTCGGGGACCGCGGCCTGCCCCGCACCGCGACCGCGGCGTCCTCCGAGACCGCCCCGCGCGAGCCGGGTGCGGTCACCCTCCATCCGGGCGGGCCGGCGGAGATCCTCGAACGCGGCCCCGCCCAGGGGCAGCCGCCCCAGCACTGGGTGTTCGAGCGCGGCCGCCATGCCGAGATCCCCGCCCGCTACGTGCTCGACGTACGCGACGGCCGGCTGGTGGGCGACTACGGCGCTACGGTCACGCCCGGCGGCATCCTCGACTACCAGACGAGCGGCTACTTCGGTCTCTCCGGCTGGCGCGAGCATCCCCTCTTCCTCAGCCCGCGGCTGCCCGAGGTCGAGCACGTCGACGGCACTGTCCTCAGCCTCACGACCCGCGGCACGGTCGTGAACTACTACCACTTCCTCTACGACGCGGTGGCCCGCTACGGCATCTTCGAGGAGACCCTCCCGGGCGAGAAGGTCGACGCGATCGTGGTGCCGCACCAGAGCGGCTACCAGCGCCAGATCCTGGAGCTGGCCGGCATCACCGGCACCTTCATCCAGCCGCGCGCCGACCGGACCATCCGCGCCGATCGGCTGCTCGTCCCGAGCACGCCCAACCAGGACCTCGACGCACCGCGCTCGGCCACCGAGTGGCTGCGCAAGCGGCTGCCGCCGAGCGGCCGCAAGGGCACCCCGGCACGGCTCTACCTGTCCCGCGGGCAGCAGCCCGGCGGACGGCGCTACCTCCAGGAGCCCGAGCTCTGGCCGCGCCTCGAGGCCCAGGGCTTCGTCATGCTCGACCCCGGCACGCTGACCGTGCAGGAGCAGATCGACGTCTTCCACAACGCCGAGGTGATCATCGCGCCGCACGGTGCCGCGCTGACCAACATCACCTGGAGCCGACCCGGCGTACGGGTGCTCGAGATGTTCGCCGGCAGCTACGTCCACCTCGGCCTCTGGACCATCGCGGAGGCCATCGGCGGCATGCACTACCGCTACCTGGTCGGTGCGGGCTCACTGCCCGAGGGCAAGGAGCCGACGGGCATCGTCGATGACATCGACATCCCCGTCGACGTGGTCGAGGGCGTGCTCGAGGAGCTGTTGAGCGCCTAGTCCGGCTGCTCAGTCGGCCGGGGCCGCGGTGGCGCGGCTCGGGTCCTGCTCGAACGGCACCAGGCGGCGCACGATCTTGGTGGGGGAGCCGATGACGACCACGTTGTCGGGCACGTCGCCGCGCACGACCGAGTTGGCGCCGACCACCGAGCCGGTGCCGATGTGGATCGTGCCCAGCACGACGGCGTGCGCGCCGATCGTCACGTGGTCGCCGAGGACGGGGAAGCCGTAGTCGCCCGAGCTGCCCCGTCCCGGTTCGCCGAGTACGACGCCGGGGTTGATCCGGCAGTCGACGCCGGTGCGGACGCCCGGGCCGATCACCACGCCGTTGGAGTGCACCAGCGCGAAGCCCGGCCCGAGCTGCGCATCGGGGTGGATCTCGGCGCCGGCCCACACCAGGCCGATCGAGCGGAGCACGAAGGCGAGCGGGCGCAGCGGCGTGTGCGCCAGCGCCGACGCGATCCGGTGGAGTACGACGACCTGCACCTGCGGCGTCACGAGGGCCTTGCCGATCACCCAGACCCAGAACCCCAGCCCGGTGCGCCTCGTGTGGTCGACGTTCGCCCGGAGGTCGGCCTCGATCGTGCTCAGCACCGGCTACTCCGCCTTGCGCCTGCCGCCGTCCTCGCGGACGGAGTCCTCGTCCGAGGCCGAGGAGGTGGGGGGCAACGCCTTGCGGGTGCCGCCGCTGCTCCGGGACGAGTCCTTGCTCTTCGACTCCTTGCGGCTCTTGCCGTCCCGCATCGGGGACGTCTCCTCGTAGTAGTAATAGTAGTAACTACCGATGGCGCGCTTGGCGACCATGTTGACCACGACGCCGTACAACCGGCCGCCGACCTGGTTGATCCGGTTGACCGCCTCGTTGATCTGGTCGCGCGTGGTCTGGCCGTGCCGGACGACCATGATCGATCCGTCGGCGAGCGTGGAGAGCACCGAGGCGTCGGCCACCGGAAGCAGCGGCGGCGCGTCGATGATGATCATGTCGTAGGACTGCCGCAGCCGCCGGATCAGGTCGTGGGTCACCCGCGACTGCAGGATCTCGGTCGGGTTCGGCGGCTTGGCGCCACTCGCGAGCACGTGCAGGCCGCTGGGCTCGTGCACCTGGATGGCGTCCTCGATCTGGGTCTTACCGACCAGCGCGGTCGTCAGGCCGATCGCCGGGTCGACGCCGAGCATGCTGGCGACCCGGGGCCGCCGCAGGTCGGCGTCGATGATCAGCACGGTCCGACCGGTCTGGGCGAGCGCGACCGCCAGGTTGGTCGACGTCATCGTCTTGCCCTCGCCGGGCACCGCGCTCGTGACCACGAGCACGCGGGCGCGCTGGTCGATGTCGATGAACTGGAGGTTCGTGCGCAGCAGGCGGAAGGCCTCGGTCCGGGCGGCGAACGCGCCCAGGTCGGTGAGCAGCGGCGCGGACCGGATGTCGCTGTCGAAGCCGATGCTCGCGAGGACGGGCGCGTCGGTGACTTCGGCGATGTGGTCCGCCGTGCGCACGGTGCGGTCGAGCAGCTCCCGGGCGATGGCGAGCGCCAGGCCGATCAGCAGGCCGATCAGTCCGCCGGCAAGGAGGTTGAGGAGCCAGTCGGGGCTGACCGGGCTGCCGTTGTACTCCGGCGGATCCGTGACGTTGAGCGCGATCTGCGACTCGCCGTCCTCGCCGATCGTCTCGATCTCCTCGGCGTAGGTCTGGAACTCGGTGGTGATGACGTCGGCGATCGTCTGCGCCTCGTGCGGGTCCTCGTCGGAGACGGTGATGGAGATGACGGACGTCTCCGTGACCACCTCGGTGGAGATCTGGCTCGACAGCTCGGCCGGCGTCATGTCGAGGTCGAGCACCTCGATGGCCCGCTGGGCGAGCTCGGTGCTGCTGGCGAGGTCGGCGTACGACTGGACCCGGTTGGCGAGGAAGAACGCCGCACCGGACGCCTCGGATGCGTTGCTGGCGTTGACGGAGACGATGACCTTCGCCGTGGACTCGTACTTGGGGGTCAGCGCGTAGGACACGCCGGCCGCGACGCCGAGTCCGAGCAGGAACATCAGGACGACACTTCGCCAACGACGACGCAGCACCAGCAAGAACTGCTTGAAATCCACGGCACCTCAATCTTCGACGACCTGCTGCGTACGCATGTGAAGAACGCGGCGACCCCGGTTCGGTCACGCCGGCCCTCCCCGACGCTCAGGCATCCTACGAGATGCCGTCCCGACGTCCGGCGTCACCGTGGACATCGCCGGACCGACGATTTGCCAGTGGCATGCTGTGCCGCGTGTCTCCCGTGGTCCGTCGTCGTAGTCGTCCACGCGGATGGCGGGCGATCTGGCCGTGGCTGAAGGAGCGGCCGTCGCGCATGGTCCTGGTCGGCGGAGCCGCGCTCGTCGGCCTCTTCGTCGTGTGGACCGCCTGGACCGTGTGGTCGACGACCGACGACCTCCACGAGGTGGAGCGGAGCGCGCGGCTGCTGCGGCAGGAGATCGAGCAGGGTGACGCGGACGGCGCAGCCCGCGCGCTCGAGCGCTACCAGAACGCCGCCGGCGACGCGCAGGACCGCACCGACGGACCGACGTGGTGGCTCCTGGAGCACCTGCCCGTGTTCGGCGACGACGCCGAGGCGGTCGCGACCGCCGCCGACGTGCTCGACGACCTCGGTGACGACGGCATCCCGCAGCTGGTCGACGCCGCGGAGCTGGTGGCCGCCCGGTCCTTCAACCCGGCGGACGGCAAGTTCCCCCTCGACCTGATCGCGTCGGTCGGCGCGCCCGCCCACGAGAGCGAGCAGGCGTTCGACGAGGCGGCCTCCGAGCTCGAGGCGATCGACGAGAGCGGACTGGCCGGCCCGATCTCGACCCGCTTCACCGAGCTGCGCTCGATCGTCGTCGACGCCCGGTCGGCTCTCGGCTCCGCCTACCGAGCGGCCGACCTGATGCCGAGCCTGCTCGGAGCCGACGGTGTCCGCGACCATCTGCTGGTGTTCGAGAACAACGCCGAGCTCCGGAGCATGGGTGGCCTCGCGGGTTCGATCTCGCGCATCCATGCCGAAGGCGGAGAGGTGGACATCGTCGAACAGGTGGGGACGTCGAAGTACGGCGGCATCGACCGTCCCGTCATCCCGCTCACCCCGGGGGAGCAGGACGTCTTCGGCCCCGCCCTCGGTCAGTGGTTCATGAACGCCAGCATGACTCCCGACGCCACCCGCGCCGCGAAGCTCGCGGCGGCCCGGTGGCAGCGAGAGCTGGGCGGCGACGTCGACGGCGTCTTCTTCATCGACCCGGTCGCGGTGTCCTACCTGCTGATCGCGACCGGCCCGGTCGACGTACCCGGCTACGGACCGGTGACCTCGGCCGACGTCGTCGCCAAGGTCGAGAACCAGATCTACCTCACCGCGATCGACCGGGCGGAGCAGGAGGGCTTCCAGAACGCCGTCGCCAAGGCGGTCTTCAACGCCTTCGCCGCCGGTCGCGGCGACCCGGTCGAGGTCATCAACGCACTCGGCACCGCCGTCACCGAGGGCCGGATCCGGATGCACAGCTTCGTCGACACCGAGCAGGCGCTCATCGACGACACCGAGATCGCCGGCGAGCTGGAGACGGTCGACGAGAACGCCCAGGTCGGCATCTACGTCAACGACGCCCTCGAGTCGAAGATGACCTACTACCTGAAGTACGACGCCGACGCGATCGCGCGCTCCTGCTCCGGCTACGCCCAGGAGGTCGCGGGTTCGATCCGACTGACCAACGCGGTGCCGGAGGAGCTCGACGTACCGCCGTCGGTCTCGGGCATCTTCCCCGGCGGCCGGTTCTTCGAGGAGATCGAAGCCGGCCAGCAACGGCTCGCGGTCTACGTGATGGCGCCGGCGGGCGGAAGCATCGAGGAGCTCTCGCTCGACTCGCGACCCTTCAACCCGGTGGTCACCCAGGACTACGACGGGCGACCGGTCGCCCAGATCGTCACCGTGCTCGACCCCGGCGAGACGCAGGAGATCGAGTTCGAGCTCCGCACCGGTCCCGGCCAGACCGGTCCGGTCGAGCTGGACGTCACGCCAGGAGCGTTCCCGGGCTCGTCCGCCACGCTGCTCCGGAGCGCCTGCTGACGAGGTGTCCCAATATCCGGACACGCGTCTCGTTCAATGGGATGAACCGTGGGTTCGCGCGCGAACCGCCCGTAGTGTGACCGGCATGTCGACGACCTGGCTCACCAAGCGGCGCGCAGTGGACAACTGCCGTGTCAGCTCGGCGCTGTGTCGAATGCGCTGAGCGGGGTCTGATCCCGGCGGGTTCGACCGCCATGGCTGACACCCGGCGTACGTCTCTGGCACCCGTTGCTGCTCGGTTGCCGTGCGCCCGCGACTTCCCTGCGTCGTGCTGAGTCAGCACCTGTTCACCTGTTCCCGTCCCCATGAAGAACCGATCAAAGGAACACACATCATGAGCCGCGAGAACTCGCTCGTCTCCGCCGCCTGGGTGGAGGAGAACCTCGACAACCCCAAGGTGGTGCTGGTCGAGGTCGACGAGGACACCACCGCCTACGACAAGGGCCACATCAAGGGCGCCATCAAGCTCGACTGGACGACCGACCTCCAGGACCAGGTCCGTCGCGACTTCGTCAGCAAGGCCCAGTTCGAGGCGCTGCTGTCCGGACCGCGGCGTCGCCAACGACGACACCGTCGTCCTGTACGGCGGCAACAACAACTGGTTCGCCGCCTACGCCTACTGGTACTTCAAGCTCTACGGCCACGAGGACGTCAAGCTGCTCGACGGCGGTCGCAAGAAGTGGGAGCTCGACTCGCGCGAGCTGGTCGGCGAGCTGCCGAGCCGCGAGGCGAGCGTCGTACACCGCCAAGGAGCAGGACCTCTCCATCCGTGCCTTCCGCGACGAGACCGTCGCTGCCATCGGCACCCAGAACCTCGTGGACGTGCGCTCGCCCGACGAGTTCGCCGGTCGCCTGCTCGCCCCGGCCCACCTCCCGCAGGAGCAGGCACAGCGCGCGGGCCACATCCCGACCGCGGCCAACGTCCCGTGGAGCAAGGCGGCCAACGACGACGGCACCTTCCGCTCGGACGACGAGCTGAAGGAGATCTACAGCGAGGCCGGCGTCGACTGGTCGAAGGACACGATCGCCTACTGCCGGATCGGCGAGCGCTCCAGCCACACCTGGTTCGTGCTCAAGGAGATCCTCGGGCAGGAGAACGTCAAGAACTACGACGGCTCCTGGACCGAGTACGGCTCGCTGGTCGGCGTCCCGATCGCGCTCGGCGACGAGCCGGGTGAGGCCTGACATGTGCGGCGCAACTGAGGGTGGCCTGTCGCTCGACGGGATCAACACCAAGGTCGAGGCGATCGTCCAGGGGCAGGTGACCAAGAGCGGCGAGCCGGTCAGCACCGGCTACGTCCGGCTGCTCGACCGGACCGGCGAGTTCACCGCGGAGGTGCCGGTGTCCGCCACCGGCCACTTCCGGTTCTTCGCCGGCGACGGCGAGTGGACCCTCCGCACCCTGCTCCCCGGCGTCGAGCCGGTCGACCGCACGGTGCAGGCGGCGGTCGGCAGCATCGCCGAGGTCGACATCGCGGTCTGATCGGGCAGCGTGATCTGTATGGCCTTGCACCCGGCGGCTCCTGGAATCCCAGGGGCCGCCGTCTGCGTTGAGGCGACATGACCGGAATCGCGATCATCGCTGTGGCTGCGCTCGTCGCGGTCGGCTTCGGTCTCTACCGCCGCCACGTCGACGGCCGGTTCGTCGCGCACGCCGACGCGACACCGACCACGTGGGACCACGTCGCTGCGGCCGCGCCGGGCGTCCAGCGGGGCGAGCGGGCGACGCTCGTGCAGTTCTCGTCGGCGTTCTGCGCGCCCTGCCGCACGGCCCGGGTCGTGCTCAACGACGTGGCGGCCCACGAGGACGGCGTCCACCACGTCGAGATCGACGCGGAGAAGCACCTCGACCTGGTCCGCACCCTGGACGTACGACGCACGCCGACCACCCTGATCCTCGACTCGGCCGGGCACGAGGTGGTCCGCGCCGCCGGCGCGCCGCAGAAGCGACACGTGCTCGCCGCCCTCGCGAGCTGCGCAGGTCGAGGTGGCCGCGCATGACCCACCGCCACGCAGACCGCGCGGTAGCGCCGGCATCGACCCACGGGGGCCGCGCTTCACGGCATCCGTGACCGCCGTACTCCTCGCCGTGGCGCTGGTCGTGCCCGACGCCTCGCGGCCACGCTCATCGCGGTCCAGGCGCTCTTCTTCGCGATCGGCATCGCGTTCGGCGTGCAGCGCACCCCGACCGGACTGGTCTTCCGTCGACTGATCCGTCCGCGGCTCACGCCGCCCGCCGAGCTCGAGGACCCGACACCGCCGCGGTTCGCGCAGGGCGTCGGCCTGGCGTTCGCGGTGGTCGCCCTCGTCGGCTACCTCACCGGCGCGGTGCTGGTCGCCCAGGTCGCCGTCGGCTTCGCGCTGGTCGCGGCCCTGCTCAACGCCGTCTTCGCGTTCTGCCTGGGCTGCGAGCTCTACCTGCTCGGCGTGCGGTTCAGGGGCGTTCGAGCCACACCGTGAACGGCCCGTCGTTGACCGACGAGACCTCCATCATCGCGCCGAACACGCCGCGCTCGACGTGGGTGCCCAGCCGCTCGAGCTCGGCACACACCGCGTCGTACAACGGCTCGCTCACGGGGCCCGGCGCGGCCGCCGTCCAGGTCGGCCGCCGGCCCTTGCGGGCCTCGCCGTACAACGTGAACTGACTGACCACGAGCACGGGTGCTCCGACGTCGGACGCGGACTGCTCGTCGCGGAGGATCCGGAGGTCGCGGATCTTGCGCGCCATCCATGCGACGTCGTCCGCGCCGTCGTCGTGGGTGATGCCGAGGTAGACCAGGAGTCCCGGGGCGTCGAGAGCGCCGACCACCTCGCCGTCGACGCGCACCGATGCCGACAGGACCCGTTGCACGACCGCTCGCATGGGGCCATTCTCCCGGGCTGGCGAGTACGACGATCGTCCGGGGATCTGACACGATGACCGGATGGAACAGAGGAGCAACGCCGTCGACCCGCAAGCCTTGTTGATCACCGTTGCCCCGACCGGTGCCGAGACCTCCAAGGCCGACTTCCCGCAGCTCCCGACCACCCTCGAGGAGCTCGTGCAGACCGCGCAGGAGTGCGAGGCGGCGGGCGCGGCGATGATCCACGTGCACATCCGCGACGACGAGCACCGGCCGACCCTCGACCTGACCCGCCTCACCGACACGGTCCAGGCGCTTCGCGAGAGCACCGACCTCGTTGTCCAGCTCTCCACCGGCGGCTCGGTCCACGACCCGCTCGAGGACCGGCTCAAGGTGCTCGACGCGGCGCCGGACTCCTGCAGCCTCACCATGGGTACGACGAACTTCGGCGACGACGTCTTCAGCAACCCGTGGCCGTTCGTGTGCGAGCTCTACCAGCTCAGCCAGGAACGCCAGGTGGTGCCTGAGTTCGAGCTCTTCGACCTCGGCCAGGTCGCGGCGCTGCACCGGCTGCTCGACCGCTACGGCCTGCCCCACGGCGGCAGCGTCCACTGCGACCTGGTGATGGGCGTCCCCGGCGGCATGCCCGGCACCGCGGATGCTCTCGTCGCGGCCGTCGCAGCCCTCCCCGCCCAGGTCACCAGCTGGTCCGCGACCGGCATCGGTCGTACGACGCTTCCGGTCGCGCTCGCCTCGCTCAGCAAGGGCGGCCACCTCCGGGTCGGGATGGAGGACGTCCTCACCATCCGGAAGGGCGAGCCGGTCGAGAGCAACGCGCAGCTCGTCGACCGTGCGATCGAGCTCGGCAGCGCTGGCCCAGCGCCGCGCGATGACGACGACGGAGGCGAGGCAGCTGCTCGGCCTGAAATAGGAGCAACGGGTCGTGTGACCTGAGGGGTGAACGCTCGTTAGGAGAACCGGGAAGTCCGGTTTACCTAGACCTCGTTTACCTCGACGCTCCAAGGAAGGGGCAGCGGATCTGTGCGCGTGCTCGTTCACGATTACAGCGGTCACCCGTTCCAGGTTGAGCTCAGCGCCGAGTTGGCGCGCCGCGGCCACGACGTCACGCACTCCTGGTGCGAAGCCCACGTCTCCGGCAAGGGCAACCTCGGCGGACACGACCATCTCCACTTCGAGGCGATCGGCCAGGGTGAGGTGGTCGAGAAGCTCAGCTTCGCCCGGCGCCTCGTCCAGGAGGTCCGGTACGGCGTCCAGCTGGCCCGCCAGATCCGCCGCGTTCGGCCCGATGCCGTGATGTTCGGCAACGTGCCGGTGCCGATGATGGCGGTCGTCACCTTCTTCCTCTTCGCCACCCGCACGCCCTGGGTCTCCTGGCAGCAGGACGTCCAAGGCATCGCGATGCGGTCGTTCGCCGGCACCAAGCTCAGCCGCGGCTTCCTCGTCTTCGCCCACGTCGCCGGCTGGGTCGAGCGGTGGTGCAACAAGCGGGCCGACGCGATCGTCGTGATCGCCGAGTCGTTCGTCGACGTGCACCGCGAATGGGGCACGGCCGACAAGACCACGGTGATCCCCAACTGGGCGCCCCTGGACGAGCTGGTGCCGACCCCGCGCGACAACGCCTGGGCGCGCGAGCAGAACCTGGCCGACGTACCCAACCTGGTCTACTCCGGCACCCTCGGGCTCAAGCACAACCCCCGCCTGCTCGTGCAGCTGGTCCGCGCCGTGCGCGACCGGGGCACGCCGGCCCACCTGACCGTGATCACCGAGGGCAGCGCGGTCGACGAGCTCGCCGACGAGGCGAAGAAGCTCGACGTACCGATCACGCTGCTGCCGTTCCAGCCCTACGAGCGGCTCTCCGAGGTGCTCGGGTCGGGCGACGTGCTGCTCGTCGTTCTCGACAAGTCGGCCGGCGCGTTCTCGGTGCCGTCCAAGACGCTGTCCTACCTCTGCGCCGCTCGTCCGATCCTCGGCCTGATGCCCGACGAGAACCTCGCCGCGCACCTCGTCGACGCCGCCGGCGGCTGCGTGCTCGCGCCGGATCGCACCTCGATCCCGGCCGCGGCCGACTGGGTGACCGAGGTGCTCGACGACATCGACCTGTGGGACAAGCTCGGCCGTCGTTCTCGCGAGCTCGCCGAGCGCGAGTTCGAGCTCAGCCTGTGCGCGACCAAGTTCGAGGAGATCCTGGTCAGCGTCTCGCGCTGATCGGTGGCGCTTCGCTCCACTCCTCGATGCAGCTACCCGCCGAGCACCAGCTCCGCGACCGCCTGGCCCCTCGGCGGCGTACGGATGCCATGCCGTCGCGCCCGCCGGTGCGATCGGGGCTCCGGCGATCCACGGCTCTTCGGCGCAGATGTCGTGCCCCTCGCTGGCGGCGTACATGTCGATGTAGGGCGCATCGACGCTCTCCGCTGCCGCCTGCAGCGCCACGTTGAGGCCCTCGATGAGGTCGCGCGCGTAGTCGTAGTCGCCCGCGGGCAGCGCCAGCAGCGCGCAGGTGCCCTCGTCGGGGACGAGCCGCGGATAGCCGATGACGACGATCCGCGCATCGGGCGCTCGGTCCTGGATCTCGGCGACGGCAGCCACCAGGTCGGCCTGCACTCCGGCGAGCGCAGGTTGCAGGCTGCGGTCGCCCTTCTTGGCATCCGCGTCGGCACACGGCGTCCCCGCTGCTTCCGGGCCGAACAGCCGCGAGCAGAAGATGATCCGCGAGAACAAGCTGTCGTTGTTGGCGCCCAACCGGATCGTGACGAGGTCGGTGTCCTCGCTCGACGCCGTCGAGCTGGGCGACGTTCTCGCGGTTGAAGCCGATCTGCTGCGGGATGGTCAGCGCGTTGGTCGTGGCGCCGTTGCAGCTGTTGTCGACGAGGTCCATCCCGGTCGCGTCGGCGATCCGGTGGGGGTAGTTGACCTCGGTGTTGAAGCAGCCGTTGTTCGCGACCTTGGGTCCGGTGTTGGGCGCCGCGGTGTAGGAGTCGCCGAGTGCGACGTACTGATCGCCCTTCCCGAGGACGCGCTGGACCGGGCTCGGTTGCGACGGCTCGTCCTGGCAGGCGGTCAACGCGGCGGCGAGGGCGATGAGAACCACCGGGACGCCGAGCCGCCACCGGTTCGGACTCACTGGTTCAGCTCCTCGAGGACCAGCTCGGCCACGGCCTGGCCCTCGGCGGCGTACGGGTGCCACGGTGCCGCGGCGCCGGGCACGGGAACGGGACCGGCCATCCACGGCTCTTCACCGCAGGTGTCGTGGCCCTCGCTCGGGCCCTCCATGTCGATGTAGGTCAGGTCGTGGTCGTCCGCGACCGCCTCGAGCGCGTCGTTGAGTCCGTCGATGACCCGGCGTGCGTAGTCGTAGTCGCCGACCGGAAGCGGGAGGAGCGCGCAGGTGCCTTCGGCCGGGGCGACGTGCGGGTAGCCGATCAGGATGATGTCCGCGTCCGGCGCCCGGTCCTCGATGTCGTCGACCGCACGGTCCAGGTTGGCCTGCACCTCCGGCAGCCGGCTGTCGAGGCTGTCGGCGCCTCGCTTGGCGTCGGCGTCCGCGCACGGAGTGCCGGGAAGGTCTGACCGGAACAGGCGGGAACAGAAGAAGATGCGGCCGATGAGGTTGAAGTCGTTGGCACCGAGTCGCATCGTCACCAGGTCGGTGTCCTCGTTGACGGCGTCGAGCTGCGGCCCGGCGTCGGTGCCGATCTTCGCCTCGGTCAGGTGGCTGGTGTTGGCGCCGCTGCAGCTGTTGTCGACGAGGTCGGCGCCGGTCGCCTCGGCGATCTGGTGCGGGTAGTCGACGATCGACTGCCGGCAGTTGTCCTGCGACTCCGTCCCGGTCCCCGGTGCTGCGGTGTAGGAGTCGCCGAGCGCGACGTACTGGTCGCCCGGACCGAGGGTGGGCCCCTTCTGCTCGGGCTCGTCGTCGCAGGCGGACAGCGCGGTCAGCGCGGTGAGGAGGGCAAGACCGACGACGGCGGTCGCGAGCGGCCTCTTCACACGAAAACTCTACGGTCCTGGTGGCTGTCAGTAGACGAGCGCCTGCGCGCCCTCGCGCAGCGCTTCTTCGACGAAGACCGGCGCACCGGCGATGCGCACACCGGGGAGTACGTCGGACTCGCCGATCTCGCGACGCGCGGCGCACTGGCTGCAGACCGTGACGGTGCCGAGCTCGAGGATCGAGGCCAGCAGGTCGGGGATCGGCGTCGCGAGCGGGAGCGCCAGCTCCGCGGCCCGACCGGGCACCGCGAGCCAGGCGCCCTCGCCGGTGAGCCACAGCGACACCGGCGCGCCGGACGCGGCCGCCGTCGCCGCCACGGTGAAACCTTGGTTGGCCCGCTCCGGGGCATCGGTCCCACACGTCACCTTGACCACCAGCTCACGCGCCATGACGGTCAGCCTAGGGGGACCTCTGCACCTCTCCTAGACTGGTTGATCGTGGCCTTCGAGATCCCTGAGAACCTGCACCCCGACTGCGGACCGATCGCGTGGATGCTCGGCACCTGGCGCGGCAACGGCCACGGCGACTACCCGACGATCGAGAAGTTCCAGTTCGGTCAGGAGCTGATCTTCCAGCAGGACGGGCGCCCGTTCTTCCACTACATGGCGCGCGCGTGGATCGTCGACGACGAGGGCAACAAGGTGCGCAACGCCGCCCAGGAGACCGGCTTCATCCGCGCGCGACCCGAGGGCAAGGTGGAGGTGCTCCTCGCGCACCTGACCGGCTTCGTCGAGATCTGGTACGGCGACGCCGCCGCCGGCAAGCTCGAGATCGTCACCGACGCGGTCGCCCGCACCGACTCGGCCAAGGAGTACGTCGGCGGCAAGCGCCTCTACGGCAACGTCGACGGCGATCTCCTCTACGCCTACGACATGGCCGCGATGGGGCAGCCGCTCCAGCCGCACCTGTGGGCGAGACTTCGCAGACCGGTGGTTGAGGTGCGAGCGAGCGAGCCTCGAAACCGGCGGACTGGCGGCAGGCTCTTCGGGAGAAGGGCTACCGCCTCACGCCGCAACGCGAGCTGATCCTGGCCGCGGTCGACGAGCTCGGCCACGCAACACCCGACGAGGTGCTCGCGCACGTCCAGCAGCAGGCGTCGACCGTCAACGCGTCCACCGTCTACCGCACTCTCGAGGTGCTCGAGGGGCTCGGGCTGGTCCGCCACGCCCATCTGAGCGACCGGGCTCCGACGTACCACTCCACGCGTGGGCACGAGCATTTCCACCTCGTCTGCCGCGACTGCCACAAGGTCGTCTCGGTGAACGCCGAAGATGCCGCGCCGTTTGTGGAATCACTGGCTACCCGTCACGCGTTCTCCCCAGACCTGGGACACCTGACGGTGTTCGGCCGGTGCCACGACTGTGAAGGAAACCCATGAGTCCGCTGTTGAAGCTGCCCGACGCTGTCGCCGGCGACGGCATCGACGCACCCGTCGCCGCGCACTACGGCTCGCTGTACGGCGAGCAGCGTGCGCTCGCTGCCGGTGAGGGCTTCGTGGACCTGTCCCACCGCGACGTCGTACGGATCACCGGGCCCGACCGGCTGACCTGGCTCCACTCGCTGACGACCCAGTACTTCGAGGGCCTCGAGCCCGGCGTCTGGACGCAGGCGCTGGTGCTGAGTCCGCAGGGTCACGTCGAGCACGCGTTCGCCGGTGTCGACGACGGCGAGTCCTTCACCGCCCACACCGAGCCCGGCGCCGCCGCCGCCCTGGTCGAGTTCCTCGACCGGATGCGGTTCATGATGCAGGTCGAGGTCGTCGACGCGACGCCTGAGATCGCGGTCGCCTGGCGCCCTGCCGGCAAGTACGACCTGGTGCCGCGCGACCAGCTGACGACGTACGCCGAAGCCGCCGGTCCCGCCGCCGGCCTCTGGGCGTTCGAGGCGCTGCGGATCGAGCGCGGCGAGCCCCGGTTCGGCATCGACACCGACCACCGCACCATCCCCAACGAGGTCGGCTGGATCGGTCCGGCCGTCCACCTCGACAAGGGCTGCTACCGCGGACAGGAGACGGTCGCCCGCGTGCACAACCTCGGCCGCCCCCCGCGCCGCCTCACCCTGCTCCACCTCGACGGCTCCGAGAACCGGCTGCCCACCGTCGGCGCCGACGTGACCGACGAGGCCGGGAAGGTCGTCGGCCGGGTCGGCTCCTCGGCCCGCCACCACGAGCTCGGCCCGGTCGCGCTGGGCCTGCTCAAGCGCAACCTGCCCACCGACGCCCCACTCCTCGTCGACACCCTGTCCGCCGCCCAGGAGACCATCGTCGACCCCGAGGTCGGCCTCCACTTCCGCCGCTGACCCTCCGCTGGTCGAGGAGGTCGCGCAGCGACCGTCAGCGAGACCTTCCGCTGGTCGAGGAGGTCGCGCAGCGACCGTCGCGAGACCCTCCGCTGGTCGAGGAGGTCGCGCAGCGACCGTCACGAGACCCTTCGCTGGTCGAGGAGGTCGCGCAGCGACGTCACGAGACCTTTCGCTGGTCGAGGAGGTCGCGCAGCGACCGTCCGACCCGGTAACCGTCCAATCCGTCGCGGCGCACTTATCCACAGACTCGATCGGTACGACGACACCTCGTCGGACCCGTGCTCGATCCTCGCGGGTATGCCTTGGACCTACATCGTCGAATGCGCCGACCACTCCTACTACGTCGGCAGCACCTGGGACCTCGAACGCCGAATCGCCGAACACAACGCGGGTCTCGGCGCTGACTACACGCGCCGCAGAAGACCGGTCCAACTGGTCTGGGCCGCCGAGTTCCAACGGATGCTCGATGCCTACCTGTTCGAGAAGCAGGTGCAGGGATGGAGCCGGGCCAAGCGGATCGCGTTGATCGAAGGTCGGTTCGACGCGCTGCCAGATCTCGCCAGCCGCAGCTGGAGCGCGCGCCGGGACCGTGGGTCGCTCAAGCCGGGGGAGCCGGGGGCGGGACCTGCGGAGGTCTCGTGACGGTCGCTGCGCGACCTCCTCGACCAGCGGTGGTCGCCGACCTCCTCGACCGGCGGTGGGTCGCGGAGTCTCGTGACGGTCGCTAGCGCGACCTCCTCGACAGCGGTGGTCGCCGACCTCCTCGACCAGCGGTGCGGTCACCGATTCCTCGACCGACGGGTCTAGTTCACGTCTTCGGGCTTGGGGAGGCGGTCGATCTTGTTGTCCTTGAGGTAGTCGTCGAACTCGTCGCGCGAGATCGCGGCCATCAGCTCCTTGGACTTCTCGACGTTGAGCAGGACGATGCTCTGGCCGTCGGCGGAGGTGCCGGTGCCGTCGGTGAAGGCGGTCATCCACACGACCTCGCCGGCGCCTTGGCGCACGACGTCGAAGCCGAGGTCGCGGATCTCGTCGTTGGTGAAGTCGCTGTCGAGCACCAGCAGCTTGCCGAGGTCGCCGATCAGGTTGGTGACGGTCACCGGGTTGATCCGGGTGCCGGTGCTGGTGGCCTCGTGGAGGACCTCTCGCAGGAAGTTCTGCTGGCGGTCGATGCGGTCGAAGTCGCCGCCGGGCAGCGACTTGCGCTCGCGGACGTACTCCAGCGCCTCCTCGCCGTCGAAGTGCTGGGTCCCGCCGTCGGAGGTCGTGAGCTCGACGCCGCCGAGCGTGTCGGTGATCCCCTTGAACCCTTCGAAGTCGACCACCGCGATGTGGTCGATGTAGAGGTCCAGCGTGTCTTCGAGGGTCTGGATGAGGAGCTCGGGACCGCCCCAGGAGAACGCCGCGTTGAGCTTCGCCTCGCCGTAACCGGGTACGTCGACCCAGGAGTCGCGGGGGAACGAGACGACCTGGCTGTTCTCGTGGTTCTTCTCGAGGTGCCAGATCATCATCGTGTCGCTGAGCAGCCCGGTGTCGCCTGCCTCGAGCCGCTCCTGGACGTCCGTGCCGCGCCCGTCGACGCCGACCAGCAGCACGTTGAGCGCGTCCTTGGGCTGGGTCCGGTCGGGACGGTCCGGTCGATCGACGTCGACCTCGACGCGCGGGATGTCGTCGATCTTGTCGTTGAGCACGATCAACCACACGCCGCCGCCCACGAGGAGGGCGAGCACGAAGATCGCCGAGAGTGCCGAGGATGACGCCGACCTTGTGGCGACGGATGAAGCCCGGTTCGGCCTTGTGGGGCTTGGGGTCGCCTTCGGATTCGGGCGCATCCTCGTTGGGAGCGTCGTCTGGCCGCTGGTCCACTTGGGGTCTCTTTCGCGTCTAATCTGAAGGAGCCTCAAAGCCCCCGGCGTCCCTCATATAGTGTCATGTCGGCATAGGCGCCAAGGGCGGACGCCGGGTCTCGGCTGCTACGGCTGCGACTTCGCTTGGTTGGTACCGGGAGACAGATGCAACGCGACGACTTCAAGGTAATGCGCTTCCCCGGAATCGAATCCGTGGGGCTGAGCGCATCGCCGAGCCGACTCAGGGTCGCCATCGTGACCGAGGAGATCATCGGCCCGGTACGCAACGGCGGCATCGCGTCGACGTACTACCACTTGGCCAAGGGGCTCGCCGCCCAGGGCCACGAGGTGCACGTGCTCTTCCTCAAGGGCCCGGTCGTCCAGGACGAGACGCCGGAGTTCTGGGTCCAGCGGTACGCCGAGTTCGGCGTGACGCTGCACTACCTCGACGTCTCGGAGATGCCCCTGTGGTGCGCCTCCCCGAACTGGCAGCGTCGTTACGCCAGCGCCTACGAGTGGCTGCGCGACCAGGAGCCGTTCGACGTCGTCCACACCTCCGAGTGGCGCGGCGGCCTGGTCTACGCGCTGATGGCCAAGCGACTCGGGCTGGCGTTCCGCGACACGCTCTTCCTGGTCAAGACGTCGTCGCCGCACATCTGGAACCGGCACTACCAGATGCTCCCGATCACGGACACCAACCTGGTCGCTGCGTCGTACGCCGAGCAGAAGTGCGTCGAGCTCGCCGATGTGGTGATCGGCGGGTCGGCCCACCTGCTGTCGTTCATGGACCGGATCGGCTACCGGCTGCCCGAGACCAATGTCTTCGTGCAGCCCAACATCGTCGACTTCTCCAACGTCCCGGTCATCGACGCCCGCCCCGGCCCGCCGCGCCAGCACGGCGACGTGGTCAAGAGCCGGGACCTGGTGTTCTTCGGCCGGCTCGAGGCGCGCAAGGGCATCGAGATCTTCTGCAACGCGATCGACCTGCTCCACGAGCGCGGCGAGATCCCGGACTCCGTCACCTTCCTCGGCAAGTGGGGCGGCAAGCTGGCCGCGCAGGGCGGCATGACGCCCGAGGACTACCTCGCCGAGAAGGCCGAGACCTGGGAGTGCCCGGTCGTCACGATCACCGACAAGAACCAGCCCGAGGCGCTGACGTTCCTCACCGAGCGCGACCTGATCGCGGTGATGCCGTCCCTCATCGAGAACTCCACGATGGCCGTCTACGAGACGCTGGAGCAGCGGGTCGCCTTCATCGCCACGTCCGTGGGTGGCACCCCCGAGCTGGTGGCGGAGCGCGACCACGACGCATGCCTCGTCGAACCCACGGCGCAGGACCTGGCCGACCGGCTCGAAAACGCCCTCCGCGAGGGCCAGGTCATCGCCCACCCGCAGTTCTCCAACGACGACAACCTCGAGGTCTGGTACGGCTTCCACGCCTACCTCGGCGAGCTGATCGAGCAGCACGGCAGCACCGAGGCGATCGCCCGGGTGATCGAGGGCGTCGACAAGCCGGCGGATCCGGCGGGCTCGATCAGCTACGTCACCCTGGTCCGCCGCGGCGACTCGCTCGAGGAGCTGGTCAAGGCCTGCCACGCCGAGGCTCCCGACGAGCTGGTGCTCGGCTACACCGACGTGACGGTGCGCAACGCGATCGAGAACGCCCGTGCCTCGATCGACGAGGCGTGCCGCAACGTCACCGTCGTCAACTGCCTCGGCCAGACCTCGGGCACCGCGCTCAACACGCTGGTCGCGGCCCAGTCGTCGGACGCGATGCTGATCGCCGACGGGCTCGGCGCGCTCCCTCAGTTCGGCTTCTTCGCGGCGGCGCGGCAGGCCGTCAGCCACCGGCCCTCCGCCATGTTCACGACGTTCTTCTCGACCGACGGCACCATGGTCGGCATGCCGCTCGGCGGTGACGTCGCCTCCCAGATCCTCACCTCCCGGGCCTACGGCGCGGAGGTGATCGCGCTCCGCAAGGAGCTCGTTCGACGTGATCGGCAGCTTCGAGCCGTACGACGCCCGCCACGGAATCGTGCACGAGTACGTCACCCGTGCGGCGGAGGCCGGTCACGACCTCCTCGTGCTCCCCGAGCAGCTGCTGTCCTGGTCGGCCGCCGACGCGACCGGTCGCAAGTTCAAGTCCGACCAGATGTACGCCTACCTCAAGGCCAAGCCGCTCATCGACGCCTCGCCGCTGTCGCAGCGCAAGGTGTTGCTCGCCGCCCTGCACGGCGGGTCGGGCGGCGGACCCGGCGCCGTCGACGAGCGGCTGCTCCGCACCGACTCGGTCGACGAGGCGGACACGCACTGGCTGATGCCGGCGACGTGGGATCCCGAGAACGCCAGCGGGGCACAGCAGCGCCGGGTCATCTTCGGGCTGAACACGACGCAGGACGAGATCTGGTTCTACGCCCGGGGACCGGGGGAGCGCCGCCTGCTCGATCCGTGGTGAGGAGGTCGACGTCGAGCTCGTCGCCACCCGAGGGGTCGAGGGCACCGAGGAGTACATCACCCTGTCGGTCCTCCCGGTGCCGGCGGAGTGGACCCCGTCGACGTCGTACCCGATGGTCTGGGGCCTCTACGAGGAGGACGAGAAGCTGCGCAGCGTCTTCCTGCGGGTCAACAAGATCGGCGTCAAGACGTTCGCGCTGTCGGGACGCAACAAGGTGCTGTCGTCGCGGGTCCTCACCGAGCTGGTGGATCGGCAGTTCGGCCGGAGCGACGCGGCCGCGAGGTCGACTCCGATCGACGACCTCGTCGACCAGGCGGTCGCCACGGCGATGGACGTCGTCAACGGACGGCTCGACCCCGAGCGGATCAAGGCGCGAGAGCGACGAGCTGCTTGCCAGCCCGCCCGACGGACCGCCGCCGATCACGGGAAGGTCCGGGCTCAAGCCGCCCGAGCAGAGCCGAGGGCTGGGCCGAGGGCGACTGGCTCAGCGGCTGGGCCTGGGACCGCGAGGACCAGGAGCGCGTCCTGCACGTCGTGGTCATGCGCGACGGCGTCCCGCTCCTCGTCGTACCGGCCGACGTCGTCGACCGGTCGCTCGAGGACGTCCCGGGTCGTGGGCGCGCACGCCTTCCGGATCCCGGTGCTTCCCGAGTTCCTCGCCGGGGGCAACGTCCAGCTGCGGGTGTGGGAGGCGCGAGGGACCCGTCTACCGCGGGCGTCTCTACGTCGCCGAGGGCAAGTGCCACGGCTGCGCCGGGTCAGGGAGGATCGGCAGCCAGCCGGGCGGCGAAGCCGTCGGTATCCGCCGCCGGCAGCGCCCCGAGGCCCAAACGCTGGTGGAGCCGTTAAGGCATGAGCAAGGGAAGGGCCGAGCGGCTCGAGGCCGCCAAGCAAGCGGTGGCCGTCAAGGACTGGTACACCGCGCGAGAGATCCTGGCGCCGCTGGTGGCGCAGGACCCGTACGGCGTGTCCGGCTTCCTCCTCGCGAGGGCCGAGTTCGAGCTCGGCCGCCCCGAGGCAGCGGTCCCGTTGGTCACCGCGTTCCGGGCCACCCGGCCGAACCATGTCGGCTCGGCCATGCTGGCGGCACGCCTGCACCTCGCGGCAGGTGAGCTGGCAGAGTCGGAGAAGCTGGCGCGCATCGTGCTGGAGGTCGAGCCCGCCAACGAGGTCGCCCCCCGCCTCCTCGAGCGCATCGCGGCCGCCGCTCAGGCCAAGCAGTACGCGGGTGAGATCGCCACCATCGACGGCCGCTACCTCGAGGCACGCACCGGCGACATCGGTGCCGATCTCCTTGCTGCCGCCCGGACGGTGCACGACGTGGAGTCCCGGTCCCGACTGGGTCAGCGAGACGGAGCAGGCGAAGGTCGCCTACTTCCACCATGCCAAGGACGTCGGCCAGGCGCTGCGCAGCTACGACCCCGACCTGATCGACGTCGCCTCCCGGTTCGACTACCTGTCGTGGCCGAAACGGATCCAGGAACACCTCGGTGCCTCGGTCCTCGACGTCGGCTGTGGCTTCGGTGGACTCGGGATGGGCTACCTCGTTGCCGGCGCGTCGTCGTACACCGGGGTCGATCCCGCACTGGAGCTCGACAGCACGCGTGCGCGGAACAAGCGCGCCCGGCGCTGGGACGACATGGGCGTCACCCCGCGTCAGATCGCCTCGACGATGCCGGCGATCGACCTGGTCCAGAGCGAGATCGAGGCGGTCGAGCTCGACCGGACCTTCGACACGATCGTGCTCCACAACGTGTCCGAGCACCTGACCGATCTCGATCAGGTCCTGGCCCACCTCACCAGCGCGTGTCACCCGCAGAGCCGGCTGGTCCTCCTCCACCACAACTTCTACTGCTGGAACGGCCACAAGCGACAGCCGCGGTGGCCGGGTCAGATCGACATGGGCAACCGCGAGCACCAGCAGAACTACGACTGGCGCCACATCAACGCCGTGCCCGATCTCCCGGCCGACCACGATCTCCTCGTCAACCTCAACCGGCTCCGGCTCGACGAGCTGCGAGCCGCGGTCGAGCGGCACTACGTCGTCACGCACTGGGAAGAGCTGCGCGTCCGACGACGCGACGTGTGCGCGGCTGACGCCCGAGATCCTCGACCGCGTGCGCGAGGTGGTGCCCGACATCACCGAGCGGGACCTGACCGTCAACAGCGTGTTCTGCGTGGCGAGCCCGAGAGCCTGATCCGATGAATTGCACGAGTACGGTGGGGCTCTTGCTCAGTGCTGCTCCCGCCCCGACACGATGAAGGTGCAGATGGACACGGTGCAGAGGCTGACCCCGGAGCTCCTCGGGTCTCGATTCCTCAAGGACCTCAACATCCTCCACACGGCAGACGTGCTTCGTGGGACCCAGGTCGCTCCCGGGATGATCTCCTACCTCGAGCGGGCGATGCTCCAGAACCTCGTGAAGACCACCTGGCGGGGTGAGGGCGCCATCATCGACGCCGGCAGCTTCTTCGGGGGCTCGATCGTCCCGGCCGCCGAGGGGCTCCGGTCGAACGAGCATGCTGAACAGCTGACGCCGGAGCGGTTCCCCGACGGCAAGCCGATCCACGGCTACGAGCTCGGCCGGTTCCCGCAGGCCGGCGGCCAGAAGGACCAGGTCCGCAACTGGTACGGCGTCGACTACCACGCCGGCGACAGCTTCGTGCACATGCTCGAGAAGGCGGTCGCGCCGTACCCCGACCTGGTCGAGCTCCACATCGGCGACGTGACCGAGGAGTCGTGGAGCGCCGACGCGCCGATCGAGGTCGCGTTCATCGACGTCTGCCGGAGCAAGAACCTGAACGCGCACGTGGCGAAGGAGTTCCTCCCCGCGCTCATCCCGGGCGGCTCCACCCTGATCTACCGCGACTTCTTCTTCGACCTGTTCCCCTGGCTCAAGGTGACGATGGGCCACCTGAAGGACTACTTCACCTGGGAGGGGCAGGTCCAGACGAGCTCGGTCTACCGCACCGTCAAGGAGGTGCCGGCCGACGTCGCGGCGTACGACCCGTTCGTGGACGCGACGTACGACGAGTGCCTCGCCCTGCACGACGCCGTGGATTTCCCCGGCCTCCACCGCCGGTACGAGTTCCGCATGGGCCTGTCGCGCGCCCACCTGATGAGGCTCAAGGGCCACAGTGGCGACGCCCTGGACACCCTCGAGGAGCTCAAGTCGGAGTACGCCGACGTGCTCGCCAACGACACGGCCGAGCACGGCGAGCAGTTCCGCCTCGACCGGGCCCTGCGGCAGGCGTCTGCCAACACGTTCAAGGTGCAGGCGAAGACGGTGGCGAGGCTGATCCCGGATGTGCTCGGGACCAAGTTCCTCAACGAGCTCGACGTCGTCGAGACCGCGGACGCCCTTCGCAAGACCGAGGTCGCGCCCGGGATGCTCTCCTACCTCGAGCGGTCACTGATCCAGAGCCTCGTGACGAAGACGTGGCGGGGTGAGGGCGCCATCATCGACGGCGGCAGCTTCTTCGGGTCGTCGATCGTGGCGCTGGCCGAGGGCATCCGCGCCAACGAGCAGGCGGGTGAGCTGCAACCGGACCGGTTTCCCGACGGCAAGCCGATCCACGGCTACGAGCTCGGCTACTTCCCCCTTCCCGAGGGCTCGACGCCGCAGGTCCGGCATCTGGTTCGGCATCGAGTACCACCACGGGGACAGCTTCGTGCACATCCTCGAGAAGGCCGTCGAGCCCTACCCCGACCTGATCCAGCTCCACATCGGGGACCTGAACGAGGAGCGCTGGCCGCACGACTCCCCGATCGAGATCGCCTTCATCGACGTGTGCAAGACGATCGGCCTCAACGCGCACGTGTCGAAGGAGTTCTACCCGGCACTGATCCCGGGCGGGTCGACGCTGGTCAACCAGGACTACTTCTTCGACCGGTGCCCGTGGATCAAGGTCACCATGGGCCACCTGAAGGACTACTTCAGCTGGGAGGGGCAGGTCCAGTCGAGCTCGGTCTACCGCACCCTCAAGGCGGTGCCCGCCGACGTCGCGGCGTACGACCCTTTCAAGGAGGGGACCTACGAGGAGTGCCTGGCGCTGCACGACGCGGTCCAGTTCCCCGGCATCCACCGCCGGTTCGAGATGCGGATGAAGCATCTCCCGTGCGTACCTGATGACGCTCAAGGGTCACAAGGACGACGCCCTCGACACGCTCAAGGAGATCGGCGAGGAGTACGCCGACATGCTGGGCGACGACGAGGTGGAGCGCGGCCAGCAGTTCCGCTACGACCGTGCGGTCCGGCAGATCTCCAACGACAACATCTTCAAAGTGGTTTGATCTCCACAACCCCACAGCCCCCTCGTTACACGGTTGCACCACGGCATCCGTGGCGTCGCGCCGCTACTGCAGGCTGGCCACCATGCCCTCGATCCGCACCTGCTTGTCGCCCCTGACGATCAGCTTGATGGTGGCGGTCTTGAGGTTGGCGAGGGTCTTGACGCCGATGTACTTCCGCTTTTGGAGGGTGTCGGACTGGAGGTTGAAGACGCCGTACGACGTCGACCCGACCTTGACCTCGACCTTGCCGCACGACGGGCACTTGGTGACCACGATCCCCAGGCGCTTGAACGTGGCGTTGGGTGACTTCAAGGTGGAGCCCGCGAGCGACGACTGCACGTACTGGTTGTTGAACGAGCCCGACACTCCGGTCTTGTTCGACCACACACCTGTCCGCAGGCTGTTGGCCCACGACGTCGCGGGGAACGGCCGGACCGTACAGCGCCGCGCCGACCACGCGCCGACGTTGCCGGCGACGTCGCGGGCCCGCGCCGCGAAGCAGGTCGTGCCGTCGGCGTTGATCGTTGCCGTCCAGGTCGCCTTGCGCTCGGTGATCTCGGTCATCCACTTCGTCGGGCCGGGGAAGGAGCTGGAGCCCGTGGGCACCCGGTAGAACCGGAGGTCACCCGATGCCACCCCGGAGTCGTCGTCGGTCGCGTCCCAGCGTGACCACGAAGCTGGGCTTGAGCTGGATCAGGGTGCCCGGCCCGGTGACCGTTGCACCGGCGGCGTGATGTCGGGGTCGACGACGATGACCTCCTCGACATAGCTGACCGACTGGATCGCATGCGTCTGCGAAGGGGCCGGCACCCTGACGTTCATCAGCGACGTGATGTTGCCGAGATCGTCCACGGCGAGCCGGACCGTGTCGGGCAGGGCGTGCAGGGTGCCGGCGCGCGAGACCGGTGTTGCCCACGCGGCGCCAGCGGTGCGCGTCGTGACCATCAGGCTGCTCGACGGGCGGTGTCGTCGCTGCGACCGTAGGCGAGCGCCATCTCTCCGTCCTCGACGGCGACAGTGGGCCGGTTGTAGTCCTCGAAGTTACCGGTCGTCGGGCCGGGGTTCTCGGCGATGAAGGCGGGCGCGCCCCACTGCTGCCCGGCCTCGCGGGTCATCGCCTTGATGTGCTCGGTGCCGTTGAGTCGGTGGACCCAGGTCAGGGCGGCGTTGCCCGGGCGTCCTGGGCGACCGAGACCGGCGCCGAACAGGAGCGACTCGGTGGGCTGTCCCCGAGTGAGGTGGGTCGCCGCCGTCGAAGCGCCCGCAGGCCGATAGACGGTCAGAGCTCGTAGACGCTGGCTGGCGTCGAAGTAGCTGCGCCAGACCGTGGTGGCCACGCCCGCATCGTCCACGACCAGGTGGTCGACGTAGAGCGCGGTGGCCGTGGGGTCGGTGTGGAGGGTGTCGACCGCGCCACAGTCGCCGCCCTCCGGGACGGGTCGCCGAGCGGATCGCCCAGTCGTTGGCGGCGTCGGTGCCCTGGACCCACGCGGCGGTGACCGTGCCAGTGGCGTCGACGGCCAAGCGGGGGTAGATGGTCGGCGTCGTGACCACCCCGACCGCCGTCGGCGTCGGCCAGCTGCCGTCGGCGTTGCGGGTCGTCGCGCTGAAGGGGAGCGTGGAGATGTCGAGGACGACGACCGCCTTGCCGTCGCCGTAGGAGAGCGCGTCCCACGCGGTGATCTGGGAGCCCGAGGTGAGCGTGGCGAGGCCGGTCCACTCCAGGTTGCCGTCGGGGTCGGTGCCGGAGACCTTGGACAGCAGCAGCGGAGATGCCGTACCTTCCAGACGGCGGTGACGGTGCCGTTGGCGTCCACGGTGGCGTGCGCCTCGGTGACATGTCCGGTTTCCGACGGGGACACACGACGGGGGCGCCCCAGCCGGTCGGCGTACGGCGCGCCGACTCGAGCTGCTGGTAGGTGCCGTCAACCGCGTCCACAGGGCCGTGACCGCCCGTTGGGCGCCACCACAGCCCCCCAGGTTGGCGTGGAACCCCGCCGGCGAGATGAACTCGGGAGCGGACCAGCCGCCGCCGACCGTGCGCGACGACGCCTCGACCCGGATGAAGCTGCCGTCGTTGCGGGTCCAGACCGCCGTCTGGTTGCCGTGGGGGCCGTCAGGAGAGTCGCGTTCTGGGGCGGACCGACCGCGTAGGTGGACTGCACCAGCGTCTCGACGGCACCCCAGGAGGGCGCCGCCCAGGAAGCCTGTGGGGCCGTCAGGAGCGGGAGAAGCCCGACGACGGCTGCGGCCAGTGCGACGCACAGCCGGCGGGACGAGGACAGCTTCATGAGGGATCGCCTTCGCCTTCTGAAGCTCGTCGTGCTGCGCGGAGCCGTCAGGGGCCGGATTGATGCAAGATCGCCGCAGCCAGCCGCAGTCAGGCGCGCGTCGCCCGCGATCCGAAACCTTCACCAGCGCTGCTCAACATCGCCACCTCCTGAGATGAGGTGCTGCGTCGAACCTGGGACCTCACTGGCACCTGGTGCAGGCCAGCCCGAGTGAGACGTCGGTCGGCTGGTCCGCCGGGCAACGCCGTGAACTGCGATGGTCGCGCGTATGCTGCAGGTGCGACGGTTTGGTTCGGACAACTGCTGCTTTCCTTAAAGCACATGCGTGGAGTTGTCTCAAAGCCGAAGCCGTGGTTCATCCGCTTGTCTCGCCATGCTTGTCCTCGGCTTGGTCGTAGTTGCATGACCCGAGAGGTGGTTAGTCGTTGCGGCCTCGAGGGCATGGTGATGCCATAGACGTAAGCCTGACACGAGGGTGGGTCAACGTTTGCGAAGGCACGCTTATTCCGGTCTCTCGATGGCGACGGTTCAAGCCGAGCTGAGCGACGACCAGGGATCCTGGAGGAAAGATCGTGAACCAGACGTACAGGTGATTGCATCTAACGGATTAGGAGATGTCGTAGACGCTATCGGACAGTGGACTTCACCCCTCCGATCACCAAGCACGCCTTCCGGGTGGTCGACCTGGAGGACCTTGACGTAGCTCAACAAACGTTCCCCTTCGAACGAGAGGGTCATCAGGGAACTTGGGTTCCGCCGAGCTCTTCGGATGAAACCCGGAGAGAGGTCGAGCTCCTCGGCTACACAACGCAGGCGCAAGGATCGGTAGGAACTTTGCGCCGCAACGGCGTCCGACTCTCCGCTGGAGCGAAGCAATACAGCGAAATGGTTACATCGCGAGTTCGACTGACTGCTCCGGCTCGGTAGAGCGGAAGGTATCCGCATACTCGTCGGCTGTCGCGTCGTACGCCAAACGAACTTGCTCGGCCGACTGAACCTCGTGCATGCTTAGTTTGACCTGGCAACTTCCTGCTCCTGCCGCCCGGTCGCCCAGAGTGACGCACGATCGATTCTTCGAATTGGGTGAGAGGGTCGTGCCGCGAGTCTTCGACTGACGGCTACCTCTGGATGCGGATGGAGTCGAGGACCTGCTGCAGCTCAGCCTGGTCCTCGCTGGAGGTGCGGGCGGGGCGGTACTGGGCGGCGAACACCGCGCGCTCGCCGTCCACGTCGACGACGTAGACGCTGACGACGCCTTCGGGGTCGAGCACCAGGTAGTCGTCCGGTTCGCTGAACCAGATCTGGACTCCGGTGCCGGGTCCGAGGAAGCAGTTCTTGGATTGCAGGCGATCGGGGACCCGCAGGTCGATCTGGGTCGCCGGATAGCCGCCGAGCGTGGTCTCCACCGGGCCGCTCTTGACCGGGCCCGGCTGCGCGAGCAGCGCGTTGACGAGGTCGTCGACACCGGGACCCACCTGGGTCTGGGCTCCCCTATCACCGCGGCACGCGTCGGCGTAGATCTTGTCGACCACGAAGGGTTGGATGCCGAGCTCATCAGCCTGCTCACCGTTGGTGTGGAACGCGTTGCCGTTCCGGACTCTCCAGCCCTCCGGGAACGTGACCGTGAAGTCCACCGCCGACCACGCAGCGCGCGGAACCAGGTAGGTGCCCGGCTCGATCGCCCCGTCACCGGCCAGCATCGTCCGAGGTGGCTGATCAACCGGAGTGGGAGCGGAGGCGTCCTCGGTGCCGAGGACCCGCAGGCTGCCCACGACGCCGAGCAGCACGACCAGGACCGCGGCGGCCCCCAGGAGGGTGCGGGTCCGGCGGCGTTGGACGCCTCGGCGTTCGATCGGCGTGAAGTCGGGCGGCTGGACGGCGTCGGCCGCGGCGTGGGAGATGTCGGGCGTAAGGAGCCGGTCGAGGTCAGCCATGACGCGCCTCCTCACTGGAGTCGGGAAGATCGGTGAGCAGGACGGCGAGCGCGGCGCGTCCCCGGGAGAGCCGGGCCTTCACCGTTCCGATCGGTGAGCCGGTGGCCTCGGCGACCTCGTGGATCGGGAGATCGGCGAGGTAGTGCAGGGCGATGGCCTCACGCTGGGCAGCCGGCAGCCTGCGCAGCGCGGCCATCAGGGCAAGCCGGTCGTCGTCATCGCCGGAGGGCGGGCGGCAGCCCGCTCGCGGGGGACGGTCCGCAGACCCCTGCGGAAGCGGGTGCGGCTCACGTTGACCGCGACGGTGCGCAGCCATGCCTCGGGGTTGTCGAGGCGGGCGAAGGTGCGCTGGTGCTGCACCGCGCGTGCGAACGCCTCCGCGACGACCTCTTCCGCCTCGGTCAGATCCCCACACACGCCGTACAGCTGTCCGACGAGTCGACGGTAGGAGATCGCGAAGACGGCTCGGACCCGATCGGACCCGGCGCTAGCCATCGACGCGCCACGAGCGGATCCCCCGGCTGCGCACCCATGACGGGTCTATCCCTCGATGTGGATCGAGTCGAGGACCGTCTGCAGCTCGGCACGGTCGGCGGCCGAGGTGGGCTTGCGCACCTGGGTGAGGAAGACCTGGCGCTCGCCGTCCACGTCGACGACGTAGACGCTCGCGGTGCCGTCGGGCAGGAGCACGAAGTACTTGTCCGCGGGCTCGCTGTACCAGATCTGGAGGCCGATGTCGGGGTCCAGGAGCAGTCCCCGCGCTGCAGGCGCCTCGGGATGCTCGAGATCGATCCGGGTCGCCGGGTAGCCGCCCAGGGTGGTGTCCACCGGGCCGCCGCTTGGCACGGGCCCGGCTGCTCGAGCAGCGCGTCGACGAGGTCCTGCACACCGGGTCCCACCGTCACGAGGTCCCCCCGCTCGCCCTGGCACGCGTCGGCGTAGATCTCATCGACCACGACCGGGTAGAAGCCGAACTCGTCGTCCTCGTCGCGTGCTGCGCGAAGACGTGGCCGTACTGCACCGTCCAGCCTTCGGGGAACGTGACCGTGAAGTCCGCGACCGACCACGCGGAGCTCGGAATCAGGTAGGTGCCTGGCTCGATCGGGACATGCGCTCCTTCGTCACCCGCGTCCCACTCCGGCATCGAGCGGAGCGTGGTCGACGGTGTCGCCGACGCCTCGCGGGAGGCTGAGGGCTGGGTTTCAGCCGACGCCTCAGGGTCCCCCCCGCATCCGGCCAGGCCGGTCAGCCAGCAGCAGCCCGGCCGCGAGGGCCAGGCGGTTCACCGAGACTGTTTCTCGTCGGTAAGTCGTCATCATGCCCGCACGACCTCCGAGTGGCCCGAAAGGTTGCACACCATGACGATCCCATCGCGCCGCCGGGCTCGGGATAGCAATGACCCACCCGCTCGATAGCGCCGCAGCGTGCTCGCGGACAAGCTGCGATCCGTGCCCTCGCAGCGGCGGATCTTGGCGCTCGCATCACTAGTGCACTCGCACGGCCGGCATCCGCGGTGCCCGCTAATGCCGCTTGGTTTGCGCGGGGGACGGCGAAGTGCCGGATCGGTCATGCTTAGTCGATGGAGCGAGACGATTGGACGCGCTTGATCGAGGCTCTGGACGCGTGGACCTCCGCATCTGAGATTGCACCAGGCCAGATCGAGGTCTCTGTGCGTCAGGGCGGGACCACGCGCCAGGTGGTGATCGTGATGACACCGGATGAGTGGGACGACATGGCAGGCGTCATGTGGGGCGACTTCGACGGTGCGGTCCGAGAGGTTGAAGAGACGCTGCAGCGCCTGCAGTCACACGAGCGTTTCGTCGTGTACTCGGAGTACCGGTTGGAGCCGTCCACCGAGCCGAGTCGGCCGGAGCTGCCGGAGTTCATCCCTGAGGCCGGCGGAGAGTGGGTGGCTTACGACCGAGAGGGGTGGATCGAGAGTCGATTCGCGGACTGGGCCGCGGACTGGGCCGAGCCGGATGAGCAACGTTAGCTAAGCGCCCGCTACTGCCGCACGGCGTCGGACTCAATCGCCGCCAGCGTCGTCCCAACGGCCAAGCATCAGAGGTTCGCTGTCAGGCAGCAGGTAGACACCTGGGTCCATCTGGATATGTGAACCAGTGGGTGCGTTGTCGTCGGCAAGAGCGAGACACCACCGTGCCAGATCGCGAAGCCCAGCAGGGTTCGCCTGGATCTCGATGCCCTCTAATCCAAGCCGGACGACGATGTCCTCGCCTTCCTCTGTCAGCACAACTACGCCACGCGACGGGTCGTAGTCCGCAACCTCGATCAAGTGCTTCGCCATCCGTCGATGATCGCACCCCAAGCGTCCTCTACCGCCGCCGATCGGTCGATGCCGAAGCCGGTCCGAACGTGCTGGAGGTGACGATTCCATCCGACGTTTCCGGCGGGTCCGCTTACCCTCCAGTGATGCACTTGCCGGGCAAGATCGTCTGCTGATGGGCCTCGAGGCGGGATCTCCAAGGCCGTCCTTCTCGGCTGGGCGTACAGCCAGATGGAGCAGGACGGCGCATTCGCTCACGTCGTGCACGACTACGCAATGGAACAGGTCTTCTTCACCGTGCGCGGCGAGACCGTGGAGCGGCGCTTCAGCCTCAATCGAGCGCGGCTCGCCGGTCGTTGAACAAGTGGAGGGTCCACCCGAGACAGGTTAGGCGATCCGTGGGCGCGCGCCGGCGTGCTCGCGGAGCAGCACGCTGATGCCGCTAGAGCCGGCCGTGCCCAGAGCCGGATGCTCCTACCTTCCGCATCAACGATCGGAAGCGTACGGTCAGAGACAGCTCCGGTCAGTGTGACCTTTCGTCGAGGACTCGGCTCTTGATGGCTCAGGAGAGACCTTCCCGGTGTTCCCACCGTCGCCCACATCAAGAGAGAGAACTGAACATGGCCAAGTACATGATCAAAGCCTCGTACTCGCCCGAAGGCATCAAAGGCGTCATGGCGAAGGGCGGCTCCGCTCGCGCGGAAGCCATCGAGAAGCTGGCAGCCGGCGTTGGTGGCGCAGTCGACGGTGTCTACTTCTCGTTCGGTACCGATGACCTCTACGCCATCGTGGATGCGCCGAGCAATGAGGCAATGGCAGCTATCGCTGGCACGGTTGGTCAGACAGGTGTGGTCAGCAGCTACGAGACTGTCGTTCTTTTGACGCCGGCCCAGATCGACGAGGCCGCCACGATGTCGGTCGATTACACACCGCCAGGAAGTTGAGGTCGGGCGAAGACGGCACAGCAGCATGGTGTGGCCGAAACGGGCTGGCTACTACGACTGCCTGCATTGCCGGCGAGCGACTTACCGACGTACCAAAGTCGGATTCCGGCCGACCCGCCCGCTCAGACCTCCGGTGAGGTGGCACTTTGGTACGTCGGTGTGTTGACCTAACCGCACAGAGAGCCCGCGCCTTCCGGCGCGGGCTCTCTGTGGTGCTAGGGGCTGGGGCGTCAGCCGTTGATCATGCCGGCGCCGACGGTCACGCCGGTCGCCTCGTCGATCAGGATGAACGAGCCGGTGGCGCGGTTCTTGGCGTAGGGGTCGCTCAGCAGCGGCACCGTGGTGCGCAGCTGGACGCGGCCGATCTCGTTGACGCCGAGCTCCTTGGTCTCCTGGTCGCGGTGCAGCGTGTTGACGTCCAGGCGGTACTGGATGTCCTTGACCAGGGCGCGACCGGTGCGGGTGGTGTGCTTGATGGCGAGCTTCTGCCGCGGCTTGAGCGGCGTCGTCGTCATCCAGCAGACCATCGCGTCGATGTCCTGGAGGGGCTCCGGCGCGTTCTTGATCCGGGCGATCATGTCGCCCCGTGACACGTCGACGTCGTCCTCGAGGTGCACGGTCACCGACATCGGCGGGAACGCCTCGGTGATCTCCTGGTCGAACAGGTCGATCCGGGAGATCCGCGAGGTCATGCCGGAGGGCAGGACCACGACCTCGTCGCCGGGCTTCAGCACGCCGCCCGCGACCTGGCCCGCGTAGCCGCGGTAGTCGTGGAACTCGTCGGACTTGGGCCGTACGACGTACTGCACCGGGAACCGCGCGTCGATCAGGTCGCGGTCGGACGCCACGTGGACGTGCTCGAGGTGGTGCATCAGCGTGGGGCCGGAGTACCACTCCATGTTCTCGGAGCGGTTGACCACGTTGTCGCCGTTGAGCGCCGAGATCGGGATGACCTCGAGGTCCGGGATGTTCAGCTTGGTCGCGAACTGCGTGAACTCGGCGTGGATCTTCTCGTAGACCTCTTCGGAGTAGTCGACGAGGTCCATCTTGTTGACGCAGAGCACCAGGTGCGGGACCCGCAGCAGCGAGAGGATGACCGCGTGCCGGCGGGACTGCTCGGTGAGGCCCTGGCGGGCGTCGACGAGCACCAGGCCGAGGTCGGCGGTCGACGCGCCGGTCACCATGTTGCGCGTGTACTGCACGTGGCCCGGGGTGTCGGCGATGATGAACTTGCGGTTGGGCGTCGCGAAGTAGCGGTAGGCGACATCGATGGTGATGCCCTGCTCCCGCTCCGAGCGCAGGCCGTCGGTCAGCAGCGCGAGGTCGGTGTAGTCGTAGCCCTTGGACGTGCTCGTCGCCTCGACGGCCTCGAGCTGGTCCTCGAAGATCGACTTCGAGTCGAGCAGCAGCCGGCCGATCAGGGTGGACTTGCCGTCGTCGACCGAGCCGGCGGTGGCGAACCGGAGAAGGTCCATGTTGGTTGCGGTCATCAGAAGTAACCCTCCTTCTTGCGGTCCTCCATGGCGGCTTCGGAGAACCGGTCGTCACCACGGGTCGCGCCACGCTCGGTGACGGTGGCGATCGCGACCTCCGCGATGATCTCGTCGATCGTGGACGCGGTGCTCTCGACACAACCGGTCAGGGTCAGGTCACCGACGGTGCGGAACCGGACGGTGCGCTCTTCCGCGACCTCGCCCTCGCGGCACGGGTTGTGCTCGCTCTCGGTGAGCAGCATGCCGTCGCGCTGGAACACCCGGCGCTGGTGGGAGTAGTAGATCGTCGGGATCTCGATGCCCTCGCGGCCGATGTAGTCCCACACGTCCAGCTCGGTCCAGTTGGAGATCGGGAAGATCCGCATGTGCTCGCCCTCGTGGATCCGACCGTTGTAGAGGTTCCAGAGCTCGGGACGCTGCATCTTCGGGTCCCACTGACCGAACTCGTCGCGGTGCGAGTAGACCCGCTCCTTGGCGCGCGCCTTCTCCTCGTCGCGGCGGCCACCACCGAAAGCGGCGGTGAAGCCGTTCTCCTCGATGGCGTTGAGCAGGGTGCCGATCTGGTGGCGGTTGCGGCTGGTCTTGCCGTCGTCGACGACGACGCCGTTGGCCAGCGCCTCCTCGACCGACGCCACGATCAGCCGGACGCCGAGCCGGTTGACCCAGTTGTCGCGGGTGGCGAGCACCTCGGGGAAGTCGTAGCCGGTGTCGACCTGCAACACGGGGAACGGGATCTTGGCCGGGTAGAAGGCCTTCTCGGCGAGGCGCATCATCACGATGCTGTCCTTGCCGCCCGAGAACATGAGTACGGGCTTCTCGAACTCGGCCGCGACCTCACGGAAGATGTGGATCGATTCGGCCTCGAGCTGGTCGAGCTGGCTCAGCCGGTAGTCGGCATGGGTCTGGGTCATGCGGGGTCGGCGCCATCCTTCCTGGAACAGGTTGTCTGGTCGCTGCTTCAAAGTCGCCCCATCGTGCCATGCACCGCCTTGCAGGGTGACATCGGCGCGAATCCCGTAGACAAATCTACGAGTTTGCCCGTTTCCACGCCTACGCTGTTGCCTGTGACCGTCGATTTCGTCGCCCGGCTCGGGTCGCGCGCGTCGGTACCGGACGAGGTCCACTCGACCTGGGGAGTGGCGGAGTACGTCGCCCTCATGGCCCGCGAGGACGGCATCGACGACGAGCTCCAGCGGACGGCGTACGGCGCCGCCCGCTCCCTGCGCCGCCTCGACCCCGCGCGGCTGCTCGCCCTCGTCGAGGCGATGGCCCGGCCGCCCTCGGCGGAACTCAACAAGGCCCGGCTCGCGGAGGAGGCCGGGATCCCGGCGACCACGATCTCGCCGTACATCGACGTCGTCGAACGGCTCGGCCTGGTCCGGCTGCTGCCCGGGACGAGGGCGTCGGTCGCGAAGCGGGCGGTCGGACGACCGCGCGTCCTCTTCACGGATCCGGCCGTCGCGCGGCACCTGGCCGGTGTCTCCGCCGACCAGCTGGTCGCGTTCGAGGGCCGCACCCGGCTCGCGCCGCTGCTCGAGGGCATCGCCCTCGGTGAGCTGGCGCGGCAGCGCGACACCAGCGAGGTGGACTACCGGCTCGGCCACCTCCGCGAGCGCAACGGCCTCGAGGTCGACCTCCTCGTCGAGCTGCCCGACGACACCGTCTACGGCATCGAGGTCCGGACGGCGGCCGGCTTCCGTCCCCACCAGTTCCGCGCGCTCGAGGCACTGGCCGTCCGTGCCGGATCGCGGTTCCGCGGGGGGATCGTGCTCAACACCGCGTCCGTGGGGTTCAGGTACGGACCGGGGATGTGGGGCCTGCCGATCTCGGCACTGTGGGACTGGGACGACCGACGTTCGATCGCCACCTGACGTTCGCGCGGGCGTCCACATCGCGACTCCTGCGTTGATCACCGTCGAGGTATGAAGATCGCCATTGTCGGCACCGGGTACGTCGGTCTGTCGAACGCCGTGATCCTGGCCCAGCACCACGAAGTCGTCGCTCTCGACATCGACCCCGTCCGCGTCGACCAGGTCAACGACCGGGTGTCGCCGATCGAGGACGCCGAGCTCGAGGACTACCTCCAGAACCGGCCGCTGGACCTCAAGGCCACCCTCGATCACCGTCTGGCGTACGCCGGCGCTGACTTCGTCGTGGTCGCGACGCCGACCGACTACGACACCCGGACCCACTTCTTCGACACGTCGACCGTCGAGAAGGTGATCAGCCAGGTCCTCGAGACCGACCGGGACACCCCGGTCGTCATCAAGTCGACGGTGCCGGTGGGCTTCACCGAGCGGATGCGCCGCGAGCACCCCGGCGCCACGATCATCTTCTCGCCCGAGTTCCTCCGCGAGGGCCGCGCGCTCTACGACAACCTGCACCCGTCGCGGATCGTCATCGGCGCCTCGGCCCGCTCCGGCGCCGCGGTCGCGCTCGGCAAGCGGTTCGCCGATCTGCTGGCCGAGGGAGCACTCGACGACGACGTACCGGTCCTCGTCACCGAGCCGTCGGAGGCCGAGGCGATCAAGCTGTTCGCCAACACCTACCTCGCGTTGCGCGTCGCCTATTTCAACGAGCTCGACACGTACGCCGCGACGCACGGCCTCGACACCCGGCAGATCATCGAGGGCGTCGGCCTGGACCCGCGGATCGGCGGGCACTACAACAACCCGTCCTTCGGGTACGGCGGCTACTGCCTGCCGAAGGACACCCGGCAGCTCCAGGCGAACTACCGCGAGGTGCCGCAGAACCTGATCAGCGCGATCGTGGAGGCCAACACCACCCGCAAGGACTTCGTCGCGGCCGACATCCTGCGCCGCAAGCCCGCGGTCGTCGGCGTCCACCGGCTGATCATGAAGTCCGGCTCCGACAACTTCCGGATGTCGTCGGTGCAGGGCGTGATGAAGCGGATCAAGGCCAAGGGCGTCGAGGTGATCATCTACGAGCCCGAGCTGGACGAGCCGACGTTCTTCAACTCCGAGGTCGTCCGGGACCTCGACGAGTTCAAGGCCCGGGCGGACGTCATCATCGCCAACCGGCGTACGGACGCGCTCGCCGACGTCGAGGAGAAGGTCTACACGAGAGACATCTACGGCCGCGACTGACAACACGAGCCCCAGGGTTCACAGCGGCCAGGGAAAACTGGCAGTTGTCGGGTGTTGCAACGGCCGACAAGTGCAGGATCCCCGGTCGACCGGGGATTCCTGCAGCCCCGGCCTACGGCCGCGATGAGGAGTCTTCTCCTCGCCGCGCTACGTGCGGCGGCGGCCGCGGCCTTCCGGGCTGCCCGGCGGTCACCCGGGACCTTCTCCAGCTCGGCGACCGTGGGCGCGCCGAACATCGGCAGACCGGTCTGCTTGCGCAGCAGGCCCCACACGATCGGGACCAGCACGAGCATCACGATGCCGACGAGTGCCACCACGATCGCCTCGAGCGTCTCGTGGCCCTCGCCGAACGGGTGCAGCCCGGCCTTGAAGAGCAGGGCGACGCCGGACATGGTCAGGACGACGATGATGCCGCGACGGATGTAGGACTGCGGCACCCGCGGCGCGATCCGGCTGCCGATGATGGTGCCGGGGACCGAGCCGATCACCAGCGGGATCAGCAGGTCCCACTCGAGGCCGTGGATCAGGATGTTGGCGATCGCGGCGCTCAGCACCAGCGGGACCGCCTGGACCAGGTCGGTGCCGACCAGCTTCACCGCGGACAGGCCGGGGTAGAGCATCAGCAGCGCGATCATGATGACCGAGCCCGAGCCGACGCTGGTGATGCCGACCAGCAGGCCGCCGAGCATGCCGACCAGGAGCGTCGGGATCGGACGGATCCGGGGGTTCTCCTCCGGGGTGGCCCCGCCGCTCCGCACCCGGCGCAGGTTGATGTAGAGCCGCAGCGCGTAGGTCGATGCCGCGAACAGGAGAGCGATGCCGATGCAGAGCTTGAGCACCTGCTCGAGCTCCTCGGGATCGTCGGTGAGCGCACTGACGAGGTAGGGGCCGATGAACGCCATCGGCACCGAGCCGGCTATCAGCCAGGCGGCGAGCCGCAGGTTGGGCGACCCCTCCCTGGCGTGCGTGATCGCACCGCCGGTCTTGTAGATGGCGGCCGCGGTCAGGTCCGCGGTGACGATCGACGACGTGTGGCCGACCCCGAGGAAGATGAGCGCGGGCGTCATCAGCGCTCCGCCGCCCATGCCGGTGAGGCCCACGACCACGCCGACGAAGAAGGCGGCGGCGACGATCGACAGCGCCGTGAGGGTCAGCAGGTCGCTCATGGGGTGATCCTTCCTGAGCCCGTCAGACGGGGCATGACGACGCGCAGGAGCCCGTCGATCTGGTCAGCAGCCCGGTTGGCAGCGGCCCGGCCGCGGCTGAACGGGTCGCTGATCTCGTGCCTGGGGTCCGCGGCGGCACGCCGGTGGCCGGCGTAGGCGACCAGGTCCGGGCCGACGACGGCCGCGTCGACGCGAGCGACGGTGTCCGCGAACTGTCCGAGGGTGAAGACCTTCCGGAACGCGCTCGGAGCCTCTTCCAGCACGAAGGCGCGGTGGCTGGACTCCGCGGTCAGCACCAGATCGGCGGCCTCGACCAGCTGGCGGGTCAACGGTCGGCTGCGGAAGGCGGCGATCTGCTCGCCGCTGACCTCGCGCGCAGCGAGGACGTCGGCCATGGTCTCGTCGACACCGCGGTCGCGGAAGCCGTGGGTGCCGGCACTGGCCAGCTCGAGCGTGACGGGGCCGCCCGGGAGGAGGAGGGCGCCGGCGCGGAGCTCCATGTACGGCGAGCGGCAGATGTTCGCCGTACAGACGAAGAGCACGCTGAGCCGGGCCCCGGACCCGGCGCGGCTGCCGTCGGACTGGCTCTCGTCGGTCTCGGTGACGTCGGTGCCCGGCCGCGGGGCCGGGGTCACCGAGACGCCCGCCGGCACCGGCTCGGTCCGGCCGGCCGTCGGCGCGGCGTCGTCGACCAGGTCGAGGTAGCCGGAGCCGCGCAGCGCGACGAGCACGTCGTCCAGCGCCTCGTCGATCGAGCGGCCGGTCGTGTCGACCCGTACGTCGGCGTCCTGCGGCTCCTCGTAGGGAGAGGAGATGCCCGTGAACTCGGGGATCTCGCCGCGCCGCGCCTTGGCGTAGAGGCCCTTGCGGTCGCGCCGCTCGCACTCCTCGAGCGGCGTCGCGACGTGGACGAGGAAGAAGGCGCCGCCGGCCTCGGCGACGTACTGCCGCACCTGCTGGCGGGTCGCGTCGAACGGCGCGATCGGGCTGCAGACCGCGACCCCACCGTGCCGCGCGATCTCGGCGGCGACCCAGCCGATCCGTCGGATGTTGGTCTCGCGGTCCTCCTTGGAGAAGGTGAGGCCGGCCGACAGGTTCCGGCGTACGACGTCGCCGTCGAGGCTGGTCAGCGAGCGACCGCCGCGCTCGAGCAGCCGATCCATCAGTGCCTGGGCGAGGGTCGACTTGCCGCTGCCGGAGAGGCCGGTGAAGAAGATGACCAGGCCCTGCTCGTCGGCTGCCGGCCGGTCCGCGTGCACGATGTCGGCCACGGCGGCGGTGGGCACGCCGCCGGGCGCGAGGTCGGACGACCGGGTCCGGCCCGGCGTAGTTGGCGACGACCTGCGCGCGCAGGGTCGCGTCCGCCGTCGCGTCGCCGTGCGAAGCGAGGGGTACGGCGACCACGTCGACCGCGTGGCCGGTCTCGGCGACCAGGTCGGCGATGCGCAGCGTCGCGCGGAGCAGGCCGACCGGGGACAGGGACGGGGTGCCGCGGCCGACGAGGGCCAGCAGCGTGACGTCGCCGAGCCCGCGCAGCTGGGCGACCTGCTCGTCGGTGACGGCATCGGTGACGGTGACGAAGGTGCGGCCGGCGTACTGCTTGCGGACGTCGGAGGGCCGCAGGTAGAGGCGGCGGAAGGGACCGTATTGCGCGTGGGTCAGCGCCCTGACCGACCAGCCCGAGCTGGCGCCGGTGACGGTCGCAAGGGGGAGGCCTTCTGGGTCGACCAGCTCGACCGCGCCGCCGGCGGCCACCTCAGCCGCGCGCTCGTCGGGGAGCGCCAGGGTGACCGGGCTGCCCGGCTCGTTGAACCCGAGCGTCGGCGCCATGGCCCCCACCGTCAGCAGCTCGAGGTCGTCCAGCTCGCGCGGCGACGGGCAGTGCTGGGGGAGGGGTGGGCGCGACACACGGCGTATCTTGCCAAACCCACGAAAGACACTAGGAATTCCCTTCCATCTGGTCTCGTGACAGTCGCCAGGGCGACTTCCTCGACCGGCGGTTCTCGTGGGTGTGAATCAGTTCACGCCACCTCAGCTTGCAAAGTGCTAACTATTGCTAGCACACTGGGAGACATGGTGAAGGCAAAGGTGACCGAGACAGTCGGTGCTCTGGGTGACTACCTCAAGGAGCAGCGCACGCAGTCGCGGCTGTCCCTGCGGCAGCTCGCCGAGCAGGCCGGCGTCTCCAACCCTTACCTGAGCCAGATCGAGCGTGGCCTCCGCAAGCCCTCTGCCGAGGTGCTGCAGCAGATCGCCAAGGCGCTGCGGATCTCCGCGGAGCAGCTCTACATCCGGGCAGGCATCCTCAGCCCGGATGACGGCGTAGGTGGGTCGGTCGAGCTCGCCATTCTCGGCGATACCGGCCTCACCGAGCGACAGAAGCAGTCGCTCCTCGATGTCTATGCGTCGTTCCTGGCGCTCAACGAGGTCGACGTGGTGCCCGCACCGGTCACCCCGGACGAGTCCAGTGAGTCCAGTGAGACCGACGCGGCGACCGCCCCGTCCTGAAAACAAGCACGATCCCCCAACACACACGAAGGGTGTTTTTCACCATGCCGAAGTTTGAGCTCCCGAAGTTCGAGGTCCCCAAGGTGGACCTGAAGTCGATCGACCTCCCCGAGGTCCCTGAGGTCGCCGCCAAGCCGATCTACGCCGGCGTCGGCGCCACCGACCTGGCCGTCGAGAAGGTCAAGGGCTACGTCACCGACGTGCAGGCCAAGGTCAACGCCCGCGTTGCCGACGTCCAGAAGTCCGTCAAGGAGTTCGAGGCCCCCAAGCCGAAGACCCTGCAGGACAAGGCCGCTGCGCAGTTCAGCGACACCCGCGCGAAGTTCGAGGCCAAGCTCTCCGAGCTCCAGGCCGACGCGAAGGCGCTGCCGACCAAGGTCCAGTCGACCGTCAAGAAGCAGTACGACGAGAACGTCGCGACCGTGACCGGCACCTACGCCGACCTCGCCAAGCGCGGCGAGAGCGTCGTCACCAAGATCCGCAAGGGTGACGCGGTGAAGGCTCCGGCCTCGGTCCCCGGCTCCGTCGCCAAGAAGGCGCCGGCCAAGAAGACCCCCGCGAAGAAGGCTCCGGCCAAGAAGGCTGCTGCCAAGAAGGCGCCGTCCAATAAGGCCGCCGCCAAGTGAGCTGACGCTCCAGGTTCGACTGTCGAGAACTGGGCCCCGAGGGTTGATCCCTCGGGGTCTCGTTCGTTTTGCCCCGTTAGGATCGGCTCATCATGGATGTGTTTCTGTTCGAGGGCTACGTGCAGCTGGCCGTGTTCTTCGTGCTGCTCGTGATCAAGATCTTCGCGTTCGCCAACGCGCTGCTCTACTCGGCAGAGTCCTACCTCGCCGCCGACAAGCTCAACAAGCCGACTTGGTGCATCCTGCTCGGGATCGCGGTGGTGCTCCAGCTGCTGCCGTTGCCGCTGCTGATCATCAACCTGGCGATGACGATCGCGTCGCTGGTCTACCTCGCCGACGTCCGACCGGCTCTCGCGGGCCTGCGACGCAGGTGATCGGTTCCGCCAATATTTCCGCCGATTCTTCCGTACCTTCGGAGTCAGGCGTCTCGTTACTTCAGAGACGCCGACGGACCGGGGGTCGCCGGCGGAACAGGGACGACAGGGTGGAGAGAGTGTGATCGGGGACAGTGCAGTTCGACCGTGGGGGTCGTGGCAGGTTCTGGACGAGGGCGATGGCTTCAAGGTGAAGCGGATCGTCGTCGAACCGGGCTGCCGCCTCTCCTACCAGACCCACGAGCACCGTGCCGAGCACTGGACCGTCGTCTCTGGGGTCGCGACCTGCGTCGTCGACGGTGAGGTGCGCGTGCTCTACGTCGCGGACTCCGTCAACGTCGCGATCGGCGAGCCGCACCGGATCACCAACGAGCACGACGAGCCGCTCATCATCATCGAGGTGCAGCACGGCACCTACACCGGCGAGGACGACATCTGCCGGCTCGAGGACGACTACGGGCGGGTCGAGGACGACTACGGACGCGTAGAAGCTCACTGACCCTTGGCGGCGTACGCCGCCTCGGTCGCCGCCTTGTCGGGGCGCCACCACTCCTCGTGGTCGGTGTACCACGCGACCGTCTCGGCGAGGCCGGCCTCGAAGTCGCCGTACGACGGGAGCCAGCCGAGCTCGTCGCGCAGGCGTCTTGCGTCGATCGCGTAGCGCAGGTCGTGGCCGGCCCGGTCGGCGACGTGGTCGACGTCGTCCTCGTCGCGGCCCATCAGTCGCAGGATCGCCCGCACCACGTCGAGGTTCGAGCGCTCGCCGTCCGCGCCGATCAGGTAGGTCTCGCCGATCCGGCCGCGCTCGAGGATCGCGAGCACGGCCGCGCTGTGGTCGTCGACGTGGATCCAGTCGCGGATGTGCGCGCCGGTGCCGTAGATCCGCGGTCGCCGGCCGTCGAGGACGTTGGTGACCTGGCGGGGGATGAACTTCTCGATGTGCTGCCAGGGTCCGTAGTTGTTGGAGCAGCCAGAGATCGTCGCCCGCACACCGAAGCTGCGGACCCACGCCCGCACCAGGTGGTCGGAGCCCGCCTTGGAGGCCGCGTAGGGACTGCTCGGTCGATAGGCGGTGTCCTCGGTGAACCGCTGGGGATCGTCGAGCGCGAGGTCGCCGTACACCTCGTCGGTGGAGACGTGGTGCAGCCGTACGTCGGCCTTCCGCACCGCCTCGAGCACGGTGAACGTGCCGACCAGGTTGGTCTGCACGAACGGGGTCGGGTCGCGCAGGGCGTTGTCGTTGTGCGACTCCGCGGCGAGGTGAACCACCGCGTCGTGCTCGGCGACGAGCGGGTGGACCACCGTTCCGTCGGCGACATCGCCGACGACGAGCCGGAAGCGGTCGTCGGGGAGGCCGTCGAGCGCGGCCGGGCTCGCGGCGTACGTCAACTTGTCCAGCACGGTCACGACCGCGTCGGTGTGGGCGAGCAGGTGGCGCACCAGGTTGCAGCCGATGAAGCCGGCGCCACCCGTCACCAGGATGCGATCTGCCACATGCGGCATCCTAGGGAAATGCGCGGGATCATCCTGGCGGGCGGCACGGGCAACCGGCTGTCGCCGATCACCAGGGCGGTCAGCAAGCAGCTGATGCCGATCTACGACAAGCCGATGATCTACTACCCGCTCTCGACGCTGATGCTGGCGGGGATCCGGGACATCCTCGTGATCACGACCCCGCACGAGGCGGACCAGTTCCGGCGCCTGCTGGGTGACGGCTCCCAGTTCGGCATCGCCCTCACCTACGCCGTGCAGGCCTCGCCCGAAGGACTGGCGCAGGCGTTCGTCATCGGCGAGCGGCACATCGACGGTGGGTCGTCGGCGCTGATCCTCGGAGACAACATCCTCTACGGGCCGGGGCTCGGCGGCCGGCTGCGCCGCTTCGACGCCATCGACGGGGCGCACGTGTTCGCCTACCCGGTCGCCGACCCCGAGTCGTACGGCGTCGTCGAGATCGACGCCGACGGCCGACCGGTGTCCCTGGTGGAGAAGCCCGAGCACCCGCGCAGCAACCTCGCCGTGCCTGGCCTCTACTTCTACGGACCCGACGTCGTCGAGCGGGCCAAGGCGCTCACCCCGTCCCCGCGCGGCGAGCTCGAGATCACCGATCTCAACCGCGGCTATCTCGAGGAGGGCCGGCTCACGGTCGAGGTGCTGCCGCGCGGCTCCGCCTGGCTGGACTCGGGCACCTTCGAAGCCCTCAACGACGCCGGCAACTACGTGCGCACCCTCGAGGCCCGGCAGGGCACGAAGGTCGCCGCGCCGGAAGAGGTGGCCTGGCGGATGGGCTACATCGACGACGCCCAGCTGGCGCGGCTCGGGGAGGACCTGGTCGCGAGCGGGTACGGCGACTACCTGCTCGGCCTGCTGGGCGAGACGTCATCCGAACGGGTGAAATCCCGGGCAAAGGGTTGGCGAACGGCGAGTGCGGAAGAGCACGCTGTGATAACTGTCGAAATGCCCGTCCGGGTCGGGCTGCTACCTGCATGACCTCGAGGAAGACGGTGGTTGCCATGAGGGCGACGTTCCTGGCCCGACGACTCACCCGTGCGCTGGGTGCACGTGACCCTGACGGGTGACAGTGCTCGCGTCCGCCCAGGCAGCGATGGCGGCCGCTCGCGGCGCCGGAAGCGGATCCCGCCCGGCGACCCGCGGCGCCGGCGATCACCGCCGGCACCAACGGCGACCTCGTCACGACCCAGCTCCTCCTGGACTCCGTCCCGGCGGCGTCAACGGCGGTTACCTCCGGCGGGTGTCGAGCGGAGACACCTACTTCCACGGGCCCGATCCGTCGGCCGTCGCCGAGGGACCCCGAGTGGTCGCCGGACGGCTCGCGGATCGCGTACTGGGCCTACGGCGCCAGCCTCGGCGCCGAAGGTCTGTGGGTGGTTGAACAACCCGTTCCGGACTGACAGCGAACTGCTCCACCTCACCGACGGACGGTTTCGACTCCGATCCGACCTGGTCGCCAGACGGCACCCAGATCGCGTTCATCCGTACCCAGGGCGAGAACGGGATCTGGGTCACCAACGCCGACGGCAGCGGCGCGCCGTACCGACTGCTCAGGGACTCCAGCTTCTTCGGTGAGGACCTGACGTGGTCACCGGACGGAACCAGAGATCGCCTACAGCGACTACTCCGGCTCGCCGTTCGCCTCGCCCGAGCACGTCTACGTCGTCGACGTAGACGGCGGCACGCCGGTCGACCTCGGGCTCGGGTCGTCGCCGTCATGGAGTCCTGACGGCAGCCTGATCGCCTTCCAGTTCCCATTCTCATCCACCGACATCGACATCGCACGGATGAGACCCGACGGCACCGACCGGTTTGCCGTGATCGGTAGCACCAGCGAACGAGTACGAGCCGACGTGGTCGCCGGACGGCGCGCACGATCGCCTTCCTCACCGCCGCCGGCCTCAACACCTACACCCTCGCCACGGGCGCTCTGGCCCAGGTCCTCCCCGGGCACCAACTTCGAGTCGACGACCTGGGGCGCCGCTCCAGCCGAGCTGCCTGGGCTCGGCCGGCGACGATCAGCGGCACGCCGGGCAACGACACGCTGCGCGGCTCGCGGGGCGTCGACGTCATCCACGGGATGGCGGGCGACGACACCATTCTCGGCATGCAGGGGCAGGACATCATCTGCGGCGGCGCCGGCAACGACACGGTCAGCTACGCAGGGCCAGACCGCCCCCGCGACGGCGTACCTCGGCGAAACATCGCCGGCGGCGGGCGTCAGCGACCTGATCGCGAGCGACGTCGAGAACCTGACGGGTGGGTCCGGGCCGGACACGTTGGTCGGTGACCAGCGGGCCAATCAGATCGACGGCGGCGACGGCGCCGACGAGATCACCGGCGGCGGTGGGGCCGACCGCGTGATCGGCGGCCGCGGCGAAGACGGGCTCGTCGGCGGGGAGGGCGATGACCGGATCATCGGTAGCGGCGGCGACGACGTGCTCATCGGTGACGACGGTGACGACAGCTCGACGGCGACCGGGGGTGACGACGATCCTACGAGGTGGCGACGACGCGACAAGCTGGACGGGGGCCTCGAGGCGGACCTGATCGTCGGCGGCCCGGGCACCGACACGGCCGAGTACGACGCCCGCACGATCGGGGTCGACGTGACGATCGGCGGCGGCGGGGACGACGACGGCAGCAAGGAGGACGGTCCGGCGGGGAGCGCGACCGCGTGCGCGGCTCGGTCGAGAACGTCGACGGCGGCTCTGGACCCGACGAGCTCACCGGCAACGACGTCGGCAACCGACTCACGGGCAACCTCGGCGTCGACCAGCTGCGGGGCGGTGCAGGACGCGACGTACTGCGCGCTGTCGACGGCATCAAGGACTCCGTGATCGACTGCGGCGCCGACACCGACGCGGATGCCCAGAGGGACGACCATCGACCCGGCGGCCGATCAGCTGCCCATGACCTACCGGCGCGGGCGACCCCGTAGGCTCCACCACCGTGAAGGTTCTCGTCACCGGCGGCGCCGGCTACCTCGGTTCGATCACCTCGAAGGCGCTCGAACAGGCTGGGCACACCCCCGTCCTGCTCGACTCGCTGCTGGTCGGGCCGCGTCAGTTCACCGAGGACCGGATCTTCTACGAGGGCGACATCGCCGACCGGGCACTCCTGCGCCGGATCGTGGAGGAGAACCCCGAGATCGAGGCGACGATCCACATGGCGGCGCGGATCGTCGTACCGGAGTCCGTGGAGCTGCCCTACGAGTACTACCGCGACAACGTGGCCAAGTCGCTGGAGCTCTTCGACCAGCTCGAGCAGCTCGGCAAGCCGCGGATCCTGTTCTCGTCGACGGCGTCGCTCTATGCGCTGCAGCCGGCCTTCGAGGTCCGCGAGACGGACCCGGTCGAACCGACGTCGCCGTACGCCCGCACCAAGCGGATGATGGAGATGTGCCTGGAGGACATCTCCCAGGCGACCAGCCTGCGGGCGATCATCCTGCGCTACTTCAACCCGGTCGGCACCGACCCCGACCTCGAGACGGGCTACCACCTCAAGGACGCGACGCACGTCGTACCGCTGCTCGCGCAGACCGCGCTGGGCTATCGCGACTCGTTCACGATCACCGGGACCGACCTGCCGACGCGCGACGGCACGGGCATCCGCGACTACATCCACGCATGGGACCTGGCGCGGGCGCACGTGCGGGCGGTCGAGCGGTTCGACGCGGTCATCGAGGCCGAGGGGGCGCCGTACGCCTACCTGAACATCGGCGGCGGTGACGGCGTGACGGTCAAGGAGCTGATCGCGGCCGTCGAGCGCGTCGTCGGCAAGACGGTGCCGGTCACCGAGGCACCGCCGCGGCCGGGCGACGCCGTCGGCGCTTTCGCCAACGCGGACAAGGCCGCCGAGCTGCTCGACTGGCGCACCGAGCTGTCACTGGACGAGGCGATCGCGTCGGCGCTGGCCTGGGGCGGGAAGCGGAAGTCCGTCCTCGGTTACGAGTAACCCGCGAAGTCGCACGGTTCGCCCGCGAGGTCGCACGGTACGCGCGAGGTCGCACGGTCGCCCGCGAGGTGCACGGTCGCCGAGTCGCACGGCCCGGAGCGTTGCGGACGTCCGTCGCACCGTAGCGACAGACGCGCTCGTGCAACTCGACGATCGACTTGCCTAGTAGGCGCCGCGGCCGAGGACGACGACGCCGAGGGTGCGCCACAGGATGTGCAGGTCCTGCAGCATCGACCAGTGGTCGACGTAGTAGAGGTCGAGCCGGATCGCGTGCTCCCACGAGAGGTCCGAGCGGCCGGAGACCTGCCAGAGGCCGGTCATGCCGGGGCGCACGTGGAGGCGGCGGCGGGCGGCGACGTCGTACCGCGCCACCTCGTGGGGGAGCGGCGGCCGGGGGCCGACCAGGCTCATGTCGCCGCGGACGACGTTCCACAGCTGGGGGAGCTCGTCGAAGGAGAACCGGCGGAGCCACCGTCCGGGCTTCGTGATCCGCGGGTCGTCCTCCATCTTGAAGAGGCCGCCGTCGTAGCCGGTCGAGGCGTGGAGGGCCGCGAGCAGGTCCTCGGCGTCGGGCACCATGGTGCGGAACTTGGCGCAGCGGAACGGCACGCCCTGGCGGCCGACCCGCGACTGCTGGAAGAACACGGTGCCGCCGTCGTGCAGCTTGATCCGCAGCGCGATGAAGAGGAACAGCGGGCTGAAGAACACCAGCAGCGCCAGCGCGCCGAAGAAGTCGAAGGTGCGCTTGCCGATCCGGGTCGCCTGGGCCCAGGCCGGCGCACCCAGGTGCATCAGCGGGAGGCCGCCGACCGGGCGGAACGACGCGCGGTCGCTCATGATGATGCCGGTGGCGCTCTGCGCCACGACGACACCGATCCCTCGCTCCTCGAGCTGCCAGACCTTCTCCTGGAGATCCTGGGCTGAGTTGGACGAGCCGCCGGCGAACAGGATCAGCTGTGCGTCGGCCTGCAGGGCGGCTTTGGTGAGGTCGTCGGTCGTGCCGACAACGGGTACGCCGCCGACGGTGTGGCTGGCGTCTCCGGGAGGTGTCACCGCGCCGACCACTCGATAGCCCAGCCACCGCGTGCGGTCGAGCACGCCGTGGATGTCATCGACGTGCTCGGGAGAGCCGGCGATGAGCACGGGCAGGCCGAGGTGGCCGGCACTGCGCGCGCGGTGGAGCAGGTTGCGAGCGCCCCAGCGTGCGAGGAGCAGGCCGGGCAGCCCGAGGGCGAAGAGCAGGAGGAAGAAGCCGCGGGAAACGTCGGCCTCGGTCACGAACAGGATGAGGGCGAGCAGGCCGGAGTAGGCGAGGCTCGCGTTGAGGATCCGCTTGTACTCGTCGCTGCCGCCGCCGAGCACCTGCTTGCGGTAGGCGCCGCCGAGCGCGATCACGAGGACCCACCCGAGCGTCAGGAGCGGACTGGTCGTCCGGCTCGCGAGGTCCTCGGTGGCTTGGTGGCCGTCGAACATCGGCATGCCGTCGTCGAAGTACGACGCGACGCCGGAGACCGCAGCCACGACGGCGACGTCGAGGAGGATCAGCATGAAGGGGACGAGGCGCAGCGAGCGGCTCGAGGGTGTCGACAGAGCCTCTGTGCGGGACGCAGCCGAGTGCCCGATCACCACCGTCACGAGATCACCTCAGCCGTCGCACTCATCGCAGGGGCCATGCCGCATGTCGACGTTCTCCCCGGCTCCGACACGCAGGACTAACGACCTGCACGGTGATGGGTTACACCTCTCACGGCGCTGTCTAGACCGCCACGGAGGAGTGCTCGTGCTGCCCTGCACGGACATCGCCGAAAGCAGGACAGCCTAGGCTCGGGGACCTATGATTCCCGCCCCGCAGCTGCCTCGGCGAATCCGCGGCGCGGTCACAGCCGAGCGCGGCGCTCGTGCTCCTGCTGTCGGGCTGCGAGGACGAACCCCGCGAGCCGGCCACCAGCCCCTCGACGAGTGTCACCCCGCGGCCGGACCCGTCGACCGAAGGTCCGCGCACGCCGCGAGCGACGGTGACCGCCCCGACCATCGATCCGGAGCTGCCGCTCGCGGGCCTGGTCGTCGTACTCGATCCCGGGCACCAGCTCGGCAACACGGCATTCCCGGCCGAGGTGCGGGCTCTCGTCGATGCGGGCGGCTTCAGCAAGCCGTGCAACACCACGGGTACGGCGACCGACGGCGGCTACCCGGAGGCGACGTTCACCTGGGAGGTGGCCCGGGCCACCCAGCGGCTGCTGCGCCGGCTCGGCGCCCGGGTGCTGCTGACCCGCTCCTCCAACTCGGTGGCGGCATGGGGCCCGTGCGTCGACGAGCGCGGCCTGGCCGGCAACCCCGGCCAGCCGGGTCCGACCGCCGACCTGAAGGTCAGCATCCACGCGGACGGATCGCTCGTCCCGGGCGCCCACGGGTTCCACGTGATCGCGCCCGAGGCGAGGGAGCCGTGGACCACCGACATCGCCGCGCCGTCGCTGGAGATGGCCGAGGTGGTCAGGGACGTCCTGGTCGAGGAGGGGTTCGCGACGTCGACGTACGTCGGCAGCGACGGGATCGACGTACGCAGCGATCTCGGCACCCTCAACCTGGCCGACATCCCGACCGTGATGGTCGAGCTCGGCAACATGCGCGACCCCGGTGACGCCGGGCTCATGACGAGCGCAGCGGGGCGTCGTCACTACGCGTCCGCCCTCGCCCTGTCGATCAGGCGCTTGTCGGCGCGGTGAGCGCGGGCGTGGTGCTCCTCCTCCTTGGACTCCTTGGAGACTTCCCCTCGGCCTCTCTGGCCCGAGGGGACGGTCGGTAGGGTCGCGACATGCCCGTCGATTCCACGGGGTGCACGTGAGCGGCATCCGCACCGCTCACTGGGACGACTGGACGCTCGACGACCTGATCGGCGCCAAGGGCGACACCCGGGTGAGCCTCGTCGTACCGGCGCGCAACGAGGCCGGCACCGTCGGCGACGTCGTCGGGCGGGTCCGTGACCGGCTGGTCGACACCGTCTCCCTGGTCGACGAGATCGTGGTCATCGACAGCGACTCGACGGACGGGACGTACGACGCCGCGACCTCTGCCGGTGCCGTCGTGCACCGGTCATCGGAGATCCGTCCCGACCTCGGCACCCATCCGGGCAAGGGCGAGGCGATGTGGAAGTCGCTCTTCGTCACGCAGTGGTGACGTGCTCGTGTTCATGGACGCCGACCTGACCGACTGGGACACGCACTTCGTGCCGGGTCTGCTCGGACCGCTGCTGACCTCGCCGGAGGTACAGCTGGTCAAGGGGTTCTACGAGCGGCCGGGTGCGCAGGGGCCGCTCGACGGGGGCCGGGTGACCGAGCTGGTGGCACGTCCACTCATCTCCCTGCTCTACCCGCAGCTCCAGGACCTGGTGCAGCCGCTCGCCGGCGAGTGGGCCGTACGGCGGGCGCACTTCGCGTCGCTGTCGGTCCCCACCGGCTATGCCGTCGAGCTGGCCGCTCTCGTCGACACGGTGAACGCGCACGGCCCGTCCGCGATCGCCCAGGTCGACCTCGGCACCCGCTCCCACGGCCACCAGCCCCTGCTCGACCTCGGCGCGATGGCGGTCCAGATCCTCGCCGCGACCCTGTGCCGCGCATCCGCCGACCCGGCTCGAACTGGTGCCGAAAACCCGCCGACCCGGCTCATCTCGATACTAGCCGGGTCGGCGATCTTGCGGCAGTTCGTGAGTGGTCCGGTGCCGCTGGACCGGGTGGTGGAGACGGTGGAGCGTCCGCCGGCGGAGGATCTCCTCTGATGCTGAAGCTCGGCCGCCAGACGTTCTCCGACGACGCCACCTTGATGATGGCGATCGTCAACCGCACGCCCGACTCGTTCTACGACCAGGGCGCGACCTGGGTCGAGGACGCCGCGTTCGAGCGGGTCGCGGACGTCGTCGGGCAGGGCGCGGAGATCGTCGACATCGGCGGGATCAAGGCGGCGCCGGGCGAGGAGATCTCGGCATCGGAGGAGAAGGAACGGGTCGTCGACTTCGTGGCCCGGGTGCGGGCGTCGTACCCCTCACTCGTGATCTCGGTCGACACCTGGCGCGCGGAGGTCGGCGCGGCCGCGTGCGAGGCCGGGGCCGACCTGCTCAACGACGCCTGGGGCGGTGCGGACCCGGAGCTGGTCGACGTGGCGGCGGAGCACGGCGCCGCGATCGTCTGCACCCACACGGGCGGCGTGACGCCGCGGACCCGCCCGTTCCGGATCGAGTACGACGACGTGGTCGCCGCCGCGATCGACGACACGGTCCGCTACGCCGAGCGCGCCCTCGCGGCCGGCGTCGCTCGCGAGTCGATCGTCATCGACCCGGCCCACGACTTCGGCAAGAACACCTTCCACTCGCTCGAGCTCACCCGGCGGCTGGGCGAGATGGTCGACACCGGCTGGCCCGTGCTCGTCTCCCTGTCCAACAAGGACTTCGTCGGCGAGACGCTCGACCTGCCGGTCGGCGAGCGGCTGATCGGCACCCTCGCCGCGACCGCCGTCTGCGCGCTCGCCGGGGCGCGGATCTACCGCGTGCACGAGGTCGTCGAGACCCGCCAGGTCGTCGACATGGTGTGGTCGATCGCCGGCAGCCGGCCGCCGAAGCGGGCGATCCGGGGGCTCCAATGAGCCCGAAACGCAGGGTCGCGCTCGTGCCGGGCGTGCCGGCGCTGCTGCCGTCGTACTCCTCCATCGACGACCCGGTCGCCGAGCTCCGGGCGGCCTGCCTCGAGGTCGTCGCCGGGCTCGGGCCGCGGGTCCGGGTGGTCGCCTCCGACGCCGGGCGCCGGGTCGCCCGCGCACTGCTCGCGGAGGTCGGGGCGGAGGAGGTCACCGACGAGCCGACCGGCGTGCTGGTCGTCGGCAACGGCTCGGCCAAGCGGACTCTCAAGGCCCCCGGACACTTCGACGACCGGGCCGAGGTCTTCGACGACGACCTGCGTCGCGCGCTGCTCGAGCCGCTCCCCGCCGCGCTGAGCGCCCTCGACGAACGGCTGGCCGAGGAGATGTGGGCCGACGTGGCTGCGATGCGTGCGCTCGGCGACCTGTTGACGCCGGCGGTCCGGGCCGAGGTGGCGTACGACGACGCACCCTTCGGCGTGCAGTACTGGGTGATTCGCTGGGCGTGATCAGGTCCGACCCGCCACACTGGGTGCGTGGAGATCAGAGGTCGTGAGATACCGGTCTGGGTGCAGGCAGCCGTCGCGATCGGCGCCTTCACCGCGTTGCTCTGGGTGATCGAGCTCGTCGACGCCGCGATGGACCACAAGCTCGACCAGTACGGCGTGCAGCCCCGGTCCGACGAGGGACTGCTGGGCATCCTGTTCGCCCCGTTCCTGCACGGCGGGTGGGACCACCTGTCGGCCAACAGCGGGCCGCTGCTGGTGCTCGGCTTCCTCACCTTCGCTGCGGGAATGCTCCGCGGACTCGCCGCCGCTGTGGTGATCTGGGTGGTCGGCGGCGTGGGCGTGTGGCTCTCGGCCGGCAGCAACACCAACCACATCGGCGCGTCCGGGCTGGTCTTCGGCTTCCTTGTCTACGTCGTCGTGCGCGGCATCGTGAACCGGCGGTTCTGGGAGATCGCGCTGGGCGCGGTCGTCCTCTTCATCTACGGCGGCGTGCTCTGGGGCGTGCTGCCCGGCCAGCCTGGCATCTCGTGGCAGGGCCACCTGTTCGGAGCGATCGGCGGTGCGGTCGCCGCCGTGGTGGTCAGCGACCGCCGCGACGAGGTGCTGCGGGGAGTCCTGCCGGGAGACGGCAGGTTCAGCCGCTCTTCCTGACCACCAGTGTGGGAGGGAAGATCACCCGCACGGGCTGAGGGGCGCGGTCGCTGTCGACCTGCTCGAGCAGCAGCCGGGTGGCCTGCTCGGCCATCTCGCCGATCGGGTTGCGGATCGTGGTCAACGGAGGGTCCGTGCGCTCGGCGACGCCGAGGTCGTCGTACCCCGTGACGGCGATGTCGTCGGGCACCCGGCGACCGGCCGCGGCGAGCACGCGCAGTGCTCCGACGGCCATCAGGTCGGATGCGACGACCAGGCCGTCGAGGTCGGCATGCCGCGCGAGCAGCTCGGCAGCGGCCTCCTCGCCGCCGCGTTCGGTGAAGTCACCGTTGGCGATGGCGTCGTCGGGCAGGCCCGCGTCACGGAGCGCCGACCGCCAGCCTTCGAGCCGGTCGATGCCGGCGGCCATGTCGACCGGTCCGGCGATGGTCCCGATCCGCCGGCAGCCACGGTCGATCAGCCGCTCGGTCACGAGCCGGGCACCTGCGACGTTGTCGGTGTCGACGTACGCCACCCGGTCGGCGGCCGGTCCACGGCCGGCCGACGAACGCGCACGGCAGGCCCAGGGACGCGAGGTGCTCGGCGAGGCGGTCGCCGGAGTGGTGCGAGACGACGATGGCGCCGTCGATGTGGCGGCGGCGGAGGTAGCGCAGCATCCGCCGCTCCTCCCCGCCCGGGCGGGCGAGCAGCAGCACCAGCTGGAGGTCGCGGGGCACCAGCACCCGGTTGACCGATCGCAGGGTGTGCACGAAGAAGGGGTCGGTGAACACCCGCTCGTCCGGCTCGGGCACCACGAGCGCGATCGAGTCGGTACGCCGGGTGACCAGGCTGCGGGCCGCCGGGTTGGGGGTGTAGCCCAGCTCCTGGACCGCGGCGTCGACCGCGGCCAGCGCCGCGGGGGAGACCCGGTTGCCGCCGTTGATCGCCCGCGAGGCGGTCGCCCGTGACACGCCTGCGAGCCGCGCCACCTCGTCGAGGGTCGGCGCGTTCCCGGGTCCGTTCCCAGGATCGTGCGGCGGCTGGCTCACTCTCGGCACGCTATCTCTCGTCCCCCGCAGGACCGGGAGTGCCGGTGTTGGCGGGGAGGAGAGTCCCATCGCCCTCGCCCGCCAACACCGACGTTGCCGCGACCTGGGCGTAGCGCAGGGCGCTGGTCTTCGGGGTCCGGCGCTGGTTGCGGTAGTCGACGTGGACGATCCCGAACCGTTGCCCGTAGCCGTAGGCCCACTCGAAGTTGTCGAGGAAGGACCAGGCGAAGTAGCCGCGGACGTCCACGCCGGCGGCCATCGCGGCGTGCACGGCCCGCAGGTGGGCGTCGATGTAGGCCCATCGCTCCGGGTCGTGGACGGAGCCGTCGAGACCGACCACGTCGTCGTACGCCGCACCGTTCTCGGTGATGTAGATCGGCGGGACGTCGTACTCCTCGTGGAGCCGGACCAGCAGCCGGGTCAGTGCGTCCGGCTGCACCTCCCAGTCGAGGCCGGTCACCGGGTAGCCGCGCCGCGGGAACGTGAGGTCGTCACCGCCCGGGAACGGCGAACCGACCGGACGGGTGGGGTGTTCGATCCGGGATCCGAGCAGCTGCTCCTCCGGATGTGGCCGGCCCGAGGCGCCGTCACCGTGGTAGTAGTTCACGCCCAGGACGTCGATCGGGCTGCTGATCACGGCCAGGTCGCCGTCGTGGACGAACTCCTCCCAGGGCTTGCCGCGCCAGGTCGTCCCGGCCGTGATCGCGTGCAGATCGTCCGCGTAGGAGCCGCGGAGGATCGGGTCCAGGAACACCCGGTTCCACAGGTGGTCGACGCGGTGGGCCGCTTGTACGTCGGCCGGCTCCGTCGGGTCGAACGGGTCGGCGACGGTGAGGTTCAGCGTGATGCCCAGGTCGGCGGTGGTGCCCCGACGCCGGAGCTCGTCGACGACGAGCCCGTGCCCGAGCATCAGGTGGTGCGCTGCGACGAGGCCCGCGACACCCTCCTGTCGCCCGGGTGCGTGCTGGCCGCCGGTGTAGCCGAGGAAGGCCGAGCACCACGGCTCGTTCATCGTCGTCCAGTAGGGCACCCGGTCGCCGATGGCGTCGTACAGGGTCAGCGCGTAGTCGGCGAACCGGTAGGCCGTGTCGCGGTTGGTCCAGCCGCCGTTGTCCTCGAGCGCCTGCGGCAGGTCCCAGTGGTAGAGCGTCGCCCAGGGCGTGATGCCGGCCGCGAGCAGCTCGTCGACCAGGCGGGCGTAGAAGTCGATGCCGGTCTGGTTCGGCGATCCGCCGTCGGGCCGGACCCTCGGCCAGGCCGCCGAGAACCGGTAGGCGCCCAGGTTGAGCGAGGCCATCAGGGCGACGTCGTCCGGCATCCGGTAGTAGTGGGCGCACGCCACGTCGCCGGTGTCGCCCCCGATGACGGCGCCGGGCACCTGGGCGAAGGTGTCCCAGATCGACGGGGTGCGGCCGCCGGCGGTGGTGGCACCCTCGATCTGGTACGACGCCGTGGCGGCTCCCCAGAGGAAGCCGGTCGGGAACCGCACCTCGCTGTCGGTGCCGCCGATGGCGGAGGTGGTCGACGTGGTCGGGTCGGTCGTCGTCATCCTTTGACGGCTCCTTGCATGATGCCGGCGACCAACTGACGTCCGGACAGGGCGAACAGGATGAGAAGCGGGATCGTGGCCATCGCCGCGCCGGCCAGGACCAACGCGTAGTCAGTGGTCTGGCCCTGGCCGGTGAGGGCCAGCCGGTCGAGCGCGATCTGGAGGGTCTCGGTCTTCTGGAGAGCGACCAACGGCCACATGTAGTCCGTCCAGACCATCATGAAAGTGAAGAGGAACAGGATCGACATCGCCGGCCGGGCGGCGGGTACGGCGACCGTCCAGAAGGTGCGGATCATCGTGCAGCCGTCCATCCGAGCCGCTTCGATGAGCTCGTCCGGCACGGCGTCCACGAGGTACTGCCGCATGAAGAAGACGCCGAACGCGGTGACCATCGTCGGCAGGGCGACCGCGACCAGCGTGTCGAGCAGCCCGTAGTCGCGCATCAGGATGAACAGCGGCACGATCGCCAGCTGGGTCGGCACCGCCATCGTCATCACGACGAACCCCATCAGCACATTGCTGCCGCGGAAGCGCAGCTTGGCGAACGCGTAGCCGGCGAGCGTCGAGACGAAGGCGACCGAGAGGGCGCAGGCAGTGGAGACGAGGACGCTGTTCAGCATCGCCGTCCAGAAGTCCGTGGTGTCGAGCACGCGGCGGGCGTTGTCGAGGAAGTGGCCGCCCGGGGTGAGCGGCGGGGGGATCTGGTTGGCCTCGGCCTTCGTGTGCGAGCCGATGACGACGGACCAGTAGAGCGGCAGCGCCGAGCCGATCAGGAACGCCGTGAGCAGGCCGTAGACGAGGAATCCGGGGCGGCGGTTCATTTCGGGGTCCCCGCGGTGTTGTTCGGAGGACAGACGTGCAGGTGGACCGCCGGGTCCGGGCCGCCTGGGGAGAAGAACATCGTGGGGTGATTTCATGCGTGCCTCTTGGTGAGGCGGTGGGTGATCGCGAAGTTGAGCAGCGCGATGCCGACGATGATGAGGAACAGCACCCAGGCGGCAGCGGACGCGCGGCCGTAGAACTGGTCCTCGATCCCCTTCACGTAGATGTAGAGCGTCGAGGTCATGTACTGATGGGCCGGCCCGCCCTCGCGCTGCGGGGTGTCGTCGAAGAGCCGGGGCTCGGTGAAGATCTGGAGCCCGCCGATCGTGCTCGTGATGATGACGAAGACCATCGTCGGCCGGATCAGCGGGAGGGTGACGGCGAAGAACTGGCGGATCCTGCCGGCCCCGTCGAGGGCGGCCGACTCGTAGAGGTCGCGGGGGACGGCCTGCATGGCCGCCAGGAAGATCAGCGCGTTGTAGCCGGTCCAGCGCCAGTTGACCATCCCGGCGATCGCGAGGTGGCTCCACCACCGGTCGACGTGCCAGCGGATCGGCTCGAGGCCGACACCGTCGAGGATCGCGTTGATGACGCCGTACTTGTCGGCGAAGAGGCTGCCGAAGATCAGGACGGCGGCCGTCGGCGCGACGACGAACGGCAGCAGCACGCTCATCCGCCAGAACGTCCGGCCGCGGAGGTGGGTGTCGAGCAGCGCAGCGATGGCGACCGCGATGATCACCTGGGGCACCGACGACATCAGGAAGATGCTGAACGTGTTGACCAGCGACTTCCGGAACACCGGGTCGGTCAGCACGAACCGGTAGTTCTCCAGGCCGATGTACTCGCCGCGCTGGTAGTACAGACGGTCCCAGTCGTGCAGCGAGAGGTAGCCGGTGTAGATCAGCGGGAACACGCCGATCAGGCCGAAGAGGATGAAGAACGGCGAGATGTAGAGGTACGGCGACAGCTTCACGTCCCAGCGGGACAGCCGCTGCCGCCGTACCAACCGAACGGGGCCCCCGGGCGGGACCGCGCTGGGCGCGGCCCCGGCCGGGGACTCGAGGCGGGTGCTCACTGGAGCGCTGCGACCTCGTCTACGAACGTCTCCCACGACTCCTCCGGGTCCCCACCCTGGTCGACCCGGGTGATCGACTCCTGGAACTTGCCCAGGATGTCGGAGTACAGCGGACCGTGGTACGGCTGGATCGTGATCGCGCTCGCGCGGTTGGAGAAGATCTCACCCACCGGTGCTTCGTTGAAGTACGGGTCGGACGAGGCGAGCAGGGCCGGGTCCTCCAGCGCCGCGACCTGCGACGGGAAGTTGCCGTACTGCTCGAAGATCCGGATCTGCTGCTCGGGAGCGGTGATCCAGGCAGCGAACTCCTGCGCCTGCTCCTGGTGCGTAGACGACTTCGGGACGCTCAGGTAGGAACCGCCCCAGTTGCCGCCACCGCCGGGGAAGACGTCGGCGACGTCCCAGACGACGCCCTTCGGAGCGGGGTCACCGGTGTTGTCGCGGACGACGCTGCGCATCCAGCCCGGGCACGGGATGGTGGCGAAGGCGTTGTCCTGGAAGCCGGCCGTCCAGTCGTCGCTCCACTGGGCAGCGCCCGTCGACAGCGACGCGGAGTAGCCGGTGATGGTCTCGTAGACGGCCTGCAGCTCCTCGTTCTCGACGTCGACCGAGTTGTCGGCCTGCTCGAACGGGAACTCGACCTGGTTGAGCATCGCCTGGGCGACCGAGCCCGACGCGTCGTACCACTTGGCGTCGCTCTTGGAGACGAACTCCTCACCGAGCGCGAAGTAGTCCTCCCACGTGGTCATGCAGCGCGGCAACCTCGGCGCGGTCGGTCGGAAGTCCCGCCTTCTCGAAGAGGTCGGCGCGGTAGCAGATGGCCTCGGGGCCGGCGTCGGTCGCGTAGCCGAGCAGCTCGCCGTCCGGTGCGGTGGCCGCCTGCGGACTTGAACTCGAGCCAGCGGCCGTCGACCTCGTCGCTGGAGAGGTCGACCCACCGGTCCGGCGCGGCCACGACCGCGGGCATGAAGTCGCCCTCGATCGCCACGACGTCGGGGAGACCCTCGTTGGCCTGGAGCAGCGTGTTGAGCTCGTTCTTCCAGTCGTCCCAGAGGGAGACCTTGGTCTGCTCGACCTGGAGGTCGGGGTTCTCCTCGTTCCACTCCGCGATCAGCTCGTCGTAGCCGAACTCGCCGAAGGTCGTGATCGTGAGCGACTCGCCCTCGGCCAGGTCGTCCTGGTCCGCGGACTTCGTCGGGTCGCTGTCGTCGCCGCAGCCGGCCATGAGCCCGAGCACGAGAGCGGTGATGGCGCCGAGGGCGAGACGCCCTCGGAGACCGGTTGGCCGTTGACCCGGCCGGTTGATGGTGATGCGCACGGTAACTCCTGCCCGTTGACTTCTCTGAACGTCGGGATCGGACGATCCGGGGTGAAAGCCGTGTGAGAGCGCTTCCACGTCATTGGTTCGTCACCATGACATGGGTCACATCCGCTGTCAACCATCTGGCTCAGACTCGGGCATTCCGGCGACAGCGGCAGAGGCCTGTAGGTGTGAGAGCGCTTCCACTAGACGGCAGGCCGCGGTCGTCGTACTGTGAGCGCTGACTCAGCGAGTCCGCGGTCGCCGGTGGCGGCCGGGAAGGAGATCAGGCCGATGGCGCAAGTGCGGTTCGAGCACGCCGAGCACACCTATCCGGGGGCCAAGAGCCCCGCCGTCTCGGACCTCGAGCTGACCATCGAGGACGGCGAGTTCATGGTCCTGGTCGGGCCGTCCGGATGCGGGAAGTCCACGTCGTTGCGGATGCTCGCGGGCCTCGAGGAGGTGTCGTCGGGCGCGGTCTGGATCGGCGACCGTGACGTGACACATGTGCCGCCCAAGGACCGCGACATCGCGATGGTCTTCCAGAACTACGCGCTCTATCCCCACCTGACCGTCGCCGACAACATGGCCTTCGCGCTCAAGGTCGCCCGGGTCGGCAAGGCCGAGCGCACCGCGCGCGTCGCCGATGCCGCGCGACTGCTCGACCTCGAGGACGTGCTCGACCGCAAGCCGAAGGCGCTGTCGGGTGGTCAACGACAGCGGGTCGCCATGGGCCGTGCGATCGTGCGGCAGCCGCACGTGTTCTGCATGGACGAGCCACTCTCCAACCTCGATGCCAAGCTGCGGGTGTCGACCCGCACGCAGATCGCCGCGCTCCAGCGCCGGCTCGGCGTGACGACGGTCTACGTCACGCACGACCAGGTCGAGGCGATGACGATGGGCGACCGGGTCGCGGTGATGAAGGACGGCGTTCTCCAGCAGGTCGACACCCCGCTCGCCCTCTACGACCGGCCCGCCAACCTCTTCGTCGCGGGCTTCATCGGCTCGCCCGGCATGAACCTGCTGGCCGGCAAGACGGCGGGCGACGGTATTGCCGTCGTCGACGGCATCGAGATCCCGATCGACCGCACCGCCGCGGCCGCCTCCTCCGGCTCGGTCACGCTCGGCATCCGGCCGGAGTCCTGGCGGGTCGCCGACGCCGACGCGGCCGGCTACCCCGTCACCGTCGCCGTCGTCGAGGAGCTCGGCGCCGACGCCTACGTCTACGCCACGCCGGCCGGCGTCGACGCGGCGGGCGAGCGCCTGGGCGAGCTGCTGCCGCAGATCGTCGCCCGCCTCGAGGGCCGCCAGCAGCTGAGCCACGGTCAGACGATCCGCCTGGTTGCCGACCCGCGTGCGATCCACGTCTTCGACACCGACACCGGAGCCCGGCTGGCGTTGGCGGGGAGTCCCGCCAACGCCTGAGTGCGTCGCGATAGCGCCCTGGCAAATGAGTTGCCTGCGTCAGGCAGGTAATCTATGCTGGATCTGTGGCACGCATTGAGAATCTTCTGGGAGCACTCTCACTCACCGTTGCCGACCGGCTGCGCGAGGGCGGTGCAGCGCAGGGGATGTCCGCTTCCGAGCAGGCATCCCTGATCACCCTGCTGGCCCATCCCGACCGGCGTGTCTCGTGGCTCGGTGACGTGCTGGGGCTGACCAGCTCGGGCGTGACCCGGCTGGTGGACCGGCTGGTCGACCGAGGGTGGGCGACGCGTACGCCGGGCTCGGACGCCCGCCAGCGCCGGCTCCGGTTGACCGGCCCGGGCACCGAGCGAGCGCACGCACTGCTCCGGGAGCGGGACGACGTGTGCAGCGAGGCGCTGGCGTCCCTGTCCGGTGACGAACGCGCCGCCCTCGAACGGATCCTGGGTCAGCTCGTCGGGGAGCTCCACACGGAGCAGGTGCCGGCATTGCGGACCTGCCGGCTGTGTGACGTCGGTGTCTGCAACTCCGCGGGCGAGGAGTGCCCGCTTCACCACACGGTGGCCGCCGATGTCTGAGCAGGCGACGGCGGTGCGTACCGCGCGCACCGTGCTTCCCGGCGTGGCGATGATCGCTGTCAGCTTCGGGTTGGCGCGCTACGGCTACGGGCTGTTGCTGCCGGAGATGCGCGCGGAGTTCGCGATGGGCGCGGACGCGGCCGGGTTCGATCTCCTCGGGTGCCTATGCCTCCTACCTCGTCGCAAACGCCGCGGTGGTGTGGGTGACCGCCCAGTACGGCGCTCGCGTGGCTGTCGGCGTCGCTGCGACTCTTGCTGCGGTGGGCATGGCAGTGATCTCGGTCGCCGGGTCGGTGCCGGTGCTGGCGGTCGGCGTGATCGTGGCCGGCGCGGCCGCAGGACTCGCGTATCCGCCCTACGCCGAGCTGGTCGACCGGCAGGTCGCCGAGTCGAAGCGGGACGCGGCCTGGTCGGCGATCAGCTCGGGCACCGGGTGGGGCGTGGCGGTGGCCGGGCCGATCGCGGTGGTAGCGGGGGACCAGTGGCGGCTGGCGTGGGGTGGCTTCGTGGTCCTGGCCGTGCTGGCGGGAGTTCTGGCCGTCCGGCTCGCCCCCGCCCACGAGCAACGACGCCTGGTCCGTCCCCAGCTGAGCTGGACCTGGTTCTTCTGCCCGCGGTCCCGTCCCTTGCTCTGCTCTGCGGTCGTCGTCGGGGTGACCAGCTCGGTCTGGTGGGCATTCGGCGTCGACGCGATGAGGTCCGGCGGCGTGGACGCCACCTCCGCCCGCGTCGTGTACGCAGCGTGCGGCGTCGCCAGCGTGCTGGCCTCGTTCAGCGGCGCGGCGTACGACCGGCTCGGCCTGCGCACCGGATACCTCATCACCTGCGGTCTGCTCGCCGGATCACTCGCGGTGTTCGGCATGGCAACGGACCTGGTGTCGGCGGCACTGCTCGGTGCTGTCGCGTTCGGCGTCTTCTACTGCGCGATCATCGCCGCCCAGGGCATCTGGAGCTCCCGGGTCTTTCCCGACCACCCGGCGGCCGGCCTGGCCGCCGTCAACACGGCCCTCACTGTCGGCACCCTGATCGGCCCGACGTTCGCCGGCCTCGCGCTCGAACAGCTGGGCTACCAGCGGACCTTCGTGTGCGCCGCGCTGCTGACCGTCGTCGCCATGGCGTTCTGCCCGCCGACGCCACAGAAGGCGAAGGCGCTGGCCGCGCACGAGTGCACGGCGGCTCCCGTCCGCGACTAGCGGGTGACTGCTAGCGCGTGCCCTTCCGGGCCCGCGACGCCATCTTCCCGCGCTCGTTCTGGTCGAGCACGACCTTGCGGATCCGCACCGTCTCCGGCGTGATCTCGACGCACTCGTCCTCGCGGCAGAACTCCAGGCACTGCTCGAGCGAGAGCCGCCGCGGCGGGATGAGCTTCTCGAAGTTGTCGGAGGTCGCGGACCGGATGTTGGTCTGCTGCTTCTCCTTGGTGATGTTGACGTCCATGTCGTCGGCGCGGGAGTTCTCGCCGACGATCATGCCCTCGTAGACCTCGGTGGCCGGTTCGACGAAGAGGATGCCGCGCTCCTGGAGCGAGGTCATGGCGTACGCCGTCGCCACGCCGGTGCGGTCGGCGACCAGTGAGCCGGACGCCCGCGAGCGGATCTCGCCGGCCCACGGGTGGTAGCCCTCGGAGATGTGGTGGGCGATGCCGGTGCCACGGGTCTCGGTGAGGAAGTCGGTGCGGAAGCCGATCAGGCCGCGGGCGGGGACGACGAAGTCCATCCGCACCCAGCCGGTGCCGTGGTTCGTCATGCCCTCCATCCGGCCCTTCCGGTTGGCGAGCAGCTCGGTGATGGTGCCGAGGAACTCCTCAGGCGCGTCGATGGTCAACCGCTCGTACGGCTCGTGCAGCTTGCCGTCGACCTCGCGGGTGACCACCTGCGGCTTGCCGACGGTCAGCTCGTAGCCCTCGCGGCGCATCTGCTCGACCAGGATCGCCAGCGCCAGCTCGCCGCGGCCCTGCACCTCCCAGGCGTCGGGGCGCTCGGTCGGGAGCACGCGGAGCGAGACGTTGCCGACGAGCTCGGCGTCGAGCCGGTCCTTGACCAGACGGGCAGTGACCTTGTGGCCCTTCCCGCCCTTGCCGACGAGGGGGGACGTGTTGGTGCCGATGGTCATCGAGATCGCGGGCTCGTCGACGTGGATCAGCGGGAGCGCGACCGGGTTCTCCGGGTCGGCGAGCGTCTCGCCGATGGTGATCTCGGGGATGCCGGCGACGGCGACGATGTCACCCGGGCCCGCGGTCTCGCCGGGCTTGCGCTCGAGGCCCTCGGTGATGAGCAGCTCGGTGACCTTGACGTTCTTGACCTCGCCGTCGCGCCGCATCCACGCGACCTGCTGGCCCTTCCTCAGGTTGCCGTGCTTGATCCGCAGCAGCGCCAGCCGGCCGAGGAAGGGGGAGGCGTCGAGGTTGGTCACGTGCGCCTGGAGGGGCGCGCCCTCGACGTACTCGGGCGCCGGGATGTTCTCCAGGATCGTGCGGAAGAGCGGCTCCAGGTCGTTGCCGGTCGGGAGCGTGCCGTTCTCAGGCTTCTCCAGCGACGCGATGCCGGCCTTGCCGGAGGCGAACACGACAGGGAAGTCGAGCGCGTCCTGGCTGTGGTTCTCGTCGAGCAGGTCCATGAACAGCTCGTAGGTCTCGTCGACGACCTCGTCGATCCGGGCGTCGCCACGGTCGGTCTTGTTGACCACGAGGATCACCGGCATGTCGGCGTTGAGCGCCTTGCGCAGCACGAACCGGGTCTGCGGCAGCGGACCCTCCGACGCGTCGACGAGGAGCACGATGCCGTCGACCATCGACAGGCCGCGCTCGACCTCGCCACCGAAGTCGGCGTGACCGGGGGTGTCGATGATGTTGATCGTCATGTCGCCGTTGGCGAGCTCCTGCGCCGAAGGACCGCGGTAGTGCACCGCAGTGTTCTTCGCGAGGATGGTGATGCCCTTCTCGCGCTCGAGGTCACCGGAGTCCATGACCCGCTCGGCGACGCCCTCGGCCTGGTGCGCGGTGAACGCGCCCGCCTGGTGGAGCATCGCGTCGACCAGCGTGGTCTTGCCGTGGTCGACGTGCGCCACGATGGCGACGTTCCGCAGGTCGGTGCGTCGGGTCGAAGACTGGGAAGACATGGAAGTACGGCGCTGCTCTCGTGAGGGTGCTCGGCCCGGATTCGGACCGCCGTCCAGACTATCGGCGCGGCGTCGTGAGGCTCACATCGGCGAACCGGCCGTGAAGTGCGCCACCACCTGCTCGACGGTGAGTCGCGCAAAGGGCGCGTAGTGCTGGGCGAGCTCCGGTGTGTCCCAGTTCTTGACCTCCTGGGGGCCGACGTCGTCGGTCCACCGCCACAGCCACCGCCAGCCCTCCACGACCTCGATCGTCGTCGGCGGCGGTTCCCGGTCCGGGAGGCCGCGGGCCGTCCGCCAGGCCTCGCCGAGGATCGCCGCGAGGACCGGCTCGGCGGATCTCGCCGGCAGCCAGAACCAGGCGATGCTCAGCTCGAGGGCGTCGTCGGTCACCCGGTCGATCCAGATCCAGTAGCGGTGGTCGGTGCGGAACACGTAGGCCGAGCCGTCGGCGGCGATCACGCGGGCGTAGTCGCCGGCGTGCACCTCGATGCGGGCGTCGAGGCGGGAGGCGGCCGCGACGACGGCCGGGCTGAGCAGGCCGCCCGGCGCGGCGGCTTCGCTGGCCCGGGCCGCGGCCAGCCGGTCGCGGAACTGGTGTCGCCAGCCCTCCTCCAGCGCGGTCCGCCGGTCCGGCTCCTCACCGCGCTTGAGGGCGTCGAGCAACAGCTGCGGCGGCGAGCTCTGCCAGTAGTCGAAGTGGATCACCGGCGGCGACAGGGACGAGACCGGCCGGTCGGCGGCCGGGCTGACGTGCATCCCGAACCCGGCGGCGTACACCGCGATCGCCGGGCCGTCACGACCGCCCAGCCGGACCAGCCAGCTCGCGGGCCCGGCCACGTTCACGTCGGGACGCAGCGTGCGGAGGAGCTCGTCGACGGTCGTCTCCGGCGCGACCTCGAGCGCGTAGTCGTGGCGGTCGGTGTCGTCGCCGGCGGCCACGCTGTCGCGGTCGACGGTGATCCTCATCCCGACATGGTGCCCCACCCCGCGCGGGACCTGCCCGAGCCGTGGGAGACTGCACGGATGCAGACGATCGGACTCGTCGGGGGCATGAGCTGGGAGAGCAGCGCGGCCTACTACGACTTGCTCAACCGTGGCGTCGAGGCCCGACTGGGCGGTCTCCACTCAGCGAAGACGGTGATGGCGTCCGTCGAGTTCGCCGAGATCACCGCGCTCCAGGAGGCCGAGGACTGGGCCGGGGTCGCCGAGATCCTGGCCGGAGGCGGCGAAATCGGTCGAGCGGGCCGGGGCGGACTTCCTGGTGCTGTGTACGACGACGTTCCACCGGGTGGCGGAACAGGTCGAGGCGGCCATCGACATCCCGTTGCTGCACCTCGCCGACGTCGTCGCGGAGGAGGCCAAGGCGGAGAGCGTGGAGGCGCTGGCGCTGATCGGCACCCGCTTCGCCATGACCCGGTCGTTCTTCACCGATCGGATCGCGCGGCACGGGCTCGAGGTCGTCACGCCCGACGAGCGGCACCACGACGAGATCAACCGGATCATCTACGAGGAGCTCGTGCACGGGAAGATCGTCGACGACTCGCGGAAGTACGTCGTCTCCCTGATCGACGAGCTCTGGGACGCCGGCGCCGGCGGTGTGATCCTCGGCTGCTCGGAGCTCGAGCTGCTGGTGAAGCAGGCGGACTCCGACCTACCGGTCTTCCCCTGCACCACGCTGCACGTCGAAGCGGCGCTCGACCGCGCCCTTGCGTGATCCTGGCCGTTGTCACATGCGGTAGCCACCGCGAGCGATCGTGCCCGCACTTGCTGGCCCCGTGTTCCACTTTCAAGCGGGGAAATCTGGCTCCGTCTGGGGGACGGTTCGAGGCAGCCAAGGGGAGGTTGCGATGCAGCTCGGGCAACGGCAATTGCAGGCGATCGGGTTGGGGATGTGCGTGATCGCCTTCGTCGTCGCTGCCGTGGTGCCCTGGACGGGCTCCGCGGCGCCGATGCATGCCCTCAAGGGCACCTCCGCGGTCGTCGATCTCGGTACGGAGAACGGCGGCTCCATCGCCGCGACCGTCTCCTGGCCGGCGGGTGCTGCTGCCCGCGTCCGACATCTGCGTCGTGGTCTTCGACGAGGACGGCAGCGTGGCCGACGAGCGGGTCGGAAGGCTCGAGCCGATCCCCGGAGAAGATGTCGCCGGCCGCTGGAGTGTCGAGGGTCTCGCTGCGGGGCGCTACACCGTCTACGTCGCGGAGTGCGTCACCCCGACCGCGGAGCCACACGCGTGGATCGAGCCGCAGTTCCTGGGGGAGCAGACGACGCCGACGCCGCAACCTGGGTCGACGTCGCGAGCGGGGACCGGGTCGACATCGGCACCATCGCCCTTCGCTCCACCAGGGACAGCTGACGACCGCGGACACTCTTAGGTGACTCTGTGCACCTTGTGCTGCGCGGCCTGGGCGCGCGGCCGGATGACCAGCTCGTCGACGTTGACGTGCGGCGGGCGGGTGGCGATCCAGGTGATCGCGTCGGCGACGTCGTCGGCCGTGAGCGGCTCGGCCACCCCGGCGTAGATCGCGTCCGCCTTGGCCTGGTCGCCACCGAACCGCACGAGAGCGAACTCGTCGGTCTTCACCATGCCGGGTGCCACCTCGCACACCCGGACCGGCTGGTCGAACAGCTCGAGGCGGAGCGTCTCGGTCACGACCTTGGTGCCGTGCTTCGCCGCCGTGTAGCCGCCGCCGCCCTCGTAGGCCACCCGGCCGGCGGTCGACCCGACGTTGACGATGGTCCCGGCGCCGGTGGCCACCAGCGCGGGTAGCAGCGCCCGGGTCACCTGCACCAGCCCGATCACGTTGACGTCGTACATGCGACGCCACTGCTCGGCGTCGGCCTCGGCCACCGGTGACGCGCCGAACGCGCCACCCGCGTTGTTGACGAGTACGTCGAGCCGGCCGCCGACGACCTCGGCCAGTGCGGCGACGTCCTCGGCGTCGGTCACGTCGCAGGTGACCGCCGTACCGCCGATCTCCGCCGCGAGCGCCTCGATCCGGTCCGCGCGGCGGGCGGCGCAGACGACGTCGTAGCCCTCGGCGGCGAGCCGCCGCGCGGTCGCCGCTCCGATGCCACTGCTCGCGCCCGTAACAACAGCCCTCTTCCGGGTACTCATGGAGGCAAGTCTGGCAGCCGGGGAATGCACGCCCGCGCGCGCTGGTTGAGCGCTACGGACAGGTCCGACACCCGAGGAGGCGTGCATGACGAAGATCCGCCGGATGGCGATGATCAGCCTGCACACCTCACCGCTCGACCAGCCCGGCACCGGTGACGCGGGCGGCATGAACGTCTACGTCGTCGAGGTAGCCCGCCGGCTGGCCGCCCGCGGGATCGAGGTCGACATCTTCACCCGCGCCACCAGCAGCCTGGCCGACCCCGTCGTACGGCTGGCCGACGGCGTCCACGTGACCAACGTGCACGCCGGGCCGTTCGAGGGACTCACCAAGGCCGAGCTGCCCGGCCAGCTCTGCGTGTTCGCCCGCGAGGTCCTGCGGGCCGAGGCGTCCCAGCCGCTCGGTCACTACGACGTCGTCCACTCCCACTACTGGCTCTCCGGCCAGGTCGGCGCGCTTGCCCGCGACCGCTGGGGCGTCCCGCTCGTGCACTCGATGCACACCATGGCGAAGGTCAAGAACGAAGCGCTCGCCGAGGGCGACACCCCGGAGCCGGCGGCCCGGGTGATCGGGGAGGAGCAGGTGGTCGAGGCCGCCGACGTGCTCATCGCCAACACCGATCTCGAGGCCAAGCAGCTGATCAACCTCTACGACGCCGAGCCCGCCCGGGTCGAGGTCGTCCACCCCGGCGTCGACATGGCCGTCTTCCGGCCGCAGGACCAGGCCGCCGCCCGCGCGGCGCGCGGCATCCCGGCTGACGCGCTGGTGCTCCTGTTCGCCGGCCGGATCCAGCCGCTCAAGGCCCCCGACGTACTCCTTCACGCGACCGCGGAGCTGCTGCGGCTCCGGCCCGAGCTGCGCCGCCGACTCGTGGTCCCGATCGTCGGCGGACCTTCCGGCAGTGGCCTCGAGCGGCCGACCGCGCTCGCCAACCTCGCCGACGAGCTCGGCATCGACGACGTGGTGCGGTTCGTGCCGCCGGTGCCCCAGCACGAGCTCGCCGGCTGGTACTCCGCTGCCACCCTCGTCGCCGTGCCCTCCTACAACGAGTCGTTCGGCCTGGTCGCCGTCGAGGCGCAGGCGGCCGGTGCGCCGGTCGTCGCGGCCGCGGTCGGTGGCCTGACGACGGCAGTGCGGCACGGCCGTAGCGGCCTGCTCGTCGACAGCCACGACCCTGTCGAGTGGGCGCGCGCTCTCGAGCCGGTCGTCATCGACCCGGCCTACCGCGACCGGCTCGCCGCCGGTGCGCTCGCCCACGCCCGGCGGTTCTCCTGGGACGCGACGGCGGCGCAGACGCTCGAGGTCTACGAGCGGGCCGATGCGTTCATGTCTTTGGGGTCCCCGGCGGGTTATTCGCTGGAGGAGCGAAGCGGGGGAAGCGAAGAAGCCGGTGGGGTAATCTCAGGGAGCCCGTGGCAGGCTGAGCGCTGTGGAGCAGCAGCCCGGCGACGTCGTACGGCAGCACCTCGAAGCGTCCGAGATCGAGTACGACGAACCGACGCCCGGCGTCTTCACCTTCGCCCTCCCCGGCGAGCGCAAGCAGCAGACGCCGGTGCGGCTGGACATCGGCCCCCACGCGCTCGGGGTGCACGCCTTCGTGTGCCGGCGCCCGGACGAGGAGTTCGAGCGGGTCTACCGCTGGCTGCTCGAGCGCAACATGCGGATGTACGCCGTCGCGTTCGGCCTCGACCACCACGGCGACATCTACCTCGACGCCCGGCTGCCGCTGTCGATGATCAACACCGACGAGCTCGACCGGCTGCTCGGCTCGGTGCTGACCTACTCCGACGAGTCGTTCAACGCGATCCTCGAGCTCGGCTTCGAGTCGTCGATCCGCAAGGAGTGGGAGTGGCGGATCTCCCGGGGCGAGTCGACCCGCAACCTCGAGGCGTTCCGCGGCTGGCTGGAGGCCGGTGACGTCGTGCCCTAGACGGAACGGGGCCGTGACCATCGGTCACGACCCCGGCCTGCTTGTCAGGTCGTCAGCAGTTGCCGGCGGCCGCCGTGCAGCGCGCCATGTCGATGGTGTTGAAGCGCAGTCGAGCTGGGACGCGCTCTCGACGAGGACGCCGCTGCGTGTAGACGTAGGACGTGACGGCCAGACCCGGGTTGCGGTTCGTGTTCGTGCCGCGCGAGCGGCTCACCGGTGCCGAAGTTCTCGAGCCATGGGCCACCGCTGGAGCCGCCCTCCATGTCGGAGCCGTACTCGTAGGCGTTGCCGCGTCGGTGAACCCCGGCGGGCAACCGGTGGTCACTGCAGTCGACGCGCTGCATGATGTCGCAGTAGTCGAGGTTGCAGGGATAGCCGAGCATGGTGACGTGGGTGTCGCCAAGGTCCGGTTGGTCACGAGTACTTGTACTGACCGCTGACGGCGCCAGCTTCTTGACGCTGCGCCGCCGAATGGACTGGTCAGCGACGACGAACACCCCGAAGTCGGTCTGCGTTGGGGAGCGAGCCGCCGGTGCTGAGCCAGTTGGTCGGGATGACTGGACGCTGGTCGAGGCCCAGGTTCCGAACGGCCGCTGCTTCGCCAGGCGTCGACTTGGTGCCGTCGTAGCCCGGGACGAAGACGATGTTGGTGTGGAACCGACGCCGGTGCCTGGGTGGTACAAGCAGTGCGCCGCTGTGATCGACGATCCGCGGTCGTCGATGGTGCTGGCCGAGCACACGAAGTTGCTCGACGCCGGGCGCGGTGAAGAACATCTTGCCGGTCATCTTGTAGGGCGACCTCGAGTTGGCGGTCTGCGGAGCGATGCGGGAGCGGGTGAAGTCGAGACCGGGGTCGCCGTACGCGTCACCGCTCGATCCCGGTCCGGGTCAGCGATCAGCTCCTGGGCGCCGCCTTCATCCTCGCCCTGTCCAGTAGGCCTTGGTCTCGGCCGGGCTCTTCTTGTTCGTCTCGCTCACGACCCCCTGCGGGGACGCCGCTGCCGCGGGCTTCTTCGACGAGGGGACGGCGGTGCCCCCGCCGAGGTTGGCGCTCACCAGGGCGGTGGCGGCGACGGCGGCGACGGTGACGAGAGCAGCCCCTGCAGGAGCGAGGCGGTTCCGGAGTCGACGATCACGGGGGTTGTCATGGTTCCCCCGGCCTCGGCCGGAGCGAGATGTTGCCGGAGTCGACGATCGCAGGAGGTTGTGATGGTTCCCCGAGGGGAGTGGGCGGGAGTGGACTCTGGCGATGTTTCCACGGCGCGCTGCAGTAGTGACCGGCTTCGCCGGACGAGGGCTGGAACCGCCGTCACACCCGGGAAATCACCCATCTGGATGAGTTCCACGGCGCCGGACAGTGGGACCGGTAATCTCCGGATCTGGTCGATCTGCGGTGATTCGCGGGTGAATCTTCATCCGTCCGGATGACGCGTCAGGCCGGCGCCGGCTCCTTCTCGCCTCGGCCGCTGCCTTGCGGGTGCGCGAGACCGGCGGGTGATCGCCACGCCGACGAGCGCGAGCGCGCCGCCGACGTACGCCACCGTCGGCGGCGTCTCGCCGAGGAAGACGAGACGCCATCACGATCGTCAGCGGCGGCACCAGGTAGGTCGTGACGCCGAGGGACGACGCGGTCATGTGGCGCAGCGCATAGGCATACGTCGTGAACGCGATCGCCGTCGGGAAGACGCCGAGGTAGACCAGCCAGAGCAGTGACGAGGCAGGCGCATCGGCTGCCTCGGACACCAGCGTCGGCGCGAACGGCAAGCAGGTGGCGGAGCCGATGATGCAGGCCAGCCAGGTGATGTGGACGGCTGACAGGTCGGTCAGCAGCGGCTTCTGCAGGATGAGGCTCACCGAATAGGCCGCCGCGGAGACCACGCAGAGCAGCGCGCCCGAGGAGCATCTTGCCGGAGTCGACATCGCTGTCGCCGTTGCCGGACAGCCCGATCAGGGCGACGCCGGCGAACGCGACGAGCAGTCCGACGACGAGGGGGGCGGTGAACCGCTCGCCGAGGAACGTCACTGCCAGGACCGCGACCAGCACGGGGGAGACCTGGAGCAGCATCGCCGCGGTGCCGGCGTCGACCCAGACCTCACCCTGGTTGAGCGCGAGGTGGTAGATCGAGAACCACAGCACCCCGATCACCGCGATCGACACCCACTGCTTGCGGGTCGGGTCGCGGCCGTCCGTGGCGGAGCGCCAGGAACGTGAGGGCGATCGCCGCCACCCCAACCCGGGCCAGGGTCAGCGGCCCGGCGGAGAAGTCGTCGGCGAGGTGCCGGATCGCGACGAACGCCGACGCCCAGAACACCAGCGTGGTCGCGACGGCGAGGCAGCAGGACAGGGGACTGGGGCGGGACTCCACGCGACGACGCTACGTGGCGCCACCGACGTACGTCGCGCGGATTTCGGACAGGGCGCCGCCAGATGCCGCCAGTCGGCGGCGCGCAGTCACCAGGCTCTCCCGCAACACCGCCCAGGGAGAACTGGCACTTCCCGACGGTTGCAACCCCCGACCTAAGTCGCAGGAATCCCCGGTCAACCGGCGGATTCCTGCACCTCAGACGTCGAGCTTGTAGCCCAGCCCGCGCACGGTGACGAGGTACTTCGGCTCGCTGGGCTCGGGCTCGAGCTTGGCGCGCAGCCGCTTGACGTGGACGTCGAGGGTCTTGGTGTCGCCGACGTAGTCGGAGCCCCAGACCCGGTCGATGAGCTGACCGCGGGTGAGCACCCGGCCGGGGTTGCGGAGGAACATCTCGAGGAGCTCGAACTCCTTGAGCGGCAGCCGCTGCTCCTCGCCGCCGACGGTCACGACGTGCCGCTCGACGTCCATCCGGACCGGGCCGGCCTCGAGGGTGTCGGGCAGCAGGTCGGGGTCGGTGCCGCGGCGGAGGACCGCGCGGATCCGGGCGACCAGCTCGCGCGGGGAGTAGGGCTTGGTGACGTAGTCGTCGGCGCCGAGCTCGAGCCCGACCACCTTGTCGACCTCGTCGTCCTTGGCGCTCACCATGATCACCGGGACGTTGGACGTCTGCCGGATGGTGCGGCACACCTCGGTGCCGGGGATGCCTGGAAGCATCAGGTCCAGCAGCACGATGTCGGCGCCGTTGCGGTCGAACTCGATGAGCGCGGCGTTGCCGTCGGCGGCGATCGCCACCTCGAAGCCTTCCTTGCGGAGCATGTAGGCGAGGGCGTCGCTGTAGCTCTCTTCGTCTTCGACGACGAGTACCCGTGTCACGGGCGTTCCTCCTGATCATCTGGGCGATCCGCCGCGGCGGCGTGCGCCAGCGCGGGGGTCGTCGGGGCGACGGGGGGCATGGGCAGCTCCTCGTCGTACGCGGCGTGACGCGGGAGGGTGAGGGTGAACGTCGACCCCTGGCCCTCCACCGACCACACGCGGACGTCGCCACCGTGCGTGGCGGCGACGTGCTTCACGATCGACAGGCCCAGCCCGGTGCCGCCCGTCGAGCGGTGGCGGGCCGGATCGACGCGGTAGAACCGCTCGAAGATCCGGTCGATCTCGTCCTTGGGGATCCCGATGCCCTGGTCGACCACCGAGATCTCGACGAACCCGTCGACGCTCTTGGCCGAGACCAGGACCTTCGAGCCGGGCTCGGAGTAGTGGACGGCGTTCGCGACCAGGTTGGCGACGGCGGCCGCGACCTGCTCGTGGTTGCCGAGCACGGTCAGGCCGGGGTCGCCCTCGACCAGCACGCTGATGTCCTTGGCGGCCGCGTCCATCGCGCTGGTGTCGACGGCGACGGCGATGACCTCGTCGAGGCCGACCGACTCGGGCGACTCGAGGGGCTCGTCGCCCTGGAGCCGGGACAGCTCGATGACCTGCTGGACCAGGTGCGTCAGCCGGTCGCTCTCGGTCAGCATCCGGCTCGCGAACCGGTGCACGGCCTCGGGATCGTCGGCGGCGTCCTGCACGGCCTCGGCCAGCAGCTTGATCGCGCCGACGGGGGTCTTCAGCTCGTGGCTCACGTTGGCGACGAAGTCGCGTCGTACGGCCTCGATCCGGCGCTCGCGGGTGCGGTCCTCGACCAGCGCGAGGACCAGGCGGGAGCCGAGCGGCGCCACCCGGGCGGTGACGTTGCGCGGCGGGCCCGACTGACGCGTGACGAGCAGCTCGGTCTCGCGGATCTGCCCGTCGCGGCGTACCTCCTGGACCAGCGTGCTCAGCTCTTCCGACACCAGGCTGGAACCGCGGACGAAGCCCATCGCGAACGCGGGCGCGGACGCCTTGACCACGACGTCATGGTCGTCGACGACCACCGCGCTGCTGCGCAGCACGGAGAGCACGGTCGCCACGCCCGGGGGCACCAACGGCTCCTCCACGAGGGGCTGCCGGTGCTGCTGGCGGTCCGAGATCAGCCAGGCGAGCACAGCGGCGCCCGCAATGAGGGAACCGAGAAGCCCGGCGAGGAACGCCTGAGTCGTCGGATCCACAAGTTGATCGTACGGCGACGCCCGGCCCGTCCCTGGAATCGCGGACGCCGGGCTTCCGACTGTTCACCGCCCGTTCACCCCGAGCCCCCAGTTGGACAACTCACCCTCCTACGCTCGGCGCATGCGCGAGGCCTACCACGACCAGCTCGACTCGATCTTCGACGACCTCGCCGGGATCTGCCGGCGCGTCGAGACCGCTGTCGGGCTCGCCACCGAAGCACTGATGACCGGCGACGCCTCGATTGCCGAGAGGGTGATCAGCGACGACGCCGAGATCGACCTCGCCCGTGAGCGGGTCGAGGGCTCTGCGTTCAGCCTGCTCTCGCTCCAGCAGCCGGTCGCCACCGACCTGCGGACCATCGTGGCCGCACTGCGGATGGTCAGCGAGCTGGAGCGGATGGGCGACCTCTCCGTGCACGTCGCGAAGGTCGCTCGGCTCCGGGTGCCCGACGTCGCGGTGCCCGACGAGATCCGGCCGACGGTCCAGCAGATGGCCACCGTCGCCGAGGACATGGTGAGCCGGGTGTGCGACGTCATCCTCAGCCGCGACGTCGAGGCCGCGATCGCACTCGGCAAGGACGACGAGGAGATGGACGGCCTGCGCCGGCAGAGCTTCGCCGAGCTGCTGTCGGACGACTGGACCCACGGGGTCGAGGCCGCCGTCGACGTCGCGCTCCTGGGCCGCTACTACGAGCGGATCGCCGACCACGCCGTGTCGATCGCCAACCGGGTCGTCTTCGTGGTCACCGGCCACAACCCGACCGCGCTGGCCGAGCAGTAGGCCGCGCAGAGTGCCCTAGGGAGCGTCAGCGACCGGCGCTGAGCCTCTCGGCCGACCTTGGCTGCCACTGCCGCGGCTGCAGCCTGCGGCGCGCCTCGGGGTCGAGGTACTGCCCGCCCTTGGTGACCGGGGCGAGGCTGTCCTCGTCGAGCTCGTAGATCAGCGGCATGCCGGTCGGGATGTTGAGCCCGGCGATGTCGGCGTCGCTGATCTGGTCGAGGTGCTTCACGATCGCGCGCAGGCTGTTGCCGTGCGCCGCCACGAGCACCGTGTGCCCGGCCCGCAGGTCGGGGACGATGCCGGCCTCCCAGTAGGGGAGCAGCCGGGCGATGACGTCCTTGAGGCACTCGGTGCGCGGCATCTCGTCGCCGAGGTCGGCGTAGCGCGGGTCGCCCACCTGGGAGAACTCGTCGTCGTCGGCGAGGGCGGGCGGGGGTACGTCGAAGGAGCGGCGCCAGAGCATGAACTGCTCCTCGCCGTACTCGTCGAGCGTCTGCTTCTTGTCCTTGCCCTGCAGCGCGCCGTAGTGGCGCTCGTTGAGCCGCCAGGACCGCCGGACGGGGATCCAGTGCCGCTCGGCCGCGTCGAGCGCGAGCACTGCCGTGTTGATGGCGCGGCGCTGGAGGCTCGTGTGCACGACGGTCGGGAGCAGGTCGGCCGCGACCAGCTGCTCACCGCCGCGGACCGCTTCGCCGCGGCCCTTCTCGGTGAGGTCGTACGTCGACCCAGCCGGTGAAGAGGTTCTTGGCGTTCCACTCGCTCTCGCCGTGGCGGAGCAGGATCAGCGTGTAGCGTCATGGCAGTCATCAGGTGGGCGGTGCGAGCTCAGTGCTCGCCCTCCTCGTTCGCGGCCTCGGTCGGGTGGTCGCAGAGGTAGGTGTCGTCCGCCTCTTCGTCGACCTCGCCCTCGGTCTCGCCCTCCTCGCCTGCTTCCTCGGCAGCGGCGCCGGCATCGGCGTCGGGCGCCGGGATGTCGGCGTACTGACCGCAGGGCTTCACCACGGGCACCTCGAAGGTGACGACCTCGTCGGTGGAGAAGGAGTAGCTGAGCTCGAGGACGTCGCCGGCGGCGAACTCGCCCTCGACCGGGATCGGCTCGGCGTCCTCCGCCGCGAGGTTGACGTGCTCGTTGGGGGGCACCTCGAGATCGATCGTGCTCGCCGCCCGCAACCGTCACGCCTTCGCCGCCCACCTGCTGGAGAAGGGCCGGCTCGTCGGCGTCGTTGTCGTTGTAGACCAGGGTGCCGATCAGCCGGCCCTGGCCGTCGCTGAAGGCCAGCACGCGCGCACCCAGGACGTCGACGTCGGCCTCGCGGTTGTTGGTGCCGGCCGCGATGGTGTTGACGCGGTCGGTCGGGTAGTCGAAGCCGCAGGACGTCAGAGCGGCGGCCACGGGCAGCAGCACCGCGACAAGGGCGGTCGCGGTCGAGCGTCGGTGGAGCATTCGGCGGGCCTCCGCAAGTGATCTGAGGACTCGGGTCAGGTGCTCACGAGGAGCGCGCTCACTCTAGTGGGCATCGTCGGTCCGGCGCGCGCCGGACCGGTCGACGGTCATTGGGAGAGGCCGACGTTGTAGCCGACCACGCCCAGTGCGACGACGATCCCGACCGTGTAGAGGGTCGAGAGCGCGAGCAGCCGCGTCGCGCCGATCTTGAGGCCGAGCTTGAGCGGCAAGTAGGTCCAGCCGTCCTCGTGATCGGCGACCAGGCCCCACACGGCGCGCATGAAGTGGACGCCGATGCCGAGCAGTGCGGCGAGGATCGTGATGGCCGTCTCGGGCGGTTCGCCGACCGCCTGACCGCCCCAGCCGCCGTACGACAAGTAGGCCGGCAGCATGCCGAAGGAGACCGCCCAGGTGACCCACGAGAAGAACCCGGTGCGGAGGATGACGTTGCCGAGCATGCCGACACAGACCGAGACCAGGTAGATCGCGCCGGCGGTGATGCCGGTGGTGATCGACAGCGGGACCAGGATCAGGGCGGCGACGATGATCGCGTACCACGCGGCGCCGGGGTCGAGGCGGCCGTCGGCGATCGGCTTGCGGGGCCTCTGGTGCGCCTCGTCGCGGGCCTTGTCGACGATGTCGTTGTGCCAGCCGAGGATGGTCTGGCCGACGAGCACGGTCAGGAGTACGACGCCCGCCTCCTCGGCCGGCCGCTTCGCCAGGACGGCGACGCCACCCATCGCGAGCGCCGTCACGATCGCCTGCTTGGCATGGGCGGCCTGGAACAGGAGCAGCGGCGTCCACCGCACCCGGCCGAGGAAGCCGGGGGAGTCGGGGGAGTCGGGGGAGTCGGGGAGTCGTCGGACTCTCTCGACCTCGAGGTCGGCTTCGTCCGCCTCGTCGTCGTCGATGTCGTCTGACTCGGCGACGTCCTCGAGCTCCTCCTCGTCGCGGTCCACTCCCATGGCGAGCAGTATTGACCACCGGGTCGCGCGGTGCAGCCGGGTCCGGTGGGTGTCGGTCGCCGATTCGGACCCGCGACACCGGCCGATGTGAGGTTGCCCACCACACGAATCGGCTTTAGTCAAGCCCGCGATAGCGGCCCTGACCTGCGCAAACGCTTTCTGAGGTCCGGCTGAGACGTGATAAGATAAGGGCCTAGGAAGGGGTTCATCACATATGACTTTCACCGTCGGCGAAACGGTCGTCTATCCCAATCACGGGGCCGCAGTTATCGAGGACATCGAGATGCGGACAATCAAGGGAGAGGAACGGCAGTACCTCGTACTTCGGATCGTAGCCCAGCAGGATCTGGTGGTTCGGGTCCCGGCCTGCAACCTGGATCTGGTCGGAGTTCGCGACGTCGTCGACAAGGAGGGGCTTGAGCGTGTCTTCGGCGTCCTCCGCGCCGAGCACGTCGAGGAGCCCACCAACTGGTCGCGCCGTTACAAGGCCAACCTGGAGAAGCTCCACAGTGGCGACGTCATGAAGGTTGCCGAGGTCGTCCGCGACCTGTGGCGGCGCGAGCGTGACCGTGGCCTGTCGGCCGGCGAGAAGCGGATGCTCGCCAAGGCGCGGCAGATCCTCGTCTCCGAGCTGGCACTGGCCGAGCACACCAACGAGGACAAGGCAGAGACCATCCTCGACGAGGTTCTCGCGAGCTGATCTGAGTTACTTCACGTTGCCCCCGCCCACCAGGGCGGGGGCAACGTCTCGTTTTGCAAGCCTTACGGTGGTCGCCGTGGAGTCCGAGGCGTACGACGACGAGGCCGGCGAGCCCGAGCGGCCGATGGGCTTCGTCGTCGACGAGGACCGCGGGTCGCTGCCCTACCGGGTGATCCACGACGAGGCGCTGGTCGCGGCCGCAGCGTGGGCGATGGGCGAGGCCGGCGTCGACCTGGTCGACATCACGGTCCCGTGGCACGTCATCGCCGACCTCGGCCGGGCGCTGGTGCTGCACGACCCGCTGTGCCCGATGACTCCACCGGCCTTCATCGCCGAGTGCGCGCGGACCTCCGTCGCCCGCGACGAGGTCGTGGTCGGCGTCCGGCCGGTCACGGACACCGTCAAGCAGGTCGAGGACGGGCGCCTCGGCCGGACCGTCGACCGGGACGGGCTGGTCGCGGTGTGCTCACCGGTCGTGCTGCCCGCACGGGTGGTCGCCGCGCTCGGGGGCCGGCCCGCGACCGACTTCGTCGAGCTGGTGGCCGGCCTGCGGTCGTCGTACGACGTCGTGCTGGTGGATGCGCCGCCCACCGCGCGCCGGGTGGCGTCCGACGAGGACCTCCGGGTCCTCGAGGCGCTCACCCAGCCGCGCTGAGTTGAATGCGCGAGGTTGAATTCGCGAGCGTGATCAGCGCAGGCGTGATGCCGTCTCGAAGTCCTCGGCGTAGGTGATCTTGAGGTTCGCCGGCCCGGCCGGCACCGGCATGATCGCGACGTCCGGCCGGTACCGCTCCAGGCAGGCCGCCGTGTCGGTGCCGTCGAAGCCGTCGCTGCGCGCGGACCGGTAGGCCTCGAGCAGCGGCTCCGCCTGGAACGCCTGGGGCGTCTGGACGCCGACCAGCTCGCCGGCCGGCAGCTCGCCGGCGGGATCGCGGGGGAGCAGGCCCGCCAGCGGCACGGTGGGTACGGCGCCGCCGGCCTCCCTCGCGACGGCCACGACCTGCTCGAACAGGCTCGCCGGGGCCAGGGCGCGGGCGCCGTCGTGGACGACCACGACGTCGACCTCGCCCGCTTCGATCCGCGACGCGAGCACCGCGAGTGCGGCCTGCTCGGATTCGTGCCGGGTCGCCCCGCCGGGCACCAGCAGCACGTCCCGGCCGCCGAGGTGCGGACCGACCGCCGCAGCGACGTCGTCCTCCTCGCCCGGGCGGCAGACCAGGACGACCGGGTCGACACCGGACAGGCCGAGCACGGTCAGCACCGAGTGGGCGAGCACGGGTGTCCCGTCGAGATCGAGCAGCACCTTGTTGACGTCGGCGCCGACCCGCGAGCCGCTCCCGGCGGCGAGGATCACGACGGCGGCTGCGGACATGGGCGGAGCGTAGCCGTGTCGGCGCCGGTCGGTCTCACTCGCCCCAACTGCCACATCGCCCAGGCAAAACTGGCACTTGTCGGCCGTTGCAACCCCCGATAAGTGCAGGAATCCCCGGTCCGACCGGGGATTCCTGCAGCCCAGCGTGCGGCAAGCGTTTTCACGGCTGTTACAAAGCGAAACGCCGGCGTGAACAGGGCGCACCTACGGTCGGCCCATGGCAGAGGTGTCCGCGCCCCCCGACGAGTGGCAACCGGTGTGCCGGATCGTCGAGCTGGAGCCCGATCGCGGCGTGACCGCGCTCGTCCACGGGCAGGCCATCGCGATCTTCCGGACCGGCGACGACGCGGTCTACGCGCTCGGCAACCACGACCCGTTCGCGCGGGCGGCGGTGGGCGGCATCGCCAAGGGCATCGTCGGTCGGCGCGGCGACATCCCGTTCGTGGCGTCCCCTGCCCACAAGCACGCGTTCGACCTGCGGTCGGGCCGGTGCCTCGACGACACCCATGTCTCGGTGCCGGCCTACGCGGTCAAGATCGTCGAGGGCGTCGTCCTGATCGGCCACCGCTGTACCTAATGCCCGAGCGCGTCTCCGGCAGCATCCGCCCGGCACTGCCTCCTGCCTGCGCAGCCGCCGCTCGCGTCTGGCGCGGCCGTCACGGTGCCTCCGCTTCGTCGAGGGGTACGACGTGCACCAGCGCCGTCGCGATCGCGGCGACGCCCTCGCCGCGGCCGGTCAGCCCCAGTCCGTCGGTGGTGGTGGCCGACACCGAGACCGGCGCCCCGACCGCGTCCGACAGCGCCGCCTCGGCCTCGGTCCGGCGGGTGCCGAGCCGCGGCCGGTTGCCGATCACCTGGACGGAGACGTTGCCGATCGCGAAGCCCGCGGCGCGGACCCGACGTACGGTCTCGGCGAGCAGGGCGACCCCCGCGGCGCCCGCCCAGGCCGGGTCCGACGTACCGAAATTGCTGCCCAGGTCGCCCAGTCCCGCGGCCGCCAGCAGCGCGTCGCAGGCGGCGTGAGCGGCGACGTCCGCGTCGGAGTGACCGTCGAGCCGGTGCGTCTCGTCGGGCCAGCTGAGGCCCGCCAGCTGCAGCGGCGGGTCGTCGGTCGCCCGGGGCACCAGGCGGTGGACATCGGTGCCGATACCGGTCCGGATCGAGCCCGGTGTGGGCGGTTGGGTCACGGTCCGATCATGCCTGAGTCACAATCAAGGTGTGAGGGCGTCCCGTGGATGGTGGTGGCTGTCCGGCGTCGTCGTCGGCGCGCTGGGTCTCGCGGTCAGCTATTTGGTCGCGGGCGTGATGGGGATCCGTGAGTGGCCGGTGGTCGCGGTCGGCGAGACCATCCGGGACCTCTCTCCTCAAGGTCTCGTCGAATGGGCGAAGGAGACGTTCGGCACGGCCGACAAGCTCGTCGTCATCTTCGGGATCTTCATCTTCCTGGCCGCGGTCTTCGCGGCGCTCGGCCGACTCGCCCGCGACTACTGGTGGGGCGCCGTCGCCGGCTACGCCGCACTGGCGGTGATCGCCGGGGCAGCCGTCATCAGCAGGCCGACGTTCACGAGCAACTACCTGGCACCCGTCATCATCGGCTTCCTGGCCTGGGTGGTCGCGCTGGCCGTGATGGCCGCGATGCTGCGGAACTGGGAGCTCGCTGACAAGCCCGAGGAGTCCGACGTCAGCGCGGCGCAGAGCCGGCGTACCTTCTTCCTCGCCGCCGGTGCGGTCGGCGGGATCGCGATCGTGTCGACGGTCTTCGGCAAGTTCTTCGGCAACAAGCGGGCGGCGGTCGAGCAGGACCGCAACTCGCTGCGGGTGGACCAGGTCACCAAACCGGTGCAGCCCCGCGGAGCGAAGGTCGACGTCTCCGGCGTCGAGCCGTGGCAGACGCCGGTCGAGGACTTCTACCTGATCGACACCACGATCCTGTCGAGGCCGGCGATCCGGCCGAAGGACTGGGAGCTGCGGATCCACGGCATGGTCGAGCGCGACCTCGTCCTCACCTACCACGACCTGGTCGCGCGCGAGATCACCCAGGACTGGATCACCCTCAACTGCGTGTCCAACGAGGTCGGCGGCGATCTCATCGGCAATGCGTGGTGGAGCGGGGTCCTGCTGAAGGGGATCCTCGAGGACGCGGGAGTCAGCCCGGACGCCGACGCCGTGCTCCAGACGTCCGAGGACGGCTGGACCTGCGGCACGCCACTCTCCGCGCTGACGGATGACAACCGCAACGCGATGCTGGCGGTCTACATGAACGGCGAGCCGCTCACCGTCGAGCACGGCTTCCCGGTGCGGACGATCGTGCCGGGGCTCTACGGCTACGTCTCGGCCTGCAAGTGGGTGGTCGACATGGAGGTCACCACGTTCGACGCGATCGAGGCCTACTGGACCGGCCGGGGCTGGTCCGAGATGGGCCCGGTGAAGATCGCGTCCAGGATCGACGTCCCCGGCAACGGCGACGACGTGTCGGCGGGCACCCTCGTGTGCGGCGGCGCCGCCTGGAAGCAGCACACCGGGATCGAGCGGGTCGAGGTCTCGCTCGACGGCGGCGCCTGGACGGAGGCCACCCTCGGCCGGGTGCCCAGCGACGACACCTGGGTGCAGTGGCGGGCCGAGATCGAGGTCGACGAGGGGGACCATGAGCTGCGCGTCAGGGCGACCGGCAAGGATGACGACGTGCAGACAGGTGTAGAGAGAGACGTACTTCCCGACGGTGCCACCGGCTGGCACTCGATCGAGTTCTCGGCTTCGGAGTGATTACCCCCGAAACGTGAGCGCGGCACAGGGCGGTCCGGCGGACTTCGCCGGGCTCGCGGGCGGGGCGCTGGTCATCGGCGGCTCGGGCGGCATCGGTCGCTGCGTCGCCGAGATGCTGCTGGAGCGGGGCGCGCGGGTCGCGGTGACGCACCGGACCCGGCCGTCGCAGGTGGGCGAGGCGTCGTACTCCCTCGACCTGGAGGACCGGCGCGAGGTCGGCCGGGTGATCGACCAGGCCGTCGCCGACCTCCGCGGCCTGCACACGGTCGTGCACGCCGCCGGCCCGCACGTGCCGATGGTCCACCTGTCGCGGGTCGACCCGGACGCGATGGCCGACCAGCTCTCGGCCGACGCGGCCGGCTTCTTCGCGGTCGCGCACGCCGCCCTGCCTGCGCTGCGCGCCTCGGCCGGCTCACTGGTCGCGGTGACGACGGCTGCCACCACCCGGTTCCCGATCCGCGACGGTCTCTCGTCGGCGCCGAAGGCCGCGGTCGAGGCGATGGTGCGGGCGCTCGCGGTCGAGGAGGGCCGGTACGGCGTACGGGTCAATGCCGTCGGTCCCGGGATGCTGACCGACGGCATGGCCGAGCGCCTCATCTCCTCGGGCGAGCTCGACGACGAAGCGCTCGAGATCACCCGCGGCAACATCCCCCTGCGCCGGTTCGGTTCGGCGCGCGACGTCGCCGAAGCCGTCTGCTTCCTCGCGTCCTCCCGCGCCAACTTCATCTCCGGCCAGAAGCTCGACGTCGACGGCGGTTACGGCGCCTGACGCCGAATCCGGCCAGATCCGGCGCGAGACTGGCCGGTCTCGGCTCGGATCTTCCCGGATTCGCGGGACTACCAGTTGGTGGCGCGGCCGGGGTCGGGGAGCGGGTGCGCGGGATCGGTGATCACGTAGGCGAGCCCGCCGGAGGCTTCGAGCCAGAGGCGTTCGAGCTGGCCGCGGTCATAGGTACGGCGGACCCGGCGCCGTGAGTCGGCGGCCGGGTCGTTGACCACGACGTTGCCGTTGTCGCGGACGCCGACGAGCACCAGGAGGTGGCCGTCGGAGGAGCCGATCGGTGCGCCGTCGAGCTGGCCGGGCCCGAACGCGATCGAGACCACGAGCGGGATCCCGGCGGCCAGGAGCTTCTCGGCCTCGCGGATCGACCGGAGCCGGGTCACGAAGGCCTTGCCGGCCAGCGGTGCGGCATAGGCGGTGTTGAACGGCCAGTTGCCGGTGCCGTCGTACGCATGGTCGTAGGTCATCCGGGCCGCGTGGTCGACCCAGGGGTCGACGTGGCCGTCGGGCACCCAGCCGTAGCGTCGCGGCGCCGGCAGCCGGTCGTAGTAGCCGAGGACCATCGAGGTCGACGTCGGCGAGCACCAGGCCTCGCCACCGCCGCCCCACCGCGGGTAGTGGCCGCGATGCACCATCTGCGAGAAGGACGGCACGTGGAGCACGGTGCCGCGGGCGACGCCGGGCGTGGAGGTCGGCCCGGCCGACGCCGGCAGGCGGGAGGTCATCGCGGTGGCGAGGTCCAGGCTCGGCCGGTACGACGCCCCGGCCCGCCGGGCGAGGAGGACGCGGAGCTGGTAGCCGGGCAGCCCGGACGTGCGCCAGGTGTCGACCGCGACGCTGGTGCCGTCGTCGGACTGGCCGGAGACGGTGGCGCGCTGCAGATGCCGGTCGCCGGAGGTCCAGCGGCCGAGGACGTCCCACGTCGTACGCCCACCACTGCCGCCGCGGCCGCGGACCTGCACCTCGATCCAGCTGTCCTTCGGCGTCCGGGCCGACCACGACGCGATCAGCTCGGTGAAGGCGTAGCCGGGCTCGACCCAGGGCGACGTCCAGCGGGCGACGTCGTACGACCTGCCGCCGGCGGTCATGGCCGCGACCGGCCGGTCGAACGACAACCGGCCCGCGCGGACCGCCGTACCGGCCTGCTCGCCGCGGCGCCACTGCCGGCTGCTGTCCCAGCGGGTCAGCGTGATGTGGCGTTCGCTGCTGGTCCCGGCCACCGCGACCGCGGAGCCGTCCGGTTCGTCGGCAGTGCTGCACGCGCCCACGCCCGAAAGGGCGAGGAGCAGGCAGAGCCCGGTGGCGACGCGACGCAGCATGCTCCGACGGTAGGTCACATCAGTCACTTCTGTCACACGACGGCCCGATTGCCGATGCGGGCACGCGGGCTTCTCGTCCCTAGACTGGCCCGGTGACGTTCAGGCTCTATGACACTGCGACCCGCGAAGTCCGTGACTTCGTGCCCCTTGAAGAGGGCAAGGCGGGTCTCTATGTCTGCGGTCTGACGGTGCAGAGCGAGCCCCACGTCGGTCACGTGCGCTCGGGGGTGAACTTCGACGTGCTGCAGCGCTGGCTGCGCCATCTCGGCTACGAGGTCACGTTCATCCGCAACATCACCGACATCGACGACAAGATCCTGATCAAGTCCGCGGAGCAGGGACGCCCCTGGTACAACCTCGCCTACGCGATGCACCGCGAGCTCGACAAGGCGTACGACGCGCTCAACGTCGCGCCGCCGACCTACGAGCCGGCCGCGACCGGGCACGTGCCCGAGATGATCGAGATCATCGGCGAGCTGATCGGGCGTGGCCACGCCTACCCGGCCGAGGACGGGTCGGGGGACGTCTACTTCGACGTCCGGTCGTGGCCGTCGTACGGCGAGCTGACCCGCCAGGGCGTCGACGACATGGAGCCCGCGACCGACGCCGACCCGCGCGGCAAGCGCGACCCGCGCGACTTCGCCCTGTGGAAGGGATGGAAGAAGGAGACCGAGCCCGAGACCGCTGCGTGGCCGAGCCCCTGGGGTCCCGGCCGACCGGGCTGGCACATCGAGTGCTCCGCGATGGCGGGCAAGTACCTCGGCCCGGCGTTCGACATCCACGGCGGTGGCGTCGACCTCCGGTTCCCGCACCACGAGAACGAGCAGGCACAGTCCCGCGCGGCCGGGCGGCCGTTCGCGACGTACTGGATGCACAACGCGTGGATCACGACCTCCGGCGAGAAGATGAGCAAGTCGCTCGGCAACTCGCTGACGATCCCGGCCGTGCTCGAGGACTACCGCGGCATCGAGCTGCGCTACTACCTCGTGGCCGCGCACTACCGGTCCCACGTGGAGTTCTCGTTCGAGGCGCTCGACGAGGCGGCCGTTGGCTTCCGTCGGATGGAGGCGTTCCTCGAGCGCGCCGCCGAGGTGCTGGGCGACGTGCCGGGCGACGGCATGCTGTGCGCCGAGTTCATCGAGGCGATGGACAACGACCTCGGTACGCCGGGCGCCGTCGCGGCGATCCACGACGTGGTCCGTGAGGGCAACAAGCTGATCGCCGGAGGCGACTCGGCTGCGCTGCGTGGCAATGTCGCATCGGTCCGGGCGATGCTCGACGTGCTCGGCCTCGACCCCGCCGACCCGGCGTGGGCGGCGATCGGGCGCCGCTGCGTCCGGGGACGACAAGCTCAAGGGCGCCGTCGACGCGCTCGTGGCCGGGTTGCTCGAAGAGCGCGCCCAGGCCCGCGAGGCGAAGGACTGGGCGCGCGCGGACGCGATCCGCGACCAGATCAAGCAGGCCGGCATCGAGGTCACCGACACCCCGACCGGCCCGAATGGACGGTGAACTAGAAGGCCATGCCAGGAGTTTCGAGACGCCCGGCGCTCGTCCCTCGCGACGGGCTCCTCAACCACCGACAAAGGACACTTCGTGCCTGGTAATTCTTCGCGCCGCGGCGCGATCCGCAAGCAGAGCAAGAAGCCCACGGCCGGGTCCGGCGGGCGGGTGAAGCGCGGCCTGGAGGGCAAGGGCCCGACACCGCGCGCGGAGGACCGGCCCTACCACAAGGCGCACAAGGCGAAGACGGCCAAGGAGACCGCTGGGAAGCGCAGTGGCGGCCCCCGCCGCCGTACGTCGGACGCGGAGTGGATCGCCGGCCGCAACCCCGTCGTCGAGGCGCTGCGCGAGCGGGTCCCGGTCACGTCGGTCTACGTCGCCGAGGGCGCCGAGCGCGACGGCCGGATGCGCGAGGTCTTCAAGCTGACTGCCGAGCACGGCGTCGGCCTGCTCGAGGTCAGCCGCGGTGAGCTCGACCGGTTGACCAACGGTGCGGTGCACCAAGGCATGGCGGCCAAGATCCCGCCCTACGAGTACGCCCACGCCGACGACCTGATCGCGGCCGCCGAGGAGATGGGCGAGAAGCCCCTCATCGTCGCGCTCGACGCGGTCACCGACCCGCGCAACCTCGGCGCCGTCGTGCGCAGCGCAGCCGGCTTCGGGGCCCACGGCGTCGTGATCCCGGAGCGCCGGGCAGCGTCGATGACGGCGTCGGCCTGGAAGACGTCCGCCGGCGCCGCGGCCCGGATCCCGGTCGCGCAGACGGTCAACCTGACCCGCCAGCTCAAGGCCTACCAGGACGCCGGCTGCTTCGTCGTCGGCCTGGCCGCCGACGGCGACCTGACCCTGCCCGAGCTCGTCGACGACCCAGACCTCGCGGGCGGGCCGCTCGTGCTCGTCATCGGGTCCGAGGGCGACGGCCTGCACCGGCTGGTGGCCGAGACCTGCGACCGACTGGTCTCGATCCCGATGGCCGGGGTGCTGGAGTCGCTCAACGCAGGCGTGGCCGCTTCGGTCGCGCTCTACGCGATCGCCGATCGCCGGGCGAGGCTGTAGGACCCGGATGTCAGGGGTGTCCCGGCTGCGCGGCTGGCTTCCTGTGGCGGCGCACGTCGTCGTGTGGTTGACCCTGTCGTCACTCGCGGCCGCGGGCTTCTTCCTCACCAGTGAGCGCACCGTCGACCTGGCGAGCCACGAAGCGCGGATCACCGCCGACTTCAGCGGTGACGTGATCATCCGCACCGGACCGGTGCTGCCGGACGTGCGGACCGAGTCCGGCTCGCGCATCGGCGTCGAGATCGAGCTCGGCAAGACCGACGCCCAATCGATCGACCAGCTGACCGCGCGCTACGCCGCGATCGGCAGCAACCCCGACGCCCAGATCGCCAAGGTCAAGGGCGTGGTGCTCGACATGGCGGTCGACGCGATCGCCCGCGGGCTGGCGCTAGGGATCCTGCCGATGCTGGGGTGGCGGCTGCTCGGGGAACGGCGCAGACGCGAGGTCGTCGAGGCGCTCCCGACCACGCGGGGCGTGGTGGGGCTGCTCGTCGTGGCGCTGGTCGTGATCGGGCTGGCCACGCCGTGGCGCGGACTTGGGTCCCGCGTCCCGGGACCGTCCGGAACGCTGGGTCCCGCTCGCGACGTTCGTCGGCCCCACCGTGCCGCTCCCGGAGGAGCTCGAGGACGTCGAGGTGCTCGGCGTCCGCGACGACGGACGAGACACAGCGGCTGATCGCGAGCGCGATCGACTCCTACCGCGAGGGCCGGGAGTTCTACGCCGTCGCGGCGGACAACGCCGGCGAGCTCGAGCTCCGCGAGCCCGAGGAGGGCGAGACCGTCGTACTCCTCCTGTCCGACCGGCACGACAACGTCGGCATGGACCAGGTGGCGCTCGCGATCGCCGAGCGCGGCGGGGCCGAGGCGGTCTTCGACGCCGGCGACGACACCTCGACGGGGGAGGAGTGGGAGGCGTTCTCGCTCGACTCGCTGGCATCGGCGTTCGAGGACTACCCGCGGTGGGCGGTCGCGGGCAACCACGACCACGGTTCGTTCGTCCGGTCCTACCTCACCGACCTCGGCTGGACCTACTTCGACGACGGCGAGGTGGTCGACGGCCCCGGGGACACCAAGATCCTGGGCGTCGACGACCCGCGCTCGAGCGGGCTCGGCAACTGGAAGGACGAGACCGGGCTGACCTTCGACGAGGTGCGGGAGCGGCTTGCCGACGCCGCTTGCGACGCGGACGAGGACGGCGACCGGGTCGACACCCTGCTCGTCCACGACGCCAACCTCGGCGACGACGCACTGGAGCGCGGCTGCGTCGACCTGGTGGTCGGCGGCCACACCCACGTGCAGGCCGGGCCGTCCGAGTTCCTCGGCGAGAACGGCGAGGTCGGCTACAGCTACACCGTCGGTACGGCGGGCGGCGCGGCGTACGCCATCGCCCTCGGCACCAAGCTGCGTCGTGCGGCCGGACTCGCGCTGATCACCTACCGCGACGGCCGGCCCGCCGGCATCCAGTCGATCACCCTCCAGACGACCGGGCGGTTCGACGTCGACCCCTACGTCGAGCTGGACTACTGAGTCCTAGGCGTGTCCGGGTGGGAACGAGCGTGGAGCGGCTGCTGCCGACAGACGATGCCCGAGCACTGCTGGAGCTGACCCGCGAGATCGCGACCAAGGAGCTCGCGCCGCAGGTCCAGGAGGCCGAGGAGAAGGGCGAGTTCCCCGCGGCGGCGTACCAGCTGCTCGGCCGGTCGGGCCTGATGAGCCTCCCGTTCGACGAGGAGTACGGCGGCGGTGGCCAGCCCTACGAGGTCTACCTCCAGGTCATCGAGGAGATCGGCCGCGCGTGGCCGAGCGTCGGCGTCGGCACCAGCGTGCACAGCCTCACCGCCACTGTCGTCGCGGCCAACGGCTCGGACGCGGTCAAGCAGGAGTGGCTCCCGCGGATGCTCGGCGGTGAGTGGCTCGGCGCCTACTGCCTGTCCGAGCCCCAGGCCGGCTCCGACGTCAGCGCCATCCGGACGGCCGCGATCCTCGACGGCGACGAGTACGTCGTCACCGGCACCAAGCAGTGGATCTCCAACGGCTCGTGCGCCGACTACTACATCCTCTTCGCGCGCACCGCGCCCGACCCGAAGCGCGGCCTGTCCGCGTTCATCGTCCCGGACGGGACGCCCGGCATGAGCTTCGGTGCGCCGGAGAAGAAGATGGGGCTCGCCTGCGACGTCACCACCCAGGTGCTGTTCGACGGCGCCCGGATCCCCGCCGCCCAGCTGATCGGCGAGGAGAACCGCGGGATGCAGGTCGCCCTCTCCGCGCTCGACGCCGGACGCCTCGGGATCGCCGCCGTGGCGACGGGGATCGCACAGGCCGCGCTGGAGTACGCCGTCGAGTACTCCAAGGAGCGCTTCCAGTTCGGCAGCCCGATCAGCGACAACCAGGGCCTGCAGTTCATGCTCGCGAACATGGCGGCCGAGGTCGAGCGGTCGCGGGCGTCGTACCTCCATGCTGCGCGGCTCAAGGACGCCGGCCGCCCGTTCTCGCGGCAGGCCTCGGTCGCGAAGGTGACCGCCACCGACGCCGCGATGAGCGTCACGACCGACGCGATCCAGGTGTTCGGCGGCAACGGCTACACGCGGGAGTACCCGGTCGAGCGGCTGTTCCGCGACGCCAAGGTGACTCAGATCTTCGAGGGCACCAACCAGATCCAGCGGATGGTCATCGCGCGCGACCTGCTGCGCTGAGTGCCGGTCTAATCAGCGTAGAAGTGCTGGTAGTCAGGTGATGTCCAGGTGCCGCCCCACTCCCAGCCGATCTCCCGGAACGCCTCGACGACGACGTCGTCGGCGACGATGACGCCGGGCGGCGCCTGAGCACCGGGGGAGCGGTCGAGGGCGGCGAATCGGCGACCCGAGGGCGGCTGCACGGACCCGTCGACGACGTACGGGTTCGCCACCGGGTTGATGTCGATCGCGACGCCATAGGCGTGTGCCGACCAGTGCTCCTGCCCGGCTACGGTGCGGCAGTTGAACGCCGAGGTGTTGTCGGCGGCCATCGAGCGGTCGTCGTCCCCTCCGTAGTCGCTCACAGGTCGCATCCGGCGGATCGGCCAGCGGACGTCGTACAGGCGGCCGAAGACGGTGGCCACGTCCGTCGCGTATCGCTCGTGGACGATCACCGCGCCGAGGTGGTCCCGTCCGTCGAAGCCGACGTAGGTGAGGCGCACGCGCCGCAGGTCGTGCCACGCGACGGGGCACCCGGGTCCATGGCTGGTTGCCATCTCGGCGCGCAGCGCCGGGCCGATCCTCCGGACCGAGAAGGCGTACGACGACTCCGACCCCGCAGGTGCGTCGACACCGGCGGACTCGGCCGGTCGGGCTGACAGGCCGGTACACGCCCGAAGCGTTCGCCATTGCTCCCGCGCATCGGTGGCCGCGTCGCCGACGACCCGCCGCGGGAGCCCGTCCTCCTGGATCCGTGCGGGGAGCCACCTGTCTGCCATGACCCTGCCGTCGGCCACGCGCAGCCTCAGCGCCCCGGTCTCAGCCCCACCGTCGTGGTACCAGATGAAATTGCCGAGTCCATAGGCGACGTAGGTGTCGCCGAGCCAACCGGCACCCTGCAGCACGTGAGGATGGCTGCCGACGACCACGTCCGCGCCTGCATCAGCCAGGTCGCGGGCGAGGCTGCGCTGTCCGGCGTTCGGGCAGCTGTCGTACTCGGTGCCCCAGTGCAGGTAGACGACCACCAGCTCGTTCCGGTCCGCGGCCGCGCGCACCGCGTCGAGCAGGGCGCCCGTGCGAGTGTCGCGAGCGGCTGCGATGCCGGGAGTCGTGGGGCCGGCGGCCCAGCGTGGGCTCGTGCCCTCCCGCGTGGACGCGTCGGCGGCGAACAAGGCGACGTCGGTGCCGTGGACCGTCACCCGGTACGGCGCGAAGGCGGCCTCGCGGTCTTCCCCGACACCCACGACAGGGACCGGGCTCTCGGTCACCGCTCGGAGAGTGTCGGCGAAACCGACCGCCCCGTAGTCGGCGGCGTGGTTGTTGGCGAGACCGACCACGTCGACGCCGGCGCGGTCGAGCAGATCGAGCGCCGCCGGCGTCGTGCGGAACCAGTAGCGGTCGTCGGGGTCCTCGAGCTGTTTCGGGTCTGGCGTGCCGCGCTCGGTGATGGAGCTCTCGAGGTTGACCATCGTGATGTCCGCGGCGCCCAGTGCTCGCGAGATGGCTCCCAGCCCGTCGCGCGGTCGGCTGAGAAGGCTCTCGAGCTGGGCCTCGAAATGGACGTCGCCGGCGAACGTCAGGACGATCTCCTCGCCACCGACCCGTCGGTGTCTCGGTTGCTGCCTCGGTCGTCGTCGGCGACCGCCCCCGGGTCGCGACGGTTGTCGACCGGGGTGTCGCAGGCCGCGACCAGGAGCGCGGCGAGCAGGAGCCCCACTGCGGTGGATATCCGTCGGCGCATCGAACGCCCCCTGGTCTGGTCTCCTATCTAGTAGACGCACCAGCGGGGCCGAAGTTGCCGTTTCGAGCGTTCGGGCTTGAGGCTTGCGGGCCCTAGCCTTGGACTGCAATCCCCGGTTGGTCTGCCGGGCCAAGGTGCTGCCCCGCCAAGCGGGCCCTAACCTTGGACTGCAATCCCCGGTTGGTCTGCCGGGCCAAGGTGCTGCCCCGCCAAGCGGGCCCTAACCTTGGACTGCAATCCCCGGTTGGTCTGCCGGCAGGGCCCGCCTGACTTTGAATCAGGACTAGCGACGTAGGTTCGACTCCTACCCGGGGAGCCGAGGCCAGAGCGTTTGCCCTGGTCACACGACGTGAGGCCCGTCGGCAGTCACAGGCAAGCGCACCTCGGCTTGCGAGACCGTCGGTGATGGCCGCGCGATTGCCGAGCGCGGGTCACTGCAGGACGTTTCGAGCGTGGAGGCGAGCTCCTGTGTCGCCTCGCGGGTGGCCTCGCCGCGCAGCCACCGACGGGTCGCGGCGCGGTTCAGACCGGTCCAGCACTCCAGCGCGTAGCGCAGCCTGGGGAGTCCTGGGCGATGTCGGCGGGAGGGTCGCGAGCAGCGCGACGGCACGGTCAGTGGCCCGCGATGGCATCTCGGGGTCGGCGAGGTCCTCGGGGCCGATCGTGCCGAGTAGTGCGGTTCGCCTCGGTCCAGTCCAGCCAACGTGAGACGGAGTCCGCCACGCGAGCGCGGGCGCTGCGACCCCTCGGCGGCCGCAGCTGTTCCTCGCGGATGGCGTCGAGCCTTTCGAGCAGCGCGAGTAGACCTCCGTGCGGCCGCCGAAGTAGTGGTGCACCAGTCCGCGCGTGACACCGGCCGAGCGCGCGATGTCCTCGACCGAGACCTCTTCGTAGCCACGCTCGGCGAACAGGTCGTTGGCCGCGTCGAGCATCTGTTCGCGCCGCTGCTCGGCGTTGAGTCGGCTGCCTTCGGGGTGGTGCTCACCAGAGCAGTGTGCCAAGGAATTGGCGATCCGTCAAGACACTGTTAGCGTTTCGCTAGTAAGCAGCGGCATGGCCGCCCTCGCGTCGCAGGTCGCGCCGCATCCAACTAAAGGAAACCAATGCGCAAGATCCTCCTTGGCCTCGCGGCTGCCGCCGCGATCGCCACCCCGCTCGCCCTCGCCACATCGGCGGAGGCGGCGACCACCACGTCCACCGCGCCAACTGCGTCCCGGTGACCGAGAAGTCCGCAGTCGCCGAAGTCAACCACGTCGAGTACAAGTGGACGCCCGGTGGGCACCGGTCCACACCAGTGGACCACGGAGGACGCGGCGGCCAAAGATCTTCGGTCGGCGTCTCCGTACGTCCGCGACGGCGTCAAGACGCAGACCGTCATCGACAGCCCGGCTGTCGAGGCTGTCGACGGCGTGAACTGCGTGATCGCGCTCCCGGCCAACCCGCTGACGGGCCTCAAGGGCATCAGCCCGAACATGACGGTGCCGACGCCGGCGGGCACGGAGAAGTACACCTTCTCGCCGGTGGTCAACCACATCGCGCTGAACGGCAAGATCGGCACGACCGTCACGACCAAGCCGGGCTACGTGTTCCCCGGTGGCGTGACCTCCAAGGTGTTCGCGGCCACGCCGGACAACACGGGCTACGTCTTCTACAGCCAGATCGTGGGACACCACGTCAACCTGCCGGACATGTTCGACATCGAGCACGCTGGCGAGTTCGCCGAGGGCACCTACTGGGCCACCAAGGTCTCGCTGACGATCGTCAACGACACCAACACCGACCAGGAGTTCCGCATCCGGTACGTCGACGTGCAGGACGGCGACCGCGTCTGGGTGCAGGGCACCCGCTTCACCGACGGCCTGCCGAACAACGTCGTCCCGGCGAACTCCAGCCGCCCCTTCGAGATCGAGGTCTGGCACAACGTGGTCTCCGGCGCGGACGTGCCCGACGACCTGACGCTGGACTTCGGGTTCGAGCTGGCCTGACCTGAGCCACCGCATCACCAGCAGCCCGTCCCGCTTCGGCGGGGCGGGCTGTTCTCATGCCCGCTAGGTGTTCTGGCCGGGGAGGTTGGGCACGCGGTCGATGGGTGACTTGCCCTTGAGGCTGGTGTGGCCGCGGTGGTGATTGTAGTGATGCAGCCAGGCTGGGTAGGCGGCTGCGCGGTCGGCTTCTGAGGGGTAGGGACGGCGTAGGCCCATTCCTCGAGCAGGGTCCGGTTGAACCGCTCGACCTTGCCGTTGGTCTGGGGTCGGTAGGGGCGGGTGCGGCGGTGCTTGATCGTCGTGCCGAGCGTCTTGGCCCACAGCCGTGAGCGGTAGCAGGAGCCGTTGTCGGTGAGCACGGCCTTGACGGTGATGCCGTGGCCGGCGAAGAACGCGTTGGCGCGCTTCCAGAACGCGGCGGCGGTCTCTTTGCGCTCGTCGGTGAGGATCTCGGAGTAGGCCAGCCGGGAGTGGTCGTCCACGGCATGGTGGAGGTAGAGGTAGCCACGCGAGGGCGATGCACCGGCGCGGGCCGCGCGATCGGCTGCCACGCTGCCCGCTTGGCCTGCTCGAGCCACGTCCGAAGACACGCCAGCCGCCGCCGTCGGGGATCTGGCCGAGCTTCTTGATGTCGACGTGGACCAGGTCGCCGGGCGCGGCGTGTTCGTAGCGGTGCTTGTCGCGCGAGGAGGTCTTGATCCGGGTGCCGGTGGCCGGATCGGTCCACTTCAGCCGCGGGCACCGTAGCGGACGCAGGACCTGGTGGACGGTGGAGGGGTTCAGGCCGAGGTGGTAGGCGATCCGGGCCGGCCCCCAGCGTCGGGTCACCCGCAGCTTCACGATCCGCCGCTCGGTGCGCTGGGGCAGCTGGTTCGGGCAGCGGTGGGGCCGCGAGGACCGGTCGACCATCCCGGCCTTGCCGAGTTCGCGGTAGCGGTCGGCCCAACGCCGCGCAGTGGTGACGCTGACCGAGAACCGCTCGGCCGCTCGGGCATAGGACCAGCGCTTGTCGACGACGAGCTTGGCCAGACGCAGTCGCCCGGCAGGAGTGAGGGTGGCGTTAGCGTGGGACACGAAGACCTCCGTGGTGAGAGTGGTTGCGTGGTAGCTCCACACCTCACCCGGAGGTCTTCGTCATGATCCAGCCGACCCGCCGTACCTAACGTCCGTGGTCGGACATCAAGAAGACACCGTCCGGTCGATCGACATCAACGACGGAGGCGGCGACAAGTACGTCGACCTCCACGCCTTCGAGCGTCACCAAACAAGTTCGGCAACCTGCAGGACCAGATCGACGCGCTTCGAGGACGCGCGGGGCGGACCTGGAGAACAGCAGCACCACCGCCAGAATGGGTCGCCCAACCCGGGCGCGATGTCTCAGGACATCGGCATAGCCCGAACCACGGATGTGGGTTCGGGCTCATTGCTTTTTGGTGTCGGGCCGGGTGGTCGGCCGGTGCCGTGGTAGTCGCGGGTGGGGTCGATGAGTAGTTCGCGGAGGATCTCGCCGGTGGCGGCGTTGATGATGCGGACTGTGAGGTCTTGGACGAGCAGGAGGATGTCGGTTCCGGCGTGGGTTCGGCCGATGCCGATGTGGCGCAGCGGCCGGCAACGCGCAGGGTCACGGTGCCGTTCTTGCTAGACCTTGTCGGTGCGGACCCGGTCGTGGGTGTCGCCGGCCCGGTCGGTCGACGGGGTCGCTTTGGGGCGCGCGGTGTAGACGGTGGCCGGGGTGGCGCTGCGGGGCAGGGAGCGGTGCGGCCGGGTGGTGTTGTACTCGACGGCGAACCGGTCCAGCAGCGCCTGGAGCCGGCGAGGCTGGTCGGCTGGACCGGCTGGGCGCGCAGCCATTCTTCATCGTCTGCTGGAACCGTTCGACCTTGCCGCAGGTGGTCGGGTGGTTGGGGCGGGAGTTCTTCTGCACGATGTTGAGCTCGCGCAGCTCGAACTCCAGATGGTTGCGGCCACCCCGGCCGCCGGCGAACCGGGTCGTGAACACCATGCCGTTGTCGGTGAGCACCGATGCCGGATGGCCGTGCTGGCCTACGGTTTCGCGGAACGTGGCGAGCACGATCGGGCCACTGACCCGCAGGTGGGCGCTGATGTGCAGGGCATAGCGGGAGTGATCGTCGAGCAAGGTCAAGATCTCCACGTCGATCCCGGCCGTGCCGTCGGGTCGGTGAGCCGTAGTGGGTGAAGTCGGACTGCCAGGTCTCGTTGGGCTGCTCGGCCTCGAACCGCAAGTAGGAGGACTTCGGGCGTTCGAGGGATCCGGCGTGACCAGGCCGTGACGGACCAAGATCCGGTGGACCGTGGCCCGCGGCACCACTACCTGGTGGTGGTGTTCCAGGTGCCAGCGCAACGTGTCCGCGCCAGCGTCATGGCCCTGCTCGACCAGCTCCTTGCGCAACCGCAACACGAGGTCAACGACCTCGGCCGGGGTGGCCCTGGGTGAGGTGTGGGGGCGACGGGACCGTGGCACGAACGCGGCTTCGCCTTCTTCGCGATAGCGAGCCATGAGCCGGCTGATCCAGCCCTGGGAGACGTTGTAAGTGCGGGCAACCTCACTTTGAGAGGTACCGGCGAGAACGGCAGTGATGACCAGGCGGCGTTTCGACACCGATCAGCGTCTGCTCGAACCCCTCGACCACAGTCGCGCCATGCCGATGACCCGACACATCCCATTCCGATGTCGTGAGACACCCCATTCCGTCTGACATTGTTGATCCCGTGACCGCGCCCGGAGCGCCGTCGGAGATGGTCCGTCTCGACGCAGGCTCCTTCCCGATGGGCTCGAACGCGTTCTACCCCGAAGAAGGACCGGTTCACGAACGCACCGTCGTCGCTTTCGAGCTGGACGTTCACCCGGTCACGAATGCGCAGTACGCCGCGTTCGTGGCCGATACCGGGTATGTGACGGTGGCCGAGCGTCCGCTGGACCCGGCAGCGTTCCCCGGGGTCGACCCGGCCGAGCTCGTGCCCGGCGGGCTCGTCTTCGTTCCGACCCGCGGCCCGGTCGATCTGCGCGACTGGCGGCAATGGTGGGCGTGGGGCGCTGGCGCGAGCTGGGCCCGTCCCTTCGGTGCAGGCTCCTCGATCGAGGGCCGCGAGGACCACCCGGTCGTCCAGGTCGCGCTCGAGGACGCCGAGGCCTACGCGGACTGGGCGGGCAAGCGACTTCCCACCGAGGCCGAGCTCGAGTACGCCGCCCAGGGTGGCGTGCCAGGGACGACGTACGCATGGGGCGAGGAGCTCCATCCCGGCGGACGCCTGATGGCGAACACCTGGCAGGGTGCGTTCCCCTGGCACAACACTGGCGCCGCGGGCTGGGTCGGGACGACGCCGGTCGGCACCTTCCCGGTGAACGGCTACGGCCTCTTCGACTGCATCGGCAACGTCTGGGAATGGACCACCGACTTCTACACCGAGCGGCACGCGCCCGCCGAGAGCCCCCAGCAGCCGCTCGATCTGCTGGCTGCGGACGGTTGCGGTGAGGGTTGTCGGTGCGGACCGACCTCGCGCGACGAGGCGCGTGCGGCCGCGAGCGCCGAGCCGGGTTCGACGATCCCGCGCCGGGTCCTCAAGGGTGGCTCGCACCTGTGTGCTCCCGAGTACTGTCTGCGCTACCGTCCCGCGGCCCGCTCGCCGCAGGCCGACGACACCGCGACCACGCACATCGGCTTCCGCTGCGCTCGCTGAGGCAGCGTTCACGATCCGACCGCCTCGTCGATCGTCGGCGCCGTGACCTCTCACCCACCAGGGATGAGGTGCCTCACCTCAACGAGTGGTGGTCTCGACAGCATCGCTTCCACCCCGGACAGGCAGCGATGACACACCACCACAGCACCCGCTGAGGGCACGAGGAGACGAGAGAGATGTCGAACGACCGTCACGCCCGCACCATGCTGCCGATCCCCGATCGCCCCGCGACCGGGCTGACGACCTACGACGCAAAGGACCCGGACACCAAATTTCCCGCCATCGAGCCCCTGCTCCCGCCGAAGGGCGCACCGAACGTCCTGGTGATCCTCCTGGACGACGTCGGGTTCGGCGCGTCCAGCGCCTTCGGCGGTCCCTGCCAGACGCCCACCGCGGACCGCCTGGCGGCGGGAGGGCTGCGGTTCAACCGCTTCCACACCACAGCCCTGTGCGCCCCCACGCGCCAGGCGCTCCTGACGGGTCGGAACCACCACTCGGTGGCGATGGGCAGCATCACCGAGACCGCGACCTCCGCGCCCGGCCAGAGCTCGGTGCGACCGAACACCAAGGCGCCGCTGCCGATGACGCTCAAGCTCAACGGCTACTCGACGGCGCAGTTCGGCAAGTGCCACGAGGTGCCGGTCTGGCAGACCTCGCCGATGGGCCCGTTCGACGCCTGGCCGTCGGGTGGCGGCGGGTTCGAGACCTTCTACGGCTTCATCGGCGGCGAGAACAACCAGTACGAGCCGGCCCTCTACGACGGGACCACCCCGGTCGAGCCCCCGGCCACGGCCGAGGAGGGCTACCACCTCACCGAGGACCTCACCGACCGCGCGGTCGGCTGGATCCGTCAGCAGAAGGCGCTGATGCCGGACAGGCCCTTCTTCGTCTACTACGCGCCCGGCGCGACCCACGCTCCCCACCACGTCGCCCAGGAGTGGGTCGACAAGTACCGCGGCCAGTTCTCCGAGGGCTGGGACGTGCAGCGCGAGCAGATCCTGGCCCGGCAGAAGGAGCTGGGGGTCGTGCCCGCGGACACCGAGCTCACGCCCCGCAACGACCTCATCACCGCCTGGGACGACATGCCCGACGACCTCAAGCCGGTGCTGGAGCGGCAGATGGAGGTGTACGCCGGGTTCATGGAGCACACCGACCGACAGGTCGGCCGCCTGGTCGACACGCTCGAGGACCTGGAGATCCTCGACGACACGATCGTCTACTACATCATCGGCGACAACGGGGCCTCGGCCGAAGGCACGATGAACGGCGCCTTCAACGAGATGGCCAACTTCAACGGCATGGCGGCCGTGGAGACTCCAGAGTTCATGATGAGCAAGATGGACGAGTTCGGGTCTCCGAGCTCCTACAACCACTACTCGGTGGGCTGGGCCTGGGCGATGAACTCGCCGTTCCAGTGGACCAAGCAGGTGGCCTCGCACTGGGGCGGCACTCGCAACGGCACGATCGTGCACTGGCCCAATGGGATCGACGAGCCGGGCGGTCTCCGGTCGCAGTTCACGCACGTGATCGATGTCGCCCCCACGATCCTCGAGGCGGCCGGACTGCCCGAGCCGGCCATGGTCAACGGCGTGCAGCAGGCGCCCATCGAGGGCACGAGCATGCTCTACGCGTTCAACGACCAGGGCGCCGAGGAGCGCCACGACCTGCAGTACTTCGAGATGTTCGGCAACCGCGGCATCTACCACAAGGGCTGGAGCGCGGTCACCAAGCACAAGACGCCGTGGCTGATCGTCGACCCGAACATGGGCGGTTTCGACGACGACGTCTGGGAGCTCTACGACGGCAACACGGACTACAGCCAGGCTCGCGACCTCAAGGACGAGCACCCGGAGAAGCTGGCGAAGCTGCAGCGGCTGTGGCTGATCGAGGCCGCGAGGAACAACGTTCTCCCGCTGGACGACCGCTCTGGCGAGCGCCTGAACCCCGATCTGGCCGGCAGACCCACGCTGCTTAAGGGCACTCGCAGCTGTTCTTCGCGGGCATGGGCCGACTGTCGGAGAGCAGCGTGGTCAGCATCAAGAACAAGTCGTTCTCGATCACCGCGGACATCGACGTGCCCGACGGCGGCGCCTCAGGCGTCCTGATCGCGCAGGGCGGACGCTTCGGCGGCTGGGCCGTGTACGTCCATGACGGACACCTGAAGTTCGTCTACAACGTGCTCGGCATCCACGAGTTCTCGACCACCGCGGACACCCCCATCCCGGCCGGGCACCACCAGGTCCGGATGGAGTTCGCGTACGACGGCGGCGGCCTGGCCAAGGGCGGCGACGTCACGCTCTACCACGACGGCACGAAGGTCGGCCACGGTCGCGTGGAGGCGACCCAGCCGATGATCTTCTCGGCCGACGAGACCACCGACATCGGCTACGAGTCGGGCACGTGTGTCACCCCGGACTACGACATGCACACGAGTCGATTCACCGGGAAGCTTCACTGGGTGCAGCTGGACACCGGCGCGGACGACAACGACCACTTCATCGATCCCGAGGAACGGCTGCGCGTCGCGATGGCGCGGCAATAGCAAGAGAAGCGTCTCGGGGACCGTCGGCCGGGGCTACTCCGGGGCCCAGCACAGGCCCCAGGTCTGGCCCATCTCCCACTGGTCCTCGGTGGGGTACTCGTAGCCCCACTGGTAGTCCAGCGGGTCGTCGGCGAAGTCGAGGCCGGCGTCCTCGCATGGCGACTCCAGCGGGTCGCGGACGGCCTGCTCGCCGGGGTACTTGCCGGGCTCGTAGGGCACCGACCTGGATCGCCCGCCACGAGTGCTCGACCGAGCAGATCACCCGCTCGAAGTCTTCGTCGTCGGGAGCGGCGGTGCCACACATCGCGTAGCGCTCGCGCTCGGCTTCCTTTCCCAACGCACCCTCGAGACTGGCGTCCGGTTCGGCCAGCTCCTTGTCGCCGGCGACGACCACGACGTCGCACCGGTACCAGTCGGCGCCCCGGTCGGACTGGGCGACGCTCGGCGTGAACCAGACGGGACGGATCATGCTGAGGCGCAGATCGGCCTGTTCACCGCCGAGGAACCCAGCCAGCGCCTTCGGGCAGGTGTCGGCGACCTGCGTCTGGACCCGGTCGGAGTCCACGGCAAGCAGGTGCCCGTCGACCACCGTGTCGAGCGTCCCGACGGCATAGGTCTCCGACGAGTGCGGCCCGTCGCACGGCGTCGGCTTCTCGGCGGTGGTCGGCGCGAGGGCCTGGCGGAAGCTGAGCCCGTAGCACTCGCCCTCCTCGGGGGGCCGGGGCGGCGGACCGGCCGTCGGCGGGGGAGTGGGCTTCGCCGTCGTCGGAGACGCCGACGGTTCGTCCGGTTCGTCGTCGGAGCAGCCGGCGAGCGCGGTCACCGCGAGGGCGGCCGTCAGAAAAGCAGAGGCCGTACGACGTCGTACGGCGCCGTCACTCACTCGTCTTCGCCCAGCAGACCGAGCGCCGGTTGCCCGCCTGCCACTCGGCCTCGTGGAAGTGCGTGTAGGCGTACTCGAACCGCGCGGGGTAGTTGAGCCATGCCTTGATCGAGATGAGGCAGAACGACTTGGTGCGACTCGCGACGACCTGGTCGCCGGGGTACTCGTCTCCCGGCTCTCCCAGCTTGATCGTCGTCGCCGCCCGCCAGTCGTGGTCCTGCGCGCACGGGACCTTCTCGCCGTCGGCCACCGTCTCACCGGCTGCGCAGATCAGCCACCGGTCGTCGGGCCGCCCGACGAGCAGACCCTTCGCGGTGGGGGGAAGCGGCCGGTACTCGTCGCTGGTCGCGTTGCCACCGACCGCGTCGCAGCGGTACCAGCGGGCGCCGTCTTCCCACGCCTTCTCCGACGGCCGGAACCAGGCCCAGCTGACGATCGTGCGGAGCACCAGGCTCTCGTCGGGCGCACCGAGGAACTTCTCGAACTTCTGGGTACAGGTCCGGTAGGCGTAATCACCCAGCTTGCCGTCGTCGTACTCGGCATCGTCGAACTCGCTGGGGAGCTCGCCGATCGCGAACGTCTCCGCGGTGTGCTTGTCATCGCAGTCGACGGTGCGGGTGGCGTTCGCGGGCTGCTCGACGTCGGCCGGCGTCAGCATCCGGCACGCGCCGAGATCGGGGACCTCGGTCGAGTCCACCTGGTCGGGATCGACGTTCTCACCCTGCGGCTCGGACGAGCAGCCGGCGAGGACGACGACGGCGGCGAGCACGACGGCGACCGTCGCGCGAACGTGCGTCATCGCCGGTCCCCCTCGTGTCGAGTGTGCGTGTCCTTCAACGGCTGAGCAGTGCGGCGATCGTAGCGCCCAGTTCGTAGGCCGCCGACCGCTCCTCCTCGCCCACCTCCCCGAGCACCGCGAGCACGTCGTACGACTGCTTCCAGCCGAGCGCCCCGACGATCGACTGGACCGCCCGGACGCCACCGGTGAGGTCGTAGCGCCCGTGCATCCAGAGCCCGTACGGACGGCCCTTGGTCTGCGCCCTCCGAGTCGCCGGCAGCCCCGCTCGGATCCAGTGCGCCACCGACCGCCAGGAACGTCGAGTCGAAGAAGTGCTTGAGGGCCCCGCTCATGTAGCCGAAATTCACCGGCGACCCGAGCAGGTAGCCGTCGGCAGCGAGTACGTCGTCCGCGGTCGCCTCCAGCGCCGGCCGTACGACGACCTCGACCCCTTCGATCGCGTCGTCCTGCGCTCCCGTCAGCGCCGACTCCAGCAGGGCCTGGGTCGAGCGGGTGGGGGAGTGGTGGACGACGAGCAGCGTCGGCATCCGTTCAGGCTATCGATCGCCCTGCGACGGGTCGGTCGGGTGCGCTAAAGTTGTGTCGTCATGATGCGCGCACTTCTTCTTGGTCGCCGCAGCGAGGTCCCAGTCTCTTAGTACTGTGCCGGACCCCTCGCTGCGGAGTGTGTTGCGCAATACCGGCGTCCATCCTTCGCCGATCATCGAGGTAAGTCATGACCACCATTCCCCCGCAACAGCCCAGCGGGATGCCGTTCCACCGGTACACCGCGTTCGAGCCCGTCACCGTCCCGGACCGCACCTGGCCGGACCGCAAGATCACGCACGCGCCCCGGTGGCTCTCCACCGATCTGCGTGACGGCAACCAGGCGCTCATCGACCCGATGAGCCCGTCGCGCAAGATGAAGATGTTCGAGCTCCTCGTCCGACTGGGCTACAAGGAGATCGAGGTCGGGTTCCCGGCCGCGAGCCAGACCGACTTCGACTTCGTGCGCCAGCTCGTCGAGAGCGACAAGATCCCGGACGACGTACGCGTCTCGGTGCTGACCCAGGCCCGCGAGGACCTGATCGCCCGCACCGTCGAGTCGCTGGTCGGCGCCGACAAGGCGACCGTCCACCTCTACAACGCGACCGCGCCGCTCTTCCAGCGGGTCGTCTTCAACGTCTCCGAGGCCGAGTGCATCGCGATCGCGACGCGCGGCACCGAGTGGGTGATGAAGTACGCCGAGAGCCTGCTCGCCGGCACCGACTTCGGCTACCAGTACAGCCCCGAGATCTTCACCCAGACGCCCACCGACTTCGCGCTCGAGGTCTGCGAGCGGGTCTCCGACATCTGGCAGCCCGAGCCGGGCCGGGAGATCATCCTCAACCTGCCGGCCACCGTCGAGATGTCGACGCCCAACACCTACGCCGACCAGATCGAGTACTTCGGCCGCGGCCTGACCCGCCGCAACGTCACCGCGATCAGCCTGCACCCGCACAACGACAGGGGTACGGCGGTCGCCGCGACCGAGCTGGCGCTGATGGCCGGTGCCGACCGGGTCGAGGGCTGCCTGTTCGGGCACGGCGAGCGCACCGGCAACGTCGACCTGGTCACGCTCGCGATGAACCTGTTCAGCCAGGGCATCGACCCGCAGGTCGACCTGTCGGACATCGACGAGGTCCGGCGCACGGTGGAGTACTGCACCCAGCTGCCCGTCCACCCGCGCCACCCCTACGCGGGCGACCTGGTCTACACGGCGTTCTCCGGGTCCCACCAGGACGCCATCAAGAAGGGCCTGGAGGACCTCGACCGGATCGCGGCCGAGGTGGGCCGGCCGGTCAACGAGATCCCGTGGGAGGCGCCGTACCTCCCGATCGACCCGAAGGATGTCGGCCGCACCTACGAAGCCGTGATCCGGGTCAACAGCCAGTCCGGAAAGGGCGGCGTCGCCTACGTGCTCAAGGCCGAGCACTCGCTCGACCTGCCGCGGCGCGCGCAGATCGAGTTCAGCCGGGTGATCCAGCAGCACACCGACACCCAGGGCGGCGAGGTGACGCCCGAGGAGATCTGGTCGATCTTCCGCGCCGAGTACCTCGACCGCGCCCAGCCCTACTCGCTCGAGAGGTGGACGTCGGTCACCGACGCCGAGGGCGACGACCAGCAGGAGGTGCACCTCGTCGTCCGCGGTGAGGAGCGGACCTTCTCCGGCATGGGCAACGGCCCCGTCGCGGCCTTCGTCGACGGCATGCGGCAGGCGGGTGCGGACATCCGGGTGCTCGACTACGCCGAGCACGCCCTCTCCTCGGGCGGCGACGCGGTCGCGGCGGCGTACGTCGAGTGCGAGATCGCCGGCGAGATCGTCTGGGGCATCGGCATCCACCACAACATCGTCACGGCGTCGCTGCGCGCGGTGGTCTGCGCCGCCAACCGGGCGCAGGCGGAGACGATCCCGCAAGCCGCCGCTGGTTGAGGTGCGAGTGCAGCGAGCATCGAAACCAAGGCCTGTCAGGATTTCGAGTGTGAGCGAACGACACCTCGCCTCCGAGCGGATCGGACAGTTCTTCGTCGAGACCGACGGTGGTCGCGACCGGCTGGAGTACACCGAGTACGGCACCGGCGACGCGTGGGTCGTGCTGCTGCCCGGGACTGTTGATGCCCCGGCGGATGCACGACCACCTCGCGCGGACGCTGGCGTCCGCCGGGGCGCACGTGGTCACCCTCGACTTCCTCGGCCACGGTCGCTCGGACCGGCCGGACGACCCGTTCGCCTACTCGGTGACGGCGTTCGCCCGGCAGGTCGTCGCCCTGCTCGACGAGCTGGGCGCATCGCAGGCGGTCATCGGTGGTACGTCGCTCGGCGCCAACGTCGCGCTCGAGGTGGCGGCGATCGCCCCGGATCGGGTCCGCAGCCTGATCGTCGAGATGCCGGTGCTCGACAACGCGCTCGAGGTGGCGATCGTCGCGTTCGCCCCGCTGCTGCTCAGCGCGCGGGTGATCCCTTTCGCCTTCTCAGGTGTCCGGTTCCTCAGCCGTCGGGTGCCGCGCGGGGTCGTCCCGTGGTGGCTCGGGATCGGGCTCGACACCGTCGACCACAAGCCCGGTCCGCTCGCGTCGTACGTCCACGGCCTCTTCTTCGGCCGGGTGGCACCGCCGGCCTCCGAGCGTCGCCGGATCACCGTGCCCGCGCTCGTCGTCGGTCACTCGCGCAACCTGCTGCGCCCAGCGTCCGACGCCGCGATGGTGGCCGAGGAGCTGCCCAACGCGACCCTCGAGTCGGCCACCTCGATCCTCGAGTGGTGGCGTCAGTCCGAGCGACTCGACCTGTTGACGACCAAGTTCGTGCTCGACAGCTGGCGACCGGCGCGTCGGAAGCGCCGCACCGCCAACTGACGAGGACGGGCGCGCACAATAGGGAGATGCTCTACAGCGATGAGGCGATCGTCCTCCGCACCCACAAGCTGGGTGAGGCCGACCGCATCATCACGCTGCTGACCCGCCAGCACGGCCGGGTCCGGGCAGTGGCGAAGGGCGTCCGTCGTACCACCTCGAAGTTCGGCTCCCGGCTCGAGCCGTTCACCCACGTCGACCTGCAGCTCGCCGAGGGACGCAGCCTCGACACGATCACCCAGGCCGAGACGCGAGGGTCGTACGCCGCCGCGATCGGCGCCGACTACGACCGCTACACCTCCGGCACCGCGATGCTCGAGACCGCCGAGCGGCTGGTCGTCGAGGAGCGGGAGCCCGCCGTCCAGCAGTTCCTGCTGCTGCAGGGCGCACTCCGCGTGATGGCGTCGGGGGAGCGGCGTCCCGGACACGTGCTCGACTCCTACTTCCTGCGCTCGCTCGCCGTTGCCGGCTACGCCCCGGCCTGCGTGGACTGCGCGCACTGCGGTCGCGCGGGACCTCACCGATGGTTCAACCCGTCGATGGGCGGCGTGCTCTGCTCGACCTGTCGGATCCCCGGGTCGGCCAGCCCGGCGCCCGAGACCTTGGTGCTGTTGGGCGGCCTGCTCGCCGGCGACTGGCCGGTCGTGGAGGCCGCCGACCAGCGCCATGTCCGTGAGGCGAGCGGCCTGATCGCCGCGTTCGTCCAGTGGCAGCTGGAGCGGGGCCTGAGGTCGCTGGCGTACGTCGAGCGCTAGCCCCACTAGCCTTCACCCGTGCGCCGCACCAGCCGAACCACGCCCCGACGTGAGCCCCGCCGCCCGACCCCGCACCCGTCCGGTGCGCGGCCGCCGGCCATCCCTGCGGAGCTGGTGCCCGAGCACGTCGCGATCGTGATGGACGGCAACGGGCGGTGGGCCAAGGAGCGCGGGCTGCCGCGGACCAAGGGGCACGAGCAGGGTGAGAGCTCGCTGTTCGACGTCGTCGAGGGCGCCATCGAGATCGGCGTCAAGGCGATCTCCGCCTACGCGTTCTCGACCGAGAACTGGTCGCGCAGCCCGGACGAGGTCAAGTTCCTCATGGGGTTCAACCGCGACGTGATCCGGCGCCGCCGCGACGAGATGCACGAGCTCGGTGTCCGGGTGCGGTGGGCCGGACGAGCGCCTCGACTCTGGAAGTCGGTGATCAAGGAGCTCCAGGTCGCCGAGGAGATGACGAAGGACAACGACGTCCTCACGTTGACGATGTGCGTGAACTACGGCGGTCGCTCCGAGCTCGGCGACGCCGCCCGGGCGCTGGCCAAGGACGTTGCCGCCGGACGGCTCAATCCCGACAAGGTCAACGACGCCACGCTCGGTCGCTACCTCTACGTCCCCGAGCTGCCGGAAGCAGACCTGATCTGGCGGACGTCGGGGGAGCAGCGGCTCTCGAACTTCATGCTCTACCAGGCGGCGTACGCCGAGCTCGTGTTCTCCGACGTGCTGTGGCCCGATGTCGACCGCCGGCACCTCTGGCAGGCCGTTGACGAATACGCCCGTCGCGACCGGAGGTACGGCGGAGCCGATCCCGCGTGACTCGGCGGAATCTCCTGCCGACCAGGACCGGATCCCCGTACGCTTCGCGCCATGAAGTCCTCCCGAATCGCCGGTCTGGTGGCGATCGCACTGTTCGGCTCCCTCTCGCTCGCTGCCTGTGGCGGCGACGGTGACGACGAGGCAACCGACCCCGAAACCGTGTTCGAGACCGTGACTCCTGACGCCGACGACCCCACCGAGTCAGCCGACCGCAACCGACACCGCGACCGTCGACCGAGCCCACCACCACGGAGAGCACGGTCGACATGACCATCGCTCCCACCGGCACGATCGACGAGGCGGAGCTCGCGGCAGGACATCCGAGGACGCGCGAGAACTGTCACAAACGCATGGTGGGAGCTGCACTGGAAGGACTACTTCACCGGCCGCTACACCCCGCCCAACGTCGTCGGTCATCTACGACGGCTACGACGAGGCGAACGCCCCCACCTGCTTCGGCGACCCGCTGCCGCCGGGCAACGCGTTCTACTGCCCCGACGGTGATTACGTCGCGTGGGACAAGACGCTGCTCGAGCTCGGCTACGAGATCGGCGACGCCTGGCCGTACCTGATCATCGCCCACGAGTGGGGCCACGCGATCCAGGCCGACCTGCCGATGGACCTGCACTCCGAGCAGTACGAGCTCCAGGCCGACTGCCTCGCCGGCGCCGTCCTCTACGGCGCGGCCACGACGACCCGCCGACGCTGGACGATCGAGCCGGGCGACGGGAAGGAGATCGTCGACGGGCTCAACTTCATCGCCGACGAGGTGCCCTGGGGCATGAGCGGCGACCACGGCGACTCGTTCCAGCGGATCGAGGCGTTCAACCTCGGCCGCACGCTGGCGTGCCCGGCTGCCTGCCTGGCCAGACCGGCTGAGACGGAGCAGTACGGCGGGCTAGTGCTCGTCGTAGTGCGCGCCATGCTCGGCTGCCGGTGCCGGCGTCGTGCACGTAGTCGACATGGTCGTCGTGCGGGACGGCCAGGTGCCCGCAGCCCGGACCGTGCTCGTGTGGGTGCTCCTCGGTCGGTTCGTGGTCGGTCGCACTTCCGCTGGGGAACGGCGCGCGCAGCCGAGCCCGGTGGCGGGTCCAGACCCCGACCGGCCAGGCGACGACGTACCCGGCGAGCGCGAGCAGCACGATCGTCGGGCCAGGCGCTGCGTTGACGTCGTACGTCGACGCCACGGTCGCCAGGACGAGCCCACCGACGGACGCCACAGTGCCGAGCACCATGGCCGCCCCGATCGTCGTACGGAACGAGCGGGTGAGCTGCTGGGACGTCGCGACCGGCACCACCATCAGTGCTGAGACCAGCAGGAGACCGACCGTCCGCATCGCCACAGTCACGCTGACCGCCGCTAGCACCGCAACCAGGACGTTGTAGAAGCGGACGCGGAGACCGGCCACCTGCGCGAACTCCTGGTCCTGAGCTACCGCGAACAGCTGGGGTGCGAGCCCGAGGCACAACACGATGACCACGGCGGCGAGCACCATGGTCACGATGACGTCGTCGACCGAGATCGTCGTCAGGGATCCGAACAGGTAGCGCTGAAGAGCGGCTGTGCTGTTGCCGCCGATGCCGCTGATCAAGATGCCGCCCGCGAGACCGCCGTAGAACAGCAGGGCAAGGGCGACGTCGCCGTTGGTTTGCCCGCGCTCGCGGATGATCTCGATCAGCACGGCGCCCGCGGTGGCGACGAGCACGGCGGTCCAGGTTGGCGAGGCGCCAGTCAGCAGGCCGAGCGCTACACCGGTGACGGCCACGTGGCCGATCCCGTCGCCCATCAGTGCCAGCCGTCGTTGCACGAGGAAGGTTCCGACTGCCGGTGCTGCGAGGCCGGTGAACAGCGCGGCGATGAGCGCCCGCTGCATGAAGGGCAGCGCGAACAGTTCGGCTGGGCTCATCGTGGCGATCCGTTGGGCGGGTCGAGGGGTGATGCGACCTGGGGCGCGTGGTCGTGGTGGGTCGTCCGGGCGTGGTGGTGGTGCGTGTGCGGCTCGCCGAACCGCGGCTCGTGCACCTCGTGGTCGCGCAACGGAGCCCCGTCGTACAGGACACGGCCGTCGCGCATGACGACTGCCCGGTCCACAAGGCCGGCAAGCGGCCCTAGCTCGTGGGCCACGAGTACGACGGTCGCTTGCCGCGCCTTGAGCGAGGCCAGGGCGCCCGCGAGCGCCTGCTGGTTCGGTAGGTCGACGCCAGCCGTGGGCTCGTCGAGGAAGAAGAGGTCGGGTTCGCCGGCGAGCGCGCGGGCGATGAGGACCCGCTGCTGCTGGCCGCCGGACAGGTGGCTCACGGCGTCCCGCCGGCGATGGGCGAGTCCGACCACCTCGAGCGCTTCCTCGATGGCGGCCCGGTCGGCGCGAGACAAGGGCCGGAGGAGCTTGCGCCGGGTCAGCCGGCCGGCGGCGACGACCTCCCAGACCGATGCCGGCACGCCCGACGCTGCGGTCGCGCGCTGCGGGACGAATCCGATCCGCTGCCACGAGCCGAAATCGTCCAGTGGCGTGCCGAACATCCGAACCTCGCCGCTGCTCAGCGGGCGTAGCCCCAGAAGTGCGCGAACCAACGTGGACTTACCGGAGCCGTTCGCGCCCATCAGGGCAAGGAAGTCACCGACCTCGACGGAGAGGTCGATGCCGCGCAACACCGGACGGCCACCGATCTCGACCGCTCCGCCGGCGATCGAGACAGCGGCTGTCGCGACGCCGGACGTTATCGGCATCCGTTGGCCTCACGGATGGCATCGAGGTTCGTCTGCATCAGTGAAAGGTAGTCCTCGCCCGACGACGCGTCCGCTAGACCTTCGATCGGGTCGAGCGTGGCGGTGGCGAGGTCTAGGTCGGAGGCGAGGCTCTCGACCAGGTCGGGCTCCAGCGGCTCGCTGAAGACGGTCGTGATTCCCTCGTCGTTGATGAGTTTTCGGACCTCGCCGAGCACCGCCGCGGTCGGCTCGGCATCGGGGGAGAGACCGACGAGGGGAGCGATGTGCACGTCGTACTTCTCCAGGTATCCGAACGCGTCGTGGGACACGACGAGCGTGTCACGCTCGCAGTCGGCAAGGCCGGCGACGTACTGGTCGTCGAGCGCCTCAAGGTCGCTGCGGAGGTCTGAAGCATTGGCGCGGTAGTCGTCGGCGTGTTCGGGGTCGATCTCGGCGAACTCGTCGGCAACCGCATCGCCGAGGTCGGCGACGCGCAGCGGGTCCTGCCAGAAGTGCGGGTCGGTGTCACCGTGGTCGTGCTCCTCGCCCTCGTGCTCGTCGTGCTCCTCCTGGGACTCTTCGGCAGCCATCAGGTCGACGACGTCGGCGGCGTCGAGCGCGACCCCCTCCGCGTTCTGCGCAACGGCGTCGTCGACGGCGGGCTGGAAGTCCCGCTCGAAGACGACCAGGTCGGCCACCGCGACCTCGGCGGTCTCGTTGACGTCGAGCTCCAGGTCGTGCGGCTCCTTGCCGGGCTGGGTGAGCAGCTCCACTTCGGCATGTTCCCCGGCGACGCGGTCCGCGGCGAACGCCAACGGGTAGAACGCGGCCGCGACCGTCACGCCGTCCTCGGCGCCCGCGCCCCCTTCGTCGAAGGCCGCGCACCCCGAAGCAGAAAGGGCGAGGGCGGTCACGGCAGGGACGACGATCGACAAGCGCATGAGAATCATTCTCAATTGGCAGATCGAGGAGTCAAGTCGGTTCGCGCGGCTTCCGTCAAGCAGGAGTCCTCTGGTGTCAGAGCTGGGCGAGCTGGTCGAGGACCGACGCCAGCTCTGCCGGCCGGGAGAGGAACGGTGAGTGCCCGCCCGGGAAGTCGACCGGCGTCACGCCGAAACGCTCACCGAGCGCAGCCCGCTGGTACGCCGCATAGATCGCGTGGTCGTCGACACAGGTGATCGCGGAGACCGCTGTGTCGGGCGGGAGGGCGCTCAGTGGGTATGGCCGGTCCCACAGGGATCCGTTGCGGAGCGGGCGGAGGCGGGCGAACGCCCACGCCGCATCCTCCGGGCTGCAGTCCGGGTAGAAGATCCGGGTGGCCGCGTCCAGCGACTCGAACACCATCGCCCCGTCGCTCCCAGTGACGACGCCGTAGTCGTCGTCGCCCATCGGGCCGACGTCGTCCCAGGGCATGCCGTGGAAGTTCGGGATGACGGCACAGAGGAACGCCAGCCGATCGATCGAACGGCGGTCCGCGACCAGGGGCAGGACCATGCCGGCGAGAGAGTGGCCGACGACGATCGCGTCGTCGGGCGCATCGGTCATCGCCTCGATCACGCGGTCGGCGTAGTCGACGAACGTCGCCGACCCGTCGTCGACGGGGAGATCCACGGTGATGGCGGTGTTGCCGAGGACCAGCAGTTCCGGGACCAGGCGGTCCCAGCACCAGGCGCCGTGCCAGGCGCCGTGGACCAGCACGAAGGTGCTCACCTGGTCACGCTAGCGCCGCCGTCCGGTGGTCGCGCGGGGAAGAGCTAGAGTCGCCGGCATGCTCGTCGTCAACCGCTTCCGCGTCCCCGCCCCGGAGGCCGACGCCCTCCGCGCCCAGCTCGAGGAAGCGCACGCGCTGCTGGCCACCAAGCCCGGGTACGTCGACGGCACGCTCGGCCGCAACCTCGACGAGCCCGACCTCTGGGTGCTCACCACCCGATGGGAGAGCGTCGGCGCCTACCGGCGGGCCCTGTCGTCGTACGACGTGAAGCTCGCCGCGGTCCCGACGCTGAGCCGGGCGCTCGACGAGCCGAGTGCCTACGAGGTCGTGGAGCCGAACTCGGTTCTGAACGTGGCCGAGTCCCGCGTAACCTAAGGGTCTCGTGACGCTCGCCAGAGCGAGCTCCTCGACCATCGAACGACTTCCCGGCAGCCGGCCGGGCAGCCCCATAGAGAAGGAATCACCGTGGCCAAGCCGCCTCCCTCCGCCGTCGACAATGTCGTCTCCCTCGCGAAGCGGCGGGGATTCGTCTACCCCTGCGGTGAGATCTACGGCGGCACGCGGTCCGCCTGGGACTACGGCCCGCTCGGCGTCGAGCTCAAGGACAACATCAAGCGCCAGTGGTGGAAGTCCATGGTGCAGATGCGCGACGACGTCGTCGGCCTCGACTCCTCGGTGATCCTGCCGCGACAGACCTGGGAGGCCAGCGGCCACGTCGCGACCTTCTCCGACCCGTTGACCGAGTGCCAGTCGTGCCACAAGCGGTTCCGGGCCGACCACCTCCAGGAGGAGTTCGCCGAGAAGCAGAGCAACAAGGGCAACCCGGTCTCCCCTGATGATGTCGACCTCGCGACCCTCGCCTGCCCCAACTGCGGCACCCGCGGCGCGTGGACCGAGCCGCGCCAGTTCTCGGGCCTGCTCAAGACCTATCTCGGCGTGATCGAGGACGAGTCCGGCCTCGCACTACCTGCGCCCCGAGACCGCGCAGGGCATCTTCCTCAACTTCGCCAACGTGGTGACCTCGAGCCGGGTCAAGCCGCCGTTCGGCATCGCGCAGGTCGGCAAGAGCTTCCGCAACGAGATCACGCCCGGCAACTTCATCTTCCGCACCCGCGAGTTCGAGCAGATGGAGATGGAGTTCTTCGTCAAGCCGGGCGAGGACGAGGAGTGGCACCAGTACTGGATCGACACCCGCACGCAGTGGTACGTCGACCTCGGCGTGAAGAAGGAGAACCTGCGCCACTACGAGCACCCCAAGGAGAAGCTCTCCCACTACTCGAAGCGCACGGTCGACATCGAGTACCGCTTCAGGTTCGCGGGCTCGGAGTGGGGCGAGCTCGAGGGCATCGCCAACCGCTTTGACTTCGACCTGAAGACCCACGCGGAGGCGTCGGGCCAGGACCTCAGCTACTTCGACCAGGCGGCGGGGGAGCGCTACGTGCCCTACGTCATCGAGCCGGCGGCAGGTCTGTCCCGCAGCCTGATGACCTTCCTCGTCGACGCTTACGAGGAGGACGAGGCGCCGAACACCAAGGGCGGCGTCGACAAGCGCACCGTGCTGCGGCTCGACCCGCGGCTGGCGCCGATCAAGGTGGCCGTGCTGCCGCTCTCGCGCAACGCCGACCTCACGCCGAAGGCCAAGGACGTCGCGGCCGAGCTGCGGCGCTCCTGGACGGTCGACTTCGACGACTCGGGGGCGATCGGCCGCCGCTACCGGCGCCAGGACGAGATCGGTACGCCGTACTGCGTCACCGTCGACTTCGACACCCTCGACGACCACGCGGTGACCGTGCGCGAGCGCGACACCATGCAGCAGGAGCGGGTCGGGCTCGACCGGCTGTCGTCGTACTTCGCCGAGCGTCTCATCGGCTCCTGACGTGGTGGCGTCCAGAATGTCCCGCGCCGCTGCCGCTGCCCTCGGCAGCGCGCTCGCGGTCGGCCTGCTGGCCGGCTGCGGCGGATCCGACGACGACGGGGCCGACCAGGACGAGCCGACGGCGGAGTCGTCCTCGACCGAGGCCGCCAGCGCCGACCCGACAGACGGCTACCTGCCGGTGCCGGAGGGTGTGGTGCTGACCGAGCCCGGCACCAGCCTCAGCTTCGGCGACCAGGCCACGATCGCGTGGCGTCCGCGCCAGGACACCGTGGTCGCGCTCGACCTCACCATCGAACGGATCGACCGGACGACGTTCAAGGAGTCGTTCGAGGGCTGGGTCGTCAGACCGGAGATGAAGGGCCAGGTGCCCTACTTCGTGCGGGTGAAGGCCACCAACGTGGGCGAAGAGGCCGTCGGCGGGTTGCTCGTGCCGCTCTACGGGTACTCCGCCGCGGAGAAGATGTACGAGCCCCTCGACTTCCGCGAGGAGCCTTTCGATCCGTGCCCCGGGGGCAACCTCCCGGAGACTCTGCGACCGGGCAAGAAGACCGATCTCTGCTTCGTCTACCTGCTGCCGGAGGACGAGGAGCTTGCCGCGGCGGCGTTCGACCCGGTGGGTGAGCTGCCGCCGGTCACCTGGACCGGCCGGATCACCGAGATCGAGCCGCCGGAGAAGCGACACTGAATTGCCCGAGCGCGTCTCCGGCGCGTCGTGGAGGCAGCAAGCTGCCGGTGCGCGCCTCCCGCCGCGCTGCCGGGCTGTGATTTCGTCCACTCGGCCGTCGCCCGGACAATAGGCGGATGACGACGACCGCCGCCGCGCACCCGGGCCTCGAGCTCGGGCCGCTGCGCGTCGCCACGCCGGTGGTGCTGGCGCCGATGGCGGGGATCACCAACGCGGCCTACCGACGGCTGTGCGCCGAGTACGGCGCCGGCCTCTACGTCTGCGAGATGATCACCAGTCGCGGGCTGGTCGAGGGTGACGCGACCACGCGGCGGATGCTCGTCTTCGACGAGGCCGAGCAGGTCCGGTCCGTGCAGCTCTACGGCACCGACCCGGCCTACGTCGGCAAGGCCGCCGAGATCCTCTGTGACGAGTTCGGCGTCGCGCACATCGACCTCAACTTCGGCTGCCCGGTGCCGAAGGTGACCCGCAAGGGTGGCGGCGGCGCGCTGCCGTGGAAGCGCGGGCTGCTGGCCCGGATCCTCGAGTCGGCGGTGGCCGCGGCGACGCCGTACGACGTGCCGGTCACCATCAAGACCCGCAAGGGACTCGACGACGACCACCTCACCTATCTCGACGCCGGCCGGATCGCCCAGGAGGCCGGGTGCGCGGCGATCGCGCTGCACGGACGCACGGTCGCGCAGGCCTACTCCGGTGCGGCCGACTGGGACGCCATCGGCCGGCTGGTCGACCACGTCGACATCCCGGTGCTCGGCAACGGCGACATCTGGGAGGCCGCGGATGCCGTCCGCATGGTCGAGCAGACCGGTGCTGCCGGCGTCGTCGTCGGCCGGGGCTGCCTCGGCCGCCCGTGGCTGTTCCGCGACCTCGCTGCTGCGTTCGACGGCAGATGAGCGCCCGTCACCGACCCTCGAACCACGACGCTCCCGACGCTCGGCGAGGTCACGGCGATGATGCGCCGCCACGCCGAGCTGCTGGTCGAGCACATGGGGGAGGAGCGTGGCTGCAAGGAGTTCCGCAAGCACGTGTCCTGGTACCTCAAGGGCTTCGGCGCCGGCGGCGAGATGCGCCGTTCGCTCGGCCTCGTCTCGACGCTCGCCGACCTCGACCGGCTGCTCGCCGACCTCGACCCGAGCGAGCCGTTCCCGGTCTCCGAGCTGGGCGCTCCGCGGGGTCGCCAAGGCTCGCCGCGAAGCAAAATTGCGCTCCCCGAGGGATGGCTCGACGACGCGGACGGCAGCGACTGCCACCTGCAGGAAGCGGTCGACGAGACCACCGGAGGGTGACGGGGAACACCCCGCGAAACGCCGCTGCCGATTCGTTTGGGTCAAAAGTCCTGTGCTTTAGTCGACGTTCGTGCCCGACGCCGCTACGGTGGCTCGGGCACCACGCAGAACAGGGACAGAACAAGCGAAAGCAAAGGAATCAGCGCGTGGCAGGGACACACAGCCACAAGCGGGAGACCGCGCGACGCAAGCCTCGGGCAGCGTTCATCGCGGCCCCCTTGGCAGTTCTAGCAACAGGTGCAGCAGTATCGATCGGCGTGGCGGGCTCGGCCCCGGCGACCGATTTCCTGGCAGCCGACTCCTCGCTGGCGGCCAGCGGCATCAGCGACCAGGTCACGACGACCGGAGCGTGAGCGTGAGCTCCCCCTCCTCTCCCGTGACAACGGTGGCGGCGTGCGCGGCGAGGCCGCCGTACTCAGCCCGATCGACAAGATGCTCGCGAAGGAAGCCATCGCGAAGGCCGTCAAGTCGGCCGACACCGAGCTCTGGACGACGACCACCCTCAACATCTGGACCCGTCCGGACCAGAAGGCGAAGAAGCTCGGCGAGCTCGACGGCGCCAAGAAGGTCCTCGTCACCGGCCGCACGATGAACGGCCGCGAGGAGATCGTCCTCGACGGCGAGGCTCGGTGGGTGACCGCCGGCTACCTCAGCGCCGACAAGCCGTTCGCCATCGGCGGCGACTGCACCAACGGCACCACCGTGCCGTCAGGCGTGAGCGCCAACATCAAGCTCGTGCACGAGGCCGTCTGCGCAAACTTCCCCGAGATCACCGTCTACGGCACGTTCCGTGGTGACGGTGATCACGCCCAGGGGCTCGCCGTCGACATCATGGTGTCCGGCGACTCGTGGCTATCAGGTCGCGGAGTTCGTCCGGGCCCACTACGCCGAGCTCGGCGTCAACTACGTGATCTACTCCCAGCGCATCTGGTCGGTCGACCGCTCCGGGGAGGGCTGGCGTGGCATGGAGGACCGTGGGTCCGCCACCGCCAACCACTACGACCACGTGCACGTCACGACGTACTGAGGTGGATGGCGCGAGCGACGTCGCTCGTTCCTCGCGCCGCGCTGCCGCGCCGCGGTTGACGTAGTCGGAGCTGCAGGCAGCTTGGCGGCAAGACGGCCGGCATCGCGAAAGCGCGTCCATCGCTCTCTCCGGTCGCTCGTTCCTCGCTCCCTACACTCGCTCGACCGCGTTTTCGCGACTGGCCGGCAGGTTCAGCTCGGGCGCATCCGCCAACCCGGTGCCGTCCAGGCAACCCGGAGCTGGATGATCCCGGCACCGGTGAGTCGGAGCAGCACGATGCCACCGCGCCGGTCGGCGGCGAGGAAGCCCACCTTGACCCGGCCGTAGCTGGTGAAGACCTCGGTCGCGACGACGTCCCAGTCGTCCGGTGCATAGACCAAGCGGTCGATCCGGCCTCGGCCGGTGGGGAAGTCGTCGATCAGGTGCGCGGCCTCGCGAGTGAGGTCCCGGGAGTAGGGCCACCACATGCCGCCCGCCTCGGCGCGGCCGAAGGTCGGTGCGAGCTCCAGACGGAGGGCACCGAGCGGCTGCGGGTAGCGCTGCGGGTTGTGGACTCTCGGGGCACCCATGGCGCCACCTCTCCTGAGGGCCGGCGGTGCGGTGCCGGATGCACCGCCGTTCCCCACGACCTTCAGTCGATAGTACGGCGTCCGGTTGCGGGCGTACGGCGGTTTCGGGCGACGCGGTCCTCAGACCAGCCTGACGGTGCCAGCTCCGTGCGGACGCGTCGGTCAGCGATGCGACCTGGTCGATGACGACCCTGAGCCGGCCCGCGTCGTCGCCCGCGGCGTGCCAATCGGCGAGGAACATCTCGTCCAGCTCGGCGGGCGCCCGGTCGATCAGGACCGTGACCAGCTCCGCGAGCAGGTCCCGCTGCCGCGCCTGGAGCGCGACCCGGTCGTCGTCCTGCATCACGTAGTAGGCGGCGATGCCCTTGAGCGCGGTGATCTCGGTCCACGTGTCCCCGGGGATGACCAGGTCGCCGTGGTAACGCACGAACGGGCCGTCGCTCGCCGCAAAGGTCGCCTGCTGGACGGCGCCGCAGAAGCGCCCGATGAGGTCGCTGGTGAGGTTCTTCAGCGCGGCGAGGCTGCCGCGCGAGCCGTCGTACGACGTCGCCGGCCAGCTGCCGATCCGCCGCAGTCGGGCGAGCACGTCATCGAGCACGTCGTCGGCGGTGTCGGGGGAGTACCAGGACCGGACCGTCTCCCCGATCGCTGCGCGGTCCAGGCGGGTGAGGTCGATCTTGCCGGCGACGGTCCCGTCCTCGATGTCGTGCACGGAGTAGGCGACGTCGTCGGCGAGGTCCATGACCTGCGCCTCGACGCAGCGGCGCCGGTCGCCCGGGGCCTCGATCCGGATCCAGTCGAACGCGGGCCGGTCGTCGTCGTACACGCCGAACTTGGCGCCCTCCCGGGTCATGCCGTCGCTGTGGATGCCGCCCGGGCGGTCAGCGTCGGCCAGCGCCCAGGGGTACTTCGTGCACGCGTCGAGCGTCGCCCGGGTCAGGTTGAGACCGACCGATGCGCCGGACGCGTCCGCCGTCTTCGCCTCGAGCCGGGTGAGCAGGCGCAGCGTCTGGGCGTTGCCCTCGAACCCGCCGCAGTCGGTGGCGAGCCGGTTGAGCGCCCGCTCGCCGTTGTGGCCGAAGGGCGGGTGTCCGAGGTCGTGCGCGAGCGCAGCGGTCTCGGCGATGTCGGGGTGAGTGCCGAGCGCGCGGGAGAGATCGCGCGCGATCTGGGCGACCTCGAGGCTGTGCGTCAGCCGGTTGCGGACGAAGTCGTCGCTCTGCGGCCCCACCACCTGGGTCTTGGCAGCGAGCCTGCGGAAGGACGCCGCGTGTACGACGCGCGCGCGGTCGCGCTCGAACGGTTTGCGCTCCGGCGCGTCGACCCGCTTCGGCGGTTCCGGCACGATCCGCTCGCGGTCCGCGGCGCCGTACCGCTCCTCGACGACCTCCACCGGCCGGAGACTACCGCTCGGGCGCGGTCGTAGACTCGCCAGCCGTGACCCCGCTGGTCTGGCTTCCGTTCGAGCCCGACGCCCTCGATGACCCGCCGTCCGACCTGCGCTACGAGGTCGTCGATCCCACCGAGGACGTGCCCGACACCGTGGGCGAGGTCGCGTTCTACGTGCCGCCGTACCAGGTCGGGTCCGCCATCGCCGACGTCATGGCGCGGATGCCGGCCCTGCGGGTGGTCCAGACGCTGACCGCCGGCGTGGACAACATCCGTGGACCAGCTGCCGGCTGGCGTGACCCTCTGCAGCGGGCGCGGGATCCACGACGCCTCGACGGCCGAGCTCGCGGTGACGCTGGTCCTGGCGTCGTTGCGCGGGATCCCCGGCTTCGTGCGAGCCCACGATCGTCACGAGTGGTCGCCCGGCTGGCGTCCGGCGCTCGCCGACAAGCGGGTCCTGATCGTCGGGTACGGCGCCGTCGGCCGCGCCGTCGAGGCCCGGCTGGTGCCGTTCGAGGTGGAGGTCGTGCGGGTCGCGCGGTCGGCCAAGAGCGGCGTCCACCCGATCGCTGACCTCCCGGACCTGCTGCCCGAGGCCGACGTCGTGATCCTGGTCGTCCCGCTCACGGCGGAGACCCGCGGCCTGGTCGACGCCGCGTTCCTGGCGCGGATGAAGGACGGGGCACTGCTCGTGAACCTGGCCCGCGGGCCGGTCGTCGTGACCGATGACCTCGTGGCCGAGCTGCGCAGGGAGCGGCTGCACGCCGCGGTCGACGTGGTGGATCCGGAGCCACTGCCCGCTGACCATCCCCTCTGGGATGCTCCGCACCTGCTGATCTCGCCTCATGTCGGCGGCGCGAGCAGCGCGATGTGGCCGCGTGCGCACCGTCTCGTGCGGGACCAGCTGCGCCGGTTCGCCGCCGGGGAGCCGCTCGCCAATGTGGTGACGGGGGAGTACTGACCTCCCGTCGGGACCAACGCCTAGGATCGCCGACATGGCCGGCCGGATTCGCGACGACGACATCCAGACCGTGCGCGAGAAGGCACAAGATCGAAGAGGTCGTGTCGGGCTACGTCACCCTGCGCAACGCCGGTGGCGGTTCGCTCAAGGGCCTGTGCCCCTTCCACGACGAGAAGTCACCGTCGTTCAACGTCCGGCCCGGTCGTGGATGGCATTGTTTCGGCTGCGGAGAAGGCGGCGACGTCATCGCGTTCGTCATGAAGATCGACGGGCTCACCTTCATCGAGTCGGTCGAGCGGCTGGCCGACAAGTACGGCGTCGAGCTGCGCCGCGAGGAGGGCGGCTCGGACGACCGGCCGAAGGGTCCGCAGCGGCGTCGGCTGATCGAGGCGCACGCGGTGGCGCAGGAGTTCTACGCCGAGCGCCTCGCCGCTCCGGAAGCGCTCGAGGGCCGTCAGTTCCTCGCCGACCGCGGGTTCGACCAGGCCTCGGCCGCCCACTTCGGCGTCGGGTTCGCCCCGCGCGACGGCGAGTCGCTCTGGCACCACCTGCGTGACCGGAAGTTCTCGCTCGACGAGGTGGTGGCCGCCGGCCTGGTCGCCGTGGGCCGCGGCCCCTACGACCGGTTCCGCGGCCGGCTGCTGTGGCCGATCCGGGAGACGTCGGGCGACACGATAGGCTTCGGTGCCCGCCGGATCTTCGACGACGACAAGATCGAGGCGAAGTACCTCAACACCCCCGAGACGCCGATCTACAAGAAGAGCCAGGTGCTCTACGGCGTCGACCTCGCCCGCCGCGACATGGCCCGGTCGTCCCAGGCGGTCATCGTCGAGGGCTACACCGACGTGATGGCGTGCCACCTCGCCGGCGTCACGACCGCGGTCGCGACCTGCGGCACCGCGTTCGGCGACGAGCACGCCAAGGTGCTGCGCCGGCTGCTCGCCGACCACGAGGAGTTCCGCGGCGAGGTGATCTTCACCTTCGACGGCGACGAACCCGGCCAGAAGGCCGCGCTCAAGGTGTTCCAAGGCGACGAGAAGTACGTCGCGCAGACCTATGTCGCGATCGCGCCCGACGGCATGGATCCGTGCGACATGCGGATCAAGCAGGGCGATGCCGCCGTACGCGAACTGATCGCGACCCGGCAGCCGCTCTACCGGTTCGTGCTCCGGAACGTGGTCGAGAAGTTCGATCTCGACCGGGCAGACGGTCGGGTGGATGCGATGCGGGAGGCGGCGCGTCTCGTGTCGTCGATCCGTGACCAGTCGAAGATCACGGCGTTCGCCCAGGAGATCTCCAAGATGCTCGGCGGCGACCTCGACACCAACCAGGTCCTGAGCGAGGTCCGGCGGGCAGCGGCGCGAAAGTCGCGATCCGACGCCAGGCCCACCGCGACCGAGGAGCAGGGGGCGACGCAACCGGCCCGTCGCGAGCTCCCCGACCTGCGCGACCCGCGGTTCGGCATCGAGCGCGAGACGCTCAAGCTGGTCCTCCAGCACCCGATCGCCATCGGCCGCACGACGGCCGACATCGGCGCCAACGACTTCACCCACCCGACCTACCGCGCGGTGTGGGCGCTCGTCGAGGCGGCCGGCGGACCCGCCGCCGGCGACGGCGACCCGGCCTGGGCGAGCAAGATCCGCGACAGGGCGACGGACCCGGAGGTGGCATCGGCGGTGAGCGCGCTGGCGGTCGAGCCGATCCCAGCGACGCACGAGCCCGACGCGTCGTACGTCGCCCACCACGTGTTCCGCCTCCTCGAGCTCACGACGCTGCGGAGGATCGCCGAGATCAAGTCGCGGCTCCAGCGCACCAATCCGGAGACGGACACGGCCGACTACAACAAGATGTTCGGCGAGCTCGCCGCCCTCGAGCAGCACCGTCGGACGCTGCGCGACCGGATCATCGGCTCGTGAGGCGTCGGCCCACCCTTCCGTCCCTGGCCCGCGGCGAGCGTCTGCTTGCCTGGGCGGAGGCCGACGACGGCGCCCTCGTCGGCGGCACCCGCGACGCGCTCCACCTGCCCGACCGCGAGCCGTCGCAGGCTGCCGTGGGAGGAGATCGCCACCGCCGACTGGGATGTCGACGAGCGGCAGCTCCACGTGGTCGAGGTGGGCACCTTCGGCGAGGTCCAGCGAGAGCATCGACTCGCCCTAGCCGAGCCGGACAAGTTGTTGTCGCTCGTTCGCGAGCGGGTGACGGCGAGCATCGTGGTGCAGCGACACGTGCCCGTCCGCGGGCAGCAGGGCGTTCGTGTCCTCGGCCGCCGGGCGCCCGGAGGGGAGGGCGCGATCGGTTGGTTCGTCGAGTACGACGACGGCCTTGATCCCGCCGATCCGGACGTCGCGACGGTCGTCGACGAGGCGCTCGACTCGGCCCGCGGCGACGTGGGGGAGTGAAGCGTTACCGATTTTCTCCGCACCGACTGACCTTGCTAACCTGTGCGGGCTGTCCAGCGCTGCTGGACGCCGGTCCCCTGTAGCTCAACTGGCAGAGCATTCGGCTGTTAACCGGAGGGTTGTTGGTTCGAGTCCAACCGGGGGAGCCAGAGAAAACGGCCCGTGACCTGCGGAAACGCAGATCGCGGGCCGTTTCGTTTGCGTTTTGCATCGTCTATGCATCGTTCGCGCCCACTGCTGCATCCGTCGGTCGCCGAATTTCCACAGCCGCAGCCGGCACGTTTGACACGGCTCGAGCGCTGCGTGTGACACTCGTTTGCGAGGCCCATCTGAACGAGGGCGGCCCCGGCCGGTGCTGTAACACCGACCGGGACCTAGGTACACGTGCGTCGATGTCTGGCACGGGCGGCGGTTGGTGCGACTGTGACTGCGGGTCGTCGAGATTCCCGCCCTTCAGGCGTACGCCGTGACCGTGCTCTGTGTTGCGAGTGCGGTGAGCTTCGAACGGTCGCTCACTCGTATCGCGGGCAGCCACCTGCCGGCGCCGTGCCGAGCAGCCTGGCGGGATCGTGGTGCACCTGGCTGAAGTGCAGTCATTGCGCGGAGGTCACGATCCATGCGCTGATCGTTGACACCTTGGCATCGCGATGGCGGCGCGACGGGTGCGATCGGGAGCGACACGACCGCGCTGCCGATCGCGACCGCCGTCGGATCCGCCGCACGCTTGCCGCTCTGATGTCCGACGGCGTCACGGTCGTTCACGCCACCGCTGATGGGATGAGTCTGGAAGGGGCAATCGTCGAGATCATCGAGTACGTCGACGCGCGAGGCTTCGTTGTCCGGGTCTGTTCGTCTGCAGCGCCGGAGCAGGTCTTGGGTGCGCTTCATGACGCCGAGGACCTGCTGGACGAACCCAGTCGACTCGGCCCTTGGGCAGATGACTCCCATGGCATCTGGCGTGGCCTGGCGATCATGGATGTCGCGGGGTAGCGACGGAGAGGCACTGTCGTGATGCCGCTGCCTTTCGCCAAGATTGACGCACAACCACGGCCCCGCACGATCCGGCCACCTGAATCCGGTTGACGAACGCGAGCACGTCATGAGCAACGCGTCTGCTGACGGCCGCCTTCATGTGGCCGTGCCCCTCATATCGGACAAGGGTGCAGTGCGGGATCAGGCGGGCTGTCTCCTCAACCACTTCTATGGGAAAGAACCGGTCACGGTCACCACAGATGAGCAGGATCGGCATCTCGATGCGGGGAAGCACCGGTCGGGAGTCGAACGACATCTAGCCGCTATCTCGACCGAGAGGTCCCCGGGCGGGTAGTTCTTGCCCGAGAGCAGGCTGCGGCCGATCCAGGGGCCGACGAGGCGGCGGGCCCACGTGCTGCGCTCGCCCGGGAGGGCGTACTCGGCGAAAGCCATTCCGAAGCCAGCCGGGTCGCCCCGGGCGAGCGCAAAGGCTAGGCGGTAGTCCACCTGCTTGCCCCAGTCACTGACCTCGGCTGCGGCGACCACGATGGCGACGTGATCCCAGGATTCGCCGTGGATCGCGGCGAGGTACTGCGCAATCATCCCGCCATAGGACTCTCCCACCACGAGGTCGACGCGTCCGGCGAACTCGTCCGAGATCACGTGCGCGTAGTCCCCCGCCATTGCTTCGATGCTGTGCCCCTCAGGCATGTTCCTGCGGCGGGTAACGAACCAGATGGCGTATCCCGCCTCGACGAACGGGTCGAACCACCGTCGGGACATCCGCGACAGCATCCCGGTAGGGATGGCGCTCCCCGGACCTCCCGGCATGAAGAGGAGCGTCTTGGGCCCACTACCCCAGGTCAAGAACTCCATCCCGTTCGCGAAGCTCCCGCTCCGGAGACCCCTCAAACCTGCCATGCAACTCGCCCGCCCTCCCACCTCGCCCGGCGCCTACGTTGTCGCATTCTGTGCATCGATGAAAGGGGGCGAATGGTGCGTCCTTCCGCCGCCTGTCGGCGCACTCCCGATCACCCGCATAATGCCGAGTTGAGTGCATTGCCGCGAGGGCATGGCGCAGACTGCGGTCGTGCGAATCGATGGGCCGCACGCTCCGGTGCGGTTGTCTTCGACTTCGACCTAGACTCGGGCTCCTGTGATGCCCGCGGTCGCGGGCGTCTCCATGATTTGCCCGGACGAGCCGTACCACCCGTCAGACAGATCACTTTCAACGGAAAGCCGCCGATGTGAGCGCCACGCCCGCCCCTCAGGGTGCCGGCGCTTTGATCCGGGCCCTGGACCAGGCACCGCCCTATGAGTTCGGTGCCGAGCTCGATCAGCATCTGCGGGCCGAGGTCGAAGCAGAGGGTTGCACCCTGTTGCTAGCCGACTATTCCGAACAGACCCTCGAACCCGTGCCCAGGCCCCACAGGCAGGACGGGCAGCCGAGCCAGCGGTCTGCGCCGGCGGTCACAGATTCTGCGGCGGGTCAGGCATTCCGGCAGCAACGCGTGGTCGAGGTCGTTTCCACCGCGACTGGTGGGTTCGACGTTTACGTGCCGGTGACCATGCGCTCTGAACGCCTCGGCGTACTCGAGGTCCGCCTACCGAGCATTGACGATCGGATCCTGCGGGCACTGGAGGTCCCCGGCCGGATCACCGCGTACGCCCTGGCGGCGGCTCGCCGCTACACCGACAGATTCGAGCGGATTCGCCGGCGCCGCGACCTCATCCTCGCCGCTGAATCCAGTGGGAGTTCCTTCCCGTGCTGGCCTACGAAACGCGCCAGATCGCCCTCGCCGGGCACTTGGAACCAGCCTATGAGATCGCCGGCGACACCTTCGACTACGCCGTGTCCACGGAGCGGCTCACCATCACCATCACCGACGCTATTGGCCACGGGCTGCGAGCCGCCCTCCTGGGCAGCCTCGCGGTCACCACCATGCGCAACCAGCGCCGCACCGGCGCTGGGATTGATCAGCAGGCCAGCGAAGCTTCGGCCCAGCTCGACCAGCAGTTCGGCGGCGAGACCTATGTCACCGGCCTGCTGTTCAGTCGACCCGCGCACCGGCACCGGCACCATCATCAACGCCGGGCACCCTCCGCCGATGCTGCTGCGCGGCGGCGAAACCCAACCGGTTGATATCCCTCCGGATACGCCCTTAGGGATGTTCCCTGGGACTCAGTACCACTCCCACAGCCTTTCCATGGCCCCCGGCGACCGGCTGTTGCTCTACAGCGACGGCATCACCGAAGCCGGCACCCAAACCGGCGAGCCGTTCGGACCCGAGCGTGTCGCCGAGCAACTCCGCCACCACCACTCCCACTCACCGGTCGACTTCGTCCGCCGGTTCACCACCGAGGTCAAACGCCACTGTGGAACCGACCTGCGCGACGACGCGACCGCAGTTTGCTCGACTGGCGGTGAGCGGCACTCAGTTCCTGCGCGCGCCGCAAACACTCTGATCGCAGGAACGCCCCGCACGGGCGTCGAACCGCACGCTAATCAGCGTGACGCGTTTTGTGTCAAGAGCGGTCGGGCCCCTGGCTCGTCGTCAGTCCCTGCATAGCGGTAACGGACCCGGTGGCTCGACAGCGCGTGATGGGCTGTGGTGACGACGAGCCGGGGCTGCCTGTGATTAGCGACGAGATACCCGTGGGTTCTCGATGCCGCAGAAGGCTCGCCCCGACTCTGCTTTGTGACGCGTCCTCGCGCGATGAATGCCCTCAGGCGGCTGGAACCTTCACGGCCCTGGCGAGGCCGCCGGCAGCGATGGTCGGGTTCCACGCGCGGCCGGTGGTGACCACTGCGTGGAGCTGCCTGAGGATCGCTGCCGCGATCGCGGTCTGCGCCTGCGTCGGCTTGAGCTTGTTGACCTCGCGGGTCGTCAGATGGCGGTACCGCTCGGCGTAGACCTCGTTGTTGTTCATCGCTCCCCACATCGCCCGCCAGGCCGCGACCCGTAGTCCCGGTCGGCCGGCGCCTGTGAGCCGCGCCTTGCCCGTGAAGGTCCCTGACATCCGTTCCCTGGGTGCCAGTCCGGCGTGCTTGACGACCGCGCGGGCACTGGTGAATCTGCGAAGGTCTCCGGTTTCGGCGAGGATCGCTGCCGCACCCACGGCCGACAACCCATCGATCGAGCACACCAGGTCGGTCAACGCGAGCTCGTCGAGGGTCGCGACCATCCGGGCCTCGGTATCGGCCAGTTTCCTTCGCGCGGTGTCCCAGTCCTCGATCAGCCAGGCGATCCGCTCGAATGCGCCCCGCCGATGGACGAGGACCCCGGCCGGGTCGACCAGTGCCGCGTACAGGTTGCGCACGATCCGCAGGCGGGGTTTGATCCCGCCGCGGCGGATGATCTCCCTGCGGACCGCATGCTCGAACCGGGCTGCACCGAGCCGTCGGGTCCGGTCCAGGTCGCCACTGTCGCGGCCCACCACCACGCTCAACGCGGCGACCCAGGTGCTCGACTTGAATGGCTGTTGAGCGGTCTCGAGAACAGCCGGCCAGACGCACTCGAGGAGGTCACGGATCTGTTGAACGCAGGCGACGTGCTCCTCGAGGAGCTGCTCGCGGCGAGTCCCAGGTGCCGAGTCGGCTCCAGGTCTCATCAAGCGGCTCGGGTAGGTAGCAGCGCAGCTGGGCGGTCAGTCGGGCGATCAGGACCGCGTCCTTGTCGTCGGTCTTGTCGGTGGTCAGGTCCTCGGTCTTGCGTGCCCATGACGAAAGCATTGGCTGCACGCACACAAACGACATCCCTCGCTCCGCAGCCAGCTGGCCGAGCACCCGCCACCGGTGGCCAGTCGGTTCGCATGCCACTGTCACTCCGGCATAGCCGGCTCGGGCGGCACGAGAGGCAGCCCACTCCAGCGCGCCGCCGAGGTCCCAGGCCTTGCACCGAAACGTGCGCCGAGCGAGCACCTTCGAGTCGTGGTCGGCCACGACCACCATCTGCTTCTTGTCGGCCAGATCGATCCCGACGATCGCGTTCGACAGCGGCACCGTCTCACGCAGCTCGAGAGTCGAGCATTCCTGTTGCGATCACCCCTGGAGACACCACTACCGTTGGTCATGAACGTCCTCCTTATGCGATGGGACACCAAGCCCGACAAGCGCATCGGGAGGACGTTCCTACGCCCGGCATCGACACGCAGAACGTCTTTCTATGCCGCGCGGAGGTGCGGTGTGTCGGCGATGTGAGGATACGCCTCCACCGTGCTCCGGCTGCGCCGCGAGCTGGTCAGGGCTGTCGGACATGCTGAGGGTTGTTCATCGTCAGTCGAGTTCCACTGACCGGTCGGGTCGGCGTTCGGCGTATCGAGAAGTGTGGGTCTTGCTGCGGTAGGTCGATGCCGGGGATCGCGGCGATGAGCTTGGCGGTGAGCGCGAGCAGCCCGTTGGAGACTCTGGGTCGGCACGTCCGCACTCACGGCTTCGCCGTCGGCGCTGTGCCGAATAAAGTGCGAGCCATGCCCACCCCGAGCCGGGAGACGACGGCGACCCTGCCGGGCGTCGTGGGTCGCGACTCCGAGCTGGCTACGTTCGATGACCTGCTGGCACGGGCGGGATCGGGCAATCCCGCGGTCGCAGTCATCCGGGGCGAGAGCGGATGTGGCAAGACGCATCTGCTCAATGTGCTCGCCGCGCGCGCCGGCGCGGACGGCTGGAAGTGCCTGCACGTGCAGGGCGTCGAATCCGAAGCGGTGTTGTCCGGGGCAGGGCTGTTGTCGCTGCTGTCACCCTTGCGCCGGGGCTTGCATGAGGTTCCCGAGGCGCAGGCCGATGCGTTGTCCGGCGCGCTCGGCTGGGGCCCAGCCACTGGGTTCGGCGACCGCTTCTTGGTCGGTGCGGGGACCTTGAGCCTGCTAGCCGTCGAGTCGTCTCGCACGCCGCTCTTCATCTCCGTTGACGACGTGCAGTGGGTGGACGCGGAGTCCGCGGCGGCGGTGGCCTTCGCCGTCCGTCGGCTCGGCCATGACCGCGTTGCCGTGGCGATGACACACCGGGTCGGGCTGCCGCTCCCGGTGCCGTTGGACCATTTCGAGGTCATCGCCGTCGAGGGCCTGGACCCAGGAGCCGCCCGAACCTTGCTGGGGCCCGGCTTTTCCGCCGATGTGGTGGCCAGGCTGGTGTCGGAAACCGAGGAAATCCGCTGGCGCTGCGCGAATGCCAGCGGGTGCTCAGCCGGGCGCAACAAGCGGGAGCCGCACCTCTGCCCTCGGCCCTGCCCGTTCCCGACCGCTTGCGTGAGGTGTACGACGACGAGCTGGCGAGCTGTCACCGGGCGCGTGGCGCGCCGCTGTGCTGTGCGCGGCGAGCAGCGACCAGGACGCGGGGCCGCTGCTTGCGGCCCTGGCTGCCGCGGGCCTCGAGCCCGGCGCGTGCTTGGCCGAGGCGGGTCAGGTTCTCATCATCCGCGGTGGGGTTCTCTCGTTTCGGCATCCGATGCTGCGGTCGGCGACCTGGGAGCGTGCTTCGGGGTCCGAGCGAGCCTCGGCACACACTTTGCTGGCCACGGTCATGCCGGACCGGGCAGCTCGGGCGTGGCACCGGGCCGAGGCCACGCCCGGCCAGGACGCGGCGCTCGCAGAGGAATTGGCCGCTGTAGCCGATGCGGACCGCTCGCGCCGTGGCTTCGGCGCCGCCTCGAGGGCCATGGAACGCGCGGCGCGGCTGACTCCGGACCTCGTTCGTCGAGGTGACTGGCTGGCCGCGGCGACCGAGGATGCCTACGTTGCCGGTGACGCCGACCGCGCTCGACGGCTGGCCTCCGAGGTTCTCCGATCTGACCTCGGCGGGGACTCGCGTGCACGTGTCCTGGTCGCGCTCGGGTTGCTCGAGTGGTCGCGCGGACCCTTCTCGCGCGCCCGGGAGCTCTTCGAACAGGCGGTCGGGCTGGCCACGGGACGCCTACTCGTCCGGACCCTGAGCGACCTCTTCCACACCTGCTACCTGCTCGACGACACCGAAGGCATGACCGCGGCCGCGGACCGGGCGGCGCTGGTGGCGGACCCGGCCGACCTAGAGCAGGCCATGTTGTCGGCCTACTTGCCTGGTGCGGCGCGCGTGGTCGAGGGTCGTGCGGACCTCGGCGTCCCGTTGATCCACCAGGCGATCGAGCTGCTCGAGTCAGACCCTGGCCTCCGCGACGATCCACGCCACCTCATGGTCTCGCTGCTCTGCGCGCGTTGGCTCATGGATCCGTCGTCGGCACTGGGTTATGCGGACCGCCGGATCAACCGGGCTCGTGAGGCAGGAGCACTCGGCGTCCTCGCCACGGGTCTCTCGTTGTTGGCTGGTGGCCTTACCTGGATGGGGGACCACGTGCGTGCCTATGCGTACGCCGGTGAGGCGGTCGAGCTCCTGGAGGCCCTTGGCATCACCGCAGACCCGGGGGTCGCGTACGAAGCCGCTGCCACCGAGAGTGCCTGCCGAGGTCTGCATGACGACGCGCGACGGCTGCTCGACCGGGCCAGGGTCAACGTCGCGGTGAACGGCTTTGACCTGATGCCTCCACACCTGGCACGCACCGTCGCGCTGTGCGCGCTCTGCCGTGGGGACCTGGCCGAGGTCGTCGAGGTGCTTGAGGATCAGGTGGCTCGGTTCGACGGCGTGGGACGTTATCTGGAGCCGCTTGGCGTCGCTCCCATGCTGGTGGAGGCTTATCTCGGTCTGGGTCGCCACGACGATGCCCGCGAGCTGACCGCCCGCTTTGGCGCTGCGCAGTCAGACCAGCCGTACCCGCACGTCGCGGCCATGGTCTCCCGCTGCGAGGGCCTCGTCGCGAGCGCGCTCGATGACGCAGTGACGGCGTTCGAACGTTCGCTGGCGCTGCACACTGCCCAGCCCGAACGGCTGGAGGTGGCCCGGACTCGACTGCTCTTCGGCATGCGGCTGCGTCGCGGTGGCCGGCGCGTGGACGCTCGGGTGCACCTGGAAGCCGCGCGGCGCGAGTTCGTCACCATGGACCTCACGTTCTGGGCCGAGCGTGCCGCGCAGGAGCTGGCCAGCACCGGAGAGCGGGTTCAGGCTCGCGACGCGACTAGGGAACCGCTCACCTCACAGGAGACTCGGGTCGCCCTTCTCGTGGCCCAGGGCTTGAAGAACCGTGAGGTAGCGGCCGCGCTGTTCCTGAGTCCGAAGACGGTCGAGCGTCACCTCGGGGCGGTGCTGCGCAAGCGCGGGCTGCGGTCCCGGACCGAGCTTGCCAGGGCTCTTGCCGCCGAGCCGGCCAGCGCTCCGGGGACGGGGCCCGGGATAGTCAGTGGGTAGCGGCAACCGGAGCGACGCCATCGTCCAGACCGAGGAGCGTGGCGAACTCAGCCTTCATCACGTACAGCTCGATCGGGACGTTGTCCGGTGCGCGAACGTTGAGGTGGTGGCCCGCGTCGGTCTCGACGATCGTTGAGTGACTGACGCCGAAGCTCTGGAACCGTTGCTCCCAGCTGAGCAGGGACTCGATGTCGGGGACGGCATAGGCCAGGTGGTCGAGACCAGTGTGGTGCTCGTCGAACGGGCCCGACACGGTCTGGCCGTGGTCGGTCAGGGTGATGCCGTGTCGGGTCCCGCGGTCCAACATGAAGCAGTACGTCGGTTGCTCGTCGATCAGCTCGAAGCCCAGGACCTCGACCCAGAAGTGCCTGGCGGCGTCGCGGTCCCGGACGCTCAGAGAGATGTGCGAGAGGCCGGAGATGGCGGGTGTCATCGCTCCGTCCTCCGGGTCGCTAAGCCGTCCTCAGTTCCCGGCCGGGCGATCGGCTGGCCGAGGCGCCGGTTTCCCAGTTCCAGCCATGTGGCGTGCCACGCAGGCGGGTAACCCCATTGCACACTGAGTGCGACGGTTCCCCGTGCGAAAGAGCGAAGAAAGCTCGACCAGCGGTCTGTGCTCGTCGTGGAGGTAGTCATGTCACGACGATCGACCCGTTCGGTCTGTCCTCGCGTCGGGTGAATCCCCCAAGTCTCGGGTCCGCCGTCCGACGCCACGGCCGAGCAATTGAGGGAAACACCCGACGCGGTCCGTCGTCGGCCAGGCAATCGTCGTCGGCGAACGAGCAGCACCAATCGCCGGGAGCCGACCAACCCGGACTCCTGGGAAGACCCGACAACGACCGAAGGGGCCACCATGACCATCGAAGCACGCACGCGTACCCGACGCTTCCGCGTCACCGCCATCGCCGTCGGCGCGGTTGCGACCGTGGCAGCAGTCTGGGGGATCGCGAATGCCGCCGCCGACCAGGAAAGGTCGTCGGCCGATGACCACGCCGCGGTTGCCACCCAGCTGCGTCAACTGGAGCAGAACCAGGCCGGAGGCTGTCGTCGACGCCGACGGGGACGCCCTCGACTTGCTACTCGCCGACGACTTCGTGCTCGTGCCGCCACCGGGCACGCCGCTGACGAAGGACGAATACGTGGGGGCGGTTGAGTCCGGCGCCCTGGACTTCGAGAAGTTCGACCCGATCAGCCCCATTGACGTACAGCGTGTACGGAGCCGCCGCGGTCCTGACCTACCAGTCCGACATCATCGCCACCGGCGCTGGGGTCGGTACCGTTCATCACCAGGCATCGCACACGTCGTGTACGAGAAGGCGGCGGGGACGTGGCAGGTCGTGCGCGCGCAGACCACCGCCGTGGGCGGGTTCCCTCCGTCGACCTCCTGACCGGACGAGCTGGGATCTCTTGCCTGCGCTCGCCTTCCCCTTCTGGCCTCAATGGTTTCAGGCTCGGAATCCGTAGATTCCGAGCCTGAAACCGTAATCGGGCAGGGGGCAACCTTGGCCCGAACAACATCGCGCCTGAGAGAGATCGGACCTGCTGCAACCAACGACCAGCAACGCGGTAGCCACGACAACTTCCATCACCAATCTCATGGCCAGCCCTACGCTCTCTCACCAAGTGTGACGTTCGACGGCTCCCCTTGGCTGGGCGGAACCGCACGCTGTAGCACCCTCTGTGGCGAGACGGGGCGCCGGGGAGTGGGGTTCTAGGCTGGGTATCGGCGGGTCCGGGAAGTGGCTTGCCCGGAGAGACGGTGTGGGGTTGCAAGCCGGTCGCGCTGGAGTCAGAGTCGTTGCCCGTTGCCCTCCCGGGCCCGTCCCCTGCGCGGTGATCAGGGTCGTCGAGCATGGTCTTGTAGACCTCGGGTCGGACAGCCTGCGTTTCAGGCACCGCATCGCTTCCATGTTGCTCTTGCCGGCGGCGGGGCTTGCGTTCGTAATGGGCCCGTCCCTCGACTGGGTCTGCGCAACTGCACGGTGGCCATGATGTGCAGGGTCCGGTTGATCTGCCGGTTCCCGGCCCGCGACAATCGGTGCCGGACGTGGTCGCCGGAGGAGGGCGTCGATGGGTGCGGTGCCGTTCCAGGACGCGAAGTGACCGCGGTTGGGGAACCGGGTGATGTCACTGACGTCGACCAGCAGCCGCGAGCACCGGAAGGTCCGATGCCATACAGGGCCATCAATGAGCTGCCGGTGGCTTCGACCAGCG
>CAWKIP010000008.1:0-107423 GCA_963849765.1 uncultured Actinomycetota bacterium
CCAACACCGCCCAGAAGCAGTGGCGGGAGCTTCGCGCGTGCGCCGACCTCGCCGACCACCCCGACCGGTTGCCGGCCTACACCTCGATCCATCAACACGATCGGTCCCGACCTCGCCCACCGAATGCGCTTCAGCCACCGAGCCGGCTGCCCCATACCACTGCGAGACCTTCGCCACTTGCGGATGAGGTACGTCGGCTTCGACGGCCAGGTCCACGACTGGGCGAGATGGTGACCACCGGGACCTACGCACGGCGGGGGCGAACGGTCTTCCAGCCACCTGTACGACGCCCGCTGGCCGATCCGTCGCATGCGCCTGGTCGACGAGTACGGCGGTGACGACGCCCGGTCGATGGCCGCGAACAACACGTCCGGGTTCATGTGCCGCCGGGGTCGCCGGCGCGCGCGCCTGGTCCGCGCACGCCTATGGCGCCGCCATCGACATCAACCCGGTGCAGAACCCCGACCTGACAGCGGGCCCTCGATCGCCCCGCCCACGGGCACCCGCGTTCGCGCACGCTCGACCGAGCCGCCGCAGCCCGCCTGCCCCACAGGAGTGATCCACGCGCGACGACGTCGTCGTCCGGGCCTTCGCCAAGATCGGCTGGCAGTGGGGCGGCCACTGGACAACCTCGAAGGACTACCAACACTTCTCAGCAACGGGGCGTTAGGCCCCGACCGCCGCCTCGGTCCTCAGACCTTGACTGGGGCGTTGATCATCGTCGGCAGCAACTGGTGCACGAGAGTGCGGAGCTCGTCGTTCACACCCTCGTTGCCGAGGGTCAGCTTGATCAGTGCCTGCTGGAACAGGCCGTCGAAGATCGCATAGGTCACATGCGGCGGCATCGCCGGTTCGATGCCGGCGAGCTCGGCATAGCGGGACACGATCCGCCAGATCATCGCCTCCAGCCAGCCGTCGATCTCGACCGTGGCGTCCCGCAGTCCATCGTCGAACAGGCTCTGGGTCGCGGACGTCGTACCAGAGCCGGTGCATCGCCGCGTCCTGGTCGAGGGTCAAGGCGAGCTGGTCGGCGAACCCCGCGACCAGCTCCTCCGGCGTCGTCGACTCGGCGACCACTCCGTCGTACCGGCGGACGCACACGGCGTTGTACTCCCGGATGCAGTAGATGATGAGGTCGTGCTTGTCCTCGAAGTAGTAGTGGACGACGCCGTGGCTGAAGTCGGAGTTGTTCGCGATCTCGCGGAGGCTCGCTCGGGCATAGCCCAGCTCGCCCAACGTCTTAAGAGCCGATTCGGCCAGCGCGCGGCGCCGCTCGTCGTATTTATCAACGAGCGACCGGCGACCCGACGCATTCCCCATGCAGAAAGGGTAGTCCCATTTCTGAGAATCGTGACACCTGTATAGAAAATTCTGGACAAGTGGTCAGCTGTAACTTGACATGTGTCACACCGACCGGCTGAAATAAGAATGTCATGAACTGGTCCCCCAACCACGTGACGCAATAGGGCTGCGGGGGTCGGGCGTAGATCGCTAGAGGTGTTGGAGCCATCTCGAGGTCCGCTCGTCCCTCGCAGTTCTGTTTTTGATTGCCCGAGCGTGTCGGAAACGGCGCTCGCCGCCCGGGACCTCGCAAGCTCGGCCCCCGGGCTTCGCACCGTGCGGCTTCGCCGCCGTGCGACACGCTGCCGGACTTAGGCTTCCCAGCCGAACACGAGCGCGCCGCCGACCATCAGGCAGAACCACAGCGGGTACGACAGCAGCCCGATCCAGACCAGGCGCTTGGGGTACGGCGTCCACCACACGCAGCACAGGATGAACAGCACCAGCCAGATCACGACCATGAGGGCGATGCCCCACCATGGGGCGACCAGCCCGCTGGCGGCGTACAGGAAGAACGACGAGACGATCAGGATCATCCCGAGCCACGGGGTGAACGAGACCTCGCCGCGAGGACCGTCGGCGACCGGCTTGATCCGGCGCCGGCGTTGGAACGCAGCCAACTCCTACTTGTCCTCGACGTCGTCGTTCCAGGCCGGGTCGTTGTCCCATTGCTCGGTCCGCTCGGCCGCCTTCTCCAGCGCACGGGCCGCCTCGGCCTCGGTCTCGTAGGGCCCGAGCCGATCCTTGTAGGGACAACCGTCCTGGGGCTCGACTTCATGGTGCGTGAGGCAGAACCAGTACGCCATGGTCCGAACCTACGCGACGTCGCACGCAACACGCGTGTTACCCGACCTGGGTAGTGTCCGGTCATGGGCACGGATCGCGTCGACGCGAACACGATGTTCGACGGCTACGGGTCGAACGGCGTTGCCTACGACGAGATGTTCGACGGCGCTGAGCTGCGGTCGCCGTACCTCCGGCTGCGGGACTCGCTCGACACGATGACCACACCCGAGCTGGTCAGCCGGGTGGAGTCGCTGCAGGCCAGCTATCTCAACCAGGGCGTCACCTTCGACATCGGCGGCGAGGAGCGGGCGATGCCGCTCGACATCCTCCCGCGGGTCATCGAGATGGACACCTGGTCGGTCATCGAGCGCGGCGTCCAACAGCGGGTGCGGGCGCTCGAGGCCTTCCTCGCCGACGTGTACGACGACGGCCGGGTCTTCGACGACGGCGTCATCCCGCGCGGGGTGATCACGACCTCGTCGCACTTCCACCGCGAGGCCGCCGGCGTGCGACCGCCGAACGGCGTCCGGGTGCACGTGTCGGGCATCGACCTGATCCGCGACAACCACGGCGAGTTCCGGGTGCTCGAGGACAACGTGCGGGTGCCGTCCGGGGTGTCCTACGTGATGACGAACCGGCGCGCGATCTCCGCGGCGCTGCCCGAGACCACCGCCCAGCACCGGATCCGACCCGTCGCGGGCTACCCACAGCGGCTGCTGGGTGCGCTGCGGGCGGCGGCGCCCGCGGGCGTCACCGACCCGACGGTCGTCGTACTCACCCCGGGCGTCTACAACGGCGCCTACTTCGAGCACGCGCTGCTGGCCCGGACGATGGGCGTCGAGCTGGTCGAGGGGCGGGACCTCGTCTGCCGGCGCGGCGAGGTGATGATGCGGACCACGAAAGGCATGGCCCCGGTCCACGTCATCTATCGCCGGATCGACGACGAGTACCTCGACCCGGTCCACTTCCGGGCCGACTCGATGCTCGGCTGCCCCGGGATGATCGACGCCGCCCGTGCCGGCAACGTCACGCTCGCGAACGCCGTCGGCAACGGGGTCGCCGACGACAAGCTCGTCTACACCTACCTGCCGGACATCATCCGCTACTACCTCGCGGAGGAGCCGATCCTCCGCAACGTCGACACCTGGCGGATGGGCGACGCCGACGCCCGCGAGGAGGTGCTCGACCGCCTCGACGAGCTGGTGCTCAAGCCGGTCGACGGGTCGGGCGGCAAGGGGATCGTGATCGGGCCGCACGCGACGCCGGCCGAGCTCGACGTCCTCCGGGAGAAGGTGCTCCAGGACCCACGCGCCTGGATCGCCCAGCCCGTCGTGCAGCTGTCGACGGTGCCGACGTTCGTCGACGGCGAGCTCGGACCGCGGCACGTCGACCTGCGGCCGTTCGCGGTCAACGACGGCGAACGGGTCTGGGTGCTGCCGGGTGGGCTGACCCGGGTCGCCCTCGGCAAGGGCGAGCTGATCGTGAACTCGTCCCGTGGCGGCGGCACCAAGGACACCTGGGTGCTGGCGGGCCCGGTCGGACAGGGCAGCCAAAGTCAAAGCCAAGGTCAAAGTCAAGGTCAAGGTCAGGGCCAGAGCCAGCGGCAGGAGGGCGGTCAGTGATGCTCAGCCGGATCGCCGAGTCGATGTTCTGGATCGGTCGCTACGTCGAGCGCGCCGAGGACACCGCGCGGATCCTCGACGTACAGACCCAGCTCCTGCTCGAGGACGCTGCGGTCGACGAGTCGCAGACCTGCCGCGACCTGCTGCTGATCATGGGGATCGAGCCGGGCGACGCGGCGATCCAGTCGGGCATCGACATCACCGGCGCGGTCAACCTCGACCAGGTCCTGCGGCTGCTCGCCTACAACACCAGCTCGGGAGTCTCGATCGCGGCGGCGATCGCCGCCGCCCGTGAGAGCGCGCGCCGGGCCCGCGAGATCCTCTCCGTGCCGCTGTGGGAGGTCATCAACACCACCTACCTCTCGATCCCGTCAGGACGCTTCGACGGGCTGCGGCCGCCGTACGTCTTCCAGTGGGTGCGCGAACGCGCGGCCCTCATCAACGGCACCGCCGACGCGACAATGACGCGCGACGAGGGCTGGCACTTCCTGATGCTCGGCCGGTGCCTCGAGCGCGCGGACATGACATCGCGGCTGGTGGCGGCGACGTCGCTGTCGAGCGGCAGCGTGGCGCAGTGGGTGAGCACGCTGCGCGCCTGCGGTGCCTACGAGGCCTTCCTGCGGACCTATCGCGGCATGGAGACCGAGCGCGCGGCCGCGGAGTTCCTGCTGCTCGACCGGCTGTTCCCGCGGTCGGTGGTGTTCGCCCTCAACCGGGCCGAGCAGTGCCTCGACGAGATGGAGCCGGGCAGCGCCCGGGCCGGCTTCCAGGACGAGGCGCACCGGCTGATCGGCCGCACCCGCGCCGAGCTGGAGTACCGCTCGCTCGCCGACGTGGTCGCCGACCTTCCCGAGGAGATGGAGCAGCTGCAGCGCACCTGCGCGGCCGCCACCGACGCGATCAGCCGGAAGTACTTCGCCGGCGCCGAAGCCGTGTCCTGGAAGGGGGTGCGGCAGTGAGCATGCAGATGCGGGTCGTGCACACGACCGAGTTCGAGTACGACGGGCTGGCCGCTGCGTCGTACAACCAAGCCCGGATGACCCCCGTGACGGCGCCCGGGCAGATCGTCGTCCACACCCGCCTCGCGGTGCACCCCAAGCCGTGGACGTCGGAGTACCGCGACTACTTCGGCAGTCACGTCATCACGTTCGAGGTGCTCGACCCGCACGACGTGATGTCGGTGGTCGCGACGTCGACAGTGCAGGTCGACCGTGGGCCGGTCGCGGAGCCGACCACACCGTGGGAGGAGTACGCCGACCGCGCCATCGCCGACCGCTGGACCGAGTACCTCACCCTCCCCGACCTGGTCATCCCTCCCCCGGACTTCGCCGACGCGGTGCGCGCCATCGCCGACGCAAGTGCGCTGCCGGGCGAGGCCGCCCGGGCGGTGTGCCGGTTGGTCAACGAGGAGATCGAGTTCCTGCCGGGCTCGACCGACGTCCGGACTCCGGCAGCCGAAGCGTGGAAGCAGCGGGCCGGCGTGATCCAGGACGTGGTGCACGTCGCGATCGGTGGGCTCCGCTCGATCGGCATCCCGGCGCGCTACGTGTCCGGCTACGTTCACCCGGTCTCCGAACCGGTGATCGGCGAGACGGTCGCCGGCGACTCGAAGGCGTGGCTGGAGTGGTGGGACGCGGGCTGGCAAGCGTTCGACCCGAGCACCGATGCGGTGCCCGACGACCGCTACATCGCCGTCGCCACCGGGCGCGACTACCACGACGTCCCGCCGCTGAGCGGGATCTACTCCGGCGCGAAGACCTCACGGATGACGGCCGACGTGAGCATCACCCGTACGTCGTAGCTACAGGTCCCCCGCCAACCGCTCGACACGGAGTACGGCGACCTCGTGCTCGACGTCGCCGCTCATCGCGGCCGCCAGCCGGAGGTGCGGCAGCGCCTCGCGATGGCGGGACTGTCGTTCGAGCGCGCGACCGAGCGCGTGCTGGGCCCAGGCGTCGGAAGGGTCGTCCTCTACCAGGAGGGCGAGCTCGTCGGACGCCTTCACCAGCTGGGCACGCATCAGGTAGGCCCACGCGCGCAGCAGTCGCAGGCCGCGGTTGGCCGGCTCCTGCTCCAGTGCCGGCTCGAGCACCTTGAGTGCCTCGCTGGGCGCGCGGCGCTCGAGCAGGTCGTGCGCGGTGCGGTAGGCGCTCTCAGGGCGTGCTTCCGCACCCGGGAACGCGATGCCCGGGGCGCGCAGGGAGATCTCCGGCTCGCTCATGGCTGTTGCCAACGATGCCACGGCGGCGGTGATTCCGTCGTACTCCTGCTGGAAGCACTACCCTGACTCTCGGACGGGCCGACCGGGTGACCGCGTGACCTTCCCTGGCGACAGGGTCGGTCCCGAGGAAAGTCCGGGCTCCACAGAGCAAGGTGGTGGGTAACACCCACCCGGAGCAATCCGCGGGACAGTGCCACAGAGAACAGACCGCCTCATCCCTCTTGAGGGGCGAGGTAAGGGTGAAACGGTGGAGTAAGAGCCCACCAGCGCCCCGGGCGACCGGGACGGCTCGGCAAACCCCACCTGGAGCAAGGCCAGACAGTGTGCGCTCGAGGGCTGCTCGCCCGAGTACACGGGTAGGCCGCAGGAGGCCACCGGCAACGGTGGTCCTAGATGGATGGTCACCACGACAGAACCCGGCTTACAGGTCGGCCCGTCCCCCATCTGGCATCTGACCTGCGGAAACGCTGAAACTAGCCGTCGTTAGTCCCCATATAGTCCCCACCAGAAAAAGTCTGGTCCCCCAAAACGCTGTCGATCGCGTCCCGGGTCCGGTCGTCCGAATCGGGCCAGATGTGGCTATAGGTGTCCAAGGTTTCGGCCGCCGTTGCATGCCCGAGGCGGGCCTGCACCGTCTTCACGCTCTCCCCGAACCGGATCAGCAGCGAGGCGTAGTAGTGCCGCAGCGCGTGCATGCCGGTGCCCGTCGCCTCGGTCAGCTCCGCAGCCTTCGCCGCCGGCCGCCACGCGTGCCCGAACGTCTGCCGGGTGATCGGCAGACCGTCGAGCGTGAACACCAGGCCGTCGGCCGCAGCGTGCTGATCGGCCAGATGGGTGTTGAGCGCCTCGACGACGACCTTCGGCAGCGGGATGGTCCGGTACGACGCCTTGGTCTTGAGCGGCCCGAACTCGAGTCTTACCGCTCCGCATAGTGACCAGCTGACGATCAACGACGACGGCCGGGTTCGCGCCGAGCAGCCGCAACCGGTCGCGGGTCAGCCCGAGCACCTCGCCTTGGCGCATTCCGGTCCCGGCAGCGAAGGTCACCAGCGCCTTGAGCGCGTCCGGCAGCTCGTCGCGGATCGTCTCGACCTGCTCGGTCGTCATCGGCGCCACCTTGCGTCTTTCCACGGTCGGCAGCTTCGTGCCCTCGCACGGGTTCGCCATCACCCGCCGGTCGCGTACCGCAGCCTTGAAGATCGAGGAGACGATGCCGTGCACGACGCCGACTGTCGCCGGGGCGAGCGGCCTTCGGTCACCGTCACCGGCACTCAGCCGCTTGACCCACGCCTGGACCTCACTGGGAAGGATCGACGACAGTTGCCGCTCCCCCAGTGTTGGGTAGGTATGCCGGCGCAGCATCGTCTCTACGTGAGCGGCTGATCGACGGCCGGTGCACCTGCGCAGCACGCCACTGCTCGGCGTAGTCCTTGAACGCGATCCGGCCAGCCTTCGGGTCGACGTACTGGCCCGTGACGACCGACGCCGTCACCTCATCCAGCCAACGCTGTGCGTCGACCTTCCGCGCGAAGTGTTTCGAGTGCTGACGACCGGCGTCGTCGCGGTAACGGGCACGCCACTTCCCGTCCGGTCGCTTCTGCAAGTTCGCCATCGAGTCGCGCCCCTCCCGAGAAGCTCCAGCATAGGTCGGGGCGGCCCTATCAGCGATGGCGAAGGCCGCGTCACTGGCAGCAAATCTTGAACGCCGGAGGCGTCCCTACCAAGGTTGGCGCAGGGTCGCTTCTCCCTGTGCCAACGCATCCGACGTGTCCGCTACTGCCGAGAATCGCGCACCGGCGGTGGCCCTAACTCGCGCTCCACCGGCACCTGGTGCCGGCCCAGCCCAAGTTAGGCGCGTTCCGCTCGACCAACCTGTACGAAGGCGTCCGCAAGTTCCGCGTCGAGTGCGCGATGCTGCCGATGTCGGTAGTGGCCCCCGCTGCGGCGACAGAATGGCCGGATATCCAGAACGTTGCGGCGACAGCAGTCCGCTGGTCACTAGCCGCTGTGTGAGTCGTGGACCTCGTTGTAATAGGCGAGCGTCGATCTAGCCCTAGCGTTGTCCGCGCCCAGGAGCACCTCGGCCCTGGGTCGGTTGGCCTTAGCCTGATCGAACACGAGACCAAGCATGGCCGGCAGGATCACGAGCAGCACAAGGAGCGCCGCCACAACGATCCATTCTTCCGACATGAGGGCCCTCCTCATCCAAGGGTGCGCTCAGATCACAGCGTCGTCAATCACGTCCGGATCTGCCGGCCTGCCTGCGCGCATCCGCCCTCTACTGCCGCACGGCGTGCTCGGTCTGGTCCTACTTCATGGGATGACGCAGACGGACGGGCCGAGCGCCGAGGATCTCGGACGCCAAATCAAGATCTGTGAGGCTCTCGTCGCCGCAACTGAGCAACGACAAGAAGTGTTCGATGTGGTGTGTGCTTCGCCGGACCCCTGGGCGGCTCAGCAAGCACTCCGCGACCTCCTGGGAATCGAAGAGGAGCCTGCAAGCGCGGTCGTCAATCTGCAGGTTCGCAACTTCACGGTCGAGTTCAGGGGCCGCATCGCCGACAGGCTGGCCGAACTTCGCACCCAAGCGGGCAACTGAGCAGAGCCGGGCAGCCGACCGCCCGCTACTGCCGCCCTGCGTGCTCGCGGCAGCTGCACGCTAATCAGCGTGACGCGTTTTGTGTCAAGAGCGGTCGGGTCCCTGGCTCGTCGTCAGTCCCTGCATAGCGGTAACGGAGCTTGGTGGCTCGACAGCGCGTGATGGGGCTGTGGTGACGACGAGCCGGGGCTGCCTGTGATTAGCGACGAGATACCCGTGGGTTCTCGATGCCGCAGAAGGCTCGCCCCGACTCTGCTTTGTGACGCGTCCTCGCGCGATGAATGCCCTCAGGCGGCTGGAACCTTCACGGCCCTGGCGAGGCCGCCGGCAGCGATGGTCGGGTTCCACGCGCGGCCGGTGGTGACCACTGCGTGGAGCTGCCTGAGGATCGCTGCCGCGATCGCGGTCTGCGCCTGCGTCGGCTTGAGCTTGTTGACCTCGCGGGTCGTCAGATGGCGGTACCGCTCGGCGTAGACCTCGTTGTTGTTCATCGCTCCCCACATCGCCCGCCAGGCCGCGACCCGTAGTCCCGGTCGGCCGGCGCCGGTGAGCCGCGCCTTGCCCGTGAAGGTCCCTGACATCCGTTCCCTGGGTGCCAGTCCGGCGTGCTTGACGACCGCGCGGGCACTGGTGAATCTGCGAAGGTCTCCGGTTTCGGCGAGGATCGCTGCCGCACCCACGGCCGACAACCCATCGATCGAGCACACCAGGTCGGTCAACGCGAGCTCGTCGAGGGTCGCGACCATCCGGGCCTCGGTATCGGCCAGTTTCCTTCGCGCGGTGTCCCAGTCCTCGATCAGCCAGGCGATCCGCTCGAATGCGCCCCGCCGATGGACGAGGACCCCGGCCGGGTCGACCAGTGCCGCGTACAGGTTGCGCACGATCCGCAGGCGGGGTTTGATCCCGCCGCGGCGGATGATCTCCCTGCGGACCGCATGCTCGAACCGGGCTGCACCGAGCCGTCGGGTCCGGGTCCAGGTCGCCACTGTCGCGGCCCACCACCACGCTCAACGCGGCGACCCAGGTGCTCGACTTGAATGGCTGTTGAGCGGTCTCGAGAACAGCCGGCCAGACGCACTCGAGGAGGTCACGGATCTGTTGAACGCAGGCGACGTGCTCCTCGAGGAGCTGCTCGCGGCGAGCTCCCAGGTGCCGCAGTCGGCTCCAGGTCTCATCAAGCGGCTCGGGTAGGTAGCAGCGCAGCTGGGCGGTCAGTCGGGCGATCAGGACCGCGTCCTTGTCGTCGGTCTTGTCGGTGGTCAGGTCCTCGGTCTTGCGTGCCCATGACGAAAGCATTGGCTGCACGCACACAAACGACATCCCTCGCTCCGCAGCCAGCTGGCCGAGCACCCGCCACCGGTGGCCAGTCGGTTCGCATGCCACTGTCACTCCGGCATAGCCGGCCCGGGCGGCACGAGAGGCAGCCCACTCCAGCGCGCCGCCGAGGTCCCAGGCCTTGCACCGAAACGTGCGCCGAGCGAGCACCTTCGAGTCGTGGTCGGCCACGACCACCATCTGCTTCTTGTCGGCCAGATCGATCCCGACGATCGCGTTCGACAGCGGCACCGTCTCACGCAGCTTCGAGAGTCGAGCATTCCTGTTGCGATCACCCCTGGAGACACCACTACCGTTGGTCATGAACGTCCTCCTTATGCGATGGGACACCAAGCCCGACAAGCGCATCAGGAGGACGTTCCTACGCCCGGCATCGACACGCAGAACGTCTTTCTATGCCGCGTCAGTGGTGGCGTTTCACGGCCACTGCACGGAAGTCGAAGCCGTCCTGCCCGGGAGCCTCCCAAGCCAGCGCGACAACTTCGCCGACCTTCAGCACCTTGTACTCCGAGACCTCGGCGTTGTCTTCGCGGCGCAGGACCGCTGACTCGATGTTCGAGTAGTGCGTCCAGCATCCTCCCGGAGTCTCAGAGCTATCGAGCACGCCCCAACCCAGGTCCTCGTGCCACTCGCGCACCGTCGCAACAACCATGCGCCGAGGTTAGACCGACACTGCCAGTGATCCGCCCGCAAATCAGCGTGAGGCGTTTTGTGTCAAGAGCGGTCGGGTCCCTGGCTCGTCGTCATTCCCTGCATAGCCGCAACGGAGCTTGGTGGCTCGACAGCGCGTGATCGGGTTGTGGTGACGACGAGCCGGGGCTGCCTGTGATGAGCGACGAGATACCTGTGGTTGTTCTCGATGCCGCGGAAGGCTCGCCCCGGCTCTGCTTGTGTGACGCGTCCTCGCGCGATGAATGCCCTCAGGCGGCTGGAAGCCTTGCCGGCCCTGGCGAGTCCGCCGGAGCGATGGTCGGGGTTCCAGGCGGGGCGGGTGACGACGACGGCGTGGAGCTGGCTGCAAGATCGCGGCGGCGATCACGGTCTGGGCCTGGGTCGGCTTGAGCTGGTTGACCTCGCGGGTGGTCAGGTGGCGGTACCGCTCGGCGTAGACCGGGTTGTTGTTCAACGCACCCCACACCGCCCGCCAGGCCGCGACGCGGAGCCCGGCCGCCCGGCACCGCCAGGCGTGCTCGGCCCGTGAAGGTGCCTGACATCCGTTCCCGGGGTGCGAGGCCGGCGTGCTTGACGACCGCGCGGGCGCTGGTGAATCGAGCAAGGTCGCCGGTCTCGGCGAGGATCGCTGCGGCACCGATCGCGGAGAACCCCTGGATCGAGCAGACCAGGTCGGTGAACGCGAGCTCGTCGAGGGTCGCGACCATCCGGGCCTCGGTGACCTCGGCAAGCTTCGCTGACGCGCGGTGTCCCAGTCTTCGATGAGCCACCCGATCCGCTCGAACGCACCAGTGCGGTGGAGGAGGACACCGGCCGGATCGGCAGGGCGGCGTACATGGCTCGCACGATCCGCAGGCGTGGCTTTGCCCAGCCCCGCCTGGATGATCTCGCGTCGGACTGCGGCTCGAACCGCCTCGCGCCGAGTCGTCGGGTCCGGGTCAGGTCGCCGGCATCGCGGGACATCACCACCGTCAACGCGGCGAGCCAGGTCTGGGACTTGAACGGCTGCCGGGCGGTCTCGAGTGCGGCGGGCCAGGTGCACTCGAGAAGATCGCGGACCTGCTGGATCGCGGCGACCTTGTCGCTCGATCAGCTGCTCGCGGCGGCTGCCGAGGTGCCGCAGTCGACCCCAGGTCTCATCGACCGGCTCGGGTAGGTAGCAGCGAAGCTGTGCGGTGAGTCGGGCGATCAGGACCGCGTCCTTGTCATCGGTCTTGTCGTGGGTGAGGTCCTCGGTCCTTGCGGGCGCGCGAGGTCAGCAGCGGCTGCACGCACACGAATGACATCGAGCGCTCGCCGGCGAGTTGGCCCAGGACCCGCCACCGGTGGCCGGTCGGCTCGCACGCCACGTCGCTGCGGTGAACCCGGCTTGGGCCGCCCGGCCGGCAGCCCAGTCCAGCGCGCCGGCCGAGGTCCCAGGCCTTGCACCGAAACGTGCGCCGCGCCAGCACCTTCGAGTCGTGGTCGGAGACGACAACCATCTGCTTCGTATCGGCCAGGTCGATGCCGACGATCGCGTTCGCTCAGCGGCACCGTCAGCACGCAGCTTCGGTCAGTCGCGCGTTCCTGTTCCGGTCACCCCGCGAGATCACCGACCTCACCGTTAGGTTGTCATGAACGTCCTCCTTGTGGCGATGGGACACCAAGCCCGACAAGCGCATCAGGGGGACGTTCCTACGCCCGGCATCGACACGCAGAACGTCTTTCTATGCCGCCCTGCGTGCTCGCGGCAGGTGCACGAGTAGCGTTCTGGGGCATGGCGACGAAGTCGGAACGGAAGGCAGCGAGGGAGGCGGTCGCTTCCTATCACGAGGCGTGTCTGGCGGAACTTGTTCACCATGTCGGGGAAGCGGTCGATCGATTTCGTGCTGGTGAAGTCGATGCCTTCGAGTTCGACGATGTCATGTTTCAGTACAGCCGTGCGGCGAAGGAACTGTGGAAGTTCTGCAACACATCGGACATGTTGTTCACCGCCACGCTGCTGCGGGATCAACCCAAGATCGATTGGTGGGAACGCGGCGCTCGGAAACGAAGGTGACTGAGAGCCGGCCGGAAGCTCTGACGGGCGGCCGGTGTCGGTTCGGGTGTCATGTCCCGGAGGCCATGTAGGCCGCGAGGATGTAGTTGGGGTGACGGTCGAGGTTCTTGCGAGCTCGGTCATATCGCATCGTGGTGCGCGGATCGGCGTGGCGAGCGGCGATCTGAACGTCGCGGAGGTCGACGCAGGCGTCGAGCATGGTGGTGACGTAAGTGTGGCGCAGCATGTGTGGATGCATCCTCGCGGTCGAGATCCGCGCGGTCGATGCGAGCGCCCGTAGCCGTCTGGTGGCGCAGTGGCGATCCATGCGGCTGCCGGTGCTGCTGCGCAGTATCGGGCCATGGTCGCGTCCGGCGATCGCGAGGTCGAAGGCCCGTCCGACTGCAGGTGGGAGCGGTATCAGTGCTGGTTTGTCGCCCTTGCCGCGCACGTTGAGAACCCGGTGGCCGTGGACATCGCTGAGGTTCTCGATGTTCGCACTGGTCGCCTCGAAGATGCGGAGGCCCAGGAGGCCGAGCATGCAGACCAGCGCGAAGTCGTTGGGGTTCGTGGATTCGCGTGCGGCGGCGAGCATGCCTTCGAACTGCAGGTGGCTCAGACCAAGGGTCGGCGATTCGGTCGGAACCCGCGGCCTGGTGACGTAGTCGGCAGGTGAGTGCTCCAACACTCCGTCGATCACGCAGATCCGGTAGAACCCGGCGACGGCGGAGAGCCGTTGAGACACGGTGGCCGGCTTGTAGCTGCGGACTTCCTGCATCCATCGCAGGTACAACTCAACGTGAGGTCGCTTAACGTCGAACGGATACAAGATGCTTATCGATGCACCACTCGACGAAGAATCGGAGATTGGTCTCGTGTTGCTTGCGGGTCCTGCCTTTGTAGCGGGCCAAGAAGGCTGCGACGGCAAGCCGAAACTTGCCGTCGTCGACCGGGGTGGTGACCATGACGGCTGTGGATGTGTCCATTCGTCTACTGCGCCATCACGACGAAGCGCAGTCAACGCGGCACTAGCGGGTATTCGTCCGAGGCAGCTCAGTCGTGCTCCGGGGGCAACTACTCCCAGGATCGATCAGTGCGGCGTGTCAGCCAGAGCATTGCTTCGAGTGGTAGCAATGCCTGCGCGCTGGAAGGGATAAACCCTGCGAGCCGCGAACCGATTCAACCCGCGGGAGAGATTCCAGCAACGCTGGTCATCTGCGCCGCCGTCCTCGGCGGGATCAGGAACAACCTCGTACGCCGATCACCTCGGCGCCGTGGCCGTTGTGCAGTCCTGGTGCGCCGTCCTGGGGGCCGAGCGTGAGAATGTCGCCGATCCCCGGCACTTCGGAGTGGTGCACGTTGTAGTGGAACTCGTCGAACGCCAGTTGCAGGCTCGGGTCCTGACAGATCTGCGGGCCCACGGGGACCAGTCCGTTGGGCGTCATGATGAAGTGCCGATGGTTGGGCGGACTGATCAGCCCGCCCGGTGGGTCGGCGACTCCAGGACCGGCAAGCGCGGCAACCGCGACCGATGTGCTGACGACAAGTAGGGCCAACTTGGATCGAGTCTTCATCTTCCTGCTCCTATGGGCGAGACGCTGGTACGCGAGGTCCGCCCGAGTGAGACGCTCAACACCTAAACGCCTCAGATGCGCCGTTCGGTTCGGTCTGGGGCTGACGTATCCACGCATCGCTGATCGGGACTTCAAGGTCTTGAGGCCGTGGTCGCCGCGCTCCGGGCTTCCGCTCATCAGCGACGTCCGCGCCCCCTCGGCGGCAGTAGCGGGCGGTCGGTGCCCGATACCGCCTTGCTTGGTGATGAAACAGTCGGGATCGTGGGTCGTGTGAATCCAGTCGATGGTCCTGAGGTCCCGCCGTCTGCACGAGCGCACGTCACCCACGCGATCACGCACCTACTGCGACCCGATGAACTCGAGAGTTGGTCTTTCCGCTGGAAGCTGGACGACGACTCGGACAAGCGCTCGTTGGTCGTGGATGTGGTGGCGGTTGGGGAGCCCTACATGGGCTTTCTGTACGAGGACGGATTCGACTATCCGATCGACGAGGCCCTCGACATCTTCACGGACGGGCTCGAGGACTTCATCGCCGTATCTCGCTTCGCGTGGGGACAGCAGCGACTCTTGGTCGACCGTCCTTGGCGGACGACGGAGTAGCAGTCGAGCCAGCGCCCATCGCGCACGACGTGCGGCATAGAAAGACGTTCTGCGTGTCGATGCCGGGCGTAGGAACGTCCTCCTGATGCGCTTGTCGGGCTTGGTGTCCATCGCATAAGGAGGACGTTCATGACCAACGGTAGTGGTGTCTCCAGGGGTGATCGCAACAGGAATGCTCGACTCTCGAAGCTGCGTGAGACGGTGCCGCTGTCGAACGCGATCGTCGGGATCGATCTGGCCGACAAGAAGCAGATGGTGGTCGTGGCCGACCACGACTCGAAGGTGCTCGCTCGGCGCACGTTTCGGTGCAAGGCCTGGGACCTCGGCGGCGCGCTGGAGTGGGCTGCCTCTCGTGCCGCCCGAGCCGGCTATGCCGGAGTGACAGTGGCATGCGAACCGACTGGCCACCGGTGGCGGGTGCTCGGCCAGCTGGCTGCGGAGCGAGGGATGTCGTTTGTGTGCGTGCAGCCAATGCTTTCGTCATGGGCACGCAAGACCGAGGACCTGACCACCGACAAGACCGACGACAAGGACGCGGTCCTGATCGCCCGACTGACCGCCCAGCTGCGCTGCTACCTACCCGAGCCGCTTGATGAGACCTGGAGCCGACTGCGGCACCTGGGAGCTCGCCGCGAGCAGCTCCTCGAGGAGCACGTCGCCTGCGTTCAACAGATCCGTGACCTCCTCGAGTGCGTCTGGCCGGCTGTTCTCGAGACCGCTCAACAGCCATTCAAGTCGAGCACCTGGGTCGCCGCGTTGAGCGTGGTGGTGGGCCGCGACAGTGGCGACCTGGACCGGACCCGACGGCTCGGTGCAGCCCGGTTCGAGCATGCGGTCCGCAGGGAGATCATCCGCCGCGGCGGGATCAAACCCCGCCTGCGGATCGTGCGCAACCTGTACGCGGCACTGGTCGACCCGGCCGGGGTCCTCGTCCATCGGCGGGGCGCATTCGAGCGGATCGCCTGGCTGATCGAGGACTGGGACACCGCGCGAAGGAAACTGGCCGATACCGAGGCCCGGATGGTCGCGACCCTCGACGAGCTCGCGTTGACCGACCTGGTGTGCTCGATCGATGGGTTGTCGGCCGTGGGTGCGGCAGCGATCCTCGCCGAAACCGGAGACCTTCGCAGATTCACCAGTGCCCGCGCGGTCGTCAAGCACGCCGGACTGGCACCCAGGGAACGGATGTCAGGGACCTTCACGGGCAAGGCGCGGCTCACCGGCGCCGGCCGACCGGGACTACGGGTCGCGGCCTGGCGGGCGATGTGGGGAGCGATGAACAACAACGAGGTCTACGCGAGCGGTACCGCCATCTGACGACCCGCGAGGTCAACAAGCTCAAGCCGACGCAGGCGCAGACCGCGATCGCGGCAGCGATCCTCAGGCAGCTCCACGCAGTGGTCACCACCGGCCGCGCGTGGAACCCGACCATCGCTGCCGGCGGCCTCGCCAGGGCCGTGAAGGTTCCAGCCGCCTGAGGGCATTCATCGCGCGAGGACGCGTCACAAAGCAGAGTCGGGGCGAGCCTTCTGCGGCATCGAGAACCCACGGGTATCTCGTCGCTAATCACAGGCAGCCCCGGCTCGTCGTCACCACAGCCCCATCACGCGCTGTCGAGCCACCAAGCTCCGTTACCGCTATGCAGGGACTGACGACGAGCCAGGGACCCGACCGCTCTTGACACAAAACGCGTCACGCTGATTAGCGTCCGGATCCGCCTGTCTTGCTCGCCCCGGGCTCGCTCAGGTGCACAACCACACGAGCAACGCGTTGATCGCGAGGATCGCAAGCAGCAGGACGACGCCAGAAAGCTCCGTATCGCTGGTGGTCTGGGAATCGTAAGGGGCGGAACTCATCTGTCCTCCTTTGGACAGACGAGTGGTACCCACCGGGCGAACTGCCGATACGGACAGCATCGCTACTCGGCAATGGCGGGCACATGGTGCCGCGAAAAAATGCGGCGTTTCCGGAGTCGGCTGGGGCCGACCCTGCCGACCGCGGCAATGTCGCCGAACTACGGCATGTGTGGCCCAGGAGGGCGACTTGCGTCGGGAAAGACCTCGCTTAGGGCAGTTGAGCACTCGGATTCGACGGCCCGTTTCGTGGCCCCGTTCTAGCATCGACTTCGCCTCTCATCATTGGATACTGACGACCACTGCTTGCAGTTCAACTTTCTGTACGCGCCGCCGTTCGACACGCTTTCCCTGACCCTTCAAATTCGTCGGCACGCATGCTACGAAGGACGTAGATGGGTCGCCCGCGGAGGTGCGGCCCACGAGTCATTTTCGGGCGACTTGTTGGACGTGATTGGTCGTGCATGGAGGCGTCAAGGTCTACCGCGGAGCGGCTTCCGCGGCACGCAGCTATGCCGAGGCCGACCGGTCCCGGGTCGACGACTACTACCTAGCCGAAGGCAGCGGTGTCGCCCGCAGTTCGAAGGCTTCCCCGGGCCGATCTTGATCGTGAGCACGAATGCTGGGCTGCCGACCGCCTGGTCCGCCGGAACGCGGCTGTGGCACGTGAGCGGAAGGAACGCCGGCAGCGACAGCAGATGGCACGACGAATCGATCCCACCTGGTCGTCATGGAGCACCCCGGAGCGTGGTCAGGGCATCGGGCGATGAAGCCCCAACCAGAGGGCTCTCTTTCTCTACTCACACACTCAGGACGAGGCGAAGAGCAGCGTCGACCGCCATCAGCTCGTCGAACCCGAGGTGGCCGACGCGCTCGCCGAGTCGGCTCGGATCGACGGCGCTGGTCTGTTCGGCGAGCACGCGCGTCTCCTTGCCGTCGATCTCGACAGCAGGTCGGAACGTCGCAGCCCGCGCAGACGTCGAGGTGGGGGCGACGAGCCAGGTCGACAGTGCCTCAAAGTCGTCTGATTGCACGACCACCGCGTAGCGACTTCCCTGCTGCTCGTGACCGCGGGCGCCACGAGGCGCGCGAAGCCGATACACGTCACCACGCACGCAGTTGCTCCATGTCGCGCAGGACGCGAGCGGCCTCAACCCGGTCCTCCGGGTCCGCCGCGAGCGCCTCAACCTCCGACCGGAGCCGAGCCTTGGCGTGGCGCGCAGCCGCTTCGACGAGAGCATTCCGCACGGCCGCCGACACCGGAGTGCCGTCGGCAGTGAGCTCCTCGAGCGCAAGCCGCGCCTCGTCGTCCGGGCGAAAGGTGATCGTTGCTGCCATGCATCCAGTGTGTCACGAAATGTAAGACAACAGAAGGCGTGATCACTCTGGGAGGTGCTGCACTAGGTAACTGTCGATCGCATCCCTGTCCGGTCGTCCGACTTCCGCCAGAGGTGGCTGTAGGTGTCGAGCGTCTCCGCCGCGGTGGCGTGTCCGAGCCGCGTCTGTACGGTCTTGACGCTCTAAGCAAAACCGGATCAGCAGCTCGTCGCTGGCAGAGTGCGCTCCCGCAGGTCAGCGCGCGGGCGTCGTGAATCCGTAGACGGTTCCCTCGCCGGTAAACGTGAGCTCACCGAGGTCGGGATCCTCGAAAGTCTCCTCGAACGAGAAGGTGCACTCCACTGCGGTGCGCCGGGGTCGGTCGGCTTTGCCCTTCGTTGCGCCAGGCTCGGTGAACTCGTCGATCACGTTGCCTCCCGAGTCGGTCACGGTCCCGTGAAACTCGCCGAAGCGGGTCGGGATGAACATCTTGTTGCTGGCGGTGTCGTGGGTCGGAGTGAACGCGCCGTTGCCGTTGGTGACGGTCGTGTAGCTGTTCCCGTCGGTGCAATCCAACGGAACGATCAAACCGTGGGCGGGGTCAGCGCCGGCGGGGGAGGCGAAGCAGGCTGAGACCGCGCAGCCGGCAGCCATCGCAGCAAGGATCCGTGAGGTATGGAGCATCGGTTTCTCCAAGGTTGGTAGGTGTCCCCATGCTCAATCTCAGCGAACCCCTTTGACCATCGGGCGGTGACCCGATCCGGTAGCGACCTTCTCGTTCCCTCTCCGGATGCTCGGCCGATTGGTCGGCACCATGCTGCCGACCCGTCTCCCGACAAGAGACGCGCTTGGTTCGACGTCGAGAGACAACGACTAGCGCTCGGGCGAAGCGACCCCCGACCCGAATACCGCGGGTCGGGGGTCGTTCAGCATGTGCGACCGCGTCGGCAGCTTTTCGACCAACAGCGACCTGACCGCTTCGGTGACTGGAGCTCACTGCCCCCATGAGCGGCTGAATGTGCGATACCCCGGCCTCGAGGCACCATCCATCCCGTCGGATGGGGCGTCTCTCGCACCGGCGGGTCGTCTGCTCTGTGCTGGGTACAGAACACACGACAGCCCCACCCGGCAGAGCTACCGGGTGGGGCTGTCTCTGGTCCCCGTAGACGTTCGGAGCAAGCCGCTTAGCGGATTGAGCGCGGCGGTCGTCGATGGCGCGCGGTCAGCGGTCCTAGTGTCGGGTTACGTCAGATCTCGAGCTCGACCCCAAGGCGACATCCCCCTGGCCCTTGGGGTCGACGCTTGTCGCAGGACATCGTTCGTCATCACGGACAGACCTTCCTGCGAGGCGGCGGGCCCCATCAGATTGGGTCTCACTTCCGGTAGCCGCACGGCGCGTCGCGGCGCGTCGCGGTAGTCGCGCTGGACTCACGGACCTAATGTCGCGGTCGTGATCTCGGGCGGAATTCCCCGATTCCGAGCCGTCGATCGCGCGATGCCGTCCCGCCTTAGGTCTGGAGCCCCTGGGCGGGACGCCCCGCTTGGCCCCGACCCCCGGACGACCTGTGCGAAGTCTCGCCCCGCGGCCCTAGAGCGAGGTAAACGGACCGTTCGCACAACTGGAAACGATTTCCCGGACGGTCGCTCCAAGCGGGCGTACCGTCGAAGTCGCCGAAAGGTCTTGAGAGCCTGGTCCCCGCTCAGTCCTGGCCCAATCTCCAGCCGCGCGTCGACAAAGCTCGTTCAGAGCAAGGCCGCCGGCTGCATCACCGCCGTGCCGTTGGAGCTGCACGTGGTGATGTTGTCCCCACCAAGTGCCGTGAGCCCCCATTTCACGGCACGAAACGGCCTCGGCCGTCTGGCAAGCCAGGCGGCCGAGGCCCGACAATCGGGGACATGTCCCCGGTGGTCGGCATCCTCGACTCCTTCGCTGACGACGGCTCCGAGCCGGGTGCCGGCGTCTGTGTGGTCCGGGACGGAGCAGGTCGAGCTGGAGCACCACGTCGGCACCCGCGACGGCATGATCGCCTGGAACGCGGCGACCTTGGTGATGACGTACTCGGTCGCCAAGCCGTTCGCCGCGCTCACCGTCCTGAGTGCGGTCGCCGAAGGTGCGCTCGAGCTCGACCTGCGGGTGGCCGACGTCTGGCCCGAGTACGCCGCTGCCGGCAAGGCCGCCACCACCGTGCGCCAGGTCCTCTCGCACTCGGCGGGCCTTCCGTCCTTCCCCGAGGCGGCCGCCGGCGTCGCGTACGACGACCGCGAGACTCTGGTTGCGCTGCTCGCGGCCGCCCCGCCGGAGCACGAGCCCGGTACGGCGGTCGCCGAGCATGCGTTGACCTACGGCCACCTGTGCGACGAGATCGTCCGGCGCGCCACTGGGGACGACCTGGCCGACCGGTTCGCGGCGATCGCGGCCTCGCACGGCTGGGACGTCCACCTCCGCGTGCCCGCGGCGGACCTGGGTCGCGTCGCGGACGTAGTGGTGTCCGACGCGACCTGGCCCACGTCGTACCTCGACGACCCCCACTGGGGACCCGCGTTGGGGCGACCCGAGGGTCTGCTCGACGTCGACGTCCTCAACTCCGAGCGGTTCCGCACGATCAGCTTTCCCGCCATCGCCCTGCACGCCTCGGCCCGTGGCCTGGCGACCTTCTACGGCGACCTGATCGCCAAGGACGGCCCTGTCGCGACGTTGCTCGGGCCGGACCTGCACGCTGCCTACCTCGGACCCGCCGCAACCGGTCACGACCGGATCCTCGACCGCGAGGTCACCTGGACGCTCGGCTTCCAGATCGACGCCGAGGAGATCGGCATGGGCGGCGCGGGAGGCAGCAGTGCCTGGTGGTCGTTCGGCGGGTCCTACGCCGCGGCCTTCGTCACCCGCGGGCTCGGCAGCCACCTCCGCGGCGAGGCGGTGTGGCAGGCGATCGACCAGGGCTAGCGGGCGAGCGCGAGCCACCGTGCCGGGTCAACGGCGGTGCTGACGTCCCCGCCGGCCGGTCGGATCTCGAAGTGCAGATGGCAGCCGTCCGGGGCCGCGGAGTCCGACGCAAGGGCGAGCCGCTGTCCGGCCCTGACCTGCTCCCCCGGCTGCACGAACACCTCGCCGGTGTGCCCGAGGAGTACGTCGTACGGCCCGTCGGGGCCGTCGATGCGGAGACGGACCGGGTTGACGCCGTACGCCGAACCGGGCGCGCCCGGCGCGTCCAGCGGGAGCACCTCCGCCGGTAGGCCGGCGAACAGGACGGTGCCGCACGACATGGCCACATCGATGCCGTGATGGAAGCCCTGGACGCCGGGACACCGCTCGTCGTGGCTGTACCAGGGCGCGGTGTTGCAGCCGAACCCGATCATGATGCGGTGCGCGCCGGCGTACCAGGGAGATCGGTACCAATGCTCGTCGGCGGTGTAGAACTGCCAGCGCGGGTCGGGCCGGCGTTCACGGTGGGTCGGTTTCGGTTTCGGCTCGGCGTCGGCGTCGAGGCGTCGAGCTCGGGGCCAGGCGTTGCGCTCGACCGGGTGCTCGTCTCGGGACCGGCCGACGGGCTGTCGGCGGGTCGGTCATCCGGCGCGCAACCGGTCGCGACGGCCACGAGCAGCAACCAAGCCACCCACCGCGAGCTAGCCACCGGTCAGCTTCCAGTCGGCGAGCACGTGGCAGTTGCCCTCCTCGTACCACTGCAGCTCGAGCCGGTCAGCGCGACACCGGGCGGGCAGCAGGTCGCCGAGCAGCGCCCGGGTGCTCGCGACCGACACCGTGTCGGACCGCTGGTCGAGGGTGACGTGCGGGGCGACGTCGTACTCCCCTGCGTACGGCGGGCACTGCGGGAACGCCTCCCACAACGCATGGGTCAGGGCAGCGAACGGCGCAGCGGGCTCGGGCAGGACCTGGATGAACCCGTCGGGCAGCTCCTGGACCTCGCGGAGCACGTAGTCGAACGGCGCGGTCGCCTGCGCGATGGCCGCGACGCGCGCGAGGTCGGCGGCCGTCGGCGTCGGGAGGTACGGCGACAGCGCGGTGATGTGGGCGTGGGTGAACGCCGGATCGCGCGACACCCAGCTCGGCAGGTAGTGCACCCACCGACCGCGGGCGAACGGCTCCAGCTCCGGCACGGGGACGACGAGGACGGAGTGTCCGACGCTGTTCGACACCGCGCCAGCGTCGCAGGTCCGACGCTCGTTCTCGAATCCGAGATCCGCGTCTGGAATCGGCTGCGAGCCGTCACCCGCTTAGGCAGGATCGTTGGGTCAGAGTGACGCCTGTGGGGGTACGCATGACAACCAACACGAACGAGGTCGAGGAGACGAGCGAGCCATCCGAGCTCTCCGGCATCGTGATGCTCGTCTCGATCATGACCTTGCTGCTCGTGCTGGTCCTGGTGTTCGCCTGACTCCGGTCGGAGGGACGGTAGGTTCCCACCATGGCAGACCGCCCCTCTCCGACCGGATCCCCCGTTCCCCCGCCGGACCCGACCGTCGCCGCGGCAGCGGCTGAGCGGCTGGCCGGGCTGGCGACGCCTGCGGGTGCTCTCGGCCGGCTCGGCGATCTCGCCGTCTGGCTCTCGGCCGCCCAGGGCCAGGTGCCCCCGGCACCGCTCACGAACGTCCGGCTGGTGATCTTCGCCGGCGACCACGGGGTCGCCCGGCACGGGGTGTCGGCGTACCCGCCGGAGATCACGGGCGCGATGGTCCGCACCTTCGTCGCCGGCAAGGCCGGGGTGTCCGCGCTGGCGGCAGCGCACGACGTCCACGTCCGGGTCCTCGACCTCGGCGTCGACGACGACCTCGACGGCGTACCGGCCGACGTGCAGGCCCGGAAGGTACGGCGCAGCAGCGGCGCCATCCATCTCGAGGACGCCCTCACGCCCGAGGAGACGCAACGGGCGCTCGACGCCGGACGCGCAGTCGCCGACGAGGAGATCGACGCCGGCGCGCAGCTCCTGCTCAGCGGCGACATGGGCATCGGCAACACCACCCCTGCAGCCGCGCTCGTCGCCGCTGCCCTCGGGCTGCCCGCCACCGAGGTCACCGGCCGAGGCACCGGCGTCGACGATGCGACCTGGACCCACAAGGTGCAGGTGGTCCAGCAGGCGCTGGACCGCGCCGGCGACCGGGTGCTCGACCCGGTGGACACCCTGACCGCGCTGAGCAGTGCGGACCTGGCCGCCACGACCGGCTACCTCGCCCGAGCGGCCGAGCGCGGCGTACCCGTCCTGCTCGACGGCCTGATGTCCGTCGCCTGCGCCCTGACCGCGGATCGACTGGCGCCGGGTGCGGCGGCGTGGTTCGCCGCAGGCCACCGCTCCACCGAGCCCGCGCAGACCCTGGCGCTCGCGAAGCTCGGGCTGGAGCCGGTCCTCGACCTCGGGCTCCGGCTCGGCGAGGGCTCCGGCGCGGTCGCCGCGGTCCCCGTGCTGCGGTCGGCGGTCGCGGTGCTGCGGGACGTGGCGCTGCTCGCGGACCTGCTGCCTCCCCAGTGATCAAACCGGCAGTCGTCGGCCGCAGCCTGCGGCTGGCGCTCGGGACGCTGACGGCGATCCCGGTGCCCGCGGTGTTGCGGGTGACGCCCGGCGTCGCGACCGGCGCGCTGCTGCTGGCGCCGTTGGCGGTGCTCCCGCTCGCGGCGGTGGTCGGCGCGATCGTGTGGGCCGGCGGGGAGACGACGGTCCCGCCGTTGGCGGTCGCCGTCGTCGCGCTCGCAGCGCTCGCGCTCGGAAGCCGGGCGCTGCACCTGGACGGCCTGTCCGACGTCGCCGACGGGCTGACCGCGTCCTACGACAGCGAGCGGTCGCTCGCCGTCATGAAAGGCGGTACGGCGGGACCGGCGGGTGTCGCGGCCGTCGTCCTCGTGCTCGGCGCCCAGGCCGCGGCCCTGGCGACGTTCGTGGGCGACGTCCGCTCGGCGGTCATCGCCGGTGCGGCGGTGTGCGCCTCGCGGGCGGCGCTGTGGATCACCTGCGCCAGCCCGGTGCCGCCGGCCCGGCCGGACGGGCTCGGCTCGACCTTCACCCGCCGGGTGCCGGGGTGGTGGACGCTGCTCGGCTGGGCCGGGCTCGCCGGCGCGGCCACGCTGGTCCACCCGTGGCGCGGTCCGTTGGCGGTCGGGCTGGCCGCGCTCGTCGTACTCCTGCTGGTGATGCGTGCAGTGCGTCGCTTCGGCGGCGTCACCGGTGACGTGTTCGGCGCCGCGATCGAGCTGGCGCTGGCCACGTTGTTGCTTGCGCTGGCCGGCGCCGAGTACACCTAGAGCCGCAGGATCCGCCCGGCCACGACGAGGTGCACCTCGTCGCAGACGCCGCCGACCCGCTGGTTGATGGTGCCGAGCAGGTCGCGGAACAGGCGTCCGGACCGGTGCTCCGGGACGACCCCGAGGCCGACCTCGTTGGTGACGATGACGACCGGGTGGGTAGCGGCGCGCAGGGTCGCGGTGAGACCGGTGGTGCGGGTGGCGACGTACTCCTCCACCTCGCCGACCGGCGCCTCCCACAACCCGGCCTCGCCGATGATGGCGTCGAGCCAGGTGCCGAGGCAGTCGACGAGCACCGGACCGGTGGCCTCGGCCAGCGCGACCGCGAGGTCGCTGGTCTCGAGCGTGGACCAGGAGTCGGGTCGGCGCTCGCGGTGGCGGGCGATGCGTGCTTGCCAGTCGGCGTCGTCGTAGGTCGGGCCGGCCGCGACGTACGTCGTCGCGGGCTGGTCCGCGAGCAGCGCCTCGGCGTGCGCGGACTTGCCGGAGCGGACGCCACCGGTGACGAGGACCCGGCCCCTGCCGATTGCTCAGCCAAGGCGGAACGCCACCTTGCGCTCCGCCAGGTCGGCGGTCTCGAGCCGCACCCGGACGTCGGTCCCGACCGGCAGGTCGGCGGCTCCGGTCACCGGTGCCTCGACCCCGATCTCGGACAGCACGACGACGCCCTTGCGCGGGTCGTCCTCACGGACGCTCGTGATCACTCCGGCGAACTCCTCACCGACCCGGCCGGCGAGCACGCCGGCCTCGATCACGTCGAGCACCGCCCGCCCGTAGGCCCCCGCGCGTCGGGCGGACTCCTCCAGCGTCTTGGGGAGGTCGGGCAGTGCGGCCAGCACCCAGTCCGGCACCGGCTCGCCGGCGCACAGCGCGACACAGACCTCGAGCGCGTAGCGGTCGCCGAGCCGGCGGAGCGGCGCGGTGACGTGGGCGTACGGCGCGGCGATCGCGGCGTGCTCGTGCTCGGCCGGGACCTCGCCCTCGAAGGCGGCGTAGCCGCTGCCACGCAGCAGCCGGGTGCAGGCGACCACCATCGCCAGATGGGTCGGCTTGCTGGTGTCGAGCGAGCGGATGAAGACGTCGTACGTCGCCCCTTCGGACCACTCGATCCCGAGCCCCTTCGCGACCCGGCGGAGGCGGGCGACGTCGCGCGGGTCGGCAGTGGGCAGGGTGCGGAGCAGACCGACCTTGCCGTCGATCATCAGCGTGGCGGCGGCCATCCCGGTGAGCAGGGAGATCTGGGCGTTCCAGAGCTCGACCGGAAGCTGCTTGCGGAACTCGAGCCGGAACGAACCGTCATCGGTGACGTCGACCTCCTGCTCGGGCAGCGGCAGCGAGATGCCGCCCCGGGCCTGCTCCTGCTGCTCCCGGAGCTGTCCGACCTCGCGCAGCAGCTGCAGCACCTCGCCGGCGGTGCCGTCGTCGAGCGCCGCCTGTGCGCCGTCGTACGACATCCGCTCGCGAGAACGCACCAGCGCCCGCTCGACGGTCACCTCGGTCGGGGCACCCGCCTCGTCGAGGGTGATCGACCACAGCAGCGCCGGGCGGGTCTGGTCCGGCAGGAGGGATGCGGCACCTTCCGAGAGCGCCGGCGGGTGGAGCGGGATCCGGCTGCCGGCGCCGTACAACGTCTCGCCGCGGGCGTGCGCCTCCAGGTCGATCGGGTCGCCGGGCTGGACGAACGCCGCGACGTCGGCGATCGCGTAGTGGACCAGGAACCCGCTGCCGGCGCGCTCGATGTGGAGCGCCTGGTCGAGGTCCATCGATCCCTCGGGATCGATGGTGAGCAGCGCGATGTCGGTGCGGTCGAGCTCCGGCAACCGCGGCGAGGCGGCGGCCTGCTCGGCGGTCTGCAGGACCTCGGCGGGAAACTCCCCCGGCAGCTCGAGCTCCTGCTCGACCTGCGCCAGCGCATCCCTGAGCGCGTCGGAGCTCGCCTTGACGCGGACGACGAGATTGCTCGGCATGTCTCGACCCTAACGGGAGAGTACTCGGTGCGCGGACGTCTGCATCGACGATATCGGTGGCGTTCGCCCACTACGCTGGGTCCCGATGTTGATCCTGCTGCCTCCGAGCGAGGGCAAGGCCGCGCCCGGGCGGGGCAAGCCGCTCGAGCTGGAGACCATGTCGCTGCCGTCGCTGACGCCGGCGAGCGAGCGGGTCCTCGACGCTCTGGTCGCGCTGTGCAGGGACCAGCCGGACCACGCCGCCACGGTCCTCGGCCTGTCCCGCAGCCAGCTCGACCTGGTCGTGCGCAACGCGTCGCCTGACCGATGCCCCCACGGCCCGCGCGGACCGGATCTACGACGGCGTTCTCTACGAAGCACTCGGGCTGGACTCACTCACCCCGTCGGCGAAGCGGCGGGCAGCGTCGCGGTTGGCGATCACCTCCAGCCTGTTCGGACTGGTGCGGGTCGGCGACCGGATCCCGGCCTACCGGCTGTCCGGCGACGCGACCGTGCCCGGGCTCGGCCCGGTGGCGGGCTGGTGGCGCGAGTCGCTCGGCCCTGCCGTCGTCGACGCGATGGGTCGCGGGATGCTGGTCGACCTCCGGTCGAGCATGTACGCCGGCTTCTGGCGCCCGCCTGCCGAGCTCGCACCGCGGGTCGCGACGGTGCGGGTGCTGCACGAGGTCGCCGGACGACGCCAGGTCGTGAGCCACTTCAACAAGGCCACCAAGGGACGTCTGGTGCGCGACCTCCTCGAGGACGGCGCGGATCCGCGAACGCCGGCCCGTCTGGCCGGACTCCTCGGTGACCTCGGCTGGCGGGTCGAGACGGGCGAGCCGACCAGCAGGGGCACCCAGCTCGACGTGGTCGTCAGCGAGGTCTGACCTCGCTCCGTCCGGGCGGCCTCAGTTGAGGTCGATGTAGAGCTCCAGCAAGTCGACCGCTTCGCCCTTCTTGTTGCCGATGTCCTGGCCGCTCTCACTGAAGATCTCGACCTCGACGATGGTGCCGTCGTTCTTGGCGATCGCCTGGCTTCGTTGCGGCGAACCGAACGCGAGCCCGTCGTCGCCGACGTCGATCGGCTCGGCCTCCGTCCCGTTGTTGCGGGCCTCGGTGCGGAAGGACTCGATCTCCTCGTCGGCGATGAGCCCCGCTCCCTCGGCGATGATCACCCCGACGCCGCTGCCGCTGTAGTCGCAGCCCGCGGCGACGACGATGTCGGCGTCGAGCTGCAGCTCGACGTCATAGCCGACGACGTCGGAGACCTCCTCCTCGGTCGGGCAATCCGCACCACCCAGGCCGGGCACGCTGTCCTTGACCGCGTCGTAGACCTTCCAGACGACGAACCCGCCGATGCCGCACACCACGAGCAGCACGACCAGGACGACGATCGCCGCGATCAGGCAGCCCTTGCCCTTCTTCCGCGGCGGTGCCGGGTACTGCCCGTACGGCGCCTGCTGGCCGTAGGGCTGCGGCTGCCCGTAGGGCTGCGGCGGTCCGTACGGCGGCTGCTGGCCCTGCGGCGGCTGCTGGCCCTGCGGCGGCTGCTGCCCGTAGGGCCCCGGCTGCCCCGGAGGCGGCGGCGGGTAGCTCATGCCCCCGAGAGTAGGGCTGTTCGGCGCCCTGCGTCAGAGGGGAAACCCGCCTGGTTCAGCGGGGCGTCTCCCAGCGGACCCCGGGAAAGCGCCCGAAGTCCGAGTCGAAGGTCATCACCGTCGCCTTGTGCTCGATGGCGAGGGCAGCAAGGTGCGCATCACTCACCAGATTGCCGCCGGTGCCGACGTGATCGAGGAGCTGACGCAACAGGTCAGCGTGTCGAAGACCCGGCTGGATGAGGGATGCCGATCGAGCACCCAGCCACTGGTCGACCTGATCCATCGCCTGAACGGTCGTGATCGGCCGCTCGAATGCGCGGGGGTTGGTGGCCAGCCGGACGAACCCCACCATGACCAACCAAGCGAAGCCCACAGGTGCTCCGCCTGAGAGCGCGGAGTTGAGCCAACGCGCCGATGACCCGTGCTGCGAGGCGCCCGGATTGATCGAATAGAGCAGCAGGTTGACGTCGACGAGCTTCATCGACCGTCGCGCATCTTTGCGATGATCTCTTCGTCCTCGAGCTCGCCGGCGAGCTGATAGAGCCTTCGTCAGATCGACCTTGGGCGGGCCCATGTCGAACGTCATCGTCGTGAACCCGACATCGACCTGGCCGGGCCGCTCTCACGAATCGCGTCGTTGAGCGCGCGCTTGAAAGAGACGCCCTTGGCAGCCATCCTCTCGCGGATGATCTGCTCGGCGTCGGAATCCAAGGTGACCGTGGTGCGCACGTTGACAGCATAGCATCAGTTTTGATGCCTTGCTGTCAGATACGGCGTGACAGGGCAGCGGCTCCGGGCGGCCCAGGTCACCAGCGACCGGTGTCGAGCAGCGTCCGGTCCCCCGGCGGCAACGCGTTGTAGAGGCGCAGCGAGCCGTGCTTGCCGGCGCCGTCCGGCGCCGAGCGGTCGGGGTAGAACGAGATGACGGAGATCGACGCCGGGCTCAGCTCCATCCGGAACACGGCGTCCAACGGCGCCTTCAGCGCGTTGGCGACGAGGGTCTTGATCGGCGTGACGTGGCTGACCACGACCACGGTCCGGCCGGTGTGCTGCTCGAGCACCCGGTCGAGCCCCGCCTGCACCCGCGCCTCCACGACGCGGAACGACTCCCCGCCGGGCGGAGGCGAGTCGAGGTCGCCGAGCCACGCCTCGAAGCTCTCCTTGTGCTGCTCGGCCACCTCCAGGAAGCTCAGGCCGTCCCACTCGCCGAACTCCATCTCGGCGAAGCCGGGCTCCTCCTCCAGCGGCAGACCGAGCTCCGCGGCCACGATGTCGGCGGACTCGCGGGTGCGACGCACGGGCGAGCACACCACGGCGTCGATCTTGTCCTTCAGCTCGATCAGCCAGCCGGCGGCGGCGCGGATCTGCTCGCGGCCCTCGTCGCTGAGGCCGGGGTTGTCGCCGCCGAGACCGCCGGAGAAGCGACGTCCGGACGTGTGGGGCGTGACCCCGTGGCGGAGCAGGATCAGCGTGGTCGGCGCACCACCCGGGTGCGGCGCCTCCCCTGCCTGGTCGACCGCGGCGGTCGCCGCCGGGCTCTCGATCTCCTCGATGAGGGAGTCTTTTGGTCTCGTGGCATGCGGCGGACCTCGACCGGCGAGGTGAGGACGGTGACCCCGTCCCGCTTGCCGTCGAGCGCCTCGTTGGCGAGCCGGTCGGCGTGCTTGTTCTGCTCGCGCGGCACCCAGGTGTACGTCGTACCGAACGGAGCGAGCTGGTTGGCCTCCATCGCGAGCGGGCGCATGCCGGGGTGCTTGATCTTCCAGCGGCCGCTCATCTGCTCGACGACCAGCTTGGAGTCCATCCGGACCTCGATGTCGGCGCCCGGCGCGTAGAGCTCGGCGAGCTTGAGGCCGGCGATCAGGCCGGAGTACTCGGCGACGTTGTTGGTCGCGACCCCGATCGTCGTGCCGTCCTCGGCGATGACCTCACCGGTCTCGGCATCCTTGAGCACGGCACCGTACGCCGACGGCCCGGGGTTGCCGCGCGAGCCGCCGTCGGCCTCGATGATCACCGACCGGGGACCGGACGACCGATCCGTCACGTCAGAGGCCGCTCTCGCTCGTCCGGACCAGGATCCGCTGGCACTGCTCGCAACGCACGACCTCGTCCTCCGCCCGGGTGCCGATGTCCGCGAGATCGGCGTTGTCGAGGCTGAGCATGCAGCCGTCGCACTGGCGCGCGCGGAGCTCGGCGACGCCGACCCCGCCCTTGCTGGCCCGCAGGCGGTCGTAGAGAGCGAGCAGGTCGGCCGGCACCGCGGCCACGACGGGTTCGCGCTCAGCGGCGATCCGGGCGAGCTCGGAATCGATGTCGGCGTACCGCTGGTCGCGCATCTCGGTGACCTTGGCCAGCCGCTCGTCGGTCTCGGCAAGGTCGTTGCGCATGGTCGTGAGGTCGGTCTGCGCGGCCTCGAGCTCCTCCATGACCTCGAGCTCCTCGTCCTCGAGCGTCGAGATCCGGCGCTCGAGCGACGCGAGCTCGTGCTGCATCCGCTCGAGGTCCTTGGGGTTGCTGATCAGGCCCTGGTCCATCCGGTCCTGGTCGCGCTTGCGACGCGCTTTGACCTGCTCGACGTCGGCGTCGGCCTTCTCCTGCGCCGCAGTGAGGTCGTCGACGACGATCTGCTGGTCGCGGCTGCGGCCGAGCACGTCGGCCCGGCGGCCGGTGAGGATGGAGACCTCCGCGTCTTCCGGGAGGTTGGACCGTTGGTGGCGCAGCTGGTCGGCCGCGGCGTCGAGCTTCTGGAGGTCGAGCAGCTTCAGCTGGGCATCCGGGTCGGCCTTCATAGGGCCCCTTCTCTCATAGGGACAGTGTCCAGGGGTCGGTGCAGAGCGTGCTCACCCGGGTGTCCACGTCGTTGCCGAGCGCTTCCTCCAGTCGGGCGGCGACCACCGGGAGCCAGGTCGACTCCGCCGCCCAGTGCGCGACGTCGATGAGTGCGGGGCCGCCCTTCTCCACGAATTCGGCGGCCGGGTGGTGGCGCAGGTCGCTGGTCACGTAGACGTCGACGTCGGACGTGGCGACATGGTCGAGCAGGAAGTCACCGGCTCCGCCGCAGACCGCGACCTTCCTGACGACCCGGTCGGGGTCGCCGGCCACGCGGACGCCGTGCCGCGTCTTCGGCAGCGCGGCGGCCACCGCCTGTGCGAACTCGGCGAGCGTCGCGGCCGGCAGGCTGCCGACCCGCCCCGTGCCGGTCGTGATCGTGCCGGGGTCGGCGAGCTCGACGACGTCGTACGCCGGCTCCTCGTAGGGGTGGGCGGCCAGCATCGCCGCGACCACCTCACCCCGCCGGTGCCGGCCGAGGACTGCCTCGATCCGCACCTCGGCGACGGTCTCGATCTCGCCGACGGTGCCGATCATCGGCTGTGAACCGTCGAGCGGCCGGAACCGGCCCTCGCCGTGGCTGGTGAAGGACGCGAAGTCGTAGTTGCCGATCTGCCCCGCGCCCGCTTCCGCGAGGGCGGCACGCACCGGCGCCGCGGCGTCCTCCGGCACGAAGACGGTGAGCTTGTCGACCGGCTCGCCGGCCGCCCGGACCAGCGGCTCGAGGTCCGTCAGGCCGAGGGCCGCGGCCAGCGCCTCCGAGACGCCACCCTCGGCCTGGTCGGCGTTGGTGTGCGCCGTCAGCAGCGCGCAGCCGGCGCCGGCGAGGGTCGCGAGCGTGCGGCCCTTCGGCGTCGTCGCCGCGAAGCCGTGCACCGGCTTGAGGAAGAGCGGGTGGTGGACGACGAGCAGGTCGGCCTTCCAGTCGGCGGCCTCCTGTGCGACGGCCGGGGAGGGGTCGACCGCGAACATGACCTTCCGGACCGACTGCTCCGGGTCGCCGTAGACGAGGCCGACGGCGTCCCAGTCCTCCGCCGTCGCCGGTGGGTACCACCCGTGGATCAGGGAGACGACATCCGCGAGAGTGGGCATGCCGGTCAGGTTACTGGTCGGAATCCCGCCGGCAGCGTGGCGGGAGACGTTGCCGCCCGTTGCGGGGCCGCGAGCCGACGACGGCTTGCCAAGACCGGGTGGCGACGGCGGAGACACACTCGGCCGATCGGATTGGTACAGTCGCCGGGCCAGTCGACCTCCATGCACGTGGTGGTCAGGGAACCCGGTGAGAGTCCGGGACTGACGCGCAGCGGTGTGGGTGACGGGCGGAGCAACACGTCACTGGGCTGTTCTCTTGCAGAGGGCCTGGGAAGACGCTCCGTACCGAGTGATCCCGAGTCCGAAGACCTGCTGGCCCTTGCGGTAGCCGCCGCGAGGTCATCCGCGGGCGACGCGCAGAGCCCGAGACCTTGCGAGGACTCGATGAGCGTCACGGTTTCCGGCACGGTGCCGAACGGACGGACGCGGCCGGACCGCTGTCCCGGCGTACTCAGGCCGTGGCCCGCCGAGGACGGAGCGCTGGCGCGGATCCGGGTCCCCGGCGGACGGTTGTCCACGTCGTCACTGCTCGCGCTGGCCGCCGTCGCGGAGGAGTACGGCGATGCCCGCGTCCACGTCACCGGTCGCGCGAACCTCCAGCTGCGCGGCCTGCCGCTGTCCGAGGGCGCGCTGCCCGAGGCGGTCGTGACCGCGATCGAGGCGACCGGCCTGCTCCCGTCGCGCGCCCACGACCTGGCCCGCAACGTCATGACCTCGCCGCTGACCGGACTGGTCGGCGGGCTGGCGGACCTGCGGCCGGTCACCGCCGCCCTTGATGCGCGGATGCTGGCCGAGCCCGCGCTGGCCGATCTGCCCGGTCGCTTCCTCTTCACCCTCGACGACGGGCGTGGCGACCTCGCGGACCGCCATCGGGACCTCGGCCTGGTCGCCCTCGACGCCGGGACGTGCCGGCTCAGGGTCGGCACCGCCTGGGCGGGCGTCATCGATCTCGCGGATGCGCCGACCGCGCTCGTCGGACTCGCCCTGCTCTTCCTGAGCCGGCGAGGCACCGGGCCCGACGCGGCCTGGCACGTGGACGAGCTGGAACGCCCGTTGGTCAGGGGTCTCGATATGCCCTCGCCCGCCGCTGGATCGAGCAGCCGCGAGCCGCTGCCGTACGGACCGGTTGCCGGCCTCCCTGGCCTCACCCACGTCGCCGTCGGCGACGAAGGCATCGACCCCGCGACCGCAGTCGCCTGGGCGGCCCGGACGACCGAGGCGGTGATCACGCCATGGCACGGGATCCTGGTCTGACGCTGACTCCCCCGCCGCGGCGCTATCAGTACGTCGCCGACGGGCCCGCCATCTACGTCGACTCGTTCGCGACGATCCGCCGCGAGGCGGACCTGTCGGGCATCCCGGCCGACGCCGAGAAGGTCGCCGTACGGATGATCCACGGCAGTGGGCAGACCGACCTGGTCGCCGACCTGGTGGTCCACCCGCGGCTCGCCGCCGCCGGGCGCGCGGCGCTCGCGGCCGGCGCGCCGATCCTGTGCGATGCCCGGATGGTCGCGATGGGCATCACGGCCGGCCGGCTGCCCGCCGGCAACGACGTGCTCTGCTTCCTCACCGACCCGGCAGTCCCGGACCTGGCGCGCGGGTGGAGCACCACCCGGACCGCGGCCGCGGTGTCGCTCTGGGAACCGCACCTCGACGGCGCGGTGGTCGCGATCGGCAACGCGCCGACCGCGCTGTTCCACCTGCTGGAGATGCTCATCGCGGGCGCGCCCCGGCCCGCGGCGATCGTCGGCTGCCCGGTCGGCTTCATCGGCGCCCGCGAGTCGAAGGACGCCCTCGCCGCGCTGGCCGACGAGCACGGGATCGACATCCCCTACGTCACCGTCCGCGGCCGCCGTGGCGGCTCGGCGATGGCTTCGTCGGCGGTCAACGCCCTGGCGCAGGAGGCGGAATGACCGAGCACTCGCCGGACAGGGCCGCTTCTTCGTCGTCGGGATCGGCCCCGGCGATCCCGAGCTGATCACCCTCAAGGCCGCGCGGATCATCGGCGCCGCCGACGTCGTCGCCTTCCACGCGGGCGTGCGCAAGCAGTCCCACGCGCGCCGGATCGCGGCCGACGTGGTCCCGGTCGGCGTCCTCGAGGAGGAGCTGCGCTACCCGGTCACGACCGGCACGACCGATCATCCGGGCGGCTACGTCGGCGCCCTGGCCGACTTCTACGACGAGTGCGACGCCCGGGTCACCGCACACCTGGAGGCGGGCCGCGACGTCGTACTCCTGGCCGAAGGCGACCCCCTCTTCTACGGCTCCTCGATGTACCTCGTCGACCGGCTCAAGGACCGGTTCGCGACCGAGGTGGTGCCCGGCGTACCGGCCTTCACCGCCGCCACGGCCGGCCTCGCCCAGCCGTTGGTCAGGCAGACCGACGTGCTCACCGTGCTGGCCGGCACCCTCCCCGAGCCCGAGCTCGCACGCCGCCTCGCCGACACCGACGGCGCGATCATCATGAAGCTCGGCCGCACCTTCCCCGCCGTCCGCTCCGCGCTCGCGCAGGCCGGCCGGCTCGAGGGTGCGATGTACGTCGAGCGGGCGTCGATGCCCGAGGAGCGCTGGCTGCCGGTCGCGGAGGTCGACGCCGACTCGGTGCCGTACTTCTCCCTCATCGTGGTCCCCGGCGACTCCGTGCAGGAACGGTCAACAGCCCGCATGCGCCTCGCGGGTCTCGTGACGGTCGCTGCGCGACTTCCTCGACCAGCGACGCCAACACCGCTGGTCGAGCGAGGTCGCGCTAGGCGAGCCGTCACGAGACCCCAACCGCGGAGTGCTCGTGGTCGGCCTCGGCCCCGGCCCGTCCGACTGGCTGACGCCGGAGGCGGCCGAGGTGCTGGCAGAGCGTCGATCACGTGGTCGGCTACGCGCCGTACGTCAACCGGGTCCCGCAGCGCGCGGGACTCCAGCGGCACGCGTCGGGCAACACCGTCGAGGTCGACCGGGCGCGCTTCGCCCTGGACCTGGCGCTCGACGGCGAACGGGTGGCCGTGGTGTCCGGCGGCGACGCAGGCGTCTTCGGGATGGCGTCGGCGGTCTACGAGGCGGCGTCGGACGACCGGTACGCCGAGGTGTCGATCCGGGTCGTCCCAGGTGTCAGTGCGATCCAGGCCGTGGCCGCCCGGGCGGGTGCGCCGATCGGCGCCGACTTCGCCGTGGTGAGCCTGTCCGACCGGCTGAAGCCGTGGTCGGTGATCGAGCAACGGCTGCGGGCGATCGCCGAGGCCGACCTGGTGCTCGGGATCTACAACCCGGCATCCCGGTCGCGGCGCGACCAGGTGGTCGCCGCCCAGAAGCTGCTGCTCGAGCACCGCTCCCCCGACACCGTCGTGGTCGTCGGCCGCGATGTCGGGCGTGAGGAGGAGTCGCTCGAGGTCACGACGCTGGCCGAGCTGGACGCCGACGCCGTCGACATGAAGTGCCTGCTGCTCATCGGCGCCTCGTCGACCCGGGTCTCCGCGGGAGGTGCGGTGTGGACGCCGCGGTGGGTCCGAGTGAGCGCGACGGATCACGGTCGTGGGGATCGGCGCGGACGGCTGGGCCGGGCTGGGCGACGTCGCCCGCGGGAAGGTGCTCGCGGCGGAGGTGCTCCTCGGCGGGGAACGCCACCTCGGTCTGGTGCCGCCGGTCCCCGGCCAGGAGCGACGGCCGTGGCCGCGCCCGCTCGCCGGGCTGCCCGCCCTGCTGGAGGAGTACGGCGACCGCCCGCTGGTCGCGCTCGCGTCCGGGGATCCGTTCCTCTCCGGGATCGGCACCACCCTGACCGAGCTGGTCGGGGACCACGTCGAGGTCCTGCCCGCGGTCTCGTCGGTCGCGCTGGCCCGGGCCCGGATGCGGTGGTCGGCGGAGTCGGTCCGAGGTGGTGACCCTGGTCGGACGAGATGTCGACGTACTCCGTCGAGAGCTGGCCCCTGGCCGACGGCTGCTCGTCCTGTCGTCCGACGAGAGCACGCCCGCCATCGTCGCGAAGATGCTCCGCGAGGAGGGTTTGTCGTCGAGCCGGATGACCGTCCTCGGCGACCTCGGTTCTCCGGAGGAGTCCCGGATCGACGGCACCGCGGACGACCCGTGGACCGACGAGCTGCCGCGCCTCCACGTGCTCGCCCTCGCCCTCGTCGGCCGCCCGACCGCAACGACCTCCTGGGCGCCGGGACTCCCCGACGAGGCCTTCGAGCACGACGGCCAGCTCACCAAGCGCGACCTGCGAGCCAGCGCCCTCGCGCGGCTGGCCCCGCGACCCGGCGCCCTGCTGTGGGACATCGGCGCCGGCGCGGGATCGGTCGCGATCGAGTGGCTGCGCTCGCATCCCGCGACCGAGGCGGTCGCGGTGGAGGCCGACCCCGAGCGCGCCGACCGGATCGTCCGCAACGCCGCGCGCCTCGGCGTCCCCCGCCTCCGGGTCGTCACCGGTCGTGCGCCCGATGCACTCGGCGGGCTGCCCGCCCCCGATGCGGTGTTCGTGGGCGGCGGCGCGAGCGAGGTCGTCATCACCCGGTGCCTCGACGCCCTCACGCCGGGCGGGACGCTGGTGGCGCACGGGGTGACGCTGGAGACCGAGCAGCTGCTCGCGTCGTCGTACGCACGTCATGGCGGTGAGCTCAGCCGGATCTCCGTCGAGCACGCGGCGCCGCTCGGCGCGCGCACCGGGTGGGCGCCGCTGCCGCGCCGTCACCCAGTGGGCGGTTGCACCGATGAGCGTCCACTTCGTCGGGGCCGGCCCTGGTGCCGCGGACCTGATCACGCTCCGCGCCGCCCGGCTGCTGGCCGACGCCGACGTAGTCCTCTACCCGGGGACCTACCTCGACGCCGAGGTGCTCGGCCACTGCAGCAGCGACGCCCGGCTCGTCGACACCCAGCGGCTCGACCTCGACCAGATCACCGCCGTCATGGTGGAGGCGCACGTGGCGGGTCTCGACGTCGTACGGATGACCTCGGGCGACCCCTCGCTCTACTCGGCACTGCACGAGCAGGGCCGCCGGCTGGATGCGGCCGGCGTCCCGTGGGACGTCACGCCGGGCGTCCCGGCGTACGCCGCCGCCGCGGCGCTGGTCGGCCGCGAGCTCACCGTCCCGCTGGTGGCGCAGTCGGTCGTGCTGACCCGGACCCAGGCGCGCTCGACGGCGATGCCCGAGCGCGAGTCGCTGGCCGCGTTCGCGGCGACCGGCGCGACGCTGGTGCTGCACCTCGCGATCACCCGCACCCGGGAGCTGATGACCGAGATCGAGTCGTTCTACGGAGCCGACTGCCCCGTCGTCGTCGTACACCGGGCGACCCAGCCTGGCGAGGTCGTGCTGCGGGGCACGGTCAGCGGGATCGCCGACCAGGTCGAGGAGGCCGGGCTCCGTCAGGCGGCCGTGATCCTCGCCGGACCGGCGCTCGCGGACGTGTCCGCGGGCGAGTCCTGGCTCTACTCAACCGGAAGGCAGCGATGAGCTCCTCCCAACGAACGGTATTCCCCTTCAGCGCCGTGGTCGGCGCCGACATGGACGCACCCGGCGGCCTCGATCCGATGGCGCTCGCCCTGATCCTGACGTCGATCTCACCCGAGGTCGGCGGGGTGCTGGTCCGCGGCGAGAAGGGCACCGCCAAGTCGACGATCGTGCGTGCCCTCGCGGCGGTGCTGCCTCCGGTCGACGACCACCAGGCCCGGCTGGTCGAGCTGCCCATCGGTGCCACCGAGGACCGGGTCCTCGGCTCGATCGACCTCGAGAGCGCACTCGCGGAAGGCCGGGCGGAGTACCAGCCCGGGCTGCTCGTCAAGGCGCACCGCGGGATCCTCTACGTCGACGAGGTCAACCTGCTCCACGACCACCTCGTCGACGTGCTGCTCGACGCTGCGGCAATGGGCCGGGTGACCGTCGAGCGGGACGGGGTCTCGGTCGAGCGGGACGCGCGGTTCGTGCTGGTCGGGACGATGAACCCCGAGGAGGGTGAGCTGCGTCCGCAGCTGCTGGACCGCTTCGGGCTCACCGTCGAGGTGGCCGCGCCACGGGAGCCGGCGCTCCGCGCCGAGGTGGTACGGCGCCGGATGGCCCATGACGCCGACCCGGCCTCGTTCGCAGCGGCCTACGCCGACGCCGAGGCCGCGCTCCAGTCGCGGATCGCGGACGCCCGGAAGCGGGTCGGTGAGGTGGACCTGTCGGACGCGGCGCTGCTGCGGATCGCCGAGGTGTGTGCGGCCTTCGAGGTCGACGGACTCCGCGCCGACATCGTGATGGCCCGCACCGCGGCTGCGCACGCGGCCTGGTGCGGGCGGGACGCCGTCGTACTCGAGGACATCGAGGTCGCGGCCCGGCTCGCGCTCCCCCACCGCCGCCGGCGCAACCCGTTCGACAGCCCCGGCCTCGACGACGACCTGCTGCAGGACGCACTCGGCGACGACGACCTGGACCCCGACGACGACCCCGAGCCGGACCCGGACCCAGACCGCGGAGCCTGGCCACGAGGACGGGACGTCCGACGATCCGGGCGACTCAGCGCCCCCACCGCAGGACGTCGCGGATGACTCCCCGGCACCCGGCAGCGCATCCGCACCGCCGACGACGGCGGGCACCGCGGCGCCGTACCGCACCCGACTCTTCGCGGTGCGCGGCACCGGAGCCGGTACGGCGGGCCGGCGCAGCCGCGCGATCACCGAGACCGGGCGCCGGGTGGGTGCCGAGCGACCGAGCGGATCCGGCGGCGCGCTGCACCTGGTGGAGACGATCCGGGCGGCGGTGCCGCACCAGTACGGGCGCGGTCGCGTCGCGGGTCCGCTGCTGCTGCGGAAGGAGGACCTGCGGGTCGCCGTCCGCGAGGGACGCGAGTCCAACCTGGTCCTCTTCTGCGTCGACGCGTCCGGCTCGATGGCGGCACGCAAGCGGATGGAGCAGGTGAAGACCGCCGTCCTGAGTCTGCTGCTCGACGCCTACCAGCGGCGGGACAAGGTCGGGCTGGTGACGTTCCGCGGCGATCGGGCCGATCTCGTGCTGCCGCCGACCGGCTCCGTCGACGTGGCGGCCGCTCGGCTCGAGGACCTCCCGGCGGGCGGACGGACGCCGCTCGCCGAGGGCCTGCTCGAAGCGGCCAAGGTGCTCGAGCTCGAACGGATCCGGGACCCGCGCCGCCGGGCATTGCTCGTCGTCGTGACCGACGGGCGGGCGACCGCCGGCGCGGACGCGATCGGGCGGTCGCGGTCCGTGGCGGCCGCGCTGGCCGGCACCGGTGTCGCCTCCGTGGTCGTCGACTGCGAGAGCGGCCCGATGCGGATGGGGCTCGCGCGGGTCCTCGCCGACCACCTCGGCGCCGAGCACGTGCCCGTCGCCGAGGTGAGCGCCGAGGCGCTGGTCAGTGCAGCCCGCGGGAGCGCGGCATGAGCACCGCGCTGTACGACGTCATCGCCCGCCGCCGCGACGTCCGGGCGGAGTTCACCGGCGCGCCGGTCGACGAGGACGCGCTGCACCGCGTCCTCGAGGCGGCACACCGAGCACCCAGCGTCGGGATGAGCCAGCCCTGGGACTTCGTCGTCGTGCGCGACCCCGCGACCCGCCAGGCGTTCCGCGACCATGTCGCCACCGAGCGGGACACCTTCGCCGCGTCGCTGCCGCCCGACCGCCGCAGCACCTTCGACAAGATCAAGGTCGAAGGCATCTGCGAGTCGTCGATGGGCGTGGTCGTCACCCACGACCAGACCCGCGGCGGCAGCCACGTCCTCGGCCGGCACACGATCGCCGACACCGGCCTCTTCTCGACGGTCCTCGCCATCCAGAACCTCTGGCTCGCCGCCACCGCCGAGGGCCTCGGTGTCGGCTGGGTGTCGTTCTACCGCGAGCCCTACCTCCGCGACCTCCTCGGCATCCCCGACCACGTCCGGCCGGTCGCCTGGCTCTGCCTCGGCACCGTCTCCCACCTGGAGGCCGTGCCGGACCTCGAACGACACGGCTGGCGGACCCGACGGCCGCTGGCCGACGCCATCCACCACGACACCTGGAGAGTCCTGATGCCCCAAGGACAGCCGCTCGTCGTACCCGACGACGGGCTCAGCACCCGGCAGCGCCGCAACCGTCCGCTGCTGATGGTCCACACCGGCGACGGCAAGGGGAAGTCGACGGCCGCCTTCGGCCTGGCCCTGCGCGGTTGGAACCAGGGGTGGAGCATCGGCGTCTTCCAGTTCGTCAAGTCCGCCAAGTGGCGCCTCGGCGAGCAGACCGCGTTCGAGAAGCTTCCCCCAGGACCCGGCTCCGTCGAGTGGCACAAGATGGGCTCGGGCTGGTCGTGGTCGCGCAAGGCCGGCACCGAGGACGACCACGCGGTCGCGGCTGCCGAGGGCTGGGCCGAGATCAAGCGCCGGATCGCCGCGGAGGAGCACGACCTCTACCTGCTCGACGAGTTCACCTACCCGATCAACTGGGGGTGGGTCGACCTCGACGACGTCCTGGAGACGCTCGCGAACCGCCCGGGCCGGCAACACGTCGTCATCACCGGCCGCCGGGCGGACCCGCGCCTGGTCGAGGCGGCCGACCTCGTCACCGAGATGACCAAGGTCAAGCACCCGATGGATGCGGGCCAGAAGGGCCAGCGGGGCATCGAGTGGTAGCTCTCCCGCGGTTCGTCGTCGCCGCTCCGGCCACCGGCCAGGGCAAGACCACCGTCGCCACCGGACTGATGGCGGCGCTGTCCCGCGCCGGCCACGAGGTGAGCGGCCACAAGGTCGGGCCGGACTACATCGACCCCGGCTACCACGCGCTCGCGTGCGGCCGCCCCGGACGCAACCTGGATCCGCACCTGGTGGGCGAGGAGCGCGTCGTACCTCTGCTGTTGCATGGCGGGCGGGATGCCGACGTCGCGGTGATCGAGGGCGTGATGGGCCTGTACGACGGCCGCGTCGGCTCCCGCGGCTTCTCGTCCACCGCGCACGTGGCCGCGCTGACGCGCTCCCCTGTCGTGCTCGTCGTCGACATCTCCCGCTCGTCGCGCTCGATCGGCGCCGTCGTGCACGGCATGGCGACCTGGGACCCCTCGGTCGACGTCGCCGGCGTGATCCTCAACCAGGCCGGCTCGCCCCGTCACGCCGCCGAGGTCCGCGAGTCGATCGACCTGCCGGTGCTCGGTGTCGTCCCTCGCGACCCCGACCTGGCCACCCCTTCCCGCCACCTCGGCCTGATCCCCGCCGCCGAACGCAGTGAGGCCGCCGACGTCGTCGCCCGCCTCGCCGACCGGATCGCCGAGACCGTCGACCTCGACGCCGTCCTCGCGCTGGCCCGCACCGCCCCCGAGCTCGATGAGGAGCCCTGGTCGCCGGAGTCCTCGATCGACGGTCGCTCAGAGCGCACCTCCTCGACCAGCGGCGAGTCGCCGTTGGTCGAGGAGGTCGCGCAGCGACCGTCACGAGACCAAGGCACCTGTCATCGCCGTCGCCGGCGGGCGGGCCTTCACGTTCCGGTACGCCGAGACCGCCGAGCTGCTCGAGGCGGCCGGCTGCCGGGTGGTCACGTTCGACCCGGCGACCGACCCCGCGCTTCCGGAGGGCACGCAGGGGCTCTACCTCGGCGGCGGGTTCCCCGAGGTCCACGCCGCGGCGCTCAGCGACAACGCCTCGCTGCGGGCGGAGATCCGCGACGCCGTACTCGACGGCCTGCCGACCGTCGCCGAGTGCGCAGGACTTCTCTACCTCTGCCGCACCCTCGACGGCGCCCCGATGGCCGGCGTCCTCGAGGCGGACGCGGTGATGACCGAGCAGCTGACGATGCGCTACCCCGAGGCCACGGCGGTCGCCGACTCGCTGCTGACCCGCGCGGGCGAGCGGGTCACCGGCCACGAGTTCCACCGCACCAGCGTCACTCCGGCCGTCGGCGCCACGGCGGCGTGGACGATCGACGGAGAGCGGTTCGGCTTCGCGACGGCGACGCTGCACGCGTCGTACCTCCACACCCACTGGGCCGGCCACCCGCAGCTCGCCCGGCGCTTCGTCGAGGCGGTGCACCCGTATGGATGACCCGCTGCGCCATCACGGAGACGTCGAGGTCGGCGACCTGCTCGACCTCGCGGTCAACGTGTACGACGGACCGAGGCCGGCCTGGCTCGACGCCGCCCTTCGCGCGTCCCTCGACGGCATCGACGCCTACCCGTCGAGCGATCGGGCCCGGGCAGCGGTCGCCGCGCACCACCAGCGCCCCGAGGACGAGGTGCTGGTCACGGCGGGCGCCGCGGAGGCGTTCACGCTCCTCGCCCGGCTCCGTCCCTGGCGGCGTCCGGTGGTCATCCATCCCCAGTTCACCGAGCCGCACGCGGCGCTGGAGCAGGCCGGTCACGACGTGACCGAGGTCGTGCTCCCAGCACCGTTCCTCCTCGATCCCGGCCGGGTCCCCGACGACGCCGACCTGGTCGTGGTCGGCAACCCGACCAACCCCACGGGTGTGCTCCACCCGGCCGCCGTGATCCGCGCGCTGATCCGGCCCGGCAGGCTGGTCGTGGTCGACGAGGCGTTCATGGACTGCGTGCCGGGCGAGACCGAGTCGCTGGCTCACCACCACGACGACGGCCTGGTCGTGATCCGGTCCCTGACGAAGCACTGGTCGATCCCGGGCATCCGAGCCGGCTACCTCCTCGGGGCGGCCGACGTCGTCGGGTCCCTGCACCGCGGCCAGGTCCCGTGGTCCGTCTCCGCCCCGGCCGCCGCCGCCGTGGTGGCGTGCACGACCCCCGAGGCGGCGGAGGAGTCACGTCGGCGCGCGGAGGAGATCGCGGACTGGCGCAAGACCCTCGAAGCCGGCCTCGCCGATCTCGGCATCCACTACCTCGAGTCGTCGGCCTCGTTCGTGCTCGCACGGGTCGGCTCCGGAGTGCACCGGCACCTCCGGGAGGCCGGCATCGCCGTACGCCGTGCGGACACGTTCCCCGGCCTGGACGACTCCTGGGTCCGGATCGCCGTACGTCCGCAAGCGACCACCGGGCGACTGCTCGCCGCACTCGCACCTCATTTCACGATCTGACGCCGGGATCGCGACGACCCGGATCGGGTACCGCCGAGTCATGGGTGCAGCAGTCCGCGAGATCGAGGCCAAGTTCGAGCCCGCACGGGACGGCGGGATACCCGACCTGACCGTCCTGGACGACGTCGTGAGCGTCGCCGACCCGGAGACGCACGAGCTCGACGCGACCTACTTCGACACCGACGGTCTCGCGCTGAGTGCGTCCGGGCTCACCTTGCGTCGGCGCGTCGGTGGAACCGACGCCGGCTGGCACCTGAAGGTCCCTTCCCCGGACGGCGGCCGCGACGAGCTCCGGGAGCCCTTGGGTGGCGCCCCGCCCGAGGTGGTGCCCGAGTCCCTCGAACGGGCGGTCCACCTCTATGCGCGTGGCCAAGCCCTCGGTGCCGTCGTCCAGGTCCGCACTCGACGCCGGGTCTACCGGCTGTGCGACGCCGACGGTCGGACCCTCGCCGAGCTCTGCGACGACCTGGTCACCGCTGACACGCTGGGAGACCCGGACGGATCGAGTACGAAGGCGTGGCGCGAGTGGGAGGTCGAGCTGGTCGACGGCGACGACGCCTTGCTGGAGGCGGCCGGTGAGCTGTTGCAGGCGTCGGGCGCTCGGCCCGCGTCCGGCCCGTCGAAGCTGGCCCGCGCCCTCGGCAACCGCATCCCTGTCCCGGCCATGTCGACAACCCCTCGCGACAGCGACACGTCGGGAGCACCGCACGCATCGGCAGCCGATGTGGTCGGCACGCACCTGCGCCAGCAGTTGGCCGAGCTCAAGTACCGCGACCCCCTGGTCCGCCATGACGTGCCCGACGCGGTGCACAAGATGCGGGTGGCGATGCGGCGGCTCCGCAGCGCGCTCGCGTCGTACCGGCCGTTGCTCGACCGCCGGCTGACCGATCCCCTCCGGGACGAGCTGAAGTGGATCGCCGGCGTCCTCGGCGACGCCCGGGACGCCGAGGTCATGCACGAGCGACTGGCAGGCCTGATCGCCGACGAACCGATCGAGCTCGTGATGGGGCCGGTCCAGCAGCGCGTGGACCGGCAGCTCGGGGCGGCCTACCGCCTTGCGCATCGGCGGGCGGTGGAGGCCATGGAGTCGCAGCGCTACGCCACGCTGATCGACAAGCTCGATGCTGTGGTGGCCAACCCGCCCTGGACGACCGGGCGGCGGAGCCGGCCGTCGACGTACTCCCTCACCGGGTGACGAAGGCCTTCAAGCGGCTGCGTCGTCGGGTCGACGCCGCTGCGGACGCGCCCGACCGACGTACGCGTGACGAACGGTTGCACGAGGTCCGGAAGGCCGCCAAGCGGGCCCGGTACGCCGCCGAGCCGCTCGTCGCGCGATCGTGGGCAGGGACGCCGAGCGGTTCGTGAAGGCGACCAAGAAGCTCCAGTCGGTATCGGGGACTACCAGGACGCCGCGTCACGCAAGCGGCGCTGCGGCGACTGGCGGTGCAGGCCCATCTCGACGGCGACAACGGGTTCACCTATGGCCGGCTCCACGGCCGCCAGCAGGCCATCGCGGCGAGCCTGCGAGCCGACTACCACGAGGCCTGGTCGCGCGCGAACGCCAAGAAGCGGCGCAAGTGGCTCCCGTGACCCATGGCCGGGTCGACATGCCCTAGGCTGCGACCGCGGGCACGAGGAAGCCGGTGTGAATCCGGCACAGTCGCGCTACTGGGATGCCGCCCTGTGAAGGGGCGGATGAGTCAGACCCGAGTGTCACGCAACTCCAACCCAACGAACAGGGACGCAGAATCCCTGAGGAGGACACATGTCGCAGTCGTCTGCTGCTCCCCTCGCCGGCTCATCCGTCGAGATCCCCGCCGTACCGCTGCTCCAGCTCGGCACCTGGGTCGTGTTCTACGGCCTGCTGGCGATGCTCGCCATCTTCTTCATCAGCGCCGACCAGGGCGCGATCTCGCTGCCTGCGGGCAACGCGGTCCACGAGTGGGTGCACGACGCCCGCCACCTGCTCGGCTACCCCTGCCACTGAGCGGGACTGACATGAGCACCTCACGTCCCGGGCAGAAGTCTGTCCTCAGCCCGGCCGCGTTCCTGATCCGCGGCCTCGCCGCCGGCCTCGTCGCGGGCATCATCGCGTTCGTCGTCGCGTTCGCCCTCGGCGAGCCGCAGATCGACGACGCCATCGCGCTCGAGGAAGCCGCGGCCGAGCACCTGTCGGCCGACGAGATCGCCGCCGAGGAGGCCGACGCCGCCGAGCCCGGCATGGTCGAGATCTCCCGCGACGACCAGAAGAGCTTCGGCCTGCTGACCGGCATGGCCGTCGTCGGTACGGCGCTCGGCGGCCTGACCGCGCTCGCCGCGGCCGCCGTCATCGGGCGCCTCGGTCGGCTGTCGGCCCGCGGGTCCACGCTGCTGGTGGCCGGGATCGGGTTCGTGGCGGTGGCGCTCGTGCCGTTCCTGAAGTACCCGGCCACTCCCCCGGCCGTCGGCAATCCCGACACCATCGGCAACCGGACGAGCGAGTACTTCGCGATGCTGCTGATCTCGGTCCTCGCCGCGATCGCGGCAGTCGTGGTGGCTCGCAGGCTGCTGACGCGGTGGGACGGCGTGACGGCAAGCATCGTCGCCGCCGCCGGCTTCGTGGCGATCGTCTCGGTCGCGGGCCTGCTGCTGCCGAGCGTCAACGAGGTGGGAGCGTTCCCGGCGGACCTGCTCTGGTACTTCCGCCGTTCCTCGATCCTCACCCTCGCGTCGCTGTGGGCGACGATCGGCGTCGTGCTGACCGTCCTCGTCGGTCGTCTGTACGACGCCGCCGCGGCCGATGCCGAGCGACGCGCGCTGGCCGCCCGTCTGTGAGTGGTAGCCGGGCGGCCGGGTTGCTGCTCGGCTACGCCGCAGACCTCCTGCTCGCGGATCCGCGGCGCGGCCACCCGGTCAGCGGCTTCGGCTCCATGGCCGCGGCGCTCGAACGACGGTGGTGGCGCGACGACCGGCGGGCGGGCGCGGCGTACGTCGTCGTGCTCGTGGGCGGTGCGGTCGGGCTCGGGCTGGTCGCCGAGCGCAGCGGTCGCCCGGTCCCCCGGGCCGCGGCGACGGCGCTCGCGACCTGGGTCGTGCTCGGTGGGACCTCACTGGACCGCGAAGGTCGGGCGGTCCAGGAGCTGCTGGAGGCCGGCCGGCTCGAGGACGCCCGGGTCCGGCTCACTCACCTCGTCGGGCGCGACACGTCGCAGCTCTCGGAGTCCGAGGTCGTCCGCGCGGCCGTCGAGTCACTCGCGGAGAACACCTCCGACGCCGTCGTCGCACCGCTCGTCTGGGGTGCCGTCGCCGGCGTGCCCGGCCTGCTCGGCTACCGCGCCGCCAACACCCTCGACGCGATGGTCGGGCACCGGTCGGCGCGCTACGAGCGGTTCGGGTGGGCGGCGGCGCGGCTCGACGACGTACTCAACCTGCCGGGGTCGCGGCTGACGGCCGCGCTCGCCGTGCTCCTCGGCGAGGACCGCCGCTCCGGGTGGCGCGCCTGGCGCCGCGACGCCGCGGCCCACCCCAGCCCGAACGCCGGTCCGGTCGAGGCGGCGTTCGCGGGAGCGCTCGGCGTGCGGCTCGGCGGCACCAACGTGTACGGCGCCGGGGCCGACCAGCGCATCGAGCACCGGGCGGTCATGGGCGACGGCCGCCCTCCGGTCCGTGCGGACCTGGCCCGCGCCCGTCGGCTGGCCCGGCGGGTCGGCCGTGGCTCTGGCGGCGGCGGTCTCGTCGCCGTTTCGGCCCGGGCGTCGTCGCGTTGATAGCCTCGATCTCGAACCGGTGATCAACTGGTCACCCGGACGAGGGCGCCGTACCCGGAACGCGACAAGACGGCCACTTCGGAGTGGTCATGTCCTGGTTCGTCCTCATCCTGTCCGGCGTCCTCGAAGCGGTCTGGGCCGTCGCCCTCGGCCGGTCCGAAGGGTTCTCACGGCCCGCGCCGACCGCCGTGTTCGGCGTCGCGCTGCTGCTGAGCATGGGCGGTCTCGCCTACGCGATGCGCGAGCTGCCCACCGGCACGGCGTACGCCGTCTGGGTCGGCATCGGCGCCGCCCTGACCGTCGCCTTCGGCTGGTACGCCGGTGGCGAGCCGGTGCGGGTGTCGCAGGTGCTGCTCGTGCTCGGCCTGGTCGGCTGTGTCGTCGGGCTGAAGCTCACTCATTGAGTCGGTAAGAACCACGCGAAGCTGGCCGACCGAAGGAGGATCGAACGAGGACAGCCACGAGAACGAGAGCGGCGATGCCCGCAATGCACAAGGCCAAGTCGATGCGCGACGACCTAGCCCATCGCGCGGCGCCGCGTCATCCAGGCGCCGACGCTGAGCGATGCGGCGAGCAACGGCGGTACGGCGACGACCGCCGCGACGTAGTAGCCGAGCTCGGTCCAGGAGTCGTCCCGCTGGGCGGCGTCATCTCGTCGAGTATGCGACCCACGTCCAGCTACCGCGAAGATCGTCGCGAAGCCAGTTGTGGGAGGGCGAGCACCGCGGTCGCGATGAGTAGCCGCAGGTGGTGCGCGACCCTCTGGTCGCCGTCGGTCGCCTGGGTGCGGTTCACGGTGTGGAGTCGTCATACCTTTACAGTGCAGGTCCGCGGCAGAGCGATGCGGATGAGTAGCGCTACTCAACTCCAGCAGGGGAACCAATGGGCCGACGTCGACGTCCAGTCAGCATGCGCTCTTCGTCGCTGCTCCTCGGCACGCTCCTCCTTGGCCTCGCACATCGCGCCCGTTCCTCAGCCGCCAGCTGTGGCGGAATGCGCCGGACCGATGATCGACGTGACGGAGCGCCACGTCGTGAAGCGTGGCACCACCCTGACCATCGAAGGCAAGTACTTCGTGGACGGCTGCCAGGACGTCGGCAGCTGCTCGGTCGGCGGGGCGTGCGAGGACCAGTCGTGCGACTACGGCCCGGAGCCGAGACCGATGACAGACGTGACCCTGCGGTTGGTCCAGGACGGACGGCGATGGAACCTCGGGACCACGGACGCCGGCGCGGGTGGGGAGGGCGACGGAAGCGTGTCCTGGACCTTCGACGTACCCGCCGCTGCGAAGCGCGGACCCGCCAAGCTGGTCGCCGACCAGACTCCTGCTGTGCCCGTCCGGATCCGCTGATCCCTAGGCGAGCGCCCACCCCACCTCGACTGCTTTCACTCCTCAGGACATGACCACGGCGCATCTCATCGCAGTAGTTTCAGACGATGCAGCCGACCGAGTCCGAACCGCCGTCCGACGGCATCCCCGAAGCGACGATCAACCGCAACTGGACCGAGCTGATCCAGCAACTGCGGTCAACGCAGACCGGCGTACAGGTGCTCACCGGGTTCTTGCTGACGGTGCCGTTCAGCGACCGTTTCGAAACCCTCGATGACGTGCAGCGGACGGCGTACCTGCTCGTCCTGTCGGGAGCCGTCACCGCCACTGCGGCCATCCTGTCGCCGATCGCCTACCATCGCATTCTGTTCCGACGCGGCCGGCGGCCGTGGCTCGTCGAGACGGCCAATCGAGTCGCCATCGCCGGGCTGGTACTGGTGGCCCTGACCACTTGCGGGGTCATTTTCCTGACTTTCGACCTGACCATCGGGAGGACCGGCGGAATCGTGGCATCGATCGTCGCGTTGTTCGGCTACCTCATCCTCTGGGTGGGCATCCCGCTCCGCATTCGATCCTGAGTCGCGCCACCGCGAGCGCCCACGTCACGGCTGCGTCTGAGCGTCCTAGGCATCTGGTTGCGGACCCTGGATCGACTCGGCTTCGGCTTCGACTCGTAACGATCGGTAGCGTGTCAGGGTGAGCGAATCTGTCGCGATCGCGGCGCCGCATCACCTCGCAGTCACCGCCGCCAAGAAGGTGCTCGACGTCGGCGGCAACGTCGTCGAGGCGGTGGTCGCGGCTGCCGCCGCGATGACGGTGGTCTATCCACACCAGACGTCTATTGGTGGAGATCTGTTCGCGCTCGTGCGTCGTCCCGATGGGAGCGTGCTGAGTGTCAACGCGAGCGGCGCATACGGTACGAACGCCGCACCGCCAGTGGACGCCGTTCCCTTGGTGGGCCCACTGACGGTGACGGTCCCCGGAGCAGTCGCAGGATGGCAATGGCTCGTGGAACAGGGAGGCGGCACGCTGGCGCTCTCGACGATCCTGGATCCCGCCATCGAGTTGGCGGGTGAGGGTGTGCGAGTCGGGGAGCGGCTAGGCAGGGCAGTCGCGGACACCTACGAGCGCGGCGGCCTGGGCGACGACGGGCTGCGCGAGCTCCTTGCTGCCAGCGACGGTTCGCCGCTCCGTCCTGGCGACACGCTGCGACAGCCCGCCCTTGCCGGTACTCTCCGCGCATTGGCCGACCGCGGCCTACGAGACTTCTACGAAGGCGGTGTCGCCGAGCACCTCCGTTCCGCCTTCGACCGCCTCGGAGTGCCAGTCTCCGCCGCCGACCTCGCCGCACACCAGGTCGTCGTTCAAACGCCGCTCGTGGCGCAGACCCCGAAGCTCCGCGTGGCCACATCACCGCCAAACTCCCAGGGCTATCTCCTGCTGAGCACCCTGTTGGCGATCGAAGATATCGAGTCGCGGGGGATCAAGGTCGACAGCGGAATGCTCGCGAAGCTCTTCGCGTTCGGCGAAGCCCGACGCCTGCGGGAGTTGGCCGATCCGCGGAGCATGAGGATCGACGTCCGCGACCTTCTACGGCCGGAGGCAATCGCGGCCGACGTGGACCAACTGCTCACCGGGGCGCAGAAAGCCATGACGATCCCGCCGGCGGTCAAGCCTTCTGGAGACACGGTGGCCATCACGGCTACGGCGAGCGACGGAACCTCAGTCTCATCGATTCAATCCCTGTTTCACTCGTTCGGATCTCGGTTGCGGGATCCCCGCACCGGAATCGTCCTGCACAACCGTGGTTCGTTCTTCAGTTCGGACCACACATCGCCGAACTTCCTAGCGCCCGGGCGGCGACCAGCACACACGTTGATGCCTGTACTTGCGGAATACTCCGACGGCACGACGTCCGCACTCGGGACGATGGGCGGCCGGGCTCAACCCCAGATTCTCACCCAGCTGATCCAACGATCATCGGCGGGCATCGGACCATCCGATGCGGTTGCCGCGCCTCGCTTCGTCGTCGGCGGTCCCGAATCAGGGACGCACAACGACGTCGCCTTGGCCGAGTCCGATCTCGGCGCCGGAACGATCGACGACCTACGGCGAGAAGGCGTCGCCGTGCGGATGACGCACTCCCACGACGAGGAACTCGGTCACGCGATGATCGCCATGCGCAATGCCGATGGTCGCGTCTCGGCGGGCGCGGACCCACGCAGCGACGGGTCGACGTACGTCCGCCCATGAAACTTCAGACCGCAACCATGGGCGACGAGGCCACGTACACGTGAGTGTTGGCCAACTGCAATCAATCTTCTCCGTCCACGCTGGCTTGAGACTCCTCCTGCCGAGCGATCCGCCATCCGATCGCGACCACGACCAGAGCGACCAACGCAGCGCCGACCGCGGCCTCCACGTCGCGAAACGCGAGCCCAACGGCCAACGCGGACAAGGGGATCGGAACCAGCCAGAGCCCGCTCCGTTTCACAGCCGGCGATCGATGGACCGCGGCTCGCCGTTTCAGCTTGATGCACGCAGTACGCCGCCACGACAACGGAACCGGCAGCCGTCGACAACTGCTGGAGCCACTGGTAGCCCCTCATGCGGCCGTACTGCTCATTGAGGAAAGAGAAACTCCTGGACGATGAATCCCCAGTCATGAGTGGCGGAGTCCCAGAGGACGTGGGTCGCCGCGCCGATCGCAAGGGCTAACGGAGCCACTAGCCACGCCCGCCGGTCGATCCGGGCGCGCGCCGGTGCGCGTGATCGCAACGACGGCGTCAGGTCGACAACCGCGTCACGGAGCACGGCGAACCACAACCACAACACCGCCAGACCGATGACGACGTCGACAGCGATTCCCCAGCCGCTGTGTGTCGTCTGGTAGTCCACGCCGACGGGAAGGTACACAGGCACATCCGGCACCACCGAACCGACCACCAACGCGCTCAGCGGTAGACCGAGCCGCTGGAGAGGCAGCACAGCCGCCGGGTGCGCAGGCGACAACGGCACCCGAACAGGATAGGCACGAGCCGTGCCAGGGAATGCGCAGCGACAGATCCACTTCCCTGCTTGGGTCGATTCTGGCTCGGTCTATCGTGGACGGAAGGAGATGAAACGTCATGCCCGACCCGTCCCAGCAACCGATCAGCCAGATCCTGTTACATGGTGAACAGGCCGGCGGACACGTGTCCTTGGTCCACAACGTGGTCCCTGCCCATAGCCCCGGTCCGCCGCTTCACCAACACGGGTTTGACGAAGCCTTCTATGTGCTCGAGGGCGAGCTCCTCTTTCAACTCGGCGATCACCGCGTCAGCAAGGGTCCAGGACAATTGGCGTTTGCCCCCCGCGACACCGCCCACGGACTCGCGAATCCCCACGACACGCCAGCGCGCTACCTCTTGGTGTGCACACCTGCCGGTTTCGAGCGTCAGTTCGCACGCATGTCCGCGGCCGCAGCAGGAGTCGAACCACCTGCATGGGCTCTGGGTGACATACCAGAGGTGATCACGCTTGGACCGCCGATCGGCCAAGAGCCGAACACACAGTAGGCGATCCGATCGCTGCCCAAGCTGGTCCGCGGTCGGTGTCTCGGCGTCGATCGGCCCTACCTCTGACCATCCTCGGGCGCCGGTGAGTGCCACGATGGAAGTGTGGTCGTGCTGTGCCTGACCGGCGACGTGATGACGGGCCGGGGTGTGGACCAGATCCTGCCTGCGGCGGGTGACCCACGTCTGTGGGAGCGGCACGTCGCCAGCGCCCAGGACTACGTCGCGCTTGCCGAGTCAGCGTCCGGAACCATCCCTCACCCGGTGGACTATTCGTGGCCGTGGGGCGACGCCTTGCAGGTCCTCGACGAACTCGCACCGGATCTGCGCATCGTCAACCTGGAGACCAGCATCACCAGCAGCGACGACTTCCAGCCCGCGAAGGCGGTGCTGTACCGGATGCACCCAGGCAACGTCGCCTGCCTGACCGCTGCCCGGCTCGATGCCTGCGCGCTCGCCAACAACCACGTGCTGGACTTCGGCGTCGGCGGACTCGAGGAGACTCTCGACGTACTCACGCGCGCGGGCCTTGGACCGGTAGGCGCGGGACGCGATGAGCAGCAGGCATGGCGCCCAGTTGCGCTCACCGCCGGTGACCATCGTGTCCTGATCTGGTCGGTCGGGTCGGCCTCCAGCGGCGTACCGCACAGCTGGGCCGCAGGACCGGAACGCCCTGGCGTGGCCTTCCTCAGCGAGAACTCCGACGCTGACGCCGACGCGCTCTGCGAGCGCGTAAGGCTGGCGAAGCAGCCCGGAGACATTGCGGTCGTGTCCGTCCACTGGGGATCGAACTGGGGGTACGACGTGCCGCGGGCGCAGGTCCGCTTCGCTCATCGGCTCATCGACAGCGGGGTGGACGTGGTCCACGGGCATTCCTCGCACCACCCTCGCCCGGTCGAGGTCTACCGCGGCCGGCTCGTGCTCTACGGCTGTGGCGACTTGATCAACGACTACGAGGGAATCGCGGGCGAGGAACGGTTCCGGGGGGACCTGCGGCTGTTGTACGTCGCCCTGCTCGACCCGGCCGGAGGGCTCGACGAGTTGCGGATGGTGCCCCTGCAGTCGCGGCAGATGCGCTTGCGGCGCGCCACAGTGGAGGACGCGAGCTGGCTGCACCGGGTTCTGCGCAAGGTCAGCCGTGGCCTCGGACCACAGATCGATCTCGCGCCCGACGCCAGCCTGCTACTACGCAGGTGACGCCCAATCCCGCCAGGAGGTCCCCAAATCCCGGTGGGTCCAGCTCACCGATCCCCGTCATCGGCAGCGATCGCGCTTCCGCAGCGCGTTCTTCGTGCGTGCGAGGGTTGATCGCGCCAGCGCGTCGGCGCATGCTCGGAGTAGGAGGTTTGCGATGAAGCCCTCAAGCATCCCAGACGGCATCCCGGTTCTGTCACGCGGCCGGCATCGAACGCCACGACGCGGCGCGTGCTTCATGGAGTTCGCCTCGGTGCTCGCCGGTGAGCGGTGGAGCGATCACCCCTCCTGCACTCATCCCTTGCTCGCGTATCTGGCAAGGCTGGTGAACGACCACACCAGCGACGACGGACGCCAGCAGTTGACGCGACTCATCCCCTCGGTCGTGTGCCGGCACGGGAACGACCGGACCTGGCTCACGATCGCGGTTGCGGTTGCGGCGCAGAACATCCTCGACGCCCCGGAAGCGACGCAGCGGGCGCTGGCAGCTGGCCTGCTTCAAGCTGAGCAAATGTGCGCGGATGCCGGACCCGATCTGGCGGCCACCCGGCGGGAGGCCCAGGTCGCACTCGGGATGGTTCCTGGCGCCGTTGCCTGGGTCGATCGACTTGGGATCCGAAGCCGGATCGATGCAAACACCTTCGCCAAGCGTTGTGCGCCGACGATGGTCCGATGCGCTGTCGACGGGGTCGTGGCGAGCGCCAGCCCCGACCGTGACCGACGGCTGGGCGCTCTGCTCGAGGCTGGCATCGCGGCTTGTCCAGCGGTGCCACTAGCGACGAGTGCGTCAGATCGCCCACGTATGGGCGCGTTCGAGTAGCCCGTTACCTTCGTTCCCCCGCAGCGCACTCGATGCAGGTGCGAGCGACTGGCCTTGCCTGGAGCCGGCCTTCGCCGATCGGTCGTCCACAGGACTCGCAGGATCCGTAGGTCTCCTCGTCCAACCGCTGGAGGGCGCTGTCGATCTCGAGAAGATGCTGCTTCGCGTGGCGCACGAGGGCTGCGACCTGGGACCGCTCGAAGGCGATCGTGGCGCCCTCGGGATCGTGCTCGTCGTCCGCGTTGGTGTCGCGCGATGCCGCCACCACCGAGTCGAAGTCGTCGGTCAGACTCGCGAGACGCCTGAGCGTCTGTTCGCGCTCCGCTTCGAGTCGCCCCCGAGCTCGATCCATGTCGCTACGAGTAGCGGTGACTCTTCGCCGCGTGCCCCTGCTCGCGGGTGCACGTGCGCCCGTTCATCGAGCGGTGCCCGCACAGCGCGTCCGCAGGCGACGCCGGAGCATCGGGGCTGGCGGGGCTGGGGGTTCGCTCTTCGCTGGTGGAACCGCCGGCCTGGCTGGCTCGTGGAGGGTGTCGACCGGGCGGACCGGGCGGCGTACCGGGCCTCTCGCATCGCCCGCAGGCCCGCTTCCTTGCTCATCGTGCGTTCACCTGACGCACTCTAGGCGCGCGCACCGACAGTTCCCTTCAGGCGCGACGACACCGGGTCTAGGGGACTGTCGACAAGAGCGTCCTGAGCGGGCCTTCCAGCGGGTGCGTCTCGGGCAGGCGTGCCACCGTCGCCTCGACGAAGTCGTCGCCGGTCAGCTCGGCGCGCCCGAGGTCGCTCTCGACCACGAGCAGGTCGTCACGGGGCGTCACCGTGACCGGCTTCTCGAGCTCTTGGAGCACGAAGCGTCCGAACGCGACCCGCCACGCACTGCGCTCGAGACGATCCTCGTCCGGGACCGGTACATAGATGTCGTCGCCGTGGGTGGCGTACTCGACGACGAAGTGGAAGGTCTGCAGCCACGACGGGTACTGCCCGACCATGGTGTCCACGGTCCCGTGCCGCCCCCGCTCCCGCAGCTCCTGACGGTTGGCCACCTGGGCCTCGCGCCACTCGCCCACGAGCTCGTCGGCCGGTACGTCGGCGTACGCCCGGAGCTGCCAGTCGTTGAAGGACGCGACGTCCGTGATCCCTGCCTGCTCTGCCGCGAGGAACAGGTCGCCGACCTTGTTGTCGAGGTTGGCCCGCGTGTAGTCCTCCACGCTCTTGAGGTGCCCCAGCATGTCCCGCACGGTCCAGCCCGCGCACCTGCTCGGCCTGGACCAGTCGGGCTCGCTGACGAACAGGTGGTGGACGCGGTCGGCTTCGCGGTCCAGCAGGTCGAACGGGTCGAGCCCGTCGAGGATCGACTCGTCTGCCATGGCCCGACGTTACTGCTTCGAGGACGCGGGCGAGGACCTCAGAACCTTGTCCATCGCCTTGCCCTTGGCGAGCTCGTCGACCAGCTTGTCCAGGTAGCGGATCTTCTGCATCAGCGGGTCTTCGACGTCTTCGACGCGGACGCCGCACACGAGCCCGGTGATCAACGACGCGTTCGGATTCAGGCGGGCTTCGGCGAAGAAGTCCTCGAACGTCGTGCCCACGGACAGGTGATTGCTCAGCTCAGCCTCGTCGAAACCGGTCAGCCACTCGATCACCTGGTCCAGCTCCGCCTTCGTGCGTCCCTTCTTCTCCACCTTCGTCACGTAGTGGGGATAGACCGAGGCAAAGCTCGTGGTGAAGATCCTGCTCACCCTCGTGAGGTTAGTCGTTCGATCTGGCGAACGAAGCGCGTCACACTGGTGCGATGGCTGATCTCGGAGAGCTTGCCCGTACGACGCTGGCGAGCAACAGGTTCATGGTGCTCGGAACCGTCGACCCGTCCGGTCGGCCGCGGGTGTCGCCGGTGTGGTTCTCGCTGGTCGACCATCGCGACGTCTACTGGCTGTCGTCGGCCGACGCCCACCACTCGCACAACATCCAGGAGCGACCTGAGGTGAGCATCGTGGTGTTCGACTCGAGCGCCGCGCCGCAGTCCGGCCAGGCCGTCTACCTGGAGGCCACCGCCGGCCGGGTGCCCGAGGACGAGCTCGCCGACGCGTGCGCCGAGGCGTTCCGCGAGGTCGAGCCCGAGCTCTCCTTCACCGCGGAGTCCCTACGGGACGAGCCGTTCGTCCTCTACCGGGCGCGGATCACGGCGTCGGACGTACACGTGCGCGGCCGCGACTTCGGCGACGGCACCGGCTGCGACCAGCGGGTGCCGGTCCAGCTGTGACCGCAGCAAGTCAGACACGACCGAGGGAGGCCACGACGTGCGTGTGGTGATGACGACCTACGACTCGCGCGGCGGCGTCGAGCCGTTCGCGGCGCTTGCGGTGCGGTTGCAGGAGGCCGGAGCGGAGGCACTGATCTGCGCACCACCGGACTGCGAGGAACGGCTGGCCGAGGTCGGCGTACCTCATGTGCCGGTCGGTGGGCCGGTCCGCGCGCTGGTGCACGGGGCGACCCGGCCGCCGGTCACGAGCATCCCGGAGATCGCCAAGACGTTGATCGCCGAGCAGTTCGACACCCTCGCGGCCGCAGCCGACGGATGCGATGCCCTGCTGGCGAGCGGCGTGATGTCGGCCGTGGCCGGAGCGACGTCGGTGGCCGAGATGCTCGGCGTCCGCTCGATCTTCGTGAGCTACTGCCCGCTCTTCCTGCCGTCGCCCCACCATGCTCCGCATCCGCTGCCGGGGCGGCCGTTCCCCGCCGGCGTGACCGACAACCGGGTGCTCAACGAGCTGGACATCGAGAGCTACAACGCGCTGTTCGGCGAGGCGCTGAACACCAACCGGGTCGGCAGCCGGGATGCCGCCGGTCGATGACGTCCGCGCCCACATCTTCAGCGACCGGACCTGGCTGGCGGCCGACCCGGTCCTGGGTCCGTGGCAGGAACCGGGGTACGTCGACGTCGTGCAGACCGGTGCCTGGATCCTGCCGGACGACCGGCCGCTCTCGCCCGAGATCGAGGCGTTCCTCGATGCCGGAGAGCCTCCGGTGTACGTCGGGTTCGGGAGCATGCGCGCGCCGGACGACTTCGCCAGGGTGTCCATCGAGGCGATCCGCGCACAGGGCCGCCGCGTGCTCGTCGGGCACGGCTGGGCCGACCTGGCGGCGATCGACGACCAGGACGACTGCCTCGTCGTCGGCGAGGTCAACCAGCAGGCACTCTTCGGCCGGGTGGCCGCCGTCGTACACCACGGCGGCGCGGGTACGACGGCGACGGCCGCCCGGGCGGGTGCCCCTCAGGTGGTCGTGCCACAGATCGGCGACCAGCCGTACTGGGCGAGCCGGGTGGCCGCGCTCGGCATCGGCACGGCGCACGACGGCCCGACCCCGACCGTCGAGTCCCTGTCGTCGGCGCTCGGCGCGGCGATGACTTCCGAGACTCGCGAACGGGCGACCGCCGTCGCGGACACGATCCGCACCGACGGTGCTGCGGTGGCGGCGAGCATGTTGCTCGACGCAGTCGGCTGAGTCAGCTCGCCTTGACCAGCATCAGGTTCCGCTTGCCGGCGTGCTTCAGCTCGCCGACCTTCTGGTACCCGCGGCGCCGGTGGAACTCCAGCGAGGGCTCGTTGCTGTCGTAGACCTCGAGGGCGACGGGCAGGTCGGACTCGACCGCGTCGTACAACCGCGAGGCAACGCCCTGGCGTCGGTGCGTCTCCGCGACGACGATCCGGTCGAGGTAGACGTACTCGTCGAGCCGGTCCTCGAACCACTCGTAGCGGCTCGAGTCGTAGGTCGCGCCGGTCGGGAGGGTGATCACGAAGCCGCCGACCTGGCCGCCGTCGTCGAGGACGAGTGCCTGGTCGGACTGCTTGACCAGCAGGGCCAGGGACTCGTAGTCCAGCGGGCCGACGCCCTCGAGGGCGGCTTGGTTCAGATCGACGACGGTGTCGAGATCGTGGTGCTCAATCGGACGGATGACAGTGCTTTCGACTGGGCTCATTGCTCTCGACGCTACGCAGATCTGACGACGGCTGGCCAATCCCGCCCGCCGTTCGTGGGTCTTCTCACACCGGCGCTGGGCACCTCAGAAGAGTGAGCGACTGGTTCCTACCCACTGCACAGCGCGCCTGGACCTCGGGCAACCTCGTGGTCCCCCACGTGCACGGAGCCAACTACTTCGCCCGCCTCCTCGAGGTGATCGGGGCGACCCAGCCGGGCGATCGGATCTTCCTGACCGACTGGCGCGGCGACTCCGACGAGAAGATGGCCGAGGACGGCCCGACGGTCGGCGAGGTCCTCGCGTCGGCGTCGCGGCGCGGCGTCGAGGTCCGGGCACTGCTGTGGCGCTCCCACCCGGGCAAGCTCAACAGCGAGGAGAACGACCACCTCGGTGCCGTCATCAACGAGAGCGGCGGCGAGGCGCTCCTCGACGAGAGGGTGCGCCGCGGCGGTTCCCACCACCAGAAGCTGTTCGTCGTACGCCGGAAGGGCCGGCCCGAGGAGGACGTCGCCTTCGTCGGCGGCATCGACCTCTGTCACGGCCGTCGCGACGACGCCGACCACGCGGGTGATCCGCAGGCGCCGCCCCTCGACGAGCGGTACGGCGAGACGCCGCCGTGGCACGACGCGATGGCGGAGATCCGCGGACCTGCGGTCGCCCACGTCCTCGACACCTTCGCGGAGCGATGGGACGACAGCACGCCGCTCGACCACCGCAACCCCTACCGAGCAGTCCTCCACCGACTGGTCAAGATGCCGCGACACCCCGAGCAGCTGCCGGAGCGCTGGGACCCACCGCCCGAGGTCGGCACGCACCAGGTGCAGATCCTGCGCACCTATCCGGCCAAGCGGCCGGCGTACCCCTTTGCGCCCGAGGGAGAGCGGACGATCGCGCGGGGCTACTCGCGTGCGTTCGAGCGAGCCCGGCGGCTGATCTACCTCGAGGACCAGTACTTCTGGTCCGAGCTCGTGGCCGCAGCGCTCGCCGATGCCCTGCGACGGGAACCGGAGCTGCGCGTGATCGCCGTCGTGCCGCGGTTCCCGGAGGAGGACAGCCGCGTCGGAGGACCGCCGTCCCTCTACGGCCAGCGACTCGCCTACGACGCGCTGCACGAGGCAGGCGGAGACCGCTTCGCGATGTTCGACCTGCGGAACGACGCCGGGACGCCGATCTACGTGCACGCGAAAGTCTGCGTGGTGGACGACCACTGGATGACCATCGGGTCCGACAACCTCAACCTGCGCTCCTGGACCCACGACTCCGAGCTGACCTGCGCCGTCGTCGATCCCGACGGAAAGCTGCCGCGCAGCCTGCGGTCATCGCTGTGGGCCGAGCACCTCGGACTTCCGGAGGACGACCCGCGGTTGAGCGACCTGAGCGGCGCGCTCGACCTGTGGAACGACCGGGTCGGCGCCGCCGGCAGCCGCATCCGGTCCCACGTGCCGCCGGTCCTCCAACGGCGCACCCGGGCGTGGGCCCGGACGGCGTACCGGGTCCTCTACGACCCTGACGGGCGACCCCGGAAGCTACGCGGCACGACTGAGTTCTGAGGCCGCGTTGCCTAGGCTGGCGGGATGAGCAGCGGAGACGGCGCACGGCGCCAGCAGGTCATCGACGTGCTCGCCCACGCCTTCGAGGACCTCCTCCGCACCGACCCGCGCGGCTTCCGGACGAAGTTCCGCAAGATGGCGGCCGACCCGTTCGCGTTCTACCGAGGGTCGGCCTGCCTGTTCTACGCCGACGTGGCCGACCTGGAGGACCGTTGGGCCGACGAGCGGACGTCACGCGTCTGGATCCACGGCGACCTCCACGCCGAGAACTTCGGCACCTACATGAACGCCGAAGGTCTGCTCGTCTTCGACGTCAACGACTTCGACGAGGCCTACCTCGGCCACTTCTCCTGGGACCTGCGCCGGTTCGTCGCCAGCCTCGCGCTGATGGGCTGGCAGAAGGCGCTCCCCGAGGACGACGTGCGCGAGCTGGCTGCCGTCTACCTCCGGGCGTACGTCGACCAGGTCCGGCGGTACGACGAGACTGACGACGATCTCGACGAGTTCGCTCTGCGGCTCGACAACACCGAGGGCGTGGTGCACGCCGTCCTGCAGGCTGCGCGCGCACGCACCCGCATCGGCCTGCTCGACTCGATGACGGCGGTCTCCGACCATGAGCGCAGGTTCGTCGATGACGCCACCGCGCGACACCTCAACGCCGCAGAGCGGTCGATGGTGCTCGCCGCGTTCGGCCGCTACCTCGAGACGATCCCGCCCAAGAAGCGATCCGGTCGCACGGTCTACTACGACGTGAAGGACGTCGTCGCCAGCACCGGCTTCGGCATCGGCAGCGCAGGACTGCCCGCCTACAACGTGCTCATCGAGGGCTTCAACCAGGCTCTCGAGAACGACATCGTGCTCAGCATGAAGCAGGGCAACCACCCGGCCGCCAGCCAGGTCGTCAAGGACAAGCGGATCCGCGACTTCTTCGAGCACGACGGCCACCGAACCGTGGTGAGCCAGCGCGCCCTCCAGGCGCACACCGACCCGTTCCTCGGATGGACCACCATCGACGACACCGGGTTCGTCGTCGCCGAGCTGTCGCCGTACGAAGCCGACCTGGACTGGAGCGACATCACCGAACCCGACGAGATGGCGCCCCTGCTCGAGGACCTCGGTCGTGCCACCGCGAAGGTGCACTGCGCGTCCGACGAGGACAGCGATGAGGAGCTTGTCGGGTTCCAGACCGAGGAGGCCGTCCTCGAGGTCATCGGCGACCACGAGGACGAGTTCGTCGAGGACCTGGTGGAGTTCGCGATGTCCTATGCGGGGACGGTCCGTCGCGACCACGCCCTGTTCGTCGACGCATTCCGTGCCGGAGAGATCGCCGGCCTCTCAGCCACCTGAAAGCCGCAGGACTACTGCTCCGGCAGCTTGTCCGGGTCGTCGTGCCTCTGGGCCTTCCGTGCCTGCTCGAGAATCCGCTTCCCGGCGACGCGGGTGAACACCACGCTGACCACCAGGGCGGCCGCCACCACGCCCACCGCGATGGCCGCCATCAACCCCAGGTCCTCTGGACTCTTCGAGACCACACCGCACAGGTAGACGATCAGGCCGACGGTCAGGAGCAGGAAGCCGATCCGCTTCTCTGCCAGCAGCTGGGCGTGGGTCGAGAGGGCGTCCGGCTCCCCCACTGCGGAGCCTTCGTCCTCCTCGCCGACCTCCTTGCGCAGCTCGACGATCGACTCGGCGTTGTGAGCGTGCGAGAGGACACCAGCTCCCACGAGATCCAACGCGACGCCACTGGCGAGGAGAACTTCCGTCAAGAGAGCCACACCGCATCGCTACCCCAGCCAGCTCGAAGCAGACTGCCGGTAGGTCGACGGAAACCCTAGGGAACGACAACGACCTTGCCGAGAGCGCGTCCCTCACCGACATGGGCGAGGGCGGCGGGGACGTCGTCAAGACCGAACGTGCGGTCGATGTGGATCGTGACCGCCCCAGCGGCACAGAGGTCGGCAAGCGGCTCGAAGTGGGACGGCCCCTCCTTCACGACGAGCAAGCCGAGCGAGCGACGGGTGGTCCACCCGACGACCGAACCGACCGTGAGCACGCGCAAGAGCGTGCGGACCGACCCACCCACGCATCGATACCTGCCGCCCGGTGCTAGCGCGCGCCGGTAGGCGAAGACCGATCTGGTCGCGACCAGGTCCAGGATCAGGTCGTAACGCTCGGTGGGGTGGGTGAAGTCAGCTCGGCGATAGTCGATCACCTCGTCCGCGCCCACCAACCGCATGTAGTCCTGCTTCACGGCGTTGTCGACAGCCGTCACGTGGGCACCGAGCCGCTTGGCGAGCTGGATCGCGAAGGAGCCGGACCCGCCGCCGGCACCGTTGATCAGCACCCGGGCACCCGCGATGGCCGTGCGCGTCCCCTGCAGCGCGATCGCTCCTGCCTGCGGGATGGTCGACGCCTCCGCAAAGGTGAGCCCGGTCGGCTTGGGCGCGAGAGCTGCTTCCGGGGCGAGTGCATACTCGGCAAAGCCACCCATGAGCGAGAGGTTGTCGCCGTACACCTCGTCACCGGTCCGGAATCGGGTCACCCCGTCCCCCACCCGGTCGATCACACCGGCGATGTCCGATCCGAGCGTCCGAAGGCCCGGTGACCGCAAGCCGGCCAGGCGCGCATATCCAGGCGATCCGCGCAGGCCCTCCCAGTCGCTGAGGTTGATGGACGTCGCGGCCACTCTCACTAGTACCTGTCCGGCGGCGGGCGACGGCACGGGAACATCCTCGACACGCAGCACGTCGGGAAGCCCGTACCGGTCCTGGATGACCGCCTTCACGCCGGGGCCACGTCTCAGAGCACCCTCGTGAACGGGCCACCGGCGGTGGAGCTGACGATCTCGACGAACGGCTGTCCCTGGTCGAGGTCGTCGGTGGAGATCAGCGTGGCCACCTGCTGGAGCGCGGTCACGAGCGTCTTCCGGGGTACGGCGGTCGCCTCGGTCTCGCCGTGGACCTCCGGACGCGTGGACATCAGCGCGGTGAGCGGCGGCAGCGTGTCGGGCCGGTCCACCCAGAGTGCGTGCAGCGACCGCGGCGTCGCGTTGCGACTCCCGTGGTGGCCGACCTTGTAGAGGTCGATGCCGGCCAGCTTCTGCTTGAGCTGGGGGTCCGCCGTGAGCCGCTCGAGGGTGAACTGCCAGTTCTCGATCTGGGCGTCCCCGGGGAACAGCATGGTCAGCCCGCCGACCTCCAGGAGCAGGATCAGACTGGTGTTGTTGAGCGCGTCGTCGAGCTTGCGCACGAGCCGGGTGACCGAGTGGGTCTTCTGGCTGCACAGCCGCTCGATGAGCCAGCGCACCGGACCGGGCCCGACCCGGACGGACGGCGCGGGGTTGGTGCCGTCCGGCGTCGCGTCGGCCGCCGCGCGGTGGAGCGAGGCGTGCAGCGCCTGCATCCAGTACTCCGGGTCTTCCTCGTCCTGCTGCGCGACGCGGGCGTCCTGCTCGACGGTCGGCGGTCCGAGGACAGTGACCTCGAGCCCGGGTACGACGGCCGCCGTACCCGCGTCCGCACCGGCGAACAGGTACCGGCCCTTGTCCGGCGCGGACAGCTCGTCGAGGAGCTCGATCGCGTCGGCGTTCTTGAGCTCCTCCTCGGCCGCCGCCTTGAGGCCGGCGTGCAGGCCCGGGCTGGCAGCCAGCCGGCCGACCGCGTCCTGGGCCTCCGACAGGGCGCGCGCGAACCGGGCCGATGCCGCACCGACGGGTGCGGCGTCACCAGCGATCGCCGGTCCGTCGGCGTCCTCGGTCAGGTCCGGGTCCTCGGTCCAGGACCGCAGGACCAGCTCGGGCTTCAGGTCGCGCACGACATCCGCCGAGGCGTTGACGGAGAACCCGTACAGGTGGTCCTTGTGCCGGTGGGTCAGGACCAGGACGTCGAGCTTCCCGTGGGTGTGCTCCTTGATGAGCGGGGCGACGTCACCCATCCGGCCCTTGGCGCGGCCCTCACGAGCCGACCTGGTCGAGCCGTAGTCGATCAACAGGTGCCGCTCGGCGCGCCCGTCGGGCAGCGGCGCGTCGTACTCGAGCGAGACCAGGAAGCAGTCGCCGAAGCCGACCTGGTACATCCGGATCCGGACCCTCTCGACCTTGCTCACCATGGGCTCACCACGCCTCCCCGGAGCTGAGCTCGGTCTTGTGCAGCTCGGCGAACGCCTGACCGCGCGCGGCGCCGCTGGAGTAGCCCAGCCGCTTGCTGGTGTCGCTGCGGCCGGTGCGATGCAGGTACTCGATGCGGCGCAGCTGGCGGCGCCAGTCGTCGAGGTTCTTGTGGATGTGCAGCTTGAGCCGACCGAACTGGTCGAAGACCAACGTCCCGCCGCCGAACAGCTGGACCGGGGTCGACGGATCGAGGCTCTCCGGGATCGCGAGCTCGGCGATGCCCTCGAGCTCGTCGGCCGTGAGCTCCAGCATCTGCACGTAGGTGGCCACCGACTCGGCCACGATCAGGCCGTCCGGGGCGATCCGTTGGCTCGGACGGACGGACTCGACCACGGTGTAGTACTTCGAGCAGACGCCGAGCCGGAGCGCGTTCTGCCACAGGAACCGGGCCACCTCGTCCCGATCCGTGCGCAGCGCGGCGAAGTTGAAGCCGAGGTAGTGCGGGGCGACCTCGGCCTCGAGGACGTTGGTCACGCGATCCCGCGGCCGCCGTACTCCTGCCTTCTCGAACCGGTCGACCAGCATCGCGCGGTAGCCGAGGTCGTCGTCCGGGACCACCTCGGCGTCGGCGAGCAGTACCGCATCGAGCAGGTCGCCGAACTCGAACTCGACAGGCGGCAGGTAGTCCAGGCCGCGGATCATCATGGTGAGCAGCTGCGTCGCGGCGCGAGCGCCCTCCTCGGCCGCGCGCGCCCGGTCGAGGGTGGCCACCTCGCCCTCGCGGTCGGGCGAGACCAGCGGCTCGAGCCGCTTGACCCAGATGTCGAGGAGTACGTCGAGCACGATCGCGACCAGCACCTCACCGCGCCGGTGCGGCTCCTGGAACTGGGGAAGGTCGGCCCAGTTCGGCGGCGGTGGCTCCATCGCGGAGCGACGGAGTGCGCCACGGCCCTGCGTCAGCACCTTGCCCAACTGCTCGGCGACACCGGTGAGTACGCCGCGGCGGAGCGCGTCGCGCTCGACCTGCCGGCGCTTGATCCGGCCGTCCTTGCCGGCCTTGCCGAGCGACTGCTCGACCACGGGCCGCATCGAGAAGACCGAGAGCAGCGCGACGATGTCCGCGAACCCCTCGTGGAAGGCCGCCTGGTCCGGCAGCCCGGGCTCGAGGAAGCGGCCGCGCAACCCGTCCAGCACGGCGTGGGCGGTCTCGTGCACGGCGACGTCGTAGCTCAAGCAGGTGTACGTCGCCTCGCCGTCATCGCCCGGCACGTAGCCGAAGAGCAGGGCCCGGTCCTCGAACGAGTAGTACGCGTTGGCCTCCGCGAAGGCGTGCGGCACGAGATGGAGGTGGTGACCGTTGAAGCCCCAGGGCAGGCGCCGGCCGAGCGCGGACTCGAAGGTGGCGAGGGTGCGCGAGGCCGCGGCGTACACCTGTTGCGCGTGGAACGCGGGGTCGGTCTCGAGGACCTTGTCCGCGGCGTCCGTGTAGTCATCGTCGTTGGGCAGGCCGGGGTGCTTGAGATAGGTCCCGGTCGACGCGTTGAAGTCGACGACGTGGAACCGAGCGCCGCGCGGGCCGTCCTCCATCCGCGACCACGGGACCTTCACCGTCGCGGTCAGGATCTTGTCGTCGTCGCCCAAGACCTGTGGGTCCTGGGCGATGATCCGCAGCGCGATGTGGTTGCGCGGGGAGTCCGGGGACTCGGAGAACGAAACCGTGTCCGGCATGGCTACCCCGCCACCTTCGGCCGGTACGGCTTCGCCGAGCCGGCGGTGCCGTCGATCCGCTGCTGCACCGAGGGATGCAGCACGTCCGCGGCGGTCAACGTGCGCGGCTTCCAGCCGCCGGCCAGCGCCCACAGCCATCGGTGGCGGTGGATCGCGCCCTCGACCGCGTTCGACGCGGGGAGCGCGGTGCCCGTGCGGCACGCCCACCAGCTTCTCGTAGCGCTTCGCGTCGACCCTCAGCCCGGCGGCCATCGCCTCGTCGGCCATCCAGCCCAGCGCGATGTCCGAGAGCCGGTGGTCGTCGTACTGCCCGCCGACGTCGCTGTGCACGCCCGCGAACCACAGCTCCTTCAGGTCATCGGGACGCTCGGCGACCTGCTGCGCATCGAAGCGGTACGGCGCGAACGGGCGCCGGTTCTCGTCGATCGCCAGCGCGAGCCGGCCGGTCGCCACGTTCTTGACGTTGCGGGTGAACGGCCAGCGGGCCTGCTCGAACCTGGCGCGGGCGTTGAGCCAGCCGACTGACTTCACCGTGTCCCAGAGACCGAGGAAGGTGATGTTCCGGGCGAACCGCACGAACTCCGGGTTGCCGAACTTGCGCCCGAACTCACCGCGGGTCTCCCAGTACTTCTTGTCCTCGTCCTCGCTGACGTCGCGGGACGTGTTCTTCGCGTAGAGCTTGATCGCGTAGGGCACCAGGTTCTCGGCACCCGGACTGAGCAGCCCGACCGTGCGGAGCATCCCGGCCAGCGCCAGTGCCGTGTAGGCGCCGCGGCTGAAGCCGAAGACATAGATCTTGTCGCCGTGGCGGTAGTGCTCCATCAGCCACTCGTACGCCTCGGCGATGTTGTCGCGGACGCCGTACCCGATGACCAGCCCGCCCACCCGGGTGAGTGACTTGCCGACCGGAGTGGTCGCGCTGCGGGCGCCCATGGTGCCGACGCCGGGGTCGTAGTAGACCAGCTGCTCCTGGTCCTTGATCGCCATGTCGAACAGCCGCGCCACGTTGGTGACGTCCACCTCGGGCTCGTTGCTGGTGCCGTCAAGGCAGACGACCAGGTTGCGGCTCACATCTACAGGATGGCGCTGGAGCCCGCCTGATACAGGAGAACGCCGATGCCCGCCCGAGGCGTGAATGAGAACATCGCGCTCTACGCCGGCATCGGCTTCGTGCCGATCACCGACCCCGAGATGCTGATGGTGCTCGGCGAGTCAGGCAGGTCTTTTCAGATGGCGTTGACGTGGCCGACCACGAGCTCGACGGCCAGGTCGCAGAACGACTTCTCCAGCACGGCCGCGTCGCTGCTGCCGCGATGGATGCTCCAGTCGTGGACGATCACGTTGGCGGCGCCGACCAGCGCGAGCGCCCGGAACCGGACGTCCTCGTCCCGGACGGCTTCGCCCCGTGCTGTCGCTGCCTTCGTCTCGGACTCGATCAGCGCGATGATGGCGTTGCGGAACTGCAGCCGGACCTCCTCCACCCGCGCGCTGACGCCGACGATCTCGACGAACGCGATCCGCGCCTTGCGCGGGTCCGCCAGCAAGCGGCCGCAGGTAGGCACCCACCGCCTCGCGCAGCCGCACCGCGATCGTCTCCCCCTCGTTGCGCTCGAGAGAAGCGACGACATCGACGAGCGAAGCGGACGTGAGCGACGCATAGAGGTCGAGCAGCATGTCCTCCTTGTTGGAGTGCAGCTGGTAGAAGTGCCGGGTCGATACCTTCGCGGCGGAGCAGAGACGGTCGATGGACACGCTCGCGTAGCCCTGCGAGCCGTAGAGCTCCAGAGCGGTCTCTCGCAAGCGAGTACGACGACCCTCGTCGCGCTCGGTCGCCGACTGGCCGCCGTACCGACGTGCTTCGGTCACCAGGTTCCCCCTTCGGGTCCGTGCGAAGGATACGCGTGACGGCCGCTCGTTGTTCTCCCGCGCGGGCGGCCGATCACGGTCCTTGGTGATGGACAATGCGGCGAAGTTTTTCTGCCTGGGTGTCGTATTCGGCCGTCGCGGTTCGTGGACAGAGTGAGGCACCACCACCCACCGCACCACGAGGAGGCACGATCATGTGGAACACCGACCGGACCAACGAGCAGCACCTGACCCACGACCTGCCGTGCTCGGGGTGCGGCCACGCCGTCCACACCTACCTGCCGTGCAGCGACTCCTGCGCCTGCCAGGTGACGTCGCTGCCGGGGATGCTCCCGATCGCAGCGTGAGCGCCCGGCGTCAGGATCAGGCGGTCCCGGTCAGACGGGCGCGGGGCGGGTGCCGAGGCCGCAGGCGAGCGCCCACAGCGCCGCTCGCTCGGCGAAGACGGCGTGCGCGGCCAGGAGCGAGGTGTGCGCCGACGACCCCACCCGCGGGATCGAGGCGAGGGTGGCCGCCCGGTTGCGCAGCTCGAACAGCTGGTGAGGAGACCCCTCGGGCAGCATCTCCAGGGCGATCCGCATGCCCACTGCAGCGGTGAGGAGGCGCTCGGCAACGGCCGGGTCCGCGGACTTCGCCGCAACCCGCTCGACCGACCGCGCGTAAGACCTGGTCGCGGTCGCGATGTGCATCGTGCTCATCCGGGCTCCTCCTCTCCTCACAGGATATCTGTATCAGCGTCCGGAGACGCTCGTTTCTTCCCGAGCGAAAGCGGCAACCGATCGGTCGATCTGTGCGTCTACTTAGGTGTGCAGCCGCATCGCGCCACTAGTGCGCCCCGAGTCCTGCCCAGGATCAACCGTGCGTTCGTCGCCGTTGCTGCTTGTGCAGCGACTGCGCTGACCCTCACCACCAACTCCCCACCACCGGCGGGAGCGGCGCCCGAGCGCTCCGAGTACGGCGGCTCCGGACGATCCCGGTTGGCAGGTGGTTGCCGTGGGCAACGGCAGCTACCGGGTCTCCTGGACCTCCCCGAAGGACCTGCCGGTCGGCTCGGACCGGCCCACGATCACCGGCGACGGTCTGGCGTTCGGTGCGCCGACGATCGGGGCCGACGGGCGGACCGTCACCGCGCTCGTCACCGCCGACACCGCGCCGACCCCGGGCGAGCTCGACGTGGTGCTCTCCGGCGACCGGCTCGACGAGCCGGGCTTCGACCCCTCCGTCGGCACCGCCAACGACACGATCTCGCCCCGGATCACCCACGAGCTCGATGCAGCCGACCCGGGCAAGCCCGGGCCCTACGACGTCGTCACCAGCGACTACGACTGGCCAGGCGTCAAGCTCCCCGGCATGGCCGAGCCGATCGAGATGGTCGGCCACGTCGTCGAGCCCGCGCCCGGCGAGAACACCGGACCCCGACCGCTGGTGCTGTTCCTGCACGGCAGGCACAGCGTCTGCTACAACCCGTCGGACCCGGACGACTTCGGCGGTGACAAGTGGCCGTGCCGGGCGCCGTACGCGGAGATCCCGAGCCACCTCGGCTACGACTACATCCAGCAGGTGCTGGCGTCGCAGGGCTACGCGACCGTCTCCGTGCGGGTCAACGGGATCAACGCCCAGGACTGGCGGCTGCCCGACGGCGGCGCCGACGCCCGGGCGGCGATCGTCCAGAGGCACCTCGACGGCTGGGTCGACCTCGCCGCTGCGCACCAGATCGATCTCGACCAGGTGATCCTCGTCGGGCACAGCCGCGGTGGCGAGGGCGTCGACCGCGCGTCGATCCAGATCCGCCCGAGCGCGCCGTACCGGATCGCCGGGCAGGTGCTGCTCGCGCCGGTCGACTTCGCGTGGCACACCGCGCCGTACGTCCCGACCGTGACCGTGCTCCCCTACTGCGACGGCGACGTCTACGACCTCCAGGGGCAGCGGTTCACCGATGTCGCCCGCGGTCTCGCGCCCGACGACGCCTCGCTGAAGAGCTCGGTGATGGTGCTGGGCGCCAACCACAACTTCTTCAACACCGAGTGGACGCCGGGCATCGCGGCCGCGCCGTCGTGGGACGACTGGGGCGGCAACCGCAAGCGACACCTGCGGCAATCGCAACCCCGACCGACTGCGCCCGTGGGAGCAGCGCTGGGTCGGCAGGGCGTACGTCGCAGGCGCCGTCCACCTGTTCACCGGCGAGGGCGAGTACACGCCGCTGTACGACGGCTCGCCCGTCACCGTCGACTCCATCGGGGACGCCGAGGTGCTGAGCCACGCGATCGGCGGCGGCCGCTCGGTGCGCCGGCCCGGCGCCGATGCCCGGCCGACCCTCACGACCGGTGACGCCGATGCCCGGCTCTGCAACGGAGTCGCATCCCAGAGTGCGTCCTTCGCGATCTGCGGGCGCCGCAACGAGAGCTGGGTGACGCCGCACTGGCCGATGAACGGCGAGCAGGTGCCGACGCGGCAGTTCCTCGAGTTCGCGTGGCAGGAGTCCGGTGCCTCGGGCGGGCTGCGGTTCTCCCAGCCGCTCGACCTCACCAGCGACCGACTCGAGCTGCGGACCATCGCCGACCCGACGTACGCCGATCCCGACGTGCAGGTGCGGATCACCGACTCCTCGGGTGGTTCGGCGCTGCTCGACCCGGTGCCGGGCACCGAGGCGACGTCGCTGCCGAAGATCTCCTGGGCGACGAAGCTGTGGGCCACCGCTGTCGTCGTCGACGCGAGTGGAGCAGCCGGGGTCGACCTCACCGACATCACGTCGGTCGACCTGGTCGCCGGCACCCCGCAGGGTCGGGTCTGGATCGCCGACCTGTCGTCGGCACCGGAGGAGGTCGTTCCCGTGTCGGACCGACCGACTGCCGCAGGTGCGCATCGGCAACGTCCGGATCGACGAGGGCGAGGGCGGCATCAAGGTCGCGCGGGTCCCGTTCAAGATCATCGGCAGCGTGACGCGCGAGGCGCGGTTCGTGGCCTTCACCGCAGGACAGGACCGGGGTCAGGTGCAGCGGCTCATCGTCGACGTCGCTCCCGGCCAGAAGACGGGCTCCATCCCCGTCGGAGTACGAAGCCGACCGCAGCTTCGGCTACGACCAGCACACCCAGATCGCTCTCTGGCCGCTGGAGGGCGTCGCGACCGACGACTACCTCGGTGAGCTGCTGATCGTCGAGGACGACCCGCCACCGAACGTCGATGTCGACGTCACCCGGAGGGTGCGGGAGGGCCAGTCGGTTGAGATCAAGGTCACCATCGAGGGCGCCACCAGCGCCGACACCTGGGTCTCCGCGCGGGCGGTCCGCGGCGATGGCGAGAACCTCCGCGGGACCGACGTACCCCGGGACTGGCTCGAGCGGCACGCCAAGGTCGTCGCACCCCCAGCGACCGCTCTGGCGGCTCTACGCCGGGGTGTACGACGAGATTCCGCCGCGGCAGGACTCCGCGACCCTGCGGATCCCGGTGCGGCGGGACGGAGTGCGTGAAGGCGCCGAGTTCCTCTACCTGAGGATCGAGATGGGCGGGAGCGGCGCGAGGTACCGGATCAAGGTGCTCGACGCCGGCTGATCACCGCGCGACCCAAGCGACGGCGGCGGCGACGTCGGTGACGGCCTCGACGCCCACCGGCCCCGGCGCACGTCGTACGACGACGACGGGTAGGCCGAGCTCGGAGGCGGCCTCCATCTTCGGCCAGGTGTAGGAGCCGCCGGAGTCCTTGGTGACGAGCACGTCGGTCGCGTGCTCGCGCATCAGCGCCAGCTCGCCGGCCAGCTCGTAGGGACCCCTCGACGTCAGCAGCGTCCACGCCGTGGGCAGCTCGATCTCGGGGACGTCCACGACCCGCGCCAGCACCGCCCGTTCCCCGAGTGCCGGGACGAAGCGGCCCAGCTCCTGCCGGCCGACGGTCAGGAACGGGCGCTCGCCGAGCTCGGCGGCCATCGTCGCGGCCTGCTCGTGGGTGTCGACCCAGGTCCACGACGGTCGGGAGCGGTCGGCCCAGCCGGGTCGTTCGAGGCGGAGCAGCGGGACGTTCTCGGCGGGGCAGGCAGCCGCCGCGTTCGCCGACATCCCCGTTGCGAACGGATGGGTCGCGTCGACCACCACGTCGTACTCCCCCAGCGCGGAGCGCAGGCCCCCCACGCCCCCGAAGCCACCGATCCGGACCTTGCCGACCGGCAGCCGCGGCTCGGCGACCCGACCGGCGAGCGACGTCATCACGTCCAACCCCTCGTTCACGAGCAGGGCGGCGAGCTCCCGCGCCTCGGACGTACCGCCGAGGATCAACACCCTCATCCGGTCAGGTCCAGCAGTGCATCGACGTCGAGGTGTTCCTCGACCAGGTCACCGAGCACGTCGAGCCGTCGCTCGCGCGCCTTCGGGAAGGACGCTGACGACTCGATGCCGAGCGCGTCGCGGAGGTACGACGACCGCACCCCGTCGTCCTCGAGCGACCCGTGCACCATCGTGCCGGTCACCGAGCCGGACCTGGCCTCTCCGGTCACCCGGCCGTGGTGGATCTCGTAACCGGCGGGGTCGCGCAGCCGGAGCGTCTTCTCCGAGGAGAAGGTCGTGGTCAGGTCGAGCAGGCCGAGGCCGTCGACCGCGGCACCGGGCGGACCCTCGACCCCGTCAGGATCGGAGATCGAGCTGCCCGAGCATCTGGCATCCGCCGCAGATCCCGAGCACCGGCCGCCCGGCGGCCGCATGCGCGACGATCGCCCGGTCCAGCCCGCGCGACCGCAACCACGCGAGGTCGGCCATCGTCGACCGGGTCCCGGGCAGCACCACGAGGTCCGCATCGGCCAGCCGCGCGGGGTCGGACACGAACACCACGTCCAGCCCCGGTTCGAGGCCCAGCGCATCCACGTCCGTGAAGTTGCTGATCCGCGGCAGCCGCACCACGGCCACCCGGCGCGCACCCTCCTCCGAACGCCGCCCCTCGAGGTCGAGCGCGTCCTCCGAGTCGAGCCAGAGATCGGGGTGCCACGGGAGCACGCCGTACGTCGGCCTCCCGGTCCGCGCCTCCAGGTCCACCAGCCCAGGCCGCAGCAGGTCGACGTCGCCGCGGAACTTGTTGACGACGTACCCCTTGATCAGCGCGCGGTCGGCCTCGTCGAGCAGCATCAAGGTGCCGTACGCCGACGCGAACCACCCGCCGCGATCGATGTCACCCACCACGATCGTCGGGATCCGGCCGTGCCGCGCGAGGCCCATGTTCACGTAGTCCGACGCCCGCAGGTTGATCTCGGCCGGGCTGCCCGCGCCCTCGGCGACGACCAGGTCGAACCGCGACCGCAGGTCGTCGAACGCCGCGAACGCCGACTCCGCCAGCCGCTCCCGTCCGGATGCGAAGTCGCGGGCGGAGATCTCTCCGTCCGGCTGCCCCATCCGTACGACGTGGCTGCGACGGTCGCTGCCCGGCTTGAGCAGCACCGGGTTCATCGCCACCTCGGGCGTGACGCCGGCGGCCAGCGCCTGCACCCACTGCGCCCGGCCGATCTCGCCGAAGGCCGGCTCGCTGGTCGAGGAAGTCGCGAAGCGACTGTCTCGAGACCCGACGACCATCGAGTTGTTGGACATGTTCTGGGCCTTGTACGGCGCGACCGCGATCCCCCGACGTGCGAACGCGCGGCAGAGGCCCGTGACCACGACACTCTTGCCGGCGTCGGAGGTCATGCCGGCGACGAGGAGGGCGTTCACTGCAGGAATCCCCGGTCGACCGGTGATTCCTGCGCTTGTCGGCCGTTGCAACACCCGACAAGCGCCAGTTTTGCCTGTCCGATGTGGCCGCTGAGACGCTTGAGGAGCATCAACCGGCTGCTTCCCGCACCACGTAGATGTCGAGCACCCAGCCGACATCGCCGCGGATCCGCTCGCGCGCCGCGTCGATCCCGCCCAGCACGTCGCCGACCCGCCCGGAGATCAGCTCCTCCTCGGGTCGGCCGAGGTTGCCGCCCCACCAGATCGTCCAGTCCTCGAGCCCGGCGAGCTCGACCGACCGGTTGAGCATGACCGCGATGTTCGTCTGTCCCGCGGCCACGGCGTCGGCAAGCAGCCGACCGGTGGTGACGTGCAGCGGCTGCCCGATGTCGTGCAGCACGATCCGGTGGCGCGCGGCCAGCAGCTGGAGCGCGGTGATCCCCGGCACGACGTCGTACTCCACCTCGACCGCACCCCGCTCCGCGATCGCCTCGATGATCCGGATGGTGGAGTCGTAGAACGCGGGGTCGCCCCAGACCAGGAACGCCGCCGTGCCCTGACGCTCCACCAGCACGGCCTCGTACGCGGCGACCCGGGCGGCGTGCCACCCGGCGACCGCACCGACGTAGCCGCCGTCCCCGGCGGACTCCCGGTCGCGCTCCGGATCGGGTACGGCGACCACCGGCACACCGAAGGCATCGGCGATCTCGCGCCGCACCGCGAGCAGCGCGTCGCTCTCACTCTTCTCCGCGGCGATGACGTAGTCGGCGTCGCGCAGCGCGTCAGCGGCCTCGGGGGTGACCTGGTGCGGGCCCATCCCGATGCCGATGATCCGAACTCTCATCGATCCTCCAGCTCGCCCTCGACCTCCAGGTAGACGGCCTGCAGGGCGGCCATCACCTCCGGGTCCGGCTCGGCCCAGAGGCCCCGCGAGGCCGCCTCGTGCAGTCGCTCCACCATCCCACGCAAGCGCCCACGGGTTCGAGCGCCGCAGGAACTGCTGGTTGGTCTCGTCGAGGACGTACTCCTTCGCCAGGGCCGCATACATCCAGTCGTGCACGACGCCGGCGGTCGCGTCGAAGCCGAACAGGTAGTCCACGGTCGCCGCCTGCTCGAACGCGCCCTTGTAGCCGTGCCGCTGCATCGCGCCGATCCACCGCGGATTGACCACCCGTGCGCGGAAGACCCGGGTGGTCTCTTCCTGCAACGTCCTGGTGCGGATGGCATCCGGTGAGGTCGAGTCGCCGACGTACGCCCGGGGATCGACGCCGGTCAACGCGCGCACGGTGGCGACCATGCCGCCGTGGTACTGGAAGTAGTCGTCACTGTCGGCGATGTCGTGCTCGCGGCTGTCGACGTTCTTGGCCGCGACCTTGATCCGCCGGTAGTTGGTCCGCATGTCGTCAGCAGCCGGTACGCCGTCCAGCCCGCGCCCGTAGGCGAACCCGCCCCAGGCCGTGTAGACCTCGGCGAGGTCCTTGTCGTCACGCCACGACCCGGACTCGACCGCCTGCAGCAGCCCGGCGCCGTACGCCCCGGGCTTGGAGCCGAAGATCCGCATGGTCGCGCGTCGCTGGTCGCCGTGCTCGGCGAGATCGGCTTGGGCGTGGGCGCGGACGAAGTTCTGCTCGGCCGGCTCGTCGAGGTCGGCAACCAGCCGGACTGCGTCGTCGAGCATCGCGACCACGTGCGGGAACGCGTCGCGGAAGAAGCCCGAGATCCGCACCGTCACGTCGATCCGCGGCCGGCCCAGCTCATCGAGGGGTACGACGGCGAGCTCCCGGACCCGGCGCGACGCCTCGTCCCACTCGGGGCGGACGCCGAGCAGCGCGAGCACCTCGGCGATGTCGTCGCCGGACGTCCGCATCGCGCTGGTGCCCCAGACCGAGAGGCCCACGGACTCCGGGTAGCTGCCCTCGTCGTCGAGGTAGCGCTGGAGCAACGAGTCGGCCATCGCCTGACCGGTCTGCCACGCCAGCCGCGACGGCACCGCGCGCGGGTCGACCGTGTAGAAGTTGCGCCCGGTCGGGAGCACGTTGACCAGGCCGCGGAGCGGGGAGCCCGACGGTCCCGGGTGCACGAACCCGCCGTCGAGCGCATGCAGCACCGCATCGAGCTCGTCGGTCGTCCGGTCGAGGCGCGGCACCACCTCGGTCGCCGCGAACGCGAGCACCCGCTGCACCTCGGTGTCGTCGTGCAGCGCAGCCGCGGCACGCGGGATCCCAGTCGGCCTTCTCCATCGCCTCGACCAGCTCACGGGCGATCGACTCGAATGCGATCCACCTCGACCCGGTCGTCGCGCAGCGACGCAGGAGCCTCGACCGCAGCGCCGCACGCAGGCCCGGCACCGCCTGCGCCTGGCCGCCCCACACCTGGGCAGCGCGCAGGATCGCCAGCACCAGGTTGACCCGCGCCTCGCCGGCCGGAGCCTGGCCGAGCACGTGGAGGCCGTCCCGGATCTGGGCGTCCTTGATCTCGCAGAGCCAGCCGTCGACGTGGAGGATGAAGTCGTCGAAAACTTCATCGTCCGGCCGCGCGGCATCATCAGAAAGTCCGAGGTCGCGGTGCATCTCGGCGGTCTTCATCAGCTGCCAGATCTCGCCCCGGATCGCCGGCAGCTTGGCCGGGTCCATCGTCGCGATGTTGCCGTACTCGTCGAGCAGCTGCTCGAGTCGCGCGATGTCGCCGTACGACTCCGCGCGCGCCATCGGTGGCACCAGGTGGTCGACGATCGTCGCGTGCGCACGCCGCTTCGCCTGCGCGCCCTCGCCGGGGTCGTTGACGAGGAACGGGTAGATCAACGGCAGGTTGCCGATCGCGGCGTCGGTCGCGCAGGACGCCGACAGCGCGGCGTTCTTGCCGGGCAGCCACTCCATCGAGCCGTGCTTGCCGAGGTGGACGACGGCGTGGGCCTGGAAGCCCTTCTCGACCCAGCGGTACGCCGCGAGGTAGTGGTGGCTCGGCGGCAGCTCGGGGTCGTGGTAGATCGCAACGGGGTTCTCGCCGAAGCCGCGCGGCGGCTGGATCATCAGTACGACGTTGCCCGCGCGCAGGGTCGCGAGCACGATCTCATTGCGCTCGTTGACGAAGAGCCGGCCGGGCGCCTCGCCCCAGGCCTCGACCATGCTCGTCCGCAGGTCGTCGGGCAGATCAGCGGTCCAGGCGCGGTAGTCGTCGGCCGAGATCCGCACGTGCGCGTCCGTGAGCTGGGCGTTGGTCAGCCACTCCTCGTCCTGGCCGCCCGCCTCGATCAGGGCGTGGATGAGCGCGTCGCCGGCTGCCGTGTCGTCGTCCCCGTCGATGATCCGGGTGATGGCGTTGCCCGCGCCGAGGTCATAGCCCGCGTCCCGCAGCCGTCGCAGCATCCGCACCGCCGAGACCGGGGTGTCGAGGCCGACGGCGTTGCCGATCCGGGCGTGCTTGGTGGGGTACGCCGACAGCATCAGCGCGAGCCGTCGCTCCCCCACCGGCGTCCGTCGCAGGCGTGCGTGGTTGACCGCGATCCCGGCGACCCGCGCGCACCGCTCGGCGTCCGCGACGTACCGCGGCAGCGCCTCCGGGTCCTCGGGGTCGATCTCCTTGAACGAGAACGGCGCGGTGATGATCCGCCCGTCGAACTCCGGGATCGCGACCTGGCTCGCCGAGTCGAGCGGGCTGACCCCGTCGTCGGACGCCTCCCACTCCGCGCGGCTGCTCGTCAGGCAGAGCCCTTGCAGCACGGGGATGTCGAGTGCCGCGATCCGCTCGACGTCCCAGGTCTCGTCGTCGCCACCCGCACTCGCGTCGGCCGGGACCGTGCCGCCGGCGGCCAGCACGGTGACGATCAGCGCGTCGAGGGAGGCGAGCGCCTCGAACAGCTCGTCCGGCGCCGCCCGCAGCGACCCCGCAAAGACGGGTACGGCGACCGCGTGGCCGGTCGCGTCGACGGCGTCAGCCAGGGCGTGCACGAAGTCGGTGTTCCCGCTCATCTGGTGGGCGCGGTAGAAGAGGATGCCGACCTTGGTCTCGTGACGGTCGCCAGGGCGACCTCCTCGACCAGCGGGCGCCGTCGGTCGAGGAGGTCGCGCTAGCGACGCGTCACGAGACCCCGGCTCCAGCACCCCCCACACCGGCACCACAGCAGGCGGCTCGAACCCCTCGCCCGTCAGCAGCACCGTGTCGGAGAGGAACGCATGCAGCTGCGCCAGGTTCCCCGGCCCACCCTCGACCAGGTAGCGATGGGCGTCGGCCGCGATGCCCACGGGCACCGTCGACACCGCCATCAGCGCCGCATCCGGCGACTGCTCGCCGCCCAGGACGACCACCGGGCGGCCGGAACCCTTCACGGCGGCGAGCTCAGCGTCGTACTCCTGCGGCGAGCCGAGCAGTCGGACGACAGTGAGGTCAGCCGACCCGGCGAGGTCCGCCAGATCGGTGACGTCGCACCGCGCCGGGTTGGCGAGGACGTAGTCGGCACCGCTCGCCCGAGCGGACAGCAGGTCGGTGTCGGACGTGGAGAAGAGTGCGATGCGCACCATGGCCGGCAGAGCCTCCTCGGGGTTCGCGCCCCTCATCGGTCGGATGCCCCGTGGCCAGTGTCTGGCTGTCCGCGGTCTCGAGACAGTCGCTACGCGACTTCCTCGACCACCGACGGGATCACAGTGGCGGAACCGCCCCGGACTCACACCGGGTTCCTGTTCCACGGGACCTGTGGTGCTGACCCTACGGTGGTGCCCGTGCCACCCGATGACCAGCCCAACCCTCGACCGGTCGTGCTCGCCGACGGCCTGACTCGCGAGCAGCTGCTGACACTCGTGGGCGATGCGCGGGTCGCCAACGACGCACCGCTCGACCTCGAGGGCCACGGCAGCTCCGGCGTCGCCGTACTCAGCCTGGCGCAGCACCAGCGCCGCCTGGGCCTCGAGATCGACCACGTCGCCTGCATCGACGCGCGCGGCGAGGACGACCCCGTGAGCGGCCGCCCGCTCGCCGTACCCACGCCGCCGCAGGTGCCGACCCGGATCACCCTCGTGCCCGGCCACGACGAGGCCTCGGTGGCGTGGACCGCACCGGCCGCCGCCGCCTTCCGCGCCGCCGGCTGGCAGTCAGCCGCTGGTTGAGGTGCGAGGCCGCCGTGGCCGAGCGTCGCAGCCACGACGCCGGTCGGCCTCGACGGCCTGCGAGGCCGCGGCTCGCACCTCGAGCAGCGGCGGCTAGTTCACCTGGCGATCTCTTCCTTCCCAGTACTGCGCACGCAGCTTGAACTTCTGCAGCTTGCCGGTCGCGGTCCGCGCCAGCTCGTCGCGGAACTCCACCGACGTCGGCGCCTTGAAGCCGGCCAGCCGCTGCTTGCACCAGGCGATCAGCTCCGCCTCCATGTCCGGGCCGCCCTCGCTGCCGGGAGCGAGTACGACGAGCGCCTTGATCGTCTCGCCCCACTTGTCGCTGGGGACACCGATGACGGCGACCTCGGCGACGGCCTCGTGGGAGAACAGCGCGTCCTCGACCTCGATCGAGGAGACGTTCTCGCCGCCGGTGATGATGACGTCCTTCTTGCGGTCGGCGATGGTGAGGTAGCCGTCGTCGCCGAGGTAGCCGCCGTCGCCCGTGTGGAACCAGCCGTCGCGCAGCGCGGCCTCGGTCTCCTCCGGCTTCTCCCAGTAGCCCTCGAGCACGACGTTGGACCGGGCGAGGACCTCGCCCGACCCTTCCTCGGACTCGTCGATCTCGAGGGTGACGCCGAGCGCCGGAGAGCCGGCCCGGGTGAGCTTCTGCGCGCGCTCCTCCGGCTCCAGGTCGTCCCACTCGGCACGACGCCGGTTGACGGTCAGCACCGGGCTGGTCTCGGTGAGTCCGTAGATCTGGATGAACTCCCAGCCGAGCTCCTCCTCGACCCGGGCGACCGTCTTGGTCGGCGGCGGCGCACCGGCCATCACGATCCTGACGCGGTCGCGACCGGGGATCTCGCCCTCCCAGTCCGGCAGCGCGTCGAGCACCGCCGCGGCGACGGCCGGTGCCGCGCACATCATGGTGACGCCGTGGTCGCGCACCCGGCGCAGGATCTCGGCGCCGTCCACCTTGCGCAGGATGATGTGCTGCGCGCCGACACCGGTCATCGCGAACGGCATGCCCCACCCGTTGGCGTGGAACTGCGGCAGCGTGTGGAGGTAGACGTCGCGATCGCTGATCGTGGTGTGGAGGCCGAAGGTCACCGCGTTCGTCCAGATGTTGCGGTGCGTGATCTGCACGCCCTTCGGCCGGGCCGTCGTGCCGGACGTGTAGTTGATGGTCGCCGTCGCACTCTCGTCGTGCTCCCAGGGCTCCGGCTCCGCACCGGGCTCCGCGTAGAGGTCGGAGTCGGTGCCGAGGACGAACTTGTGCTCAGCCTCCACGCCCTTCAACGACTCCTCGAGCTCGGGATCGACGTAGAGCACCCGGGAGCCGGACTGCTCGACGATGTACTGCACCTCGTCGGGCCGCAGCCGGAAGTTCACCGGCACCAGGATCCGGCCCCAGCCCGAGACACCGAAGAACGACGTGAGCAGCCGACTGCTGTTGTGGCTCACGATCGCGACGCGCTCGCCCGGCGCGATGCCGAGCTGGTCGAGCCGGGCGGCCTGGCGGCGCGCCAGGTCCCCCATCTGGGCGTAGGTCAGCTCGCCCTGGCTCGGTGCCGGCTGCATCGGCTCATCGACGACGCCGACCCGGTCGCCGTACACGGTGACGGCACGGTCGAGGAAGTCACGGACGCTGAACGGAACGAACATCGGTCTCCTCCGGACGCGGTGAGGTGGTGACGTGCGCCACTCTAGAGCCGGAGGGTTGCCCGAGGTTGCGGTCCGAGGTCGTACGGCGAACGTGGGCCGTCTGCGACGAACGGATCATGAGAGACCTCTCACCCACCCCTCACCGCGGTTCCATGATCGGTCAGGATGGTGGGGGTCATGAATCCGCTGCTGAAGTACCTGCTTCCCGCTCGCGGTCGTGCTGCCGCTCGGGTGGCTTCGTCGCGGGTTCCTTGGTGAGCGCGGCCCAGGACGACCCCGGGCCGCGGACTCCGATCGTGCTGCGCGAGGACTCGTCGACGACTGCCGGCCACCGACTCCCCGACCGCGGACAACACGGCCCCGACCGAGCCGCCCGAGCGACGCACCGACTGCGACGATGACGACGATGACGACGACGAGGACGGCCATGTCGTCAGTCCCCGCCCGTCGATGATGATGAGCATGACGGTGACGACGGCCGGGACGAGGACGACGACGATGACGGTGGGGATGACGGGGACGACTGACTGATCCCCCGCGCCAGCGCGTCGGCCTGTCCGTCCGGGTCCGGATCACGGCCGCGGTCGCACTGCTCGTGACGCTCGCCCTGGCCGGCGCGGGCCTCATCGTCTACGTGGTCGAGCTCGGGCGCATCGACGCCTCGGTACAGCGGGAGGTGGAGCAGGAGCTCGACGAGTTCGGCAGGCTCGAGGAGGGGGGCATCGATCCGCGACACCCGGCGCCCGTTCGCGCTCGGTCGACGCGCTCCTCCGCACGTTCCTCGAGCGCAACGTGCCCGACGACGACGAGCTGCTCGTCGGCTGGGTCGGCGACAAGCCAGAGGTCTGGTGGCCCGACGACCCGCTCGTCGAGGACCCGGCGTTCCTCGAGGCAGCCGAGCCGCTGGTTGCGGCCGGCGGCACCGTCCGACTCGACACCGACGGGCGGCGAGGTGCGCATCACCAGCCAGCCGGTCCAGCAGGGCGACACCACCGGCGCGCTGCTCGTGGTCGCCTACCTCGACGAGGACCGCGGAGAGCTCAGGTCGACGATGCGGACCTACGCGATCGTCGCCCTGCTCTCCCTGTTCATCATCACCTGGGTCGCGTGGTGGCAGTCCGGACGGCTGCTGAGCCCGCTCCGCGCGCTGCGCCGCACCGCGGACGAGATCAGCGCGACCGACCTCTCCCGCCGGGTGCCCGAGACCGGCAACGACGACATCACGGCCCTGTCTCGGACGGTGAACGGCATGCTCGACCGGCTGGAGGACGCGTTCGTCGGCCAGCGCCAGTTCCTCGACGACGCCGGCCACGAGCTGAGGACGCCGTTGACCGTCCTGCAGGGCCATCTCGAGCTCTTGGACGCCTGCGACCCGGCCGAGGTGGAGGAGACGCGGGCTCTGCTGCTCGACGAGGTGGATCGGATGTCACGGCTGGTGTCGGAACTGATCCTGCTCGCCAAGAGCGACCGGCCGGACTTCCTCAGCCTCGCCGAGGCCGACCCCGCCGACCTGGTGACGTCCGTGCTCGCGAAGGCACGCGCCCTGGGCGACCGCCGCTGGCTGCTGGACGCCGAGACCCACGCGACGAACGGTCACCCGGTCGTGGTCGACGAGCAGCGACTCACCCAGGCACTGCTCCAGCTCGCCGACAACGCGGTCAAGCACACGACGACCGGCCAGGAGATCGCGATCGGCGCGCAGCTCGATGCCGGCACGTTGCGGCTGTGGGTGCGCGACGCCGGTCGAGGCGTGAAGCCGCAGGACCGCGAGCGGATCTTCGAGCGGTTCGGCCGTTCAGTGGTGACGCAGGGCGACGATGAGGGCTTCGGTCTCGGGTTGTCGATCGTGAGCGCGATCGCCCACGCCCACGGCGGTACGGCGTACGTCGACGACCCGCCCAGCGGCACCGGAGCCCGGTTCGTGATCCGCCTGCCCGCCGTACGACCCGAGATCAAGGGAGGCGCGATGGCCCGCATCCTGATCATCGAGGACGAGCACCGGATCGCGTCGTTCGTCGGCAAGGGCCTGCGCGCGGAAGGACACACCGCGCTGGCCGTCGCCGACGGGCCGACCGGGCTCGACCACGCGCTCAGCGGCGACTTCGACCTGGTCGTGCTCGACATCGGGCTTCCCAGGATGGACGGCTTCGAGCTGCTCGACCAGCTGCGGTCGCAGGGATCGCAGGTGCCGGTCATCGTCCTGACCGCCCGCGACTCGGTGACCGACACAGTGTCGGCACTCGAGGGCGGTGCCGACGACTACATGCCCAAACCGTTCCGGTTCGCGGAGCTGAGCGCACGGATCAGGCTGCGGCTCCGGCAGGGCGCCTCCACCGGCGACGGACAGCTGGAGCCGATCGTGGCCGGGCAGGTGCGGCTCGACCTCCGCACCCGTCGGGCCACCGTCGCCGGCAAGGAGATCGACCTGTCGGCGCGGGAGTTCGCGCTGGCCGAGATGTTCCTGTCGAACCCCGGGCAGGTGCTGTCCCGCGAGCAGCTGCTCGACCGGGTCTGGGGTCTGGACTTCGACCCGGGGTCCAACGTGGTCGACGTGTACGTCGGCTACCTCCGCAGGAAGTTCGGCCCCGACACCATCGCCACCGTGCGCGGGATGGGCTACCGCTTCAACGGCTGACGCCTCACACCGGCCGGGCGTTCACCTTGAACGTCAGCCGTGGCTTGGGCTGGCGCGCGAGCACCGGCTCGAGCGCCTCCGCGATCTCGTGCGGCTTCGGCCGGTCGCCGGGACGGGGAGCCAGCGCGGCACGGACCACCTCGGCGACCTCAGGCGCGACACCCGCGGGCAACGGACCGGGCGGCTCCGCCACCTGGGGGTGCCGCTCGTACGGCGTCCGACCGTCGCGGACGCCCTCACGGAACGGTCGCTCCCCCGTGATCGCGTGGAAGAGCGTCGCACCGAGACCCCAGACGTCACTCGCGAAGCCGGGCACCTCCCCGGCCTCACCGGGCGCGGCCTGCTCGGGGGCGAGGTAGGCATCGGTCCCGATCACGCCGTTGATCGCGGCGGCTGATGCCGAGGACCGGGCGACCGACAGGTCGATCAGCCGGGCCGGCGAGCCCATGATCAGGTTGCTCGGCTTGATGTCGAGGTGGCAGACGTCGGCGTGCCGGAAGTAGTGGAGCGCCGAAGCGATGTCGACCGCGAGGGGCAGGTACTGCTGCTCGGACAGCCGCCCGTACCTCCTGATCAGCGTCGACAGGCGTGGCCCCTCGATGTGCTCGAGCACGAGGTGCGGCCGCGAGCCCGTCCACGTCGTACCGCAGTCCTCGGACCACCACCGGATGGTTGGCGATGTCGAGCGCGGTTGCCTCGCGGATCAGGCCGTCGAGCGTCTCCGGGTCGTCCATTTCCGAAGGCCGGACCACCTTGGCCACCACCGGGCCGTAGGTGATCTCGTCGAAGGCGAGGAAGGCCTCGTACGCCGAGCCACCCCCGAGCAGCCGCAGGGCGGTCAGCTCGGGGGTGATCGCGTCGCCCTCCCGCAGGTGCCAGCTCTCGTCAGCTGGTGCGAGGGTCGAGGTCACGACGTCACCGGGTGTTGTGACGCGACCGGTCGTTGGTGTGGTTCTGCGACCAGTCCCGCTTGCGCGTGTTCGTGTTGTCGCCGGTCCAGTCGTTCACCCGCCGGCCGCTGCGGCTGTCGTCGCGACCACTACGGTCGCCGGTGCGCGATGCGTCCCTGCTGTTCCCGGAGCGGGTGTTCGTGTTGGTGTTGGTGTCGCGCTGCAGCCGGTTGGTGTCGTCGTCATCGTCGTCGTCGGCCAGCACCACGTCGGCGGAGTCGTCGTCCCGTTTGAGTACGGGCTGGTCGACACCTGCACTGGCGCTCGACTGGAACGCCATCAGGCCGGAGGCAACCAGGCCGGCGAGTCCCAGGGTCATGATCCGGAGCGGATTGATCTTCATTGTTTCGCCCTTCCTTGTCGTTGTTGGCGATGAGGAAGAGCCAATCCGGGGCGGGTGAGCCTGCCATGAGTCGTCGGTGAGAGGTCTCTCATCGATACGGCACACGCACTAGGGTGCGCGCATGTACCTGGAGATCGTGACCGACAAGCAGGACCGTGCCCGCCAGGCGCTGATCGCCTGGGCGGCCACGTTCGCGACCTGCGGCTACCTGATGCCCTGGGCGATCGCCACCACCCGCGGCAAGGCCAACGCACCGGCGATCGGGGCGGTCAACTTCTTCACAGGTTGGACCGTCATCGGCTGGTTCGTCGCCCTCGGCATGGCCGTCGGCGGCCACCGGGTGTCCGGCCTCCGGGTGTGGACGCCGCCCGGCCGCTGACCTCGGTCGGTCGACGGCCGGGACGAAGTCCGGGCGGGTTGGGCGCACTACCGTCCGTTGCGGCAGTTGCGGTACCAGCCTTCGATCGCGTCGGCCGTGAGCGGCAGCTGCTTCGGATCGAAGGTGCACCGTGCACTGCTCGTGCTCCCGCAGGTGCGGTACCAGCCCTCCAACGCGTCGGCCGTGCGCGGCAGCTGCTCCGGATCAAGCCGGCACTCAGGACTGGTCGCCGGTCGCGATCTGACCGAGGAGGAGTGGGCCCGCTAGCTCGGAGACCGCCCGTACGAGCGAACCTGCGACGGATGAGGCCGACGCACCCTTCAGCCGCGTTGGACGGTGAGCACCGCCGGTGGAGTCGATGTCGTCGGAGAACTCGGCCGACGCGAAGAACCGGCCGACCGCCGGCGCCGGCGCATCGGGGTCCCTGCGCGGTCGCGGGTAGCAGCGCTGCGGCGTCGACATGACGATCACGTCGGCGACCGGTCGCCAGTCAAGTCGCATGCCCCGGCAGCGCACCTCCTGGCAGTCCTCACGGCCGCAGGTGAGGTACTCGATGACCCGCTCGCCGTCGACCAGCCGCGTGGAGACGATCGCGCTGCGAGCGGGCGGCGTGCCCGTCGTACCGCCCCAGTAGTGAACGTTGAAGACGCCACGCTTGCGCAGGTCGCGGACCTTGATCCGCATCTCGACCCGCTTGTTACCGTTCGTCACCGTCAGCCGGGTGATGTCGATCTGCCGCGAAGCGTCGCCGCTGGGATCGGACTTGCTGCCCGTGTCGGCGGATGCGGACGGAATCCCGCCCCCGAGCGCCAGACCTGCTGCCAGAATTCCGAGGATTACTCGTCTCATTGCTGCTCCCGTCTTGTCCGTGTTTGCCCGTTGCTGTCAGAGACGCACGTGCCCTGCTCCGGGTTGCTTCGCCGGTCGCGATCCAACCGGACGACGTCGACCCCCGCCAGCTGTCTACTCAACCGGCAGGGGCCTCACCGATCCCGAGAGAGCTCAACTTCCAAGGACGGGCTACCTAAAGGACTACCCGGAGAGGCCTGGGGCATCCCGGGTCGGTGGGCGCAACAACCCGAAACGTCCGGGTCGGGGGTCGTCTTGGGACCGCCGCCGGGACCTTCGGCCCTTACGGGCGGCGAACCCGTCCCGGTATGAACGTGGAAACAGCCACCCTCCTTGCTCCAACAGGAGGGTGGCTGAGTGTGCTTGCGCCAGGGCGAGTGGGGGATGCTGCATCCTGACGGTCGCGACGACCACGATAGCTCCGAATCGCCGGCGGTGCAGGGGTACAGAACGCAGGACCGCGCATCCTCGTTTCGCTATCGCGGGTGCTGCCCGACCGGTACCCCTTGACCAGGGATCTGCAGTGGTACATCGCCAACGAACGCGGGTTTGGGCAGCTTCTCGACCTAGGCATCATCCAGCCACGACTTCACGCGCTCTACTCCTGGTCCGCAGATGAACCTTCGATTCCCGAGCTCTCCACCATGGTCCACGACTGCGTGCCCACGTACGTGTGGGACCGCAACGATGTGGAGCCATGGAACCCGCCACCACGTACCTTGGCTCGTGCGGCACGATCCGTGATCGCTGCGCCCCGACGTCAACGGTAGACAGCCAGCGGCAGCCTCATCAGCCCGAGTCAGGGGACGGACCGGGAGAACGCGGCCACCAGCTGTGCGCGAGTGGTTTCCGGGAGCTGCTGGTCGGTATCCAGGCCCCGTAGCTCCTCGATCGTCCGCTGGACCTGGTCGAGGTAGCGCGTGCAGCCAAGGCAGCCGCGTATGTGGTTGACGAACTTCAGTTCCGCGTGCGGGCTGAGGGCGTCGTCGAGGAACTCGGTGACGAGCTCGATGGTCTCGTTGCAGTCCAGCGGCTCGATGTCCTGGCGGCGCTCCATCAGGCAGCGGCGGACGTCGCGGAGCAAGCCGGCTCGTCAGATCCTCGGCGATCGGGATCCCCGGCGGCTGGGACCGGCCGACGATCGCCAGCGCGACGGTTGCCGCCACGGTGACCCCGACGATCATCCACGCCGCGAGGTGGACGCCCTGCTCACGGCTCACCAGGCCGAGCACGAAGGCGAACGGCACGAACACCATCCAGCCGAGCGCGCCCACACCGGAGGCGACGCCCGTGCGAATGGACGAGGGCACGGAGTCGTGCAGCAGTTGGGTGGCGCGGATGCTGGCGATCAGGAAGAGCAGGGCCAGCGTGATCTGGGCCACGATCGCGACACCCAGGTTGTCGAGGGTGAGGGCGATGCCGGCCGCGACCGCGACCACCGTCACGACGGCGAGCGGGCCGACTCGCTCCAGCGCGATCCGCCCGGCCAGCAGACCGCCGACGCCGAGCGTCGCCATCAACGCGGCCCAGTAGGGCCCGTACAGACCCGGCGCAGCATCGGCGGCCACCAGCCAGAGCGGCCCGAACTCGAAGATCGACGACAGCAGGAGGCTGGCGAGCACGGCCAGCAGGATGATCGGCACCAACCGCTTGGTCCGGATCATGGCGCGGTACGTCGTGGCGATATGCGTCCGAAGTGACAGGCTCTCCTGTTCCTTGTGCAGCTGGGGTTCGCGGAAACGCAGCAGCGCGAACACCCCGAGGGCCGCGAACGGGACCGTGAGGAAGTAGGTGAGCCTTGTCGACGTGAGCTCGGCCAGCACGCCTCCGGCCAGGGCGCCGGCGACCAGCGCCGCGCTTTCGACCGCCCGCACCCGACCGATGCGCTGCTCGAACTGCTCGCTCGCACCGATCTCTTCCAGGACGGTGTCGTAGACGATGGCGTCGATCGTGCCGGAGTACATCGCGAAGTAGACCGCGAGCACGAGAGCGCACCCGATGTAGGTGGGGACGTTGTAGCTGAGGCCGCCGATCAAGGAGGTGAGCGCCAGCGCGACAGCGGCGATCACGAGCACACCGCGTCGGCTCCACCGATCGGCGAGGACGCCCGAAGGAATCTCGATGATGGGAACGAGCGCGGCATAGGCGGCGGCCATCACGCCGATGGACGCGGCGTCGAAGCCGATGTCGGTCATGAACAGCTTCTCCACCGGGACCCAGAGCATGAACCCCATCAGCGCGACGGCCACCGTCAGCGGGAGGAGCCGTCGAGCCAGCCGCTTGTGGGCGTCGACCGGGCGGTCCTGGTCCTCGGTGATCGTGGTGGTCATGTACGTCCAGAGTCATCGAGGACGCTCATCCGTTACAGCGGTTGCCAGATATTCCTCGATCGCGGCCCGAACGGCGGCCCTTCCGCGGTGCAGCAGAACCCGCTGGTTGGCAGACGAGACACCCATCAGCTCCGCCGCCTCCTCGGCCGCGTAGCCCTCGATGTCGCGCAGGGTGACCGCCGCAGCCTGGCGCGGCGGCAGTCGCCGTACGGCGTCGGCGACGACTCGTCTCATCTCGGCCACATCGGCCGACTCCTCCGGCGTTGGCCACTCAGCCGGGAACTTCCGCCAGTGCCCCGGGAACCACTCCGTCGCCCGCTGGAACCGACTGGGGTCGACGGTCGCAGCGTCCTCACTCGTCGGGTCGCCCAGCGGGACCACCCGGCGCTCGCGCAAGGCCCGCCGCTTCGCAGCGTTAGCCACGATCCGGAAGACCCAGTGCTTCAAGGACGACCTGCCCTGGAACCCGGCGAGGTTCTCGACCACCGCCAGCCACGCATCCTGCACGACCTCGTCGGCCGACGCCGCCGTCCCCACGTACGACATCGCGAGCCGCCGCATCCCGCCCGACCAAGCGTCGACGATCTCGGTGAACGCGGCTTCGTCACCGCGACGCAGGCGCTCGAGGACCTCCTCCTCGACTGTGGGACCGTCGGGCGCGGCAGGCACGGCTACGTCGTCACGGTATCGCCGGCCGGCTCGGCCGTTCGATCGTCGTCGCGACCGCGGCCCGAACAGGATCTACCACGCCAGGAGACCTCCGCACGGCGGACCCGCGCCTCTGACCCGCCACCCCTGCGGCAGCTGGCGTGATCCCGTCGACGTCCCAGGCGAGGCTGCGTCGCACGACCCGGTCACCGCCCTCCGAGGACGGCCCTGAGTTTCGCTGCGAACTCGACCGGCTTCCCCACAGGCTGCCCGTACTCGCCGCCCATGAAGCCGTTGTGTCCGCCTGGGAACACGGTCGCCTTCTGCCCGAGCGCCTCCGCGACGGCGTACGAGGCCCGGCCCGTCATCACCTGCGCCGACTCCTCGCCCACGCCGATAACGATCCGCGTGGGCGCGGCATTGATGCCCTCGGCGTTGAGGTGGAACGCGGGGACGGAGTCGATGTCGACTCCCATCAGCGGGTCGTCGCGCGACCCGTCGTCATCGGCCGGTAGCCCGAACATCGCCGGGTCGGGGTCGGGCTGTGCGAGGTAGTCGGCTGTGAACTCGCCCTGGTGAATCACCAGCCTGATGAACTTCGCCATCCCGTGGCCGAAGCCTTCGGCCAGATAGGTCTCGTGGACGTCCCGCATCGCGGCCCGCAACTGCTCCCGGTCCGGGAGGAGGTCGTCCAGCGGTGGCTCGTGCGCGACGAGGGTGCGAGCGTCGCCGGGGTGCTTCTCGACGAGCGCAAGCGCGTTCACCGCCCCGCCGCTCGAGGCCACCAGGTCGACCGGTCCGGTGGACACCTCGCGGATGAGTCGGTGCACGTCGTCCGCGTGCGTGTACGGCGTCGCCGGCGCGTCCGTGTCCGCGACCGTGCTCCGCTCCACTCCCCGCGGATCGTAGGTGACGATGGTCCGGTCGATGAAGTGCCCCGCCAGGGTCGTGAACCCGTTCGCGCCCATCGGCGACCCGATCATCACGATCGGCGGCTCGTCCGTCGGCGTCTGCGCCTCCCGGACGTCATAGGTCAGCACCGCCCCGGGCACGTCCAGGGCGAACGTCTTCTTCTCAGGCATCTGGGCCTCCGGTTCCGAGGTTGTCTTCTGCTGACGTTGAGACTCCTACACCCGGGACAACTCATCGCCAGCGAGCTTCGTCAAGGCCCGTCGAGGCCAGCATCGGCCTCCTAGACCCGACGCCAGCACCATCGCCGCTGGCCACGGGTGGCCGTGATCGCGTTCGAGATCGCCGCGGACCTGAACTCACCGATGAGTCCTCGCCGGTGCCAGCGTCGACATTGGAGGAAGAGCCCGGCGACTGTAGGAGACACCGTGAAGACGTCAGAACCCCGAACTCCGAGCCCGATCGGCGCCGACGAACACGAGTTCATGCGGGTGGCCCGCACCGGCGACGCTGGCGGGTTCGCGCTGCTCACCGAGCGTTTTCGCCGCGAGCTCCTGGTGCACTGCTACCGGATGCTCGCGTCGTATGACGACGCCCAGGACCTCACCCAGGAGACGTTCCTGCGCGCCTGGGCAAGGCGGGAGTCGTTCGAAGGACGGGCGTCGCTGCGCACCTGGCTCTACCGGATCGCCACCAACGCCTGCCTGGACTTCATCCAGAAGCGCCGAGACCGTACACCGGTACCCACCGACCTGAACGGGGCAGGGGGGACCGGCACCGAGGTGCTCTACCTCCAGCCGTGGCCGGACAGCCGGCCGGACGACCCGCACGAGCGGGCGGTGGCCAAGGAGACCATCGAGCTGGCGTTCATCGTGGCCGTCCAGCACCTACCGGCCCGGCAGCGCGCCGTGCTTATCCTCCGCGACGTGCTCGGCTGGCCGGCCCAGCAGACGGCGGACACCCTCGAGCTGACGCTGGCCTCGGCGAACAGCGCCCTGCAACGGGCCCGCGTCACCATGCGCGAACACCTGCCCGACGGCCGGCTCGACTGGAGCGCCCGAGCGAAGCACGAGCTGAGCGAGGACGAGCGGAAGCTGGTGTCGGCCTACGTCCGGGCCCACGAGACGCTCGACATCGACGGGCTGACCGCGCTGCTGCGGGAGGACCTGCGGTTCGCTATGCCGCCTCAGCCGGGCGTCTGGGTCGGCCGCGGGGAAATCGTCCAGGGCTGGATCGACGGCGGCTTCGGCAAGCGCGACTACGCCGATTGGAAGTGCCGGACGACCACCGCCAACGGCCAACCGGCGATCGCTGCTTACTTGCGCCGGCCCGGGGCGGCGACGTACGGAGCCTTCGCGATGGACGTGCTGCGCATCGAGGGCGGTCTCGTCGCCGAGATCATCACCTTCGACAGCAACGTCTTCGAGTGGTTCGGGCTGCCCACGCATCTGGACGCCGGCTGACCCTCGGGGTGCCCACGGCTCCCAGGCCGAGCCCCAGGACGGTCAGCCAGCGCAGGTTGTCGGACTTGCTCACCACTCGTCCTTCGATGGGAAGTTCCAGAGGCTTGATGATGTGGAGCTTCGCCCTCGTCAGGCGACCCACTGCACGAATTGCACGATGAGGCCGTTCGGGTCCTCGAACTGGCAGTACCGCTCGCTACGTCTAGGCTGGCGGCTGTGCTGACCAATCGTTCGGCGCCACCGGCCACCGTGACACCCGTGCTTGTCTACCCCGACGTCCGCGCCGCGGTTGCCTGGCTGGCAACGGCGTTCGGCTTCGAGGAGCGAGTCCGCATCGGCGAGGCGCACCGGGCTCAGCTGCGGGCTGGCGAGGACGGTGCCCTCGTCGTCGCGGAAGCCCGCGGCCAGCAGGCCCCACCCAGCGCGGGAAGTGTCACGCACGTGATCAAGATCCGCGTGCCCGACCTGGACGCCGCCTTCGTCCGAGCGCGCGAGGCTGGGGCGCGAGTGATTGAGGAACCGACGAGCCATGAGTACGGCGAGCGCTCCTGCATGCTGGAGGACCTTGCCGGCCACCGCTGGGAACTGACCATGACCGTTCGCGACGTCGCGCCGGAGGATTGGGGTGGCATCACCGTCGCTCCCTGGTGACACCCGCAAGACCTCGGCTCACCCGCGATGCGTACCCGGCCAGCCTCGCGCATCCGCCGGTTCGGATGTCCGCACATGCGGCGTTGCGCGCGGTCGCCCCCGCTGTACCGCGATTCCAACAGCGACCGCATCCGCTCATCGGCAGAGCCACGCGCTCAGCGGCATGTGAGTGCGTTCCGGGCTCACCACCGTCCAAGGACGTGCGGCTCTCACAAGACCGCACCGCGCGGCGCGATTTCAACGGCGGCGACACCCCTTGCGTAGAGCACCACCAGTCGATCGCCGTGTCTGCAGCGAAGCAGGCCGGAGTCCTCCGACAGCGTTAGGACGACGTGATCAATGAGCTCGGCTTCGCTGCCCGCATCCGACCGCTCGTACGTGACATCCATGCTGTCACCACTGATAAGGCGGACCCTCAGCACAATGTCAGCCATGTTCGCGCATACTAGACCCGCGTATCTCCCGTCGTCGCCGCCAGCAGGTTCTCTCAAGCGGCCTGAAAGGTTGCGCCCATTCACGCGCCGGGAAGTCACACATCGGCTAAAAGCGCGCGCACTGCGGGGCACGACCGAGCGGATCGCGGCAGATGTCGAGACCCCTTCGTCACCATCGACGACATCGCCGCAGCGGTCATCGCCGGCGTCGACAACGGCGACGAGCCGATCGACCCCGACCAGTCGGCCCGCCACGAGGAGGCCTTCGACGTCGGGCCGTCGCCGCATGCTTGCGCGAGCGCGCGCCGTGGTACGACCTCTCCGACACACACCCGAGGTCCTAGACGACCGCGAGGCGCTGGGCATCGGCCAGAGCGCGCTCGGTGACGGATAGGGCTAGCAGGCAAACGCCGATGGCCCCCGCCAGCAACCATGCCGTGCCCGCAGGAGTCCGCTCGTGGCGGGCGTGCTGGATCAGGCTGACTATCGCGGCGCCGGCTGCCGCGGTGGACAGCGTGATCGGCAGGCGACTCAACAGCAAGTTCGCCATGGCTCGGCCGTCGTCTTGCGGCAGTCGGCGGCCAACCAGGTCGAAGTAGATCCACGAGAGGCCGATGCCGATCAAGAGAGCGATCATCCCGTCGTGACCATCTTGAGCTGGTGCCCACGGACGACAGGCCGCGACGGTGCCGAACACGACCCCACCGGACAGCGTTACCTCGTCAAGCTGTAAGACGGCGGAGCGCGAGGAGAGGCCCGCAACATCGACCCACGTTGGAGTTGACCGCCAGCAAGGGCGTGTCCTCGATCCGCTGCTTACCGCCCGGGATGACGCAGATTCCTCCGGGCGCGATCATCCTTGCGCCTACAGGATTCCGAGCTGGCTGGCTCGCGACAGCGCCTCGACGCGGTTGCGGGCGCCGAGTTTCTCCAGGGTCCGCTGCAGGTAGGTCTTGACGGTGTTGCGGGTGAGCCCCAGTGCGACCGCGATCTCGGGGTTCGTCTCGCCCATGGCGACCCGCCGCAGGATGTCGTACTCGCGCCGGGTCAGCCCGTGTTCCTTCAGCTTGCGGCTCAGCGCCGCGCCGCTGCTGCCCGAAGCGCCGATGCTAACCACGCGTTCACCGGCCATGACGCGCCTGATCGCGTCGACAAGGTCGTCGCGTTCGGTGTCCTTGACCACGGCGCCGTGCGCGCCGGCGGCGAGGGCCGCGTCCAAGGCGGCGTGATCGGGGTAGGCGGTGAAGATGATGATCTTCAGCGCGGTGTTCTGCGCGCGCAGCGCCTGCACGACTTCCGGTCCGAGCATGTCGGGCAACCGCAGGTCAAGGAGCACCACGTCGGGCTCGAGTCGCTCCACGGCGGTGATCGCCTCGCGGCCGCTGCGTGCATAGCCGGCCACCTGAAGCCAGGGCGTGTTGTGCAGGGCGAGCGTCACGCCGTCGAGGACGATGGGGTGGTCGTCGGCTACGAGGACCCGCACCGCTGTCGTCATGTGGGTACCCATGCTTGGAGGGTCACACCGTCGTCGTCGTTGCGTCCTATGGTGACCGACCCCCCGACCCGGGCGACCTGCTCTGTCATCGCCGCCAGGCCCAAGCCGTCGGCGCGCGCGGGGTCTGAGTGGAGGCCAACCCCGTCGTCCGAGACGGTGACCGCCACTCCCTGGCGGAGGGCGAAGACGCTGACCACCACGGACTGTGCCTGGGCATGCTTCTCCACATTGAGCAGGGCTTCCCGAGCCGCGTCAGCCAGGGCTCCGACGCGGGCACGCTCCAGGGTGGGCAGCTCGGTCAGCGTGATCATGCGGGCCTTGACACCGGTCCGGTCCTGGAACGCCCGACAGTGCTCGCGCAACGCCACACAGAGGGCGACCTCCTCGGGCGGGGCGCTCAACACCCGCAGCGAGCCCCGCAATGCCGCACTTGCCTCGGTCGCATGCTCGTCCAGGGTGGTAAGCCGGGTCCGGATGTCCTCGTCCAGCCCGGGCTCGTCGCGGAGTCGCTGGAGCCCGGCGCGGAGAGTGAAGAGCATCGCGCCGACCGAGTCATGGAGCTCCAGGGCCACGCGACGACGTTCCTCGTGTACGGCGACCTCGGCGACGTGCCGGGCACGCTCGGCGACGACCTGGGCGGCTACGGTTCGGCTCGCGAGCTGCTCGAGGGCTTTGGCCGTGCGGTCGCCGAAGTCGGTCAGCCGGCGGTTCGCGCCGTACAGAACGCCGAGCAGCTCGCCGTCGTGGACGATCGGGACGGCGATCATCGCCTTGACGCCCTCGGCCTCGGCCTGCGCACGGAAGACACCGGTGATGTAGGGCGCGGAGCAGTAGTCGTTCGCCCACATCGGTCGGCGTTGGGTGGCTACCTGGCCGCCCAGCCCGAGGCCGATCGGGACGACGAGCCCGTGGACGCCGCTGGTCACCACGTTGACGGTGTGATGCAAGACAAGCCGGGTCGCGCCGTCGGGTTCACCCACCCACGCCACGTCGACGCCCGCAAGCTGCGGCACCTTCGACATGATTCGTTGCGTCGCGGCGGCTCGATCGAGCAGGGCGAGGATGTCGGCGTACTCCTCGTCGAGACCGAGAAGTACGTCGGGAAGCGGCGCCGCCGGCTGGGCCGCGCCTGGGCGGGTTCCCACGTCCCTCATCCTCCCCCGTCCGGAGCATGCCCGCCATCTCCATCTGGAGATGTCCACACGGCGATCTCCACCTGCGGCTACTCGTGCCGCACTGGACGAGGCAATCTCTCCGGCCATACCCGACCCCAGGAGGACCCAGATGTCGATCCTCACCGTACGGGAGCTCCACGTGAGCTACGGACGGGCGATCTGCGCGTTGCGGGACGTCTCGCTTGATGTGCCGGCCGGCGCCGTGGTCGCCGTACTCGGCAGCAACGGCGCTGGCAAGACTACGTTGCTGCGCGCGATCTCCGGCGTCCTCGCCGAGCACGGGGGCGCCACCGAACATGGCGAGATCACGTTCGAGGGACGCCCGCTGACCGGGCGATCGGCCGCCGCCATCGTCGCCGTCGGGGTCGTCCAGGCGCCCGAGGGTCGGCGGATCTTCGAGCGCCTCACGGTCGGCGAGAACCTCCGCATCGGCGGCTTCGGCGTACGCGACGCCGACGCCAAGCGGCGGGCTCGGCAACTCGTCTTCGAGCTGTTCCCGATCCTGCACGACCGCCGCGAGCACCGGGCCGGCCTCTTGTCGGGCGGCCAGCAACAGATGCTGGCCATCGGACGCGCGCTGATGGCACAACCCCGCCTGTTGCTCCTCGACGAGCCGTCCCTCGGGCTGGCACCCCAGGTCGTGGGCCAGATCGGCCGCGTCATCCGGCAAGTCAACGCGGCCGGCACGACGGTCCTCTTGGTCGAGCAGAACGCAGCGATGGCGCTGTCCGTCGCGGCGGACGCCTTCGTGCTGACCACCGGCGAGGTGTCGCTGTCCGGGCCGGCAAGAGTTCTCGCCGCCGATGAAACCGTCCGCGACCTGTATCTCGGGCGCGACGCCAAGCCAGAGCTGGACCGGGAGCTGGCCAACACCCCCCGGGCGGAGCTACGGAGGTGGGCAGGATGAGCACGGCCGACGCACTGAGGGTCGACGAGGTAACGGTCCGGTTCGCCGGCGTGACGGCTCTCGACTGTGTGTCCTTCGCCGTCGCACCGATGGCGATCCATGCGGTGATCGGCCCGAACGGCGCCGGCAAGTCGACGCTGTTCAACGTGGTGTCGGCCGCCTATCGGCCGGCAGGCGGGTCGGTCTGGTTCCGCGGCACCGATCTGACCCGGCTGCCGCCGCACGCCGTCGCCGGTCTCGGTGTGGCCCGCACGTTCCAGAACATCGCCCTGCTGCCGTCGGAGTCGGTCGAAGAGAACCTGATGCTCGGCCGCCATCACCTCACCCGCACCGGGTTCGGCGCGGCCGCGCTGGGGCTGCCGACCGCACGCCGAGAGGACCGGCGCCACCGCGCCCGCGCGCGGGAGATCGCCGCCTTCGTCGGGCTCGGCGACAAGCTCGCGGCGCCCGCCGGCACGCTGTCCTACGGCGACCAGAAGCGCGTCGAGGTGGCCCGAGCGCTGTGCGTGGAGCCCGAGCTGCTGCTCCTCGATGAACCGGTTGCCGGCATGAACGCGCATGAGACCGCGCTGATGGCACAACTGATCCTCGAGATCCGTGAGGCCCTGCTCATTCCGGTTCTGCTCGTCGAGCACGACATGGGAATGGTCATGGCCATCGCCGACCGGGTCACCGTCCTCGACTTCGGCAGGCGGATCGCGGACGGCAGGCCGGACCAGGTGCAGCGCGACCCCGACGTACAGCACGCCTACCTCGGCACGGAAGAGGAGTGACCCCATGGCACAGCTACTTCAGCTTATCGTCAGCGGCCTGTCGCTGGGGGCGGTGTACGCGCTGCTCGCTATCGGCTTCGTCGTCGTCTACAAGGCCAGCGGGGTGGTCAACTTCGCCCACCCCGCGCTGTTGATGGTGGGCGCGTACGTCACGGCGCGGATGAGCGCCGCTGACGTGCCGTTCCTACTGGCGCTGCTGGCCGGCATCGGCGGAGCCGCGGTCGTCTCGCTGCTCGTCCAGCTGCTGCTGGTGAGCCCGGTGGCCCGCCGGTCGGTCATCGCGGCCAGCATCCTCACCATCGGCGTCGACGTCGTCATCCAGACCGAGATCAACCGGCGGATCGGCGTGGACATCCTCCCGATGGGCGACCCCTGGCAGAACGACGTGGTCGCCGTCGCCGGCCTGACCATCCCACAGACCCGCGTCGTCGCCCTCGTCCTCGGCTGCGCACTCATCGGGGCCTTCTTCGCCTGGTTCAAGTTCTCGACGTGGGGGATCGCGATGCGCGCCGTTGCGGAGGACCCGGCGACCGCCGCGCTGATGGGAGTACGGCGACCGAGGGTCTCGGCGCTGGCCTGGATACTGGCCGGCGCACTCGCGGCGGTGGCAGGCCTGTTCATCACGGTCTTCCCGTCGCCCGGCCTCGAGCCGGTGACCGCGACGATCGCGCTGCGCGCGTTCCCGGCGGCGATCATCGGCGGCCTCGACTCGATCGAAGGGGCGGTGGTCGGCGGACTGGTCGTCGGCGTGGCCGAGGTGCTGACGCAGGGGTACGCCGGAAACCTGTCGTTCCTGGGGCTCGGGTTCCACACCGTGATGCCGTACGTCGTCATGGTCGCGGTGCTGCTGGCTCGCCCATCCGGTCTGTTCGGAACGAAGGAGCTCAGCCGTGTCTGATCCGATGTCCCTCGCCGGCAACGAGACGGCCGTGGCGGAGCGGGTGGTCCCGGCTCCGACGGCGGTCGACGTACCAGCCTTTCGCAGATTGCGGTGGCTGGCCAGGGTCGTTGCCACCCTGGCGGCTCTCGTCGTCGCGTTGGCGGTGCCGCTGTACGTCGACTCTTTCTGGCTCCGGCTCGGCATGTTCGCCTTCGCCGCTGCTGTGGCCGCCCTCGGTCTCGGGCTGCTGCTCGGCCAGGCCGGCCAGCTCTCGCTCGGTCACTCCTTCTTCGTCGCGATCGGTGCCTACGGCTACACCTTCCTGGCCGCCGAGGATGAAACCGTCGGCGTCAGCGACCCGGCCGGGCTGGGCCTCCCTTCGGTTGTCGCGCTCGTCCTCGCCGTGCTCCTCGCCGGCGTCGCCGGGCTGCTGTTCAGTCCCATCGCTGCCAGGCTGCGCGGCATCTACCTCGGCATCGCCTCGCTCGGCCTCGTGTTCGTCGGCCAACACGTGCTGTTCAACGCTGAGGCCCTCACCGGAGGCTTCAACGGGCGGGACGTGCCGGCCTTCACCCTCCTTGGCTTCCGGTTCGACGACGTTGCCGGCGAGACCTTGACCGTGCTCGGCGTGCCCTTCGGCGCCGAGGAGAAGCTCTGGTACCTCGGCCTGGCCGTCCTGGTCGTCGCCTACCTGTCTTGCCGCAACCTCGTCCGCGGGCGGCCCGGCCGGGCGATGCGGGCGATCCGCGACCGCGAGCTGATGGCCGAGATCATGGGTGTCCCGGTGACTCGCTACAAGGCATACGCGTTCCTGGTGTCCTCGATGTACGCCGGCCTCGGCGGTGTGCTGCTCGCGCTCGCGTTCGGCCGGATCGTTCCCGAGACCTTCGGGTTGGCCCTCGCAGTGGAGTACCTCGCCATGGTGGTCATCGGCGGGGTTGCCTCGCCCGCCGGCGTGGTCGCCGGTGCCGTCTTCGTGTCCTGTCTGCCCGCCGTCCTCGAACGCTACGCGGCCGTGCTGCCCGGGCTCGCGCCCGCCGGCGGCGACGGCGTCAGTCCAGCGGTGGCGGCGCGGTTCGCGTTCGGCGCGGCCGTGATCGCCCTGCTCCTGATCGAGCCCGGCGGCGCCGCCGCCATCGGCAACCGCCTGCGACGACGCTTGCGGCGCCGAGCCTCGTCATCCAGTCCAGTCCGCCCCAACCCAGCCCCGTCCACCACAACCAGCACAGATTGAGGAGATCCTCATGTCGCACCACTCCCGCGCTCTACCGGTCGCCGCGCTCACCGTCTTACTGCTCGGCGCCGCATGCTCCACGAAGGCCGACGATTCGAGGACTCAGCCGACGGCGCGACCGGCCCGGGCGTCACCGCTAAGGCAATCAAGCTCGGCGTGCTGACCGACCGGACCGGTCCCTTCGCACCGGCCGGCGTCGCGGCCGAGCAGGGCCGGAACCTCTTCTGGGACGCCAAGAACGCCGACGGCGGCGTGTGCGACCGACAGGTCGAGTTCGTCGTGAAGGACCATGGCTACAACGCCCAGAACGCGGTCACCGCCTACGCCCAGATCAAGGACGAGGTGCTCGCCCTCGACGAGCTGCTCGGCTCGCCGATGATCGCCGGCCTGTTGCCGGACCTGGAGGCCGACCAGATGCTGACAATGGCAGCGTCGTGGTCGTCGAGCCTGCTGGCCAACCCATATGTCGTGCTCACCGGCAGCACCTACGACGTCGAGATGATCAACGGCATCCACTGGCTCACCGAGAACAAGGGACTGGCCGAGGGCGACAAGATCGGCCACATCTACCTCGAGGGTGACTACGGCGAGAACGCCGTCGCGGGCAGCAGAGCCGCCGCCGAGGAGTACGGCCTGGAGCTCGTCGAGCACAAGATCAAGCCCACCGACACCGATCTCACCGGCCCGATCACGGCCCTCGAGGGCGACGGCGCCGACTTCGTGCTCCTGACCACCACGCCCCCCCAGACCGCATCGGCGGTCGGGGTCGCGGCGGCCTCCGGGTACGACGCCACCTTCCTCGGCTCGAACCCCTCGTTCAGCGCCGCGCTGCTCGCCACCCCGGTCAAGGACGCGCTGGAGAATCAGCTGTTGGTGACCAGCCCGATCGCGCCGTTCGCCTCTGAGGCCGCCGGCCCCACCAAGGTCCGGGACGCGTTCCTGGCCGAGTACCCCGACGAACTGCAGACCGGTTTCGTCATGTACGGCTACGCCCAGGGCGAGATCATGGCGGACATCCTCGAGACGGCCTGCGAGAACGACGCGCTGACCAGGGAGGGCCTGCTGGAGGCGTTCCAGAGCCTGCAGGACGTCCAGACCGACGGGCTGGTCCCGGCCCTGGACTACAGCCAGCCAGGCCAGATCCCCTCACGCGAGGTCTACCTGGTCCGGCCCGACTCCACCGTCCCCGGTGGGCTCGCCGAGGTGCAGACCATGTTCGCCGCCCCCTTCGCGACCGACTACCAACCCTCCAGCTGACCAAACCGAGGAGACCGATGATGCGCAGCACCATGCAAGAAGTCCCACTCCAGCTCCGGCGGATTCTCGAGCACGGCACCTCCTTCGGCGGCTCCGGCCGGCTCATCACCGCCGTGCCCGACGGGCTCCGGGAGGCGACGTACGCCGAGACCGGCCGGAACGTCGCCCGGCTGGCGCACGCGCTGGCCGCGCTCGGCGTCGAGGACGGGGACCGGGTTGCCACCTTCATGTGGAACAACCAGGAGCACGTCGAGGCCTACTTCGCGGTGCCGTGCATGGGCGCCGTCGTCCATCCGCTGAACATCCGGCTCGGCGGCGACCAAGTTGTCTACATCGCCAACCACGCCGAGGACCGGGTGGTCATCGTCGACGCCTCACTGCTGCCGGCGTTTGCGGCGATGCTGCCCGCGATGAAGACCGTCGAGCACGTGGTGGTCAACGGGCCAGCGGACCACGGCCTGCTCGATGGCGTAGGGGTCGCGGTGCACGACTATGCGGAGCTGGTGTCCGGGCGGCCGGACAGCTACCCCTGGCCGGACACCGACGAGCGGCACGCCGCCGCGATGTGCTACACGTCGGGGACGACCGGCGACCCCAAGGGTGTGGTCTACAGCCACCGGTCGATCTATCTGCACGCGATGGGCATCGCCCTTCCCGACTCGTTCGGCCTGTCTGCTCGCGACCGGATCCTCGCGATCGTGCCGCAGTTCCACGTGCTGGCCTGGGGACTGCCGTACGCCGCCTTCCTGACCGGCGCCTCGCTCGCGATGCCGGACCGGTTCCTGGCACCCGAACCGCTCGCCACCTTCATCGCGGCCGCTACGCCGAACAAGGCCGCGGGCGTCCCCACGGTGTGGCAGGGCCTGCTTGCCCATGCCGATGCCCACCCGGAGGTCGACATCTCCGTCCTCGAGGAGGCCATCGTCGGGGGCTCGGCCTGCCCGCCAGCCCTCATGCAGGCCTACGAGGAACGCCATGGCATCACCCTGCTCCACGCCTGGGGGATGACCGAGATGTCACCGCTGGGCACCCTCGCCCGCCCCCCGGCCGGCGTGGACCCGGAGGAGGCGTGGCCCTATCGTCTGACCCAAGGGAGGTTCCCCGCACCGGTCGAGGCGCGTCTCGTCGGACCGGACGGGTCGATCGTGCCCAACGACGGGAGCGCCACCGGCGAACTCGAGGTCCGCGGCCCGTGGATCACCGGCGGCTACTACGCCGACGACGACGCGGGGAAGTTCCGTGACGGCTGGCTGCGGACCGGCGACGTCGGCGTGATCGGCCCCGACGGCTACCTCACGCTGACCGACCGCGCCAAGGACGTCATCAAGTCCGGCGGAGAGTGGATCTCATCCCTCGACCTGGAGAACCACCTGATGGCCCACCCCGCCGTACGCGAGGCCGCGGTCATCGGCGTACCCGACGAGCGGTGGGGCGAGCGACCCTTGGCGACCGTGGTGGTCGGCGACGGCGAGGAGGCGTCGTTCGCCGACCTGCGGAGCTTCCTGTCCGACCGAGTCCCGAAGTGGCAGCTGCCCGAGCGGTGGGCGTCGATCGCCGAGGTGCCGAAGACGTCCGTCGGCAAGTTCGACAAGAAGGTGCTTCGGCAACGGCACTCCCGCGGCGAGCTAGACGTACAGACCCTGCAGTAGGCGCGTGCCGGGCAGCCGCGGCGACCCAATCACGCACGCGCCCCGCCTCGTCGTCGCGGCCGAAGGATCGGATCCCCTTGCCGATGAGCTCCTTCATGATCTCGTCGGAGCCGGCCCAGATCTTGGAGCCGCCTGCGCCGTGGACATGGTCTCCTTCGTCGCGGCACGATGGGGCCGCCTACGGGTCAGCGGACCCGAGTGAAGGGCTGGCCCGCCCACCGAGAGGTGGGCGGGCCGATGGTGAGGATCAGCTGCCGTAGACCGATGTCCAGTCATCCACCTCGAGCTTGTAGAACTGGCCGCGCTCCACGAACTCGGCGGCGTTGTTCGCCGGAGCCGCGTGAATCTGGGCGTCGAGCAGGAACGTTCCGGACTCGCCGTAGACGGTCTCGGCGTCGATGATGCCGCTGCTCTCCTCGTCCTGGGTGATGAAGCCGGGCTCGCCGCTGGTGAACAGGGCGGCGTCGAACTGCGCCACCGGCGCAAGGGCGCCGTCGGCGATGCGGTAGGCCATCAACCGGGCACGGTGGGCGTTGTTGCCCGGGTCCTCCTGGATGAGCAGGTTGCCGTGGGTGTCGATCGCCATGTTGTCCGGGCTGAACAGGCCCTCGGTGCCGTCGAGCATGAGGGTGAGCGTGCCGCCCGCGTCCGGGTTCTCGCGGTCGTCGAAGGTGATCTTCCACAGACCGCCACCGCCGCCGCTACCCGCGCCGGCGCCGCCCGCGGTGGTCACGAACCAGAAGTCGTTGGGGTGCTGCGGGTCGAAGGCACCGTCCTCGATCCGGTTGAGGGTCAGGCCCTCGGCGGCCGCGACGGTGTTCTGTGCCGCTCCGGACTGGTTCCAGTCCACTTCGGTCAGGTCGAAGCGGGCCGGAGTGCCCTTCGGGTACGCCGCACGGAACCCGGCGTCGGTCGACACCGCCTCGTTGACCAGGTCGAGGACGTGGTTCTCACCGTTGGTGAGGCCGGACTTGTCGACCGCCTCGCCGCTGTCCTGCTTGGTGCCGACGTAGGCCCACACCTGGCCCGTGGCGGCGTCCTCGTTGCCCATCACCAGTGTCGTGTTGGACTGGTTCGGGGCGCCGACGGTGTTCTCCCAGGAGAAGAGCCCCAGCCGCGGCAGCTGCCAGGCCCTGCCCTCCTTGGTCACCGCGAAGACACGGCCCTCGTCGCCGGTCTCCTCGTTGGCGTAGTACAGCTGTCCCTTGAATCCGCGCTTGGTGGTTTCGTTGAAGAGCTCGCTGGGCTCGGTCAGGTAGCCGGAGCAGAACCTCCCGAAGGCGGCGAGGTACGCCGGGAAGGTGGCGCCGTCGGCTCGGGTGCCGGCCGCGTTGGGAGCTGTCGCGTAGGAGCTGGTCAGGTAGTCCCAATACCGGGTGCCGGGCTGGATCCAGTCTGAGCTCTCCTTGACCTCGCCGGTGCTCGGGTTGATGACGTGGCGCGAGACGAAGGCACCCTTCTGGCCGTGGGCCCGGACGATGCCGCTGGTCGCCGGCAGCTCGTGGTTCATGAACGTCACGATGTTCGATCCCTGTTTGATGGCTCCGAGGCCGTCCGGGATGCCGACCAGCTCGTAGCCGTTGGACGCCGCTGCGGCGTCATCGACGGTGAGCAGCGAGGTCAGGTGGACGTCGTCGGCCACGGGAAGCAGGTACGGCGCGGTGACGGAGCTCGGACCGATGTCAGTGGTCGCCGGGTCGGCGCCGGCCATGGCCATGGGAAGGGTGAGGACCGTGGCGCTGGCGAGCGCGACGACGGTCACTGGGCGGCGGTGCTGTGCTGACATGAGCTGTCCTCCTGGTAGTCGGCCCCCGTCGGCTACCCATTCATCCAGCCCCAGCGGGCCGGCCAGGCAACACGGGAGTGAACCTTTGGCGTCAACCGACCCCCGGGCAGCGACCGGTGAGTGACCTTTTGGTGGTCAGTGCGTCACACAGTGGCCACGCTCGCCGGCCGCGCCCCAACGAGGAGTGCACGAGCTCCAGCCGGCAGGTCGAACTGCAGCCCACCATGTCGCGGCTACCGCGTGGGCGTCGACCCCGGGAGAGCCGCACTGCGCGCGTGCGGAGCTGACGACTCATTCGCGGTGCGCTGGAACGCGTGGATCGCACCCCCCAAGAAGTGCCAGCCGCAGGTCAAGTGCCCGTCTTTGTTCCGGTGGGCGCAACAGGGATCGAAATTGTCTGCCGCCGAACGCGCACAACAGGGATCACCTGCCAAAACCCGCCTCTGACCTGCGAAAACACGAACCTGTGACGTAGCCACGAGCGGACAGCGGAGGGCACGAATACACTGCTCCAATCGCACGTTCATCGCACGCGACGGAGGCAGGGGATGGCGAGAAGGGCGGGTTCACGGGGGTTCGGCAACATCCGCAAGCTGCCGAGCGGCCGACACCAGGCGTCCTACTCCGACCCCGACGGGCGCACCTACCTCAGCGCCAACGGAAACCCTCGCCCGGTCCGGGTACGCCGCCCCCTACACGTTCGACAGCCGCGACGACGCCGAGGCCTGGCTCGCCGACGAACGCCGCATGATCAGCCAGGGCACCTGGACCCCTCCCCCAGAGCGCGCCGCCCAGAAGCTCGCGCAGGTGGCAACCTTCGGCGAGTACGCCGCCGCATGGTTGCCCTCGCGTCGAGTGAAGGGCCGCCCGCTCGCTGCCCGCACGCGTGAAATATACCAGGCACTCCTCGACCGGCACATCCTCCCGACCTTCGCCGCCCTCCCGCTGCCATCCATCACGCCGGCGATGGTCGAGCGATGGCACGACGTCACGGCCGTCGGTAAGCCCACGACCAGGGCACACGCGTACTCGCTCCTGCGCACGATCCTCGCGAGCGCGGTCGATGAGGGCCGAATCGCAACGGCGAATCCAGCCCGCATTCGGGGCGGAGGGTCGACCGAGCGAGTGAAGATCATCCGGCCTGCCTCGCTGGACGAGCTCGAGCAGATCGTGACCGCGATGCCGCAGCGACACCAGTTACTGGTCCTGCTCGCGGCCTGGTGCGCACTGCGGTTCGGCGAGCTCGCCGAACTGCGCCGCAGCGACGTCGACACCAAGAGCGGAACACTGCGCATCCGACGCAGCGTCGTAACCGCCGACGCAGACGATCTCCCGGAGCAGCTTCCGGCCGGCCACAAGCTGTGCGGGTGTCGACCAGGCTGCATCGTGAAGGCTCCGAAGAGTGGAGCCGGAAGTCGGGACGTGTCCATCCCACCGCACCTGATGCCAGCCGTCCGCGCTCACCTGCTCGAGCACGCTGCACCCGGTCGCGATGGCCTCCTGTTCCCGACAACCGACGGTTCGCACCTTGCGCACGGCACCTTCTACGGGCGCCCATCCGTCTTCGACGAGTCCGGGAAGATGAAGCGCCTCGGCTGGGGATGGAACGAGGCCAGGCGGGCCGCGGGGCGTGACGACCTTCGCCTCCACGACCTACGCCACACCGGCGCCGTCCTCGCAGCGCAGACCGGCGCGACACTGGCCGAGCTGATGGCCCGATTGGGGCACTCAACCCCGGCAGCCGCGATGCGCTACCAACACGCCGCTGCCGACCGAGACAAGGAGATCGCACGGCGTCTCTCTGAGTTGTCGAAGTCGTAGAAGTCCCCGGCGCAGACGCTCAGCAGCTGCATCCAGCACTCTGCCAAGAGCGCGAGACCGACCTTGGGTTGCGCGGCGCCCGCAAGCCCGCGGACTGCGGCTCTCAGGTCAGTCGTCCTCGGCCCACCGCAGTCCGAGCAAGCGGAACGCTTCCGATAGTTCAGGATCTCAGGCGTGAGCCGCTCGTGTGCACGGTCGATGAGGACGGGACTGACCTCGGGGTCACCCGCCCGCTCAAAGATCGCCCACAGGGTGTTCTCGTCGCCAAGCCGCGAGCAGAACCTCACGCCAGAAACGTCCGTGGTGTCGTCAACGCAGGTCGCGACCTGCTGGGTCGGTTCCCGGGGGCGGCCATCCTTGAGCGCTGCGGCATCGAAGTCGAGGAGGTGCATCGCCAACGCGCGCCCGATGAAGATCGGCCGAAGTGCCGCGATGCTTTCCGCAGCCGTAACCGCGCTGAACTGACCTCGGAGGACCGCGGTGCGGACGACCAACCGAGGTTCGAGCCAGGAGCAAGACACCAGACCGGGCTCCACCGTCGGATGGAGGATCTCGTCGCCGTCGTCCTCGGCGATCTGCTCGCGCTCATCCACCACGGATGGGTCGGCCCGGAAGCACGCCAGTACCTCGAGCAGGCATCCGAGAAGGGTTGAGCCCGCATAGACCGTCCGGAAGTTGCCCTCGTGGTCGTCCCACCTGCCATGGAAACGGCCGTCGACGGCCCACTCCCCATCCGGACCACGCCCACGGGTCCGGCGCAAAGCCGACCCTCCAGACGGATTCGTCGGCGTCGACGAGGACCAGCGCGGGGTCAGTCAGCGCGGGTTCAGTCACGGGCGACTACCCAGCAGCCGCGAACGCCCGCGCGGCGGCGAGGACCGCCGGTCCGGACTCGGCCCCCTCGCGGAGCAGCCGGGCCGGTGCGACGTCGTCGAGCCGGGGATTCATGCCCTGAAACCATGCCTGAACGACCGCCGCGGAGTCCTTCTCGCGCAGCAGAGCCGCGATGCGGTACGTCGCGCGCAGCCGCTCGACGACATCTGCCGACGGCGTACGGGGATCGTCGGGATCGGCCCACTGCCGGAACAGGCCCGGGTCTCCCGAACGAGGCCCAGGTAGGCAACCAGCCGAGCGCCCAGAAGGTCGCGGAGCTCTGCAACCAGTTCGGCACCGCCAGCCTGACCGCGCGTTCGTGCGCCTTCAGATCGCTGCGAGCGACAGTGGTGCTCATGGACACAGTCTTGCATCAGAACGCGGATAACCCAACCTCTTTGCCCCCGTAAAATAACGGTGAAATCACATGCAGCATGGGCGGTGCCGTCAGGACCGAGCCGAGGGGATCTCGCGCATCAGGTTCTCGATGTCCTCGATCCGCACGCGGATGAGTCGCCTGCCGCAGCGGTAGGCGCGTAGGCGTCCGGCGGCGATGTGTCGTCGGACGGTCTTGTCGCACACCCCCATGATCTTCGGCGGCCTGCGGGATGCTGAGGTAGACGGGAAGGTTCGTCGTCATCATTCACTCCCCTGATGCGGGGCGCTGGCGTCCGGCGGCGAGGAACCGGCGGAGTCGGCGACGGTGGTGTAGAGCCGGCCGGTGCCGTTGAACCGCCACCAGCGCGGTCCGATGCCGCGTCGTTTCCAGTCGCGGACGGTGCGTTGGGGTGTGCGGATGAAGGCGCAGAACTCTTCGAACAGCAAGATGCCGTTGTCGTCCCACTCGGCGGGGACCTGGATGGGATTCATGAGTGTCTCCTCGACTCGGTGACTGATCGCGGCCGAAGGGTGACGAACCGACGTAACCGCTTCCGTACCCCCGAGGGGTACCCCCTCCCATACGAGGGGGTACGCCCTCCTCTCGATCACGTTTCCGCAGGTCAGAGGGCGTCCCCCGAAAGTTGTCCGGATCGTGGACATCGGCCGGTTCCTCTCGTCCGGGCTCGCACGGTGCGCAAGCTCCTCATGGAGGAAAGGCAACGGCGACCAGGCCGAATCGGACAGATACGCCGGCGTTGATTACGTGACAGACGCTGGCCGCGACCTCAGAAGCCGATGCCGATCCCGCGGTCGGGCGCGGGCCGAGGACCGGGGACGGCTCCCTGGGGCGCCGCGGACGGGGCCGGTCGAGCGCAGCGGCCTGCAGAGCGGCCGCGCCGCTCGAGGGGCGGCACGGGTCGGGCACGGGGGCCGTAGCGGTCGATGTCGTCGGCGGCGACGCGGGCGGCATGGGCGGGACCGAGGTCGGCGCGGTCGCGGGCGAACACCTCGACCCACTGCGCCCGCGCACGTCGACGGTGTCGGCGACGAGGTGGGCGGTGTTGCCATGCGGCCGCGGGTCATGCCGACGTACGCCGCCGCGGCGCCGGTCGTCTCCCCGACCAGGAGGTGAGCGTGGTCGACGGTCTCGCCCTGGGCGCCGTACACGGTGGTGGCGTAGGCGAGCTCGACATACTCCCGCGCGTACCCCGGATGGGAGGGATGCGGTGGCCGGCTCGTCCGCGCACGGCCATGCTGCCGTCGGCCCGACCCCGGTGACGGTCCAGGTGTCGCGGTTGGCGACGCCGAGGTCGCGGTCGATGCGGCGGGTGGCGACCCGGTCACCGACGCCGATCACCTCGCCGGAGCGGGTGGTGAGCACGTCACGAGTATCGCTCATCAGTGCAGCGGATCGCTACGTTGGTCGCGGATAGCGGCGTTGAGTGCGGTGACCTGGTCGCGGGTGTCGGCGAGGACCAGTCCGCGCGCCGCGGCTAGCGCCTCGATCGCCTCGACCTCGGAGGGGTGGACGACGATCTCGCCGCGCGCGAGGAGGGCGTCGAAGACCTCGCCGCTGTGTTCACCGGTGCGCATCTGCAGGCTGAGGTCGGCGTAGGCGGGGTCCGCGAACCGGTGCACGGTGGCGAGTTGCTCGACCGCCTCGGGTGGGGCCCATCGCAGCGCGAGGTCGAGGACTCCCCCGCGGCCCACCGCCGGAAGTTGGTGGCAGTCGCCGACGAGTACGACGCGGGCGCGGGACTCGTCAGCGATGGTGAGGAGGGCGCGGGCGGTGTCCTGGTCGAGCATCCCGGCCTCGTCGACCACGAGCTCGTCGCCCGACATCAGCACCGCGGCCCGATCGATTCGGTCGACGGCGACCCGGGTCCAGCGGCCATCGGCGTCCCAGCGGCAGCCGTGCTGGTGGACCAGCCAGGCCGCGGAGAACGCGCTGGCCCCGACCTCGGCGGCTGCGACCTCGGCCGCCTTCAGGGTTGGGGTCACCACGATCATCCGGTTTCCGCTCGCTTCGACGGTCGGCGCTGCGCCCGCAGGCGGGTGGTCTTCCCGGCACCGGCGGCGCCTTCGACGACAAGCAGGTCGCGGGCCCCGTGCTCCGCCCGCAGCGACAGCCGGTGGTTGAGCTCGGCCTCGACGGCGAGGACCCGGTCGCTGGTCAGGGACCGGACGTGCTCAGGGACGTCGCCGCGCGCGAGCAACGGCCGACACACGGCGACCGCTCGCGCGGTCAGGTCCTCGGTCAGCCCGCGCGGACGCCAGGTTCAGCGACGACGCCCGCTGCGGCGACGAGCTCCTCAACGACGCCGCGGATGTCGCCGGCGTCCAGCCCGAGGCGCTTCGCGCCGAGACGGGTCAGCGCGACCCCGACGATCGCGTCTCGATCCAGCGCACCGACCGGAGTCGCCGGCACCCCAGTGGGACGCTCCGGGCAGACGAACCCGAGCGCATCCAAGGCTTCCTCGACCCAGTGTTGCCGCAAGCTCTCCCCCGACGTCGGCACCACCTTGTCCGGTCGGGCGTCGGCGCAAGCACAGCGGATCCAGGCGCGCAGCAACCTCGGACCCGGCTCTTGATCGGGGTGGTCGCGGCGCCACTGGGCCTCGTACCGGGCGATGTTCCTCCCGACCTGGGCCGACCGGGCGCTGAAC
>CAWKIP010000009.1:0-151175 GCA_963849765.1 uncultured Actinomycetota bacterium
GGTCGATGAGATTCGGGTCATCGACGTCGATGGCCTCGATAAGCAGGCCGACGCTGGAACCCACGTTGCCTCCACCCGACAGATCGGCGAGGTGCGGATCGTGAAGGTCGAGAGCAAGGGCAAAGGCTTTCGGCCGGTGCGTTCAGTCTCTCGATGTGACCCCGCCCGCACGTGCATCGTCCACTATCGTCACGCCATGGCGATCTACCGAACCACGTTCGCTGTCGCGGCGAGTTCCGACAGGGTGTGGGAGGTCATCAGCGACTTCGACAGCTGGTCGGAGTGGAACCCGTCAGTGCCCTCGATCAAAGGGGACCTCAAGGTCGGCAACACGTGCGCGGTGAAGCTGATGATGCCGGGCCGCCCGTCGGTGAATGTGAAGGTCACGCTGACCGACGTTGACCCGGGTCGCCGCTTCGCCTGGCACGGGAACATCGCCCACGACCGGTTCTTTGCCGGCGACCGCTCGCTCGACATCGAGCCGCGGGCCGACGGCACCGTCCTGGTCACACACACCGAGGAGGTCACCGGGGCGTTCTTTCCGGTGTTCAAGACTCTGATGGGCCAGGCCGCCATTCAGGCTCACCACGACAATCTCAACAAGGGGCTCAAGCAGCGCGCTGAGCACTAACTGCGCTACTCCGATGCTCAGCGACGTGGTGGTGTCATGCGCGCGGCCCGAGGGGGCGCAGTGCCGGACGGCACCTTGTTGCACGCTGCCTTCGAGCCGACACCGCACGGCTGGTTCCGGCGGAACGACAGGCGGAGGCGAGCGGATGAGGCAGGGCGACCAGTGCCGCGAAATGAGCCGAACCGTACCTGGCGACCTGCGCGCTCACATTGGGTGCAGGCGCAGTCGCGGCGGAAGGCGTACGCGGCGCCCTTCCCATCGCCGATGATGGGCCGTGTGCAGACCGATGTGGTCACCTGGGCGCGGGAGGCGTTCGACCTCGGGGCCGAGGACGTCTCGATCACGCCCGGCGCCCGGGGCGCGCAGGGCCAGGTGTGGCGGTTGGAGGTCGGCCGTCGAGTGTTCGCCCTCAAGCAGGTGTTCGCTGGTACGCCTCCGGCGCGGGTTCAGGTGGAGGCCGAGGTCGCCTTCACGCAGCGGGCCGCCGCGGCGGGAGCCCGACTGCCGGCGAGCCATCCCGATCGGAGCGGGCGGTACCTTGTGCCGCTCCCGGACGGCGGGTGGCTGCGGCTCTACGACTGGGTCGACCTGCGGGCCGCCGACCTCGTCGCCGGCGCGGAGGCGCTCGGCGTTCTCCTCGCGGGTCTGCACCGGTGTGCTCCACCCGCGGACCGGGAGCCGGGGGGTGCATCACCTGACCGGTGGTATGAGGTGCCGCCGGACCCGGACGCTTGGAGGCCGCTGGTGACCGCAGCCACTGAAGCCGGCACGTCCTGGGGCTCGCGGCTGGCCGCCGCGGTGGATGGCCTGCCCGCCTTGTACGCCATCCTTGCTTCGGCCGACCCGACCAGGATGCGGCTCTGCCACCGCGACCTGCATCCGGACAACGTGTTCGCCGACGAAGCCGGTGAGCTGGTGGTCGTGGACTGGGACAACCTCGGACCTGCGGACCCGGCGCGGGAGTTGGCGGGTACTCTCGTGGCCTGTTTCCACGACGGCGATCCCGATCTCGCCTCGATGCGGCGGGCTTACCGGTCCTACGTGGCAGCAGGCGGACCGGCACGACTGCGCTCGGCGGCTGACTTCACGATGCTGATCGCTACCCAGCTGAACTTCCTCAACCTCCAGGTGCGGGTCGCTCTCGACCCGGCGGCTCTGCCACGCGACAGCAACTGGGCCGAGCTCGAGATCGACGAGGGGCTGCGCATTCTGCCGACACCCGATCTGACAGCCGCAGTCCTCGATTCCCTCGAGGAACGCGCGCTGACCGACGACCAATTGCCTCCTTCTCGATAAGCCTCGCCGCGCAAGGACGCTTGGCGGCGGCAGGGCGGAAGCGGTCATGGCGGCAGCCTCCAGGGAGGTGGCACCATCGGACGGTGGTCGATCCCGACATCTACCGCCCGCGTCGCCCGCGTGCTCGAGCAGGGCCGCGACGCCGAGGTGGTCGCGCGGATGGACACCTGGTGGGCGCTGCCCGCCACGTAGTGCCCCCGAGACTCCCCGCTCACTGTGCGAGACCCGCGAGGCTCCGCTCCGGGGGCGTGCTCGGACCGTTGCTCGCCATGGCATTCAACAAGTGGCCCGTAGGGCGCTCGCGGCGGTGTGACACACGTCGAGGGGCTTCCTGGGACGTGGATCTGTCGCTGCGCACTCGCTGGCACGGGTCGTGCCTATCCTTCTGGGGTGCCGTTGTCGCCCGCGCACCCGGCGGCTGTGCTGCCTCTCCAGCGGCTCGGCTTACCGCTGAGTGCGCTGGTGGTCGGCTCGGTGGCGCCGGACGTGCCGGTGTACCTGCCCGTCGGCGTGGACTACCAGACGACACACAGCGGCTGGGGAATCGCTGTGGACGTCGTCATAGGTCTGGCGGTGCTGTGGTTGTGGTTCGCCCTGCTCCGTGACGCGGTCGTCGACCTGACGCCATCGTTGCGAACACGCGCACCAGCGCGCGCTCGGCCCGACCGGCGGGCGTGGCTATTGGCTCCGCTAGCCCTCGCGATCGGCGCGGCGACGCACGTCCTCTGGGACTCCGCCACTCATGACTGGGGATTCATCGTCGAGGAGGTCGCTTTCCTCCGCGAGCAATACGGCCGCATGAGGGGTTACCAGTGGCTCCAGCAGTTGTCGACGGCTGCCGGTTGCATTGTCGTGGCGGCATACTGCATTCATCAGCTGAAACGGCGGGCCGTGGTCAATCGATCGCCGGCGGTGCAGCGGAGCGGGCTTTGGCTGGTACCAGTCCCGTTGTCCGGATTGGCCGTTGGGCTCGCGTTTCGGGACGTGGAGGCCGCGGTGGGCGCTGCCTTAATCGCTCTGGTCGTGGTTGCGATCGGGTGGCGGATCGCTCGGCAGGAGGAGCCCCAACGGCGAAGATGAGGAGCTTTGGCAGCCCCCTCCTCGCGGCGAGGTGATCCGGCTGATGGGTGAGCACGGTGCCACCGTTCCCCTGTGGAGCGACCAGGACGGTTCGGGGCGTCGCCGGAGTTGGCTGCCGACCTGGAGGCGTGGGGATCGGCTGGGCACGCATGCAGACCAGCCAGACCAGGACGCTGAGGCCGCGCGATTGGTGCGCCGCCTCAATGAGGAACTCGGCAACCGCCACCAGTGCTGGAAGGAGGCGAACCTCCGGCCGCGTGGGATCGCCAGTCGCGGCGCTGTAGCCCGGACGCTGGGCCCCGACGTGTGGTGCTGGTCAACTGCATGATCGGGCGAGCATCATGACCGCCATGACCCGTTACGGCGCGCAGTACGGCCCTGACATCACCTTCCTCGGCGTCCCTTCATGCGACCTGGCCGAGGAGTCGACGTACTCCGATGCAGACGTGGTGATCGTAGGCGCGCCGTTCGACGGCGGCACCTCGCACCGGCCTGGCACGCGCTTCGGCCCTCGGCGATCAGGATGACCGACTACCTCGCCCATGACGGGTCTCGACCATCGCTGGCGTTGCGGACCGACGGGCTCAAGGACCTGAGGGTCGTCGACGCCGGCGACGTCGAGATGCCGCCGGGGGACATCGAGAAAGCACTGGGGGTGCTGGAAGCGGCCGTCGAGAAAGTGACCCGCTCGGGCGCGATCCCCGTCGTCCTGGGTGGTGACCACTCGATCGCGTTTCCTGACGCCAAGGGGGTGGCCAACGTGCTGGGGCATGGGCGGGTCTCGATGATCCACTTCGACGCCCATGCGGACACCGGTGACATTGAGTTCGGCTCGCTGTGGGGACACGGCCAGCCGATGCGTCGCCTGATCGAGTCGGGTGCGCTGCGAGGTGACAGGTTCCTGCAGGTGGGCCTGCGCGGGTACTGGCCTGGTCCAGAGACGCTCGACTGGATGGCGGAGCGACGTATGCGGTCCTTCGAGATGACGGAGATCGTCCACCGCGGCCTGACCACAGTGCTGACTGAGGCGTTCTCGATCGCCATTGACGAGTGCGACGGTGTCTTCCTGTCGGTCGACATCGACGTCTGCGACCCTGGCCATGCGCCGGGTACCGGCACGCCGGAGCCCGGTGGTCTGACCGCCCGCGAACTGCTCGACTCGGTGCGTCGCATCTGCCTCGAGCTCCCGTCGTTGGGGTCGATGTGGTGGAGGTCAGCCCGCCTTACGATCACTCCGACATCACGGCTGCCTTGGCCAACAGGGTCGTGCTCGAGGCGCTCTCGGCGATCGCGCGCAAGCGTCGCGACGAGCGAGACGGTACGACGTGGGATCCGGCCCGGCCGCTGCTTCACGGCCGTCCTACCGGAGGCTGACCCGGATAGGCGGTGGTGCGGTGATACTGCCCCTGTCGCGGCGATGTGACGCTGCCGCTTGCCAGCGCAACATGTGGCTTCCTCGCGGGCGGCGTAGCCACGGCGACATCACCACCAAGCGCGAGGAGACTGTCTGCCATGACAGCAGAAGAGGTCGATGCCTACCTGGCAGGAGTGGAGGAGCCGAAGCGGAGCACCCTCGAAGCGCTACGCCGATCAATCCGAGCGGTTGTCCCAGAAGCCGAGGAGTGCGTCTCCTACGGCATGGCTGCGTTCCGGGTCAGAGGGAGGATCGTGGCCGGCTTCGCTGCGTTCAAGAACCATCTCGCGTATCTGCCCCACAGCGGCGAGGTGCTCGCGGGTCTGGGTGACCGTCTCGCCGGATATGAGCGCACAAGCGGCTCGCTCCATTTCGCTGTCGACGAACCGCTGCCGGACGAACTCGTCAGAGAGCTCGTGGACGCAAAGCTCGCCATCCTCGGATTCTGAGCTAAACCGCCGACGTCTCCGCATCGACCGCTGCGGCCGCCTGAACGCGGCGGCGCCGCCGCTTCGCGGCGATGTGACGCGGCTTCGACCGTCGTGGGTTCATTTTCGGTAGTCGTCGCCGAACCGCTGGCGGCTGTGGTGCTCTTCGGCCAGTCGCCGGAGAGTCGCGAGGACTTGTCCGAACACGACTTGGCCTACCACCATCTCTTCGAGCAGGCCGATTCGGTCCTTGGCGTCGTCGAGGTGCTCGATCTCGTAGTTGGCGATCTGGTCGGCGAATCGAAGATAGGGTTCGATCTCTGCTGGGTCGCGCGGGTGGGTGTCGTAGGTGGCGATGAGCTCAAGGGTGGCCGCGAGGTTCTCGCGGTCAGGGCTGTCGGGCCGGACGTGGGTCCATCCGGCGGTGGCGATGAGCTGGTCGGCAAGCGCGCGCGTCACTGGACGCAGCTGGCCGGCGGGGGGCGGGGCCGGGGCGAGGGCGACGGCCGCGGCGGCGAACAGATCATGGATCGAGACGTCGGTGCGCTCCGAGGCTCCGACGAGCCGTTTGAGGCCTTCGATCGGGATGTTCCCGACCTCGCGGAGCAGCTTGATCAGGTGCAGCCGTCGAAGGTGGCGCTCGTCGTAGTCGGCCAGGCGCGCCCCGCGCTTGTCCGCGACGGGGAGGAGCCCCTCCCGCAGGTAGTACTTGATGGTGGCGACGGGGAACCCCGTTGCCTCAGCCAGTTCCGAGATCCGCACGCGACCACCCTCTTGACAATCACCTTGGATAGTGCCACTTTCTAACTAGAGAGTATAACTATCCAAGGGAGGCAGTCATGACGCGCTCGATGGATCCCCGGAGGAAGGTGCTGGTCACGGGCGGGACCGGCTTCGTCGGGTCTTGGATCACCACCGCGCTGCTCGAGGCGGGCCATGGCGTGCGTCTGGCGGTTCGACGACCGGAGCAGGTCTCAAAGACCTTTGCGGGCCGCGATCTGGTCCCCGAAGACGTGCAGGTGGTCGACCTGCTCGATTCCGCGTCGGTGGCCGAGGCGATCGTGGGCTGCGACGCGGTCGTCCACGCCGCGGCCGTCTTCAGCCTCGATCCACGCAAGGGCGAGGAGATGCTGTCCACCAATGAACGCGCGACCCGAACCGTCCTCGAAGCCGCGGTCGAGGCAGGGTGCGATCCAGTCGTCCACATCTCCAGCACGGTCGCACTCACCCGACGCGGCGGGACCGACAGCTCCCTCCCGCTGGGCGACGTCGACTTCCCCTACTCCCGGTCGAAGATCGCCTCCGAACGCGTGGCCCGCGACCTCCAGGACCGAGGCGCCCCCGTGGTGTCGGTGTATCCGGGAAGCGTGTACGGCCCAGACGACCCGTACCTGGGTGAGCAGGCGACACGCCTCGCTTGGGTGGCCCGTGGACGCTTCCCGATCTGGCCGAGCGGAGGCATGCACGCCGTCGACGTCCGCGACACCGCCGCGGTGGTCGAGGCGTGTCTTGAGCCCGGCCTGGGTCCCCGGCGGTACGTCGTGCCCGGACACCACATGACAGGCGACGACCTGTACGGCACCGTCAGTGCCGCCATCGGCAGCCGACGCCCACACATCAACCTGCCGGCACGACTGGTCCCGATGACCACGGCTCCGATCGATGCGCTCCAACGGCTGCTGCCGGCGTCCTGGCGCTATCCCGCCGACCGGGAAGGCGCGGAGCTCGGCGTTCGCAACACCCGGTTCGACACCTCACCTGCCGAGCAGGAGCTCGGTGTCCACGCCCGGCCCCTGGACGAGTCCTTGCGCGACACACTCACCTGGATGGTCGACACCGGCCACCTACCGGCGAAGTACCGGCCCGGCTCACGAACGTCCAGCCACGCCCAAACTCGCAACACCACGCCGACCACGTAATGCCACCCTCTGTGAATCGATAGACCTTGCGTCTACCTGGGCGCTGTGACGCGACTCCGGGACTGGCTGCAGAGCGGTGCGCGGGTCGTATCAGCGACCCCGCGGGCCGTACGCCGCCTCGGCCTTCGTGAACGCGGCTTCCCGCGCGGCCTTGGTGTTGCGGGCGATGAGCAGGTAGGCCTGCTCGGCGCGTTCGCGCGCGAAGGTACGACGCGGCGACGCCTGCCAGCGTGTCGTTGAACAGCCGCTTCGCGGCGGCCAGCGCGTCCGGCGACTTGGTCGACAGCTCGGCGGCCAGCCGGTGTGCGCCGGCGAGCGGGTCGTTGTCGAGCTTCGTCACCAGGCCGAGCTCCTTGGCGCGGCTGCCGTCGAAGACCTCGGCGGTCATCGTCAGCAGCTTGGCCTGGTCGATACCGACCAGCTCGGAGATGCTGCGGATGCCCGACATGTCGGGGATCAGGCCCCACTTGCCCTCGAGCACCGACCACCGCGAGTCGGGGGTGGCGATCCGGAAGTCGGCCGCCAGCGCGATCTGCAGGCCGCCGCCGAGGCAGTGGCCGTGCACCGCGGCGATGACGGGCACCGGCACCCGACGCCAGGCCCAGCACGCCTCCTGGAAGAGGTTGGTGCCGCGCCACGGCAGCGGCACGAACGCCTTCGCGATGCCGGCCGGGCTCTTCATCACGCTCGCGAAGTCGAGGCCGGCGCAGAACGCGTCACCCTCGCCGGCGATCACGACCGCGCGCAGGCTCTTGTCCTTGCGCAGCGCACGCGCCGTGCTCGCCAGGTCCTGGAGGATCGGCAGCGTCAGCGCGTTGAGCTTGTCCGGGCGGTCGAGGCGCACCTGGGCGACGCCGTCGACGATCTCGCAAGTCACGTTGCTCATGACGCAGATACTACCCGCAGGTAACTTGTGTCAGGCTTCGTAGACCGGTCGTCCGCCGATCCAGGTCGACACGACCGTGGCGGCACCGATCGTCGTCGGGTCCTGGAACGGATCCGTGTCCAGCACGACCAGGTCGGCGTCGTACCCCGGCGCCACCCGACCCGCCTGGTCCAGGTTGTTGATCCAGGCCGAACCGGAGGTGTACGCCGCGAAGGCGGTCTCGATGTCGAGCGCCTGCCGGGGAAGGAACGGTTCACTGCCCGCGCGGCCGGCGGCGCCGTACGCCATCCGGTGGACCGCGACGTGCAGGGCCGCGAGCGGGTCCGGCGTACTCACCGGCCAGTCGCTGCCGGCCACGAGCCGGGCGCCCGCGCGATGGAGGTCGCCGAACGGGTACTGGCGGTTCGCGCGGTCCTCCCCGAGGAACGGCAGGGTCAGCTCGACCATCTGGTCGTCGAGGTAGGCCCACAACGCCTGGATGTTGGCGCTGACGCCGAGCCGCCGAATCGCGGTACGTCGTCACCGTGCACGAGCTGCAGGTGGGCGATGTGGTGGCGATGAGCGGGATCGGTGCCTTCGAAGGCGTCGAGGGCCTCGCGGACACCTCGGTCGCCGAGGCCGTGCACGTGCACCTGGAAGCCCTGGGCGTCGAGGGCCTGGATGGCACGACGCAGCTGACCGGGCTCGACGAACGAGGTGCCGGTGTTGGCCGTCGGGTGTCCGCAGCGGTCGAGATAGGGCTCGACAAGAGCGGCTGATCCGTTCTCCATGACGCCGTCCTGCATCACCTTCACGGCGGTGGCGGCGAAGCGACCGGTGCTGAGCTCGTCGCGGCGGCGGACCAGCTCGTCGATCTGTTCGAGGCCCTTCCCGCGGTTCCACCACAGGGCGCCCACGACGCGACCGGTGAGGGAACCGTCGCGAGCGGCCTCGGCGTACGTCGGTCCGTTGTCGCTCATCCCCGAGTACGCCCCGACGATGGCGTCCTGCCATGCCGTGATCCCGAGCGAGTGCAGGTAGCGCTGTCCGTCGAGCAGCGCCGCGCGCAGCTCGCTGCTCGTCGTCGGGGGCAGATGCTGGGCGACCAGTCGCATCGCGCCTTCCTGGAGTGTCCCGGTCGGCGCCCCGGAGGAGTCGCGCTCCAGATGGCCGTCCGCGGGGTCCGGCGTCGCGGCGTCGATGCCGGCGAGTCGCATCGCCGCCGTGTTCACCCATGCGCCGTGATGATCCCTGTTCGGGAGGAAGACCGGGCGGTCCGGGACCACCTCGTCCAGGGCCGCCGCCGTCGGGGTGCCGCCGGGGAATGCCGGCATCGCCCATCCGCCGCCCAGGATCCACTCCTCGTCGGGATGCTCCGCGGCGTACGAACGGATCCGGGCCAGGTACTCCTGCTCGGTGTTGCTGTTCGCTCAGGTCGCAGCGAATGCGCTCGAGCCCGCCCTGGACCGCGTGCACGTGACCATCGACGAAGCCGGGAGCCAGCAGGCCGCCGGCAACATCGACGACCCGCGCATCCCGCGGTGCATCGACATCACCCACAGCGACGATGCGGTCGTCCTCGACGACGACGCTCGTCAGCGGACCCAGGTGTCGTTGGCCGTCGAAGACGTGAGCGTTCCGGAAGACGGTCGTCATGGGGCTCAACGGTAGAGCGTCACCGTGTCCGTTTCGTCGGCGAACGCGACCACACCGCCGTCGACGCCCCAGATCTCGTCGGCCGGCTCGTCGAGCGTGACCTCATAGGACCCGCCCGGTGCGTCGACGGACAACACCGTCCCGTCCAGGGTGTAGGCCTCGTCATTTCGCGGGACCGGGATGCCGGCGTCGTCGTCCGCGACCGGGCAACGCTCGTCGTCGGCATCGCCCTCACTGACGAGTGAGCCGTCCTCGACCGACACCGTCCGCGCCTCCTCGGAGTCACAGATGAGGACCTGGCCGTCGCCGACCGGGGCAAGCAGGGCGCCGCCGTACCCGCTCTCCTGCCAGGCGACCGACCCGTCGGCCCGGTAAGCCGTGATCGCGGTGCCTTCGTCGATCTCCCAGCTCGTGGAGACCACGACCGTGTCGCCGACCGCGACCGCGTGGGTCGGCGACCAGTCCGCCTCGAGGGTGGTGGACCACGCCAGGGCGGCATCCTCGGCGATCAACGCCGACGCGGAGCCGTCCCGGGCCTGGTCAGGGTCGTCGTCCTCGGCCGGCTGGCAAGCCGTCACAGCGAGAGCCAGCGCGGCGAGCGGGAGCAGCGGGGTGAGCAGGTGAGTGTTCATGCTCCGGAGTGTTTCCGGCCGGTGCGCCGCTCATGCGGGCACCGGCCGGAAATGGTCCTCAGGTAACGATCAGGCGGCGGCGTACTCCGGCTGCTCCTGCTTGGCCTTGCGCTCGAGCAGCTTCAGCATCACGCGGCGCTTCCGCTTGTCGGCGGTGCTGATCTTGTAGAGCGCGACCAGCTGCTGCGGCAGGTTCTTGGCGTTGGTGGTGGCGAGCCAGCCATTGGGGAACGACAGCCGGACGAACCGGTGCCAGGCGCTCGCGACCTGCTTCGGCATCGGAGCGGTGTGGTAGTTCAGGCCGAACTCGTCGAAGAGTGCACGGACCTGGGGCGCCACCTCGATGTACCGGTTGCTCGGCAGGTCCGGGAACAGGTGGTGCTCGATCTGGTGGCTCAGGTTGCCGGACATCATGTGCAGGGCCTTCGAACCGGAGATGTTCGCGGAGCCGAGCATCTGGCGGAGGTACCACTCGCCGCGGGTCTCGCCCTCGATGGACTTCTTCTCGAACGTCTCGACGCCCTCGGGGAAGTGGCCGCACATGATCACCGAGTGCGTCCAGAGGTTGCGCACGATGTTGGCGGTGAAGTTGGCGGCCAGGGTGGGCAGGAACGACCCGGTCGGCAGCGAGAGCAGCGGGTGGACGACGTAGTCCTTGGTCGACTGCTTGCGGATCTTCGCGAGTACGGCGGCGGCGTTGGCCTTGAACTCCGGCGGAGCGCTTGTCCTTGGGAGTCTTCAGGTTCTTGCCGAGCTCGAGGTCGTAGGCCGCGATGCCGTACTCGAAGAAGCACGCGTTGATGAAGTTCCAGACCGGCTGGAACATGAAGAACGGGTGCCACGGCTGGTCCTCGTCGACGCGCATGATGCCGTAGCCGAGGTCGTTGTCCTTGCCGATGACGTTCGTGTAGGTGTGGTGCAGCTCGTTGTGGCTGTGCTTCCACTGGTCGGACGGCGTCACGTTGTCCCACTCCCAGGTCGTGGAGTGGATCTTGGGGTCGCGCATCCAGTCCCACTGGCCGTGGAGGATGTTGTGGCCGATCTCCATGTTGTCGAGGATCTTGGCGACGGAGAGGCCGACGGTGCCCGCGACGAACGCCGGCGGGAAGACGCTGCCGAGCAGCACCGCGCGGCTGCCGAGCTCGAGGTAGCGCTGGGTCTTGATCACGCGCCGGATGTACTTCGCGTCGCGCTCGCCCCGGGTGTCGAGGACCTCCTGGCGGATCGCGTCGAGGCGCTTGCCGATCTCTTCGATGTCCTCGGGGCTGAGGTGGGCGACCGGGTTGACGGGCTTCTTGGTTACGGCAGTCATGGATTTCCTTTCGTTGCCTGGTCTCGTGGCGGTCGGGGAGGAATGCTCGGCGAGCCAGTCCTCGACCAGCGGCGGAGCTAGTGGTCGAGGTGGCAGTCGCCGGCAGCGGCGCTGATGCAGGTCTGGATCTTCACGCCGCCGGGGGCGGTCTCGCCGGGCGCGGCGACGGTGATCGCGCCGTTGCGGAGGTCGCGGACGACGCCCTCCTTCATCGGCAGCACGCAGCCCATGCAGATGCCCATCCGGCAGCCGCTGGGCATGATGACGCCGGCCGCTTCGGCGGCGTCGAGGATCGGGGTCGCACCGTCCGCGTCGATGACCGTGCCACCCGCGAAGGTGACGGTGCCGCCTTCGCCGGCGTCGGCCAGCATCGGGGGACGGAAGCGCTCGGTGCTGAGGCTGAGGCCCGCGCTCGTCGTACCACTGCCTCGAGGGCGTCGAGCAGGCCGCTCGGCCCACAGGCGTACGCCGTCCGCTGGTCGATGTCGGGCACCAGGGACTCGAGGCGAGCCAGATCGATCAGCCCGTCACGGTCGTCGAAGTGCTCGACGAGGCGGAGGTGGCCGGCGGCGGCGTGTGCCCGCAGCTCGTCCTTGAAGATCGAGTCGGGCTCGGCCTGGTTGACGTGGACCAGCGTGATGTCGGTGGCCGGCCGCGCGGCCTTGGAGAACAGGTTGCGCAGCATGCCGATCACCGGCGTGATGCCGGAGCCGGCGGTCACCAACAGCAGCTGCTCGGGGATCGGCATCGGGAGCACGAAGTCACCGGCGGCCTGCTGGAGGTGGATCATCTGGCCGGCGCGGGCGCGGTGCACCAGGTGCTGGGAGACGATCCCGTCGGGAATCGCCTTGACCGTGATGCTGATGTGTCCGTCGGGACGGGGGCCGTGGGTCAGCGAGTAGCAGCGCCACAGGCGGACGCCGTCGACGTCGACGCCGACCTGGAGGTACTGACCGGGCGCGTGGCCGACCCAGTCGCGGCCGGGCTTGATCACGATCGTGGCGGCGTCAGCGGTCTCGGGCTGGACGGCCACGATCTTGCCGCGCAGGTCGGTGCCCGAGCGGAGCGGGTGGAAGTTGTCGAGGACGTCGTCGAGGGACAGGGGCGTCACCGCGGCGTCGGCCATGGCCCGGAGCCGGCGGCGCAGGCCGCCAGGCTGGGCGCTCCGGAGCAGGAGCGGCGCGGAAAAACTAGAGGAACTCACGACATCAAGACTTCCTCATCCACGCGGTAAGGTCATGACTGCTCACGGTGAATCCGAGCCACGTTTTTATGCGTTGCGAACAAAGGAGCGGCGATGGCCCGGCGGGAGAGCCCCGAAGCGCTGGTGCTGCCGCCCGAGGTCGTGGTCGCGATCCGCGCCAGCCTGCCGACCGTCGCCGACGACGTCGTGACGGTGATCATCGACGAGGTGCCGAGCTACACCGACGCGTTCAGCGGACCGATGGGCGAGACCATCCGCTCGGCCGTGCGGGTCGCGCTCGGTGGCTTTCTCTCCCTGGTGTCGGAACGCCGAGGAACGGCGCCGAAGACGCCGGCGGCCGCCATCGAGGGCGCCTACCAGCTGGGTCGGGGCGAGGCGCGCAGCGGCCGCAGCTCGGAGGCGCTCCTCTCGGCGTACCGGATCGGCGCTCGCGTCGCCTGGCACCACCTGTCGACCCTCGCCGTCGAGAACGGCGTCGACGCGACGACGTTGGCGGAGTTCGCGCAGGCGGTGTTCTTCTACATCGACGAGCTGTCCGCCGTCGAGCGTGGCCGGCCACGGCGACGAGTCGGCGACCGCCGGGCGGGTGCGGCAGCGGTTGCTGGACCGGATCGCCCGTCATCTGCTCACCGACGCTCCTGAGAAGACCACCGTCGCCGCGGCCGAACGGGCCGAGTGGACGCCGCCGAAACCCTCACGGCCGTGATCGTCCCCGAGGCGGAGGTCGGTTCGGTGCTGCTGCTGGTCCCTCAGGGCACGCTCCAGGCGACCGACCTGCCGGAGCTCGAGGCGGCGGTGCTGCTGCTCGTCCCCGACGCGCACGGCCGGCGCCGGGCCGCGCTGCTCAAGGGGGTCGACGGCAGGAACTGCCTGGTGGGTCCGGCCCGTCCCTGGCTGGAGGTGCGGTCGTCGTACGAACGCGCCCGGAGGGCGCAGGAGCGCGGCCTGACCGTCGACACCGAGGCGCACCTGCCCGAGCTGGTGCTGACCGCCGATCCGGACGCGTTGGCCGACCTCCGCTCGGTCGCGCTCGCGCCGCTGGCCGACCTGCGGCCCGCGAGCCAGGCCAAGCTGGCGGAGACGCTGCGTGCCTGGTTGCTGCACCAGGGACGGCGCGACGACATCGCGGCGGCGCTGTTCGTGCACCCGCAGACGGTGCGCTATCGCGTGGCCCAGCTGCGGGAGCTGTTCGGCGACAAGCTCGAGGATCCGCAGACCGTGCTGCGCGCTGACGATCGCGCTCGGTGTGCAGCCGGCGAGCCTGAGTCCTAGCCGCGGTGGACGATGCGGCCGGCGACGACCGTCAGCGCGACCGGTGGCCGGGTCGCGATGAGCGGGTCGTCGTCGAGGACGACCAGGTCGCCGGGTGAGCCCGGCCGTACGGCGAGCTGGCCGTCGACCGACGCGGCCAGCGCCTCACGCCGGGTCAGCGCCTGCTCGCCGTGCCAGGCCGGCCGGTCGTCGCCGGTACGGCGGACGGCGGCATCGATCGCAAGCCACGGGTCGAGCGGTGAGACCGGGGCGTCGGAGCCGAGGCTGATCGTGACGCCGGCGTCGAGCAGCCAGCGGAACGCGAAGCAGCGGTCGGTGCGGTCCGGCCAGATCTGCTCGGTCAGGTCGCGGTCGTCGACAAGGTGGTGCGGCTGGACGCTGGCGCGCAGATCGAGCCGCTTCATCCGCTCCACGTCGGGGGGCGCGACCAGCTGCACGTGCTCGAGCGAGCCGCGGGCACCGGAGCGTTCGTACGCCGTCAGCGCGGCGTCGACCGCCGCGTCACCGATCGCGTGGGTCGCAACCTCGAGACCGGCTGCGTGGGCGCGCGCGAGGAGATGGGTGAGCTCGGGGAGGCCGAGGTTGGGAGCACCGGCCGGGTGGTCGGGAGCGGCACCGGTGACGTAGGGGTGGTGGCACCAGGCGGTGCCCGTGTTGAGCGATCCGTCGCTGATGATCTTGAGCGGACCCATCGTGAGCCGGTCGTCGGCGGGCACCAGTCGGTCGCCGGTCCGCAGGCCCGCGGCGAGCACCGGTTCCCACTGGTCCGCATAGACGGCGACCCTGGTGCGGAGCCGGTCGCAGCCCTCGGACCAGCGCTCGCGCCAGGCGTCCACCGCGCCGGTGAACTCGAAGTCCACCAGGCCGACGACGCCCGACGCGGCGGCGTCGTCGAGGGTCGCGCGGTAGGCATCGGGGCCGTCGCCGGTGTCGGTGAGCGCCGTTGAGTCGCTCGTAGGCCTCGAACCACTCCGTCTCGGCGACCATGCCCTCCCGCAGCGGCAGTCCGAGCGCCGCTTGCGGGCCGCGGTTGAGCCAGGCGTGGTGCCCGTCGCCCGCGACGAGGACCACCGGGGTCACTCCGGCGGCGATCGTCCAGGTCCGCGGTGGTCGGCTCACGCGGCCAGGTGCCGGGGCGGTGGCCCCAGCCGATGACGGGCGTGCCGGGCTGCTCGGCGACCTTGGCCGTCACGAGCGAGACGGCCTCCTCCGGCGACCGCACGCGCGCTCGTGTCGAGCCGCCCGCGCGAGAGGGTCCACTGCCCGAGGTGCACGTGGGTGTCCCACAGCCCCGGCATCACCCAGCGGCCGGCGGCGTCGTACTCCTCGACGCCCGGCGGGCCGGCTGATCGCCGTACCGACCTCGGTGACCCGGCCGTCCTCGACCAGCACGTCGACCGGGCCGTCCGGCCGCCTGCAACGAGCGGCACCAGCCGGGCGTCGCGGATGAGCAGGTCGGTCACGGCGCCACGGTACGACGCGCCCGTGCAGGATCAGGCTTGGAGGGCAGCGATCGCGTCGGCGATGGCGAGGGTGCGCTCGGCCGACTCGACGTGGAGGTTCTCGACCATCCGGCCGTTGTAGGTGACGACACCCGAGCCGGTTGACTTGCGCGCGTCCTCCCACGCCTGGATCAGGCCGCGGGCGTCCTCGATCGCCTGCTCGGACGGGGCGAAGCCGTCGTTGGCGCCCTCGACCTGGCCGGGGTGGATCAGGGTCTTGCCGTCGAACCCCATCTGGCGGCCCTGCTCGACCTCGGCGAGGAAGCCGTCGAGGTTCTTCACGTCGTTGTAGACGCCGTCGATGATCACGATGCCCGCGGCCCGGGCGGCCAGCAACGCGAGCCCGAGGCCGGTGATCACGGGCTGGCGGCCGGGCACGTGCTCGGCGTACAGCTCCTTGACCAGGTCGTTGGTGCCCATGACGAAGCCGGTGAGCCGATCCGAGGCCTGCGCGATGGACAGTGCGTTGAGCATCGCGATCGGCGTCTCGACCATCGCCCACAGCTTGGTCTTGTCCGGCGCGCCGGCGGCTTCGAGCGCGGCGACGAGGTCGCGGACCTCCTCGGCGGAGTTCACCTTGGGCACGAGTACGACGTCCGGGCCGGCCGCGGCGGCCACCTTGATGTCGTCGTCGTGCCACTCGGTACCGATGCCGTTGACCCGGATGATCAGCTCGCGGCGACCGTACTCGCCGGACTGCACCGCGGCTGCCGCGGCGTCACGGGCGGAGGGCTTGGCGTCGGGAGCAACCGCGTCCTCGAGGTCGAAGATGATCGCGTCGGCGGCGATGGTCTTGGCCTTCTCGAGCGCCCGCTCGTTGGAGCTGGGCATGTAGAGGACCGAGCGCAGAGGTCTGAACGCAGCCATCAGGCGGGCTCCTCGATCGCGTCGTACTGCGCCTTGAGCTCGGGGTCGATCTCGGCCAGCTTCTCCGCGAGCTCGACGAGGACCAGGCACTGCTTGAGCGAGGCGTCGTCCTCCATCTTGCCGTCGATCATGACCGCGCCGGTGCCGTCGCCCATCGCGGCGACGACCCGCCGGGCGTGGGCGATGTCCTCGACGCTGGGGGAGAAGACCTTGTTGGCGATCGCGATCTGCTTGGGGTGCAGCGACCAGGTGCCGACGCAGCCGAGCAGGAACGCGTTGCGGAACTGGTCCTCGCACGCGACCACGTCGGCGATGTCGCCGAACGGGCCGTAGTAGGGGTAGATGCCGTGCGTCGCGCACGCGTCCACCATCTTGGCGATCGTGTAGTGCCAGAGGTCCTGCTGGTACGTCGCCCGCGGCGCGTCGATCCGCGCGACGCCGAGCTCGTCCCTCGGCGGGTCCTGGCGCACCAGGTAGCCCGGGTGCCCGCCACCGACGCGGGTCGTCTTCATCTTGCGGTCGGCGGCGAGGTCGGCCGGGCCGAGCGAGAGGCCCTGCATCCGCGGGCTGGCGCCGCAGATCTCCTCGACGTTGGCCATGCCGCGGGCGGTCTCGAGGATCGCGTGGATCAGGATCGGCTTGGTGATCCCGGCCTTGGCCTCGAGCTGGGCGAGCAGCCGGTCGACGTAGTGGATGTCCTCGGCGCCCTGCACCTTCGGGACCATGATCACGTCGAGCTTCTCGCCGATCGCGGGGACCAGGGTGGTCAGGTCGTCGAGCACCCACGGGCTGTCGAGGGAGTTGATCCGCGTCCACAGCTGGGTCGGCCCGCTGGGTCCACCGAGGTTGGCTGTGGACTCGGCGATCTTCACCAGGCCCTCACGAGCGGCGACCTTGTTGTCGGCCTTGATCGCGTCCTCGAGGTTGCCGAGGAGCACGTCGACGGTGCCGATCATCCCGGGCACCTTGGCGGCCATCTTCTCGTTCGACGGGTCGAAGAAGTGGATGGCGCGGCTGGGGCGGGCGGGGATCTCGCGGAGTGGGGCCGGGGCTCCCACGGCCAGCGGGCGGAAGAAGTCCTTCGGGCTCTTGTGACTCACGTCGTGACAACTTACCGGCGGGTCCGGGGTCGCCGGTATGACGGATGTCTCGCCGAGACGGACTGTCCCCGCGTCGTCGTACTCTCGCCGCATGACGCCCGACGAGGTGCACGCCTGCGCGATCGCGCTGCCGGGCTGCAAGCGCAAGGGCACCGAGGCGCGTCCGGCCTGGTACGTCGACGACCGGCTGGTCGCGCGCCTCGAGGAGCCGACGATCCTCGTCGTGCGGATGGAGTACGACGTGCGCGACCGCCTCACCGAGGCCCATCCCGAGACGTTCGGCGTCCCGCCCCGCTTCGAGAAGCACTTCAAGGTCCAGGTCGCCCTCGACCACGGCAACGACGATGAGATCCGGGAAGCGATCCGGCTGGCATGGGAGATGCAGCGGCGGTGACGACGCCGTAAATTCGGCGAGGTGACGCGGACGCTGGTCGGTCGTGACGCCGAGGTGGCCGCCATTCTCGCCGGGGCCGCGACCGGTGGCGCGTCGTGGACCGCCGTCATCGCCGGTGCTGCCGGGATCGGGAAGTCCGCGCTCTGGGAGGCCGTCCAGACGCAGCTCCCGACTCCGGAGTGGCTGCTCCGTACCCGCTCGCGAGCGGCCGAGACCGGGCTCGCCTTCGCCGGCCTCACCGACCTGCTCGATCCGGTGCCGGACGCCGTCCTGGCCGAGCTCCCCGAGCCGCAGCGGGCCGCACTGACCGGCGCCACCCTGCGCGCCGGGTCCGTCCCGGTCGAAGACCATCGGGCCGTGGCGACCGCGCTGCGCACGCTCCTCTCCCGCCTCGCCGGGACCGGCCCGGTGGTGGTCGCGCTCGACGACGTCCAGTGGCTCGACCCTGCATCACGGGAGGCGCTGGAGTTCGCCGTGCACCGCTGCCCGGTCGGGCTCCTGGTCGCCATCCGCGATCCGGTGGGCCCGGTCCCGGTCGCGGGCGCCGCGGACGCGCCCGAGACCTGGGTGACGCTCGGGCCGCTGAGCGTCGCCGCCGTCCACCACCTGATCGTCGGTGCCCTCGGTCGGGCACTCACCAGGCCGGCGCTCGTCCGCGTGGCCGAGACGTCGGGCGGCAACCCGCTGTTCGCCCTCGAGCTCGCCCGGGTGCTCGACGGGACGGATGCGGCCGTCGGTGGACCGCTGCCGCGGCTGCCGGCGTCGCTCACCGCAGCCGTGTCCGAGCGATTCGCCGACCTGACGCCACCGGCGCAGCGCTCGGTGCTGGTCGTCGCGCTCGCCGCCGCTCCGACCGTCGGCCTGCTGCGGGCGACCGATGCGCACGACGGCCTCGAGGAGGCCGAGGCGGCGGGCCTGCTGGCGGTCACTGAGGGCCGGGTCGAGCTGCACCACCCGCTGCTCGGTCCCGCTGCCGTCGAGCGGACGCCCGCCCCCGGCGTACGCGCGGTGCACGCAGCCCTGGCCACCGTCCTCCGGGAGGACGAGGAGCGCTCCGCCCGGCACCTCGCCCTGGCCGCTCAAGAGCCGGACGCCGGCGTGGCCGAGGCGCTGGACCGGGCGGTCGTCGCCACCCGGTCACGGGGCGCGCTGGTCGCGGCGACCGAGCTGGCGCGCCTCGCCCTGCAGCACTCGGCGGGAGGACCCCCGGGCGCCGTCGAGCGGCGAACGCTCACGCTGGCCGGTCTCGCCTTCGAAGAGGGCGACGCGGCGGAGGCCGAGCGCCTCTACCGCGAGGTCTACGACTCCGACGGGGAGCCGGGTCCGCGCGTGACGGCTGCACTGGAGCTCGCCGAGATCCTGTGGAAGCGGGCCGACCTCGCCGAGTGCGTCGCGATGGCGCGCTCGGCAGTGACGATGGGTGCCGGCCCCGAGCTGACGGCCAGGGCGTACCTCACGCTGGTGGCGCTCTGGGACGACCGCGAGGCCAACACCCGGCGCGCGATCGAGCTGCTCGACAACGCCGGAAGCACCGACCCCCAGCTGCGGAGCTGGGCGCAGTTCTCGCTGGTCGACATCGACTTCGGCGAAGGCCGCGGGCTCGACGTACCAGCCCTCGAGGCGGCTCTCGTCGCCGAGCGCACCGGCCGGGCCTGGCGCAGCGACGACCAGGTCGCGACCTGCCGCCCGGCGCTGCTGAAGTACGCCGACCACCTGGACGCCGCGCGGGCCACGTTGGACGAGCTCCGGGTGCGGGCGGAGGCCGAGGGCAACGTCGGGCAGCTGATCTATGTGATCGGGCACTACCCGATGCTGCTGCTGAGGATGGGCGACCTGGCCGCCGCAGAGGCGGTGACCGAGGAACACCTCGAGCTGGCGACGACCACCGGCCAGACCAACCACGAGTGGCAGGCACGTCACAACCAGGCCTGGGTGGAGCTGTTCGCGGGGAGGTTGGATGCCGCCACGGCGGTGGTCGACAGCCTGCCGGACGTGCTGCAGCCGGATCCCTACGCCCAGCGGGCCTATCGGTCCGTCGCCGGCGCGCTCGCACTCGTCAAGGGCGACCCGGAGACCGCGGTAGCCCACCTCGACGCGTGGTGGAAGTACTCGCAGGAGCGCGGAGACGACCCCGGGGTGAGCCGCAGTCACGGCGACTACGCCGAGGCGCTGGTCGCGGTCGGGAGGTACGACGACTGCGCGACCTTCCTCGACGAGGCGGAGGTCGCCGCCCGCCGCGCCGGGCGTACGTCGGTCCTCGCGCTGCTCGCGCGTGGCCGGGCGATGTTGGCGGCAGCGCGGGGCGACCTGGACGCCGCCCTCGCCTGCGCCGAGGAGGCGGTCCGGCTCGACGAGGAGGTGCCGATCGCGGGCGAGGGGGCGCGGCACCTGTTGCTCGCCGGCCAGCTGCACCGGCGACGCAAGGAGAAGCTCAAGGCGAGAGATGCGCTCGAGGCGGCGCTCGCCGGGTTCGAGGCCGCCGGCGCGGCGGGGTGGGCGGATCGGGTCCGCGCCGAGCTCGGCTCGCGTCAACATCCGACCGGCAGCGCCGACCGAGCTGACCGCCACCGAGCAGCGCGTCGCCGAGCTCGCCGCGCGCGGCCTCACCACCCGCCAGATCGCCGAGGCCGCCTTCGTGAGCCCGAAGACCGTCGAGGCCAACCTGACCCGCATCTACCGCAAGCTCGGGATCAGCTCCCGGGCCGAGCTCGGCCAGCGCTGGGCCGAGCTCCATGTCGAGGGGTCTCCCTGATTCCGAGGGGCCCGCGTCGCCGTACGTTCCCGGCATCGACACCTTCGCCACCCACCAGGTCTTCCTCGTCGAGCGCTACCTGCCCGGCGCGACGCTCGACGACGTCCGCGAGAGCGTGAGACGCCTCGCGGATCGCAGGCCGGGGATCCCGCGCCGTCCGGCACGTCTCCTCGACGCTGCTGCCGGAGGAGGGCGCGGTCTTCGCGCTCTTCCTCGCCGAGTCGGCCGAGGCGGTAGTCGCGGTCAATGCACTGGCGGGCCTGCAGATCGATCGTCTGGTCGAGGGGCTGCAGGTCACCGGGTCGCGACAGCGCGTCTCCAAATCGAGGGACCTCCCTGATTCCGGAGGAGTCTCGCCGTTCCTAGCGTCGACGCACCACCGAAAGGAGCTCCCCAATGACCGCACTGCCCGACCGACCTACCCCTGACGACGCACCGCAATCACGGCGGCGGATCCTCGGCAGGCTCAGTGCTGCCGCGGTCGGTGGTGGGGCACTGGCGGCCACCGGCATCGTCGGTGGAGGCCGGGCGTATGCAGGCAACGGCGACGACATGGTGATCGGCGACGCAAATGTCGCCACCAGCGTGACCACCTTGTTCTCGGGGCTGGAGGGCCTGCGTGTCCAGGCACCCCAGTCCAACGGTTGGGCACTCAAGGGGGAAGGAGGCGCCCTCGGCGTGTGGGGGCGCACCGACCAGTTCGGCACGGGCATCAAGGCCGGTGTCTACGGCGGCGTCTTCTCCCAAGGCCAACCCGGGTCCGGTGTCGATCGGCGAAGGTCCCAACAACCACTCGGGTGGGATCGGGGTCGAGGGGATCGGCTACAAGGGCATCGGCGTCCGAGGGGTCGTGAGCGACTCCGGTCACGGCGTGCTCGGCCTGGCCGGCATCGGGTTCGGTGTGAAGGGCGAAGCCTCGAAGGCGTCGGGCGTCGGAGTCGGTGGTAGCTGCGTCAACGGCGGCGTCGGGGTCCGCGGCACCGTCCCGAACTTCGGGTACGGCGTCCGCGGCAAGGCGGGGGCCGGGTTCGGGGTCCTCGGCGAGGTCACCACCGGCGTCGGAGTGTCCGGGGAGTCGTCCGACAACGGCTGGGGCGTGCGCGGCAACGCGCTCAACGGCGGCTGGGGTGTGCAGGGGATCTCCGACACCTCGTTCGGGGTCCGCGGCGACTCGACCGGCGGCACCGGCGTCCGCGGCGAGTCGCAGACCGACATCGGCGTCTACGGGCGCTCGATCTTCCACACCGGCGTGACCGGGTACGGCACGCCCGGCACCTGGTCCCAGATCGGCTGAGGAGACACTGAGATGAACAACCAAGAACCCAACCCGTCGCGCCGACGACTCCTCGGCCGGCTCAGTGCCGCCGCTGTCGGTGGCGGCGCCCTGGCAGCGACCGGGATCGTCGGCGGCGGCCGGGCAGCAGCTGACTCCGGCGGCGCCCTCATCATGGGCATCGTCGAGAACCACAGCGAGGACGAAACCCATTTGGGCGTCGACGGCCACTCGAAGGGCCTGAGCGTGCGGACGTGGGACGGCGGCGGCCCCGACCTGCCGCCGGGCTTTGCCGTGTGGGGCGATGGGCACGACGGCAGCACCGGCGTGCTGGGCACCGTCCCCGACGTCGGGTACGGCGTGAGCGGCTCCGCCGGGCGCGGCTTCGGCGTGCTCGGCGTCGCCAACCACGCGAATGGCGTAGGGACTGCCGGCGAGGGCGCGCAGGGAGGTACCGGCGTTCGAGGGCGGGTGCCGGACGCCGGATTCGGCGTGCTGGGCCGGGCCGGGGTCGGCTTCGGGGTCCGCGGCGAGGTTACCGACGTCGACGGGATCGGCGTGTCAGGCAGCGGGCCGAACGTCGGCGTGCAGGGCGAGGGAAAGACCGGTGTGCTGGGCTCGGTACATCAGGTCAGACCGGCGTCAAGGGCAAGACACCCGGCGCCGGTTGGGGCGTTGGGGGTGACCGCCACCGGCCACGGGGTCCACGGTGACGCCGGCAGCGGAGGAGTCGGTGTCTTCGGACGAGCGGCCCCCAATGGTCACGGCGTCTGCGGACAGTCGGATGCCGGCTTCGGCGTGATCGGCTGGGCGACCACGGGAGTCGGGGTCTCGGGTGAGTCGTCGACCAACGGCTGGGCTCCGGGGCAACGCGACCAACGGCGGCTGGGGTGTGCAGGGCATCTCCGACACGTCGTTCGGCGTCCGCGGAGACTCGACCGGCGGCACCGGCGTGCGTGGAGAGTCGCAGACCGACATCGGCGTCTACGGCCGGTCGGTCAACCACACCGGCGTGACCGGTTACGGCGGCATCTTCGGTGTGGTGGGCCAGCGCGACCGAGGTGGTACGGCGCTGAGCGGCACCTCCAGCGAAGGCGGCGTCGGCGTCCGCGGGACCAGCCTCCCCACCGGGTACGGTGTCCGCGGCGAGTCGTCGGCTTCGGTGTGCGCGGCGACGCGGTCACCGGGATCGGCGTTTCCGGCAGCTGCCCGCAGGGCATCGCGGTGTCCGGCGAGGGCCGGTTCGGGGGACAGTTCAAGGGCACCGCGCGCCGCCGTACGACGGTGCCGACGGCATCGGTCGGGGCACGACGTCCGGCAAGCACCAGCGCGGGCGAGATGGTCTGGGACAACAACGGGGACTTTTGGGTCTGCAAGGCGGACGGCACCCCGGGCACCTGGGTGAAGCTGGCGTGACCGTCAGCGGCGGCGCTCCACCAACGGCGGCGCGGCTCCGGCGCGGCGGCCGCCCTCGTCGTACGACGCGCTGCGCGGCGTTCCCGCCACGCGGCCACCGTCTCGTCGACGTCGCGCGGCATCGTGATCAGCGGCGGCCCGTCGACCGGTGTGTAGCGCGCCTTCATCACCCGGGCGTTGAAGTCCTCGACCTGCTTGCGGACCTCGTGCTCGGCGGCCATCCCGTCGAGCAGAGCGTCGAGCTCGGCGTCGTCCTTGCGCAGCTGCAGCGCCGGCGGCAGGACGGCGATCCGCTCCCGCTCGATCAGCTGCTTGATCCACCACTCCGGGTCGTGCTGTTCGCCGAGGCCCTCGATCGGCTTGCCCGCGCCCGGCAGGTCGTCGAAGTCGCCCCGCTCGATCGCCCGCTTGACCTGGAGATCCACCCAGGTGTGCTGCTGCTCGATCCGGGCACGTGCGGCCGCCCGCTCCGCCTCACGCCGGTCGCGCTCGCGGGCCGGGTCGTCCTGGGTCTCCGGCTCGTCCACCACCTCAAGGATACGAGCTGCTCCAGTAGCGTGCGGACGTGGATCGGAGGAGCTCGTCATGACCAAGTGGCTCCTCCTGACCGGCGCCATCCTCTGCGAAGTGACGGCGTCGCTCTCCCTCAAGGGCGCGCTGGACCGTCCCGCCCTCTACGCAGTCGTGCTGGTCGGTTACGTCGCCTCGTTCGTGTTGCTGGCCTTCGTCCTCCGGCAAGGCATGGGGTTGGGGGTCGCGTACGGCATCTGGGGCGCCCTCGGAGTCGCGTTGACTGCCGTGATGTCGACGCTGCTGTTCGACGAGGCGTTCACCGGGCTGATGGGCATCGGCATCGCCCTGGTGATCGCGGGAGTCCTGGTCGTCGAGCTCGGAGCCCACGAGGCAAGCAGTTGAGCTGGGCATTCCTCATCGCGGCGATCCTCTCGGAGGTCGCCGGCACGCTGTCCCTCAAGGTCGCCTCGAACGGCAGACCCCGGTGGTACGTCGCCGTCACCGCCGGCTACATCGTCGCCTTCCTCATGCTCACGCTCGCCCTCAACGACGGGCTGGCACTCGGTGTCGCCTACGGCATCTGGGCAGCAGCCGGCGTCGCGCTCACCGCGGCCCTGTCCAAGCCACTGTTCGGCGAACCCCTTACGCCGATGATGATGGGCGGCATCGGGCTGATCATCCTGGGCGTGCTGGCCATCGAGCTCGGCGCCGGTCACTGACAGTCGGTACCCGGCGTTAGCGTGCTCGTCATGCCAACGTTCACCGGATCCGACGACCTCAGCGGCTCGGAGTTCGTCGACGCCGACTCACCGGTGCCGGTTCGTCGGGGCCGATCTGTCGGCGTCGTGATGCGCGGCGTCCAGATGGAGGCGACGGACATCGACGCACGTGGTTCTCGAGGGCGAGTTCCTGCTGGTGAACGGCGTGGACGTGATCCCGTTCGTCGAGTCGACTGAACCGCCGCTTCCTGGCCGCGCCGAACGGCGGGCCAGTGATCCCGACGGCTGGCCGCGGCGTGGCGATCCTCGAGCGCGCCTGGGAGTCCGCGCTCGAGCGCGTCGCGGCGATGCGTTCGGATGCGGTCGATGTCTCAGTGGCTGGCGAGTGGTCGTTCGCGCAGACCCTGCGGCACCTGGTCCTCGCCACGGACATGTGGCTCGGTCGGGCGGTCCTGGAGATCGCGCAGCCGTTCCACCGCTGGGCCTGAAGGACACGGACGGCGACGACTTCGACATGTCGGTCTTCGCTACCGCCGTACTGTTGTACGCCGAGGTGCTCGAAGCCTGAGCCGGTCGGGTCGCGATGGTGCGTGACTTCCTCGCCAGGTGACACCCGACGAGCTGGCCCACCGGCGGAACCCGCACAGCTCCGACGAGGACGAGACACTCTAGCTGCCTCCACGTGATCCTCGAGGAGGAGCTGGAGCACCTTCGGTACGCCCTGCGTCGGCTCGGGGCCGCCTCGTCGCCTGGTTGATCGTCCAGGTCTAGATCCGCGACGAGGCGCGGCGCTCGTCTGCGTCTGGTCGATGAGTCCGCCGTTGCTCTGGTCGCTGAGCGCTGAGGAGTCTCATCGCGCCTGCTTGCCGTCTGCGCTGTCGGCCGCTGTCGCGCGGAGTCTCGCCGTCTCGCCGTCGGGGGGCCCTCGGCGAGGGGTTGTCCTCGCTCGGCCCGGTCCTCCGGGGCTGGTCGTCGGGTGCCGTGCCGCTGTAAAATTTATGCCAACATTCACCGGATCCGACGACCTCAGCGGCTCGGAATTTCGTCGATGTCGATCTCACCGGCGCCCGCTTCATCGGGGCCGATCTGTCAGGCGTCGTGATGCGCGGCGTCCAGATGGAGGCGACGGACATCGACGCACCGTGGCTCTCCGAGGGCGAGTTCCTGCTGGTGAACGGCGTGGATGTGATCCCGTTCGTCGAGGCCGAGCTGAACCGCCGCTTCCCGGGCCGCGCCGAACGTCGAGCCGGTGATCCCGACGGCTTGCGCGAGGCGTGGGCGATCCTCGAGCGAACCTGGGAGTCCGCGCTCGAGCGCGTCGCGACGATGCCGTCGGATGCGGTCGACGTGTCAGTGGCCGGCGAGTGGTCGTTCGCGCAGACCTTGCGGCACCTGGTCCTCGCCACGGACATGTGGCTCGGTCGGGCGATCCTGGAGATCGAGCAGCCGTTCCACCCGCTGGGCCTGAAGGACACGGACAGCGAGAGCTTCGACATGTCTGTCTTCGCCACCGCCGTACCGTCGTACGCCGAGGTGCTTGAAGCCCGGAAGAGCCGGGTCGCCATGGTGCGCGACTTCCTCGCCCACGTCACACCCGACGAGCTGGCCGCCACCCGGCGGAACCCGCACAACTCCGAGGAGGACGAGACCACTCTTACCTGCCTCCACGTGATCCTCGAAGAGGAGTGGGAGCACCTTCGCTATGCCCTCCGCGACCTCGACGCGATCGACAGGGGGAACGACGCTACGGAGCACTCGGGACTGGTGTGACCCGTGTTGTGAGGTCGCCTCAGATCAGCCGTTGCTCTGGTCCGCGGAGTCCGCCGAGGAGTCATCGTCCGCCGACTGCTTGTTGGGCGCGTCCGGCTGCTTGTCCTCTGCGCTATCGGCACGCCCTTCCTCGGCGCGGACATCATCGACGGTCTCGCCGTCGGGCAGGCCCTCGGCCAGGGGATTGTCCTCGCTCGGCACCAGGTCCTCCGGGAGCTGGTCGTCGGAGATGCCGATGCCGCTGTTGTCCTTGCTCTCGTCGTTGCTCTCGTCCTTGTTCTCGCTCATGGCCGATCGGTACCCAGCAGCAGCGCCCGGCACCCCCGTCCCGGCGAGATCGACGGGCCCTGTGACCAAAGGTGGCAACACGGCCCGGGCAGACTTCTGCGGTCCGCCAGTGTCGACGCACAATCGCGATTACCGTTGATCGACGTGGGGGAGATCGATGTGGCGCCTGAGGTGCGTGCGCTCAGCAGTCGGCTGCTGGCGTACGCCGACGCGCTCGGAACCCGGATGGCCGAGCGGATCCGCGCCGAGATCCCCGGGTACGACGAAGCGCAGGGGCTGACCTTCGACGAGTTCGCCGCCTCGTGCTCCCAGAATCTGCGGTACGTCCTCGGCACCCTGGCCGGCGACTCGGCGCCGCCGGGCCTCGACAGTCCGCCCGCGACGGGTGCTGCGCGAGTCGAGCAAGGGGTGCCGTACGAGGCGGTGCTCCAGGCGTCCCGGGTCGTGGGTCGCTACATCTGGGAGCTCCTCGTCGAGGAGGCGGCTCAGGACGAGCACGAGGTCATGCTGTTGGCCGCCGCCGACATCTGGTCGGTTATCGACGACCTGTCCGACCGAGGTCACCGACTCGTACCGCCAGGCGCTTGCCGACCAGACCCGACGCGACACTGTCCGGGCGGTGCTGGTCGGCGCCCTGCTGGACGGGGACGAGGCGGCGGAGCAGATCGCCGAGGCCGCCCGGATGCTCGACTTCGAAGGCGCGAACGACTACGTCGCGGTGTCGGCCGAGTCCACAGCGCCGGGCGTCGAGGGCCTGCCCGACGTCGAGGCGGCGCTGCGACGGTCGGACGTCGCCTCGGCGTGGCACCTCGACAGCCATCACCAGGACGGCTTGGTCGCGCTCCGGATCGGCTTCGGGATCTTCGACCTGGCCGCCGCGCTCCAGGACCTGGCCGTCGCTCGGGTCGGCCTCAGTCGGCCGTTCGCCACGCTGGATCATGCGACCGAAGGCCGAAAGCAGGCGCGCGCCGCGTGTGCCGCGGCGTCCGCAGGATCCGCGGAGGTGGTGCGCTACGACGAGCAGCCGCTCGGGGTACTGCTGGCCGACGGCCCGGAGCAGGCCCGCGCCATGGTCGACTCGGTCCTCGGTGGGCTGTTCGACATGCGGAGCGAGGATCGCGCCGTGCTTCTGAAGACCGCACGCACCTGGCTGGCGGCGGGTGGCTCGAACGCGGCCACCGCGAGGTCGCTGCACGTGCACAAGAACACGGTCCGCTACCGGATCCGAATGCTCGAGGACGTCACCGGGCGTGACCTGACCCGGCCGGCGGACGCCGCTGAGCTCTTCGTCGCGCTCGAGAGCGTCCGGATCCTCGGCCTCGACTAGCGAACCGTCACAGCGAGATGTCCGCGCGGCGGTCGTCGTACGGCGACCTCGGGCCTCCCGGCCGCGAGAACTGCTCGACGTACAGCCGGGCGTAGAGGCCGTCGGGGTCGTTGAGCAGCTCCTCATGGGTGCCCTGCTCGACGATCCGGCCGTCGGCGAGCCCGAAGATCACGTCGGCCGACTGGATCGTCGAGAGCCGGTGCGCGATCGCGATCGTGGTGCGGGACCGGGTCGCCCGCTCGAGCGCTTCCTGCACGAGCCGTTCGGTCTCGGTGTCGAGCGCGGAGGTCGCTTCGTCGAGGATCAGGATCGCGGGATCCTTGAGCAGCACCCGAGCGATGGCGAGCCGTTGCTTCTCCCCGCCGGAAAGCCGGTAGCCGCGCTCGCCGGTGATCGTCTCGTAGCCCTCCGGGAAGCTCATGATCCGGTCGTGGATGTTGGCGTCGCGGGCCGCCTGCTCGATGGCGTCGCCGGTGGCACCCGGGCAGGCGTAGGCGATGTTGTCGCGGATCGTGCCGTGGAAGAGGTAGGGCTCCTGGGTGACCATCCCGACCGCGTCGGCGAGCGAGGAGAGGGTCAGGTCGCGGACGTCGTGACCGTCGATGAGTACGGCGCCCTCGGTCACGTCGTAGAACCGAGGGACCAGGTAGGTGGTCGTCGTCTTCCCGGACCCGGACGGGCCCACGATCGCGGCCAGCTGCCCCGGTTCGACCACCAGCGAGAGGGACTGCAGCGCCCAGCCGCTGCCCTCCTCGCGCTCCTCGCCCGCGCCGATCCGCACCCCGCTGTCACCGAACCGGTCGTGGGTGACGGTGCCGGACAGCTCGCGCGGCTCGGGGTAGCGGAACCACACGTCGCGCAGCTCGACCCGACCGCGCACCGAGTCGTGGTCGAGGGCGACGGCGCCGGGGCGCTCCTTGATCGCCGGCTCGAGGTCGAGGTACTCGAAGATCCGGCGGAACAGCGCCAGCGACGTCTGGACGTCGAGGCTGACCCGCATCAGCTGGAGCAGCGGCATCTGCAACCGGCCCTGCAACGTGGTGAACGCGACCAGGGTGCCGGCGGTGAGCGTGTCGGCGCCGACGACCGACGTACCGGTGATGATCCAGCCGGCGACGAGGTAGATCAGGGCGGGCGTGATCGCGAAGAACGTCTGCACGACGGCGAAGAAGGTCCGGCCGGCCATCGCCTGCTCGACCTGGAGCCGGGTCTGTCGCTGGTTGGCCTCGCGGTAGCGGGCCACCTCCTGCGGCGACCGGTTGAAGACCTTGGCGAGCAGGATCCCCGAGACGCTGAGCGCCTCCTCGGTGATCGCGGTCATCTCCGACAGCGACTCCTGGGTCCGCCGCGCCAGCCGCTGGCGACGCCGGCCGACCCGCAGCTGCAGCCACACGAACAGCGGCATCAGGATCAGCGTCAGGATCGTCAGCTGCCACGACAGCACGCACCATCGACACGAGTGCGGCGGTCACCGTCACCGAGTTCTGCACGATCGTCGTCGCCGTGTCGGTGAGCACGGTGCGGACCCCGGCGACGTCGTTGGCCAGCCGGCTCTGGATGGCGCCGGTCTTGGTGGCCGTGAAGAACGCCAGCTCCATCTTCTGGAGGTGCTCGAAGAGATCGCCGCGGAGGTCGGCCATCGCGGAGTTCCCGACCGTGGAGGTCAGCCAGTTCTGGCCGATGCCGATGAACGCGGTCACGATCGGGATCACGCACATGCCGGCGACCAGCCAGCCCAGCAGGCCGAGGTCGGGCGGGCCGCCGTCGAGCGGGAACAGCGCGTCGTCGAACACCGCCCGGACCAGGAACGGCACCACCGAGGTGAGCGCGGCCGACGCGAGCGACCGCGACCAGGACCAGCGCGATCTGGCGCCGGTAGGGACGCAGGAGCGATCGCGACCCGCGGCAGCACCGGCTCCCGCGCGGTGAGCTCCTCGTCCGACAGGTGGGTGATCACGCGACTGGGCCGAGGCATCAGGACTCCCAGCCCGCGCCGAAGCGGCCGCGGTGCGCCACCTCGGTCCATGGACTACGGCGTCGCCGGCTGGCGGACCCCACCGCGCCGGTGTTACGCGGGGCGGCGTGGCCGATGGTGATCGCGCCGATCGGGTGCGGATCGCCGGAGTCCGGCAGGCCGAGCGCGCGTCGTACCTCCACCTCGCGGTCGGGCACGATCCCGAAGAAGCAGGCACCGAGGCCGGCGTCGGTCACCGTCTGCAGGATCAGCAGCGCCGCCATCGCGGTGTCGAGGTCCCAGAAGGGCATCGGCCAGCGCCGCTCGTTGCGGTCGGTCCAGCCCTTGTCGGGCTCGGCGTAGCGATCGAGATAGGCCGCCTTGACGCTGCACGGCACGATCACGACCGGCGCCTTCATCATCCCGGCCAGCCACTTGTCGGGCTCGTCCAACGTCTCGGTCGAGGCGGCCCAGAAGCGTCGTACGTCCTCCGGACGGTCGAGTACGACGAACGCCCACCCCTGCGAGAACCCCGCGCTCGGTGCCCGGGTGGCGTGCTCCAGCGCCCGCTCGACGACCGCCGGATCGACCGGCTCGTCGGTGTAGCTGCGCACCATCCGGCGGCGGCGTACGACCTCGGAGAACTCCACGGGGCACTATCCCACCCCAGACCCCCAAATCACGCTCCGGAGAGGCCCGTCTGAGGTAGCCGCGAAGGCCCCTTGGAGGCCTACCTCACACCGAATAAGGCACTTGCCCGATGTGCGGGCCTACCTCAGACGACGAATCTCTACACATGTCGTCAATCAACAGGAGCTCAGCAATGATTCCGTACCTCATCGAATCCGAGATGCAGTACCGCAAGGACCGGACCCGCAAGGGCATCGCTGCATCGCGCAGCGGTCGCTCGCGCTCGTCCTGGCTGCGCCGCGTGGCGGCGGCGGAGAAGTCGGTCTGAGACCGACGCTCCGCCCCGTCGCCATGACGCAGACCGAAATCACCGCGACGCTGTCGGCGTTGGGCACCATGATGGAGCCCGTGGCAGCGCATACCAGCCGCACCCTCGTCGGGCGCGACACCGAGCTCGACCAGCTCTGTGACCTGCTCGGCATCCGGGAGCGGCTCGACCGCCCCGGCGTCGTACTGCTCAGCGGTGACGCCGGTGTCGGCAAGACACGTCTGCTGATGGAGCTGCGCGACCGCGCGCACGACGAGGGCTGGCAGGTCGTTGCCGGTCACTGTCTCGACTTCGGTGACAGCGCCCTTCCCTACCTCCCGTTCAGCGAGCTGCTCGGTCGGTTCGACACCGAGCTGCCCGACGTCGTGGAGCAGGTCTCCGCGAAGCACCCCGCGATCGGCCGGCTCCAGCCCGGACGCCGGGTCCGCACGTCGGCCGACGCGCCCAGCGACGGAGAGCCCGGCGCCGACCGCGGCGAGCTCTTCGAGGCCGTGCACGCGCTCATCGACGCCGCCGCTGAAGCAGCACCGCTCCTCATCGTCATCGAGGACACCCACTGGGCCGACCAGTCGACCCGTGACCTTCTCGGCTTCCTCTTCACCCGTACCTTCACGCACCAGGTGGCGCTCGTCGCGTCCTACCGCTCCGACGACCTCCACCGCCGCCACCCGCTGCGCCGCCAGGTCGCCGAGTGGTCCCGGTTGCAGACGGTCGACCGGCTCGCTCTCTCGCCGCTGCCTGACGACGCAGTGCGCAAGCTGATCGCTGAGCTGGCCCCCGAGCTGCTGGGCGAGCGCGAGCTTGCCGAGATCATCGGCCGGGCCGAGGGCAACGCCTTCTTCGTCGAGGAGCTGGTCGCCTCCGGAGCCGGCGCCTGGGTGCCCGACGACCTCGCCAGCCTGCTCCTGGTCCGGCTCGACCGGCTCTCCGACGAGGCCCGCCAGGTGGTGCGCATCGCGAGCGTCGCCGGCCGCAAGGTCACCCACAGCCTGCTGGAGGCGGCCGCCGGCCTGCCGGCCGCGGACCTCGACGCCGGCATCCGCCAGGCCGTCGAGATGAACGTCCTCGTCGCCGGCTCCAAGACCTACTCCTTCCGGCACGCCCTGCTCGGCGAGGCCGTCTACGACGACCTGCTGCCCGGCGAGCGGGTCCGGCTGCACGGCCAGTACGTCGCAGCCCTCGCCGCCGGCGACGGTCGCGGCACGGCCGCGGAGATGGCCCGTCACGCCCGCCGCGGGATGGACTTCGACCGCGCCGCCACTGCCGGCATCGAAGCCGGCGACGAAGCCGTGTCCGTCGGCGGACCCGACGAGGCCGCCCGGCACTACGAGCACGCGCTCGAGCTGCTCGAGGACTCCGACCGGGCCGAGCGCCTCGACCTCGACGTCACCAAGGTGGTCGTCAAGGCCGCCGACGCCCACAGCGCGGCCGGTGACAGCCAGCGCTCGGCAACCCTGCTCGCCGAGCACATCGATCGGCTGCCTGCCGACGCGCCCGCGTCGGCCCGGGCGCGACTGCTCAGCAACTACGCATTGGCTCTCTGCCTCATCGAGACCACGCTCGATCCGCTCGAGATCGCCAACGAGGCGCTCGGGCTCGCACCCGAGGGCGAGAGCCCGCTGCGGGCCAAGATCCTGGCGACCCACGCCCGCGTCCTTTCCGGGCGGCCGCAGCTTCTCGAGGAGGCCGAGAACTCCGCCACCGAGGCGCTCGCGCTGGCCGAGCGGCTGGCGATGCCGGTGCTCGCCTCCGAGGTGGTCACCACGCTGAGCAGCCTCCGGTTCAAGCGCGGTGACGGCACCGACGGAGAAGCCGTGCGCGGTGCGCTCCAGGACGCGGTGACCCGCGCGGCCGCCGCCGGCGCGATCTCTGCCGAGCTCCGCGCGTTGTTCCTGCTGGGTCGCTCGCACCAGGAGTCGGCGGAGTGGGACGAGGCGGCGCGGTGGTTCTCCGCGGCCGTCGATCGTGGCGTCGCAGTCGGCCTGCCCTGGGCGCCGTACTCCATCGAGTCGCGGTGGCAGCTCGGCTGGGTCCGCTACGCGCAGGGCCAGTGGGATGCCGCGCTCGACCTGGTCGCGATCGCCGAGGACGACGCCGGCCCGCTGATCCCGCGGGCACTGATCGAGGCGACCCGGCTGGCGATCCTGTCTGCCCGGGGCAACGACGTGAGTGGCGAGCTCCGTCGGCTCCGCAAGGTCTGGCCGGACGAGGGCAGCGTCGCGGTCTTCTCCGCCGGCATCGAGATCGAGGCGGCCGGGCACGCCGCCGACTCCGGTGCTGCGATCTCTTCGTACGACGACGTGGTGGGCGTGCTGACCCGGATGTGGAGCGAGCACTTCCCCGGCCGGGTGCGCCTGGCAGCACAGACCCTCGGCGCGATCGCCGCCGCGCTGCCGTCGGTGAGCACGGCCGAGCGGGCGGCTCTGCTCGAGCGCGCCGGCGCGCTGCGGGCCGACGGCGAGCTCGTCGCCGAACGGTTCGCGGCCGGTCAGGCCGCATGGGGCATCGAGGGGCAGGCCTGGGCGTTCCGGCTGGCCGCCGAGCACCTGCGCGCCCGCTGGGTCGCCGGCGTCGACGCCCCCGATCGCGACGAGCTGCTGGCTGCGTGGGCCGCAGACGGTCGACGCCTTCGCGGAGTACGGGAGCGTGCCCGAGCTGGCGCGAGCGCGCACGACGTACTCCACGATCCTGCGGCTTCTCGGCGACACGGCCGCTGCCCGCGAGCAGGGCGACCTCGCCCGCGACGCCGCCCACCAGCTGAAGGCGGCCGTGCTCCTCGACGAGCTGCGCGCGTCCGGGAACGCGCCGGTCCGCGCCGCGCAGGGCGATCCGGCCCGGCTCACCGCCCGCGAGAAGGAGATCCTGGCGCTGGTCGCCGACGGTCGGAGCAACGGCGAGATCGGCAAGCAGCTGTTCATCAGCACCAAGACGGTGAGCGTCCACGTCTCCAACATCCTCGGCAAGCTCGGCGCGGCCGGTCGCACCGAGGCGGCCGCCATCGCCCGCCGCGACAGCCTATTGCGTCCTGCTCTGAACGGCTCGGCAAGATCCGACCACGGTAGGAATCGCGGCAGCCGCGGGCGGCGTACGGTCGTGACGTGACTGCAGAGATCGCCGCTGACCCCTCACTGACGACACGGTGGTCGACACCCGTCCGCTGACCATGAAGCGCTTCGAGGGCAGCACGATCATCGGCAGCCCGAACCAGCCGAAGATCCCGCGGAGCGCGCTGCCGCGCGGGCCGCGCTGGCCGGCGCTCGTGCAGACGATCGCGCTGATGCGGTTCCGCCACCAGTTCCACCCGTACCTCCACAAGAAGTACGGCGAGTCGTTCACCCTGCGGCTGATCCCCGGCAGTCGGCCGCTCGTGCTGTTCACGAACCCGGACGTCACCAAGGAGATCTTTGCCGCCGACCCGGCGGTCTTCCACGCCGGCAAGGGGAACGCCGTGCTCGGCCCGATCATGGGCAAGAGCTCGCTGCTGCTCCAGGACGGCGCCGACCACCACCGGGCCCGCAAGCTGCTGATGCCGGCGTTCCTCGGCCACGCGCTCCGCGGTTACCGGTCGATGGTCGCGGAGGTCGCCGAGGCCGAGATCGACCGATGGGGCGACGGCGAGGAGTTCGCGTCCCTGGACCGGATGAACGCGCTGACGCTGGAGGTGATCCTGCGGGTCGTCTTCGGCGTCACCGACGAGAAGCGGCTCTCCGAGCTCCGGCCCCGCGTGACCGCGACCGTCGACATCAACCCGGGGATCCTGCTCGGCTGGGCGTACCCGTGGCTGCAGCGGTTCGGGCCGTGGCGCCGCACGGTCGACAACCAGGTCGAGCTCGACCGCCGGATCTACGCGGAGATCGCCGAGCGCCGCGCGGTGACGGACGTCGAGGACCGCAAGGACGTGCTGTCCCGGCTGATGGCGGCCGGCGACGAGACCGACCGCCTCGACGACACCGAGCTGCGCGACCAGCTGGTCACCCTCCTGCTCGCCGGCCACGAGACGACGGCCAGCGCACTGTCCTGGGCGCTCTACGAGCTGGGTCGCGACCCGGAGCTGCTCGCCCGGAGCCAGGCCGCGGCCGACGCGGCCGAGCAGGTGACGCCGCGGGACTGGCCTGGCTGGAGGCGGTGCTCAAGGAGTCGATGCGGCTGCACCCGATCATCCCGATGGTGGTGCGCACGCTGATGGAGCCGGCCCGGGTCGGCGGTCACGACCTCCCCGCCGGGACGACGGTGGGCCCGTCGATCGTGATGAGCCACCAGCTGGAGGAGAACTTCGCCGAGCCCGACGCCTTCCGGCCCGAGCGGTTCCTGCCCGAGCTGTCCGGCACCGAGGCGCCCTCGCTGCACGTCTGGATCCCGTTCGGCGGAGGCGTACGCCGCTGCATCGGCGCCGGCTTCTCCCTGATGGAGGGCGCCGAGGTGCTGCACCAGGTCCTCCGCCGCTACAGCATCACCTCGATCGAGGACGACGTCCCGCGGGTCCGCAACATCACCAGCGTGCCGCGCAAGGGCGCCCGGGTCCGGGTCACCCGCCGCTGAAACTGCCGCTGGTCGAGGAGGTCGCTCTGCGACCGTCACGAGACCTTCTGCCCGCACGCCACGGTGTTACGGCCGCACCCCGTTGGTCGAGGAGGTCGCTCGCGACCGTCACGAGACCCCCTGCCCGCACGTTGCGGTCTGCGGTGGGCTGGGCCCCCTGTGATCGAGGGACGTGGTTGCTCGCCGCCGTTGGCTACGGCGCTGTGACCCCGCGGCCCCGCCCGGGCGGGAGGAGGCCTGGGCTGCTCCTGAATTGCGGTCGCGGAGGGAGGCGTCTTCGTTGGTCGAGTAGCCGAGCGCTCTGCGCGAGGGCGTATCGAGACCCCGGACATGCCGTTTAGCCCCGCGACGACGTCCCGCGGGTGCGCAACATCACCAGCGTGCCGCGCAAGGGCGCCCGGGTCCGGGTCAACCGCCCGGGCCTGAACCTGGCAGCCGATGCCGGCTTGTTGCGGTCCGCGGTGGGCTGGGTCCCCTGATTACGAGGGACGTGGTTGCTCGCCGTCGTTGGTTACGGCGCTGTCCCCCGGGCCCTGCCCGGGCTCGGCGTTGTTTGAGGTGCTCGCTGTGGTTGCGGTTGCGAGGGACGGCGTGGTCGCGGTCGGTTGCGGCTCACGGTCGCGACTGCGGTGGTCGAGCCCGAGCGCTCTGCGCGAGGGCGTATCGAGACCCCGGACATGCCTGTAGCCCCGCCGGTGGCGGGGTGTGGGGCTGGGTAGCTACTCCTCGGGCGGGTCGGGTGCTGTCGACCCGGTGAGCTGGTGGGTGCCGGTGGGGTCGACCAGGTAGGTCCCGGACGGGCAGGGTCCAGTGGTAGGTGCCGGGGGTGAGCATCCGGTAGGCTGGCGCGGTCGGCGGTCTTGAGCCGGTGGTGTCCGCGGCACAGGGGCGCGAGGTTGCAGGCACAGGTCGCTCCGCCCTCGGCGTGGGGCTCGATGTGGTCCAGGTCGCAGGATTCGGCCGGTCTGGTGCAGTGCGGGAAGACGCAGTGGTGGTCGCGCAGGTTCGACCTGGCGGGCGGATCCGGTCGGGGATCTCGTAGGAGTCCACCGGCTGGTGGCCGGCCAGGTCGAGGACCGGCCGGACGATCACCGACGGTGTTCGGCCAGGCTGAGCCATGTGCTTGATCTGCTCGACCGAGATCGGGGTGCGGGTGTTCCCGAACCGGCCCACGGTCTGGTCGGTCGCGGACAGGTGGAGGATGAGCTCGGTCTTGCGACCCGGGATGGTGCGGGTGATCTCCCCGGTGTCGGGGTCGGCGACCTCGCAGGTCGAGGATCAGGTCCTCGCGGGCGATCTCACCCAGCGCCTTGGCCCGGCGGACGTCGAGGGAGTCCTCATCGCCGAGCTGGCCGTTGAGCTTGGCGCGGCGGGCGATGGCTTGTTCGAGGTCGAGGGCGTCGGCGGCGTCGAGGGCGGTGGTGCCGTGGGCGATGCCGTCGTAGCCGATCTGGTCCAGGCCGAGGTCGACGTGGCGGTGGTCCTGGGCCTCGCGCCGGCGTTCTTCGGCGGCTGCGGGGTCGAACCGGACCAGTGCTTCCTCGACGAGCCGGTCGACCTGCGCCCAGCTGCACCCGTGCGCATACGGAGCCAGCTGTGCATCGACGAACCCCGCGGCATCCTGGGGCAGCAGCCGGGTGGGGTCGGCGATCCGCAGCGCCTTCCACACCGGCACCTCACCGTCCAGCAGCCGGGCCCAGGTCTTCGGGAGCCGGTGGGCGAGCTCGAGGACCTGCCCGACGTAGTTGCGTCCCGAGTCCAGGGACCGACCCAGCAAGCGCGGAGAGCTCCATCACCGCGAAGTCGGAGACCAGCGGTGCGCCGGGTCCGGCGAGCGGGAGCCCGGTGTCCAGGCCCCGCTCGGTCAGCGTCGCGATGCGGTGGCCTCGTCGTCCACGACGTGTTCGCCGGCCCATTCCGCGATCGCGCGCGAGGTGGCGATCTCGCGCTCGGCGACCACCGCCCGGTGGTCGCGGATCTCGGCCAGCAGCTCGTCGGACCGCGAGACCGCAGCGGGCTCAGCGCTGACGACCTCGGCCGCGGGGGCGGTGAGGTCGAAGAGGGGTGCGGTCCCGAGATCCATGAGACCTATTCAATATGGAACATCCGACACAACCAAAGACCCGTAACCCGCCTGTGGACAGGCGATTCTCGACCAAGTCGTTGTGCACGAAAGGTGGTCATCACGCCCGACCGCAACCCCAGCGAGCACCTCAAACAGCGCTGAGCCCGGGCAGGGCCCGGGGGACAGCGCCGTAACCCACGACGGCGAGCAACCACGTCCCTCGTAAACAGGGGACCCAGCCCACAGCGGACCGCAAGCGGCGGGCAGAGGGGTCTCGTGACGGTCGCAGAGCGACCTCCTCGACCAACGGTGGTTGCGGCCTCCTGACCGGTCGCAGGAGCACCTCCGCAGCGCTCGCCGAGCGGTCCGCGAGCAGCGCCGCAACCTCGCTGCGAGCACCAGTCCCTCGTTCACAGGGGACCTCGCCCAAGGCGGACCGTGACGTGCGGCAGAGGGGTCTCGTGACGGTCGCAGAGCGACCTCCTCGACCAACGGTGGTTGCGGCCTCCCGACCAGCGGCGGGCAGAGGGGTCTCGTGACGGTCGCAGAGCGACCTCCTCGACCAGCGGTGGTCGCGAGCTCCTCGACCAAAGGGGTCTCGTGACGGTCGCGGCGCGACCTCCTCGACCAACGGCGGCGGCGCGACCGCGGGCTACGACGCCAGCCGCGGCAGCACGTCGACCGTGGCCGCGATGTCCTCGAACAGGTCGCAGTAGGTGAGGTAGTCCTCGCGGGCGACCGTGCAGGTGAGGGTCACGCCCAGGCCGTCGACCACCCACGACCACTGGTCGCACAGGACGTCCGCGGAGCCGAACCGGTGGGCGAACCGGCAGTACGACACCCGCTGGTCGCCGAGGTCGAACTCGTCGGCGTCCTCGAGCGCGAAGTCGACCAGCTGCGCACGCAGGTCCAGGAGGGCCTGGCCGCGCCAGACCGTCAGGCCGTGATCGACCGACGTGCAGCGCACCACGATCTCGGGAGAGACGCCGCTGGCCGGCACCGATCGCGGCCGGGCGGCGAGGACGATGCCGTGGCCGAGGTCGTGGCGGGTGTGCCAGGTGCGCGGAACCGTGAGCGTGACGTCGTTCTCGGCCTTCATCGGTCGTCTCCTAGGTGCTGTGCATGGCCGATCCGCGACGGCAGCGGACCCTTGCGTGAACTCCTGCACTGCCTGCCACCAGGCGTCGTACGCCGACTCGGCCTCGGCGTGGGCAGCGGCCGCCGCGGCCTCGAGCCGGCGGAAGACCGCGTCCTGCTCCGTGCGCGGCACCGGGACCTGATGGACCAGGTCGGCCGACGACACCTCCAGGTCTGCGGCCAGCGCGTCGTCGCGGATCCGCGCCAGCGTCCGTCGTACGCCCGATATCCGCGCCGCGTAGTCGTCGAGCGCACTGGCCAGGGCGAGGGTGTCGTCGACGGTTCCGCGGCAGTCGGTGGCGAGCGCGCCGGAGGCAGCGCGATAGCTCTGCGCGGCCAGCCCGCTGAACACCTCGCGCGGGAGGGCGGCCTGGCCGTCGAGGAAGTCGGCGGCCGTCTGGGCCCTGCGCGCCACCTCCCGCAGCGACTCCGCTGCCCGGTCGCAGCCGGCCGGGTCTGGCGGGAGCGCGACGCTGAAGTACCAGCTCACGACGTCACCGCCACCCGGTCCCCGACAGGACCAGGAACTCAAGGCTCACCTGGCTGTCGACCGTCTCGGCGTCCCGGACGAACGCTTGGAGACCGCGGCCGTTGGACCCGATGCGGGACGCCAGTCGGTGCACCCGGCGCTGCAGCCGGGCGAGCGCCTCCCAGTCGAGGACCGCGGTCGGACCGAACTCGATCACCGCACCTGCCCGTCGCAGCCGGGCGGCGGCCTCTTCGGCAGTGCGCCCGGCGCGGGTCAGCTCGTCGGGGTCGAGGGCGAAGGTCATGCCGGGCAGCCTGCGCAGCCCGGGAGTACGGCGAAACGTGGCCCGTCGCGGGCTGTGGATGACCGCCTGGGGAAGGGTCCGCTACGGAGATGCGGTCGGTGACGGCGTCGTGTCGGCCAGCACCTCGCCGCTGATCAGCCAACCGTCGTCGGTCAGCGTCAGCTCGAAGGTGTCCGTGCTGCCCTCGCCGGACGCGAGAGCGACGTCGACGTGTGCGGTGTTCTCGTCGACGAGCTCGCCGCTCGCGTCGGTCACCTCGAGGAGCTCGGTCACCTTGCCGGCGATGGAGAACACGTCGATGAACTCGGCGAGCACCTCCGGGCAGGTGCTGACGCGCGGCCCGTAGTCGCCCTGGTTCCACTCCCTGACCGTCTCCGCGGCGTAGTCCTCGGTCCAACGGGCGCAGGCGGCGTCGAAGTCGCCTGCGGCGAAGTCCTCGTAGAACGAGCGCACGAGCGCTTCGGCTCCTTCGACACCGTCGTCACTGGCGCTGGCGCTGTCCGTCGCGGAGGCGTCGGTGGTCGCGGGATCGTCGTCACTTGTCGCCGCACGCCGTGAGCACGAAGGTCGCAGCGGCGAGCGCCGCGAGCGCGGCCGTCCGCAAGGTCGCCATGCGCGGGTGTCTATCAGAACGCCGCGCGCACCTGGTCCTCGGTCAACCCGTAGTCGGCGAGGTCGTAGCGGTGCGACGGCCTGGCCTGGCCGGTCCGTGACTCGGCATCGATCCGTGCGACCTCGGCCCGAGCGTCGTCGCTCCACGGGATGTCGAACGCGTCGTAGATGCCGGCGACGGTGCCGACCGGGTCGCTCACGAACGCCTTGTAGTCGACGTCGACGAACTGGGCGGCGTCGTACCCCTCGCGAGCCTCGGTGAACCGCTGCCAGGACCGTTCGAGCATCCCGAGCTGGGTGCGGCCGATCGTCTCGCCGACGAACGTCGTCGACGTACCGGCCGTCGCCTCGGCCGACAGCGAGCACGCGGAGGCGATCGAGGTGACGGGATCGCGACGGGTGCAGACGATCAGCGCGTCGGGGTAGACCTTCATCAGCGCGTCGAGCGCGACCAGGTGCGACGGGTTCTTGAGCACCCAGCGCTTCTCCTGGTCGTGCAGGCCGATCAGCTGCAGGTTCTTGCGGTGCCGCTCGTAGGCGTCGGTCCAGTCCTGGCCCGCGAGCCACTCGGAGTAGCGCGGCACGTTGGCCAGCGACTCGTAGGAGATCGACTTGCCGGTCTGGCGCAGGAGTCGCCAGCACTCCTCGGGGGAGGTGGCATCCATGTAGTGGATCCCCATGAACTCGGGGTTGCTGACGTGATGCTGCTGGAACGCGCCCTGCATCGCGTTGAAGATCGGGTCGTCCTCCCAGGTCTCCCGGGGCGGCCGCGGCTGGGGGAACTCCGTCAGCCACAGCTCGAGTCCCTGGTGGCCGGGGTCGGCGCAGAGCAGCCGGTGCAGGGCGGTGGTGCCGGTCCGGGGGAGGCCGACGACGAAGATCGGTCGCTCGATCGGTACGTCGGCGTGCTCGGGGAACTCGGCGAACCGCGCCTCGGTCATCAGCCGCCCCACCAGCGCGCTCTTCACCTGGGAGCGGTGGAAGTAGTTGCCGACGGGCGTCAGTCCCGCCTCGGCAGAGGCGAGGTCGTCGACCAGCAGCCGCAGCCCCTCCTCGTGCGCGGTGCCGCCGAAATCGGTCAGCCCGGTGGTGCGTACGGCGGCCGCCGCGATGTCGTCGTACGACCCGACGTCGGGCCGTTGTCGCGGTTCGCTCATACGTGGAACTCGCCGCAGTCGACGTTCAGCATCACGCCGGTGACCGCGGACGCCAGGTCGCTCGCGAGGAACAGCGCGGCATTCGCCACCTCGTCAGGCGTGGCGAGCCGCTTGAGGTCGGTGGGCTCGGCCTTCTCGGCGTACACCTCTTCGTGCGTGCGGCCGGACTCCTGCGCGATCCAGTCGAAGTAGGCCTTGTTGACGTCCTCGTAGATGTAGGACGGCGCGACGCTGTTGACCCGGATCCCGCGCGGCCCGAGCTCGGTCGCCAGTGACGAAGCCAGGTGCTCGAGGGTGCCCTTGGACAGCTTGTAGCCGGAGTACTCCGGCTGGCTGCTGTAGATCACGCAGGAGTTGAGCATGATGATCGACCCCTTGCTCTCCGCCAGGGAGTCGGCGAACAGCGACGACAGCCGCAGCGGCGCGAAGACGTTGGTCTCCTGGGCCGCGCGCAGCCCCTCGAGCTCCAGCGTCGAGATCGGGTCCATCGGCGGGATGCCGAACGCGTTGTTGATGAGGCAGTCGACGCGGCCGAACTCCTCCAGCGTCGCGTCGACCAGTCGCTGACGCGAGTCCTCGTCCGTGATGTCGGTCGGTACGACGAGCGCCCGCCGGCCGTGCTCGCGCACGACCGCCGCCATCTTCTCGAGCCGACGCTCGGTGCGACTGACGAGCACCAGGTCCGCGCCCATCAGCGCTGCCTGCTCGCCCAGCGCGCGGCCGAGGCCGGGCCCGACACCGGAGAGGACGATGACCTTGTCTTGGAGAAGAGGAATCACCGGGCAAGACTAGAACGTGTTCCAGTTTTGCGCCAGCGGGACGACGCCGATGCGGCGAACTACCTCAGGCTGATGTGACCCCGGTAGACGTAGGTGACCGGGTCGCCAATCACGTCTTTGATGTCGAGCCGGCCCGTGGCCCCCTCGAACCCACCTGTTCCGCTGCCCCTGACGATGGGGTGCTGGCAGCGCCCATGCAGCTCTGTCCCGGTCGACACGTCCGGATCCCACTTCGACTCGAACCGGTAGATGGTCGCGAACGTGCCCACGGGTCCGCCGTCGAGGCTGCCGACGAAGACCTCTTCGCCGCGTTCCAGGTACACGCCTGCAGGCGTTTCCTTGGCAGTGGTGACCTTCGTGTACAAGCAGCCGTCGAGGCTGCCCGTCAACTCAAGTCCTGGGTAGGTGATGACGTCCTCATAGCCAGCCGGAGGGCCGGGACACTGCACCGGGTCGTAGTACGTGTCCCCCGAAAGTCGAGTCGACGCATCACTGGCCATGGGATTCACCAGCAGCAGGGCCAACGCCCAGCCGATGATCAATCCGAGTTGTCGTCCCTTTCGCTGCATGGTGCTCCCCGATCTAACCGGGCAGGCCTCGTTGCCGACCGATCCTCATCGTGCGCCGCACATCACGCGGCGTCCAGAGCCCCGACGGGCGTTTGATGCGTCCGATCCACATCCGATATCGGACACGCTCCCCGGGCTCAGCGCGGCACGTGCGCCAGGACCTCGTCGAGCATCTCCTCGAACTTCGCGACCTGGATCGACAGGTGGCCCTCGCCCTGCTCGAGGTGGGGTACGACGCCGGGGATGTGGTCGGCGAGCCACTCGCCGTGGGCGAAGGGCACCATCAGGTCCGCGCTGCCCTGCCAGAGGTACGTCGGCACCTGGATCGAGTCGAGCGCGAAGCCCCAGTCCCGCGTGAAGGCGAGGTCGTCGTCGAGCCAGCCGTAGATCTCCTCGACGCCGCCCTGGAGGTTGCGGATGATCTCCTCGCCGACCTCGCTGGTGAGGACTGCCCTGTCCACGTCGGGCAGCAGGGTGTCGAGGGTCCGGATCACGCCCTCCGCGTCGGCCTCGAGGATCCCGAGCCGCTGCTCCTCGATGAACGGTCGCACGGCGTCCTCGCCCTGCAGCGCGAGCGAGAACTCCTCGATGTTGTCGGCGCCCATGCCGTCGAGGAAGTCGGGCTGGCCGACGTACGGCTTGACGGAGCAGACCGACAGAACGGCCAGCACCCGGTCCGGCAGCAGCGCGCCGGTCGCGAGGGCGTGCGGCCCGCCGCCGGACTGGCCGCCGGTGAAGAAGGTGTCGGCACCGAGGTGGTCGGCTATCGCTGCCACGTCGGCTGCGACGTCGGCCACCGAGCGACCCTTGTTGCGGGTCGAGCCCGCAGCGCCGGCGCGGCTGTAGCTGGCGAAGCGCACGCCTCGCTCGTGGAGCGCGCGTTGCTTCTTTGCTCCCTGGTAGGAGCAGCCGGGAGTGCCGTGGTGCCAGACCAGCAGGGTGCCGTCGGTCGGGCCACTCACCTGCACGTCGAGGACCCGGCCGTCGGGAAGGTCGAGGGCGATGCGCTCGGTCATGCTCGGAGAGTACGTCGGGCAGGGAATAGCCGTCGGACGGCGGTGTTGGGCCAAGGTGTGAGCAACCCTCGGATCACCCTCAACGACAACACGTCCATCCCGCAGTTCGGCCTCGGTGTGTGGCAGGTGCCGGCGGCCGAGACCGAGCAGGTCGTCGCCGACGCACTCGAGATCGGCTACCGCCACATCGACACGGCCCAGATGTACGGCAACGAGGAGGGGGTCGGCACCGCCATCGCGAAGGCCGGCCTCGCCCGCGACGATCTCTACGTCACCACCAAGCTCAACAACAACCGGCACGAGACGACGCCGGCGAGTCGCTCGAGGTGTCGCTCGACAAGCTCGGCCTGGACAAGGTGGACCTGTTCCTCATCCACTGGCCGCTGCCGACGCAGTACGACGGCGACTTCGTCTCCACGTGGGAGACGATGATCGAGCTCCGCGAGGAGGGCCTCGCAACCTCGGTCGGAGTGTCCAACTTCCAGCCCGACCACCTCGACCTCATCGTCGACAAGACCGGCGTCGTGCCGGCGGTCAACCAGATCGAGGTGCACCCCTACTTCGGCAACGAGGCGGCGCGCGCGGCCACGGCGCGGCACGGTGCCCACGTCGAGGCCTGGTCCCCGCTGGGGCAGGGCGGCGGCGAGCTCAAGGACCCGGTCGTGACGAGCCTCGCGGACCGCCACGGCAAGACGCCCGCGCAGGTCCTGCTGCGCTGGGCGCTCGACCGCGGCGACATCGTCTTCCCCAAGTCTGTGCGCAAGGAGCGGCTGGCCGAGAACTTCGACGTCTTCGACTTCTCACTCGCGGCCGACGAGATCGCCGCGCTGGCCGCCCTCGACAAGGGCGAGGACGGTCGTCAGGGCCCGAACCCCGACACCTTCGACTGGATCCCCTAGGACGACGGTAGGACGAGGGCCCCGGTGGTCGGGAGCTCGGCGCACTCGAGCGCGTCGGCATCGCAGGCGAAGAGCGAGTAGCCCAGCCCGACGCGCGGGTCGTCCTCGCGAGGGCGGAGGGCGACGACCGCAGTGCTGCCATACCCCCACGCGATCAGTTGGCCGAGGTATACGTCGCCCCCGGGATGGAGCTCGGCGGCCGACAGGTCGGCCGTCATGCCGTAGGCGCAGGCGACCGTGCGCTGCCACGTGGTGTCGTAGAAGGCGGTGAACTCCTGTTCGCGACCCGCGTCCATCGGACACCTCCTCGGATTCCGCTCTGTTCAGGACACGCCTGGAGAGGGGATCCGGATACACGACCGCCCGAATCTTTACCCGACGACCGGACCCGCACGAGGCGGTCAGGCGGCTGGCGGGATCAGGTGCGCCTTGACCAGCTTCATGTCGTCGTCGAGGGCGCCCACGCGCTGCTCGAGAGCTCCGAACCGGATGTTCATGACGTCGGCCTGATGGTCGAATCGGGTGTTCATCGTCGCCTCGACATGCTCGAAGCGGGCGTTCATCGTCGGCCTCGATCAGTGCTCGAATGCGGGTGTTCATCGTCGCGTCGACCTGTTCGAAGCGCCGCTCGACCTGCTCGAAGCGAGCACGCATCTCTTCGCGAAGACTCACGATCTGAGCTTCGACCTTCGACTCGACCGCCCGAATCTGCTTGTCCAGGTGGCGCAGCGAGAACGCCTGAAAGCCGATGAACGCGGCGATCAGGGTCCAGACCTGTGGATCGTTCACGAAGCCCACCCCTCGAGTATGCGGCGACCGCGAGGACACTGCCAACGTTCGCCACGGCGGGCAACCACGCACCATTCGCCTGTGGAGGAGCTTGATCAGGAGATCATCCGGCGGGCCACGGCCCGCTGCCGGGCGGCGATCCGTGCGGCGTACTCCTCGTCGGTCAACGGCAGCAGGTGCGGCAGCAGGGTCCGTACGTCGGACACCTTGACCACCTGGACGGTCGGGCCATCGGCCTCGGTGAGGTCACGCTCGAGACGCTGCCACCGCAGCATGATCGGGCCGGTCCGGTGGCCGGTGGTCTCCAGCCAGTTGGCGATCGGCGCGCCACCGAGCGGCGGGCGCTCGGAGATGACGAACCGCATCACGCCGTCGTCGTCGGCGAAGGCCTGCGCCTTGGTCAGCGACGTCTGGTGCGTCTCGTAGTCGGTGGAGGCATACCAGTCCGACCCGATCTGGATCGCCTGGTAGGTGCAGTCGTCGCACCGCGGCACCGACACGATCATCGCCTCGTCCTCGGCCAGCTCGTAGTGGCCGATCGAGGAGAACTGCGAGGCCAGCCCGCCGGGCGTCGACTTCGGCACGGTCAGGGTGTTGACCGGCTCCTTGTACTGGAAGAACTGGGGGAAGGCGAACCAGGTCTGGATCGACCCGATCAGCGACCGGGCGGCGACGTCGTACTTCTTCTGGAGCAGCTCGCGGGTCAGCGCCTTGCGCGGCTTGCCGCGGGTGTCCGGCCGCTCGATGGTGAGCGTCCCGCGCTCCTCGCGCTCCCAGTCGTTGAAGACCTCGCGCACGATCATCGTCTTCGCGCCGGGCTCGGCGACGTAGGTGAACTCGAAGGTGCCGTCGTCGGCGATCTCGAGCTCACGGTCGTCGAAGGCGAGCAGGCTGGTCGCTGCGGAGGTCGCCGTGTAGGCGCCGCCCATCACCTGGAACGACAGGTCGGCGGACGTGCCACGACGACCGCGTACGACGTACTCGACCCCCTCCCGGAGGTAGGCGTTGAAGTAGACCGCGTCGGGGTTGTCGAGGCCCTGCTTGGAGAACTGGTGGGTCGGGTTCACGAACAGCGGCTGGTCGAGGTCGTAGTCGAACGCGCTCTGCATCGCCATCCGGATCCGGCCGCTGAGGTAGTCGTAGCCCTCGAGCCGGTCGGCCTCGGTCCTGATGAACGGCGCGTTGGCGATCAGCTCCTCGGCCTCCGCGATCGCGTCGGACAGGACCTTGGTGAACCCGTACGCCTCGCTCATCGGCCGGTCACCCGTTGACCTTGGCGATGATGCTCTCGGCGTACTGCTCGAGGTGCTTGATCTTGGTCTCCAGCGGCTCGGTGTCGGGACCCTTGATGTAGGGCACCCGGAAGCCGACGATGCAGTCGGTGACGCCCTTGTCCTCGAGGCGCTTCACGCCGTCGGGGGTGTAGGCGTCGTAGGAGATGACGTGCACCTCGAACTCCGAGGAGTCGCGGGTGTCGCCCTCCTCCTTGCGGATCTCGGCGAGCCGGGCCAGCAGCCGGTCGAGCTCCTCGCCGTCGCCGCCGGCGTGCATCCAGCCGTCGCCCTTGACGACGGCACGCCGCAACGCGGCGTCGGAGTGGCCGCCCACGAGCAGCGGGATCTTCTCGGTCGGCGCCGGGCACTGCTGGAGCGTCTGGATCCCGTAGAACTCGCCCTCGTAGCCGAAGAACGTCGGCTCCTCGCCGGGCTGGGTCAGTCCGCGCAGGATGTCCATGCACTCGTCCATCCGCTTGCCGCGCCGCTCCCACGGCACACCGAGCGCGTCGAAGTCCTCCGGCCACGGCGACAGGCCGACGCCCAGCCCCAGCCGGTTGCCGGACAGGAACGCCAGCGAGGACGCCTGCTTGGCGACCAGCACCGGCGGCCGGATCGGCAGCTTGAGGACGAACGGGGTGAGCCGCAGCGTCTTCGTCACCGCGAACAGGTGCGCGCAGAGGATGAAGGTCTCGATGAACTCCTTGCCGAGCAGGAACTCACGGTCCCCGGTGTCGGTGTAGGGGTACTTCGAGTCGGACTCCTGGGGGTAGATCAGGCTGTCGGCAATGGTCATCGACGTGTAGCCCGCGGTCTCGCAGGCCTGGGCCAGCGGGGCGTAGTAGGCGGCCTGGGTCATGCCCTCGGCGAAGGAGAAGCGCATTTGGGACCAACACTAGAACGTGTTCTAGATTTCTGCCAGAGTGGACCCTGTGCCCCCTCTCAAGGAACGGCCGCCAGGCCTCGACAAGCCGATCGTCGGCAAGATCATCAAGTACGGCGCCCGCCTGCACGTGCCGGTCTACCGGCTCACCAACGGGCGGATCGGGAGCAAGTGGCGGATCGGAGCCGGCTGGAAGAAGCCGGTGCCGACGCTGCTGCTCGACCACGTCGGCCGCAAGAGCGGCAAGCAGTTCACGACCCCGCTGCTCTATCTCGAGGACGGGCCGCGGCTGGTGATCGTCGCCTCCCAGGGCGGGCTGCCGAAGAACCCGCAGTGGTTCCACAACCTGATGGCGAATCCCGCGACGACGGTCAGCCTGCGCGGTGAGCGCAACCGGCAGGTGAAGGCCCGGGAGGCCGAGCCGGAGGAGCGGGCCGCGCTCTGGCCGCGACTGGTCGACCTCTACGCCGACTTCGACAACTACCAGTCGTGGACCGACCGGGAGATCCCCGTCGTCATCCTCGAACCGGTCCGTTGAGAGGCTGAGGGAATGGACCCCATCGACGTCGCCGAGCTGAGCGACCGGACCCAGATCAACGACGCCCTCATCCGCTACACGATCGCGATCGACACGGGGGAGTGGGACCGGCTCGACACCGTGTTCACCCCGGACGCCCAGATCGACTACAGCGAGAGCGGCGGGCTGGTGGGCGCGTTCGCCGACGTCAAGCCCTGGCTGGCGGAGAACCTCCCGGCGTTCTCCACGAAGCGGATGCACACGCTCGGCCAGGTCGCGATCTCCTTCGGCACCCCGAGGGACGAGGCCCGGGTGACGGCGTACTTCCACAACCCGATGCTCATCGCTGATGGCGCCGGCGGCGAACGCCTGGTCGAGGTCGGCGGTCTCTACCACCACACGTTCGCCCGCACCGACGCCGGCTGGCGCTCGCGGCGCCTGCACGAGCAGGTCGTCTGGACGCGCGGGTTCTGAGACGCGGAGCCGGCTTTTGGTCCGTATTGGACCGGTCCGTGACAATGGCGGCGTGAGCGACGACCAGGAGAAGTCCGGCAACCCGGTGCTGTTCGGCCTGGTTGCCCTCGTCGCTGTCTCCCTGGCGGTGGGTCTGGTGCTCGGCGGCGTCGCCCTCGTCGGCACGCGGGTGCTCGGCATCGACGACGACTCCTCTGGATCCACCGGCGCGACGGAGAAGGAGTCGGCGGTGATCCCGCGGCCCTCGCGGACCGGTGCGAACGGTCCCCAGGTCACCCTCAACACCCAGGCGCCCGAGACCGACGACACCGGGACCGACGACCCGAAGACCGAGGACACCAAGACCGCGAAGCCCGAGAAGGCGATCACGCTCCAGGCGGACCAGACCGCGGTGGGCACCTTCGACCGGATCGACATCAGCGGCGTCTATCCCGGTGGCGAGGGTGCGACCCTCCAGGTGCAGCGCCTCGAGGGCGGTCAGTGGGCGGACTTCCCCGCGACCATCCCGGTGAGCGGCGAGGTGTTCAGGACTTACGTCCAGTCCGCCCAGACCGGCGTCAACAAGTTCCGCGTGGTCGACAACAGCACCGGCGAAGCGTCCAACCCGATCACCGTCACCATCGGCTGAGCTCCACGGGCCGGTTGCGCCGTACCGTGGACACGCATGGCGCCGCGGCGGTACGACGTACTCCTGCTCGTCGCCGCGCTCCCGCTGGCCCTCGGTGCGGCCTGCACCGGCGACGACGACCCCGTCGAGGGCGGTAGCTCACCGGCGGCCGGGCCTCCGACACCCAGCGGCACCACCGAGACCACGCCGGACGCCCCACCGGAGGAGCTGGCGGTGGTCGGGCACGCGACCAGGCCCCAGCTCCGGCTGACGCAACGCGCGGCCGACCGGCTGTTCTCGGGGGAGGTCCGCCGCTGGCAAGGACTGCGGGTGGTGGCCGGGGTTCGGGCGGTCGAGCGGGACCCAGGGACGATCGCGGTCGTCCCGCTCGCCTCCGTGACGCCGACCGTCGTCGCCGCGACCGTTGCCGGCGTCGACCCCGTGCGCGGCCACCCGGATGCGGTCACCGTCACCGTCACCGGTGACGTGATGCTCGTCCGCAACGTCCCCGACGCCGCTGCCGCGCTCGCCCCGATGACCGACCTGCTGCGGCGGGCCGACCTGACCGTCGGCAACCTCGAGAGCACGCTGTCGACGAACGGTGAGCCGACCCAGCCCGACTACTTCGGCGGCAGCCCGGCCCTGGTGCCGTTGCTCCGGCGGGCCGGCTTCGACGCACTCTCGCTCGCCAACAACCACACCGGCGACTACGGCCCGGTCGCACTGGTCGAGACCGTCGACACGCTGACGGCGAGCCCGGTCAAGCCGTTCAGCGCCGGGCCGACGCTCCGCGAGGCGCGCCGTCCGTTGATCCTCGACGCCGGTGGCACCACGTTCGCCTTCATCGGGTTCAACGCCATCGGCGAGACGCCGGCGGCGACGGACGACAGCCCCGGTGCGCTGTCGGTGCGGATGCCGCCGCGGACCGGTCCGCTCGTGCAGGCCGACCTCGACCGGGTCACCCGGATCATCGAGCGCGCGGGCCAGCAGGCCGACGCGGTCGTCGTACTCCCGCACTGGGGGACGCAGTACACGCACACCCCCGAACCGATCCAGCGCGTGGTCGCGCGGGCGCTGGTCGATGCCGGCGCCGACCTCGTCGTCGGCGGCCACCCGCACTGGGTGCAGGGCGTCGACGCCGTCGACGGCGTGCCGGTGCTGCACTCGCTCGGCAACTTCGTCTTCGACATGTACTGGGAGCCGGAGGTGCTCGAGGGGGTCGTGCTCGAGAGCACCTGGTGGGGTGAGGAGCTGAAGGCGATCCGGCTGGTGCCCTATGCGATGGAGACGTCCGACTACGCGCCGCGGCCGGTCACCGGCGAGCGCGCCGCCGACATCCTCGGCGACGTCTGGAGCACGTCGACCGGACCGTTCGATGAGCCAGTGGGCTCGGAGCCAGCTGACGACCACCCGCGCGGTCCGCTCGAGCTGGGCGCGATCCACGACGGACACCACGTCAGCGGGCGAGTGGTAGGCGGCGTACGACGTGCTGCCGAGCCGTACGCCGGGCAGCCCGTCGCGCACGAACGACCAGTGGTCGCTCGAGCGCTGACCACTCTCGGCGACGTACGGCGCCCCGGCCCGCTCGGCCGCCGCGACCAGCTCGTCCCGCAGCGGGTCGCCGTCCTCGGCGCTGCCGATCACGACCGCGCTGCCGACGCCGACCCGGTCCATCGCCACCATGCCGCGCAGCGACCGGCGCTGCCCGGCCGTGAGCTGGTCGACGTACGCCCTCGAGCCGTAGTGGTGGTCGTCGTCGGTCGGGCCCGCGCGGCTCCTCGGCGCCGAACGCGATGAGCACGACCGGCAGCCGGGTCCGGCGCCAGGTGATGGCGCGCGGCGACCGTCAGCAGCACGCCGATCCCGGACGCGTTGTCCTCCGCGCCGGGTGACTCCGGAACGGTGTCGAGGTGCGCGCCGATGGCGAGCCACGGCTTGCCGGCGCGGACGTCGCCGCGGTGCGCGATCACGTTCACCGAGTCGCCGGCATCGACGGGGGCGGTCCACGAGAAGCCGCCGGGCACGGCGAACCGCTGCCGGTCGACCTGCCAGCCGAGCCGCTCGAACCGGCTCTCCACCCAGCCCGCCGCGCGGAAGTACGCCGGGGTCGTCCCCGGGCGCGGACCCACGACCTCAGCGAGGTGGCGGACCGCCGCCATCGCCGTCGACGCCTCGACGTCGCCCGGCCGGACCCGACGGCAGCCGGCGAGGGTGCCGACCGTCGCCGCGAGCGCGCCGCCGACGAGCTCGCGTCGTCCGACCCGCGGGGCGCCCACCATTCATCGAGCCTGCCACGCAACCGAATCGCGCCACGCCCGACGGCAGGCCACCGACCAGCTGCGCCGCACGCCTGCACCGCTACTCCGCGTCGAAGACCGCGGGTTCGGGAACAACCCCGCTGTTCGACTCCGTTGCACCCTGTGTCAGACTTGAGTCAACTCGACTCAACTTACTTGCTGGACGTCTGATCCAGAGCAAACGGAGGGCTACACCATGGCACGTGCTGTCGGCATCGACCTCGGGACGACGAACAGCGTCGTCTCGGTCCTGGAGGGCGGCGAGCCCACCGTCATCCCGAACGCGGAGGGCGCGCGCACGACGCCGTCCGTCGTCGCGTTCGCCAAGAACGGCGAGGTACTCGTCGGCGAGGTCGCCAAGCGTCAGGCGGTCACCAACGTGGACCGCACCATCCGGTCGGTCAAGCGGCACATGGGTGAGTCCTGGACCACCGACGACATCGACGGCAAGACGTTCACCCCGCAGCAGATCAGCGCCTTCATCCTGCAGAAGCTGAAGCGCGACGCGGAGGCGTACCTCGGCGAGACCGTCACGGAAGCGGTCATCACCGTGCCGGCGTACTTCTCCGACGCGCAGCGTCAGGCCACCAAGGAGGCCGGCGAGATCGCGGGCCTCAAGGTGCAGCGGATCGTCAACGAGCCGACCGCGGCCGCACTGGCCTACGGCCTCGACAAGGGTGACGACCAGACCATCCTCGTGTTCGACCTCGGTGGCGGCACGTTCGACGTGTCCCTGCTGGAGATCGGCGAGGGCGTCGTCGAGGTGAAGGCCACCAGCGGTGACAACCACCTCGGTGGCGACGACTGGGACAACCGGGTCGTCGAGTGGATGATCAAGAAGTTCAAGGACAACAACGGTGTCGACCTCGGCGCCGACAAGATCGCCGCGCAGCGCCTCCAGGAGGCCGCCGAGAAGGCGAAGATCGAGCTGTCGTCCTCGAGCGAGACCACGATCCACCTGCCCTACATCACCCACGGTGAGCACGGCCCGCTCCACTTCGAGGAGCGGCTCACCCGCGCGGAGTTCCAGAAGCTGACCTCCGACCTGCTCGACCGCACCAAGAAGCCGTTCCAGTCGGTCCTCAAGGACGCCGGCGTCCCGGTCTCCGGGATCAACCACGTCGTGCTCGTCGGCGGCTCCACCCGGATGCCCGCCGTCACCGAGGTCGTCAAGGAGCTGCTCGGCGGCAAGGAGCCCAACAAGGGCGTCAACCCCGACGAGGTCGTCGCCGTCGGCGCCGCGCTCCAGGCCGGTGTCCTCGCCGGCGAGGTCAAGGACGTGCTGCTGCTCGACGTGACCCCGCTCAGCCTCGGCATCGAGACCAAGGGGGGTGTGATGACCAACCTCATCGAGCGCAACACCACCATCCCGACCAAGCGGAGCGAGATCTTCACGACCGCCGACGACAACCAGCCGTCGGTCGAGATCAAGGTCGCGCAGGGCGAGCGCCAGATGTGGGCGCCAGAACCAGCCGCTCGGCAACTTCGAGCTGACCGGCCTCCCGCCGGCGCCCCGTGGCGTGCCGAAGATCGAGGTGACCTTCGACATCGACGCCAACGGCATCGTCCACGTGTCCGCCAAGGACCAGGCCTCGGGCCGCGAGCAGTCGATGACCATCTCCGGCGGCAGCGCGCTGTCGAAGGACGAGATCGACCGGATGGTCCGCGAGGCCGAGCAGTACGCCGAGGAGGACGCGCAGCGTCGCGCCGCCGTCGAGGTCCGCAACCAGGGCGACCAGCTCGTCTACACGACCGAGAAGTTCCTGGCCGACAACGGCGAGAAGATCCCGGACGACGTCAAGACCGAGGTGACCGCCGACCTGGAGGAGCTCAAGAAGGTCCTCGAGAACGCCGACTCCAGCGTCGACGAGCTCACCGCCGCGATCACCAAGCTCGGTGAGTCCAGCCAGAAGATGGGTGCGGCGATGTACGCCGCCGCCGAGGCGGACGCCGCGGCCGCCGGTGGCAGCACCGGCGCGACCGGCGAGTCCGACGACGACGTCGTCGAGGCGGAGATCGTGGACGAGGAGTCTCCGTCGACGGGTGACGAGGACGAGGCCAAGTGACCGACGGCGAGCCGGAGGTCCCCGAGGTCGAGGAGGTCGGTCACGACCGTCCCGAGGCCGACGGGGCCCCGGCGGCCGCCGGCCACGACGAGGCGTCCGCGGAGGTGGCCGAGCTGACCGCGAGACGAGGTCGAGCGAGTCGGTCGACGCCTTCGAGGGCGAGCTCGACCTGGCGCAGCAGCAGGTCGGTGAGCTGACCGCCGACCTCCAGCGGCTCCAGGCGGAGTACGTCAACTACAAGCGCCGCGTCGACCGTGACCGGGAGCTGGTGCGCGAGAACGCGACGTACGCCGCGCTCACGCCCATCATCGACGTGCTCGACACCATCGACCGGGCCCGCGACCACGAGCCGCTCGAGGGCGGGTTCAAGGCCGTGGCCGAGCAGCTCGAGCGGATCGTCACCGGCCTGGGGCTGGTGAAGTTCGGCGCGGTGGGCGACGCGTTCGACCCGACCATCCACGAGGCGCTGTCGCACATCGGCACCGATCCCGAGGTCGAGGTGACGACCTGCAAGGTCGTCGCCAAGGCGGGCTACAAGATCGGCGACCGGGTCGTGCGCGCGGCGCAGGTGCTCGTGGTGGATCCCCGGAGGCGAGGAAGTTGCGCAGCAACTGACGGATCCGGGAGGAGGAAGGTGTGAGATGAGGGAGGCGTGCGATGAGTGACAGAACGGCATCCGGTCCGACTGGGCGACCAAGGACTTCTACGCCGTACTCGGCGTCGGCAAGACCGCGTCCGCCGACGAGATCAAGAAGGCCTACCGCAAGCTCGCGCGCGCCAACCACCCCGACTCGCACCCCGACGACTCCGTCAAGCACGAGAAGTTCAAGCAGGTCGCGGAGGCGTACGACGTCATCGGCGACGCCGAGAAGCGCAAGAAGTACGACCAGGCGCGCCAGCTCTTCGCATCCGGTGGGTTCCCCGCGGGCGGCAGCGGCTACTCCGGCGGCACCATCAACCTGGACGACCTGCTCCGCGAGCGAGCCGGCGGCGGTGGCGGCGGTTTCGGCGACCTGTTCGGCGACTTCCTCGGCTTCGGTGCCGGCGCGGGCACCCGACGGCAGCAGCCGCGGCCGGCCCGCGGCGCCGACCTCGAGACGACGACGACCATCGGCTTCGCCGAGGCGCTCAACGGCATCACGGTGTCGCTGCGGATCGCCTCCGACACGGCGTGTGCGACCTGCTCCGGCACGGGTGGCAAGCCCGGCACGAGCCCGCACCGGTGCCCGACCTGTGACGGCACCGGCTTCGTGGTCGCGTCCGTCGGCGGGGCCTTCTCGATGAACGAGACCTGCCCGGCGTGCGGCGGCCGGCAGCTCGTCTACGACGACGCCTGCCCGACCTGCCACGGCACCGGCCAGGGCCGGTCGACGCGCACCATCCAGGCGAAGGTGCCGGCCGGGGTCAAGGACGGTCAGCGCATCCGGCTCCGCGGGAAGGGCGCTGCGGGGGAGCGCGGTGGGCCCGCTGGCGACCTCTTCGTCACCATCAAGGTCACCCCCGACCGGGTGTTCGGTCGCAAGGGCGAGCACCTGACGATCGACGTACCCATCTCCTTCGCCGAGGCCGCCCTCGGTGCTGCGGTGAAGGTGCCGACCCTCGGCGGAGCTCCGGTCACGGTCAAGATCCCGCCCGGGACGCCCAACGGGCGCACCTTCCGGGTCCGCGGCAAGGGCGCGCCCAAGGCCGACGGCACCCACGGCGACCTGCTCGCCACGGTCGAGGTCCAGGTGCCTGCGCACCTCACCGACGACGCGCGCGAAGCGCTGGAGGCCTACGCCGCCGCCACCGCCGGCACCAAGCTGCGGGCGGGCCTCTTCGAGCGGGAGGAGTAGTCATGCCGACGCGACGGCAGTACGGCGCCGAGCCCCCGCCCCCCGAGGCCGCGGTCTTCGTGATCAGCGTCGCCGCCGAGCTCAGCGGCCTGCACCCGCAGACGCTGCGCACCTACGAGCGGATGGGCCTGATCACCCCCGGCCGCACGCCCGGCGGTGGCCGGCGCTACTCCTACCGCGACATCGAGCACCTGCGCGTCATCGCCGAGCTGACCAGCTCCGGCATCGGCATCGAGGGAGTACGACGCATCCTCGAGCTCGAGTCCGCCGTCGCGATCCTGCGAGCCCAGCGCGACGAGCTGCTCGCCGAGCTCGACGCGACCCGGGAAGCGCTCCGCCAGGCGCTCGCCGCCCGGCCCTCGTCCGGCAGCAACCTCCCCGCCGTACCCCCGCCGACGCCGCCGCAGTCCATCGTCGTCTGGCGCCGCCACCACTGAGTCGCAACCCGTCGAGTCGGTGAAGTCGCACGGCCCCGAGCGGCGCGACCTCGTGCGTACCCTGCGACCGAGCTGCGCTCGATCAGGGGACGACGATGAGCGTGTCCTCGCTCACCCACGCCACATCCCAGTAGCCCGTCTGGAATTGTGTGTCCTGCCCGGTCGCGATGTCGACCAGGTGAGTGCCCCCATCGGTCGGATAGAGGAGCCGGGTCCGCTCCGGCGACATCGCCAGGAACCAGGTGCCTGTGGTGTCCACGAGTGTCTCCCGGTCACCCCCTGGGCCGGCGATCGAGATCACACCGCCGGTGAAGCCGCGCTCCGGCTGCAGGACCACGAAATGGTCCCCGTCCGGCAGGTATCTGGGCATCGCGGCGTTGCGGAGGACCAGTGACGGCTCACCGCCGTCGACGGGCACTGACCAGACGTCGAACCTCGTGTCGTAGTCCGAGCTGCGTGGCAGGTCGAAGATCACGGTGCTCCCGTCGGGGCTGAAGTCAGCGTGGAGCTGCCACCACCACGAATTCGAGAGCTCGAAGTCGGTGAGCTGCGTGGTGGCACCGGATTCGAGGTCCAGGAGATACAGGTTTCCGATCGAACAGCTATCGCACTCTTCGCCCGCACCTTTCCCCTGGTACAACAGCTGCGTACCGTCGGGAGACCACGCGAGAAGGTACGGGTCGGGGTTGGTGAATGCGACCGCGCTCGATCCGTCGGCGTTCTCGACCACGAGCTTGGTGTGCGGCGAGCAGCGTCCGTTGCGACAGGTGTCCGAGTAGACGGTGAAGGCGAGCTTGGTGCCGTCCGGGGAGTACAGCGGCAGGGGCAGGTCAGAGCCCTTCGGCAGGAACTGCTTCGGAACGAGGCTTTCCCCGACCGGGGTCGTCTCGTTGGTCGCGAGGTCGAGGAAGTAGGCGCCGTCCATCGGGAGTCAGGGTCTCGCTGTTGTCCGCGGGAGGCGCGGGCCGGTCCCCGGTCTGGGGCCACCACTGCGCGACGCCGATGACAGCCACCACGAGTACGGCGGCGGCAGCACCGACGGTGACGCGGACCAGCCTGCGGCTCCTCGCCCGGTCCTCGACACGGGCGTGGAACTCTTCGCGGGCGCGCTCGATGTCGAACACGCTGACCTCGATGTCGGCGTAGGTCTGCAGCTCGGTCATGACCCGACGTGCCATCGTCATAGCTCGACCTCCATCGAAACGCCCAGCGCTGCGATGGCGCGATGAGTATGGCGCTTCACCGATCCGGGCGTGATCTCGAGCAGGATGGCGGTCTCGGCCACGCTGAGCTCCAAGTAGTACCGACAGACCACGACCTCGCGCTGCCGCCGAGGCAGTTGCCGGACGGCCTGCACCAACCGCGTGCCCGCGTCCCTGGCGACCACGGCTTCCTCGGAGCTGACCGGCGACACGTCCAGCAGTCTCCAACCCGGAGCCACACGTTCGCGGACCCGGTCACGAAGCCGGGAGCGGCATCGGTTCAGCACCGCAGCCCGCAGATAGCCAGGCGCGGCGTCGCGATCGCGCAACCCCTTCCAGTGGGTGTAGAGGGCGACAAACGCGTCCTGGACGGCGTCCTCGGCGTGCGACCGCTCTCCGACGAGGCAGTAGGCGAGGCGGAGAAGCTCTGGGTAGTGCCGCCGGAACATGAGGTCGACGGCCTCGTCCCGGCTCAGCGCCTCCGGCATGGGCACCACCGCGCCTCCCACCACTGGGGCCGGCGTCGGCGTGGCTCGGCCGAAGCTCGTCATATCTCATAGTCGCGCCAGAAGGCCGATGGTTGACTCCGGTCCAGCTATTTCTCGGCCGTGGAGGTCTCGGTCTGGCCCCATCGACCAGAGTTATCTGCGACAGTCCGTTGCGCGGATGCCCGCCCGGGCCGCGACGGCAGGCACTACCCTCGGGGCACTCGGTGAACGTTCGGGTCTCATGGGGCGGCCCGATCGGCGGACAGGGGTGCATGGGTGGACGCGGTACTGGACTTCTTTCGAGGACTGGGCCAGCGGCGACCTCACCGGATCGCACGGAGTCGACTGGTTCGCGTTCATCTCGATCCCGTTCTTCACCGGCATCATCGGCTGGCTGATCAACTGGTCCGGTCTCTGGATGCTCTTCAGCCCCGTCAAGTTCTACGGCTTCAAGGTCCCCGGGCTGCGCGAGGTCGCGACGGTGATCCCGCGCAAGCTGCAGGAGGTGCCGGGCATCCCCTTCGGTCGCGTCGGCTGGCAGGGCATCGTTCCCGCGCGCGCGGCCAAGATGGGCAGCATCGCGGTCGACAAGGTCATCGCGAAGCTGGGCACCCCGGCCGAGTTCTACGCCCAGCTGGAGCCCGAGGAGATCGCGGCGCACATCGTCAAGGTGTTCGAGCCCGACCTCCCGCAGATGGTCGACGACATCATGATGCGCGAGCACCCGCGGCTCTGGCGGGACCTGCCGCCGGCGCTCAAGCAGGGCGTGATCAACCGCGTCCAGGCCCAGCTGCCTGCCGTCGTCACGACGATCACCGACGAGATCGGCGTGCACATCAACCAGCTGCTCGACCCGAAGATCATGGTGATCGACCACTTCCGCAAGAACCCCGAGCTGGTGGTCCGGGTGTTCCGCGACGTGGGTCAGCGCGAGCTCAACCTGATGGTGCTGTTCGGGTTCATCTTCGGCTTCCTGCTCGGCGTCCCGGTCGCGATCATCGACCAGACCTGGCACATCTGGTGGCTGCTCCCACTCCTCGGTGTGATCGTCGGTTGGACGACCAACGCGCTCGGCATGTGGCTGATCTTCGAGCCGCCGGAGCCCAAGCGGATCCTCGGCATCAAGGTGCAGGGCCTGTTCCTGCGCCGCCAGGACGAGTGCGCCGAGGTCTACGCCGGCATCATCGCCGACGACGTGATCACGCTGGAGCGGATCGGCGACTTCCTCATGGACGGCCCGCGTGGCGACCGCACCCGCCAGATGATCGCGACCGCGATGCGACCGGCGATCGACAAGGCCGCCGGTCCGCTGCGAGGGGCGGCCAAGGTCGTCGTGGGAGCCGAGACGTTCGACCGGATCCGCGAGTCCTTCGCGATGGAGGCCGTCGGTCGCACGATCACTCCGTTCCGCGACCCGGCCTTCAGCAAGCGACAGTCGGAGAAGATCAAGGTGCTGATCGCCCGGCGTACCAAGGAGCTCCCGCCGAAGGACTTCGTCGAGATGATGCGCTCGGCCATCAAGGAGGACGAGTGGATGCTCTACGCCCACGGTGCCGTCATGGGTGCCGCCGGCGGGTTCATCCACCTGGGGCTGTTCAACTGGGGTTGGATCCCCGGTTTCCCGCCGTGATCACCGGAAGGCAAGACTTTAGTGACGATGACTGACAACGATCTCGACAAGGACGGCCTGCCCAAGCTGCCCGCAGTGCCGGGCAACGGGCAGCAGGTGGTCGACTCCCTGCCAGGGCTGGCGCGGGTTGCGGGCTCGGCCGCCGTCAACACGACCGGGTGGGCGCTGCGGACGACCGCGCGCAACTGGCGGCGCGTCGGCCGCGCCGCCACCAACCGCGACGAGGCCGTCCAGCTGATCCGCGAGGTCGGGTCCGTCGTCGGGACGGTGGGCGACATCGCCCGCCACGTCGCCGACGGCATGCCCGTCGGCACCGCTCTCCTCAAGGCAGGCGAGCAGCTCGGCGGCGTCGTCTCCGGTACGACGTCCCTGTCGTTGTCGAGCGACAACGGCCGAGTCATCGGCGGCGAGGTGACCGAGGTCCGGTCGACCTCGCTCCGCGAGCGTGGCCAGGAGCTGCTCGAGAAGTCGCGCGACGTCTGGGCCACCGACGACCGGCACCCCGCCTTCGACCGGATCCTCGACGACCTGGCGCCCGACGAGGCGCGGATCCTCGTGATGCTCCTCAAGAACGGCCCGCAGGCGAGTGTCGACATCCGCACGGGCGGGCCGGTCGGCATGCTCAGCAGCCAGCTCATCGCCCCGGGTCTCAACATGATCGGCCCGCGCGCCGGCCTCCGCTACCTCGACCAGGTGCCGTCGTACCTCAACAACCTCTACCGGCTGGGCCTGATCTGGTTCTCCCGTGAGGCACTCCGCGACCACCTCGAGTACCAGGTGCTCGAGGCCCAGCCCGACGTCCTCGCAGCCATGCACTCGGTGAAGTTCGCCAAGGTCGTACGACGGAGCGTCCACCTCACGCCCTTCGGCGAGGAGTTCGTGAGGCAGGCCCTGGTCGACGAGGCCACCGCGACCAGCCCGGAGCTGCCGCAGCACGACACCCCGCCGGAGATCGACACCGACTGACGGCGGCCGCCGTCAGTCGCGGCAGTTGGCGCGCAGGGCGTCGTGGACCCTACGGCGCTTGGTGGGGCTGAGAGCGTCGAACGCGGCGTACTCCAGGAAGCAGGCGCCCATGGCGACACCGGCGTCGGCGGCTTCGGTCATCGCGCCGCCGTTGAGGGTGAACTGCCAGCCGTACCTCACGGGGGACCTGTGCAGGCCCGCCATGTAGCAGTACCAGCTGCCGGCGGTCCGCCGCGGCTGCCCAGGGGTCCGGCACTCCCGGTCGTCGGGACCGAGGCCGTGGTCCTCGAGCACCAGGTGCTTGCCGTACCTGCCGACAAGCCTGTTGAGCAGCTTCCGTTCGGCTCCCCACGACGCCGCTCCGTCGACCGTCGACGATGTACTGCCACCGGGAGTGACCGGCGAGCGACACGCGCGTCCTCGGGAACAGGCTCATCAGCTGGCGGGTCGACCGGCGCAGGCACCGGGCGTGCCTGTGCTTGGTGTACCCGGCGCGCCACAGCCGGTCCACCGACGCGGCGTCGGCGCCCAGGATGAACGGCTCGGCGTAGATGGTGGTGCACTGGCTGTTGGGGATCTCGACGACCTGCCAGTTGTGCTCGTAGCGCGCGGCGACCGCCCTCATCAGGGCGCCGTAGTCCTGGTGGTAGGACCTTCTCCAGAAGCGCGCCGCGCAGCCACTGTCGCCGTTGGGGGAGTCCGGCGTGATCCAGACGCAGCCGCCGGCGTCCTCCTTGACCCATTGCGGTGCGTGGATGCCGGCCTTGAACCGCAACCGGAACCGGACCTGGGGGTGGTTGTCGAGTGCTCTGTCGATGGCGGAGAAGTCGAAGACGCCGGGCCGGGTCTCGACGTCGTCCCACCGCAGCTTCATCGAGGCATACCCGGCGTAGCGCACCGTCCGGAGCTTGCGGGGCTCGGTGACGACCAGGCCGCGCAGCGCTGGTTTGAAGCGGTGGGGGCTGGCGGCTGCGGTGCGTGCCGGCCGGCGACGTCTCGACAGAGGTGCTGGTCGTGGCGGTGCCCTGCGCGGGACGGGAGCCGGGCCGGCCACCGCAGCCGCGGCCGTCATGGTCGCGATCGTGCCGAGGGTGGTGAGGGTGCGGATCAGAATTGCCCGGGCCATGGTCCACGTTCCTTCGCTGTCGCCGTGGCCCGTCGGTGACGGGGTGCCTTCCCGATCTGGCGCGGCGCGCATCTATGGCAACAGAAGCCCCGAGGTTCTCCTAATACCGAGAGCGGAACGGCGCAAAAGTTAACTTTTGCAGGGCGAGCCAGGCAGCGCGCGCAGAGCCCGGCCGGATCGTCATCGACGGCGTCACCTGGTCCAATTGATCATTCGCTGAATTGGTCAGAGTTGAGTGGAACAGACTCAACTTTCGCGACGTTGAAAATGATGTCGTCCGACCCTGGTGGTCCTGGGGCCGGGCGCGCCACGATCAGACCCACCAACGTCACAGGAGCCGTCATCCATGAGCCAGTTCGGGGCCGACAAGTTCACCACCCGTAGCCGGGAGGCGATCGAGGCCGCCCAGCTCGCCGCGACCACTGCCGGCAACAGCAACATCGAGCCGATCCACCTGCTCGTCGCACTGCTGCTGCAGGAGGGTGGCACGGCCGCCTCGATGATCGCCAAGGCCGGCGCCGACCCGTCCGCGCTGGTCCAGGCAGCCGTCGCGCAACGAGACGCGCTGCCGTCGGCCAGCGGCGCGACCGTGCAGCAGCCGGCCGGCTCGGCCGCGCTGACCCGCGTGCTGGCGCAGGCGCTCGACCTCGCCACCTCGATGAAGGACGACTACGTCGCGACCGAGCACCTGCTGATCGCGCTCGCGACCGTCGAGAGCAGCGCCCGGCAGGTGCTGACCGACGCCGGCCTCAACGAGGCCGGGCTGCGCGACGTGCTCACCGCCGTGCGCGGCAACCGGCGGGTCACGTCGCAGGAGGCGGAGTCGACGTACGAAGCGCTCGAGAAGTACTCGGTCGACCTCACCGCCGTGGCCGAGGAGGGTCGGCTCGACCCGGTCATCGGCCGGGACGCGGAGATCCGGCGCGTGGTGCAGGTGCTGTCGCGTCGTACGAAGAACAACCCGGTGCTGATCGGTGAGCCCGGGGTCGGCAAGACCGCTGTGGTCGAGGGCCTCGCGCAGCGGATCGTGGAAGGTGACGTGCCCGACTCGCTGAAGGGGCGGCGCGTGCTGTCCCTCGACCTCGCGGCGATGCTCGCGGGCGCGAAGTACCGCGGCGAGTTCGAGGAGCGGCTCAAGGCCGTGCTCGAGGAGATCAAGGACGCCGGCGGCCAGGTCATCACCTTCATCGACGAGCTGCACACGGTCGTCGGCGCAGGTGCCGGCGGAGACTCGGCCATGGACGCCGGCAACATGCTCAAGCCGATGCTGGCCCGCGGCGAGCTGCACATGATCGGCGCGACCACGCTCGACGAGTACCGCGAGCGGATCGAGAAGGACCCCGCGCTGGAGCGGCGGTTCCAGCAGGTCTTCGTCGGCGAGCCGTCGGTCGAGGACACCATCCAGATCCTGCGCGGCATCCAGGAGAAGTACGAAGCGCACCACGGCGTGCGGATCACCGACGCCGCGCTGGTCGCGGCGGCCACCCTGTCCGACCGCTACATCACCGGCCGGCAGCTCCCGGACAAGGCGATCGACCTGATCGACGAGGCCGCCTCGCGGCTGCGGATGGAGATCGAGTCCTCGCCCGGAGGAGATCGACCAGCTCCGCCGGCAGGTCGGACCGGATGAAGATGGAGGAGTTCGCGCTCGCCAAGGAGAGCGACGACGCCTCGGTCGAGCGGCTCGCGGCGCTGCGCGCCGACCTCGCCGACAAGGAGGAGTCGCTGCGCGGGCTCGAGACCCGCTGGGAGCGCGAGAAGACCTCGCTCGAGGGCGAGGGCGAGCTGCGTCGCCAGCTCGACCAGCTGCGGGTCGAGGCGGACAAGCTGCTGCGCGAGGGCAACCTCGAAGGCGCGTCGCGGATCCGCTACGAGTCGATCCCGGAGCTGGAGAAGAAGCTCGAGGCGGTCGAGGCCGTCGAGAAGAACGACGTCGAGCCGATGGTCGGCGAGGAGGTCGGCGCCGAGCAGGTCGCCGAGGTCGTCGAGGCCTGGACCGGCATCCCCACCGGCCGGATGCTCCAGGGCGAGACCGCCAAGCTGCTCGAGATGGAGGCGGTCATCGGTGGCCGGCTGATCGGCCAGTCCGCCGCGGTGCGCGCGGTGAGCGATGCCGTACGGCGGGCGCGCGCCGGGATCGCGGACCCCAACCGACCGACCGGCTCGTTCCTGTTCCTCGGCCCGACCGGTGTCGGCAAGACCGAGCTCGCCAAGTCGCTCGCGGACTTCCTCTTCGACGACGAGCGGGCGATCGTCCGGATCGACATGAGCGAGTACTCCGAGAAGCACGCGGTCGCGCGGCTCGTCGGTGCGCCCCCGGGCTACGTCGGCTACGACGAGGGCGGCCAGCTGACCGAGGCCGTACGACGGAGGCCCTACTCCGTCGTACTCCTCGACGAGGTGGAGAAGGCCCACCCCGAGGTGTTCAACATCCTGCTGCAGGTGCTCGACGACGGCCGGCTGACCGACGGCCAGGGCCGGACCGTCGACTTCCGCAACACGATCCTGATCCTCACCTCGAACATCGGCTCGCACTACCTGGTCGACCCGACGCTCGCGCCCGACAAGGCGCGGGAGTCGGTGCTGGCGCTGGTGCGGCAGAGCTTCAAGCCCGAGTTCCTCAACCGGCTCGACGAGATCGTCACGTTCGACGCCCTGTCGAGGGACGACCTGGCGCGGATCGTCGACCTCCAGCTCGGCCTGCTGGAGCAGCGGCTGGCGGTGCGCCGGATCACGATCGACGTCACCGACGCCGCGAAGGACTGGCTGACCGAGACCGGCTACGACCCGGCGTACGGCGCCCGTCCGCTCCGCCGCCTGATCCAGACCGCGATCGGCGACCGGCTGGCCAAGGCCATCCTCGGCGGCACGATCACCGACGGCGGCAAGGTCGTGGTGGACCGCGCCGACGAGGGGTTGGAGCTGCGGGTGGGCTGACCAGCCTCGCCGCACGTCCGGGCGGTGTGGAGGCTGTCTGGTGGAATGGAGACATGCCCGAGACCGCCCCCCGACCTGGTCAGGCCACGTTCGCCGCGTGGATGATCATCGGCGGGTCCGTGATCCTCGTGCTCACGGCCTATCAGCGGATCTCGACCCTCCACACCCTCGAGGTGCAGGAGGAGCTGATGCGCGTGCTGTCGGAGCAGCCCCTGTCCGGCACCGGGCTCGGGCTGAACGGTCTGAAGACCATCATCCGGGTCCTCTGCATGATCGCCGCGGCCGCGGCCACCGCCTCGACCATCCTGGGCGTGCAGGCGCTGCGTCGCTCGACCAGCGCGCGGCTGGCGCTCACCCTGCTGGCGCCGCTGGTGCTGATCGCCGGGTTCGCGACCCCGGGCTTCTTCGCGCCGATGGTCGTCGCCGGCGTGTGCATGCTCTGGCTGCGACCGACCCGGGACTGGTTCGCCGGCCGCCCCTGGGCCACGGCGTCCTCGACGGTGGCCCAACGCCGGCCCGACCCGTTCGCCCCGCAGGCGCGCCCGGACCAGGAGAGCGCCGCCCCGCCCACGCTCGAGCCCCCGCCGCCGGCACCATCGGCGCCGGCAACGGCACAACCCGCGGCGTTCGAGGGTGAGTACGGCGCGCCCGACCTGCAACGTCAGCCGATGTCGCCGTACGCACCGGCGAAGCGGCCCGCCGCGCTGATCGCGGCCTGCGTCATCGTCTGGGTGTCCTGCGCGCTCGTCTCCGGCTTCATGGTGCTCTTCTCGCTGGTCATGGCGGTCGCGCGTGACGACTTCTTCGACGAGATCGAGCGCCAGCAGCCGAACTTCGACATGCGGGGCCTCTCCGAGGCCGACCTGGCGACCGGCACCTACGTGGCGACCGCGTTCGGTCGTGGTGTGGTGCGTGGCCGCGACGGTCCTGGCGGTCCTGGCCATCCGCCGGGTGCAGCGGGCGCAAGTGGCGCTCGTGGTCTGCGTCGGGCTCTCCTGCCTGGTCCTCCTCGTCGCGACCTTCCTCAGCCCGTTCCTCGTCGTGCTGCTCGCAGCCAACGTGGTGACCGTCTGGTTGCTGCTCCGCTCCGACGTCGCAGCCTGGTTCAAGAAGTAGTCATGTCCGACGAGCGGGACGCGGAACGGATCGCGACCCTCCTCGACTTCCCGGACGCCCACCCCTACAAGAAGTGGTGGGGATCCCACTGGCGCCTGGTCGCGCTCGCGGACCTCGGCGCCCACCCGCCGCCGTCGGCGCTGGCCAAGGGGTCGGCCAGGTGCTGGGCTGGCTGGTCGACGAGCCGTGGGCGTCCGGCGGCTGCGCAACGGCATGCACGTTGCGGCACGCGTCACAGGAGGGCAACGCGGTCTATGCGTGCACGCGGCTGGGCGTCGACGACGAGCGGGTGCCGGGTGCTGGTCGACCTGCTCCTCGAGAGCCAGTGGCCGGACGGCGGCTGGAACTGCAGCCCCAACGCGAGCGGACGTCGCTCCTCGTTCCACGAGTCGGTGACGCCCGCGATCGGGCTGGCGGTGTACGGCGCGGAGCGCGCGGACGAGCGAGCGCTGCGCGGCCGCACGACGTACGGCGGAGCTGCTCCTCGACCACGACCTGTTCCGGAGGCGGACGACGGGGGCGCCGATCCACCCGTCCTTCGTCGACCTGCACTACCCGCCGTACTGGCACTACGACGTCCTCCAGGGCCTGGTCCTCTGCGCGCACCTCGGTCTCCTCGACGACCCGCGTGCGCAGGACGCGCTCGACCTCGTCGAGGGCCGACGCCTCCCGGGCGGCGGCTACCCCAGCCGGTCCTGGGCGTCGTCGGCCAACAAGGACGTCATCCGCTGGGGGAGCGGTGCGAACAACGACGTCTTGAGCCGGCGCGCCGATGCCGTGCTGCGCGCAGCCGGTCGGATCTCAGGCCTGTAGGTCGGCGGCCGCCAGCCGGCGCAACGCCTCGTCGATGACCTCGGCCTCCTTGCAGAAGGCCCACCGCACCAGGTGCCGCCCGGAGCCCGGCGCGTCGGGGTCGTCGTAGAAGACCTCCATCGGCACCGCGACGACGCCGGCCCGCTCGGGCAGCGCCCAGCAGAAGTCGCGACTGCTCGTCCAGCCGAGGTGGGAGATGTCGGTGGTCGCGAAGTAGGTGCCCTGAGGGACGTACGGCGCCAGCCCGGCCGCCTCGAGCCCGGCGACCAGCCGGTCGCGCCGCTCCTGCAGGCTCCGGCCGAGCTCGGTCGGGAAGTCGGGGCACTCGTCGAGCGCGGCGGCGACCGCGGGCTGGAGGGGCGCGCCGGAGGTGAAGGTCAGCCACTGCTTGGCGGCGAACAGGGCGCCCACCAGCGGTGCCGGTCCGGTCGCCCAGCCGACCTTCCAGCCCGTGAACGAGTAGGACTTGCCGGCGCTGGAGAGGGTGAGCGTCCGCTCCCACATCCCCGGCAGCGTCGCCAGCGGCACGTGCTCGCGGCCGTCGAAGACCAGGTGCTCGTAGACCTCGTCGGTCACGACGATCAGGTCGTGCTCGCGGGCGACGGCGGCCACGTCTTCCAGCTCGCTCCGCGTCAGCACGGTGCCCGTCGGGTTGTGCGGGCTGTTGAGCAGGATCAGCTTCGTGCGCGGGCTGACCGCGGCGCGCAGCGCGTCGGGGTCGAGGCGGAAGTCGGGGGCGCGGAGCGTGACCGGGCGTCGTACTCCTCCGGCGAAGGTGATCATCGCCGTGTAGGAGTCGTAGTAGGGCTCGAGGACGACGACCTCGTCGCCCGGGTCGACCAGCCCGAGCAGTGCGGCCGCGATGCCCTCGGTGCAGCCGGTCGTGACCACGACCTCGGAGTCCGGGTCGAGCTCGATGCCGTAGTGCCGCTGCTGGTGGCGGGCGATCGCCTGCCGCAGAGCCGGGATGCCGGTCCCGGGCGCGTACTGGTTGGCGCCGCCCTGCAACGCCGCCACGGCCCGGGCGATCACCTCCGGCGGCCCGTCCCGGTCGGGGAATCCCTGGCCCAGGTTGACCGCTCCCGTGCGGACCGCGAGGGCGGACATCTCGGTGAAGATGGTCGTGCCGATGCCGTCGAGACGGCGGGCTCTGCGATCGATCACTCGTTCATCCAAGCGCACGACGCACGCGGGACCCAGGATCCCTAGACTCCGATCACCGGCGCAACGGGCGTCGCGGCACCCGCGGGAGACCTGCTTGACCGAGCCGCAGATCGAGATCCGTGAGGTGGGCAAGCCACCCCGCGTCGTCGTCGTCGACCACGTGCTGGAGATCGGTCGCGACCGGGTGGGCGTGACGATCGTCGACGACGGGGTCTCCCGGCGACACCTCAAGCTGCTGCCGAGCCCGCTGGGCCTCCAGGTGGTGGACCTCGGCAGCCGCAACGGCACGCTGTTGAACGGCGTCCCCGTCGCCGGCCAGATGAACCTCGTCGACGGTGACGTGCTCCGCATCGGCCGCACCGACCTGATCGTCCGCCTGCCGCGGACCGCGCAGCCGGTGGCGGCGGGGCCGCGGCTCCGTGCGCACGACTCCGTAGGCGAGGTGCCCGCCCCGCCGCCGCTCGTCGTACCGCCGCGGCGGCCGAGCGCGGCCGGCTCGCTGGTACGGCGCGTCCTCACCGGCGCGGAGACCGACCCGGTCTTCCGGACCTACACCGAGCTGCCGAACCGGGTGCCGGTGCGGGTCTGGCGTGCTGTCCGCGTCGTCAGCGTGGCGAGCTACCTGACGCTGGCCGCGGTGCTGCTGGTGTGGCCGGAGACCGGGCTGCGGATCTTCTTCGGGATCGTGATCCCGCTGCTCCCGGCGCTGTTCTTCCTCGCGCCCGGCGTCTGGCGCAACATCTGCCCGTTGTCATCGGCCAACCAGTCCGCGCGCGTGCTCGGCTTCTCGCTCGGTCGGACGGCGCCGACGTGGATGCGCGAGCGCGGCTACCTGCTCGCGATCTGCCTCTTCTTCGGCATCGCCGGCGCCCGGCTCGCCGTCTTCAACGACAGCGGTACGGCGACCGCGGTGCTGCTGCTCTGCGTGATCGGGTCGGCGTTCGCCGGCGGGGTGCTCTACAAGGGCAAGAGCGGCTGGTGCAGCAGTATCTGTCCGCTGCTGCCGGTGCAGCGGCTCTACGGGCAGACGCCGTTCGTGCTGTCGCCGAACAGCCACTGCCGGCCGTGCCTGGCCTGCACCCGCAACTGCTACGACTTCCAACCCCAGCTCGCTCAGCAGGCCGACCTGCACGACCCGGACCTGCGGTGGCAGCAGCCGCGCCGGCTCTTCGCGAGCGCGTTGCCCGGCTTCGTCCTCGGCTTCTTCCTCCTGCTCGACCAGCCCGAGCTCGGCACGGCTGACACGTACGCCCGGCTCGCCGTCTACGTCGCGGTCAGTGTGGGCGGGGCGTTCGCCATCGAGGCGTTCCTCGGGCTCTCTGCCGGGCTGGTCACGGCGCTCTGGGGCGCGGTCGCGCTCAACGTCTTCTACTGGTACGGCACGCCGCGCGCCGCGGACGCCGTGTCCGCGCTTCTCGGTCTCGGCGACCTCTCGTGGTTGCGCTGGCCGGTCGTGGGCCTGGTCCTGCCCCTGACGTTGCTGTGGCTGGTGCGGACGTCGTTCGCCGAGCGTCGCTACCTCGCGGAGACCGCCACCGAGCAGGTGACCGACCTCGGGCTGCCGGTGGTACCCCCGCTTCCCGCGCCTGCCGCGCCTGCCGCGCCTGCCGAGTCCGAGGTCGCGTTCGCCGACGGAGGACCGACGGTCCCGGCCAGGGAGGGCCAGAGCGTCCTCGAGCTCGCCGAGGGCTGCGGCCTCCCCATTGAGGCGGGTTGCCGGATGGGTGTCTGCGGCGCGGACCCCGTGGCGGTCGTGGCCGGAGCCGACCTGCTGAGCCCGGTCGAGGAGGAGGAGCGCGCGACCCTGCGCCGGCTCGGCCTGGCGCCGAACACCCGGATGGCCTGCTGCGCGCGCGTGACCGAGGGCCAGGTGGGCATCAGCCTGACCCCGGAGCGAGGCGTCGCGTCCGGCGAGGCCCCGCCCGCGGACTTCGACCGCTCGATCACGAGTGTCGTCATCATCGGGACCGGCGTCGCCGGTGTCACGACCGCGGACTTCGTGCGCCGCGGGCACCCGGACTGCGAGATCCACCTGATCGGCGCGGAGCCGCACCTGCTCTACAACCGGATGGGCATCTCGCGGGTCGTCTACGGCCGGAGCGCGATGACGGGCCTGTCGCTCCTCGGCGAGCAGTGGTACGACGACAACAGGATCACCACGTGGCAGAACACGCTCGCGACGAAGGTCGACCTGGCGCGCCGGGTGGTCGAGCTCGGCACCGGACAGCGGCTCTTCTTCGACCGGCTGGTCCTGGCGACCGGGTCCCGCGCGACGACCCCGCTGCTCCAGGGCTTCGGCGGTGCCGGCACCTTCGTCCTCCGCACCGCCGAGGACGGGTCGCGGATCCGCGCCTACGTGCAGCAGCACGGCGTGCGGTCGGCGGTCGTGGCGGGCGGAGGCCTGCTCGGGCTCGAGGCCGCCCACGCGCTCGGCCAGCTCGGTCTCCGGGTCACGGTGCTCGAGCGCGGCGACCGACTGCTCGCCCGCAACATCGATCGGCGGGCCAGCCAGCTGGTCCACCAGCACCTGACCCGCGTCGGCGTCGAGGTGCGGTTCCGGACCTCCGCCGCTGCGCTCGAGGGTGGGTCGTCCCTGCAGCAGGTCCGTCTCGACGACGGTACGGCGATCCCCGCCGGGATCTTCCTCGCCGCCATCGGGATCACCCCCAACACCGAGCTGGCCATCGCGGCGGACATCGCCGTCGACCGCGGTGTCCTCGTCGACGACCGGATGAGCACCAGTGCGGCCGGCGTCTACGCCGTCGGCGACGCCGCCCAGCACGACGGTCAGGTGCTCGGGCTCTGGCCGGTCGCGGCGAAGCAGGCCGAGATCGCCGCCGCAAACCTGCTCGGCGGCGACGAGTCGCTGGCGACCGACCTGCCGGCGATGATCCTCAAGGGCGTCGACCTGGACCTGACCGCCATCGGCCGGGTGGAGCCCGATCCGGGCGACGAGGTCTTCACCGAGGACCTGCCCGCCGTGCCGTCGTACCGCCGGCTGCTGGTCGCGGACGGGGTCGTGGTCGGGGTGCTCGTCCTCGGGTCGAACCCTGACTTCCTCGCCGCGGCGATGACCGCGGTCAAGCGTGGCCAACAGACTGGACCCGGCGGCGCTGGCCAGGATCCGGGCGGGTGACTGGCTGGCGGTGAAGGACGCCCGCTAGAGGTGATGCGCAGCCGGGGCACCCTCGGGAGGCAGGTGGGTGTAGACCCGCAGGCCGAGCCGCAGGCTGTGCCCGACCGGCAGCGGCACCGGGTCGGGCCCGATCCGGTGCCAGCCCGGGTCACCGGGCGCGGCGACGTAGGTGCCGTTGGCCGAGCCGGCGTCCCGGACCGTCACCTGCCCTCCGGCCACCGACACGTAGGTGTGGACCCGCGAGATGACCTGCTGGCCGTCCTCGACCCGGATCGGCGAGGCGGACCCGCGTACGACCGCGGGGTCCTGGCGGGGATCGCGGCCGAGGACGTAGTCCCGGTCCAGCGGGACGCGGCTGCCGTTGTCGGCCTGCAGGGCGGCGATCCGGTCGGTGAGGTGCACCGTCTCGTGCGGTGACGCAGCGATCGCGGTGGTGATGTCCTGCTTGGTCGGCGGCCGCGGAGGAACGATCTGCGCGCCGACGGGCGTGGGTGCGGGCACCTCCGGCGGTGTGAGCGGCGCGAAGTCCGGCCCGACGGCGGAGCGCAGGGGTTCCGGAGTGGCGGGAGACGGCCGCGCGACGGGAGCGGCGACGGGCTGGGCGGGCTCGAGGACCAGTCCGGCGCCCGCGAGCATCCCGTCGCGGAGGTCGCTGCGCGGGGTGGCGACGACCCGCCCTGGCCGCACGGACATCGTCACGATCGCATGCGGGCCGAAGCCCCGCTCGCACCACGTCCACACGTCGGTCCCGTCGACCACGACGCCGTCGACGACCGCCCGCGCGGCGCCGTGCACCAGCACTCGTCGCGAGCTGCGGGCCACCGACGGCAAGGGCGAACGCCGGGACGTCCGGCTGGTGCGCGGTCAGCAGTCCGGCGACCCTCCAGACCAGCGACCGGGGATCGTTGTACGGCGTCGCGGCCACGCGCAGCAGTGCGTCGGTGAACGCGTCATCGCCCGGGGCGACGACGAGGGCCACCTCGCCGTACCTCGCCACCACGCCGTCGCCGGCCTGCACCCCGACCCGGAACCGACCTTCTGCCATGTCACACCCTGTTCGCTCACGCGAAGGATTCCGCGGACGGACACTAGTCTTCACCCGTGACCACGACCGATCCAGACCTCGCGGCCGACATCGACGCCACCTGCCGCCTGACCGGGGAGTTCACGCTCCGCAGCGGCCAGGTCAGCAGCGAGTACTTCGACAAGTACCTCTTCGAGGCCGACCCGGGGCTGCTGGCGCGGGTCGCCCGCGAGATGGCGCAGCTGCTGCCGGCCGAGACCGAGCTGCTCGGCGGCCTCGAGATGGGCGGCATCCCGATCGCGACCGCGATCAGCCAGCTCATCGGCATGCCGACGCTGTTCGTGCGCAAGGAGGCCAAGACCTACGGCACCTGCAAGCTCGCCGAGGGACCCGAGTACGACGGCAGGCGGATCACCCTCGTCGAGGACGTGATCACGACCGGCGGCGCCGTACGCGATGCGACCAATGCGCTGCGTGCCGGTGGCGCGATCGTCGACACCGTGGTGTGCGCGATCGATCGCAGCCCGGAGGACGTCAACCCACTGGCGGACGTCGGCCTCGAGGTGCGGGCGGTGCTGACCAAGGCCGAGCTCGACGCGGCGCGGGCGGCCGCTCGTTCTCAGGGATGAACGGAGTCGTTCTCGAGAACGATTGAGGCGGCGGCTGGGCATTCACGGCGCCATCCAGGGGATTGAATCTGCATCGCAATCGAGATCCCCACCTGGAGCAGAACAATGTCTACGTCCACGTCCCATCCGTCCCGGTCGCGCCGCGTCGCGCGTCGCCTGAGCCCCGTGCTGGTCGTCGTCGCGATGGTTGCGACGCGTGCTCGGCCTCGGCGCCGCGCCGGCCAACGCCGCCGAGAAGTGGAACAGCGGGTCCACCAAGTACACGACGATCACCAACTGCCCGTCGATCATCTGGGGCAGCCCGTACCAGGAGTTCGGCATCGGTGCCTTCGTCTCCTACTGGGGTGACCAGACCACCAACCCGGTCTCCCCGGCGACCGGCTCGACCACCTACCTCAACACCTACGCGATGCTGGTCGGCTCGCACTGCGGCACCCCCAAGCTCTTCCCGCGGTTCGTGCTGCCGGGCGGCGTGGAGTTCGACAAGACCCAGAAGATCCGAGTGCTTCTACACCCCGCCGGGTCCCGGCACGCAGCGCGAGATCACCCTCGCGCCGAGTGCCCGCAGTGGTCCAACGTCTCCGCCAACGGCTATTACACGAGCACGCCAGACCGGCTGGAACGGCGGCTGGCCGCTGCCCTCGGGCAACGGACTACCAGAACGGCTCCGCCTGGGAGTTCTGGGTGCCGGTCAAGGCGACCTCGCAGCAGTGGGGGTCGCAGCTGACCACCGAGCTCTCGATCGCCGACGGCAACGCCGGTCCGACGCTCAACCTGAGCGTGCCGTTCTACACCGCACCGCCGCCCGTGACGGCGCCCGGAGCCCCGACGAACGTGGCCGCCAATGCCACGTCGCCGACCTCGGCCCAGGTGTCCTTCACCCGCCGGCCAACAACGGCGGCGCGGCGGTCACCGGCTACACGGCCCGGTGCGAGAGCCCGACGGGTGGCGTGACTCAGACCGCGACCGGCAACGCCGGCCCGATCAACGTCACCGGCTTGACCCCCAACCAGACGTACGCGTGTGACGTGCGGGCCACCAACAGCGTCGGCAGCGGCAACTGGTCGAACAAGACCGGCAACTTCACGACGCCGCAGCTCACGACCGCGCCGGGTGCGCCGACCGGGGTGAACACCACCGTCCTGTCCGCGAAGAGCGCCCGGGTCGCGTTCAACCCGCCGCCAACAACGGCGGCTCGGCGATCACGTCGTACCGGGCGCAGTGCACCTCGCCCGACGGCGGCACGTCCAGGTCCGCGAACGGTACGTCGTCGCCGATCACGTTCACCAACCTGTCGCCGGGCAAGTCCTACCGGTGCCACGTCAAGGCCACCAACGCGGTCGGCACGAGCAGCTACTCGGCGTACTCGAGCACGGTCGCGCTGCCCGCGGCGCCGCCGGACCGGCCCACGAACGTGACCACGACCGTCCTGTCGAACGCCAGCGTCAAGGTCGGGTTCACCCCGCCGGCGGACAACGGCGGTGCCGCGATCACGTCGTACCGGGTCCAGTGCGCCTCGACCAACGGCGGCACCACGCGGACCGCCGACGGCACCGGCGTCGCCGATCACCGTCGCCAGGCTGACCGCGGGCAAGGCGTACCACTGCCGGGTCAAGGCCACCAACGCCGCCGGTCAGGGCAGCTACTCGGCCTACGGACCGACGGTCACGCTGCCGAGCTAGTCGCTGGGGTCCGCGTCCACGCCGAGGGCGTCGTCGGCAGTCGTGCCGGCGGCGTCCTCGTCGGCGTGTGCGTCGTGGCGCGTGGCGTGCCGGTGGCGCCACCACTCCCACGCCAGCGGGATGGCGGAGAACGCCAGGATGGCGAGGGTGACGTAGTCGATGTTCTCGCCGAGGGCGGGGATCGCGGCGCCGAGGAAGTAGCCGAGCAGCGTGATCGAGACGACCCAGAGCACCGCACCGACCGCGCTCCAGACGACGAACCGGCGGCGCTCCATCATCGTGACGCCCGCGACGACGGTGACGTAGGTCCGGACGAACGGCACGAAGCGCCCGATGACGAGCGCCTTGTTGCCGTGCTTCTCGAAGAACGCGCTGGTCTTGTCGAAGTACTGCTTCTTGAGGATCCGGCCGTCGCGCTCGTAGAGGGGTGGCCCGATCTTGCGCCCGATCTCATAGCCCACGACGTTGCCCGCGAACGCGGCGACGATCAGCAGCGACATCGCGACGACCAGCTGGGCGGGCTCGTTGGAGATCCCGAGCACGGTGAAACCGGTCGTGTTGCTCCCGGCGATGAACAGCCCCAACGCGAACAGCAGCGTGTCGCCAGGGAGGAACGGGAAGAAGAGGCCGCACTCCACGAAGACGATCGCGACCGAGATCCAGATGAACGCGGCGCCGTACTCCTGCTGCAACCACTCCGGGTCGAGCCACTGGATCCCGAACAGCATGGGTACGACGGCCGGGGTCGCGACCAGCGTGTTCACGCCGCCACGCTACCGGCCGATCCCTAACGGCGTGGCGGTTAGGGTGCCGAACGTGGGAGACGAGCCTTGACCGCGCTCTTCCCGCGCGCTCCGGACCCGAGGGCGCCGTACGACCCGATGCCGCACGGCCCGGCCGAGGTCGGCCTCGGGCCGTGGGAGGGACCGTGGCCCGAGGGCGAGCAGTACGACGCTGCGCTGCTCGCCGAGGGCGACCGCCGCAACGTCGTCGACCGCTACCGCTACTGGACCCTCGAGGCGATCGTCGCCGACCTCGACACGCGCCGGCACACCTTCCACGTCGCCATCGAGAACTGGCAGCACGACTTCAACATCGGGACGATCGTCCGCTCCGCCAACGCCTTCCTCGCGCAGGAGGTGCACATCGTCGGCAACCGGCGCTGGAACCGGCGGGGTGCGATGGTGACCGACCGCTACCAGCACGTCCGGCACCACCCGACGGTCGCGGACCTGCACGACTACCTGGCGGCGGCCGTCGGTGCTGATGGGGGCCCGGTGCCGCTCCTCGGCATCGACAACCTCCCCGGGATCGGCGCACCTGGAGACGATGGAGATCCCGCGCCGGGTCTGCTTCCTGTTCGGTCAGGAGGGTCCCGGGCTGTCGGATGCCGCCCGCGAGGCGTGTGACGGGACGTTCTCGATCGCCCAGTTCGGCTCGACCCGGTCGATCAACGCTTCGGCCGCGGCGGCGATCGCGATGCACGCCTGGGTGCGCACCCACGCCGACCTGTCCGGCGAGTCCGCCTGGCGGGGATGAGAAGGGCCGCCGGTGGTCGAGGAGGTCGCTCTGCGACCGTCTCGAGACCCGGCGACTGTGCCCGCGCACCGCAAGGCGCGCGGCTCACCAGGTCTCGATACGCCGGTCGGTGCTGCGCTCGTGCCTCGCGCAGCACCGCGACTACTCGACCTTCGCGCCTGATCGTCGCTCGGCTTCGTTCCTCAGCCGAGCGCCGGGCGCTCAGTGCGGCCGGACGTCGTCCCCGCGGGTGAGGGTGCGGTCGGGGCAGGTGTTGATGATCTGGCCGTGGAGGGCGAGCGGGTAGGACAGCGACACCTCGCGCTCGAACTCGCGGCCGAGCACCGACCCCGCGACGTCGACGTGGTCCCAGGTGTCGGCCGACCGCTCGTGGTAGTGCCGGCAGTTGTCGAACCGGAAGGTCAGCTCCAGCTCGCTGTCGGCCCAGGGGCCGACGCGGAGCGGGAGGTTGTCGTCGACCGGCACCAGCAGGGGGAGCGGGTCGCTGTCGAGATCCGCGCTGGAGACCCGGAGCGGCAGTGGACCGTCGTTGTTGATCGGCACCGTCACCGTGACCTCTTCGTGGTGGCGGTAGTGGAGGGCGTAGGTCCCGGCGTCGCCGTACTCGGGGACCAGCAGCCCTGCTTCCACGGGCAGGTCCGGGGTGACCTCCTGGTCGATGTGCACGCCGAACGGGAGCAGCGCCCACCCCAACGCGAGGCCGGCGACGCCGACCACGGCATAGCGGGCGAGAGGGTTCATCGCGACGCGGCCCGCCGGACCTTGAAGCGGAGCGCGGCCGCGCCGAGGAGGCCGGCGGCGACCAGCACGAGGGGCACCGCCGGGCTGTCAGGACCCTGGTCCGCGCCGGCCTGGGCGGCCGCGATGCTCTCGGGCGTGGGCTTGGGCGGCGTCACGATCCAGTCGCAGTTCTTGGGGTTGGGGTTGGAGTAGCGGTCGTACGACGCGCACGCCAGCAGGGTCGTGGTCTTGATCAGGTTGCTGACCGGGAGCAGCGAGGGCAGCTTGCAGTTCGGGAGGTAGCCCAGCGTGGCGTTGTGCGTGATCTTCTCGCCCGCTGCCGACTCGTTGTCCTGCCAGCAGTTGCCCACGCCGGCGTCGTCCCACCAGAAGTCGAGCCCGTTCGGCGCGGCGTCGCCGGCCGGCGTGATCCCCATCTTGTTGCGGGTGAAGTGGTTGTAGTTGGAGTTGTCGGTCTGGTGCAGCGGGTTGTAGTCGTCGCGCAGCAACGCCGGCGGCACCCAGAAGAGCATGAAGCCCTGGCGGTAGTTGTTCCACACCTGGTTGTTGTCGACGTAGTTGTGGTTGCCGACCATCATCCCGCCGGTGCCGACGGGGAGCGGGAACGCCGGACAGACGACGCCGTGCTGGTGGCCGCGGTCGACCGGCCGCTCCTCCTGGCAGGGGGCGTCCTCGCCGTCGACGTTGCCGTAGTAGTTGACGTTGTTGGAGTAGATCTTGTTGTGCGAGAACCAGCCGTGGTCCTGCGGCATGCCGGGGTGCCCGGCGAGGATCGACTCCACGACGTAGCCGACGCCGTTGTGGTGGATCTTGTTGTCGTGGACGTAGACCGAGTTGCCCGCGGTGCCTGAGAAGCCGAGCGCGTTGTGGTGCATGTTGCAGTTGCGCACCTCGACGGCCCAGCGGGTGAGCGGGCCGGTCTTGCGGTTTGTCGCGTTCACGTCGGCCGCGCTGCCCGGGTAGATGCCCGAGTCACCGTTGTGGTGGGCGTCGCAGCGCTGGATCAGGCCGTGGTCCGAGGTGAAGGTGAGGACGCCGTACAGGTCGTTGTAGCGGGTGACCACCCGGTCGACGACGTACCCGTCGGTCTCGTGCACGTAGACCGCGTTCTCGCGGAACTGCTCGAGCGTCATGTTGGCGAGGTAGAAGCCGTCGGCGCGGTCGGCCTTGATGCCGTTGTGCTTGACCCAGTCGCCGTCCTCGCGGAAGCCGCCGCGGAAGATGACGTCGGCCGGGCTGGCTCCGGTGCCCTCGACCTGCAGGTTGCAGACGGCCTCGTCGCAGACGATGTCCTCGTCCTCCGGGTCGTCGCCGGCGATCGTGACCAGGTTGACGACCTCGCCGCACGAGTGGGACAGGTCGTAGCTGACGATCCCGCCGTCGTAGTCGGCCATGCACGGCACGTCCCACGACGGGCGTTCCCGGTAGACGCCCGGGAGCAGGTAGATGTTGGTGCGCTGCACGGTCACGGCGTCGACCGCCGCCTGCAGGTCGCGGTACTCGCACTGCTCCAGCAGCCGGAGGTTGCGATTGCGGACCGTGGCGTTGGCGATCTGGTTGATCCGGCTCTCGGAGTCGGCCTTGCAGACCACGAGTACGTCGGCCGCCTGCGCGGGCGGTGCGGTGGACCGGCACCGAGCCGGTGCCGGGCGGGAACTCCGAGTCCCGTTCCTCGTGCGCGCCGGCCGGCGGGACGGTCAGGACGAGGGCGAAGAGTCCGAGCAGGACGACCAGGGCGCGGCGCATATGGAGGAAACGTGACGCAGGCCACAGAGGTTACGGATTGCAGGTCGGGTGACCCGGATCAGGACCTCGTGTGCCAGATCGAGTACGCCGCCGGGCCCTGACCGCGGTGAACGGCGCGAGGGCGGCCAGCAGTACGGCGGCGCCGAGTCGCGGCTTCAAGGAGATCCCCCATGGGCTGCGGAACGTGCGCGAGGAATGTAAGACGCATCCGCCGCGCGCGGGGGAAACCTGGATGAAATTCTCTATCCCGTCTCGCTCGGCTCGAGCGTCAGCCGCAGTGCGGCGAGGCCGCGGGAGGTGTGGCTCTTGACCGTGCCCTCGTTGATCCCGAGCTCGGCCGCGGTCTCGGCGACGGAGAGCCCGAGCCAGTGCCGCAGCACCACGGCCGTCCGCTGTTGGACCGGCAGCGCCTGCAGCGCGTCGAAGAGTGCCGCGCGGTCCTCGACGACGGTCGGCTCGGCCGCCGGGTGGTCGGGAAGGTCCTCGGTCGCCCGTTCCCGACGCCACGGCCGACGCGACTCGTCGATGCTCGCGCGCACCAGGATGCGGCGTACGTAGGCGTCTTCGCTGCCGGACCGTCGTACCCGTGGCCAGGCGACGTAGAGCTTCACCAGCGCGATCTGCAGCAGGTCGTCGGCGCGGTGCCAGTCACCGCAGAGCGCATAGGCGATCCGGCGCAGGTGTGCGCGGCGCGCGGTGACGTAGTCGACGTACGCCGACTCGCGGTCGGTCCGGGTCACCGTGAGCCCTCGCCCAGCGGCTGGTCCGTTGCCGCCACCATCGCGCTGACCCAGTCCGCGAAGCTCTCGTAGTCGGCATCGGGACTGCCGGGTTGCGCCGGGTCGGTGTGGATGTCGGAAATCGTCCATGCCGTTGCGGTCGAACACGAACCACTGGTGCTCGGTTCCGTCGGTCATGTCGACCGCGAGTGAGCCGGCACCGAGCGGGTCCTCGATCTGCTCGGCGACGTCCCATCCCGGCTTGATGACCAGACCGTCGACGTCGAACATGGCGGCCTGGGGACCCCAGACGTCACCGCCTGGCTCGGCGCGCAGGACCGCGGACTCGTAGGCGAGCCATCGTCCGAACCGGTCGAACGCCTCTCCCGCCAGGTCGGTGACAGTGCCGGAGACGCCGGTCCCGTCCTCGTCCTTCCCCTCGGCGGACCACCAGGCGAGGACCCACTGGTCGCGCCCGTCATCCTCACCAGAGGTCAGAACAGAGCCCGACGGAGTCGTCGATGCTGCGGCTGGCGAAGTCCGACGGCGCCGGGCCGGTGACCGGGTCCTCGACTTCCTTCACGATGGACCAGCCATCCGGATCAGCAGCTTCTCCGGTGACGGGGTGGTAGGCCGCGACCTTGTCATCGCCGGCGGTGAAGAACCGGTCCGACCCGGGTCGACCCGCGAGACCCGTGTCGTCGGGCGTGATCGTGCTCTCCCCTGGGCCGGAGACCCAGACCGCGGTGCCGATGACCGCCGTCATAGCGGTCGCGCCGGCGACGTAGGCGAGCCGGCGGCGTCGCAAGGCGCGGCGGCCGAGAGCGAGCGTCGCGTCGAGACCGGGCGCGTCGGAGGGGGCGGCCCCGATGGCCGCGTCGAGCTGGTCGGCGATGTCCGGCATGGTTCCTCCGTGGGTCGAGTGTCGCTCACCGACGGATACGGAGCGACCGGCCAATTGGTTGCCCCGCCGAACGCACTAGGGTGGAACCGACTTTCAGACCTCGCGAGCAGGAGCAGTGCAGCAATGCCGATCGCCACCCCCGAGAAGTACGCCGAGATGCTGGACGCCGCGAAGGCCGGAGCCTTCGCGTTCCCGGCGATCAACGTGTCGTCCTCCCAGACCCTCAACGCCGCGCTCAAGGGCTTCGCCGACGCGGGCGCCGACGGCATCATCCAGGTCTCGACCGGCGGCGCGGAGTACCTCTCCGGCCCGTCCGTCAAGAACATGGTGACCGGTTCGGTCGCGTTCGCGGCCTATGCCGCCGAGGTCGCCAAGAGCTACCCGGTCAACATCGCCCTCCACACGGACCACTGCCCGAAGGACAAGCTCGACGGGTTCGTCCGGCCGCTGCTCGACATCTCGGCCGAGCGGGTCGGGCGCGGCGAGCTGCCGCTGTTCCAGTCGCACATGTGGGACGGCTCCGCCGTACCTCTCGACGAGAACCTCAAGATCGCCGAGGAGCTGCTCGCCAAGGCGGCCGGGCGCGAACATCATCCTCGAGATCGAGGTCGGCGTCGTCGGCGGCGAGGAGGACGGCGTCGAGGGCGCGATCGACGACAAGCTCTACACGACCCCCGAGGACGCGTTGGCCACCGTCGCGCGCTCGGCACCGGCGAGAACGGCCGCTACCTGACCGCGCTCACGTTCGGCAACGTGCACGGCGTCTACAAGCCGGGCAACGTGAAGCTCCGCCCGGAGATCCTCAAGGCGGCCCAGGAGGCCGTGATCGACGAGCTCGGGCTGGCTGCGGGCGCGAAGCCGTTCGACCTGGTGTTCCACGGCGGCTCGGGTTCGACGCCGGAGGAGATCGGCGCGGCCGTCGACTACGGCGTCGTCAAGATGAACGTCGACACCGACACCCAGTACGCCTTCACCCGTCCGGTCGCCGCGCACATGTTCAGCAACTACGACGGCGTGCTCAAGGTCGACGGCGAGGTCGGCAACAAGAAGGTCTACGACCCGCGCGCCTGGGGCAAGGCGGCCGAGGCCGGCATGTCCGCGCGCGTCGTCGAGGCCTGCGAGAACCTGCGCGGCCGGTACGACGATCGGCTGATCCGGCTCCGGCTCAGGTCGACGCGCCGACGCGCCGGCGCGACGGCTGCCGCTGCCCCGCGCGCCCAGGTGCCGTGGGGACGTCGAAGAACAGCGAAGCGAGGCAGCCGAGCGCCAGCACGGCGGCCGGCAGGAGCAGGGCTTCCGACATCGCCTCGCTGAACGGCCCGAACACCTGCTCCGGCAGGGGCCGTCCGGCGGCCTCGGTCGGCGCGACGCTCGAGTCCTTGGGCGGCGAGCCGGCTGTCCATCAGCACGGCGATGCCGGCGGAGCCGATCACCGATCCGACCAGCCGGGTCGCGTTGTAGACGCCGGCGCCGGCACCGGCCTGGTGCATCGGCAGGTTGCGGGTCGCGGTCGCCGCGAGCGGTGCCCAGACGGCTGACGCGATGCCGAGACCCAGGAGCGCCCATCGGGACCAGGATCCTCCAGGTACTCAGGAGTCGGGCTCGATCCCCTGGCGCGACCCAGAACAGCGACGCGATGCGGAGGTCAGCCCGAACCGCCGGTGAGGATCCGTGGGTGCACCTTGTCGGTGAACCGGCCGACCACCGGAGCCATGATCAGCGATCGACCACCGCCATCGGCACCATCAGCAGCGACGCCTCGAGCGCCGACAAGCCGCGCACCAGCTGGGCCCAGAGCATGAGCGGGAAACCCATCGCGGACGCGGCGAAGCCCATCGCAGGAGATGCCGACGTTGGACACCGAGAAGTTGCGGTCGGCGAACATCTCCAGCGGGACCAGCGGCTCGCGCGGGTTGCGCGCCTCCCACAGCGACGAACAGCGCGAACAGTACCGATCCCCACGGCGATCAGCGGCCCGACGACCACGGGTCGTGCCCCAGCCGCGTTGCTCGCCGTCCTGGATGCCGAAGACCAGGGCGAACATGCCGACCCCGCTGAGCAGCGCACGCCCAGCCAGTCGAACGCGTGCTCGTGGGTCGGAGAGACGCGGCACCAGGCGCCAGTTGAGATACGAAGGCGACGACGCCGATCGGGACGTTGATGAAGAAGATCCACTCCCAGCCGAGCGCCGTCAACGAGGACGCCACCGAGGATCGGTCCGACCAGCGTCGCCACTCCGGCGGTCGCACCCCAGAGCGCCATCGCCTGTCCGCGGCGCTCGGGCGGGAAGATCCGGGTGATCACCGCCATCGTCTGGGGAGTGATCATCGCGGCCCCGACACCTTGGACGACGCGCGCCGACGATCAGCATCTCGATCGAACCGCTGAGGCCGCACCACAGCGACGCGACGGTGAAGACGGTCAGGCCGGGGAGGTACATCCACTTGGGCCCGATACCGGTCACCGAGCCGCCCGGAGATCAGGACCGGGACGGCGTACGCCAGCAGGTAGGCGCTGGTCACCCAGACCACGGAGTTCAGGCTCGGCGTCGAGGTCCGCGATGATGTCGGGCGTCGCGACGGAGACGATCGTGGAGTCCACGAGGATCATGAAGAAGCCGATGCAGAGGGCGGCGAGCGCCGGCCACGGGCGGACGTCTGCGGGGATACCGGTCTTCGCGGGCGAAGTCTGGGTCACAATCGCGAGTTAACCACCGCGCACAGACGGCATGCCTGCGAGAACCTGCGCTCGGCCGGTACGACGATCGGCTGACCGGTCGCGCGCAGGTTCTCACGGCGAGCTCAGAAGGTCTCGCACTGGTCTTCCTTGTTGCCGTCCACGTTGTTCCTGGCGCCGACCGGGCGGGGATCGTTGGACTTGCACTGCAGGTTGCCGTCGACCGTGTTGTCGTAGATCGCCCAGCGGCCGTCGTTGGAGAAGACCTGGATGTCGGCCTTGACGACGGTGCGGCGTACCTCTCCGCTGCCACCCTGCTTGACCTGGATGCTGCCGCCGATCCTGGAGCGCTTCACGACGCCGTCGACGGTGCGGTGGGTGACCTCGATCCGGCGGAAGTTGTCGGCCTGCACGTTGCCGTTGACCTGAACTCCGCGGGCGTTGAGCGTCGCGTTGCGATAGACCTTGACACTGCCGTCGACCCGGGTTCCGAGAAGGGTGCACGTTGCGCCCTGCGGCACGACGACGTCGCCGTCGATCGAGACCGCGCGGATCGTTCCGGTGCAGCGGCGTTCCTCCGCATGGGCGGGGCTGCCGAGCGCGACGGTGAGGCCGGCTGCGAGGGCCACGGTCGCGAGGGGGGCGACCAGCGACTTCGTGATGCTGTTCATGAGTGCTCCTGGGTTGGCGTGTCGGATGACCCCACCGTGAGGGGCGCACGTGAGGTCATGGTGAGCACTCGATGAGAAGAACCTCATCCTCCGCGAGCCCACACGCGGCCGTCGGGCACAATCGCGGCATGACTCACCAGGACCTGATGGCCGGACCGCCGCCGACCCACCTGCCCGTCGACCCCGCAGCGGAAGCGCTCGCCGCGGGCGAGGCGCCGGCGGCCGTCGTACGCCGCTTCCCGGCATCGCCCCTCGCCTGGGCGACGTTCGCGCGAGCCGCGGCCGCGGCCGGCGCCGACGATGTGACCGTCTACGCCTACTCGCGGGTCGGCTACCACCGCTCGCTCGACCTGCTGCGCCGCAACGGCTGGAAGGGCAACGGCCCCGTGCCATGGGAGCACGAGCCCAACCGCGGCTTCCTGACCTGCCTGGCGATACTCGCCAAGGCCGCCCGCGCGATCGGCGAGACCGACGAGTGGGAGCGCTGCTCGACCTTCCTCCGCGACTCCAGCCCGACGGCGTACGACGAGCTGATCGGCTGAGTCGGGTGGGTCAGAGTGACTGATAGGTCACCCTCGCCCACCGACTCACGCCGGCGGCGAGCAGGCCCGCACCCGGTCCGCGCCCAGCGCGGTGAAGAGAGTGGGGAGGCGGGGGCCGCGCTCGGCGGCGACGAGGAGCTCGTAGAGGAGCCGGAAGAACGCCTTCTGGTCGGCCTTGACCTCGTCGGTCGGCGGGTCGTCGAGGGCCAGACCGCGGGCGAGCTTGGGGACGCCGTAGATCAGGGCGGTCAGCTCGTCGGCGTCGTCGAAGGAGTCCGGGAGGCGGTCGAGGAGCTGGCGGAGCCAGATCTCCTCGTCCTCGGAGAGCCGTTGCAGCCGGTCGGCATCCGCCGCATCCCTGACGGAGGTGCGGTCCTCGGGGTCGACGTACTCGGTCATCCAGGTCGCGGCCTTCGACAGCCGCGGCTCGAGGTCCGCCACCGACGCGTGCGCGTGGCCGACCTTGCCCACGGTCTGCGAGATCAGGTCGAGCGAGCCGGCGGTGACGTCGGCGACCGACGACAGCATCCGGAACGGTACGACGACCGCCGGCACCGGCAGCGTCCCGGCAGCCGCCGTCGCGGACGCCCGCTCCCAGGCCAGCACGGCGGCGTCGCGCTTCGCGGGATCGGCTGCCTTGCGCGTCAGCGCGTCCCACTCGTCGTAGAGCCGCAGCACTTCCTGCCCGAAGTCGACGTTGAACGCCTGCTTCGGCTGGCGCCGCACATAGAGCCAGCGCAGGATCGGCGCCTCGAGGATCCGCAGCGCCTCGGCCGCGGTCGGCACGCCGCCCTTGGACGACGACATCTTCGGCATCCCGGCAACCCCGACGAACGAGTAGCCGACGAAGGACGGCGCGGTGCCACCGAAGATCGGGCTGATCAGCTCCTTGCCGACGGTGTACGACGAACCGGGGCTGGCGTGGTCGACCCCGGCGGGCTCGAAGTCGACACCCTCGAACGTCCACCGCATCGGCCAGTCGACCTTCCAGACCAGCTTGCCCTCGTTCTGGGTGGCGACGTTGGTGACGTAGGAATCGCCGCACACGTCGCAGGTGTAGGCGAGGTCGGTCGTCTCGTCGTCGTACGACGTCAGGGTGACGGTGTCGCGCCCGCAGCCCCTGCAGTAGGGCTTGTAGGGGAACCGGGCGAGGTCCTCGGTCGCGCCGTGGCCGCCGTCGTCGGGGTCCTCCTCGGCCGTCGACTCGCCGTCCTCGACGGGGTCGGCCTTCTTGGTCCGGTAGCGCGACATCACCGCCTCGATCTCGTCGCGCTTGCCGATCGCGATGAGGATCTGGTCGCGGTAGGTGCCGGCGCGGTACATCTCGGTCTGGTTGACCTCGACCATCTCGCACGCCCATGTCGGCCAGAGCGGCGCGCAACGGGGCCTTGAAGCGCTCGGACCAGCTCGGGAACTCGCCGGTCGGGTCGGGCACCGCCGACAGCGGTCGGCCGATGTGCTCGCTCCAGGCCGGGTCCACCCCGGCGGGCACCTTCCGGAACCGGTCGTAGTCGTCCCAGCTGTGGAGGTGGCGCACGTTGATCCCGCGGCGACGGATCTCCTCCGCCACGAAGTGGACGGTGAGGAACTCCCGCAGGTTGCCCAGGTGGATCGGGCCGGACGGGCTGATGCCGGATGCGCAGGTGACGAGCTCGGGGAGGGTCCCGCCGTTGACCGTCTCCGCGTGCCGGAGCGCCAGATCGGCGGTCCGGGTCACCCAGTCGGTCGGTTCGGCCCCCGTGCTCTCAGGGCCGCGTGCTCCTCGTGCCACGCCGGGCAACACTAGTGGGCTAGGCGGCCGGCACGATCATCGAGTACGCCGCCGGCTCCAGCCGCCAGCTCCGGTGTCGCTCGGGCCCGTAGAGCTCGCCGTCGGCGCTGCACCAGAACTCGGTGCCGCTCACCGTCACCGTAGAGGCGCGCAGGGCAACCACGTCGCGGTGCGTGGCGTGGGTCCCGATCCCCAGCCGGGCCACGTACGCGAGCCGGCCCAGGAACCCCTTGGGCCGCGCGATGATCACGTCGATCTGGCCGTCGGCCGGGTCGGCGTCGGGGGTGAGCTCCAGGCCGCCGCCGACGGTGGCGCCGTTGCCGAGCGCGACCATGAGCACCGGGTGGTCGACATCGGTGACGACCTCGCCGTCGATCTCCACCCGGAGCCGCAGCACGGGTGGGTCGATCGAGGACAGCAGGGCGCCGATCGGGTAGCCGAGCCGGCCGAGGTTGACCGGTCCGACGCCGATCTTGCCGAGCCGCTCCTTCCACGGTGCTCGCGCGGCGGCCGGCCTCCGCGCCCGCACCGAGGTGCACCTGGTTGACGACGATCTGCCCGACCTCGTCGATCAGCAGGTCCATCGGCCGGACCGCACCCTCGCACGAGGGACTCCGCTGCCTCGATCGGGTCGAGCGGGATGCCGAGAGTGCGGGCGAAGTCGTTGCCCGTCCCGAGCGGCAGCAGTCCGAGCACCCGGTCGACGCCGAGCTCGTGCCGCCGGTGCAGCGCGGACACCACCGCGTGCAGGCTGCCGTCGCCACCGGCGACGACGACGCGTCGCGAGCCGGCCCGGTGGAGGGCGCCGTCGAGCTCGCCGGGCGCCGAGGTGGCGCACACCTCGACCGAGGTCGACCCCCGCAGCACGGCGAGCGCCGACGTCAGGGCCATGTCGTCGGCGGTCCCGGCGTCACTGTTGGTGATCACCAGGAGCGGCTCGGTTGAGGGCATCGGCCCACCTTACGGGTGTTCTCGTGACGGTCGCCCGGCGCCCTCCTCGCCGTCGCGTGGTTGGATTCGGCGGCATGAGGACGAGCCCGTCGACCTGCTCGCCGGGGGAGAGGTGCACGCCGTCGTACCGGAGTACGACGACGACGACGCCCGCTGATCTCGCACAAGCCGTGGTCGCCGAGATCGCGCATCATCTGCGGGTCTCGTGACAGTCGCTGCGCGACTTCCTCGACCAGCGAGGCGGTTTGGTAGCGTTGCTTCGCAAGAGCCCGGTCTTGCGACCGGGCTCGTCGCTTTTTCCGAAGGAGCATGCAGATGCCAGCGATCGTGATCGTCGGCGCCCAGTGGGGCGACGAGGGCAAGGGCAAGGCGACCGACCACCTGGGCAGCCGGGTGGACTACGTCGTCAAGTTCAACGGCGGCAACAACGCCGGCCACACGGTGGTGATCGGCGACGAGAAATATGCGCTCCACCTGCTGCCGAGCGGCATCCTCACGCCGGGCTGCACGCCGGTCATCGGCAACGGCGTCGTCGTCGACCTCGAGGTCCTCTTCCACGAGATCGACGGGCTCGAGCAGCGCGGCACCGACACCAGCCGGCTCAAGATCAGCTCCAACGCCCACGTCATCGCCGACTACAACCGCACCCTCGACAAGGTCGCCGAGCGGTTCCTCGGCAGCCGCAAGATCGGCACCACCGGCCGCGGCATCGGCCCGACGTACGCCGACAAGATGAACCGGATCGGCATCCGGGTCCAGGACCTCTTCGACGAGAAGATCCTGGCCCAGAAGGTCGAGGGCGCGCTCGAGCTCAAGAGCCAGATCCTCACCAAGATCTACAACCGCCGCGCGCCCTCGGTCGACCAGACCGTCGAGGAGCTGCTGGCGCACGCCGACCGCCTGGCGCCGTACGTCTGCGACACGACGCTGCTCCTCGGCGAGGCCCTCGACCGCGGCGAGACCGTGCTGCTCGAGGCCGGCCAGGCGACCCTGCTCGACGTCGACCACGGCACCTACCCGTTCGTGACCTCCAGCAGCGCCACCGCGGGCGGCGCCTGCACCGGCTCCGGCATCCCGCCGACCCGGATCGACCAGGTCATCGCGATCGTGAAGGCCTACACGACCCGCGTCGGCGAGGGCCCCTTCCCGACCGAGCTCCACGACGAGTCCGGCGACTTCCTGCGCAACACCGGCGCGGAGTTCGGTACGACGACCGGCCGGCCCCGGCGCTGCGGCTGGTACGACGCCGTCATCGCGCGCTACGCCGCCCGCGTCAACGGCGTCACCGACTTCGTGCTCACCAAGCTCGACGTCCTCACCGGCCTCGAGCAGATCCCGGTGTGCGTGGCCTACGACGTCGGCGGCGAGCGGTACGACGAGATGCCCGCCAACCAGAGCGCGTTCCACCACGCGGTGCCGATCTACGAGTACTTCCCCGGTTGGTCCGAGGACATCAGCGGTGCCCGCACCCTCGCGGACCTGCCGGCCAACGCGCAGGCCTACGTGAAGGCGCTGGAGGAGATCTCCGGGGCGCGGATGTCGGTCGTCGGCGTAGGACCGGAGCGCGAGCAGGCGGTCGTGCTGCACCCGCTGCGCTGAAGTTCTCGGATCCGGTTCCTTACCTGGTTTTTACGAAAGCCATGACAAGCGCCGCAGCGTTCATGATGAGGTCTAGTCCAGCTGCTCTGAGAGGGCGACTGCTCCGCGGAAGGTGGAGCAGCCAGGACATGCGATTGAAGGGCTCCCATGAACAACCGATTCGACGCGCGCCAAATCGGGCGTCTCGGCGCCGGCCTGACCGCCGGTGCCATCGCGACGGCCGGGCTGGTGCTCTGCGCCGCGCCGGCCGCGCACGCGGACCAGGTCGTGCTGACCGAGGTCGACGTGAACACCGACGGCGACCCGGGCGACCGGGCACAACGACTTCCTCGCGGACGGTGTCCACGTCTACACCGAGGGCACCACCTCGACGGACAAGGCCGCCGGCTACTTCGACGTCCACGGCCGCTCGCCGACGTCGGCGAGCCGACGCTGGACTGGGTCGGCACCAACCCGGTGCCCGGCACCCAGCTCACCACTGACTTCGACGGCGACGGCGACGTCGACGGCGTCCTGGTCGGCGAGCCGGTCTACGGCGGCAACTGGTGGATCGGCAGCATCGAGGACCAGACCGTGTTCGACGCTCCCAACACGCCTCCGACGACCGGTGGCGGCGGCGGCGCCTCAACGGCACTCTCGACGAGTGGCGCGCGGCGTACCCCGACGCCGAGGTCATGCAGGCCGGCTGGTCGCTCGGCTCCGGCGTCCACGGCGACGGCGTCATCTACGGCATCACCGTCGGTGACGACGAGTACTTCTTCAGCAACGACCAGGTCGAGACGACCGAGGTCCTCCACCCGTCCGACGTCGACATGAGCGAGACCCGGGCCACCGGTCACAACGACTTCCGGCTGACGTCCGGCGTCCGCGTGTGGACCGAGGGCTCCACGACCACCGACAAGGCGGCGGGCTACTTCGAGGTCGGCGAGCCGTTCGACTGAGATCGGCGAGCCGAGCATGGACTGGCGCGCCAGCGGCACACAACACGCTGAGGCCGGGTCTGCAGCTGGTCGTCGACATCGAGGGCAACGGCATCCCCGACGGCATCCTGGTCGGAGAGCGCAGCTACGCGAACGGCGCCGCCCTCTACAAGGAGACGTTCGGCATCACCAACTGGTGGCTGACGAACGGGCTCGGCGACGGCGTTCAAGGACCTGGCGCCGTCCGACAAGGGTGGCTACGGCTCGGCCTGCAACGGCACGCTCGCCGAGTGGCGCGCTGCGCTCGGACCCGAGGCCACCGTGACGCACGCCGGCTGGTCGCTGGGTTCGGGCGTCAAGGGTGACGGCGTGATCGAGTCGATCACGGTCGGCCTGACGACGTACACCTTCACCGGTGCGAACCAGGCGCCGGTCGCCGAGGACGCCACCGTCTCCGCGGTCGCCGGTGGCAGCATCAGCTTCCCGCTGCCGGCCTCCGACGCCGACGGTGACGCACTGACCTACACGATCGAGGGCTCGTCCGACGCCGACGGCGTGCTCGAGCACACCTTCTCGCTCGAAGTTCGTCGGGACGCAGACGTTCGACTACACGGCCGACGACGGCAAGGGCGGCACCGACTCGGGCACCGTGACCGTGAACGTCGGCCTCGCGCCGACCACGACCACGTTCGAGGTCAAGCCGCGCGACGCTGACCACCGGTCGGACCGTCCGGATCCTGCTCGAGGTCGCTCGACCGGTTCCGTCAAGGGTGCGAGTTCGTGGTCAAGGTCGACGGCAAGAAGGTTGCCGAGCGGAGACCCTGCCCGGTGACGGGACCGTGCGGGTCACACTCGGCAAGATCGGCCGCCGGTGAGCACGAGATCTCCGTGCTGGTCCGCAAGGGCACCTACACCATGGGATCGACGGCCAGCGAGACGATCAACGTCTCCTAGTCCTAGGTCCCGCACAGCAACCGGCGCCCCGGTGACGCGTTCTGCGTCGCCGGGGCGTTGGCGTCCCCTACGCTCAGCGTCGTGCCGCGCATCCTCGCCTACCTCGTCCTGCTCGTCGCCGGGATCCTGAGCCTGCCTGTCGCAGCCGCGTTCTTCGACGGTGAGGGCTCGGAGAACTGGATCCTCCCTGCCCAGCTCGGCGGGATGGCCGTGATCGGCGCACTCGTCGGCGTCGCCACGCCGGCACTCGCCGGTGAGGGCGCCGCAACCGGGAAGCGGGTGCTGGTCGGCGCGGCTCTCGGCCTCGGCCTCGCACTCATCGGAGTGGTGCTGTTCTTCCTGCTGCTGAACGGCTTCGACGGGGCCTGACCGCCGCGGCGGCGCCCACAGCGAGAGCGATCGCAGCAAGCACGTAGGCGTTGCCGACCAGGTGGTCGGCGGCACCCCACTCGAACTCCCGGTCCTCTCCCCACGGCGGCCAGAGCATCGGTCGCGCCACGAAGACCGCCGTCCACGCGACGGCCGCCCACCGGCTCCGCTCCCACAGCACCACCGCGACCGGCACCGCCCAGACCCAGTGGTGCGACCAGGCGATCGGGGAGGCCAGCAGCATCGCCATCGCGGCGAGGCAGGTGCCGAGCAGGCGGGTCGCCCCGCCGCCAGCAGGCCACGCCGACGCCGAGGAGGGCGAGGGCGATCGGCCCCGCAACGCAGAGCCAGAGCAGGGTCGGCGGCGGGCCGTCGAGCAGCCGGGCCAGCGTGCCGGACACCGACTGGTTGTGGGCCAGCTCCGGCGGCCCGACGCGGCGGGCATCGAGCAGGCCGTCGGTCCAGTACGACGCCGACGCGCCGGGCATGAGCGCGAAGCCGACCGCGACGGTGGCGACGAACGCCAGCACCGCCCGCCCCGCGGCCGATCGTCGGCCGACGAGGACCAGCAGCACCACGAACACCAGCGGGGTGAGCTTCAGGCCCGCCACGATCCCGACCAGCACTCCCGATGTGCGGCGTTCCGGGTGCAGGACATCCACCAGGACCGCGAGCATCAGCAAGGCGTTGATCTGGCCGAAGGCCAGGTTCTGCCACACCGGCTCCATCGCGATCGCGGCGGTGGCGGCGAGAGCGACCAGCCACCCGGGAGCGGGTCGCCCGTCCGCGTGGCGCACGACCACGACCGATGCCGCGACGCACGCCGCGCTCGCCCCGGTCCACAGCGCCGCCGCCAGCCAGCCGGGCACGAGTGCGAGCGGCACCATCACGACCGCGGCGAACGGGGGATAGGTGAACGGCAGGCCGGTGACCGGGTCGTCAGCGTCGTACACCTGCGCGCCGTCGAGCACCGCCTGGCCGGCGTACCGGTAGACGTGCAGGTCGGTGAAGCCGCCGACGATCCCGCCGACCACGCCAGCAGCGAGGGCCAGCACGAGGATCCAGGGCACGTAGGATCGGCGCTCGTGTCCAGCGAACTGAGCGTCCTCGTGGTCGGCACCGGTGGGCGGGAGCACGCTCTCGTGCTCGCGCTGGCGCAGGATCCCGGGGTCGCGGCGCTGCATGCGGCGCCCGGCAATCCCGGCATGGCGGCCGTCGCGACCGTGCATGAGGTCGACCCTATGTCCGGTGCGGCCGTTGCGGACCTCGCCGAGCGGATCGGCGCCGGACTGGTCGTGGTCGGACCGGAGGCTCCGCTCGTCGCCGGTGTCGCCGACGCCGTGCGCGACCGGGGGATCGCCGTGTTCGGCCCGTCCGGGGCCGCCGCGCAGCTCGAGGGTTCGAAGGCGTTCTCCAAGGACGTCATGGCCGCGGCCGGCGTGCCCACGGCGGCCTCCCGCGTCTGCGCCTCCGTAGCCGAAGCCGCTGCTGCGTTGGACGAACTCGGGTCTCCGTACGTCGTGAAGGACGACGCGCTCGCCGCCGGCAAGGGCGTCGTCGTCACCCGCGACCGCGCCGAGGCGCTCGCCCACGCCGCAGGATGCGGCCGCGTCGTGGTCGAGGAGTTCCTCGACGGCCCCGAGGTGTCGGTGTTCGCGGTCTGCGACGGGAGTACGGCGTACGCCCTCCAGCCTGCCCAGGACTTCAAGCGGATCTTCGACGGCGGCCGCGGTCCCAACACCGGCGGCATGGGCTCCTACACCCCGCTCACCTGGGCGCAGCCCGACCTGGCCCAGGTCACCCTCGACACCGTCGTGCAGCCGACCCTGGCCGAGATGACCCGCCGCGGCGCACCGTTCGTCGGCTGCCTCTACGTCGGCCTCGCGCTCACCGCCGCCGGCCCACGGGTGATCGAGTTCAACTGTCGCTTCGGCGACCCCGACATCCAGCCGGTGCTCGCCGTGCTCGACTCCCCGCTCGGGGAGCTGCTCCACGCGGCGGCCGAGGGACGCCTCGGATCCGTGCCGGCACCGCGGTTCCGCGACGCCGCAGCAGTGACGGTCGTGCTCGCCTCCGCCGGCTATCCCGAGTCGTCGTCGAAGGGCGACGTGATCACCGGGGTCGGCGTGGCCAACGGGGTCAACGACGTCGACGTCATCCACGCCGGCACCGCCCTTGTCCACGACGAGACCGAGGACACAGGCAGGGACCAGCTGGTCACGGCCGGTGGCCGGGTGCTCGCCGTCCGGGCGGTGGGCTACGACATCGCCGACGCCCGGTCGCGTGCGTACGCCGCCGCCGACCTGATCTCCTTCGACGGTCTGCAACGTCGCTCGGACATCGCCGCCGAACCGCTCGGCGTCGTCGAGGGCGCCTCCCTCAAGGAGGCCTGACGATGGCGCTCCCCTCGGTGGTCGTCACCGACCGGCTGCGGCTCGAGCTGTGGGATGCCCCGACGGTGACGGCGATCCGGGCGGGCGAGCGTCGCGCCGGGTGGCACCCGTCGTTCCCGCGCAAGGACGATGCCGACGCCGCCGGCCTGTGGCGCGACGGTGACGTCTGGGCCCCGCGCTCGATCGTGTTCGAGGGCGAGGCCGTGGGGTCGATCGGGTTCTTCGGCCCGCCGGCGCCGGCTGACGACGGCGTCGCCGAGACCGAGGTCGGCTACGGCCTGGTCGAGGAGGCGCGTGGCCGCGGGATCGCGACCGAGGCGCTGCTCGGGGTGCTCGGGCCGTGCGACGCGGACGGGGTGCGGATCCGGGCGAGCATCGCGCCCGACAACGCCCCCAGCCTGGCGGTCGCGGCCAAGACCGGCTTCACGGAGATCCGCGGCACCAACGAGGACGGCGAGCTCGTGCTGGTCCGGCCCCTGCCGTAGCCCGCGAAGTCGCACGGTCTTCGGCGACGAGGTCGCACGGTTCGGCGTCGAGGTCGCACGGTTCGGCGGCGAGGTCGCACGGTTCGGCGTCGAGGTCGCACGGTTCGGCGTCGAGGTCGCTGCGACTCGTCGCACGCGAACCGTGCGACTTCGCGCGCGAACCGTGCGACTTCGCGCGCGAACCGTGCGACTTCGCGGTTGCCGGTGCTGGTCAGGGTCGGGTCGAGATCATGGGAGAATGAGGCACGTGACCGTGCCCAACGTCCTCGCTACCCGCTACGCGGGCGCCGACCTCGCTGAGATCTGGTCGCCCGAGCACAAGATCGTGCTCGAGCGGCGGCTGTGGATCGCCGTACTCAAGGCGCAGCGCGACCTCGGCATCGACGTCCCCGACGGTGTGGTCGAGGCCTACGAGGACGTCGTCGAGAAGGTCGACCTCGCGTCGATCGCGGCGCGCGAGCGGATCACCCGGCACGACGTGAAGGCGCGGATCGAGGAGTTCTCCGCTCTCGCGGGGCACGAGCACATCCACAAGGGCATGACCTCGCGCGACCTCACCGAGAACGTCGAGCAGCTGCAGGTCAAGCAGTCCCTCGAGCTGCTCCGCGACCGCACGGTCGCGACCCTCGCCCGGCTGGCGCGGCTCGCGTCCGAGCACGAGCTGACCGTCATGGCCGGTCGTTCCCACAACGTCGCCGCGCAGGCGACCACGCTGGGCAAGCGGTTCGCGACGATCGCCGACGAGCTGCTCATCGCGCTCGACCGCGTCGAGGACCTGATCGCCCGCTACCCGCTGCGCGGCATCAAGGGCCCGATGGGCACCGCCCAGGACATGCTCGACCTGCTCGGCGGAGACGAGGACAAGCTGGCCGAGCTCGAGCAGCGGGTCGCCGGCCATCTCGGCTTCGAGCGGGTGCTCACCAGCGTCGGCCAGGTCTACCCGCGCAGCCTCGACTTCGACGTCCTCTCCGCGCTGGTCCAGCTGACCGCGGCGCCGTCCAACCTGGCGACCACGATCCGGCTGATGGCCGGCAACGAGCTGGTCACCGAGGGCTTCCAGGAGGGCCAGGTCGGCTCCTCCGCGATGCCGCACAAGATGAACACCCGTTCCTGCGAGCGGGTCAACGGGCTCGCGGTGGTCACCCGCGGCTACCTGTCGATGGTCGGCGAGCTCGCCGGCGACCAGTGGAACGAGGGCGACGTCTCCTGCTCCGTCGTACGACGGGTGGCCCTGCCGGACGCGTTCTTCGCCGTCGACGGCCTGTTCCAGACCTTCCTCACCGTGCTCGACGAGTTCGGCGCGTTCCCCGCGGTGATCCAGCGCGAGCTCGACCGCTACCTGCCGTTCCTCGCCACCACCAAGGTGCTGATGGCCGCGGTGCGCAACGGCGTCGGCCGCGAGACCGCGCACGAGGCGATCAAGGAGGCCGCTGTCGGCACCGCGCTCGCCATGCGCAAGGGCCAGGCCGACAACGACGTCTTCGCCAAGCTCGGCGCCGACGAGCAGGCTCGGACTGACGGCCGAGCAGCTGACGACACTGGTCGCCGACCCGATCACGTTCACCGGCGCCGCGGTCGCGCAGACGCAGGCGGTCTGCCGACAGGTGGCCGCCGTTGTCGAGCGGCACCCGGCCGCGGCGTCGTACTCGCCGGGCGCGATCCTCTGAAGACATGTGACGCTCGATGCGGAGCCGGACATGGAAGGACATGACCCTCGGTTCCGCCACTGACGAGAACGACCCGGAGCAGCAGTTCCGGGCGTTGTACGACGGCAACTTCGCCGCCGTCCTCGGCTACATCCTGCGCCGGGTCGAGCAGCCGGCCGACGCGGCGGACGTGGTCAGTGAGGTGTTCCTGGTCGCCTGGCGACGACTCGACGAGGCGCCGCCCGGCGACGGACGACCGTGGCTGTTCGGGATCGCTCGGCACACCCTCGCCAACTACCACCGCGGCCAGCGTCGTCGCCAACGGCTGGGTGGCCGGCTGCGCGACGTGCTGGCGCGCGACGTCGTACCCGACTCGGCGACCGGAGTCGCCGAGTGGGATCGGATCCGGCGGGTCGCTGCTGAGGCTGCGCCCCGACGACCGGGAGCTGTTGATGCTGGTCGGCTGGGACGGGCTGACACCGACCGAGGCCGCGGGCGTGGTCGGCATCGCGCCCGGCACCGCCCGGATGCGGCTCGCCCGCGCGCGCCAGCGCTTCCGTGATCTCGTCGAGCCCGGAGGTGACGCTGCGGCGTCGCCCGGACATGTCCAGGCAATCCCGTTCGAGCACGTGATCGGGGAGAGCCGATGATCGACGACCACTCGGACCCGGGCACCGACCCGCTGGCCGGACGGGACCCGCACCCGCGGACCCAGATCGACCTCTGGCCCCTCCACGACGCGCGCCAGGAGCTCCTGGAGGAGATCGTGTCCCAACCGGCCCCGGAAACAGCGCCGCCCCGCGCACCCGCCGCGTCCTGATCCCGGTCGGCATCGCCGCGACGATCGCGCTGGTCGTCGGCGGTGCCTGCTCCATCGGCGGCGGCGACTCCAGCGGTGACAGAGGACGACCAGGTCGTCGCGTCGAGCACCGATCCGACCGACGACTCCGACGACTCCACGGGCAGCACGGACATGGCGACCGATCCGACGACGGCCGACGAGACGACCGAGCCCGCCCCGCCGGACGAGCCGAAGCGGATCCCGATCAGCGAGCTCCAGAAGGGCGACGTCCTCGGCCCGCAGCAGTGCCGCGAGGTCCGGCGTGGGGTGATCGTCTTCGGGCCACACGGCAAGCCGAGGGCGGACATCGAGGTCAAGGACCTGAAGACGACGCTCGACGAGCTGAGCTACGTCGTCGTGCGGAGAGGTCGCGGATACCGAGAACGCCGCTGGTACCTCATGGTGCACGCGGACAAGCGCTGGATCAGCGTCGACAAGGAGTGCACCGTCCTCTCGTCGGACGGTTCCCGAAGCTGCAGGTCGACGACTGAGGCGGCCGGTCAGCCCTTCGGCTTGACGTCCAGCACGACCTCGAACTCCAGCAGGTCGGCGCCGGTCGACACCGGCTTCTTCTGCTCGTCGCCGGGCTTGGCGGCGTGGGCTGCCATGCCGGCGCCGTCGCGCCACGCTTCGAAGGACGCCTGGTCCTCCCAGTGGGTCACGACGAAGTAGCGCTCGTCGCCGGCGACCGGCCGCAGCAGCTGGAAGCCGAGGAAGCCCGGCGAGCCCTCGACCGCGCCCGCGCGGGCGGCGAACCGCTCCTCGAGGTGAGCGCCGGCACCGGCGGGGACGTGGATGGCGTTGATCTTCACGACGGACATGCAACCGAGCCTAGGGTGCCGATCCGGCGCGAGCTCAGGCCCGGGCGTCCCCGCCCCAGTTGGCGAGCTTGGTGGCGACGGTGTTCAGGTCCGCACGCCACACGTCTTCAGCTCCCGCCGGGATGATGTCGTTCCACTCGGAGGCGGGGGAGCCGAGGACCGGCATCAGGCCCTTGGTCCGGGCGAAGAACCAGACGTGGAAGTGAGCGCCGCCGTCACCCCAGCGGCTGACGTGGACGCGGCCGATGTTGGGGAGGTTCTCGATGATCCGCACCAGGCGGTTGCTGATCCGGCCGTACTGCGACGCGAGCTCGTCGTCGAGCTGGCCGAAGTCCTCGTGCTGGCGGGTGTGCAGCATCACGACCAGCGGCAGCCCGGTCGGCTCGCCGGGATGGGTGAGCACCCAGTGCTCGTCCTCCCACACGATCCGGTCGGGGTCGATCGCGGTGCACTCGGGGCAGGGCTTCGTCGGGGTCCTCGCCGTACCGCGCGGGCTCCTCGCCCGGCGGCTGCACCACCTTCGGCGCGAGGGCGCCGTCGACGACGTCCCACGGGAAGATGTCCCACCCGCCCGACGCGGGCATGGGGAGGCGTCCTCCGTCGCCCGTGGTGGCAACGATCCGCTGGTAGACCTCTTCGGCAGACCCGGCCATGGCCGGACCACCCGATGTCGACTTCACGCGCTCGACGACGCGGTCGTCGAGCCCGCGGGGGTGACGACCGGGCGGGCCGCACTGCTCCTAGGCTGTTGCCGTGACGATCGCCAACATCCCGTCCGCCCCGGCCCTGGCCGGCGCCCGCCACGTCCACTCGGGCAAGGTGCGCGATCTCTACGAGCTGACCGAAGGTCCTCACGTCGGCAAGCTGCTGATGGTGGCGAGCGACCGGCTGTCGATCTTCGACTTCGTGCTCGAGACGACGATCCCCGACAAGGGCGAGATCCTCACCCGGACATCGCTGTGGTGGTTCGACCAGCTCGCCGACCTGGTGCCCAACCACATCGTCAGCACCGACGTACCGGCCGAGGTCGCCGGCCGCGCGGTCATCTGCGACAACCTCGCGATGTATCCCGTCGAGTGCGTCGCGCGCGGCTACCTGACCGGGTCCGGGCTGCTCGACTACAACGCGACCGGAGAGGTCTGCGGCATCCCGCTGCCGACCGGGCTGGTCGACGGCAGCCGGTTGCCCGCGCCGATCTTCACCCCGGCCACGAAGGCCGACCTCGGCGACCACGACGAGAACGTCTCGTTCGACGCCGTCGTGACCACGGTCGGCGCCGACCTGGCCGCCGAGCTGCGCGACCTGACCCTGGCCGTCTACGGCAAGGCCGAGGGGATCGCCCGCGAGCGAGGGATCATCCTGGCCGACACCAAGCTCGAGTTCGGCGACCGCGACGGGACGATGGTGCTCGCCGACGAGGTGCTCACCCCCGACTCCTCCCGCTACTGGCCGGCCGCCGAGTGGGAGCCCGGCCGCGCGCAGCCGTCGTACGACAAGCAGATCGTGCGCAACTGGGCGCTGTCGCCCGAGTCCGGCTGGGACAGGGCCTCCGGCGAAGCGCCGCCGCCACTGCCGCCCGAGGTGATCGAGCGGACGCGGAGCCGGTACGTCGAGGCCTATGAGCTGCTGACCGGGAGACCTTCTAAGCCGTTGCCATCGGGCGACCGGTGATGTGATCCGCGCTTCGGGCCGTGTGCATCGCAACGCGGCGGGGCGATGGCGTACCGGTCGTCTACCGAGCGCCGCCATGACGCGGCGAGGTGCGCGTTCGGGGGCGGGGCGGGCGTCGGACGTCCGGTGTCCACCACTAAACTCGGCCCGTGGCCCGAGTCGTCGTTGCTGTCATGCCGAAGCCGGAGATCCTCGACCCGCAGGGCAAGGCGGTGCTCGGGGCGCTGCCGCGACTCGGCTTCGCCGGCGTGAGCGACGTGCGCCAGGGAAAGCGGTTCGAGCTCGAGTTCGACGGTGAGGTCACTCCCGAAGTGCTGGCCGAGGTCGAGAAGATGGCCGAGACGCTGCTGTCCAACCCGGTCATCGAGAACTACGTCGTGAGCGTCGAGCAGGTCGAGCTGTGAAGGTCGGGGTCGTCACCTTCCCCGGCTCCCTCGACGACGTCGACGCGCAGCGCGCGATCCGCATCGGCGGCAACGAGGCGGTCGCCCTCTGGCACGCCGACGCCGACCTCAAGGGAGTCGACGCGGTCGTCCTCCCCGGCGGTTTCTCGTACGGCGACTACCTCCGCTGTGGCGCGATCTCGCGCTTCGCGCCGGTGATGTCGGAGGTGGTGCGTGCTGCCGGCAACGGGATGCCGGTGCTCGGCATCTGCAACGGCTTCCAGATCCTCTGCGAGTCCCACCTGCTGCCCGGTGCGCTGATCCGCAACGACCACCGCAAGTTCGTCTGCCGCGACCAGAAGCTGCGGATCGAGAACAACCGCACGGCCTGGACGACGGCCTACGACCAGGACTCTGAGATCACGATCGTGCTCAAGAACGGCGAGGGCGGCTTCGTCGCCGACGCCGACACCCTGAGCCGGATCGAGGGGGAGGGGCAGGTCGTCGCACGCTACCTCGAGGTCAACCCCAACGGCTCGCTCAACGACATCGCCGGCATCACCAACGAGCGCGGCAACGTGGTCGGCCTGATGCCGCACCCCGAGCACGCCGTCGAGGAGCTCACCGGCTCCGGCACCGACGGGCTCGGCTTCTTCACCAGCCTCGCCGCCGCCGTACTGTCGTGACGCCGCGCAACGTCTTCCGCGCGCTCGCGGTCACCGAGGCGATCACCTGGCTGTGCCTGCTGACCGGCATGTTCGTGAAGTACGTCGTCGGCACCACCGAGGTCGGCGTCCAGATCGCCGGCCCGGTCCACGGCGTCGCGTTCATCGCCTACTGCCTGGTGACCGTCGTCGTGGGCATCGACCAGCAGTGGTCACGCCGGCGCCTGGTCCTGGGGCTCGCTTCTTCGGTACCGCCGCTGATGACGGTCTGGTTCGACCGGTACGTCGAGAAGCGCGGCGGGCTCGACGACCACTGGTACTCCCGTCACGACAGTGACACTGCTGCCGAGCGCGCTGTCTGCTGGCTGCTCCGCCACCACCGGCAAGCGCTCGTCGGCTTCGTCGTTGCGGTCGCCGCGCTCACCGGCATCGCGCTGCTGGCCGGCCCTCCGGTCGGCGGGTCATAGTCCCATCAGCCCCGTCCGACACATCGGACAGGTAGAAGTGGCACTTGTCGGGTGTTGCAATGCCCGACAAGCGCAGGAATCCCCGGTCGACCGGGGATTCCTGCAGCCCCTACCCGCGCCCGGCCCGCAGCCTGGCCCAGGTCCGCTCGTTGACGATGCCGGTGCCGGGGAGGCCGACGCGGTGCTGGTAGGCGCGCACGTCCTTGGCCGTCCGCCGCGTGAAGATGCCGGTGACGGTGCGCAGGAGCGAGGGGTCGGCGGCATTGAGCGCTCGCTGCACCCGTCGGACGTGGAGTCCGGTGGAGCCGACCTTCTGCGCGTAGTCCCTGCCCTGGGCGAACGCGCCGACCCAGTTGGCCGGGCTCCAGGTCGTGCTCACGGGGAAGCCGCGACTCTCCTGCCACGCCTGGACGGCGGCGATCGTCGCCGGGTTGTAGTTGCCCGACAGCTTGCCGCCGTACAGCCCGCGCTCCTGGAGCAGGCACTGCAGCGCCTTGACCTTGTTGGCCGGCGGCGCGGAGCCGTCGCTCGGCTCCCGCAGCGCCGGGAACCGCCCGAAGTCGAGGTTGACTCCTCCGCAGTGCTGCTCGGGCGGCGCGAAGTTGCCGCGGCCGACGTCGAGGTAGTTGCGGTCGATGTTGATGGTGACGCCGCCCCAGGTCTCGTTGTGGCCACCCATGTACTGCTTCACCCGACCGCCCGGCCGCCAGCCGTCGTCGCGGATGTACGACGTCGACGTGTTCGCGACCTCGTCCCAGCGCGCGATCCAGATCATGTCGGGGAGCGTGTAGGCGTCCGGGCGCTCGACCCGCGCGTCGTCGAGCACCTTGATGCCGGACCCGGCGCTCGAGTAGACGCCGGAGACGTACCTGAGCTCGTGCAGCTTGTTGGTCCACGCGCTGAGGAAGGAGAGCGCCGACTCGCGGCAGCGGTAGTTCGTGTGGTCGTAGGCCTCGAGGTCGTACCAGAGCGTGCTGCGCGGGACGATGCCGAGCGCCTTCGCCGCCTCGACCGCCTTGACCGCCTCGGCGCGGCCCTGTCGCCGGGCGATCGGGAAGCGGTCGTCGGGGCCGGGGCGGCCGTTGATGACCGGGTCGTCGTCGTAGCGGGGGAACCGGTCGCTGCACGACGCCTGCGGCCCGAGCGTGATCGGGAGCAGCCGCCAGCCCTTGCGCGAGCTGGGTGCCGATCCAGCGGGGCGTCAGGTTGGGCTGGCTGCGGCAGGCGCGGGAGTTGCCGGAGATGTAGATGCCGACCGAGAGGAACGGCGAGTGGTTGAGCCAGACGTCCATCGCCCGTTGGGTCGGCGCGAGGCACTGGTCGAAGCCGTAGCCACGGAAGTCGCCGGGCGTCACCGGGTTGGGCTCGGCAGCGGCCGGCCGGAACGGGGCGAGGACCATCGCCATCGCCAGTACGGCGGCAGCGGTGACGGACCGGGCAGACATCTCAACTCCAGTGACTCGGGCTCCTGTGGCGGCGGGCGAATCACAATAACCTCACTAGTCACACCAGTAACAGAGGTCGTCACGAACTACAGGTGTGTAATTGTGTTCCCGTGGTCAGGATCGGTGGGCTCCTCGCCTCGGCGGCCGCCGGGGCGTGCTGGCTGGTCGCGCTGTTCCTCCCGTGGACGAGCGAGGGCGCGCTCTCCTCGACGTCGCTGCTGGACGCCGTCGAGCTGATCCGTCGCGGTGTCGTCGACGCGGTGGTGCCGTCGGGCGTGGCGGTCGTGCTCCTGGTCCCGTCGATCGCCGGGATCGTCGTCATCGGCGTGGTCGGCTTCGGCGGGCGCCCGGTGGCAGTGCTGCGGGCCGCCGCCCTCGCCGTTGGATCGCTCGGTTCGATCGGGCTGGCACTCGCCCTCAGTGACGCCGATCCGGCGGCCGTCGGTTCTGGCGCATGGGTGGCTCTGGTCGGCGTACTCTTCGCCGCACAGACACTAGGCTGCGCGATCTACGCGACGCGGGCGCGTCCGTCCTCGTCGTCCTGATCGGGAGGAGGTCCGAGCTCGATGGACTGCCCCAGTTGCGGCACGGCGCCGAACCGACCCGATCAGCGCTTCTGCGCGAAGTGCGGCACCAACCTCGCCCCCGTCGAGCCGCCCGCGGCCTACGGCCAGGGGACCCGGATCACCGGGCCGTTGTTCGCCGACGACGTGCCGGCGGCCCCACCGGCCCCGCCGGCCCCCCGGCCCCACCGCCTCCGCCGCCCGGACTGCCTCCGAGCCCCGGACCACCACCACCGCCGTACGCCGTCGCTCCGCCGCCGACGTCGTACGACGCCAACCAGGGCAGTCGAAGCCGTAGTCCCGTTGTGCTCCTGGCCGTCGCCGCCCTCTTCGCCGCACTGATCGGCGCCGGCGGGCGTGGTCCTGCTGTTCGGCGGCAATGACGACTCCCCGTCCGACACGTCGGCGGAGGACCGCGCGGACGGCCCGGGCGACGTGACGGACAAGACCGACGCCGGGTCGTCCGCACCGAGCAGCGCGGGCCCGACCGAGACGCAGTCCAGCAAGCCGTCGACGTTCCGCTGCTGGAACGGCGGGAGGGCCGTGGCCCGGCTTGCCTCGTGCACACCGCCCTTCGGTGCGGCCGGGATGGCCTGGGTGTTCCCTTCGTCGACCGGTGCCACGTGCTCGCTCGAGGCGGGCGCCCAGCGCGCGTCGGAGGCGGAGTGCGCGCCCGCCGTCGGCGACGACACCGTCCGCTTCCACTACAGCGAGTGGCGGTCGCGGGCGGCCCTCGAGACCTACTACGGCGGCAACACGGTCGGCGGCATCGGGTCGCCGTCCGGCCGCGACGACCTCACCGCGGTCCAGGTCGAGTCCCGCGACCAGTCGGTCGGCTACAAGGTCGCGATCTACTACGCGGACTCGTCTGCCCTCTGGTCGGTGACGATCTATGCCGCCGACGAGGCGCAGTACCAGGCTGCGGTCGACCAGCTGGCGATGCGCCCGTTCCGTCGGCTGAGCGGCGAGCCGGCCTGACGCTGACCTCAGCCGGGCTCAGTCGACGTCGATGTCGAGGTCGTGCTCGACGTCGAACTGGCTCCCCGGCACCGGGTCGAGGTCGAGCACGTCGGTCACGACATTGGCAACGCAGCCGTTGCGGACCGGCTGTGGCCCGACGTACCTGGGTCGGCCGTCGCCGGGGTCCCGATAGTCAGGATTGAGCGCGTAGAGGTCGCCGGGAGTGATCCCTGGACCCCAGACGACGAACGGGATCGTGTAGTTCTCGGGGCGTTCGCGTTCGTCGTGCTTCATCAGGCCGGGAACGCCACCGTGGTCGGCGGTCACGACCACGACCACCTCGCTCGGACAGCTCGGGATCGTCGATGATCGCGGACACGATCCGGTCGATGTCGGCATCGGCCCGGGCCACCGCCTCGAGGTAGGGATCGCTGCCCCAGCCCGACTCGTGGCCGGCGTTGTCGGGTCCGGCCAGGTGGACGAAGACCAGGTCGTGGTCGTCCTCGCGCAGGTCGTCGATCGCGCTGGTCACGACGGCTGTCTGGTCGCGAGTTGATCTCCAGGTCGTCGATGGCGCCCGGCCAGGCCCGACCCCACATCTCGAACTTCTCCTTGCCGACGAAGACCCCGCTGGAGCCGCCGGCCTCGGCGATGGTGGAGAACACCGACTCGGTCCCCGGAGCTACCGACCGCCTCTTCTTGGTCTCGTTCCAGGTGACGCCGTGCCCGCCGAGGAGCCGGTTGACGCGTACGCCGGTCACCATGCCGGTGTGGTTCGGCAGGGTGACCGTCTTCTCCACCTCGGTGCGGGCGTTGAGCGTGCCCGCGCCCTGCGCCAGGAGGTCGGCCAGGGTCGGCGTCGTCTCCTCGCTGACCCAGAGGGACCCGAGGCTGTCGACGGAGATCACCACGACCCTGGGGTCGTCCGGGAAGTCCTGCGCCGCGATCTCCTCGGCCTCGTCCCCGAGCCCGGGATCGGCGTCCGACCCGTCACCCCTGCCGCCGTCGCCGTCGCTGGACCCGCCGTCGCCGGTGGTGTCGTCGTCGGTGGTCCCGCCCGCCACGTCCGTGGAGGCGTCCTCGCTCGCGCTCGAAGCCGGGTCGTCGTTCTGCTGCACCCACCAGAGACCGCCGACGGCGATCGCGACGACGAGCGCGATCAAGGCGAAGGTCGCGACCGCGGCACCACTCTTCTGCGCCGACGGCTCCTGCGACATGGCGCCAACCTAGCGCCCAATCCTCTGGGAACGTTCCCGCCAGGACCCGGCCCCCGCTAGCGTGCTCGTTGACCTTGGGCCGCTGGATACGACCTGCCGGGCTCGAACCATGGGAGGCGCCGTGGAGCTCCATCTCGCTGTGCGCGACGTCGTCGACCAGGTCGGCCCCGGTGTGCTCGCGGATCCCGACAACTTCCGTGGGGTCCTCGACGACGTGCTCGACGAGGACGCCGCGGACGCCGGCGAGGTCAACCTGCTCGTCGACGCGGTCCGGTTCGGCGCCGTCGCGCAGCTGGTCCGCCTGCTCGACTCCGACGCGGACGTGCTCCGAGCGGTCGAGACGGCGGCCAGCGGGTTCGCCCGGCTCCGGGGAGGAGCCGATCCCAACGCGAGCCGCTGGGCGTGCGCGGTCCTGGGCTTCGCGATCCGTCGGGTTCCCGAGGGAGTCGTCATCGATCTGGCGTCGCGCCTGCCGTCCCGGAGGGGGACCGTCGAGCCCGCTCCGTCGCCGCCGCCGCCCGCTACCAACCCGACCCGGCCCCTCACCGTGCCACCCCCGCCGCCGCACCTGTCCGCGCCACCCCGCCGACCACCGGGCTGGCCGGCAGCCGCCGTCGCCGTACACCGCGACGAGCGGGAGCGCCGGCGAGGCTCGGCCGCCAAGGTCGTTGCGGTCGTCGGCCTGGTGCTCGCCATCGTCGCGGCCGGCTACCTCGGCTGGCGCTTCTTCTGGCCCCGCGGGGGCGCCGACTCCCCCGAGGAGGCGGTCGAGAAGCTGATGCTGGCCGTCGCCGACCAGGACCCGCTCGCCCTGCTCGACGTCGTGAGTCCGGCCGAGGTCGAGGGCCTCGACGAGGTGTACGACGCCCTGCGCGACCGGGCCGAGGACGAGGACCTGGTCGACGGCGACGACGCGATCACCGACGCCGTCGACCTCGAGCTCTCGGACCTCTCGTTCGGGGTGGAGGAGCTGGGTGACGACGTCGCCCGGGTCACCCTCGTCGGCGGGGAGTACGACGCCAGCTGGGACCCCTCGGACCTGCCGGACCGCCTCGACTTCCTGGCGGCGGAGGCCCCGGCTGACCAGGAGTCCGGAGAGCTCGTCGAGCTCTTCGAGGGCGAGAAGCCCACCGTGACGACGATCCGGATCGACGGCCGGTGGTACGTCACCCTCGTCGGGACCGCCGCCGACTACACCTACCAGGAGCTCGAGGACGAGGCCGACGACCGCGACTTCGACCTCGAGGAGCCGGACTACGACCTCACGAGCGAGGACACCGACCCGATCACCGGCGACGACCCCGAAGAGGTGATCGACGAGCTGTTCCAGGCCGTCGAGTCGGGTGACGCCGAGGAGGTGCTCGCCAACCTGCCGGAGGACTTCGTCAAGCCGCTTCGTCCCTACATCCCCGTGTACGAGGAGCTGCGGAGCGACGGCAACTGGTTCGAGGGAGAGCTCGCGTTCGACGCGAACGCCGAGGCCCTCGACCTGGACACCGAGGACCTCGACGACGGCAAGGTCAAGGTGACGATCAACTGCCGGAACGTTCGGCGTCACCTACATGGAGGACGGGGCCAACGTCGGAAGCAACGCGATCGCGTCGACGGGGACTGTGTCGAGGTCTACGCCGACGGCGCGCTTCAGGACAGCGGCTGCATCGGCGACGACGAGTCCGCCGCGGACCTCGGCCTCGACGAGATCTTCTTCGTGGTCAGCGAGGAAGACGGCGGCTACCAGTTCGACCCGGCCGCGACCCTGGTGGAGTACGCCGCGACCGTAGTCGACGGGCTGACCAGTGATGTGGTGGACCGGCTCATCGAGGAGCTCGAGAACGAGGTCTGACCAGACCGCCGCTGGAAACCTTTACTGCCGCCGCCGACGAGACTGCTCCGTTCGTCGGCGACCCGGCACCTTCACCGCTAGCGTGCAAGGTGGCTTCGGACTGAGGTAGTCCATGGGGCGGGGCTCTAACCGTTGGGAGACGCGGTGGAGATCCATCACGCTGTGCGCGACGTCGTCGACAGGGTCGGTCCCGGGTTGCTCCAGGACGCGGAGAGCTTTCGCGGGGTGCTCGACGATGTGCTCGACGAGGAGGATGCCGGCGTCGGCGAGGTCAACCTCCTGGTCGACGCGGTCCGGTTCGGGGCGGTCGACCAGCTGTTCGGGTTGCTCGACTCGGATGCCGATCCGGCGCTCGCCGTGACCACGGCCGGTGCCGGCTTCGCTCGGCAGCGTGGAGGTTGCGACCCGCGAGCGGCCAGCTGGGCATGCGCCGTACTGGGGTTCGCCGTCCGCCGGGTGCCCGACGACGTCGTGCGTCGGCTGGTGTCCCGGCAGCCCCGGGCTGACGCCGTGGCGGCCGAGCCGCCCCCCAGCCGCAGCCCGCGCCGCAGCCCACGCCGCAGCCCGACGCCGCAGCCCACGCCGACGGTCGTGCTGGAGCCGGACGAGGACGCCCCACCGTGTGGCGACGGCGGTCTCTCCGTCGCCGGCGTCGGGCACCGGGGAGGTTGCGTCCCGATCCCGTTCAGGACGGCGGCTCGCCGTGCTGCTGGCCGTGGTCGCCGTCGGCGTCGTGGGAGTGGGGTTGGGGGTGTTCCTCGCGCTGGACGGACCGCCACGGGAAGCCGCAGGCGACGACACGTCCGTCCAGGAGACGGAGGCTCAGTGCTGGAACGGCGAGGCGGCCGCGACCGTGGCCGGATGCTCACTTCCCACCGACACGGACGGGCTCCGGTGGGTCTTCCCGGTCTCGGATGGCGCGGACTGCGATCCCGAAGGCCCCGGATACGCATCGAAGGTCGTCGAGCGGTGGTGCCCGATCACGCTGGCGGACGGAGGTGACGGGCAGGTCCACTACTCGGAGTGGCGCGACCTTGCCGCGATGGTCGATCACTACGAGGGCGCGCGGGTCGGCCAGGACCTCGAGGTGGGGCGTCCGGACCTCGTCGCCTTCCCGGTGAAGAAGGTGGACGAGATGCAGAAGGTCGTCCTCTTCTACCGCGACGCGGACGCGCCCTTCTCGGTGACCGTCTACGCCGATTCCCAGGCGAACCTGTACGACGCCGTCGGCCGCTTGATGATCAGGGCCTCCGACCAGCTGCGCGGGCTCGGACCCGGAGAGGAAGAGCTGCCGGCTTCCTTCGCGGTGGAGCCGCCGCTCGCGTCGGGCTGAGCCGCGGCGCCGTCCGCCGGACCCGGCCGATAGCCTGAGCCCGTGCTGGACACCGTCGCTGCCGCCGCATCCGACCCCGACCGCGAGCAGCCGTGGGCCGATCTGGGGCTCAAGGCCGACGAGTACGACCGGATCCGCGAGATCCTCGGGCGGCGGCCGACCAGCTCGGAGCTGGCGATGTACTCCGTCATGTGGAGCGAGCACTGCTCCTACAAGTCGTCCAAGGTGCACCTCAAGCAGTTCGGCGAGATTCCGCAGGAGACGCCGGTCGGCAAGATGCTCGCCGGCATCGGTGAGAACGCCGGCGTCATCGACATCGGCCAGGGCTACGCGGTCACGTTCAAGGTCGAGTCGCACAACCATCCGTCGTACGTCGAGCCCTACCAGGGCGCCGCGACCGGAGTCGGCGGCATCGTCCGCGACATCCTCGCCATGGGCGCCCGGCCGGTCGCGGTGATGGACCCGCTCCGGTTCGGCCCGCTCGACGCCGAGGACACCCACCGGGTGCTGCCCGGGATCGTGGCCGGCGTCGGTGGCTACGGCAACTGCCTCGGGCTGCCCAACATCGGTGGCGAGGCGGTCTTCGACCCGACGTACCTCGGCAACCCGCTGGTCAACGCCCTCTGCGTCGGCGTGCTCCGCCACGAGGACCTGCACCTCGCCAAGGCGTCCGGCACCGGCAACAAGGTGATCCTGTACGGCGCCCGCACCGGCGGCGACGGCATCGGCGGTGTGTCGGTGCTCGCCAGCGAGACGTTCCAGAAGCAGACACGGCGACGGCCCGGCTGGCCAAGCGGCCGAGCGTCCAGGTCGGCGACCCGTTCATGGAGAAGCTGCTCATCGAGTGCACGCTCGAGCTGTTCCAGGCCGGTGTGGTCGCCGGCATCCAGGACCTCGGCGGCGCGGGTCTGTCCTGCGCGACGTCCGAGCTCGCGTCGGCCGGCGACGGCGGGATGACCGTCGAGCTCGACCGGGTCCCGCTGCGCGACTCCACGCTCGCTCCCGAGGAGATCCTCATGAGCGAGAGCCAGGAGCGGATGATGGCGGTCGTGGAGCCCGGCGACGTCGACGGCTTCATGGCGATCTGCGCCAAGTGGGACGTCGAGGCCACAATTATCGGAGAGGTCACCGCGGTATCCGATGCGGACAGAGTCCGCGGCGGCCGCCTCGAGATCACCTGGCACGGCGAGACCGTCGTCGACGTACCCCCGCGGACCGTCGCCCACGACGGGCCCGTCTACGAGCGGCCGTTCGCCCGTCCGGAGTGGCAGGACGCGCTGCAGGCCGACGGCGCCGAGGCGCTGCCGCGGCCCACCACCGGCGACGACCTGCGCAAGACGCTCCTCACCCTCGTCGCCAGCCCGAACCTCTGCGACAAGTCCTGGATCACCGACCAGTACGACCGCTACGTCCAGGGCAACACCGTGCTCGCCCAGCCCGCCGACAGCGGCATGGTCCGGGTCGACGCCGACACCCATCTCGGCGTCTCCGTGGCGACCGACTGCAACGGCCGCTTCGCCAAGCTCGACCCCTACGCCGGCGCGCAGCTCGCGCTCGCCGAGGCCTACCGCAACGTCGCCACCGGCGGCGCCCGGCCGCTCGCCGTCAGCGACTGCCTCAACTTCGGCTCGCCCGAGGACGCCGGCGTGATGTGGCAGTTCGCCGAGGCCTGCCGCGGGCTCAAGGACGCCTGCATCACGCTCGGCATCCCGGTGACCGGCGGCAACGTCAGCCTCTACAACCAGACCGGCGAGACCGCGATCCTGCCCACGCCGGTGGTCGCGGTGCTCGGCGTGATCGACGACGTACGACGCCGTACGCCGTCCTCGTTCCAGGCGGCCGGCGAGCACATCGTGCTGCTCGGCGAGACCCGCGAGGAGCTGTCGGGCAGCGAGTGGGCGCACGTCGTCCACGAGCACCTCGGCGGTACGCCGCCGCAGGTCGACCTGGTGGCCGAGCGCGACCTGGCGCGGCTGCTCGCCGACCTGGTCGGCGTGGCCAGCAGCGCGCACGACCTCTCCGACGGCGGCCTGGCCCAGGCTCTCGCCGAGGCCTGCCTGGTCGACGGCGTCGGCGCCACGGTCTCGCTCTCCGCCGTAGCAGCCGACGCGTTCGTCGGCCTCTTCTCCGAGTCGGCCGCCCGCGCGATCGTCACCGTCCCGGCCGAGGACATCGTCGAGCTCGCGCGCGCTCTGTGCCCGCCACGACGTGCCGATGGCCGAGATCGGCACGACCGGGGGAGACGCGCTGGTCGTGGAAGGTGCGTTCGCCGTACCCCTGGACGAGCTGCGCACCGCTTGGACGTCGACCTTGCCGACCGTGCTCGGCGCGTAGCCCGATGGACGCCGCCGGCGAGACCGCGGCGTCGTACGGTGCTCGCGGCGGCGGTCGCGCTGACCGCGGCCGCCTGCGGGAAGCAGCAGGAGAAGGACCGCCCGACAACCGGAGGCGACGTGGGCACCGACTACGGCGACGACCCCAGCCAGTTCGGCGAGCTGCTCGTGCCCGACGGCGATCCGCACGGCGTGGTGGTGGTGATCCACGGTGGGTTCTGGCGCGCGGCGTACGACCTCTCGCTGGGGACGCCGCTGGCGCAGGACCTGACCGCCCGCGGCTGGGTGACCTGGAACCTCGAGTACCGCCGGGTCGGCAAAGGTGTAGGAGGGGGAGGAGGCGTGCCCGCGACCCTGGACGACGTGCACGCCGGCATCGACCACCTGGCCCGGCTCGCGGATGACGGCCAGCTGCCCGCCGCCAGCCTCGACCGGGTCGTCGTCCTCGGCCACTCCGCCGGCGGTCACCTGGCCGCGTGGGCCGGCGGCCGCGGCCGCTACGAGCCATGGAGTACGCCGCGAGTCCCCGTCACCCACGTGGTCGCCCAGTCCGGGGTGCTCGACCTCCAGGCGGCCGCGCGCGACCAGCTCGGCGCCGGCGCGGCCGACGCGTTCCTCGGCCACGCCCCGGGGCCCGACGACGCGTCGGTCGACCCGGCGCAGCAGCTCCCGCTCGACGTACCGGTGTGGTGCGTGCACGCCCCTGACGACGACATCGTCCCGATCAGCCAGTCCCGCGACTACGTCGACCGGGCCACCGCTGCCGGCGCGACCGCGGAGCTGGTCGAGGTCCCGGGTGGCCACTTCGGGGTGATCGAGGTGGGCAGTCCGGCCTGGGCGCGGATCCGGGAGATCATCGACGCGTTACGGTGACGCGGTGGCGATCGAGGAGGGATACCGGCCCCTGGAACCCGGTGTGCGCACGGACTTCTCGAACGAGCGCGACTACGCCGGCTACCTCCATCTCGACACGCTGCTCTCCGCCCAGCACCCGCTGAGCGATCCGCAGCACCCTGACGAGCTGCTCTTCGTCATCCAGCACCAGACCACCGAGCTCTGGTTGAAGCTGATGGTGCACGAGCTCGTCGGTGCCCGCGGCTTCCTCGACACCGACGACCTGGCGCGGGCCCGCAAGAGCCTGTCGCGGGTCAAGCACATCCTGCGCACGATCACCGAGCAGTGGTCCGTGCTCGCGACGCTGACGCCCAGCGAGTACTCAGAGTTCCGCGACGTGCTCGGACCCGCGTCGGGGTTCCAGTCGGTGCAGTACCGGGCGGTCGAGTTCCTGCTCGGCAACAAGAACCCGCAGATGCTCAAGGTGTTCGAGGGCAACCCGCCCGCGCACACCTTCCTCGCCGACGCGCTGGAGAGCCACACCGTCTACGACGCGTTCCTCCGGCTGGTCGCTCGCCGGGGGCTGCCGGTGCCGGCCGCGGTGCTCGAGCGCGACGTGAGCCGCCCCTGGGTCGAGAACCCCGAGCTGGTGTCGGTGTTCCGCGAGGTCTACGAGGACACCACCCGCTACTGGGACCTCTACGAGACGTCCGAGGACCTCGTCGACGTCGAGGACGCCTTCCAGCTCTGGCGGTTCCGGCACCTACGGACCGTGCAGCGCACGATCGGGTTCAAGCGAGGAACGGGCGGCTCCTCGGGCGTCTCGTTCCTGCGCCGCGCGCTCGACCTCACCTTCTTCCCCGAGCTGATCACCGTGCGGACCGAGATCGGGGAGCCGTGAGCGGCCGAAAGGGGGATAGTCCCTTACGAAAAGCACCCGATTCGGGCGGATCCGGGTGCTTTTCGTCAGGGACTATCGCCGAGCGCGCCGCGGAGCTCGACGCCGCCGATCCGCTCGCCGCGTACCGGTCCGCCTTCGTCACGACCGACGGCGTGGTCGCCTACCTCGACGGCAACTCGCTCGGCCGTCCGCTCCGCGCCACCCGCGACCGGCTCACCGCCTTCGTCGACGGGCCGTGGGGTGACCGGCTGATCCGGGCCTGGGACGAGGACTGGATGGCGGCTCCGACCGAGCTCGGCGACGCGATCGCCCGGATCTGTCTCGGTGCGGCGCCGGGCCAGACCGTGGTCGCCGACTCCACGACCGTGCTGCTCTACAAGCTGGTGCGGGCGGCCGTCGACGCGCAGCCCGGCCGCAGCGAGATCGTGCTCGACACCGACAACTTCCCGACCGACCGGTTCGTCGTCGAGGGCGTCGCCGCCGAGCGCGACCTCCAGCTGACGTGGATCACCCCCGACCCCGACGGCACGGTCACGCCCGAGCAGGTCCGCGCCGCCGTCTCGGACCGTACGGCGCTGGTGCTGCTCAGCCACGTCGCCTACCGCTCCGGGCAGATCGCCGACCTGCCGGCGATCACGGAGATCGCCCACCGGGCGGGCGCGCTCGTCCTCTGGGACCTCTGCCACTCGGCCGGCTCCGTCGAGGTCGCGCTCGACGAGCACCAGGTCGACCTGGCGGTGGGCTGCACCTACAAGTACCTCAACGGCGGCCCGGGCGCCCCCGCGTTCGCCTACCTCGCCACCCGCCACCACAACACCGTCCGCCAGCCCATCCAGGGCTGGATGGGCGCGGCCGACGTGTTCGCGATGGCGGAGCGCTACCAGCCCGCCGACGGCATCCGCCAGCTGATCAGCGGCACCCCGCCGATCGTCGGGATGCTGCCGATGCGGGACATGCTGGCGCTGATCGACGAGGTCGGCATGCCCGCCGTACGCCGGAAGTCGGTCGCCCTGACCGCATTCGCGGTGGAGATCGCCGACGCACTGCTGGCGCCGTACGACGTCCGCGTCGCCTCGCCGCGCGACCCGTCGGTCCGCGGCAGCCACGTGACGCTCGACCACCCGGACTTCCGACAGGTGACTGCCGGGCTGTGGGAGCGGGGCGTCATCCCGGACTTCCGGCCGCCGCACGGCCTGCGGGTCGGCCTCTCGCCGCTCAGCACCTCGTTCGGCGAGGTCGCGGCGGGGCTGACCGTCGTGGCCGAGCTGCTCAGTCGTCCCAGAGCGTGAGCTCTTCGGCCGCCTCGACCTGGATCTTCCGCGGCGGGTCGTAGTCGCCCCACGTGATCTGCAGCGCGCAAGCCGTAGGCCACTTCCAGGTCGAGCGGTCCCTGCTCGCCGTCGTCGGCCGGCACCTCGAAGATCAGGTGCTTGCTCCACCCGCAGGAGACGGGCGCGGCGACCGGGCAGACATCGGCCGTGTCTTCGGTCGACAGCACCTCCGCGGGGGCTTCGCCGTCGATCTCGGGCTTCACCTTGACCCTGGTGGCGGTGTAGCGCGCGCCGCCGCCGAGCCCGTCGGTCTCGCCGTAGACCCGCATGTCGGTCTGCACGGTCAACGCCAGCCACAGGCTGCCCTCGGGCGCCCACTCGCCGGCGGCGTACGGCGTCAGCACCGGCCCGAAGAGGTCGCAGCTGAACTCCGCGACGACGGTGTCGCTGTCGAACCACTGCGCGTCGTCGCACGGCTTCTTCGCCAGCGCGTCGTCGCCGATGTCGTAGAGCGCCGCCGCTTCGCCCTCGTCGGTCTTGCCCGTCGCGAGGTTGACCGTCTGCGTGACGCCGTCGAACGCGATCTCGAGCGAACGCGCCTTGGCATCGCCGTCGACGACGACGTAGAACGACTCGCCGCCCTCGTCCTCGAGCTGCGGCGGCGGCAGCCGGTAGTGCTCGCCGTCGCTCACGAGGTCGATGATCGGGGTGTCGGTGGTGGCGACGATCCCCTCGAGCCGGCCCTTGTCCCACGGGTCGTACTGCCAGCTGATCGGCACCAGCACGGCACCCGCCGGCGCGTCGACCGTCTCGCGGGTGCGGGTGTCGTCGCCCGACGCGCTGTCGACCGGTTTGTCGGCGTGGATCAGCAGCCGACCGGTCGGCATGGTGACCTCGGCTTCCTTGCCGTTCTTGAACTGGTTGTCCACGCGCGCCTTGATGATGTCGCCGGCTTTCGAGGAGTCCTCCTCCTCGCCGCACGCCGCGAGCAGGGCCGACAGCACGAGGAGAATGGATCCGATGACTGCACGCGCCCGCATGGCCTCATTGTGGCGGACGCCTACTTTGTAGGCTCGACCCCGTGCCCTCCCGACTGCGTCCAGCCGACCCCGACGCGGTTGCGGAGGCCCTCGCCCGCATCGCCGGTGGTACGGCGGACCGGGCCGACCTGCGGCTGCTGACCAAGCACTTCCTCGCCGTGCTCGAGGAGCGCGCACCCGGCCGGTCCGTCGAGGTCCGGGTGCCGCCCTACGCGGCCGTCCAGGTGGTCGAGGGTGTGCGCCACACCAGGGGTACGCCGCCCGCGGTGATCGAGACCGACGCCGAGACCTGGGTCGCCCTCGCGACCGGCGAGATCGCCTGGGCGGACGCCCTCGAGAGCGGCCGTGCACAGGCCAGCGGCGAGCGCACCGACCTCTCGTCCTACCTCCCGCTAGCCTGAATTGGCCGAGCGCGTCTCCGGTGCGTTGGTGGAGGCAGCAAGCTGCCGGCGCGCACCTCCCGCCGCGCTGCCGGCCGCGCCGCTGGTTGAGGTGCGAGGCCGCCCGCGGCCGAGCCTCGCTGAGTGAATGGGCCGAGCGCGTCTCCGGTGCGTTGGTGGAGGCAGCAAGCTGCCGGCGCGCACCTCCCGCCGCGCTGCCGTCCGCGCCGCTGGTTGAGGTGCGAGGCCGCCCGCGGCCGAGCCTCGAAACCAAGGCGTTAACGTGGCGTCATGACGATGGCGATTGACGACATCCGGGCCCGGGTCGCGAGCCTTCTCCCGGGCGTTCGCAAGGATCTCGAGGACCTGGTCCGCATCCAGTCGGTGAGCGCCGACCCCGAGCGGTTGGGCGAGGTCGAGCGCAGCGCGGAGGCGACCGTGGCGCTGTTCCGGGCCGAGGGGGTCGACGCCCGCATCGTCCGGGCGTACGACGGCGCGCCCCCTGCCGTGATCGGCGAGAAGCGCGGCCCGGAAGGTGCGCCCGTCGTACTCCTCTATGCGCACCACGACGTCCAGCCCGAGAACGACCCCGCCGAGTGGGACAGCCCGCCGTGGGAGCCGACCGAGCGTGACGGCCGCCTCTACGGACGCGGCGCGGCCGACGACAAGGCCGGGATCATGGCCCACGTCGCGGCGCTCCGCGTGTTCGGCGACGACCTCCCGGTCACGGTCCGGCTCTTCATCGAAGGTGAGGAGGAGGTCGCCAGCGCGACCCTCTCGCAGCTGCTCGAGCAGAACCTCGACGACCTCCGTGCCGACGTCATCGTCATCGCCGACTCGGGCAACTGGGACATCGGCGTCCCCGCCCTGACCACCAGCCTGCGCGGCCTGGTCCGGGTCAACATCGAGGTCCGCACCCTGACCCACGCCGTCCACCAGGGCATGTGGGGCGGCCTGGTGCCCGACGCCGTGATCACCCTGTCTCGGCTGATCGCGTCGCTCCACGACGACGACGGCAACCTCCTCGTCGAGGGCCTGGTCAGCGGTCCGGCCGCCGACGTCGACTACCCGGAGGAGCGGCTGCGGGCCGAGTCCGGTGTCGGCCCCGGCGTCGAGTGGATCGGCTCGGGCCCGAAGGTGGAGCGGCTGTGGACGCAGCCCGCGCTCTCCGTGATCGGCCTCGACGCTCCCAAGGTGGACGGCTCGTCCAACACCCTCATCCCGGCTGCTCGGGCCCGCCTCGCGCTCCGCACCGCCCCCGGCGAGACCTCGAAGAACGCCATCGCCTGCCTGAGCGAGCACCTGGAGAAGCACGTCCCGTGGGGCGCCCAGCTGACGATCGACGTCGTCGACACCGGCGAGCCGATCGCGCTCGACGTCACCGGTCCGGCGTACGACGCCGCCCGCGACGCCTTCACCGAGGCCTGGGGCGGCACCGAGCCGGTCGACATGGGGGTCGGCGGGTCGATCCCGTTCATCGCCGAGTTCCTCGACGCGATGCCCGACGCGAGCGTGCTGGTCACGGGCGTCGAGGACCCCGACACCCGCGCCCACGGAGCCAACGAGGGCCTCCACCTCGCCGAGTTCGAGAAGGTCCTGGTCGCGGAGGCCCTCATGCTCCGCAACCTGGGTGCCGAGGCGGCCGCCGGAACCCTCATGTACCTTCCGCCGCAAGTCGCGAGTTCGGCGCCGAAGCCGCGAGGTTCGAGGGCGAAGTCGAGACGCCCGCACCCGACTCGCGCGACGTCGAGGCCGCAGGCACGTCAACCGCGTCTGCGAATTCGCGCGCAAACTCGTGCGCCCTCGCGACCGGCTACTCGAGCGACCGCCGACGCCCGCGCCGAAGCGGGATTGAGAGCACTCGGCCGATAGACTCCAGCACGTGTGCGGCGTATTCGGCGTCTGGGCCCCCGGTGAGGACGTCGCGAAGCTCACCTACTTCGGGCTCTACGCACTCCAGCACCGCGGCCAGGAGTCGGCCGGCATCTCGGTCAGCAACGGCCGCCAGATCCTCGTCTACAAGGACATGGGGCTGGTCTCGCAGGTCTTCAACGAGGCCACCCTCGACTCGTTCCAGGGCCACCTCGCGGTCGGTCACTGCCGCTACTCGACCACGGGTGCGAGCACCTGGCAGAACGCGCAGCCGACGTTCCGCCCGACCGCTCACGGCTCGATCGCGCTCGGCCACAACGGCAACCTGATCAACACCGCCGAGATCCAGCAGATGGTCCACGACCTGCCCAGCGACGAGGAAGAGCTCGACATCCACGCCCGCGACCTCGAGGCGTCGACCAACGACACCGGCCTGGTCACCGCGCTGCTCGCCCACCACCCGGACCAGTCCCTCGAGTCCCGTGCGGTCGAGCTGCTGCCCAAGGTCAAGGGTGCGTTCTGCTTCGTCTTCATGAACGAGGACTCGCTGTACGCCGCGCGCGACCCCGAGGGCCTCCGCCCGCTGGTCCTGGGCCGCCTCGACCGGGGCTGGGTGGTCGCGAGCGAGAGCGCCGCGCTCGCCACCATCGGTGCCAGCGTGGTCCGGGAGGTCGAGCCGGGCGAGCTGATCGTCATCGACGAGGGCGGTCTGCGCTCCCACAAGTTCGCCGAGCCGCGCCGCAAGGGCTGCGTGTTCGAGTACGTCTACCTCGCCCGCCCCGACGCGACCATCGCCGGCCGCAGCGTCCACGAGGCGCGGGTCGAGATGGGCCGTGAGCTGGCCCGTCAGTTCCCGGTCGAGGCCGACCTGGTGATCCCGGTGCCCGAGTCCGGCACGCCGGCCGCCTCCGGCTACGCGCTGGAGAGCGGCATCCCGTTCGGTCAGGGCTTCGTCAAGAACGCGTACGTCGGCCGCACCTTCATCCAGCCCAGCCAGACCCTGCGCCAGCTCGGCATCCGGCTCAAGCTCAACGCGCTCGACCACATGATCCGCGGCAAGCGGATCGTGGTCGTCGACGACTCGATCGTCCGCGGCAACACGCAGCGGGCGCAGATCCGGATGCTGCGGGAGGCCGGTGCGCTCGAGGTCCACGTGCGGATCTCGAGCCCGCCCGTGAAGTGGCCCTGCTTCTACGGCATCGACTTCGCGACCCGCGCCGAGCTGATCGCCAACGGCCTCGACGTCGACGAGATCGCCTCGAGCGTGGGCGCCGACAGTCTCGGCTACATCTCGCTCGACGGGATGGTCGAGGCGACCGGGCAGCCGCAGGAGAGCCTCTGCACGGCCTGCTTCACCGGCGACTACCCCATCCCGCTGCCCGACGAGAGCCTGCTCGGCAAGCACCTTCTGGAGGCGACGCTCACGTCGCCGATCCACGGCGAGGCGCTCCCCGTGTTCAACAACCCATGATGGGCCGAGCGTGTCGCAGACGGTGCTCGCCGCCCGGTCCCTCGCAAGCTCGACCAGGGGCGTCGCACGTGCGGCTTCCCCACCGTCCGAGACCGCCGAACCCCGCATCCGAGGCTAGGCGACGACAACGCCTACGCCCGCGCCGGCGTCGACATCCACGCCGCCGACAAGGCGGTCGACCTGATGAAGGCGTGGGTCGAGAAGGCACGGCGGCCCGAGATGGTGGGCGGCCTCGGCGGCTTCGCCGGGCTGTTCGACGCGAGCGCGCTGCTGTCGTACAAGCGGCCGCTGCTGGCGACCTCCACCGACGGCGTCGGCACCAAGGTCGCCGTGGCGCAGATGATGGACAAGCACGACACCATCGGCTTCGACCTGGTCGGCATGGTCGTCGACGACCTCGTCGTCTGCGGCGCCGAGCCGCTCTTCATGACCGACTACATCGCCACCGGCAAGGTCGTGCCCGAGCGGATCGCGGCGATCGTCAAGGGCATCGCCGAGGCGTGCGTCGAGGCCGGCTGCGCGCTGGTCGGCGGCGAGACCGCCGAGCACCCCGGCCTGCTCGAGCCCGACGAGTACGACGTCGCCGGCGCCACCACCGGCGTGGTCGAGGCGGACGCCCTGCTCGGGCCCGGTCGGGTGCGGCCCGGCGACGTGGTGATCGCGATGGCGTCGAGCGGCCTGCACTCCAACGGCTACTCCCTGGCGCGCCACGTCTTCTTCACCGAGGCCGGCTGGACCGTCGACCGGCACGTCGACGAGCTGGGCCGGACGCTCGGCGAGGAGCTGCTCGAGCCCACCCGGATCTACACCAAGGCCGGCCTCGCCCTCGCCCGGGAGACCCGGACCCACGCGATGGCCCACGTCACCGGCGGCGGCCTGGCCAACAACCTCGCCCGGGTGATGCCGGTCGAGCTGCGCGCCACCCTCGACCGGGCCACCTGGCAGCCGGGAGCGGTCTTCGACGTGGTCCGCACGCTCGGCGACGTCAGCCAGCCCGACCTCGAGGCCACCCTCAACTGCGGGGTCGGCATGGTCGCGCTGACCCACCCGGACTCCGTCGACGCGGCACTGGAGCGGCTCGCCGACTTCGGGATCGATTCCTGGGTGGCGGGCGAGATCGACGTCGATCCTGACCAGAACGGGACCGTCCGGCTGGTCGGCCAGCACACCGGTTGGTGATTTCCGCCGCTAACTGCAACTCGGTGTGCGGGAACACCCACCGAACAGGTAGCGTTAGCACCACGAAGACTCTGACTAAGCAGTCCGGGGCGTCACAGCACGCCCCGGCCGAGTGTGCGAGGGGGCTGGACCCTATGGGCCGCGGCCGAGCTAAAGCCAAGCAGACGAAGGTCGCGCGCGACCTCAAGTACCGCACTCACGAGACTGATCTCGGTGCCCTGGCGCGAGAGCTCCATGGTGACGAGGGCGAGTCCGAAGCAGTGGTGGACTCCGAAGAGCTCGAGAAGTGGTCCGATTACTCGGGCCCTACTCGAGACTGATCTTTCTGCGCGAGCGTGTCGCAGATCGTGCGGCACCGCCCGGACCATCGCTTCGCTCGGTCCGAGGGCGCCGCACGATGCGGGCTTCGCCCGCCATGCGACACGCTGCCGCGCTCGCAGTTGACGCGGTCAGGGGTTACGGCCGCTGAGCGGCTTCTGGCGCTCGATGCGCGCCGGCGCGCTCGCGCAAATGTGCTCAGCGCAGCCAGATGCCGCGCATCCGGCCGACCTCGAGCATCCGCTGCTCGGCCATCCGGTCGGCCGCGGTGGCGGTCGGGACACCATCGGTCTTGGCGCGCTCCAGCACGGTGCGCGTGGTGTCGTAGATCCGCGCCGCCCGCAGCCGGGCGCGCTCGAAGTTGAAGCCCTGGAGCTCGTCGGCGACCTGGACCAGGCCGCCGGCGTTCACGACGTAGTCGGGCGCATAGACGATGCCCCGGTCCTCGACCAGCTTCTCGACCCCGGGGTGGTCCAGCTGGTTGTTGGCGGCGCCGCACACGATCCGCGCGGTCAGGCCGCGGACGACCGCGTCGGTCAGGGCCCCGCCGAGCGCGCACGGGGCGTAGACGTCGAGCTGGGAAGCGACCAGCGCCTCGGTTGACTCCGCGACCCGCACACCCGGGTGCTCGTCCCGGACCCGGTCGATCGCGGCGGGGAAGACGTCGGTGATCACGACGTCAGCGCCGGCGTCGACCAGGTGGCCCACCAGGTGCCGTCCGACCTTGCCCACGCCGGCCACGCCGACGGTCCGGCCGGCGAGGACGGCCGCGGGGTCCACATCGCCCCAGACCGACTCAGCCGCCGCACGCAGGCCGCAGAAGACGCCGTACGCCGTCAGCACGCTGCTGTCGCCCGCACCTCCGTGCGCCTCGGTGCGGCCGGTGACGTGCGCGGACTCGCGCGCGACGATGTCCATGTCCTCGCTGTAGGTGCCGACGTCGCACGCGGTGATGTAGCGGCCGTTGAGCGACTCGACGAACCGTCCGTAGGCGCGCAGCAGCGCCTCGGTCTTCTGCGTAGCGCGGGTCGCCGATGATGACCGCCTTGCCGCCGCCGAGGTCGAGCCCGGTGACCGCCGCCTTGTAGGACATCCCGCGCGAGAGCGCCAGGACGTCGGCGAGCGCGGCTGCGGTCGACGCGTAGGGGTGGAAGCGAGTGCCGCCGAGTGAGGGGCCGAGGTCCGTGGAGTGGATCGCGATGATCGCGCGGAGGCCGCTGGCGGGGTCGTTGGCGAAGACGATCTGCTCGTGCTCGAGATCGCGCTCGAGGAGATCCGTGGCGGGTACGTCGGGCACGGGCGGGGTGGTGCTGCGCTCGGACATGGGATGCCGCTTTCTAGGTCAGCCACGGGGGTGGTGTGGCGTTGGTGGTGACCGGCGTGCGGGGGTGGTGCTCGCCGGTGTGTCCAACGATAGGACCTACGCGCGGGTACGCCACGTTTCCGGGGCCGCAAGCAACCGAACGGCACCCCTCGAGCGTCGTAAGGGCATGCTGATGCTGGTTGCGGGCGCCTCGGGTGCGCTGATCCTTGCCGGGTTGGTCCTGGGCGCCGTGCGAGAACGGCGTCACGGGTGACCGGCGGTCAGCTGATCTCCATGTCCTCGTTGCTCCAGAACGCCCGCATGGTCGTGATCCGACCGTCGTCGTCGAACGTCATCAGGTCGATCGGCGCGAGCGTGTAGGTCTGGTCGCCCACCCGGGTCACCAGCTCGAACAAGAAGGCGGCCTGCCCGTCGGCGACCTTGGCCGACACCAGTCGGCTCTCCTGCTCCAGGGGCTCGATCGCGGCATAGAACTCCCGGATCGACTCCCGGGTGGTCCGCACCTCGCTGCCGACCGGGTCCTCGACGGTCGCGCCGTCGGCGTACAGGTCGAGGATCTCGTCGGCGGTGCCCTTGCCGACCAGGTCGACGTAGCTCTGGATGGTCTCGAGGATCCGATCCCGGTCGGCGGCCATGCGTGCTCCCTCGGTCATTGAGGAGCTCGCGAGGAACGAGCGAGCGTCTGGAAATGTAGAACGTGTTCTAGGTCAGGGTAGCTGCTCGGCCTTCGGTCCGGGGGCGGTGGCGGACGACGAACCCGGGGCGATCCCGATCGTGCCGCCGCCCGCGTCAAACAGCTCGATCATGGTCCGCGGCTGCACCATGCTGAGGAGGCGGAGCAGGGCGCCGACCCCGATGAGCAGCCCGACGATCTCGCAGGTCTCCTCGAACGTCAGCACGGTGAGGTACGGCGTGGACCTCCGGCCGTACTCGGCGACGAATCCGCTCAGCATCTCGACCACGACGGCCCCGCCGAAGTAGACGCCCGCGGCGACGACGAAGCGGACCCGGATGGCACCCGGGAGCGAGCGGACCAGCGGAGCGAAGTACCACGCGCAGAACGCGAGGAACGCGACCGCCGGCAGCAGCCAGGTGAAGTAGAAGATGCCGAAGTCGAGATCGAGGCGGCGACGAAGCGGGCCCGGTGAACAGGTCGTGGAGCTGGGCGGCCTCGTCGATCGACATGAACAGGAAGAGGCCGGACGAGCGCTCCCCAGCGGCCGGCCAGCGGCGCGCCCTGTGCGCGGTAGTGGGCCGCGAGCGCGAGCGTCAGCAGTGCCGCAGACGAGCAACGGAAGCGACTCGTACCAGGACGCGAAGTTGCCCTCAGCCGTTCAGATCGAAGTGGCGCGGGATGCCCCAAGCGCGACTGACGCCGTGCTCCACGTAGAGGTACAGCGTCACGACATGCCCGAGAAGCATGACGCCGGCGATCAGCCAGAGCCAGCGAAGCAGGGGGATCCACAACACATCCGAAATTTACGCCGTTCCCCTGGGGTTCACCTGCCATTTAGGTCGTTCGGGCAGGTGTCTCTTCACACATCGGAGGCCGGCGTCAGCACCGTCAGCCGGTAGCGCAGCACCATCGGTCGGGTGCCCAGCGCCTGGAAGGTCAGGTGGGGCCAGCACCACGCCGGGTCCTTCTGGTCCGGCTGCAACGCCACGGACACGCCTGCGGCACCGGCGCCGCTGAAGTTGTCGACGCTGCCCGTCGTCAGGATCTGGGCGATCGTCACCTCGGCCGTCAGCGCCGGCTCGGCCCCTGCCTTCAACGCCTCGGCGTCCGGCGGGACGAAGCTCATCGGTACGGCGTCGATCTGGCCCGAGCGGTAGATGATGATGCCCGAGTCCTGGGCGATCGTGACGTCGCCGGTATAGGTGCGAAGCCGGGCGACGGACCCGTCGGCCGCGAACGCGGGCTGGTCGAGCAGCGGGGACGGGGTCACGCCGGCGAGTCGCAGGGCCACGACCGCCAGCCTAATCGCCCTAGTCACTTCAGGTCATCGGAGACGACCGCGTGGCGGTGCCGCCGGGGCAACCGATCTGTTTACCTTGGGCGCTCCCGGTGTCTCGCCCGCAGGAGTCCATTTCGTGACGCTCGTCCCCGATCGCCATCAGCCCCGATCCGCCGTCGGGGCAAGCCGGTCGTGACCTACGACGAACGGCAGGCGCTGGCCGCGCTGTCGGCAGCCGACCGGCACCTGGTCAAGCGCTTCAGCTGGGGATTCACGCCGGCCCTCGCCGCCCAGGTGAAGGCGGCCGGCGGCGGCCAGGCCTGGTTCGCGAAGCAGCTGACGCCCGCCAAGGTCGCGGACGCGCCCGGCGACGACATCAACACCTGGTTCCCCAGCCTGCGCTTCACGCCGAAGCAGATCTTCGAGAACCAGGACAACGACGTGCAGGGCTCGTGGGAGGTGGCCACCGACCACAGCCGCTGGACGGTCGCGCGCCGGATCGCCAGCAACCGGCAGGTGCACGAGGTGATGGTCGACTTCTGGTCGAACCTGCTCAACGTCTCGCTCTTCCACGACGAAGCGATCTTCTGGCGGATGGACTACGACCGGGTGATCCGCGCCAACGCTCTCACGTCGTTCGAGTCGCTGCTGCAGGCGGCGATCACGCACCCGGCCATGGGTCTCTACCTCGACAACGCGTTCTCGTCGAAGGAGGCTCCCAACGAGAACCTCGGCCGCGAGCTGCTCGAGCTCCACACGGTGGGCGTCGACGCCGGCTACACCGAGGACCACGTGAAGGCGTCGGCGCGGATGCTCACCGGCTACCGGGTCGACGTGTGGTGGCCGTCGTTCCGCGCGTTCTACGACACCGACTGGCACGACACCCAGCCGGTCAAGGTGCTGGGGTTCAGCCACGCCAACCGGTCCGCCGACGGGCGCGCCGCCACGCTCGCCTACCTCTCCTACCTGGCCCGGCACCCGGCCACCGTCAACCGGCTGGCGCGCCGGTTGTGCACCAAGTTCGTCTCCGACCAGCCGACGGCGGCGATCGTCAGGGCCGTCGGCCGGGCGTACGTCGCCAACAACACCGCGATCAAGCCGACGCTGCGCGCCCTCGTCAACCACCCCGACTTCGCCGCCGGCGCAGGCAAGAAGGTGCGCACGCCGAACGAGGACTACGTGGCCACCGTGCGCTCTCTCGGCATCCGGCCGCGGAAGCCGGTCGACGACGGCTCGTTCGCCAACGCGATGTACTGGCAGTACAGCGAGGGCGGCCAGCCGCCGTACGAGTGGCCCGCACCGGACGGCTACCCCGAGGCCGACGGCGCCTGGGCCAGTGCCGGCCGGATCCTCACCAGCTTCACGATGCACCGCGACCTGGCCGCCCGGTGGTGGCCCACCGAGGGGGCGGCGTTCCCGACGTACGCCTCGATGCTGCCGACGATGCCGGCCACGCTCGGGCAGGTCATCGACCACCAGTCCCGGCGGATGTTCGGGCAGCGGCCGAGCGACGCCGTACGCAACGGCATCTCGCAGCTGCTCGGCATGCCGCTGACCCAGCAGCTCAGCAAGGACGAGGCGCTCGACTACTGGACCCTGCGCGGGGTCCTCTCGTCCCTGCTCGACTCGCCCCTGCACCTGCACCGCTAGCCAGACCGAGCACGGAAGGAGCCACCGATGTCCACCCACGACACCCCGCGACGCGACTGCGGCTGTCCAGACTTCACGCGGACCCGGATGTCCCGCCGCCGGTTGCTCGGTACGGCGGCAGCCGGCGCCGGCGCCCTCGTCGGTGCCCAGATGGTCGGCGACGCCTTCATGCAGGTGGCGTACGGCGGCACGCCCGGCGGCAACGTCGTCGTCGTGATGAGCCTGCGCGGGGGAGCCGACGGCCTGTCGATGGTGGTGCCGCGCGGGGTCGACCACGACCACCTCGCCGACTGGCGACCGACGATCTTCGTCCCCGAGAGCACCCTGCTCGGCGCCGACCCGCGCTTCGGTCTGCACCCGGCGCTCGGCGACCTGCTGCCGATGTGGAACGCCGGCACGTTCGGCGCGGTCCACGCCGTCGGTCTCGCAGCGCCCAACCGCAGCCACTTCGAGGCGATGGAGGAGGTCGAGGACGCCGACCCGGGCTCGACCGCCCGCGTGGGCTGGATCAACCGGTTGATCGGCATCGACCCCGGTGCCTCACCGCAGGACGCCGTCTCGCTCGGCTCGACCCTGCTGCCGACCGCGATGGTCGGACCCGCCCCGGCTCTCGGCGCCTACCGCGTCGCGGACCTGACGGTGGCCGACGTCGGCACGACGCCGGGCGCCCGCCGTACGTCGCTGCGCACGATGTGGTCGCGGGACGACTCGGTGCTCGGCGACGGCGTACGCCTTGCCGTCCAGTCGACGTCGGCGCTCGCCTCGCTCGTCAACAGCGCCCCCGACACGGTGCACGTCGATGCCTATCCCGAGGGCCCGCTCGCCGAGGTGCTGGCCAACACGGCGGCGCTCATCCGCGCCGACGTCGGCACCCGGGTCGTCGCCGTCGACTACGGCGACTGGGACATGCACGAGGGCGTGGGCCTGGTCGACGGTGGCTGGATGTTCGACCACCTCCGCCACTTCGCCGCCGCGATGAAGGCCTTCTTCGCCGACCTCGGGGCGTCCGCCTCCCGGGTCACGGTCGTCACCATCAGCGAGTTCGGCCGGCGCCTGGAGGAGAACGGCGACGGCGGCCTCGACCACGGCTACGGCAACGCGATGCTGCTGCTCGGCGCCGGGGTCTCGGGCGGAGAGGTGCACGGCGCCTGGCCGGGGCTGGCCGCGGCCGATCTCGAGGACGGCGACCTCGCGATGCGGCAGGACTTCCGCAGCGTGCTCTGGGAGGTCATGTCGCACCGGTTCCCGGACATCAGCGGCAGCCGGGCGCAGCTGTTCCCCGGCTTCACACCCGAGAACGTCGGGGCGATGACCTGATGCTGACCTGTCAGCCGGTCGAGCGCTCGCAGCCGAACCGCTGCGTGTCGGCGGGATCGCGCTCGGCGGCGTCGTTGCCGTCACCGCACTTGAGCTCGTCCGCGCCCAGGTCGCCGTACAGCTCGTCGTTGCCGGGACCGCCTTCGACCAGGTCGTTGCCGTCGCCGCCACGCAACAGGTCACCGGCCTTGCCACCGACCAGCCGGTCCCTGCCGGGCCCGCCGAACACCCGGTCGTGGGCCTCGCCGGATCGGACCCAGTCGTTCCCGGCCCCACTGAAGATCAGGTCGCGGTCGAAGGCGCCGTTGATGAAGTCGTCGCCGGCGCCGGTGCGTGCCTCGTCGACGCCGGCGTCCAGGAGGATGGAGGCGTCTGGAACTCGGCAGGCAGGGCCGAGGTGTTGACGTGGTCGTTGCCCAGTCGCATCTCGAAGTGGATCGTGAGCGGGTTGGCGGGCGTCGCGGAGTCGGGCACGCGGCAGACGGCGGCGACGCCGGTGGCCACCCGCTTCTTGGTGCAGGACCTGGCGAGGCCCTCCCACCGTGCGGTCCGTGGGTCCCTGAACCGCAGCTTGCCGTCGACCAGCGTCACGACGAGACGGCTGCTCTGTCCCCACGCCCCGAAGTAGTAGCCGTCGTCGGTCCGTTTCAGGGTCGCCGGACGGACGATCTTCTCGTCGGCAGCGCCCACGTCGGCGGCAGCGCGTACGTCGGCCGCGCCGCGGTCGGCCGGGGTGGCCGGTGCCGCTTGGGTCGAGCCCGGCTGGACCGCGACGGCGAATCCCGCCGCGGTGGCGAGGGTGAGCAGGGAGCGGATCACAGTGCGCATGGGCGCCACTATGCGCCTGCTCGTAGCGCGCCGTCGAGGGCAGTTGTCACCTCGGTGGTCGTCGCCGTCCCACGCAGGTCCGGGGTGCGGGTGTCGGGTTCGCGGAGGGTCGCGCGGACGGCTCCCATCAGGTGATCGGCCGCCTCGGCGTGACCCAGGTGGTCGAGCATCATCACCGTCGACCACACCGTGCCGATCGGGTTGGCGACGCCGTTGCCGGCGATGTCCGGCGCCGATCCGTGGACCGGCTCGAACATGGACGGGTAGGTGCGCGTCGGGTCGAGGTTCGCCGACGGCGCGATCCCGATGCTGCCCGCCACGGCAGCGGTGAGGTCGCTGAGGATGTCGCCGAAGAGGTTGGAGGCGACGATGACGTCGAAGCGCTCCGGCTCGAGCACGATCTTCGCCGCGAGCGCGTCGATCAGCTCCGAGTCCCACCGGACGTCCGGGAACTCCGCCGCGCGCTCGGCGACGACCTCGTCCCAGAACGGCATCGTGTGCACGATCCCGTTGCTCTTGGTGGCCGAGGTGACGTAGCTGCCGCGGGTCCGGGCGAGCTCGAAGGCGTGGTCGGCGATCCGGCTCACCCCGGCGCGGGTGAAGACCGCTTCCTGGACTGCCATCTCGTCGGGGAAGCCGCGGTTCATCCGGCCGCCGATCTCGCTGTACTCGCCCTCGACGTTCTCCCGCACCACGACCAGGTCGACCTCGCCGGCCGAGGCTGACCGCAGCGGGCTCTCGATGCCCTCGAAGACCGCGATCGGGCGCTGGTTGACGTACTGCCGGAAGGCCCGGCGGATCGGGATCAGCAGGCCCCACAGCGACACATGGTCGGGTACTCCTGGCCACCCCACGGCGCCGAGCAGGATCGCGTCGTACGACTGCAGCGTGTCGAGGGCGTCCTCGGGCATCATCGTCCCGGTCTCGGCGTACCGCCGGCAGGACCAGTCGAACTCGTCGTACGCCAGCTCGATGCCGTGCAGGTCGGTGACGACGTCGAGGACCTGGCGAGCGGCGCCGACGACCTCGGGGCCGATCCCGTCGCCGGGGACGACCGCGATCCGCTGCGTCATCCGGTTATCCGAGCCCGACCACGGCCACCATCGTCGGAAGCAGCAGGACGATGAGGATCGCCCCGATGACGTCGAAGGAGATCCCGGACCGGATCATCTTCGTGATGGGTACGACGCCGGAGCCGTAGACCACCGCGTTCTGCGGCGTCGACACCGGCAGCATGAACCCGAACGACGCGGCGAACGTCGCCGCCAGCGCCGGCGTGAATGGATCGATGCCGGCCGCCACCGCGATCGGGATGATGATCGGTACGACGACCGAGGCCGAGGCGGTGTTGCTCGTTGTCTCCGATATCAGGATCGCCAGCACCACGGCGAACACGGTGATGGCGAAGGTGCTCCCGAGGCCGAGTGCGTCGTACGAGCCGTTGCCGATCGTCTCGGCGAGCCCGGTGCTCGCGAGCAGCGAGCCGAAGATGATGCCGCAACCGAACAGGACGATCGTGCCCCAGTCGATCTGGGCCGCGTCGCTCCAGCGGAGCGTGAACTCGCGGTTGCCCCAGTCGGTCGGCAGCAGGAAGAGCAGCGAGGCGCCGATGACGGCGACGACACCTTCGTCCAGTCGCTCGCCGACGGTTGTGTACGCCGACGACTCGGTGCCGGCGATCAGCGCGACCACACCCGGGGTGATCCAGAGGGCGACGGTGACGAGGAACGCGATGAGCGTGTTGCGCTCGGCGAGCGAGAACTTCCCGAGCTCCTTCCGCTCCTCGGCGACCCATTCCTCGACTCCCTCGAGGCGCCGGATCTCCGGCCGGTTCAGCGCGAGGAGCACGATCGCCAGGCCGACGAACATCAGGGCGCAGATGGGAAGCGCGGTGAGCATCCAGTCGAGGAAGCTGATCGTCTCCCCGGTCGCCTCCTCGATCAGGGCACGACCGATCAGGTTGGGCGGGGACCCGACGGGGGTGAGCAGACCACCGACGCTGGCGCCGTACGCCAGCATCAGCATCAGTGCGACACCCACCCGCAGCCGCAGCGGGTCGAAGTCCTCCGCCACGACGCCCTGGGCCTGCATCAGCTTGGCGATCACGGCCAGCAGCCCGATCGCGGTCGGCAGCAGCATCGCCACTGTCGCGGTGTTGGAGACGAACGCCGACAGCAGACAGGTGATCACGCCGAACGCGATCACCACGCGGAAGGTCGACTGGCCGACACCGCGGAGGCCGAGCATGAACATCGCGAACCGTTTCGCGAGCCCGTGCTTCAGCATCGCCTGGGCGAGGATGAACGCTCCGATGAACGTGAAGACGGTCGACGACCCGAAGGGCGCGAGCGCCTCGTCGGCGGTCGCGACGCCGAGCAGCACGATGGCGCCGACGCCGATGAACCCGCCGATCGGGATCGGCACCGGCTCGGTGACCCAGAGCACGACAACGCCCAGCAGCACCGCAGCGAGGGTGTGCTGGTCGTCGGGCAGGTCGAACGGGATGAGCAGGAAGGTGATGGTGACGATCGGTGCGAGGACCAGACCGAGTCGTGCGCCTGCCCTTCTCGAAAGCTTCCTCGTGCGGACTGAGATCCTGCTCGCCGAGCGACCGGTAGGTCGCGTTGTCCAGGAAGGCCTTGTCGACGTCGGTGCGTCTGCCGGATGTGCCGATGTTCTGGTCCCGAGTGCTGGTCATCGTTCTGCGTGACGTGGGTCACGTCCTCCTTCGGTCGGGCCGGTACCCACGCCGTCCGCGAGCACACGGTCGCTGTCGCTCGACCGGTCTCGACCCGGGTCGGCTCGGGTACCTTCGGGGCCATGACCGACCTGCGATCACGCCGCAGCGTCCTGCGCAGCGTGCCGGACGCATTCGGGCGGGGCAGGGAGCGGCTGAGTGGCGTCTTCCAGCACCGCTACCCGACCGTGGCCGTCACCGGCATGACGGGAGTCGGCAAGAGCGAGCTGGTCGACCACCTCAGCGGCGGACCACGCCCCGGCGGCGTGCCCGAGGCCGGCTCGGCCGTGATGGAGAAGCGCGTACGGCGCGACCCCCGCCTGCGCGGGTTCCGGTTCCGGGTGGTGCCGGGGGAGAACGCCGCGACCCGGCTCGGAGCTCTCGACGAGGTGTTCCACGACAACCCGGTCGATGGCGTGCTGCACGTGGTGGCCAACGGCTACGCAACCGGCCGCCGGCCGGCCGGCACGACCGGCAACGTCGAGGCGGACCGGGCCGACCAGCTGGCCCGCGAGCTGGAGGACTGGACGGTCACCGCGCACCGGATCGCGTCGATGGCGGTCCGTCGTACTCAGCCGACCTGGTTGGTCGTCGTCGTGACCAAGGTCGACCTCTACCCGGACGACATCGACGCGGTGGTGCGGTCCTACTCACCGGGCAGCGGTACGCCGTTCGGCGACCGCCTCGACGAGCTCCGCGCCCTCGCGGGCGGGGCCAAGCTCTCCGTCGACGTGCTGCCGGCCTGCAGTCACCTCGCTGCCGGGAGCAACGTGAAGCCGAAGCAGCGCGACGGCTACCTCGCCGCGCTCGAGGCGCGGATGGGTCAGCTCGCCGGCCACGTCTGACCTGCGCTGGTTGAGGTGCGAGGAGCGCTAGCGACGAGCCTCGAAACCAAGGCCCGGCCCGGTCAGGGGAGCTGGGCGCCCGGAAGCACGGCGGAGATGAAGAGCACGCCCGAGGTGACCAGGCACGCGCCGAGCACGCCGTCGACCTGCGTGCGGACCTTGCCGTGCGCCGCGGCGAGCCGCCACGCCGTGAGGCCGATCGCCACCGCCATCACTAGTGCGGTGTAGACAACAAGGTTGGCTTGACTCATGGGTGTCCTCCTGGAGCTGGGTGACATGTCCAACCTAACGACATCGCCAGTGTCGGGACACGGTCCCGGGGCTGAATCGGGACCTAGGTCCCGGCGCCGCCGTGCTCACGACGTCACGTCACGGCGGGAGAACAGCCGGGCGGCGAGCGCGACGAGCGCCAACGTGGTCACCGCGAGCGCCGCCGCGGCAGGGGCCTGCCCGATCGTGGCGCCCTCCAGGCGCAGCAGCGGGGTGAGCAGGCCGTACGGCAGGTACGCCGCCCCGTCGCCGATGAACATGCCGAGGATCTTCTCCACGAAGAAGGCGCCCACGATCACCAGGACCGCCGCCGACTGGCTGCGGAAGATCACCCCGCAGCACACGCCGATCAGGCTGTAGGCGATCACGGCGTACAGGACCGCGGCCACGATCTGGGGCGACATGTCCATGCTGCGGTTCTCGGCGGCCAGCATCGGCAGCCCGATGGCCAGGCCGGCGCCCAGCGCGATCGCGCCCACGGCCAGGCCGACCAGTCCGTGCACGGCCAGCGTCGACAGGAGGAACCTCGTCCGCCGTGGCGAGGCGAGCAGGCGCTGGCCCATGGTCCCGTAGCGGTACTCGCCCCCGACCCGCATCGCTGCGAACAGCGCCGAGGCGACGGCGACGAGGATCCCCACACTGGCGGTGAGCGGCTCACGGAGCTGAGTGGGCGTCGTCATCCCTTCGACCCCGGCCTCGGTCAGCGAGGCGCCCGTGATGGCCGCGACGACCGCAACCAGGAGGAACAGCACGGCATAGCCGGAGCGCAAGGTGCGGAGGCGGACGAGGTCCGCGGAGAGCATGGTCATCATGTCCTGGCCTCCTCGGCCGGTTCGGAGGTGAGTTGGAGGAAGGTTTCCTCGAGGTTGCTCGTGGCCTTCGAGATCTCGTGGATCACGACGGCGTGGTCGAACGCGATCTGTCCGATCGTCTCCGTGGTCGAGCCGGTGACGACCAGGACGTCCGGTCCGTCGTTGCTCACCTGCAGGCCACTGGAGGTGAGAGCAGCGGCCAGCACGGTCGGCTGGGCGCACCGGACACGGATGGACGGCTCCGTGCTCTCGGCGAGCAGGTGGCTCAGGGGCTGGTGGGTGACAAGTCGTCCGTGGTCGATCACGACGACGTCGTCGACGGTCTGGGCGACCTCGGCGAGCACGTGGCTCGACAGCAGGATGGTGCGGCCCTCAGCCGCGAGGGATCGCAGGAAGTCGCGCAACCAGCGGATGCCCTGCGGATCCAGGCCGTTCGCAGGCTCGTCCAGCACGAGGATCCCGCGGGTCGTGCATCAACGCCGTGGCCAGTCCGAGGCGCTGCTTCATGCCCAGCGAGAAACCACCGACTCGCCTGTCCGCTGCCGATGACAGCTCGACGAGGTCGAGCACCTCCTCGACGCGGGTCCGAGGTGACGATGCGTCGGCCGCGATGGCGCGCAAGTGGTTGCGGGCGGTGCGAGCCGGGTGCGCGCTCGCCTCCAGCATGGCCCCGACCTGTTGCAGCGGGTCCGTCAGGTGGCGGTACTGACGTCCCGCCACCCGGGCGGTGCCATGAGTCGGCGCGACGAGGCCGAGGAGCGCTCGCAGGGTCGTGCTCTTCCCGGATCCGTTGGGTCCCAGGAAGCCGGTGATGCTGCCGGTGGCGACCGAGAAGGTCAGGTTGTCCACGGCACGGACGTCGCCGTAGTCCTTGGTCAGGTTGGTGAACTCGATCGCGGGCCTGGCCGTCATGGTGCTGCTGTCGCGGATCATCGTGTGCTCCTTCGCAGTGAGAGGTCCCGGTTGACGCGGAGCGCGATCCGCCGAGCAGCACGAGAAGGCCGACGACCAGTGCGATGTCCGGCCCGACGTCCACGTCGGGCGGTGGTGCGGCACACGAGGAGGAACCTGCGCGGCTGCGGTGCATCCCGACGCTCGGTCGGGCTGTGGATGGTCATGCCGAGCTCACTCCTGCTTCGGCGTTGGCGATCTCGGGACGGTCGTCGATGATCGGCGCCATCCGGCTCAGCGAGGTCTCCTGCGAGGCGCGCCTGAGCAGCGCGTTCCGCAGTGCGACCGCGACCGGCTTGCGCGCATGGGCGACCTTGGCCATCCGTCGTGACTGGGTCACCGCCAGTGCCGCCGTCGGTCGGCGGCGATCGCTGTAGAGGCGGAGGCCGGCGGCCGGATCGGTCGGTCTCAGCAAGGGCTTCTGCCACCGCCTCACCGTCCACGACCGCCTGGCACGCGCCCTGGCCGAGACTCGGGAGCATCGGGTGGGCGGCGTCGCCGAGCAACGCCACGCGCCCGAACGCCAGAGCGCTGGGCACGCGACGGTCGTACAGGTCGTTGCACAGGATCGGCCCGGTCGTGGCCTCGATGAGCGCCGGGACAGGCGCAACCCAACGAGTCGAAGAGTCGGAGCAGGCTCTGCTTCGCCGCGGCTCGTCGTGAGTTCCGGTGCGGGTGCTGGCGGCGTACCAGTAGAACGCGCCGTCGCCGAGGCTCTGCACGCCGAACAGCGAGCCCTTGCCCCAGAACTCGCCCACCTGGATCTGGTCGGCAAGCCGGCCGTCGACCGACGCGATGGCTCGCCAAGCCTTCGAGCCCGAGAAGCGCGGAGCACCGTCTCCGACGGTCCCTGCCCTCATCACGGAGTGCAGGCCGTCGGCGCCGATGCGCGACGTCGCAGTGCTCGGTGCTGCCGTCGGCAAGCTGGAGCCGTACGCCGTCGAGGTCCTGCTCGAACGAGAGGCACTGGGTGTCGAGGCGGAGGAAGTCTTCGCCGAGGGACTGCAGCAGTACGGCGTGAAGGGCCGCTCGGCGGATCATGACCAGCGGCGCCCCGAAGCGGGCCTCCACCAGGTCGGATGACGACCGGTGCAACGCTCGACCTTGCCAGTCGCCGATCACGGTGTCCCCGACCCGCGTTCCCGCGGCCTCGACGGCTTCACCGATCCCGAGCCGGCGGAACGCGTTGATCGCGTTCGGCCACAGGGAGATTCCGGCGCCGACCTCACGCAGCTCCGGTGCCCGCTCGAGGACGACGGCATCGATTCCGGCGCGCCGCAGCGCGATCGCAGCGGTGAGGCCGCCGATCCCAGCGCCGACGATCACGACACGCATGACGACGCCCCATCCGAGCCGGGCTGCTCTTGATCCAGGTCAACATGACTTCTCCATTCGTTGGGTCATGACGATCACGAGGTCTCTGCCTCGCGTGCATCGCTCTCGGCGGGATTGCCGACGTCCTCGCTGGCCGGGCCGGTCTCGTGGACGGAGACCAGCTCGACGGCGAGGTTGCGAAGGTGTTCGAGCAGTCCGTAGAACTGGCTCAGGTCCAGCGGATCGGTGTCGATCCGGGTCTCGTCGCGGCCCGCGTCTGCAGCGATGCCAGGGAACGCGCTGGCAAACCGTTGGCTGAGCCTTCCTCGTACGACGATGGTGTATCGCACCGGTCGCATTGCTACCTCCTCAGTCGTCCGATCTGAGGGCAGACTGTTCGGCCTACCTAGGTGACCTGTCATCACCCAGACAGGGACTCACCCAGGGTGAAATGCGCGAGTGCGCGGGCCGCAGCGATCAGAGCAGGCCGATCCCGCGGGCGCGGTCGACGGCTTCGCTCCGGGTCCCGACGCCGAGCTTGCGGTAGATGCTCTTCGAGTGTGACTTCACCGTGTTGAACGAGATGAACAGTGCGTTGCCGATCTCGCGCTGCGAGAGCTCGCTGCCGAGGAGCCGCAGCACGTCGAGCTCACGTCCACTGAACTCCTCGACGACGGGAGCCGAGGATCCGACGGTGCGCCGGGGGATCGAGAGCTTGTCCTCCGCCTTCCTGACGAGCGACGACACCACAGGTCCGGGATCGGCGCAGGACAACAAGGTCGACCTCGCCTCGGCCACGAACGCCCGGGCGGTGGCGCGGTCTCCGTCGGCTTCGGCGGCGAGGCCGCGAGCGACCAGCGCATGGATCAGCTCGACCGGGCCGCTTCCGCGGCGGCCGACCTCGAGCGCGCGGTCGAGCGCGGCTCGGGCGTCGTCGGCACGACCGGCGCGGGTGAGGAGGCTGGCGCGCGCGGTGTGCGCCGCCGTGTTGACCCAGTACTCGTCCAGTCCGGCGCTCCCCGAGAAGTCGATCGCGGCGTGCGGTGCGTTCGTTCGCCCGCTCGTCCTCGCCTCGTGCCAAGTGCACCAGCGCGAGCATTCCCAGGCACGCCACCACGGTCGCCCCGCCGGCTCGAGGTGCGGGCCGCCCGTCGACAGGGGGCACGATCGCTGACCTGCAACGCTCGAGTGCGGTCTCCAGCCGTTCGAGGCCCTCGTCGTCGTCTCCGAGCCAGTACGTCGCGGCACCGAGCCAGGTGTAGGTGAAGGGGTCCCACTGTGAGGTCTCGCCTGCGCCGATCGCCGTCAGCGCGGATTCTCGGCAGGCGCCCAGGTCGCCGGTCAGCCAGTGGTTCACGCTACGAAGACAAGGTGCTGCGGCGGCGCCTGACGAGAATCCGTCGTGGAACGGCCCGGCTGCGGGCACGTGCTCCGCCCGATCGATCCAGGGCCCGACCTCGTCGAGGTGCCCCATGCCGATCGCGGTGACGGCGCTGGCGACGCACAGGCGGGCGTCGCCGCGGTGGACCTCCGGCGGCAGAGCCTCCAGCCAGGACCGGATCGTCTGGTGGGCGGCGATGTAGGAGTACGGCCGCCACGCCGCTGCCACCATCTCGACGGCCTCGGCGACATCTCCCGCCGCGATCGTGTGCAGGATCGCCTCCGAGGTGTCTCCGTGGTCGCGCATCCACGCTGCTGCGCGACGGTGAGCCGTCACGGCCCGGTCGGGATCGGTGACGCGCAGCTCATGGAGCAGCAGATCTCGGAAAAGGTGGTGGTAGCGGTACCAGTGCCTCTTGTCATCCAGCGCGATGACGAAAGCGTTCGAGTCATCCATCTGCCGCAGCAGGGCGGCCGATCCGCTCGTACCCGTGACGGCGTCACAGAGCTCCGGGGACAGCCGGTCGAGGACGGAGGTCGGACAGCAGGAAGTCGTAGACCTCGGGGGACTGCCCGTTCAGGACCTCCGTCGTCAGGTAGTCGACGACGTTGCGATCGTCGCCGGCGAAGGTGGCGATGAAGTCGTGGGCGTTGTCGCGTCCCCGTAGCGAGAGGGCGGCCAGGTACAGCCCGGCCGCCCACCCCTCGGTCCGGTCGACGAGCCGGGACACGTCGACGTGGTCGAGGTCCAGCCCGAGGTGGTCGTTGAGCAAGCCGGTCGCCTCTGCGACCGAGAACCCGAGGTCGGCGACGGCGACCTCTCGCAGCTCCCCTCGGGCACGATGCCGGGCGACGTTGAGGGGCGGCTCGGTCCTGGTGGAGATCACCAGCTCGAACCCGGCTGGCGCACGGTCCAGCAGGAAGGACACCGCCTCGTGCACCTCGGCGCTCGAGATCAGGTGGTAGTCGTCGATCACCAGCGCGCACCCACCGGGCAACGTGACCATCTCGTTGATGAGCTCGGGCAGTGCTTCCTCGACGAGGTTCATCCCTGGGGTGACGAGGAGCAACTGCGATCGCTCTCCGATCGAAGGGGAGATCGTCCGCAGCGCCTCGATCACGTAGAGGAAGAAGCGGACCGGGTCGTTGTCACCCCGATCCAGCGAGATCCAGGCGAACCGTCGGGCGTCCGCCTCCGCAGCGGCCCAGGCGGACAGCAAGCTCGACTTGCCCCAGCCCGCCGGAGCGCGGATGAGGGTCAGCCGCCGCGGGGAGGGGCGGCGCAGGTAGCCGAGGGCGAGCTCTCGCGGAACGAGCTCACGCGCCGCGGGAGCGTGCAGCTTCGTCCGGATCAACGTCCAGCTCGCTGGCGACACCTCGGTCACCGAACCACGGTACGCCGCGCCGTCTCCGCCCTCGGCGTCAGGCAGCCGGCACCGGAACCACCCAGGGTGATCCAGCCGCTGGGTGAAGACAACTCACCCAGCCCGGCCGAACTGTGGCGTGCAACAGCGACCCCCAACCCGGCCTTCGTTCAGGCCCTCAGCCACTTTCATCCAAGCCGAATTCGCAGGAGGTTCAACATGCACACCATTGCCCAAGACCAACGCGAAGTACGGGTGCACCGGGCGACGTTGCCGGTCATCATGCTCGCGCTGGCCACCGTGGTCTCCGCCGTGGCATCCCTCAACGTCGCCATCCCGTCGATCGCCAGGGACACGAATGCCACCCAGACCCAGCTGGCCTGGATCATCGACGCCTACGCGCTGGTGTTCGCTGCCCTGCTGCTCCTGGGCGGCGCGATCGGCGACAGGTACGGCCGGCGCCGCGCGCTGATCGCAGGACTCGTGATCTTCGGCGGCGCGTCCGTCGCGGCGATGACCGTCACCGAGCCCGAGGCACTGATCGCCATGCGCGGGCTGCTCGGCGTCGGAGCGGCGCTGGTCATGCCTGCGACGCTGTCGACCATCACCAGCACCTTTCCTGTCGAGCAGAGGGCGCGAGCGGTCGGCGCCTGGGCGGGTGTCGCGGGTGCGAGCGCCATCCTCGGCCTGCTGATCTCCGGGCTGCTGCTCGAGGTATGGGCGTGGCAGTCGGTCTTCGGCATGAACGTCGTGCTGGCCGTGGTCGCGATCGTCGGTGCAGCGCGCTTCATCCCGGAGTCCGCCGAAGCGGGTGCGCCCCGACTGGACATCGTGGGTGCCGCACTCACCGTCGCGGGGCTCGGCGTGCTGGTGTACTCGGTGATCGAGGCTCCGACGCACGGCTGGGACAGTGCGGAGACCATCGGTGGGATCGCGATCGGGCTGTTGATCATGGCCGGGTTCGTCGTCTGGGAGGCCAGGCAGCCCGCACCCGCTCCTCGACCCCCGGTTGTTCCGGCACCGGGCGTTCACGGCAGCGACCCTGTCGATCACCGTGCAGTTCTTCGCGTTCTTCGGCCTCGTCTTCCTGATGCTGCAGTACCTCCAGCTGGTCCGCGGTGACACTCCGCTGGTCGCGGCGCTGAGCATGATCCCGATGGCCCTGGCCATGATGCCGAGCGCCCGCGGGATCGCCCCGCGGATGTCCCAGCACATCGGGGCGATGCGGGTCTGCGTCGTCGGCCTCGTCCTGATCGCCGGTGCCCTGGTCGTCCTCTCGCGGCTCGACGAGGAGAGCTCGTACTGGCTGCTGCTGACGGGTCTCATCCCGCTCGGCGCCGGGATGGGTCTGGCCATGACCCCGGCGACCACCGCGATCACCGACGCACTTCCGGCCGCCAAGCAGGGCGTGGGCTCCGCGATGAACGATCTGGCGCGCGAGCTGGGAGGAGCTCTCGGGATCGCCGTCCTCGGCAGCGTGCTGCAGTCGACCTATCGTGACCAGCTGGACGTCAGCGGACTGGCGGGACCGGCGGCGGAGCAGGCCCGGTCGTCGCTCGCATCGGCCGCGCGGCTCGGGCCGGCGGTCCAGCACGAGGCGCAGGCGGCCTTCGCCGACGGCATGCAACTGGCGTTGCTCGTCGCCGCAGTCGTGGTCGCGGTGACCGCTCTTGCGGTGGTCGCTCTGTGGAGGGGCGCGACAGCCCACGAAGCGGTCGCTGGCCGAGGACCACCACCAGGCCTTCGCTGATCGGACCGGCCCCGCCGTACCTCCTCCCACCGGCCGTCGGCCCTCCGTGACCCGGAGAGCCGACGGCCGACGGGGTCTACACTCCCCGTCATGCCGACCACGACGGGGGTCGGGGAGGTCGGTGAGTCCTGGTCGCCCGATCATCCGAGCAAAGCTGGAAGCCCCTGTCCCGCGCCGTCGTGTGTCGCGACAGGACCTCTTGGAGTCCTGCGCCGGCTCTCCGGCCAAGCTGACGCTGATCCGGGCGCCGGCAGGCTGGGGGAAGTCGACGCTGCTCGCGGACTGGCACGAGCTCGACAGCGAGGAGCGGCCCTTCGCGTGGGTTGCGCTCGACGGTGGTGACAGCGACCCGGTTCGGTTCTGGACCTATGTCATCCACGCCCTCCGCACGCTCGACCCGGCTGCGGGTGAGGTCTCCCTCGACATGCTGCGAGCCCCGCAGGGTCAACGTCGTCGACGACGTACTGCCGCTGCTGTTCAACGAGCTCACGGCGCTACCCCATCAGGTCCTCCTGGTGCTCGACGACTACCACCTGGTCACCAGCCCTGAGATCGACGAGGGACTCTCGCACTTCCTCGAGCACCTGCCGCGGACGATCTCGCTCGTCATCTCCAGCCGGTCCGAGCCGGCGCTACCTCTCGCCCGCTTGCGCGCCCGCGGCGAGCTCGTCGAGATCGACGCGCAGCAGTTGCGCTTCTCGGAGCAGGACGCCGCCCTCTTCCTGAACAGCCTGCACGGACTCGACCTCGATCCCCTCGACGTCGCCCAGCTGAGAGAGCTGACGGAGGGTTGGCCGGCAGGCCTCTACCTGGCGACGTTGGCGATCCGGGAGCAGGCGAGTGCCCACGCATTCGTGGAGGCGTTCGCGGGAGACCACCGACATGTCGTCGACTACCTGAGCTCGGAGGTCCTCGCGGGGATGTCCGAGGAGACGCGGAGGTTCCTGCTGGACACCTCCGTGCTCGAACGGCTCTGCGCCTCCGTGTGCGACGCCGTCACCGGCCGACCGGGATCGGTAGGGATGCTGCACGACCTCGAACGGTCGAACGCGTTCCTCATCCCTCTCGACACGCGGCGCGAGTGGTACTGCTACCACCACCTGTTCAGGGAGCTGCTCCGCCATGAGCTCGCGGTCGACGACCCCGAGCGCGCGCGTGACCTCCACCGTCGGGCCGGCGTCTGGCACCGCGATCACGACGATGACCCGTCCGAGGCCATCCACCACGCGACTGCGGCCGGCGACACAGCTGACGCGTCCGAGCTGATCCTGCGCTACTGGATCGATTTCCGGAACGACGCACGCCTCGAGACCCTGCTCGCCTGGGTCGACGGGCTCCCGCCCGCCGCGGTGTCGGCAGACCCGCGACTGTGCCTGGTGAGGGCGTCGACCCTCCAGGAGGTGGGACGCATCGCGGAGGCGGAGCAGTGGCTGGCCGCGGCCGCCCGAGGCGCTGGCGAGGGCTCGATCCAGGCCGGTCCGGCGTCGCTGGCGTCCGGGGTCGCCGCCTCACAGGCGATCAACCTCTACTTCCTCGGCGACGTGGGTGGGATCGCGCGACACGGCTCGTCCGGCGCTCGCAACAGGAGGAGGCAGGGAGCCGACTACTGGCGCAGCGCGCTCCTCACCACGTTCGGCGTCGCCGAGTTCCTCAGCGGGGAGTCGCAGGCCGCCGCGACCCTGCTCGACGACGCGGTCGCGGCGAGCGAGAGGTCCAGGCACTCGTTGGCGCTGGTCCACGCGCTCGGATGGTGCGCGCTGGTCCACGCCGAGCTCGGCCAGCGGGACCGCGCCGACCAGGCTCTGGCCGATTCCGACGCACTACAGCGGAGGGAACCCGGGCTGGCGAGCTACTCCGGCATGTCGATGACCCACGTCGCCCGTGGTGAGCTGCTGCAGCGGCAGGACCGACTCGATGAAGCCGACGAAGCGCTGACCCGCGGCGCCGAGCTGGCTCGACGAGGCAACGCGAAGTTCGACCTGTCCTACGCCCTCATCATCCACGCCGGGGTGAAGGCCCGGGCGGGCGATCGTGAAGCCGCGGAGGACATGCTCGGCTCGGCCCGCCAGGTGGCGCGGACCTGCGTCGATCCGGGCCAGCTGATCGAGCTGGTGGCGCGCGCGGAGGAGACGCTCCGGTTCCGGCCGAGCCCGGTGACCCGGACGCCGTACGACGAGGAGCTGAGCGATCGCGAGCTCGGCGTACTCCGGCTGCTGAGGACCGATCTCAGCCAACGTGAGATCGGCGAGGCGTTGTTCGTCTCGTTCAACACCGTCAAGACGCACGTGAAGAGCATCTATCGCAAGCTCGATGTGGCTACCCGCGCCGAGGCGGTGTCGCGGGCTCGGGAGCTGGGCATCTTCTGATGGTTGGCGGGAAACGGTACCCGAGATGAGGCGGGCGTCTGAGACCCAGCCGATCAGGCCCGAAGGCGCCGGTGCAGCTCGACGGCGGTCCGGGCGAGCCGGGCGATGTCCGCCGCGGCAGCCTCGACCGGGTCAGGCGCACACCGCCACCGCTCCGCGGCAGCGGTGACGTCGAAGGGCTCGACCGCCACGTGCTCACCACGGCTGCGGAGGCGCCTGGCGCGACGCCGGATCACCTTGACCATCGCGTCCGCGGCAGGGGTCGCGGCGGCCAGCTGCTCCTCCTCGGTCGGCGGCGGCTGGGCCACCTCGAGGCGACGTCGTTCGGCGTCGGACAGGTCGACCGGCAGGTCGTCCAGGCCACCCACCAGGTGCGCACCCGAGCGGACGATGGCGTCGCGAGCCCGCGCGTTCCAAGCCAGGCCGAACTCGAACGTCACTCGGTCCAGCCGGGCGCGGCTCTCCTGACCACGCCGGTCGGCGAGCGCGCGCAGCGCCATCCTCTCCTTGACCGTCGGGTTGTAGTCGGTGGGCCGCATCCGCCCCAGATGCCGGTTCACCCGGCGGAGCAACTCGGTCGAGGGATATCCCAGCGACTCGTTCGCCGACTGCGGACTCTCGGAGCACACCTCGGGATCGACGCCCACGACTGAGGCGAACCGATGCCAGAGGAGCCGCCGGTCGGCATCACGGGTGGGAACCGTGACGACGTGGAGGTGCTCGGGAGGCACCAGCCGACCCCAGACACGAAGGATCCGCTCGATGTCCTGCGCCAGGCTGAAGCGGCGGACCGTCGGGTGCGGGGACAACCGGCCCAGCCGCGGGACCATGGCCCCGGCTCGCAGGCGTCTCGTGTACGCGCGCCAGCTGATCGTCGAGCCGTTGTGCACCTCGGTCGGCCACCGCGACGGGATGATCGCCGTGACATCGCGGACCGTCAGCACTACGTGCACCTCGGCGGCGTCGAGCGACCTCAGCACGCGCTTCGCTGCGGCTCTGCCGGCGAAGCTGAGGAACTCGACCGACACGATCGCTGCGGCCCCGTCGTGCTCCAGCACCTCGCGGACCAGCGCCGGCCAGGCGCCCCGTGCCTCGGCCCGGACCTGAGGGTCCCGGCGGGTTCGGCGGAGCACCTCCTGGGCCCCCCGGACCTGACGGCTCCAAGCCTCGCCCGGGAACAGGTAGCCGGCAGTTCTCGAGCCGCTCCTTGTTGGCGATCATCAGGTTCTGCAGGTAGGACGTCCCGGTCTTCATCGCCCCGATGTGCAGGAACACGACGGGTCGCCTCTGCGTCTGTCTCATGGAGACTCCAGGTGCGGCACCGGCAGGATGCCAGCGAAACTACCAGTCCGTCTGGACGCCTCAGCGGACTGCGCCCGTCCCTCCATGAAAACGAGAAGCGGCCCCCGCCAGCGTTTCTGCTGGCCAGGGGCCGATCCGCTCGGTGGGCAGGGGCGGGGTCGAACCGCCGACCTATCACTTTTCAGGCGATCGCTCGTACCAACTGAGCTACCTGCCCGAGCAGTGCCACACCATACCGGAGGGGCCCACGCCGTACGAAAGCGACGGCCGCAGTTAGGTCTCGGGGAGGGGCCTCCGCGACTATGCTGTCCGCGCTGCGGCGGCCTCGTCCGACGTGGCGGGCCCCCGTCGTCTAGCGGCCCAGGACCCCGCCCTTTCACGGCGGTAGCGCCGGTTCGAATCCGGTCGGGGGTGCAGGTGCTGAAATGCGGCTCTGACCAGCGGAAACGCTGGTCGGGTCCAGGGGTGAAGTCCCGCCGCCCGCGTAGTCGCCACGGGCCTCGATCAACTCATTCCGGAGATGTTCTCGCCGGGAGGCGCGGCCGGGTGCACGCCTTGGTCAGTGCCTCCCGCGCACTGTTGGCGTCGAATCAGGAAGGTCGCCTGCAGGGAGCCACAGCTCACCGAGCGGGCGCCCACCCGCACGGCCGATCGCCGCGACGAGTGGCCCGGCCCAGAGGTGCTCGATGAGCGCGATCGCAGCGACCCCGCCCGGCGGGACCGCGTCTGCCAGCGACCAGGTCTCGCCCAGGGCTTCGTCGCCATAGGACTCCTCGCCCCCGCCGAGGACCTCAGCGGCGATCTGTCCCAGGTCAGGGTCGCTGCCGGGCGGCGGCTCAAGGGTCTCGAAGGTCCCGTCCTCGCCGCGCTCGACCAGCAGCACGTCGACCAGCCGCACGACACCGCGCTCGCGGAGCCTGGAGAGCTCGGCCAGCACCTCCCCCGAGAACGACGGCGCCTCGAACCCGACCACCAGCACCTGGACCGGCCCGGTCACTGCTTCACCCGGGCCCGCAGCTCGTCGAACTCGTCCTGCGTGAGAACGCCGGTGTCGAGCAGGTGCTGCAGCGCCTCGACCTGGTCTCCCCGAGACCGGACCGGCGCGTGCGCTGTTGGAGGCGGGGCGGGTGGGCGCGGCTGGTGCGCCGCGGCGTACGCCTGCGCGGGTGTGAAGCGTCCGCCGTAGTACGGCACGCTGCCCGTCATCCCGGCCATCCGGATCTGTCGCGGAACGAGAACTACCACGGGTCCAGCATGCCGCACAGGGAAGAGCGCGAGTCGGGCGGGCGCCGCTCAGTCCTCGGTGAGCGGGTGCTCGGCCAGTTCCTTGATCCGGGCCAGGCGGCGTTCCCAGGCAGCTGCGAGGCCGTCCAGCTCGCGGGCGACGGAGCTGAGCCGGGAACCGAGCGCCCGGTGCACGACCTCGCGCCCGCGCGGCTCGGACTCCACCAGCCCCGCCGCCTCCAGCACGTCCAGGTGCTTGACGATCGCCTGCCGGCTGACCGGCAGCTCGCCCGCCAGCGCCGAGGCGCTCGCGGGGCCTTCGCCGAGCCTGACCAAGATTCGCCAGCGGGTGTCGTCGGCGAGGGCGGCGAAGACGGGGGACAGGGTGCCGGTCACCGGTCGGCTGCTTCCGGCGCTTCGGCCACCAGTCCGGTGAGCAGGGTCAGGCCGGACTCCCAGCCGTGACGGTCCTGGTCGGCCAGCTCCTGGGCGACGCCGAGGTCGGCGTCGACATCGGAGTACCCGGTCTGACGAACCGTGAGCAGCGTGCCGCCCTCGCCGGACGGGCGCAGGGTGAAGGTCACGAGGGTCGCCCGGCCGTCGCTCGGGTCGGTTGCCGGCTCGACCGCGAGGCGGAAGGACAAGGTCTGGTGGGACACGACATCGAGCACACGTCCGCGGAAGGTGCCGTGCTCCTCCCAGCGCAGCTCGATCAGCCCGCCGGGAGTGGCGTCGACCTCGGCGCCCCCGAAGGCGTACCAGCGGGCGAGCTGCCTGCCGTCCACGAGCAGCGGCCACACCTGCGCCGGTGGTACGGACAGCTGCACCGATCGCGTGACCGACACCGGGTCGAGGTGCGCCTGGGCGGCGGCGAGCTCGGTCGCCCAGCCATCGACGTTCTCCTTGCGGGCCGCGAGCCAGACCTCGCGGTCGTCGCTGAGCGTCGAGAAGCCGCTCTCGACCACCGACAGGCGGACGCCGCCGACGCGGTCCTCGATCCGGAACTCGACCAGCGTCGTGGCATCGGCACGCGTGTCGTCGTCCTCCTGGGGAAGCCAGCGGAACGCCGCGTAGCGGGGAGGGTCGAGAAGCTCGGTGCGGATCGAGAACTCGCCATACACGGCGTGGTGCACGACGTGGAGGTCACCGCGCCGCTCGAGACGCTGGTTGCTGAGGATCTCGCCCTCGTTGATCCACCACCCAGGCTGCGAGATCAGGCCCCAGACGCGGTCGGCGTCCGCGTCGATGTCGATGTATCGCTCGATCCGGTCCAGTTCGTCCATGATGTCGCTCCTCGGCGCGTCGTCAATGTGCAACTCAATAGTTGCACGTTCTCGATCCTGATGCAACCAATGAGTTGCAGTTCGTGCGCATCGCGGTGGTGGTTCTGGAGGTGGCCCTCGATTGGGTCGGCCCGGGCACGATGGGTTAGAGTTCCACCGCTTCACAAGGCCCCGTAGCGCAGTTGGTTAGCGCGCCGCCCTGTCACGGCGGAGGCCGCGGGTTCGAGTCCCGTCGGGGTCGCTGGCAAGTCCGGATCACTGGTCCGGGCTTGTTTGCATTTCGGTGGTTGAGGTGCGAGTGCGGCGGAGCCTCGAAACCCACCCTGCACAATGGTCCCTGTGCCGGTCGACATGGATCCCGAACGCTTCGACGCCCTCGTCGACGAGGCGCTCGACGCGATCCCCGACGAGCTCGCGGTGCTGGTCCGCAACCTGGTGGTCCTGGTCGAGGACGAGCCGCCGGATGACGAGCCGGACGACCTGCTCGGCCTCTACGACGGCGTGGCGCTCACCGAGCGCGGCACGTCGTGGCTGCCCGAGCTGCCCGACCGGATCTTCCTGTTCCGCGGCCCGCTGCTCGACCTGTGCGACGACGAGGCCGACCTGATCGACGAGATCCGGATCACCGTCGTGCACGAGGTCGCTCACCACTTCGGGATCGACGACGACCGGCTGCACGACCTGGGCTACGCCTAGGGTTTCGAGCCCTCGCTTCACTCGTCGCACCTCAGACCACCGGCCATGAGAAGCCGAGAGCGGCGGCGGCGAGGCCGAGACCGAGCGTGAGGGCGGCGTACGTCGTACCGCCGCCGCGGCCGAGGTCGCGCGTCTGTACGGCGAACGAGGAGTACGTCGACATGCCGCCGCAGAACCCCGCGCCCACCAGGGCCAGCGCCGCGCCGTCGACCGACCAGCCGACGCACAGTCCCAGCACGAGCGAGGCGACGACGTTGACCGCGAGCGTGCCCCAGGGCAGCGCGGCATCGAACCGTTGGCCGAGCGCGAAGCGCAAGGGGGCGCCGACGGACGCGCCGAGCGCGACCCAGAGCGCGTCGCTCACCGCTCGACCTCACGCGGAAGCGGAGGCGCGAACCGCCCGACCACGGTGACCGCGACCAGGCAGGCCGCGAGGGTGCCGAAGAGGTAGCCGCCCGCGAGCAGCATGTCGCCGTCAGCCAGGAGCGACCGACCCTGCTCGCTGGTGGCGGAGAAGGTCGTGAACCCGCCGAGCAGGCCCGGCCCGATCCCGGCCGCCCAGGTCTCCGAGGTCCGGGCGAGGGGCAGCAGCTCGAGGCCGGCCAGGAGCGCGCAGCCGGCGACGTTGATCGCGAACGTGGTCCAGGGGAAGCCGGCACCGTCCGGAGCGGCCTCGCCGAGCAGGAACCGGAGTACGGCGCCCGCCGCCCCGCCGGCCGCCACCACGAGCAGCAGTCGTGGCGAGCGGGGCACGCCTAGATCGTAGGGCTCGGCGACGAGGTGCCGGACCACGGCTGCGGCGCGGCCCCGGCGGCCTGACGGCGGAACTCGCTGAGGAACCAGATCTGGAAAGCACGTTGCTCGGGCAGGCGCGGCGCGGTCAGCAGTCGCTCGGCGCGGCTGAAGTCGTCGGCGGCGTCGAGCAGGTCGATCAGCTCACCGATCTGGCGGGCGATCAGTCGGGGGCATCCGCAGCCGCAGGTCGGCCGACTCCCGCCCGGCATCGAGCGCGTCGTCGACCTGCTCGCGCCCCATGCCCGACCGGAGCGGTCCCTCGAGCGCGTTGAAGTGCTCGGAGAGCACCTTGGCCAGCGGGTAGTCGTCCTCGTGAGCGAGCGCGAGCAGCCGGATCTCCCGCCGCAGGTCGCGGTAGTGACGCTGGAAGCGCGAGAACGCCTGCACCGGCACGCCCTTGATCTGGATCGCGACCTCGCCCATCCGGGTGTGCTGCTCGCCGGTGACCGGCGGGGCCATCAGCTGGAACTCGGCGCCCGCCTCGTCGGAGAACTCGGCGGCGGGCTCGAACCACACCGTCTTGCCGTCGTCCTCGATGACCGCTCCCCATGCGACGCTCGCTCGGGAGACGATGTCGAGGCCGCGGCCGAAGCCGCCCAGCTCGGTGATGTCGATGTCGGCGGCGGCCCCGGAGTCGAACGCGTCGAGGTCGAACGCGTCGAGGTCGATGCCACCCGCGCGCGACCCGGGCTGCGGGGGAACGACCGAGTTGTCCGACACCTCGAACCGCGGGTGATCCGCAGTGCCCCGCAGCTGCAACCTGGTCGGGGGCTCGCCGTGGAGGAGGGCATTGGTCACCAGCTCGGAGACGCCGACCTCGGCGCACTCGGCGAGGTCGTCGCGCTCGATCGCGGTACAGGTGTCAACGGCCCACCGGCGCGCGTCTTGCACGCTACGGGGACCAGCGGTCAGGGTCAGGACCTGCCGGTGCGGCAACGTGAACCCCTTCCGTATGGTTCAGCGCCCGAGATGGTGTGCAGTCGGTTCTTCCCAGGAATCCAGGGTCATCTACCCCGCCACCCAGAGGTCAAACATTCAATCTCGACCCCGATTCTGTCCTGTGATGGAGCCGACATGGTGGAAGACGGTCCACCTTTTGGGCCCGAAGCGCGGAGGCGGGAGGATGGGAACAGCCAAATCACAGGAGGCTCACGATGACCGAAGAGACCCCGACCACCGAGCGCGAGCTCGTCCGGCGCTCGAAGCGGCACCAGGTCGTCGTCATCGGATCCGGCTTCGGCGGCCTGTTCGGCACGAAGGCTCTCAAGGGTGCCGACGTCGACGTGACGATGATCGCGAAGACGACCCACCACCTGTTCCAGCCGCTGCTCTACCAGGTCGCGACCGGCATCCTCTCCGAGGGAGAGATCGCGCCGCCGACCCGCGAGGTGCTGGCGCGGCAGAAGAACGCCCAGGTCCTGCTCGGCGAGGTCGTCGGCATCGACCTCAAGGAAAAGATCGTCACCTCGCAGGTCCTCGGCCGCGAGCTGACGACGCCGTACGACTCGCTGATCGTCGCTGCCGGCGCCGGCCAGTCCTACTTCGGCAACGACCACTTCTCCGAGTTCGCCCCGGGCATGAAGAGCATCGACGACGCCCTCGAGCTGCGCGGCCGGATCTTCGGTGCGTTCGAGCTGGCCGAGATCGGCGCGGCCCGTGGTGAGAACGTCGACCACCTGCTGACCTTCGTGGTCGTCGGCGCCGGCCCGACCGGTGTCGAGATGGCCGGCCAGATCGCCGAGCTCGCCCACCGCACCCTGACCCGGGACTTCCGGGCGATCAGCAGCCACCACGCGCGGGTCATCCTGGTCGACGCGGCGCCGCAGGTGCTGCCGCCGTTCGGCGCCAAGCTGGGCGCCTGGACCGAGAAGAAGCTCGCGGACCTCGGCGTCGAGGTGATGCTCGGCGCCCTGGTGTCGGAGGTCGACGAGCGCGGCCTGGTCGTGAAGTACAAGGACGGCACCGAGGAGCGCATCTCGGCGGTCACCAAGGTGTGGGCGGCGGGCGTCCAGGCGAGCCCGATCGGGAAGACCCTGTCGGACCAGACCGGGGCCCCGCTCGACCGGGCCGGCCGGATCGCGGTCAACCCCGACCTCACGCTGCCCGGCTACCCGGAGGTCTTCGTCGTCGGCGACATGATCGACCTCGACAACCTGCCGGGCGTCGCCCAGGTCGCGATCCAGGGCGCGAAGTACGCCGCCAAGGAGATCGAGGGCCGGCTCAAGGGCAAGGCCCCGCAGAAGCCGTTCAAGTACTTCGACAAGGGCTCGATGGCGACCATCAGCCGGTTCCGCGCGGTGGCGCTGGTCGGCAAGCTCCGGCTCACCGGCTTCACGGCCTGGCTGATGTGGCTCGCGGTCCACCTCTTCTACATCACCGGCTTCAAGAACCGGCTCACCGCCGTACTCCACTGGCTGGTGTCGTTCCTCGGCCGCGGCCGAGCCGAGCGCACGGCGACCGAGCAGCAGATCTTCGCCCGGGTCGCGCTCCAGCGTCTCCAGGGCGGTGCCGCCGACCTGGTCTCGCAGCCGGGGGAGTACGACGCCGAGGCCGAGCGTCAGCGTCGTGAGGAGCTCGAGCGCCGGGCGCTCGAGGAGGTCCGGCTCACCGACGAGCAGGTCCGCGGCGTCAAGGTCTGATGGCGCGAGCGTGTCGCGGACGGTGCTCGCCGCCCGGGCCATCGCAAGTCGGCCCAGGGGGTCGCACCGTGCGGCTTCGCCGCGGCGCGACACGCTGCCGCGCGCGCAGTTGCGTCGGCGCGGATTGCGGCGGCCGGCGGCTTAGGTGGCGGCTCGGCTACTCGAGCTCGATGCCGGACTCGGTCGCCTCGGCGGCCGCGCGGAAGCGGTCGAGGCTGCGGGCCCACTTGGGCAGGATGAACACGCCCTCGGCCTCCGCGGTCACCTCGCCGTCGGCGTTGAGGATCCGGCCCTTGCCGTAGGTCTTGATGCCTTCCCGGTGGTCGACCCAGGCCTCGCAGCGCAGGTCGCCGAGTGGCGTGCCCTGGCGGTAGACGATGGTCAGGGTGCCGGTCATGCCGGGGCGGCCGCTGGTGCTCACCGCGTGCCCGAGCACCTGGTCGAGCATCAGCGAGATCACGCCGCCGTGGACCAGCCCGGGCGGACCCTCGTAGGCCGCGCCGAGGTGGAAGTCGCTCCACGCGCGGCCCTCGCCGTCGCTCCGGATGTCGAGCGGCGGCGCGATCGGGTTGCGCAGGCCCATCACCGCGTTGCCCCAGTTGCGGCCGCGCTTGCCGTCGGGGCGGAACCGGACGCCGTACGCCCCGTCCATCTGCTTCTTGCGGAGCCGCTCGACGATGGCCTCGATCTCGGCCTGGGCGGCGCGGATCTCGTCGTCGTCGACCTCGGTCCGGATCGTCGCGTCCACCAGCTCGCGGACCGCGTGGGTGAACGGCGCGAAGAGTGCCGCCTCCTGGGCGATCTCCTCCTCGGTCGCGTGCTCGATCTCGAACCTGCTCATGCAGCCACACTAGAACACGTTCTTGTGACGGAGCCGGTCGGAAAACGTAATGCGACGAGCGTCACGGCTTGATGGAATCGGCTCATGACCGCACTCGTGCTGCCCGACCTCCGGTGGTTCCCCAGCTGGGCCGCGACCGTGGAGGACTTCGGCGACGAGTTCATGCACGGGTCCGGCGCGTGGAACCTCGACCACCCGATCGAGCCGACCGAGGCGTGCTGCGGGAGTTCATCGACGTCCTCGCCGAGCGGAGCGCAGGCGACCCGGCGGAGGGCCGGGAGCGGTCGGTCGCGTCGACGTACTTCTGGATCACGGCGGGCGACGGCGACCCCGACGACGAGGTGATCGGCTTCCTCAACCTCCGGCACGACCTCAACGCCTGGTTGCTGGAGGAGGGCGGCCACATCGGCTACTCGGTGCGGCCGGCGCGACGCCGGCAGGGCCACGCGACGCGCGCGCTCGCCCTCGGCGTACGACGAGCGGGGGAGCTCGGCATCGACCGGGTGCTCGTCACCTGCGACACCGACAACGCGCCGTCGGCGCGCACCATCGAGGCCGGCGGCGGCGTCTTCGAGGACGTCCGCAACGCCAAGAGCCGCTACTGGATCACGGTGCCGGCGTAGCTTCCTCGGGCCGAAGGTCCGGTCGCACCCGGTGGAGTACGGCGGTGAACATGTGCGGGTCGACCATGCTCGAGTCGATCACCATCAGCGGCTCGTCGTGCCGCTCGATGAGCACCTTCCAGCCGCGGTGCCCGGGCTGTCCATGGACGGCCACCGGGGTGTAGATGCTGGCCAGGTCGACGACCTCGAACTTGCCGTCGCGAATCATCTCCAGCTGGCCATGGATCACCGCCATCTCGGTGACGCTGGTGCTGGCGCGCACGCCCCACACGATCAGCGTGAGCAGGGCCAACAGCACGGTGATGCCGTAGTTGAACGTCGTGCGCTCCTGGTAGGTCAGGTAGGCCTGGCCGACCGTCATCGCGGCGGTCGCGAAGAACACGAAGGTGATCGTGCGCCGGGCGGCCTTGCGCGGCTTGAAGACGGCGTTGGTGGAGCGGCTCGAGGTCAGCTCTTCCTCGTGCTCCGGCGTCGAGGCGTAGGGGTCGCCCTTGCCCGGCGTGGTGCCGGTCCGCGGGGGCGGCGTGGGGTACCCCTTGCTCGCCGGGTCGGTGTCAGCGGTCGCGGCGTCCTGCTCCTTGGTGGGCTTGTAGGGAATCGGCCAACGGGTCGCGATCGGCGGCTCGGGTGCCACGAGCGCGTCGAGCACGTGTTGTCCGGCCTCGCGCGCGTTGGGCACGCCATCCGCTGCGGGTCGACAGTGCCCGGCAGGTCGACGCGATGCTTCCCGTCGTTCGCCTCATCGGCGTACGTCTCTCGCTTGGCCAGCCACCGGCGAATAGCGTCGGTGTCCGCGCCGAAGTCCATCTCGTCAATTGCAGGCATGACGAGGCCTCCCTTCCTCCCACGCTCGAAATCTACGCGGATTCGGACGGTCGCGTGGTCGGTTCCGATACGTCGGGCGGTAGATTGAGAGTGAGTCTCAACTGCCGAGGAGGCAACGTATGCCCGAGACCTCGGCACTGCGGCCGACACGCCAGCGGCGCGCGATCACGGAGGCGCTGGCGGATGCGTCCGACTTCCAGAGCGCGCAGGACATCCACGACACGCTGCGACACGCGGGCGACAAGGTCGGTCTGGCCACCGTCTACCGCACCCTCCAGGCGATGGCCGAGGCCGGCGAGGTCGACGTGCTCCAGGGGAGCGGCGGGGAGTCGGTCTACCGCCGGTGCAGCACCCACCACCACCATCACCTGGTCTGCCGGTCCTGCGGGCGCACGGTCGAGGTGACCGGCCCCGCGGTCGAGACATGGGCCGATGCGGTGGCGCGGGAGCACGACTTCGCCGAGGTCAGTCACAGCATCGAGCTGTTCGGCATCTGCGCCGACTGCCGCGCCTGACCCTGTTGCTTCGGACGCTCAGCACCAGTCGTGCACGCCGCCCGGCGTGAGGTTGAGGTTGCGGAGCACGACCGGCCACTGGTCGTCGTACCCGTTGCAGGTGCGCCGGAAGTCCTCGCGCCGGTACTCGATGGCCAGCACGTGGCGGCCGTACGACGCCTCGTAGCGGTCGCACTCGCGCCACCGGCCGCACTCCTCGGCGACCGCGAAGTCGAAGACGTGGGAGCCGTCCCACTCGGCGAAGTTCTTCTGCCCCGCCGGCAGCCCGGCGTCGTGCGCGCGGCCGGCGAGCAGCTTCGCGAAGGCGATGCCTTGGCGTCGGGTGATCAGCCGGTGACTGCGGGAGAAGGAGTCGAGGTTGTCGTACTCGACCGCGTCGAACCCGTCGTCCGCGCAGCGCTCGGTCCACCGGCCGATGATCGCCGCCAGCGCCTGCCGCTTGTCGGCGGTGCGGATGTCGAGCAACCACTCGCCCCAGGCCGAGTCGACGACCGGCCGGCCGTCGTCCTTCAGCACCAGCCGCCAGTGGTTGCGCCAGAACCGCTTCTCGTCCGGCTGGGTCTGGAACCCGTTGACGTAGCAGACGTTGTAGCGCCCCTCGAGCGGTGCGGCCTTCCGGTCCCGCACCACGATCCCGACGTGGTCCGGTACGTCGTCCCACACGCCGCCGAGCTGGTAGTCGACGTCCTCGCCCGGGCGGAAGAGAGGGCCGGGCTCGGCCGCAGCTGGTGAGGCGACGGCCATCGCTGCGGCCACAGCGACTGCGGCAACCCACCTACGCATCCTCGAAGCGTAGGTCCGGTGGGCCCCGTGGGACTCGAACCCACAACCTAAGGAGACAGATTTGGCCGATCATCAGGGGTCCTTGGAGATCACGTTTTCCCAGGTCAGCCCACCATGAGCCGGCTGTTGACTCATGAGCGTCACCTGGTCGGAGAGGGTTGGGATCCTCCCAGGGTCGGTGCAGGGTGCGGCACGGGGAGAAGGTTCTGGAGGGCTGTGCGGGCGAGGACGGGTCCGAGGTCGCGTGGCCGCCGGGCGAGCCAGGGGACACCGTCGGTCGCGAGCCAGCGCAACTCCTCCAGGCGCGAGGTCGGGTCCCCGTCGAGCTCCAGGGCAGGCGGTTGGAAGGCCAGCCCGTGCTGCTCGAGAAGGGCCGAGAACTCGTGGGCCAGGGCGCGGTGCCCGAGCTCGGAGGGGTGCAGCCGGTCGAGGGACCAGAACTCGCGGTCGTAGACGCCGGGGTGTGCCGACAGGTCGACCTGCAGTCCGCCGTACAGTCGCATGGATCTCGTCGTAGATCGCGTTGAGTACGTCGATCCGCGCGCCCATGCGGTCGGGCGAGGAGCCGAGGGAGGCCGAACACGCGGGTGTGGTCGTGGAAGCGCGCCGTCAGCAGCATCGCGCCCTGCGCGGCCGAGGCGGCCGGCGTGTGCAGCAGGTCCGCGCGGAGCCTTGGCCGGGTCCCACGTGGACCGCATGGTGTCGTTGAGGCCGACGATCAGTGACGCGATGTCCGGCCGGTGGTCGAGGGCTTCGTCGAGCTGGTCGGCCCGTACGTCGGCAGCGGTCGCGCCCGGGACGCGCCAGGTTGCACAAGGAGACGTCGTGGTCTGGCCGATGGCCTCGCTCAGGATGCGCGCCCAGCCGCGGCAGTCTCGCCGGGAGCGGTCACCGAGGCCGTGGGTGACTGAGTCACCCAGGGCTGCGAAGCGCACGTCGGCGCCGCCGGTGGCCATCGCTCGGCATCCCGGCTCGTCCTGTCAGTCGTCCACGTTCGCGCCGTCGTCACCGTGCTTGTCGGTGACCCACGAACCGTTGGACGCGTAGTGGACGTTGCTGCCCCAGTTCTCAGAGTCCCAGTCGATCATGGCGATCACATCCCTTCTCTGTCGGTGCTGGTGCTGATGAGCCGATCCCGCCGACGGGCCGTGCGTTGCGTTGTCCCACATGGT
>CAWKIP010000010.1:0-134710 GCA_963849765.1 uncultured Actinomycetota bacterium
GAGTGGGCGCTGCGCGCGCAGCGGGGTGACCGGCTGATCGTGCTGGCACCGCGGCGCGGTCACGAGTTCGGCGGCATCGAGTGGGCCCCCGGTACGGCGACCCGGCTGCTCCTTGCCGGCGACCGAGACCGCCGTGCCGGCAATGCACGGCATCCTCCGCGACCTCCCACCCGACGCCAGCGGCTCGGCCTTCGTCGAGGTGCCGACCGCCGACGACATCCAGCGCGACGTCGACGCGCCCCACGGCGTCGAGGTGACCTGGCTCCCCCGGGGCGACGCGCCGCGGGGCGCCAGCCTGCACGCTGCCGTCGTCGCCTGGCTCGCCGGGACGAGCCGCGCCCGCTCCCCAGGTCGGCGACGACGAGATCGATCCCGCCCTTTGGGAGACCCCGGTCCACTCCTCCTCCGGCGAAGCAGTCGTCGAGGCGACCCAGGTGCCGATGGGGGGCAGCAAGCACGCGGGTCTCTACGCGTGGATCGCCGGCGAGTCCAAGGTCGTCACCGGGCTCAGGCGCCACCTGGTCAAGGATCTCGAGATCGACCGCGCCCAGGTCGCGTTCATCGGCTGCTCTGGCCGAGGGTGTCGCCATGCGCTCCTAGGAACCGCTGAGCGGCCGTCCCGGCAGGGGGTGACGGCCGCTGCTGCAAGCGCACGGAAGTGGTGGCGGATCATGAGGCTCCCTCGTCCGACCGGTGGGTCAACGAGGGAGCCGGGGCCGGGGTGCCGGCGGTCGGGGACCTGGGTGCTCAGGTCCCGACCGGCTGCGGGGTCAGAGGGACTCGAGACCGGCGCGGCGGGCACGCCTGCCGGACTTGGTGCGGGCGGCGAGCCGACGGCGGTCGGCCCGGGCGATCCGGTCCGCGATCTCCTGGCGGACGCGGGACTCGTCCGTGGGTTGGATCATGATCGCTTCCTCCTCTCCTTGGGTGGGCCGAGCACTCGTGGTCGATGTGTCCACTCAAGCAGTCGCCACCGACAGTGGCGGGTCGGTGCTCGAGCGGGCGCAGGCGGGCTCAGGCGGGCGCCAGGTAGACGTCGCCGGACACCGTCGTGGCGCGGAGCTCGATGTGGTCGGCGCCCGGTTCGGGCTCGCCCACGCCTTCCAGCCTGGAGCTGACGGTCCCGGTGACGGTGCTGATGTCGGTCCAGACCGGCGTGCCGGAAGGTACGCCGACCCGGACGTCGCCGGAGGCGCCCTTGCTGGTGATCCGGCCGCGGGTCGCCGTACGGATGACGGTGTCACCGGAGCCGGTGGTCATGTCACGTCGTTCTCGGCCTCGTCGATCTCGAGGTCGCCCGAGCCGGTCTTGACGACGACCCGGCCGGCCGCGCGCTCGAGCCGATGTCGCCGGAGCCACTGGAGACCGTGGTCGCCGCGCCCAGCCCGGGAGGCGACGAAGTCGCCCGACCCGCTCCGCACCCGCAACTCACCCTCGGCGACGGTGAGCGCGACGTCGCCCGAACCGGTGTCGATGGAGCCGGCGCCGGTGAGCCGCTCGAGGCTGACGTCGCCGGAGCCGGACTTGATCTTCGCCATGCGCTGGCCGGAGGCACGGACGTCGGCGCTGCCGCTCTTGACGATGAGGCTGCTGCCGGTCGGCACCACGATGTCCATGTCGAGCTTCTGGTCGCCCAGGATCCCGCGGCTCTTAGGCGCGATCACGCTGACCTGGTCCCGGTCGTGGACCACCTCGACCTGGTCGGCGTGTTGGCCCTCGATGCGCACCTCGGTCTTGGCGACCTCGGCGGAGGCGACGTCGATGTGGCCGCTGCCGTTCTCGACGTAGAGCTGGACGGGCTCAGGGGTGTGGAAGGTGTGTTCGGACATGGGGTCTCCTAGGGACGGTAGGGGTGGGTGTCAGATCCAGCCGGTGACGCGGCGGTTGCCGCGCTTCCCGCCGAACGGGAAGTCGCCACCGAAGGGCACGCTGGAGAGGTCGACGTCGACATGGATGCCGCGGTCGTTGGTCGCAGAGCGGACCAGGTTGACCAGCCAGGTGTTGAGCGACTGGCCGGCTGCGGCCGCGGCGTCCTCGGCCTTGGTCTTGACGGAGTCCGGGATCCGGAGCGTGATCCGTGCCAGGCCCTCCTCGACGTCGCCCGGAGCGGGCGGCGCCGGCGGGGGCGGCGGCGGCGACGCGGGGGCCGGGGCGGACGCCTGCGGAGCCTGGACCACGAAGTCGAGGTCCCGGCCGTCGAGTCGTACGTCGACACTGCCGGCCGGCATCGCTGCGGTGATCTCGGTGGCGGCCTGGCTGATCGCCTCCATCAGGGCGAGCCGGGCAGAGGGGTCGAGCGCGTAGCCGAGACGCTCGGCGGTCTGCCGCGCCTCCTCCCCCGCGCTCTCCGCTGCCGCGAGCAGGTCGCGACGGAGGCTCTTGACATAGGGGGTGATGTCCATGTGCATCACACTGACATCATTGTGATGTCATGTCAAGTCAAGATGATGTCACGATGGCATGACAGGAAAAACGGCCCTGGCCGATCTGTGCTCAGCGGCGATGACCCCTGAACCGGGCTGCAGGCGGATGGGCCCCGTGACCGGTCCGGTCGGCACGGCAGCGGTGGTGCTGAAGAGGATCTCCGACCGCTGGGACCTCCCACTCGTCCTCGCCGAGGTTGACGTGGATCGCAAGCCGACCCCGCACGAGGGTGAGCCGACGCTCGGCCTCGTCGACGCTCGCCCGACCGAAGCTCGGGTCTGTCAGCTCGGGGTGCGCCCGGCGGAGGGCAGCCAGCCGCCGGTAACCGGCCAGCACCTCCGCGTGGCGTCCGGCGGACGATTCCTCCCACCTCAGGACGCTGGCGTCGAACGTCGCGGGGTCCTGCGGGTCGAGGACCTCGTCAGGGTCCCAGCCCATCCGCTCGAACTCGGCGAGCCGACCCTCGGCAGTGGCGGTTGCGAGTTCGGGCTCCGGGTGGGAGGTGAAGAACGCGAACGGCGTGCTTGAGGCCCACTCCTCGCCCTGGAAGAGCATCGGCGTGTAGGGCGACCCGAGGGTCAGCAGCGCTGCGCAGAGCAGCAGGCTCGGGTCGAGGTGCTCCGCAGTGCGGTCACCCCGTGCCCGGTTGCCGATCTGGTCGTGGTTCTGTGCGCACACCACGAGCCGCCAGGTCGGCATCGGGTCGGTCTCGACCGGTCGGCCGTGCTCGCGGCCCCGGAAGCTGGAGTAGCTGCCATCGTGGAAGAAGCCGCTGTTGAGCACCTTCGCGAACGCGCCGAGCGGGGCGAAGTCGGCGTAGTAGCCGTCGGTCTCACCCGTCAGCGCGACGTGAACGGCGTGGTGGAAGTCGTCGCTCCACTGGGCGTCGAGACCGTAGCCGCCACCTTCGCGATGCGTCACCAGCCGGCTGTCGTTGAGGTCCGACTCCGCGATCAGCGTCAGCGGCCGGTTGAGGTGGGCCGACAGCGACTCGACCTCGACGGCCAGCTGCTCCAGCAGGTGGGTGTCGGAGTCGTCCGAGAGCGCGTGCACGGCGTCGAGCCGGAGGCCGTCGACGTGGTAGTCGCGCAGCCACATCAGCGCGTTGTCGAGGATGTAGCGCCGGACCTCGGCAGAGCCCTCACCGTCGAGGTTGACCAGGTCGCCCCAGGTGTTGCGGCCGTCCTTGAGGTACGGGCCGAACCGCGGGAGGTAGTTGCCCGAGGGGCCGAGGTGGTTGTAGACGACGTCCTGGATGACGCCGATCCCGGCGCGGTGGCAGGCGTCGACGAGCCGTTGGTAGGCGGCGGGCCGCCGTACGGCTCGTGGACCGCTGACCAGAGCACCCCGTCGTAGCCCCAGTTGTAGGTGCCGTTGAACGCGTTGACCGGCATCAGCTCGACGAACCCGACCCCGAGGGAGGCCAGGTGGTCGAGCCGCTCGGCGACCCCGTCCAGCGTTCCCGACGGGGTGAACGTCCCGACGTGCAGCTCGTAGATGGTCGCGCCGGCGAGCTGTCGCCCGGTCCACGCCCGGTCGGTCCAGACGAAGTCACCGGGGTAGTACGTCGCCGACCGCCCGTGCACACCGTCGGGCTGTCGGAGCGAACGCGGGTCGGGCAGCGGCGTTCGGATCGTCGTCGAGCAGGAAGCCGTAGGGGGTCCCTTCGGGAAGGTCGCCCAGCTCGGCGGCCGGCGCCCACCAGCCGCCGGCCGCCGACGTCATCGGGACCACCTCGTCACCGAGGCTGAGCCGCACCCGCGACGCCCGCGGCGCCCACACCTCGAAGGCCATCAGTCCACCCGGACGAGCAGCGCGACCGGCAGGGTGTCGAGCAGCCGCTCGACGCCGGGGTCGGCGGGGCGGTCGGTGAGGACATCGCGCCAGGTCCCTCCGGCATCTCGAGCCGGGTGTCGCCCCAGCCGCCGGACCGGCGAGTCCCAGGGGCAGCCGGGTGACGACGGCGATCACGCCGCCGCGGTCGAACGCGAGCACGTGACCGGCCGCGGACCCTGTCGCGCTCACCGGCGTGTAGTGGTGAAGAGGTCGGGATGATCGCGACGCAGCCGCAGCGCTGTGCGTACGACGTGCAGCTTCGCGCGCCCTCGTCGTCGAGCCGCGTGGGCCGTTCCGGCGTACCGCCGTCCGCGAGCAGCGAGCGCCGGAGCCCGTAGTCGACGGAGGCGGTTGTCGGGGTCGACCAGGCTCTGCTCCCACAGCTCGCTGCCCTGATAGACGTCCGGGACGCCGGGGATCATCAGGCTCACCAGCTTCGCCGAGAGGGCGTTGCTCCAGCCCGGCGCCGCCACCCGCTCGGCGGCGGTCTCGATGATCGCTCGCACCGCGTCGTCGTCGTACGCAGCGTCGACCATCGCGTGCACCGCCTTCTCGTACGTCGGGTCCGGGTCGGTCCAGGTCGTCCGGTCACCGGCCTCGCGCATCGCCTTCTCCGCATAGCCGTGCAGCCGGTCCCGTTAGAGCGGCCAGGCACCGAGCGCCGCCTGCCAGAGCAGGTTGGCGAACCCCGGGTCCGGCGCCGGCGCCGCGGCGAGCAGCGCGTCGACCGTCTCGGCCCACCACACAGGGTCCTCGGCGAGCACCGAGATCCGCGCGCGGACGTCCTCGCTCCGCTTGGTGTCGTGGGTGCTCAGGGTGGTCATCGCGGCCGGCGTGCGCTCCTGACGACGCGCCATCGCCGCGTGGAACTCGTCCGGGGTCACGAAGAAGTGGTCCGGGTCGGCGCCGACCTCGTTGAGCGAGGTCAACCTGCTCCAGCGGTAGAACGCACGGTCCTCGACGCCCTTGGCCATCACCATGCCGCTCGTCTGCTGGAAACTTAGCGACGGGGCCCGCACCCGGTCCTCGAGCAGGGGCAGCACCTGGTCGAGCGCGGCGGCCAGGTCGGGCCGGTCCCGACGCACCGCATCCACGGCCGCCGTCAGGTCCTGTGCCCGTCGGGGAGGTAGCTCCGGTAGACCGGGAAGGCAGCGAAGAGCTCGACCAGGGCCGCCTCGACGTCGGCCCGCCAGCTCTCCTCCGGCTCGACGTCGAGCTCGCGAGCCAGCTCGCGGGCGATGCGGCGTACCTCCGCGTTCAGGATCGTCTGGGCGACGTGACGCTTGTTGTCCCGGACGAGGTCGGCCAGGGCGGTACGCCATCGCGCAGCCGGTCGTCCAGCTCACCCAGCGCGCTCTCGCCGGCGGGGTCGACCAGCACCCGGTCGATGAGCGCCAGCGCGTCGTACCCGGTCGTTCCGGCCGTCTGCCAGCGCTCGGGAAGCTCCTCCCCCGGCTCGAGGATCTTCTCGACCACCACCCAGGCCGAACCGGTGAGGTCGGCCAGGTCGTCGAGGTACGCCGCCGGGTGGCGCAGCCCGTCGGGGTGGTCGACCCGCAGCCCGTCGACAAGACCCTCGCAGAACCAGCGACCGACCTCGGCGTGCGTGGCCTCGAAGACGTCGCGGTCCTCGATGCGGACGCCGGCGAGGGTGTTGACCGCGAAGAACCGGCGGTAGTTGAGGTGCTGGTCCGCCGCCCGCCAGCTCACCAACCGGTAGTGCTGCCGGTCGTGGAGGGCTTGCGGCGCGCCGGCCCCGTGGTCGCTGCCCGGAGCCAGCGGGAAGCGGTGGTCGTGGTAGCCGAGCATTCCGTCGACCACGCTCAGGTTGTCGATCGGGCCGTCCTGCTCGGACAGGTCGTCGTCACCGACGACCGGGATCAGCACCTTGCCCCCACCCGCTGCCCAGTCGACGTCGAAGTACTGGGCGTAGCGCGAGTCGCGACCGTGCCGCAGGACGTCCCACCACCAACCGTTGGTCGCCGGACTCTCGATCCCGACGTGGTTGGGGACGATGTCGACGACGATGCCGATGCCGCGCCGGTGCGCCTCGGCCGACAGCCGGGCCAGTGCCTCCGGCCCGCCGCGCGCGGGGTCGACCCGGCTCGGGTCGACGACGTCATAGCCGTGGTCGCTCCCCGGGTGTGCTTCGAGGATCGGCGACAGGTAGAGCCAGCCGACGCCGAGCTCGTCGAGGTAGGGCAGCACGTCGAGCGCCGCGTCGAGGTCGAAGCTCGACCTGATCTGGAGCCGGTAGGTGCTGCTGGGGACCCGCGCCGGACCGCTGGTCGTCGAGCTCATCCCTCGGCCGCCATCGACGCGACGGACGCGGCCGGGCTGACGTCGACCTCGGCGGGCTGCTCGTGCCACTGGCGCAGCACGACGACGCTCCGGTAAGGGAGCTCGAACTTGCTGCCGGCGGCCAGGGCCGCCTCGGTGTCGCACTCCCCGGTCGTGTCCACCACGACCTGCCAGCGGGGCGCGTACTCGGCATCGGGCAGGGTCACGGGCACCGCGTCGCCGCCGTTGAAGAGGATCAGGAAGTGGTCGTCCGTGACGGGATGACCGCGCCGGTCGCGGCCCTCGATCCCGTCGCCGTTCAGGTACATCCCGAGTGCTCGCTGTCCGCTGGTCCAGTCGCCGTCCGCCATCGGACGGCCCTCCGGGTGCAGCCAGACGATGTCGTTGAGCCGACCGCCCTCGGACGTGCGGACCGTCTTGCCGGTGAAGAAGCGCTGGCGGCGCAGGGAGGGGTGCTCGTGCCTCAACCGGGCCAGCTCGGCGACGAACTCGTTGAGCGGAGCGTCGACCCGCCCCCAGTCGATCCAGCTGAGCGGAGAGTCCTGGGCGTAGGTGTTGTTGTTGCCGTCCTGGGTGCGCCCGAGCTCGTCGCCGTGCAGCACCATGGGGACTCCCTGGCTGAGCAGCAGGGTGGCCAGCAGGTTGCGCTGGTCGCGAGCACGGGCGCTGATGACCTCCTCCTTGTCGGTCGGGCCCTCGACGCCGTGGTTCCACGAGCGGTTGTCGTCGGCACCGTCGCGACCGCCCTCGCCATTGGCGTCGTTGTGCTTCTGCTCGTAGGAGACCAGGTCACGCAGGGTGAAACCGTCGTGGGCGGTGACGAAGTTGATGCTCGCCACCGGACGGCGCCCGGAGTGCTCGTAGAGGTCGGACGAGCCGGCCAGCCGGCTGGCGAACTCACCCAGGTTGGGCGCGCCGCGCCAGAAGTCGCGGACGGTGTCGCGGTAGGCGCCGTTCCACTCGGTCCACTGCGGCGGGAAGTTGCCCACCTGGTAGCCGCCCGGACCGACGTCCCACGGCTCCGCGATCAGCTTCACCTGGCTCACCACCGGGTCCTGCTGCACCAGCTCGAAGAAGGTCGAGAGGCGGTCGACGTCGTAGAACTCGCGGGCCAACGCCGAGGCGAGGTCGAACCGGAACCCGTCGACGTGCATCTCGGTGACCCAGTAGCGCAACGAGTCCATGATCAGCTGGAGCGAGTGGGGACTGCCGGCGTTGAGCGAGTTCCCGGTGCCGGTGTAGTCCATGTAGTACTGGCGGTCGTCGTCGACGAGTCGGTAGTACGCCGGGTTGTCGATGCCCTTGAAGCTCAGGGTCGGACCGAGGTGGTTGCCCTCCGCCGTGTGGTTGTAGACGACGTCGAGGATGACCTCGATGCCAGCCTCGTGGAAGGACCTCACCATCGACTTGAACTCCTGGACCTGTTGGCCCGCGATGCCACCTCGGGCGGCGTAGCCGTCGTGGGGTGCGAAGAAGCCGATCGTGTTGTAGCCCCAGTAGTTCCGCAGCCCCCGCTGCAGCAGCACGTCGTCGTGCACGAACTGATGCACCGGCATCAGCTCGATCGCGGTGACACCCAGCTTCTGCAGGTGCTCGATGACCGGCTCCTGCGCGAGTCCGGCGTAGGTGCCCCGCAGGTCCTCGGGCACCTCGGGGTGCGTGGCCGTCATGCCCTTGACGTGAGCCTCGTAGACCAGCGTCTCGGCGTACGGCGTGCGCAGGGTCCGGTCGCCCTCCCAGTCGAAGTAGGGGTTGATGACCACGCCGAGCATCGTTCGCTCGAGGGAGTCCTCGTCGTTGCGGCTGGCGGGGTCGTCGAAGTCGTAGCCGAACAGGGACTGGTCCCAGTCGACCTCACCGAGGGTCGCCTTGGCGTAGGGGTCGAGCAACAGCTTGTTGGGGTTGCAGCGCAGGCCCTGCGCGGGGTCCCACGGTCCGTGCACCCGGTAGCCGTAGCACTGACCGGGCTGCACCTCGGGCAGGTAGGCGTGCCAGACGTAGGCGTCGACCTCGGTGAGGTCGACCCGCCTCTCCCGGCGGCTGCCGGACTCGTCGACGTCGACCAGGCACAGCTCCACCCGCTCGGCGACCTCGCTGAACAGGGCGAAATTGGTGCCGCTTCCGTCGAACGTCGCTCCGAGCGGGTACGCCGACCCCGGCCAGGTCTCCACCACGGTCCAGCAACCTCCATCCGCACCGGGACGGGCGCCCGACGTCGTTGTCCACCCTGTACCCCAAAGTCAACGTCTTGTTCCGCGGCGTGGGGGTGTGCTTCGGCACACGCCGGAGCGGCTAGGCGGGCCGCAAGGCAGCAGCTCCTGATCCTCTGGCTCGGTCAGGCCAGACGCCTCGCCACGTGCTCGGCGAGCACCGAGAGCGGCAGTGCGCCGGAGTCGAGCACGGCGTCGTGGAAGGCCTTGATGTCGAACCGTTCGCCCTGCCGCTGTTGTGCGGCGCCGCGGATCCGGAGCACCTCGAGCCGGCCGATCATGTAGGAGAGCGCCTGACCGGGTGTGACGGCGTACCGGTCGATCTCGGCGGTGGCGTGGCCGAGTGTCTTCTCCAAATTGGCCAGCAGGTAGTCGATCGCCTGCTGCCGGGTCCAGCCGAGCGCGTGCATGCCGGTGTCGACGACCAGGCGGCAGGCCCGCATCGAGTCGGCGGCCAGCATGCCCATCCGGTCGAGCGGCGAGCCGTAGAGACCCATCTCGTCGGCGAGCCGCTCGGTGTAGAGACCCCAACCCTCGCTGTAGGCCGTGACGAAGGCGGTCTTGCGGAAGTCGGGGAGGTCCTCGAGCTCCTGGGCGATCGCGATCTGGAGGTGATGACCCGGGATCCCTTCGTGGTACGACGTCGACTCGATCTCGTACCGTCCCCACCCCTCGGGGTCGGCCACGTTCATGAAGAAGACGCCGCCCCGGCTGCCGTCCATCGCGGGCCGGAAGTAGTAGGCGATCGCACCGCTCGTGGTCGCCTCCACCTCGCAGTCTGACTGCGGGAGCCGGCCGAACCAGTCGCCCATCACCCCCCGCGCCTTGGCCATCGCCGCCTTCGATGCCTCGACGATCTCGTCGGGGCTGGTGTGGTGGAGGGCGGGGTCGTCGCGCAGGGCCGCCAGGATCGCGGGCACGTGATCGGTGCCGACGACGGCAGGTCCGAGCTCGGCGTACTGCCGCTCGAGCTCGGCCACCTGTTCGAGCCCGATCTGGTGGATCTCCTCGGGCGTCAGGTCGGTCGTCGTGTAGTAGCGGGTCAGCGTCGCATAGGCGTCGCCACCGCCGGGCACGTGCATCAGGCCGACCTGCTCGTCCTGGCGGGCGGCAGGCATCACGTCGTCGTAGAGCACGGCGCGGTAGGTAGCCAGGGCGGGCCGCACATCGTCCTCGACCACCTTCTGCAGGTTGGAGACCAGCGCGCCGCGGTCGACGCCGTCCGGGGTCGCGCCGATGCGGAGCAGCCGGTCTTCCGCCAGCGGCGTCGTGAGCCACTCGTCGAGCTGCTGGATGGTGTCGGCCGCAGCGAACGCGGCCGGGGTGCGGCCGGCGGCGACACCGTCGCGGTGCCGGTCCGCGAGGTCGCAGAAGTACGTCGCCACACCCCGGAGCTTGTCGACCATCGCGTCCGCCACCTCGGGCGTGGGGATCGACAGCTTGGGCATGTACATCCCGAGCGAGGCCTGCGCCCCGAAGATCGGGTTGGCGCCGTACTCCGCCGAGCGGAGCGCGCCGAGCTCGGCCGTCGAGGTCGCGTCCCACACGAGCATCGCCCGCGACAGCCGCTCCTGCTCGTCGAGGTCGTCTTCGGCGATCGCCTCGGCGCGCGCCGCGAACTCGCGGGCCTCGGCCACCGCTGCCTCCTCCCCGGCGGCGCTCACGTCCGCGTAGGACCCGGCGACCGAGTACTCCCCCGACATGTGCGCCCACATCGGGTTCTGGCGGTAGCGGAACTGCTGGTATTCGTCGGCGAGGCCGGAGATGGAGTCCACCCGCCATTCCTACCGGACGACGGCACCGCCCGTCGCGGGAGATTCAGGCGAGTCCGAGTGACTTGGCCGACTCGTCCCGCATCTGCACCTTCCGGACCTTGCCGGTGACGGTCAACGGGAAGTCCTCGACGACCAGCACGTAGCGCGGGATCTTGTAATGCGCGAGCTTGCCCGTCGCGAATGCACGCACGGCCTCGGCATCGATCAGTCGGCACCGGCGCGCAGCTTGATCCAGGCGCAGAGCTCCTCGCCGTACCGCTCGTCCGGCACGCCGACCACCTGCACGTCCTCGATGTCGGGGTGGCCGTAGAGGAAGTCCTCGATCTCGCGGGGATAGAGATAGATGGCCGTCGCGGCACAGACCGAGCGGCTGCCCTCGGTTACCCGGTGAACGTCGCCGGAGCCAACGTCGCCTGGGTCCTCGACGGCTCCGGGCTCGCGTACTACCGGCGTAGCGAGGTCACGTTTGAGATCGGCCACAACGCCGACTCGTTCGCCAGGAACGTCAGGGTGGCCGGGCTGAGACCCGGGGCCGGTGTGGGGTGCTTCAGCCGCTGGCGGTCACGAAGATCACCCGACGCCGTAGCCCCACCCAGTCGTGGCCCTGGGGTTCTTGAATGGCCTTCTCCCTCAGGGCCACCTGGGGGACCTGGGCGGAAGAGGTGGGTCGCCCAGACCCCCAATCCAGGTGCCCCCTCCAGAGGCCGGGAGGGGGCTCCTGGGCTGTTCCCAGGGCCTGCCTGGTCCCCAGGTCCACCAGGCCAGTACGACCCGGAGAAATTGGGGATTCTGGGTGAACGCCTTCCGCTACTACCGGGCTGTTGCCCTGCCCTATGACGAGCCTGCTGCCAGGGCCACCAGCAGGTTCCGGGTGGAGTGGGCCGAGCAGGCGAAGGCGGTCAGTTGTCGACCCGGACGATGATGGACGGACGCGGCATGGCGTTGACGTGACCCAGCGTGTCGAAGGCGATGGCCTTGACGGTGAAGGATCCGGCCGGCAGCCGACGGGCACACAGCCATTTGGTGCTGGGGGCGCCGGGGTACTGAAGGTGAGCCGGTAGCCGTTGGTAGGCGCCCCAGGTGCGGTCGCGGCGCAGCCACTGGCCGGTGGCGCGGTCCTGGATCGCGCACAGCACGCGCTCGACGGCGGTGCCGTCGTCGGCGGTGCCCTTGATCCGGACCTGGTCCGTGGAGGTGGCCGAGTTGATCACCACCGTCGGTCCGGAGACGTCTTGGCCACCGCACGTGCCCCACTGTGGTCGCGGCAGGACCCATGCAAGTGCGCCGAGGTCGAACTCGTACGGCTCTGTCGAGATGTTGGAGACGCACCACCCGGAAAGATCCTGGTTGAAGTCGGCGGCACCGTTGAACATGCCTTTCATGTAGACGACCCTGGCCGTGTCCCAGGAACCGATGGGCTGATCGAACGGCGTGTGGGCGAACATCAGGTTCATGTCGGTCACGTTCGCGGTGTTCCAGTCACCGATCGGCTGGTTGAACGACGAATGCTGGAACATCTGGCTCATGTTGGTGACGTTTGCGACGTTCCAGTCGCCGACGGGCTGATTGAACGACGAAGAGAAGAACATCCCGCTCATATCGGTCACGGTGGTCGGTGGCTCGGCCACTGCCTGCAAGCTCCGCGCTCCGAAGAAGGCGGCGGAAAGCCCGGTGGTGCCGGTGGCGCCCCATTCGTCGACCGAGAGCAACCCCTCCACGGCGAACGGGTCGAAGGTGCATTCCAGCTGGTCGAACGTGCCGGTGACAACGACCTGGTGGGTCGGCAGCAGCTGTTGGAATGTATGCATGATCGGGTCGTCGGAGCTCTGCACCCGGGTCGCCGCGACCTGCTGGCTGGTTCCGTCACCCCAGTCGATGGCGACGTTCACGTCGCCGAACAGACACAGGTTCGCGGTCTCGCCGGACCACGTGGTGACGAAGCGCCCGCCGACGGCGCCGGCGGCTGCGGCAGGGGGGGGCGGTATGGCGAGCAGCGCCACGGCGACGACCATCGCTACCAGGCGAGCCGCGGGCGCGGACATGCAACCAGCGTCGCACGCGGTACGACGTCGCGTCAGCGGAGCATCGCGGCGTCCTACCGCATCCGATACGTCTGTCAGACCTACAGACCCGACGCCGTCAGACCTGGCGCTCGCGGCCTTCCCAGTACGGCGCCCGCAGCTCGCGCTTGAGCACCTTGCCGGTCGGGTTGCGGGGCAGCGCCGCGATGATCTCGACGGTCTTGGGGCACTTGTAGTGAGCGAGCCGCTCACGGGAGTACTCGATGATCTCCTCGGCCGTGACCGAGCTGCCGTCCTTGACGGCGACGAACGCCTTGACGGACTCGCCCCACTTCTCGTCGGGCACCCCGACGATCGCGACCTCCATCACGGCAGGGTGCTCCGAGAGCACCCGCTCGACCTCGGGGGAGTAGATGTTCTCCCCGCCGCTGATGATCATGTCCTTCAGCCGGTCGGAGACGTAGAGGAAGCCGTCGGCGTCCAGGTGGCCGATGTCGCCGGTCCGGAACCAGCCGTCCTCGGTGATGACGTCGGCCGTGGCGTCGGGCTTGTTGAGGTAGCCGGCCATCAGCTGCGGGGTGCGCATCCAGATCTCGCCGGACTCGCCGACCGGGAGGTCCGCGCCCGACCCGGGCTCGACGATCCGCAGCTCGCACCCGGGGATCGCGCGGCCGGCCGAGAGCAGCCGCTCGGGGTGGCCGTCGGCGGCCGCGTTGCGGTGTTCGTCGGGCAGCAGGTGGGTCGCGACGCCGGACACCTCGGTGAGGCCGTAGACCTGGATGAAGTCGGTCGTCGGCCACGCCTCCATCGCCGCCCGCAGCAGCGGCGGCGGCATCGGCGAGGCGCCGTACGTATACGACCGCAGCGCCGAGAACAGCTGGATCGCGTCCGGCCCGGACTGCAGCACCTGCGCCAGCACGGCCGGGACCAGGAAGGTGCAGTTGGCGCCGGCGAGGATCGCGCCGGCCAGCGACCCGGCGTCCGGCTCCCGGGTCATGATGCTCGGGATGCCGTCGTGGATGCCGAAGAGGACGTACGACGAACCGCCCACGTGGAACAGCGGCATCGCGACCATCGACTTGTCCCCCGGCAGGAACCCGTCGTGGGCGTTCATCGTGTGCTGGACCATGTTGCGGTGGGTCAGCATGACGCCCTTGGGGTGGCCGGTGGTGCCCGACGAGTAGAGGATCAGGCAGACGTCGTCCTCGACCACGTCCGGCCCGTCCTCGCACGCGCTCGCCGACGCCACGAACTCCTCGTACTCGTCACCCTCGGCGCCGTCCGGGGTGACGGTGATGATCTTCTCGACGTTGGGCAGCCGGTCGCGGATCGCCTCGATCGCCGGCATCAGCTCGGTGCCGACGAAGAGGATCTTCGCGCCGGAGTCGTTGACCACGTAGTCGATCTCGTCACCGGCCATCCGCCAGTTGACGATCGCGTTGGCTGCGCCGATCGAGCCGGCCGCCATGCTGATCTCGACGCAGGCAGGGTGGTTCTTGTCGAGGAAGCCGACGACGTCCCCGCGAGCGACGCCCAGCTCCCGCAGGGCGCAGGCCGCACGGTGCACCCGCTCGTGCAGCTGCGCCCAGGTCCAGGTGCGGCCGAGGTAGCTCATCGCCTCGCCGTCCGGGTTGGCGTCCGCCCAGTGGTTCAGCCGGTCGTCGACGTACGTCGGCTCCGGCGGCTGTGCGGGTGGCCAGGACTTGCGGGCAGGGGCGTCGGCGAGTGCTGGCGGGGGTGCTCATCGGGGGATTGTGGCGTAGGCCACATCCCCGCACAACGACCGGGACCGGGTGTCGGAAGGGCTCAGCCCCAGCGGACCTCGGCCGGCACGAAGTCGAGCTTGCGGTCGCCGGTGTAGATCTGCTTCGGGCCGGGCGATCTTCTGGTCCTTGTCCTGCACCAGCTCGAGCCACTGCGCGAGCCAGCCGGGGGTGCGGCCGATCGCGAAGAGCACCGTGAACATCTCCGGCGGGAACTGGAGCGCCTCGTAGATGAGGCCCGAGTAGAAGTCCACGTTGGGGTAGAGCTTGCGCTTGACGAAGTACTCGTCCTCGAGCGCGATCTTCTCCAGCTCCATCGCGATCTCGAGCAGCGGGTTGACGCCGGTGACCTCGAAGACGTCGTCGCAGGCCTTCTTGATGATCGTCGCCCGCGGGTCGTAGTTCTTGTAGACCCGGTGGCCGAAGCCCATCAGCCGCTCGTTGCCGTTCTTGACACCCTCGATGAACGCGGGGATCTCGGACGTCTTGCCGATCCGGCGCAGCATCTTGAGCACCGCCTCGTTGGCCCCGCCGTGCAGCGGGCCGAAGAGCGCGCCGATGCCGGCCGCGACCGCGGAGTAGGGGTCGACCTGCGAGGAGCCGACCGAGCGGACCGCGTTGGTCGAGCAGTTCTGCTCGTGGTCGGCGTGCAGGATGAAGAGGGTGTCGAGCGCCTTCGCGATCCGCGGGTCGGGGTCGTACTTGACCTCGCTCATCTTGAACAGCATGGAGAGGAAGTTCTCCGAGTAGCTGAGGTCGTTGTCGGGGTAGACGTACGGCTTGCCCTGCGCGTGGCGGAACGCCCAGGCACCGAGGGTCGGCATCTTGGCGATCATCCGCACCATCTGGATCTGCCGGTTGTCAGGGTCCGAGATGTTCGAGGCCTCGGGGTAGAACGTCGAGAGCGCACCCACCGACGCCATCAGCATCCCCATCGGGTGCGCGTCATAGCGGAAGCCCTGCATGAACGCCTTGACGTTCTCGTGGACGAACGTGTGGTACGTGATGTGGTGGACCCAGTCGTCGTACTGCTCCTTGGTCGGCAGCTCGCCGTGGATCAGGAGGTAGGACACCTCGAGGAAGCTGGACTTCTCCGCCAGCTGCTCGATCGGGTAGCCCCGGTACTCGAGGATTCCCGCCTCGCCATCGATATAGGTCACGGAGCTGCGACACGAGGCGGTGTTGACGAAGCCCGGGTCGTACGTCGCAAGGCCGGGCTGGTCGTCAGCCGCCTTGATCTGACCCAGGTCAGCCGCACGGATGGTGCCGTCGGTGATCGGGATCTCGTACTCCGCGCCGGTGCGGTTGTCGCGTACGGTCAGAGAGTCAGTCACGTCCTGAACCGTAGTCGAGTCACGAATCGGCCGGTACCCGCTGTCCCGCAGGGTGATGCAGCCACCGCATGGTGAAGCCGGCGACGAGAGCGAGCGGGAACATCAGGACGCCGTACACAGCAGCCGGTACGGCGAGCGCCTCGCTGTCGAGCACGCTGATCGCGACCGCGATGGCCAGCGTGCTGTTGTGGATGCCGACCTCGAAGGCCGACGACATCGACTGCCGCTGGTCGACGCCCGCGAGGCGGGGGAGGAAGTAGCCGAGCGTCAGGCTGCACACGCAGAACACGGTGGCGACCGGCCCGATGTCGGTGAGGTAGTCGGCGAGCTTGTCGCGCTCGGCCAGCAGCGCCCCGCAGATCACCAGCGCGAGGACCACGGCCGACCCGATCCGGACCGGCTTGTCGGCGCGGTCGGCGAAGCCGGGTGCGGACCGGCGGACCACCATGCCGATGGCCACCGGGACCAGCACGATCGCGAAGACCTGCAGCGTCTTGGCGAACTGCAGGCCGACGTCGCCGGCGTCCTCCGGGTCGAAGTGGTCGACGCTGAGGTTGACGACGAGCGGCAGGGTGACGACCGCGATCACCGAGTTGACCGCGGTGAGGGTCACGTTGAGGGCGACGTCGCCGCGGAACAGGTGGCTGAACAGGTTCGCGGTGGTGCCACCGGGTGAGGCCGCGAGCAGCATCATCCCCACCGCGAGCAGCGGATCGAGATCGAACGACCGTCACCAGCCCGAAGCAGAGCGCCGGCAGGACCACGACCTGGGCGCCGAGGGCGATCGCGACCGGCTTCGGCTCCCGTCCGATCCGGCGGAAGTCGTCGAAGGTCAGCGACAGGCCGAGGCCGAACATGATGATCGCCAGGGCGATCGGCAGCGCGACGGAGACGAGTACAGAGTCCATCGATGCGCCCCCTCCCCAGGTGTGACGCAGGTCATACTGTCACAGCAGTCAGCCACCGACCCGGCATGCGTCCCTCGGCAATTGGCGTCTCGGGCGGCCCGCCCGTAATCTTGTACGTCGCGTCTCCTGCCGCTCCCGCATGCGGGGGCAGAGCCTCACCTCGACGGTCCAACCGTGGGTGGAGCCAGTGTTCGTCAGGAGACGTCGCGGTCGGAGCCTTCGGCCGTGTTCACCACGAACGACAGAAAGTACGCAGCCATGCGCACCTATGCCCCGAAGCCCGGCGACGTCGAGCGCCAGTGGCTCGTGATCGACGCGACGGATGTCCCGCTCGGTCGCCTCGCCACCACTGCCGCCAACCTGTTGCGCGGCAAGCACAAGGCGATGTTCGCCCCCAACTTCGACGCCGGTGACTACGTCATCATCATCAACGCGGAGAAGGTCTCGCTGAGCGGCAAGAAGCGGACCGACAAGATGGTCTACCGCCACTCCGGTTTCCCGGGTGGTCTGACCGCGACCCCGATCGGTGAGGTCCTGGACAAGGACGCCCGCAAGGCCGTCGAGAAGGCCGTGTGGGGCATGGTCCCCAAGAACAAGCTCGGCCGTCAGATCGTGAAGAAGCTGAAGGTCTACTCCGGCCCCGCCCACCCGCACGAGGCCCAGCAGGCCGTGCCCTTCGAGATCAAGAAGATCTCCCAGTGACTGACTCGACCGACGCGAAGGATCAAGGAATTAACGTGGCTGACACTGCCAACACGGGCACCGAGAGCACCGACAGCACCGAGGGCACCGAGGTCGAGGAGACCTTCGAGTCCGACGACCAGGGCCTCGCCTACACCAGCGAGACCTCCCCGTCGGCCGCCGCCGTCGACGCCCGCCCGGCCACCATCGCCCCCGGCGCGGCCACCGGCCGTCGCAAGGAGGCCGTCGCCCGCGTCCGGATCGTTCCGGGCACCGGCGTCTGGCGGATCAACGGCCGCACGCTGGAGTCGTACTTCCCCAACAAGCTGCACCAGCAGGTCGTCAACGAGCCGTTCACCGCCCTCGGGCTGAACGACCGGTTCGACGTCATCGCCCGCATCCACGGCGGTGGCATCACCGGCCAGGCCGGCGCCCTGCGCCTCGGTGTGGCGCGTTGCCTCAACGCGATCGACCTCGACGCCAACCGTGCGACGCTCAAGAAGGCCGGTCTGCTGACCCGCGACGCTCGCGCGACCGAGCGCAAGAAGGCCGGTCTCAAGAAGGCCCGTAAGGCGCCGCAGTACTCGAAGCGCTGACCCTTCGAGACGCTCGCTGCGCGAGCTCCTCAGGGACCGACAACGACCAAGTGGGGCGATGCGGATCTTCGGCACCGACGGGGTCCGGGGCCTGGCGAACGGTCAACTGACCGGAGAGCTGGCCCTGGGCCTCGGCGTTGCTGCGGCCCGGGTGCTCGTCGAGCACGGCGGGCTCGGCAGCGGGCGCCAGCGGCCGCTCGCGGTCGTCGGCCGCGACACCCGGATCTCCGGGCAGTTCCTCGAGCACGCCGTCGTGGCGGGCCTTGCGTCCGCAGGCGTCGACGTACTCCGGCTGCGGGTGCTGCCGACGCCGGGCGTCGCCTACTTCACCGACGCCCTCGGGGCCGACGTGGGCGTGGTGATCTCCGCGTCCCACAACCCGATGCCGGACAACGGCATCAAGTTCCTCGCCCGCGGCGGGGTCAAGCTCGACGACGCGCTCGAGCGCGAGATCGAGGAGCACCTCGACCAGGAGTGGGAACGGCCGACCGGCGCCGAGGTGGGCCGGGTGACGCCGTACGGCCCGACCGTCGAGGAGTACGCCGCGCACCTCCTCTCCACCCTCGAGAAGCCCCTCGACGGGCTGAAGGTCGTCCTCGACTGCGCCAACGGCGCGGCCAGTGAGGTCGGACCCAAGGCCCTCGCCGACGCGGGCGCCGAGGTGATCGCGATCGGCGCCGAGCCGGACGGCCTCAACATCAACGACGGCTGCGGATCCACCCACCTCCAGCTGCTCCAGCGCGCGGTCGTCGAGCACGGCGCTGCCGCCGGGTTCGCCGTCGACGGCGACGCCGACCGCTGCCTGGCCGTCGACCACACCGGTGCGATCGTCGACGGCGACCAGATCATGGCGATCCTCGCGCTCGCGATGAAGGAGACCGGCGACCTCGTCGACGACACCCTCGTCGCGACCGTGATGAGCAACCTCGGCCTGGTCCAGGCGCTGACCGCCGCCGGCGTCACCGTCCGCCAGACCGCGGTGGGCGACCGCTACGTGCTCGAGGACATGCGCGCCGGCGGCTACTCGCTCGGCGGCGAGCAGTCCGGCCACGTGATCATGCGCGCCCACGCCACCACCGGCGACGGCCTGCTGACCGCCCTGCACGTGCTGCAGCGGATGGCCGTCACCGGCAGCAACCTGCGCGAGCTCGCCGGCGTGATGACCCGGCTGCCCCAGGTGCTCGTCAACGTCCCCGGCGTCGACAAGGACCGGTGCGACGACGCCGAGCTGCTGGCCGCCGTCGAGGCAGCCGAGGCCGGGCTGGGCGACGCCGGCCGGGTGCTGCTGCGCCCGTCCGGCACCGAGTCGCTGGTCCGGGTGATGGTCGAGGCGCCGACCGCCGAGCAGGCGCAGTCCGTCGCCGACGGGCTGGCGGACGTCGTACGGGCCCGGCTCGCTCTCTGACATCAGGCAGCGTGGGGGCATGACGACCGCGGCGCCGGGGTCGGATCAGGGTCGGCCCATGGGGTTCCCCGATTGAGACGGCGCCGCCGCCGGACGATCGTGGTGGGCAGGCAACCTTGCCTTCCTGAAGGGGTGGAATCCAATGTCTGCTGGCGGAAAACTCGGTCTGGGTGTGCTCGGGTTGTTCCTGGTCCTGTGGCTGCTCACGCCGCTGAGCTTCGGCTGGGCGCTCCTGGTCCTGGTCGGCCTCCCGGTCGCGGGCTACCTGATGCTGGACACCGCGCGGCGGCAACAGGTGCGCGGGATGGCCCGACGGCAGATCGGCCGCTGAGCGGTCCCGGGGCCCTCAGATCTTCCTGAGCCGCACGTAGCGGACCGAGTGGTCGGCGTCCTTGCGCAGCACGAGCGTGGCGCGGGAGCGGGTGGGGAGCACGTTCTGCTCCAGGTTCGGGCCGTTGATCGTGTCCCAGATCCGGCGTGCCTCGTCGATGGCGACGTCGTGGGTGAGCTGGGCGTACTTCGCGAAGTAGGAGCTGGGGTCGCGGAAGGCGGTCTCGCGCAGGCGGAGGAAGCGGTCGACGTACCAGTCGCGGATGTGGGCCACCGCGGCGTCGACGAAGATGGAGAAGTCGAAGAAGTCGGACAGGCCGAGCCCGGTGCGCCCGTCCCCGCGCGCTCGCGCCGGCTGGAGGACGTTGAGGCCCTCGAGGATGAGGATGTCGGGGCTGTTGACCACGACCTTCTCCTCCGGCACGACGTCGTAGATCAGGTGGGAGTACCGCGGTGCGAGCACCTCGTCCTTGCCTGACTTGATGTCGACGACGAACTTCATCAGCGCCCGCCGGTCGTAGGACTCGGGGAAGCCCTTGCGGTCGAGCAGGCCGCGGCGCTCGAGCTCGGCGTTGGGGTAGAGGAAACCGTCGGTCGTCACCAGCGCGACGTTGGGGTGCGCCGGCCAGCGCGCCAGCATCTGCTGGAGCACCCGGGCCGTCGTCGACTTCCCCGCCGCGACGGAACCGGCCAGGCCGATGACGAACGGCGTGCGCGGCGGCGTCGTCCGGTGGAGGAACTCCTCCTGCGCCCGGTGCAGGGCGCCGGCGGCCTCGACGCGCAGGCTCAGCAGCCGGGAGAGCGGCAGGTAGACCTGCACGATCTCGTCGAGGTCGAGCGCCTCGCCCAGGCCGCGGAGGGCCCGGATCTCGTCCTCGGTGAGCGGGCTCTCGCTCTCCGAGGCCAGCGCCGCCCAGGTCGCCCGGTCGAGCTCGAGGTACGGCGAGGACTCGCGATGGAGTTCTTCGCCCGTCTCTTGCTCGCGCATGGCGACGATTCAATCAGCACCTGATTGCGTAGAGTGATCCGCCATGTGCGGGATCGTCGGGTACGTCGGGCCCCAGCGGGCGCAGGACGTCGTGATCGACGGGCTGCGACGGCTGGAGTACCGCGGCTACGACTCCGCAGGGATCGCGGTCGTGCACGACGGGGAGCTGGCCGTGGCCAAGCGATCCGGCAAGCTCGCCAACCTCGAGAAGGAGCTGGCCGACCACCCGCTCCCGGCGGCGCACACCGCCATCGGGCACACCCGCTGGGCGACCCACGGCCCGCCCAACGACGCCAACGCGCACCCGCACACGGGTGGTGCCCGCCGGATCGCGCTGGTGCACAACGGGATCATCGAGAACTTCGCGGAGCTGCGGGCCCGGATCGAGGCCGACGACCACGTCTTCCTCTCCGAGACCGACACCGAGATCGCCGCCCACCTGGTCGAGCTCCAGGTGCAGTCGGGCATCGACCTGCCGATCGCGATGCAGCGGGTCTGCCAGCAGCTCGACGGCGCGTTCACCCTCGTCGCCGTCGACGCCGAGGACCCCGACCGGGTGGTGGCGGCCCGGCGCAACAGTCCGCTGGTCGTCGGCCTGGGCGAGGGCGAGAACTTCCTCGGCTCCGACGTCGCGGCGTTCATCGAGCACACGCGGGAGGCGCTCGAGCTCGGGCAGGACCAGATCGTCACGATCACCCGCGACGAGGTCACCGTCACCGACTTCTGGGGCACTCCTGTCGAGGTCGAGCAGTTCCACGTCGACTGGGACCTCTCGGCCGCCGAGAAGGACGGCCACGACTGGTTCATGCGCAAGGAGATCTTCGAGCAGCCGCGCGCGGTCGCGGACTCGCTGATCGGCCGCCGCGGGCTCGCGGGCCTGCTCCAGCTGGACGAGATGCGGCTCGCGGACGAGGAGATCCGCGACCTCGACAAGATCATCATCATCGCGTGCGGCACGTCGTTCTACGCCGGCATGGTCGCGAAGTACGCGATCGAGCACTGGACGCGGACGCCGGTCGAGGTCGAGCTCGCGTCCGAATTCCGCTACCGCGACCCGATCGTCGACCACACCACCCTGGTCGTGGCGATCAGCCAGTCGGGCGAGACCGCCGACACCCTGCAGGCGATCCGGCACGCGAAGAGCCAGCGGGCCAAGGTGCTCGCGATCTGCAACACCAACGGCTCGTCGATCCCGCGCGAGTCGGACGCCGTCATCTACACCCACGCCGGCCCCGAGATCGGCGTCGCGTCGACCAAGGGATTCCTGACCCAGCTGGTGGCCTGCTACCTGCTCGCGCTCTACGTCGCCCAGGTCAAGGGCACCCGGTACGGCGACGAGATCGACGAGATCATGGAACAGCTCGAGGCGATGCCCGGACCACATCGAGACCGTGCTCGAGCAGGCCGAGGCCGTCTACGAGCTCGCGCGGTCACACGTCGGCACCCGGTCGGTGCTCTTCCTCGGCCGGCACGCCGGCTACCCGGTGGCTCTCGAGGGCGCGCTGAAGCTCAAGGAGCTGGCCTACATCCACGCGGAGGGTTTCGCGGCCGGCGAGCTCAAGCACGGCCCGATCGCCTTGGTCGAGGACGGCCTGCCGGTGCTGTGCGTCGTACCTCCTCGTGGCCGCGACCAGCTGCACGGCAAGATGCTGAGCGGCATCCAGGAGGTCCGTGCCCGCGGCGCGCTCACCATCTGCCTCGCCGAGGAGGGCGACGACAAGATCGAGCCGTACGCCGACCACCTGATCCGGCTGCCGCAGGTCCCCGTGCTGCTCCAGCCGCTGGTCGCGATCGTGCCGCTCCAGCTGTTCGCCTGCGAGCTGGCCAGCGCGCTCGGCCACGACGTCGACCAGCCGCGCAACCTCGCCAAGTCCGTCACGGTCGAGTGAAGCTGATCCGAGTGGCGGTGATCGGGGTCGGCATCGACGTGTGCGAGCTCGACCGCTTCGCGGCCTCGATCGAGCGCACGCCCGCGCTCGCCGTACGACTCTTCACCGAGGCCGAGCGGACGCTGCCGATGGCCTCGCTCGCCGCCCGTTTCGCCGCCAAGGAGGCGCTCGCCAAGGCGCTCGGCGCGCCGCGCGGCATGGAGTGGCACGACGCCGAGGTGATCCGGGAGGAGTCGGGGCGTCCGGTGTTCATGATCCGCGGCACGGTGCGGGCCCAGGCCACTGCGCTGGGTGTGCAGCACATCCACCTCTCGCTCTCCCACGACGCCGGGATCGCCTCGGCGATGGTGGTCCTCGAGTCGTGACGGAGGACGGCCTCCGCGGCCCGGTAGGCGAGAGGTTCGCGCAGGCGCTCGCGGTCGCGGGTCAACGGCTCGAGATCGACGTCCGCGGCCTCGACCGCGTCACCGACTTCGTCGGCAGCATGCAGTGGATCGACCAGCAGTGGCGTGGTCGCGGGCTGAAGGTCGGGAGTGGCGACGTACGGCGCCCAGGCCGTCACGTCCGGCTACCGCTGGATCGTGGTGCGGCTCGAGACGAAGGTGCGGCTGGGGCTCTGGGCGGACCCGGCGATGCGGTCGAACAGCCCGCTCGAGGGGGTGGGCCTCCCGGTGACGCTGGGTCCGGTCGGCCGGAAGGGCGTGTGGGCGGACCAGCCGTCGCTCTCGGAGGACCTCGGGACGTTCGCCGCGACGATGGCCGAGGGGACCGCGGTGCTCCAGGTGCGCAACGACTGCGTGCTCTGGCAGCTGAAGGCGTCCGAGCTCGACGGCGACCGGCTGACCGAGGCGATCACCCTGCTCGACCGGGTCGCCGCCTACGCCGAGACCAACGATGCCGCGTTGACCGCGCGCCTCGGGCGGGCGGAGGGAGTCACCGGGTGGCGCGCGTTCGAGACCGCATTCGTGGTCTTCGTGATCGGCACCATCGTCGCGATCATCGCCGGAGTGTTCATCCTCACCGCGCTGTTCTAGCGCGGTCGCGCGGCTAGCGTGAGCGTCGTGATCCGAGCGCACACGGTCGACCAGGTCCGGGCCGCAGAGGCGACGCTGCTGGCGGAGCTGCCCGAGGGCGCGCTGATGCAGCGGGCCGCGCACGGGCTGGCGTACGCCGTACTCGACCTGCTCGGCGGGGGCTACGGGCGGCGGGTGCTGCTGCTCGTGGGGTCGGGCGACAACGGCGGCGACGCGCTGTACGCCGGCGCGGTCCTCGCGCGGCGGGGCGCGTACGTCGAGGCGTGGTTGCTGTCGGACCGGGCGCACGAGGCCGGGGTCGGCGGCGCTCGAGGAGGCGGGCGGCAGGGTGCGGCGTCTCGAGGCTCGCCGTAGACGGCCTCGCACCTACCAGCGCGCGAACCGCTCGGTGGTCGAGTAGGGAGCGAGCGCAGCGAGCGACGTATCGAAACCACCGCAGCTTTCGACGTGGTGGTGGACGGGATCGTCGGCATCGGCGGTCGCCCGGGACTCCGCGCCGACGCGGTCGCGGCGCTCGATGCGGTCGCCGGGATCCCGGTCGTCGCGGTGGACACCCCGTCCGGCGTGGACGTCGACAGCGGTGAGCTGGCCGGGCCGCACGTGTCGGCCGACCTGACGGTCACGTTCGGCACGCACAAGGTCGCCCACCTGGTCGATCCGGCGGCGCTGCACTGCGGCGTCGTCCAGCTGGTCGACATCGGCCTCGACCTGCCCGAGCCGGCGCTCGAGGCGCTGCAGCCGGCGGACGTCGCGGCGCTGCTGCCGCGGCCCGACCCGCACGCGCAGAAGTACACGCGGGGCGTGGTCGGCGTCCGCGCCGGCTCCGCGGCCTACCCGGGCGCGGCCCTCCTCAGCGTGGCCGGCGCCGACTGCGGGCTGGCCGGCATGGTCCGGTACGTCGGCGATCCGGCGGTCCAGGACGTGGTCCGCGGGGCCCATCCCGAGGTCGTCGGCGAGGGCCGGGTCCAGGCGTGGGTGGTCGGCTCCGGCAGCGACCAGGGTGCCGAGGACGCGATCGGCGCGGCGCTGGCGGACGACGTACCCCTGGTCGTCGACGCCGATGCGCTCGCGTTCGCGGACCTCGTCACCGGGCGCCCGGCCGTGCTCACGCCGCACGCCGGTGAGCTCGCGGGGATGCTCGGTGTGGAGCGTGCTGACGTCGAGGCGCGACCGCTCCACCACGTCCGCGACGCGGCCGAGCTCTACCGCACGACGGTCCTGCTCAAGGGCAGGCACACGCTGATCGCCGAGCCCGGCCGGCCGGTCCGGGTCACCACGACCGGCAACCCGTGGCTCGCCACGGCCGGCGCCGGCGACGTCCTCGGAGGCGTGATCGGTGCCCTGCTCGCCGCCGGCCTCACGCCCTACGACGCCGCCTCGGTCGGCTCCTGGCTGCACGGCGCGGCCGCGACCTATGCGTCCCGGGGCGGCCCGATCGTGGCCGGCGACGTGGCGCGCGCACTACCGGCGGTCGTCGCAACCCTCGAGGCGCTGATGGGAAGATCGGACCCATGTCCGACCAGCCGGCTGACCTCGACGGCGGCCCGCTCGCCGAGATCGTCGTCGACCTGGCGGCGATCCGGCACAACGTGCGCGTGCTTCGTGAGCTGGTCGGCGTACCGCTGATCGCGGTGGTCAAGGCCGACGGCTACGGCCACGGCATGGTCGAAGCCGCCCGCGCCGCTCGCGAGGGCGGTGCCGAGTGGATCGCTGTCGCGACGGTCGACGAGGCGCTCCAGCTGCGCGAGGCCGGGTACGTCGGTCCGCTGCTCTGCTGGCTGATGCTGCCCGGCACCGATCTCGAGCGGCCGGTCGCCGAGGGGATCGATCTGTCGGCGTACTCCGTCGCCGAGCTCGACGCCATCGCCGCCGCTGCCGAGGCCGTCGGCCGGCGGGCCCGCGTGCAGCTCAAGGTCGACACCGGGCTCAACCGCGGCGGTGCGCCGCGTGCCAGCTGGGCCGACCTCTTCGCCCGCGCTCGCGCCGGTGAGCGCGACGGCAGCTGGAAGCTCACGGGTCTCTGGTCCCACTTCGCGTGCAGTGACGAGCCCGACCACCCGGCGAACGACCGGCAGGAGCAGGCCTTCCGCGCAGCCGTCGCGCTCGCCGCGGACTGCGGTCTGCGGCCCGAGCTGCTGCACCTCGCCAACTCCGCGGCCGCGGTGCTGCGGCCGTCGTCGCGGTTCGACGCAGTCCGCTGCGGCATCGCGATCTTCGGTCTCGACCCGGCGCCGGGCAGCACGCCCGACCTCGGCCTGATGCCGGCGATGACCGTCCGCACCCGACTGGCCCTGGTCAAGGACCTCGCTCCCGGCGACGCCGTCTCCTACGGCCACCGGTGGGTCGCCGACCGGCCGACGACGGTCGGCCTGGTGCCGCTGGGCTACGGCGACGGCGTGCCGCGCCACGCGTTCCACCCGGGCGGCCCCGACAACATTGCCGAGGTCGCTGTCGGCGGCAAGCGGCGCCCGATCCGCGGCACCGTCTGCATGGACCAGTTCATGGTCGACCTGGGCGGCGACCCTGCGGCCATCGGCGACGAGGTCGTGCTGTTCGGCGCCGGGCCCGACACGCCGACCGCGCAGGACTGGGCCGAGGCGTGCGGCACCATCAGCTACGAGATCGTGACCAGGATCGGAGGCCGGATGACCCGGACCTATGTCGACAGCGAGGAGCGCTCGACATGAGCAGCACCCGTCGCCGCGTCATCGGCTCCCTCGCCGGCGCGCTCGGTGTCGCCGCCGCCGGTGGAGCGGTCAGCATCCTGCGCCAGCAGCGGTCGATCAGCCGCCGCGCGGGAGAAGACGTCGCGTTCGGCTCGCTCCGCTCCGAGCCGACCACGGTCGTCGCCGACGACGGCGTACCCCTCCACGTCGAGATCGACGAGGTCGACCAGACGCACGGGCTCGACCGGACCGGCCGGCTGTTCCGCCGGGTCCGCGGCGGGCCGCCCGACGTCACCGTGGTCTTCGTGCACGGCTTCTGCCTCAACCTCGACTGCTGGCACTTCCAGCGCGCGGCCTACCGCAACCTGGTGCGCACGGTCTTCTTCGACCAGCGCTCCCACGGCCGTTCCGGCCGCTCGGACCGCGAGCACTCGACGGTGGAGCAGCTCGGGCGCGACCTCAAGACGGTCATCGACGCGGCCGCGCCGGAGGGCCCCGTGGTCCTGGTCGGCCACTCGATGGGCGGCATGGCGATCGTCGCGCTGGTCGAGCAGTTCCCCGAGCTGATCGGCGACCGGGTCGTCGGTGTCGGCCTGATCTCGACGACCGCCGGTGGTCTCGACGTGAGCCGGATGATCCTGCCGATGCTGCCCGCGCGGCTGAGCGGACCGGTCACGCCGTTCACCCACCGCGCCGTCCGCACCCTGCACCGGGGCCACCGGGTGGTCGACGGCGTACGCCGGCTGGGCCGCGGCATCGCGACGGTGGCGACCGACCGCTACGCCTTCGGGGGCGAGGTGCCGCAGGCGTACGTCGAGTTCACCGACGAGATGCTGTCGGCCACGCCGTTCGAGGTCATCGGCGACTTCTTCCCGCTGTTCTCGGGCCTCGACAAGTTCCACGCCGTCGAGGCGCTCGGCGCGGTGCCGACCTCGGTCATCTGCGGCACCAGAGACAAGCTCACCTCGATCGGGCACTCGCGCAAGCTCCACGCGCGGATCCCCGGCTCCCGGCTGCTCGAGTGCGACGGCGCCGGTCACCTGGTGATGTTCGAGCGCCACGACCTCGTCAGCTCCGAGCTCGACCAGCTGATCACCGCGGCGACGACGGGGGCCCGGAGCCGGTGACCGTGGTAGATCAGCCTGCCGACGATCGAGGTCGTCGGCCCGGAGGCGGCTGGCGTCGTGCTCGAGGTCGTGCGCGCGGCCTTCGCCGACCGTCCGTCCCTGGACCCGCCGACCGATGCGCTGGCCGAGACCGAGGCGAGCATCGCCGCGCGGCTGGCGGCCGGCGCCGGGCTGGTCGCTCGCGTGGACGGCGAGACGGCGGGCGCCGTACTCCTCGACGCGGAGCCGGACGGTCGCGCCGTGCACCTGCGCCGGTTCGGGCTCACCCCGGTCGCCCGCGGCCGGGGTGTCGCGACGGCGCTGGTGCGCGCCGGGCTGCACGCCGCGGCCGAGCTCGGCGACGGCCGGGCGGAGCGCGCCGTGGTCTTCGCTCGCGAGGAGCTGCCGCACACGGTCCGGTTCTGGCGCCAGCAGGGCTTCGCCGAGACGGCGCGGCGGCCGCCGTACGTCGAGCTGGCCCGCGCGCTGCCGCGCCGGTACGCCGTACCCACCGCCGACGACATGCGGGACCTCGCGACTCGGGTGGCTGCCCTGTTGCGGGCCGGCGACGTGCTGGTGCTCAGCGGCGACCTCGGGGCGGGCAAGACCACGTTCACCCAGGGGCTCGGAGCTGCACTCCAGGTGCGGGGAGCCGTCACGTCGCCGACGTTCGTGATCTCCCGGGTGCACCCGTCGCTGGTCGGGGGACCGGACCTCGTGCACGTCGATGCCTACCGGCTCGGCGGGGCGACGGAGCTCGACGACCTCGACCTCGACACCGACCTCGATCGGGCGATCACGGTGGTCGAGTGGGGCGAGGGCCTGGCCGAGGACCTCGCGGACTCGCCGCTGGAGATCCGGATCCTGCGGACCATCGGCGGCGCACGCGGCCGACGACACCGACCCCCGCACGGTCGAGATCGACCCGCTCGGTCACCGCTGGTTGGGCGTCGAGCTCCCCTCGTAGCCCTCGAGAGTCGCCTTTTGTGTCCGCCCGGTCGCGGCGGCATGACTCGTCCGGGCCATGGTCGGTTTCTGTCCGGTCAGACCCGGTCCGCAAACCTGGAAGAAGTGCCGCGCGCAGGGCACAGTGAAGAGCGGGTGCTGCTGGGGCAGCGCCGTCCATCGGTCCTGCCCCGGGGGGTCTCTTTCGCATGCGCTGGCGCGTTCGCTTCGTCCTGTTCGCCTGTCTGGCGGCCGCACTCTCGTCGGTCGCGGTCGTGGTCGACGTACCGCCGTCCGGGGCAACCCTGGATGTGCCGGCCGCCGACGCGTGCGGCGATCAGCGGCTGAAGCCGGACGGCACGCCGTGGGAGTGCACCTTCGTCGAGGAGTTCGGCGGGGACACCATCGACCGGACCGATGGACCTCCCAGGAGACATCCGTCAGCGGCATGACGAACGGCACCGGCGCTGCTACGTCGACAAGCCGTCGACGATCCGGTGGCCGATGGGCAGGCCTCCGCCTGACCGCCGTGAAGCTGGACCGGCAGATTCTGTGCCGGAGCCCCGTACGGCAGCTTCGCCACGAACCGGTGGCCGCGGCAGCGGTGACGACCGAGGGCAGGTTCGCCCAGGCCTACGGACGGTTCGAGTTCCGCGCCAAGATGGCCGGCCCTGCGGGTCTCCGGCGCGCACGCGGCGATCTGGCTGCTACCCGGACACCCGCAAGTACGGCGCCTGGCCGCTGTCCGGCGAGATCGACGTCGCCGAGTGGTACAGCGTCCTGCCGCGACCGAGTGTTCCCGTCCGTGCACTACGTCGACGGTGTGAAGGACGTGCACACCGGCATGGACGGCAGCGTCAACGCCGAGCGCCTTCCACACCTACGCGGTCGAGTGGACGCCGAAGAAGATGCGGTTCTATTACGACGGCGAGCTCACCTACGAGCATCGTGGAGCCGCGCTGGCCCCGCTGGTGGGATCGCAGCCGTTCGACCAGCCCTTCAACGTGGTGCTGACCCAGGCGTGGGGCGGTCTCTGGAACGCGATCACGGCGGAGACGCCGAAGCGGGTCACCATGGTCGTCGACCGGGTCCGGGTCTGGAAGTGACCGCGGCCGGCTGACGGCCGACCGCTAACCTCGGCCCCGTGCTGCTTGCGTTCGACACCTCGTCGCCGACCGTCACCGTCGCCGTGCACGACGGCGCCGACGTGGTCGCCCAGCTGGTGTCGACCGAGACCATGCGGCACGGCGAGCAGCTGACGCCGCTCGTCGACCAGGCACTGCGGCAGGTCGCCATCACGGTCCGCGACCTGACCGCGATCGCGGTGGGGGTCGGTCCGGGACCCTTCACCGGGCTGCGGGTCGGGCTGGTCTCGGCCCGCACGATGGCCTACGCGCTGCAGATCCCGGTCTACGGCGTGTGCTCGCTCGACGTGCTCGCGGTCGAGGCCATCGACGCAGGCACCGTGTCCGGGTCGTTCGTGGTGGCCACTGACGCTCGGCGGCGCGAGGTCTACCTGGCGACGTACGACGAAGCCGGCCTTCGCGTCACCGGACCCGACGTGCAGCGCCCGGCCGAGGTCGCAGAGTCGTTGGGCGGGCTGCCCGTGGTGGGCGAAGGTGCCGCGCTCTATCCCGATGCGTTCCCCGACGGGCGGCAGCCGCTGCGCCCGGCCGCTGGGTGGCTGGCGCGGTGCGTCGTCGAGGAGCGGGCCGAGCTGCGCGATCCCGAACCGCTCTACCTCCGCCGTCCCGACGCGGAGATCCCTCGCGCGCCCACCCTTCGAGACGCCTCGTCCCTCGGCTCCTCAGGGACCGTATGAGGCTCGTGGTCCGTTCCGCACACGTGGGCGACGTGGACGCGATCGCGGACCTCGAGCTGATCGCGTTCCCGCTCGACCCGTGGTCGGACACGTTGATCGAGGAGGGCGTGGCCGGCCGGCTGCCGACCACGTCCTACTTCGTCGCCGAGCAGGACGCCCGGTTCGTCGGCCATGCGGCGGTCAGCGTCGTGCAGGACGTCGCGGAGCTGCAGCGGATCGCCACGGTGCCGGGCGCGCGTCGTACCGGCGTCGCGGCGGCGCTCCTCGTCGCCGTCGAGGCCCACGCCGCGGCCGGCGGTGCCGAGCGACTGCTGCTGGAGGTCCGCGACGACAACGTCGCGGCGCGGGCGTTCTACGCCGGAGCGGGATTCGCCGAGATCGCGCAGCGGGCGGGCTACTACCGCGACGGCACCGACGCCGTCGTCCTCGAGCGGTTTGTGAGAATGACGTCGTGAAGACCGAACCGCTGGTGCTCGGGATCGAGACCTCTTGTGACGAGACCGGCGTCGGCATCGTCCGCGGTCACACCCTCCTCGCCGACGCGGTCGCGAGCAGCGTCGACGAGCACGCCCGCTTCGGCGGCGTCGTGCCCGAGGTCGCCAGCCGGGCGCACCTGGAGGCGATGGTCCCGACCATCGAGCGCGCGTGCGAGACGGCCGGGATCGCTCTCCACGACGTCGACGCCATCGCGGTGACCAGCGGACCCGGGCTCGCCGGCGCGCTGCTGGTCGGTGTGGCCGCCGCGAAGTCGCTCGCCCTGTCGCTCGGCAAGCCGTTGTACGGCGTCAACCACCTCGCCGCCCACGTCGCCGTCGACCAGCTCGAGCACGGGCCGCTCCCCGAGCCCTGTCTGGCGCTGCTGGTCTCGGGCGGGCACTCGAGCCTGCTCCGGGTGACCGACGTGACCGGCGACATCGACCCGTTGGGCGCGACCATCGACGACGCCGCGGGCGAGGCGTTCGACAAGGTCGCCCGGCTGCTCGGGCTGCCGTTCCCCGGCGGCCCGCACATCGACCGGGAGGCGGCGTCAGGATCGTCGGTGGCCATCGACTTCCCGCGCGGGCTGACCGGACGGCGCGACCTCGAACGGCACCGCTTCGACTTCTCGTTCTCGGGGCTCAAGACGTCGGTGGCGCGCTGGGTCGAGGCGCGGGAGCGCTCGGGCGAGCCGGTGCCGGTCGCCGACGTCGCCGCGTCCTTCCAGGAGGCCGTCTGCGACGTCCTCGTGCGCAAGGCGCTCGACGCCGCTTCCTCCGAGGGGATCGAGGACCTGCTCATCGGTGGCGGCGTCGCCGCCAACTCCCGGCTCCGCGCGATGGCCGAGGAGCGGGCCTCCGCCCTCGGCATCCGGGTGCGGGTGCCCCGCCCCGGGCTCTGCACCGACAACGGCGCCATGGTCGCCGCGCTCGGGCTCGTCGATCGTCGAGCGAGGGCGCCCGCCGTCGTCGTTCGACCTGCCGGCGGACTCGAGCCTGCCGGTCACCTCGGTCCTCGCGGGCTGATCCGGATGGGATTCCCCGACCCGGAGTGGCGGCTGGTCCGTCCGGCAGTGCCGTGCGGGACGGGTGTGCTGCTGCTGGCCGGCTCGAGCGGTCGGGTCGACGTCGGCCGTGCCGCGCTCCTGGCCGGGCACGGCGCGTCGGTGCTCGCGATCCGATGGTTCGGCGGTCCCGGCCAGCAGCCCGGCCCGTACGACGTTCCGCTCGAGACGATCGTCGACGCCCTTGATCTGATTGCCCCCGAGTGCGATCGGCTCGCGCTCGCGGGGACGTCGTTCGGTGCCGAGGCCGCGCTCCTGGTTGCTTCGTTCGACGACCGGGTGAACGCGACGGTGGCGTTCTCGCCGTCGGCGTACATCTGGGCCGGGTACGGCGAAGGCCGATGGACCTCGCACTGGACGAGGGAAGGCGTGCCACTGCCGTTCGTCCCGTTCCGCGAGGACTGGACGCCGGACTCCGAACCGCCTGCTTATCGGGGTTGGTACGAGGAGAGCCTCGCCGCTGCCGGCCCGGAATGGTCCGGGACGCGACGATCCCCGTCGAACGGATCGGCGGTCGCGTTGTGCTGGTCGCCGGCGGTGACGACCAGGTCTGGCCTGCCGTGGACTTCGGCGACGCGATCGCGGCCCGCCGGGAGCAGCACGGACTCGCGACCGAGATCGTCACTGACCGAACGCTGGCCACCGCACGCTGTTGCCGGGCGAGGCGGTCGTCGACGCCGGACAGAGGATGCAGCGCGGCGGCACGGTTGCCGCAGATCGGGCACTTGGCGGGCTGGCCTGGCCGTCGATCGTGTCGGCGCTGGACCTGCGGCCCGAGCGATCGGAATCGAGCGTCAGCCCGAGTGACGAGACCCTGGACGAAGTCGCGGCCAGCGAAGGGCTGGGTCCCCTGGGGACGAGGGACGTGGTTGCGCGCCGCCGTCGGTCGAGGAGGTCGCTCTGCGACCGTCACGAGACCACCGTTGGTCGAGGAGGCCGCGACCACCGTTGGTCGAGGAGGTCGCGACCACCGTTGGTCGAGGAGGCCGCGACCACCGCTGGTCGAGGAGGTCGCTCCGCGACCGTCACGAGACCCCGCTGGTCGAGGAGGCCGCGACCACCGCTGGTCGAGGAGGTCGCTCTGCGACCGTCACGAGACCCCTGGGCGTATCTCGCGGTCCGCTGTGGGCTGGGTCCCCTGTGATCGAGGGACGTGGTGGCCGCCGTCGTTGGTTACGGCGCTGTCCCCACGGCCCTGCCCGGGCGCGGCGTTGTTTGAGGTGCTCGCTGTGGTTGCGGTCAGGAGGTCGCGACCACCGTTGGTCGAGGAGGTCGCTCTGCGACTCCGAGACCCGTGCGGTGCCCGGACATGCCACTAGCCCCGCCGGTGGCGGGGTGTGGGGCTGGGTAGCTACTCCTCGGGCGGGTCGGGTGCTGTCGGGCCGGTGAGCTGGTGGGTGCCGGTGGGGTCGACCAGGTAGGTCCCCGACGGCAGGGTCCAGTGGTAGGTGCCGGGGTTGAGCATCCGGTAGGACGCGTGGCCGGCGGTCTTGAGCCGGTGGTGTCCGCGGCATCCGGGGCACAGGTTGGGGGCGAGGTTCTGCCGCGCCAGCGTCGCGGCTCCGCCCTCGGCATGGGGCTCGATGTGGTCGAGGTCGCAGCGTTCGGCCGGTCGGGTGCAGTGGGGGAACACGCAGTGGTGGTCGCGCGGTGACCTGGAAGCGGATCCGGTCGGGGGTCTCGTAGGAGTCGACGGCTGGTCGCCGTCGAGGTCGATGACCGGCCGCACGATCACCGACGTGTTCGCCAGGCTGAGCCAGGACTTGATCTGCTCCACCGAGATCGGGGTGCGGGTGTTCCCGAACCGGCCCACGGTCTGGTCGGTCGCGGACAGGTGGAGGATGAGCTCGGTCTTGCGACCGGGGACGGTGCGGGTGATCTCCCCGGTGTCCGGGTCGGCGACCTCCAGGTCGAGGATCAGGTCTTCGCGGGCGATCTCACCCAGCGCCTTGGCCCGGCGGACGTCGAGGGAGTCCTCATCGCCGAGCTGGCCGTTGAGCTTGGCGCGGCGGGCGATGGCTTGTTCGAGGTCGAGGGCGTCGGCGGCGTCGAGGGCGGTGGTGCCGTGGGCGATGCCGTCGTAGCCGACCTGGTCGAGGCCGAGGTCGACGTGCCGGTGGTCATGGGCGGCCCGGCGGCGTTCCTCGGCTGCTGCGGGGTCGAACCGGACCAGGGCTTCCTCGACGAGCCGGTCGACCTGCGCCCAGCTGCAGCCGTGCGCATACGGAGCCAGTTGCCGGTCCACGAAGGACGCGGCGTCCTCGGGCAGCAGGCGGGTGTGGTCGGCGACCCGCAGGGCCTTCCACACCGGCACCTCACCATCCAGCAACCGGGCCCAGGTCCGCGGGAGCCGGTGGGCCAGCTCAATGACCTGCCCGACGTAGTTGCGGCCCGAGTCCAACGACCGGCCCAGCAAGCGCGGAGAGCTCCATCACCGCGAAGTCGGAGATCAACGGGGCGCCGGGTCCGGCGAGCGGGAGACCGGTGTCCAGGCGACGCTCGGTCAACGTCGACGCGGCGGCATCGTCGGCCACGACGTGTTGCCCGGCCCATTCTGCGATCTGGCGGACCTTGGTGATCTGCTGTCGGTGAGCACCGCTCGGTCGTGCGTATCTCGGCCAGCAGCTCGTCGGACCGCGACACCGCGGCGTGCTCGACAACCTCGGCCGCCGGGGCGGTGAGGTCGAAGAGGGGTGCGGTCCCGAGATCCATGAAACCTATTCAATATGGAACATCCGACACAACCAAACACCCGGAGCCCGCCTGTGGACAGGGAGCCCGGGCGATCGGGTCGTTGGACGAAAGGTGGCGCGTCTTGATGATTTCGAGGCTCGGCGCTGGCGCGCCTCCAGCACCTCGACCAGCGACCTGCGGCTGGGGGCCGCCCGCCCGATCTGGCGTTCAGGCCCGCCGTCGCGGGACGTGGCGCGAGTAGGCGGCGTGCCACGCTCGAGGGCAAGGCCGGACACGGTGGAGGACCGCCACCGGCTGTCGGCGATCGGCAGCCGGTGCCGCCGAGCCTTCCGGTGACGGCCTCGCAGACCGCGGCACGATGCGCCTCGACGGACTCGCAGCCACACGGGAGATCGTGTCGACCACAAGCTGGAGGGTTCTGGTCCTGACGACCTTCGGCCAGGACGAGATCGTCTTCGATGCGCTTGCGGCGGGCGCCCACGGCTCCCTGCTCAAGGACACCCGCACCGAGGACCTGCCTCGGCGATCGGGAGTGTCGCGGCCGGCGAGGGCCGCCTCGAGCGTGCGGTCACGTCGATCGTGCTCAAGCACTTCACCGCGGGCAGACGCCGCCGCGTCCGGACCTGCTGACGCGGTTGACCGAGCGCGAGCGCGAGGTGCTGACGCTCGTCGCCCGTGGGCGGATAAACGCCGAGATCGGCGAGGAGCTCTACCTGGCGATCGGCACGGTCAAGACGCATGTCGCGAGCGTGCTGTCAGAAGCTCGGCGTCCGGGACCGGGTCCAGATCGTCATCGTGTCGTACGACGCCGGCCTGGTCCGTCCCGAAGGCTAGGTGAGGTTCGGGAGTTCTCCCGATGTGGGCGCCGCGGCCTTAGGGCGAGCGTGGTGGGCACCCAAAAAGCCACCACCTCAGGAGCCACCATGAACCACTACCAGCTGACCCGCATCGCCGACCTTCGCCTCCAGGAGACCGCTCGCCAGGCCCGGACCGCCTGGTGGCGCTCCCAGCCCGCGCCCGAGGAGACGCCGTTGGCCGGGCCGCCGGCGCGCCTACACTGGATCGCCCCGGCCTCCCCGATCGCCGGGCTGTAGGCGGCGACATGCAGAGCCCATCGGGCGGCCTGTTCGGGCGGGACCGCGAGCTGGACGAGGCTGACCAGATCCTGGCAACGGCCGCCTCCGGCGTGCCACAGGCACTCCTCGTCGGCGGCGACGCCGGAATCGGCAAGACCACGCTCGTCGCCCGAATCGGCGACCGCGCCCGCGAGCAGGGCTTCACGGTGCTGACCGGACACTGCCTCGACCTCGACACCGGCGTCCCGCTCCAGCCGGTCCGCGAGGCCCTCCGGGGAGCCGTCGCCGACCGCCCTGTCGAGGGGTTGCCCCCCGTGACCAGCGGATGGCCGCCTTCGTCATGAGCGGCGCTCCCCACGGGGAGGGCTCGACGATCGAGGACCTCGGCCTCGTCATCGATGAGCTCTGGGTGAGTCACCGGTGGTGATCGTGCTCGAGGACATGCACTGGGCCGACCGGTCGACGCAGGACTTCGCGTGCTGGTGGCCAGCGGCCTCGCCCACGAGGCCCTCGACATCGCCCGCGAGTTCACTGCCGTGCTGGCCGGAGCCGACAGTCCGTCCGCCCAGGGTGGCATCGCAGGCTTCGCGTACGCCGCTGTCGCCGCGGCCCGTGCTGCTGGACTGCCGGACGACGACGAGCTGCTCGCGAGAGCCGACGTTCTGCTCGCCCAGGCCGCTGCAACGATCACAGAGCAAGCACTCACCTGTTGGCAGGGCACCTTCTACCTGATCGCCCGCGCGCGGCGAGCCGATCTGGCCGGTGAGCTGTCAGGTCGACGCGTGGCGAACGGCGGCCGCCGCGTGTGCCGGATCGGCGCGGGCCACGCGCTGCAGGCACGGCTGGGTCTGGTGGGGGCGCTGCTCGTTGCCGGCGACCGGGACGAGGCCCGCACCGCCCTCCCCGAGCTGTGGGCGGACGCCCGATCGGTCGGAGCGGCTGGTTTCGTGGGCGAGGCGGCGCGCATGGGGCGCCGGCACCGCGTCCCGCTGCCCGAGGAGGACCAGCGCTCGACCCGGCTCGACATCCTCACGGCCCGCGAGCGCGAGGTGCTCGACGTACTCGTCACTGGCGCGACCAACAAGATGATCGCGGAGCGACTGTTCATCAGCGAGAAGACGGTCAGCGTGCACGTCACCAACCTGATCGCCAAGCTCGGAGTCTCCAATCGCGGCGAGGCCGCCGCGCTGGCCCGGGGAGCTGGCTCCTGCGGACTGATCCGTCTAAGCGGTCGGCGAGCCGGATCTGAGGTGTCGCGCGTCCCGTGATCAGGGACTTCACCCGATGTGCCGGGTGGGGCCTTAGCCTCGATCCACCGATGAGCTCGCGGCGGTGAGCGCGTGGGAAACAGAGAATGCCCTTACGGGCTGGGAAAATCGGACTTGTCGAAGGTTCGATTCCACCTGCCTGGAAGGGCATCTCGTAGATGCAACTTTGCCATACGCCGCGGGCGACCTCCGCGGTCTTCGATGATCCGAATCTCGTGTCGGCGGCCGGGCCTGGTCCCGGTGATGGCGCTGGCCCGTGCCGGCTGGGCTGACGCGCTGGCCGCACGGCACTTGAGCGTGCCGACCGACAAGGGCGCCAACGCCGGGTTGAAGGTGACCTCGCTGGTCGCGGGGATGGTCGCCGGCGCGGACAGCATCGATGACATGGCCCTGCTGCGCCACGGCGGCATGGGCAAGGTCTTCACCGGCGCCTACGCGCCCTCGACGCTGGGCTCGTTCCTGCGCGCTTTCACCTTCGGCCACGTCCGCCAGCTCGACGCGGTCGCCTCCAGGTTCCTGACTCAATCTCGCCGCACCGGGCCCTGCTCGGCCCGGCCAGGACACGGGCGCGGTGCTGGTCGACCTCGACGACACGATCATGGAGGTCCACGGCTACGCCAAGCAGGGCTCGGGGTACGGCTACACCGGCGTGCGCGGCCTGAACGCGCTGCTGGCCACCGTCGACCACCGACCCGGCACGGCTCCGGTGATGGCGGCCCAGCGGCTGCGCAAGGGCGCCTGCGGCTCGCCGCGCGGCGCCGCACGGCTGGTCGCGACGCGCTGGCCCTGAACCGCCAAGCATCCCGGCACCGGCGCGCCCGGGACGCTGCTGCTGCGCGCGGACTCGGCGTTCTACTACCCACGCCCTCGGTCGCCGCGATGCCAACGCCGGCGCCGAGGTGTCGATCACCGACCGCATGGACCGCGGCGATCAAGCGCAGCGATCGCCGAGATCGCCGAGGACGCCTGGACACCGATCGAGTACACCGACGCGATCTACGACGAGACGCCCGGCGATGGGTCTCCGCGCGCCGAGGTCGCCGAGATCCCCTTCACCGCGTTCGCCGCGCAGAAGAAGGCCGACCACATCCCCGGACGCCTCGTCGTGCGCCGCATCCCGGACCTGAACCCAGCAACCACACCAGCGGTGGTGACCAGCGGTCCGACGCTTGTTCGAGACCTGGCGCTTCCACGCGTTCTTCACCACCAGCCCACCCGCTGAGCACGACGCTGGACACCGTGGCCGCGGACCAGACCCACCGTGCGTCACGCGATCGTCGAGCAGGTCTTCGCCGACCTGAAGAACTCAGCCCTGGCGCACCTGCCGTCGGGCGAGCTTCGCGCGCGAACTCAGCCTGGCTGGTCCTGGCCGTCCTAGCGTTCAACCTCACCCGCGCCGCTGCCGTCATCGCCGGCTCACTCGCTGGCGAGGCGACCACCGCGACGATCCGCCGCAAGCTCATCGCCGTGCCGGCACGCATCGCGACCTCGGCCCGCCGGATCACCCTGCACCTGACCACGCACTTGGCCCTGGCAGGACGCCTGGACCGCGCTCTTCGACCGCGTCAGCGACCCGCCACCAGCGCCGGCAACCTGACCACCAGCAGCGAAAGCGGCGCGACCGAGGACAGCACGTGGAACAACCCGGGCAGCGAGGTCCGGCGGACCCTCACGCCCGCACCCACTCACCCAGCGCCAGCCGCGATCACACGATCGTCGTCAGGCCATCGGTGGATCGAGGCTGCGAAGGCTGGTCGTCATCAGCAGGTCACCATCACCAGCCCAGGAGCCCACCATGAACACCAGCTACTACCTCGAGACCATCGCCCGCCAGCGGATGGACGAGACCACCCGCCGGGCTCGGTCCGCCCACCAGCGTCGCCAGATCAAGACGCGCGCCGGCCGGCACTTCCCCAAGGTCAAGCTTCCCCGGCCGCCCGCACGTGGCGACCGTGCTGCCGGCCTGAAACCAAACCGCGATCGACCCCGTCCGAGTTGCTCGGACGGGGTCGATCGCGCGGTCAGTGCTGGATCAGCGTGAACGGGCTGTCGAAGTCGTCGCCCTCGACGGGGTCGCCGATCTCGGTGATCGATCCGTCGGTGGCCATGCTGATCAGGTGCCAGTTGGCGCCGTCGTAGGCGTCGAAGAGCAGGTGCCCGTCGGTGGTCCAGGCCCAGGTCCCGATGAAGCCGCCCTCGGGTGAGTAGCGACCCGTCTGTTCGCCGGAGGTGGCGTCCAGGATCGACAGCTGCGTCGGGCCGAGGCCGTCGTACTGGCTCTGCGGAGCGGCGACGTAGCCGCCGTCCGGCGAGATCTGCTGGACCTGGTAGTCGCACGTCTTCCACCGAAGGGTGCGGTCGATCAGGTCGAAGAGGCCGCCGCAGGTGTCGAGGTCGTCGGTCACTTCAGTGATCACGCTGAGGGTGCCGTCGTCGGATCGCATCAAACACCTTCGTCACGCCCGCGCCCGACGATGTCGTTGATTCCGTGCGAGTCGAAGGAGCGCGACTCGTCGCCGAGGCCGGAGTTCACGTAGACGATGCAGCCGTCCTCGACCTCGTAGCAGTTCGGGCCGCCGGTGACCGCCGCGGGGAAGTAGGCGACGGTCTCGCCCGGCGCGGCCAGGTCGACCTTGCCCATCGAGACCTGGTCGCTCGTCCCAGGCAGTCATCACGGCGCCCTTCGTGTCGATCCAGGCGATCGTGGTGCCGGCCTCGTTGACGGCGACGCCCGAGGTGGTGTCGAAGCTGTCGACGACGTTGCCGTCGTCGTCGATCACGTCGGTGATCGAGTAGACCTCGCCGTCCCAGTAGGTCGCGACCAGCTGGTCGTTCCAGATCACGGCGGAGTCGTAGGGGTGGGCGTTCTTCGGGAGCTTCACCACGTCACCGTCGGCCTGGTGCCAGGCGCCGTCGACGACGTAGTCGACCCCGGCGGGCTGGGTCGGTGTGGGCTCGGTCGGGTCCGACGTGGTCGGGTCGGACGAGGCCGTGGTCTGGCTGTCCGAGGCGGCGTCGTCGGAGTCGCCGCCGGAGTCGCTTCCGCAACCGACGGCGAGTACGGCGAGCGGGGCGATCACCGCTGCGGTGATCCGGGCGCGCGAAAGGAGGGTCATGTCGATGTCCTTCGTTTGTTGGAGCGGGGTCAGTGCTGGATCAGCGTCAGTGCTGGATCAGCGTGAAGGGGTTGTCGAAGTCGTCGCCCTTGACGGGGTCGCCGATCTCGGTGATCGATCCGTCGGTGGCCATGCTGATCAGGTGCCAGCTGGCGCCGTCGTAGGCGTCGAAGAGCAGCTGTCCGTCGGTGGTCCAGGCCCAGGTGCCGATGAAGCCGCCCTCGGGCGAGTAGGTCCCGGTCTGCTCGCCGGAGTCTGGCGTCGAGGATCGAGCAGCAGCGTCGGGCCGAGGCCGTCGTACTGGCTCTGCGGAGCGGCGACATGGCTGCCGTCCGGCGAGATCTGCTGGACCTGGTAGTCGCAGGTCTTCCACCGAAGGGTGCGGTCGATCAGGTCGAAGGGCCCGCCGCAGGTGTTGAGGTCGTCGGTCACTTCGCTGATCACGCTGACCACGCCGTCGTCGGTCGCGTCGAACACCTTCGTGATCCCCGGCGCGACGATGTCGTTGATGCCGTGGGAGTCGAAGGCACGCGACTCCTCGCCGAGTCCGGAGTTCAGGTAGACGATGCAGCCGTCCTCGACCTCGTAGCAGTTCGGGCCGCCGGTGACGGCCGCGGAGAAGTAGGCGACGGTCTCGCCCGCTGCGGCGAGGTCGACCGTGCCCATCGACACCTGGTCGTCGTCACCGTTGCCCCAGGCGGTCAGCACGGTGCCGTCGGTGTCGATCCAGGCGATGGTGGTGCCGGCCTCGTTGACGGCGACACCCGAGGTGCTGTCGAACGAGTCGACGACGTTGCCCTCGGCGTCGATCACGTCGGTGATCGAGTAGACCTCGCCGTCCCAGTAGGTCGCGACCAGCTGGTCGTTCCAGATCACTGCGGAGTCGTACGGGTTGGCGTTCTTCGGCAGCTTCACGGCGTCGCCGTCGGCCTGGTGCCAGACGCCGTCGACGACGTAGTCGGGCTCCGCGGAGGTCGGGTCGGCGATCGTGCTCGGCGTGGGGTCTTCGACGAACGGGGGCTTCTCGCTCTCGTTGTCGCCGCCGTTGCTGAGGACGGCGATCGGCGTGACGATCGCGGCGACACCGAGGATGCCGCCGGCGACCGCTGCCCGCCGGTTGCGCTTGATCTTGTGGGCCTTGCCCTTGACGGAGTCGAAGTCGAGCGGTGCCTCGTGGAGGTGCCGGACGCGCGCGTCGAAGTCGCGGCTCATTGCTTCCTCCCATGCGGTGGTGCCCGAGGCGGGGTTGGTGGGTTCGGTGGGTTCGTTCGGGTGGTTCATGACGCTGACTCCTCGCCGTAGCGGGGGTGGAGCTCGGCGGGGACCCGCTGGCGAAGTGCCGCGAGTGCCCGGCTGCATTGGGACTTGACGGTGCCGATGGAGATGCCGAGCGCGTCGGCGACCTCGGCCTCGGACATCTGCTCGTAGTAGCGGAGGACGACGACCGACCGCGCCTTCGGCGGCAGCGTCTGCACGACCTCCCAGAGCTGGTCGTTGGTGCCCTCGTCGTACTGGTCGTGGTGCGGTGAGCCCTCGGGGATCACCTCGGTGGCGAACTCGCGCTTCTTCCAAGCGCGCCGCCACAACGAGTTGTTCTCGTTGACCATGATCCGGCGCACGTACGCATCGACGGCACCGCGGTCGTGGACCTTGTCCCATGCCAGGTAGAGCTTGGCCAGCGAGGTCTGGAGGACGTCCTCGGCCTGGTGCTTGTCACCGGTGAGGAGGTACGCCGTCCGCAGCAGCGTCGGCTGCCGGGCGGCGAGGTACTCGGTGAACTCGGCGTCCCGCTGCGCTTCGCGGTCCTTCCGGCTCATCAGCCCTCCCCTTTTGCTGCTTCGTCTGCTGGTCCCTGGTGGAACTGTGTCGGGTGAAGGACGCGACTCGTCGGAGATTGGTTGCAATTGCCGCCGCGCGTCGTCAGGGGCTGGTCTCGAACGCGACCGTGGAGGTCCGCAGCATCGGCGTCCAGTCGACCGCGAGCGACCAGTCGCCGGAGCGTACGTCGACCCGGAGGATCGTCGTCTCGAGCCCGTGGTCACGCTCGAACGACACGAGCAGGTGAGCCCGGTCCTCCCAGGCCGCCGACCGGATCCGGCCGCGGAGCCAGCCGCCGGGTGAGGCGAGCCGGGCCACCTGCTTGCCGGTGTTCTGGTCGAAGACGACGACGGCTCCTCGTAGGAGGCCGACCTCGGGAATGCCCGCTGGTTGGGGCACCTCGGGCAGCCCGTCGCGGTCACGGTGGATGACCCGCGACCGGATCTCACCGGTCGCGACGTCGCCGACGTGCATGCGGGTCGGGCTTCGGTCGGCCGGCCCGACCTCCGACGGGGAGAACGTGATCCAGCGCAACGTCGACCCGTCCTCGCTCAGGACCGGGGCTCCGGCAACGGTGCCGATCTCGCGCACCCGGTTGCCGCGCGCGTCCAACAGGTCAAGCCCCGCGGTGCCCTCGAAGTAGCGGTCGTCCATGACGAGGAACCCGTCACCGAGACGGGCGATCGACGTGACGCCGCGGTCGCGTGGCAGGGCGACGGTGCGGCCGTCGGGGGAGTGGTAGGTGTGGCCGATGACGTAGCCGATCGCCGGCGGCGGCCCGATGGGCAGCTCGTCGACCCACGCGACCGGCCCGGCGGGCGTCGTACTCGCCGATGCCGTGGGCCGAGGTCGCCGCGGTCGGTGCCGTCCGGTCTCCGTCGGCGCCGCCACAGCCGGTGACGAGGACGGCGGCGACGGCGAGGACGCCGATGGCGCCGCGGCTCCGGGTGCTCACGTCTCTTTGACGCGCTGGTGCCGACGTCGGTTGCCTCGACGCCGCAGAGTCAGAAGGGCGCGACCAGCAACGCGGTGCCGTGGCCGCCGACGCGGGTCAGCACGAGGGTCGCCTCCTCGTCGCCGCTGAGCGCGAGGCGCTTGCGCAGCAGGTCGGGGGTGACGTCGACGCCGCGCTTCTTGATCGTCAGCCGGCCGATGCCGCGCTCGCGGAGCGCGGCCTTGAGCTGCTTCTCGCGGTAGGGCAGGTGCTCGAGCACCCGGTAGCCGCGGGCGAACGGGCTGCGGAACGACAGGTCCGAGGTGACGTAGGCGATCTTGGCGTCGACCAGGCGGCCCTGGACGCCGGCCGCCACCGCGGTCACCAGGCCGGCCCGGATCACCGCCCCGTCCGGCTCGTAGAGGAACGCGCCGACCTCGCCGACGCCGACCTCCTCGATGCCCGGGTCGTCCTCGTCGGTCAGGGAGGCCAGCCCGCCTTCCCCAAGAGTGGACGCAGGGATGACGGTGGCGCGGCGACGGGCGGTCGCCGTACGGCCGGACCAGAGGGCGGCCTCCTTGACCTCGCCGCCGTCGCTCACCCACTCGGCCTCGACGTCCGCGGGCACCAGGGCGTGCGGGATCCCGGGAGCGACCTTCACGCACGCGTCGCGGCGCAGCAGCCCCTCGACCCAGGTCCACGGAGGCACCCAGTCGTCGACGTCGAACGTGCGCCCGGCGCCGCTGCGCCGCGCGGGGTCGGCGAACGCGAGGTCGAAGCCTTCGTGGTGGACCGTGGTCGCGTCGGCGACCTGGACCGCGCCAGGCAGTCCGAGCGCGGCCAGGTTGGCCTCGGCGACGGCGACCCGCACCGGGTCGAGGTCGACGCCCGCGCACACCAGGCCGGCCCGGGCGCCGGCGATGAGGTCGCCGCCGATCCCGCACCCGAGGTCGATCAGGGTGTGCGCGCCGAACGCCTGGTAGCGGCCGGCGCGATGCGTGGCGACGGACAGCCGGGTGGCCTGCTCGAGGCCGTCGGGCGTGAAGTACATCCGGTCGGCGAGGTCGCCGAACTTGGCGCTGGGCGCGCTCGCGGAGCTCGACCTGCGACAGCGCGGCAGCGACGAGCGGCCGGCGGCGCCGTACGGCGGAGCTCGGCCTGGACGTGGAGCTCGTTGCCGGACGGCGCCAGCTCGGTGGCCTGCGCCAGGAGCGCCTGCCCCTCGTCGGTGAGCAGCCACCGGAACGCTTCGAGGTCCACGCCGTGATCCTGTCAGGCTCGGCCACCCAGGGGGCCGCTCTGGCACTCGTTGGCGGAGAGTGCTAGTTTCATGTTGGCACTCTCCTACCGAGTGTGCCAGCGCTTGCCGACAGGCGTACGACCCCCGCGACGGCGTACTCCCCAAGGCAAGCCTCAACGTGGGCGGGCGCCAGCCCGTCAGGACACCTGCACACACCCGCACAGAGAAAGTGGAGGTCGATCGACGTGTCGATCAACATCAAGCCGCTCGAGGACCGGATCGTCGTCAAGGCGCTCGAGGCCGAGCAGACCACGGCTTCCGGCCTGGTCATCCCGGACACCGCCAAGGAGAAGCCCCAGGAGGGCGAGGTCCTGTCGGTCGGCCCCGGCCGCATCGACGACAACGGCAACCGGGTCCCGCTCGACGTTTCTGTCGGTGACAAGGTCATCTACAGCAAGTACGGCGGCACCGAGGTCAAGTACGGCGGCGTCGAGTACCTCATCCTCTCGGCCCGCGACGTCCTCGCGATCGTTTCCTGATCTCTCACGGGTCGTGCGCCTGACGCCTCGCCATCGCGCGGGACTCAGGCGCACGACCCGTCTCAGTTTCACTCCCTAAGGAGAAGCAATGCCGAAGATCCTGGAGTTCGACGAGAACGCCCGGCGCGCCCTCGAGCGCGGCGTCGACAAGCTCGCGAACACGGTCAAGGTGACCCTCGGCCCCAAGGGCCGCTACGTCGTCCTCGACAAGAAGTGGGGCGCCCCCACGATCACCAACGACGGTGTGACCGTCGCGCGGGAGATCGAGCTCGACGACCCGTTCGAGAACCTTGGTGCGCAGCTGACCAAGGAGGTCGCGACCAAGACCAACGACATCGCTGGTGACGGCACCACGACCGCGACCGTGCTCGCGCAGGCGATGGTGCACGAGGGCCTCCGCGCGGTGGCCGCCGGCGCCAACCCGATGGGCATCAAGCGCGGCATGGACCTCGCCGCCACGGCCGTGTCCGACGCGCTGCTGGCCTCCGCCCGCGAGGTGGAGTCGAAGGAGGACATGGCCAGCGTGGCCACGATCTCCAGCCGCGACAGCCACATCGGCGAGCTGCTCGCCGAGGCGTTCGACAAGGTGGGCAAGGACGGTGTGATCACCGTCGAGGAGTCCAACACCATGGGCACCGAGCTCGAGTTCACCGAGGGCATGCAGTTCGACAAGGGCTACATCTCGGCCTACTTCGTCAGCGACCCGGAGCGGATGGAAGCGGTCATCGACGACCCCTACATCCTTCTGCACCAGGGCAAGATCTCGGCGATCGCCGACCTGCTGCCGCTGCTCGAGAAGGTCATCGCTGCCGGCAAGCCGCTCTTCATCCTCGCCGAGGACGTCGACGGCGAAGCGCTCTCGACGCTGGTCGTCAACAAGATCCGCGGCACCTTCAACGCCGTCGCGGTGAAGAGCCCGGCGTTCGGTGACCGCCGCAAGGCGATGATGCAGGACATCGCGGTCCTGACCGGCGGTCAGGTCATCGCTCCCGAGGTCGGCCTCAAGCTCGACCAGATCGGGCTCGACGTGCTCGGCCAGGCCCGTCGCATCGTGGTCACGAAGGACAGCACCACCATCGTCGACGGCGCGGGCGACCACGCCGCGGTCGAGGGTCGGGTCAACCAGATCAAGGCCGAGATCGAGAACGCCGACAGCGACTGGGACCAGGAGAAGCTCCAGGAGCGTCTCGCCAAGCTCGCCGGCGGTGTCTGCGTGATCAAGGTCGGCGCTGCCACCGAGGTCGAGCTCAAGGAGAAGAAGCACCGGATCGAGGACGCGGTCTCCGCGACGCGCGCCGCGATCGAGGAGGGCATCGTCCCCGGCGGCGGCTCCGCGCTCATCCACGCGGTCGCGGTGCTCGACAAGGACCTCGGCCTCACCGGTGACGAGGCGGCCGGCGTCCGCATCGTCCGCAAGTCGTGCGACGAGCCGCTGCGCTGGATCGCTGAGAACGGCGGCGTCAACGGCTACGTCGTGACCAGCAAGGTCCGCGAGCTCGGCGTCGGCAACGGCTACAACGCGGCCACCGAGGAGTACGGCGACCTGGTCGCCCAGGGCGTCCTCGACCCGGTCAAGGTGACCCGCTCCGCACTGGTCAACGCGACCTCGATCGCCGCGATGCTGCTGACGACCGAGACCCTGATCGTCGAGAAGCCCGAGGAGGAGGAGCCCGAGGCCGCCGGCCACGGGCACGGTCACGGCCACGGCCACTGACCCCTCCGCGGTTCAGATCTGCGCCGACCCGGCTCCAAGTTGGAGCCGGGTCGGCACATTTTCTGGCGTAGTTTGTGCCGGGTCGGCAGGATCGGGACGTGGCTGAAGACTTTCTCGGGGCCTGGAACGCGTTTCGTGCTGCGCGCGAAGAACGGCTGAGCGCGCCACACGGCTTCCTGGCGATCACCGGTTTGCACTGGCTGGACTCGACGCCGCAGCGGTACGACGGTGCGCCCGGTGCCTGGTGGATCGGCCCCGACGGCGTGGTGGTCGAGCTCGGTCCGGAGGAGTCGCTGACGATCGACGGCCGGGAGATCCGCGGGCACCACGTGCTCGGGCCGGTCGACGAGGCCGGGATCCGCGCGCGGTCCGGAGACGTGGAGATCGAGGTGGCCGGCCGCGGCGGCGCCGTACTCCTGCGGCCGCGGGATCCCGCCCACGCCCTCCGCGCGGGGCACCGGCCCACGCCGACCTTTCCGCCCTCACCCGACTGGGTCCTGAACGCGACCTTCCACGCGCTCGACGGCGACCGGCCGATCGAGGAGGCGATCGGCGAGGTCGCGTTCGAGGTCGCGGGCGAGGCTCCAGCGCCTGGTGGCGTACGACGACGACGGCGGGCTGTGGCTCGTGTTCGCCGACGCGACGTCGGGCACCACGACGTACGACGCCGGGCGGCAGCTCTACACGCCCGGGCCGGCCGGCGACGGCAGCGTCGTACTCGACTTCAACCGCACGACCAACCTGCCGTGTGCCTACACGGACTTCACGACCTGCCCGGTCCCGCTCCCGCAGAACCGCCTGCAGGTCGCGATCGAGGCCGGCGAGCAGATGCCGCTGCAGTCAGTCGCGTCCGCGCAGGAGTGAGACCCCGCCAGCAGCTTCGCGAGATGCGCGAAGTGGTCGCTGAACACCTCGGCCTCGTGGTCGGTCATCGTCGCGGCGAAGTCCTCGCGCGGCGGGTGCAGGAAATAGCCAGCTCGGCGGGACCACGCGTCACTGACGGCCGTACGGCATGCTGGGGGACATGTTGTGGAGGGTGCGCGCGAACCTGCCGGATCGCCCCGGAAAGCTGGCTCCCGTGGCCCAGGAGTGCGGCAAGGCCGGTGTGAACATCGGCGCCGTGCAGGTGTTCAGCAGCCAGCTGCCGGGCACGGCAACGGTCGAGCTCGTGCTCCGGACGCCCGAGGAGTGGGGCGAGGCGGAGGTCCTCGCCCTCCTGCGACGGGCCGGCGGGGAGTCCGTCGTCACCCATGCCGTCAACCGGCACGCCCTCGACGACCAGCCGACGCGCTACGTCCAGGCGGCCAAGCAGATCCTCGACCACCCGGCGTCCTTCCCGGACGTCGTCGCCCACCTCTTCGACGCCGACGTCGAGCCCACCCACGGCACCGAGGACGTCCTCGAGATGACGGTCGGGACCGCTGTCATCCAGATCCGCCGGGAGACGCCGTTCACGCCGGCGGAGCGGGTCCGCGGCTCCGCACTCGCCGAGCTCGTCACCGACGTCCTGAGCCGGCAGTCGCCGTCGGCACCCGACACCGGAGGAGGCGCCGAACCGACGTCTGTCGCGGGCGAGAACGAGGTCTCGGTGCTGGTGGGCGGTCGGGTGATCGGGCGGGCGTCGTTCGAGCGGGCCGCGGCAGAGGACGAGCCGTGGCCGGTCGACATGTGGGTCGACCCGTCCTGGCAGCGGCAGGGCATCGGCACGCGCCTGCTCGCTGACATCGCTCGGATGGCACGTCGGCACGGCGCGGAGGAGATCGTGCTCACCGCGCCGTCGGACAGCCAGTCGGTGCTGCCGATGGTGCTCTCCGCAGGCCTCCGCGGGCGGATCCGGATGGCCGGGGAGACGGTCACCGTGCGGATCGCGCTCAACGAGCTGCGGGTCTGACGCCCACCGCCGATGATTCGGCGCGGGTGCAGAGGTCTGCACCCGCATGACCGAGACCCACGTCCTCCTCACCGGCCTCGCCTTCCCCGAGTCGCCCCGCTGGCGCGACGGCCGCGTCCACGTGTCCGACTGGGGCGCAGGCGAGGTGCACGCGGTCGCTGCTGACGGCAGCGACGAGATCGTCGCCAAGGGCACGGCGTTCCCGATGTGCATCGACTTCCTGCCCGACGGGCGGATGCTCGTGGTGCACGGACCCGACCTGCTCGCTCCGCGAGGCCGACGGCACGCTGGCGCCGTACGCCGATCTCGCGCCGCTGGCCGAGCACGCCTACAACGACATCACCGTCGACGGCCACGGCAACGTGTTCGTCAACAACATCGGTTTCGAGTTCCCGGGTGGGGAGCCGCAGCCCGGCACCGTCGTGGTGGTGACACCCGACGGCGCGGCTCGCGAGGTCGCCGACGACGTGCTCTTCCCCAACGGGATGGCGGTGGTCGGCGAGGTCTTGGTCGTCGCCGAGTCCTACCGGCACCGGCTGACCGCGTTCGACATCGAGCCCGACGGCTCGCTGGGCAACCGGCGGGTCTGGGCGGACCTGGGGGAGGACTACCCGGACGGCATCTCCGCCGACCCGGACGGTCGGATCTGGTACGCCGACGTGCCCCATCAGGTCTGCCGCCTTGTCGCGAGGGCGGCGAGGTGATCCGGACGGTCGACTTCGATCGCGGCGCGTTCTCCTGCGCCGTCGGCGACGGCGTCCTCTACGTCGCGACCAACGAGTGGACCGGCGCGCCGTCCCGTGGCCGGAACGGACAGCTGGTGGCGGTCGACGTCACTTCGTGAGCGACCTCTCTGGTGCGTGGTTGCCGAGCCGCCAGCCGCCGAACGCCAGGTCGATGGCCTCCTGCGGGCCCCAGGAGCCCTGCGGGTAGGGCTGGCAGGGAGGACGCCGGTCGAGCACCGGCTGGCAGATCTCCCAGAGCCGCTCGACCTCGTCGGAGCTGATGAACAGGGTCCGGTCGCCGCGCATCACGTCGAGCAGCAGCCGCTCGTAGGCCTCGAGCGGGTCGGACTCGGGTGCGTCGCACACCAGGTCGAGCCGGAACACGCCCTCGACGATGTCCATGTCGGGGCCCGGCCGCTTCGCCCGTACGTCGATCGCGATCCGCGGCTGGTCGGCGAGCTCGATGACGAGCTCGTTGGGATCGGGACGGCCGCCGTCGGCGGGCTTGAGCCAGCGGTGCCGCGGGTCGTTGAAGCGGATCGTGATCGTCCGCCGGCCGTCGGCCATCGCCTTGCCGGTGCGCAGGTAGAACGGCACGTCGCGCCACCGGTCGTTGTCGATCCACATCTCGATCGCGACAAGGGTCTCGACGTCGGAGTCGCGGTCGACGTCCGGCTCCTCCCGGTAGCCGTCGTACTGACCGAAGACCACGCGGTCCGGGTCGAGCGGTCGGACGGCCGCGAACACGGCGGCCTTCGCCGCCCGCAGCGCGCGACTCGCGATAGGCGTGCGGGTCCTCGAGCGCGACGAACCCGAGCAGCTGGCACAGGTGGGTCGTGACCATGTCGCGCAGGCAGCCGGTGCCTTCGTAGAAGCTGCCACGACCCTCGACGGTGAGCTTCTCGGGCACGTCGATCTGCACCGACTCGATGGTGTGCCGGTTCCACGCCGGCTCGAACAGTCCGTTGGCGAAGCGCAGCGCCAGGATGTTCTGCACCGCCTCCTTGCCGAGGAAGTGGTCGATCCGGAAGATCTGCGCCTCCTCGAAGGCGTTGCGGAGCACGACGTCGAGCGCCCGCGCGGTCGCCAGGTCGGTGCCGAACGGCTTCTCCGCGACCAGCCGCGAGCGGTCGACCAGGTCCTCCTTGGCGAGCATCTCGACGGTGCCGGACACGGCCGACGGCGGGATCGACAGGTAGAGCAGGCGTCGTACGTCGGACAGCAGGCAGCCCGCTCTCTCGAGCAGCCGGTCCTCGGCCTCCCGCACGGCCTCGGCGAGCGCCGTACCGTCGTCGGCGGACGAGGCGACGAAGCGAGATCCGCTCCAGCAACGGCGCCGGCGATCTCCTCGTCGACCTCCGTTGACGAACTCCGTCGAGGTCGGCGCGGACCTGGCCCCGGAACTCCTCGTCGGTGCCGGGCGAGCGGCGGCCGCTGCCGATCACCTCGAGGTGCTTCGGGGAGCCGGCCGGCCGCGGCCAGCCGGTAGAGGCCGGGGAAGAGCTTGCGGGACGCGAGGTCGCCGGTCGCGCCGAAGAGGACCAGCACGTGCGGGGGCAGGTCGGGGGTCACCGCTCTAGTCTGTCCCGGTTCCGGTGATCCCGGCGACCCAACGTAGGATTCCGTCATGGAGGTCCCCGAGAAGTTCGCCTCCCTCGGTCTCACCTACGACGACGTCCTGCTGCTGCCGGGTTACTCGGACCTGGCGCCCGACGACATCGACACGACCACGCGGCTGACGCGCGAGATCAGCATCAAGGCGCCGCTCGTCAGCGCCGCGATGGACACCGTCACCGAGTCGCGGATGGCGATCGCGATGGCCCGGCAGGGCGGCATCGGCATCCTGCACCGCAACCTCTCCGCCGAGGAGCAGGCCTACCAGGTCGACCTCGTGAAGCGGACCCAGACCGGGATCATCTCCAACCCGGTCACCATCGGCCCCGACGCGACGCTCGAGGACCTCGACCGGATCTGCGGCGAGTACCGCGTCTCCGGCCTCCCGGTCGTCGACGCCGACAACCGGCTGCTCGGCATCATGCACCAACCGCGACCTGCGGTTCACCCCGGTCGCGGAGTGGGCGACCACCAAGGTCGACGAGGTGATGACGCCGATGCCGCTGATCACCGGGCCGGTCGGCATCAGCCGTGAGGAGGCCAACCTGCTGCTGCGCAAGCACAAGCGCGAGCGGCTGCCGCTCGTCGACGAGGACGGCCGGCTCGGCGGGCTGATCACCGTCAAGGACTTCGTGAAGTCCGAGCAGTTCCCCGACGCGTCCAAGGACGGCCAGGGCCGGCTGATGGTCGGCGCCGCGATCGGCTACTTCGGCGACGCCTGGCAGCGCGCCACCAGCCTCATCGAGGCCGGCGTCGACGTCCTCGTCGCCGACACCGCCCACGGCCACGTCACGGCTGCTGCTCGACATGGTCAAGCGGCTCAAGACCGACCCCGCCACCCGTCACGTGCAGGTGATCGGCGGCAACGTCGCGACCCGCGACGGGGCCCAGGCCTTCGTCGACGCCGGCGCCGACGCGGTCAAGGTCGGCTTCGGCCCGGGCTCGATCTGTACGACGCGCGTGGTCACCGGCTGCGGCGTACCCCAGGTCACGGCGGTCTACGAAGCCTCCCTCGCCTGCCAAGCCCGCCGGCGTGCCGGTGATCGCCGACGGCGGCCTCCAGCAGTCCGGCGACATCGCCAAGGCGATCGTGGCGGGTGCCGAGTCGGTGATGATCGGCTCGCTGCTCGCCGGCTGCGAGGAGTCGCCGGGCGAGCTGATCTTCGTCAAGGGCAAGCAGTTCAAGGCCTATCCGCGGCATGGGGTCGCTCGGCGCGATGTCGCAGCCGCGGCAAGAAGTCCTACTCCAAGGACCGCTACTTCCAGGCCGAGGTCGCCAGCGACGACAAGATCGTCCCGGAGGGCATCGAGGGCCAGGTCGCCTACCGCGGCCCGCTCTCCGCCGTCGCCCACCAGCTGATCGGCGGCCTCAACCAGTCGATGTTCTACGTCGGCGCGCGGACCATCCCCGAGCTCCAGGAGAAGGGCAGGTTCATGCGGATCACCTCGGCGTCGCTCAAGGAGAGCCACCCCCACGACGTGCAGATGACCGTCGAGGCGCCCAACTACTCGGGCTAACGAGGGCGGATCGGCTGCGGTACGACGGGGAGTCGCTCCGCCCCGGGCGACTGACGAATCGGCCTGTGAGGCTCAGAGGTAGAGCCCGGTCCCGTCGCTCTGCCGGTCGCCGAGGCCTCGTCGGGGAGGTCCTCGCGGCGAAGCTGCGTGACCACCTCGTTGACGGGGTCGGTCAGCGCGATGATCCGCATCGCCTGGCGGGTGACCGCCTCCTCGAACACGTTGCGGACGAAGCGGCCGTTGCCGAAGGCTTCGGGGCGCGGGTCGGGGACCAGCCGGCGGAACGCGCCCTCGACGCCGTCGAGCAGTGCGAAGCCGGCCCGCTCGGCGTACAGCTGGAAGATGCGCCACAGCTCGTCGGGGGCGTAGTCGGCGAAGGAGATCGTCTTCGGGAACCGGGACGCGAGACCGGGGTTGGAGTCGACGAAGCGCTGCATCTCCCGCGGGTAGCCGGCCGCGATCACCACGACCTCGTCGCGGTGGTCCTCCATCAGCTTGAGCAGCGTCGCGATCGCCTCGTTGCCGAAGTCGCGGAACGAGTCGGGCGGGACCAGCGAGTACGCCTCGTCGATGAACAGCACCCCGCCGGTGGCCTGGTTGAAGCGGGCCGTCGTGCGCGGCGCGGTCTGGCCGATGTACTCGCCGACCAGGTCGGCCCGGCTCACCTCGATGAGGTGGCCGTTCGCGAGCACGCCGAGCTGGGCGTAGATGCGGGCCAGCAGCCGGGCCACGCTGGTCTTCGCGGTGCCGGGGTTGCCGGTGAAGACCATGTGCCGCGACTTCTCCGACGGCGGCATGCCGGCCTCGGTGCGCAGCTTCTCCGCCTTGAGCTCGGCGACCAGCCGCTTGACCTGCTCCTTGACCGGTGCCAGGCCGACCAGCTCTTCGAGCTCGGCCATCGGGTCGCCGATCTCGACCTCGGGCACGGCCAGGTCGGGCACCTCCTCGCCGTCCTGCGTCGCCGAGAGCCGGACGCCGTCCGGCGTGACCGTGGTGCCCGCCGTGGCCAAAAGTCGCTGGTTGCGGCGGTCCTCGAGCAGCTTCGCGGCCATCGGGTTGACCGCGACCGGCGGAGCCCGGAAGACCCCGGTCAGGTCGTCGAGGTAGCCGGTGCGGCTCGGGCACGACGTCGACCGGGCGAACGACGGCAGCCCGGCCACCAGCTCGGCGACCTGGGTGGCCATCGCCAGCCACAGCCGCACCGCGTCGATCTCGCCGTTCACCATGCCGCGGGCCAGCCAGCCGCGGTTGTCGGACATCCAGTCCTCGCCGTCGAAGCCCGGCTTGAGCCGTTCGAACGCCGCGTTGACGGCCCCGAACCGCTCGCCGCCGACCGCTGCCGCCAGCGCGGCCGGCAGCTCGTCGACGGCGTCGTGCAGCGCCATCGAGGCGATCACCTCGTCGGCCTGCTGCGCCCGGCTCACCACGTTGCTGAGCACCGGTGCGCGGCGTCGAGACCGCTGATCGACCACACCAGCTGGGAGGTCCAGCCACGCCCCTCGGAGAAGGTCTGGGCGTCCTGCTCGGTGCAGACCTGCTCGCGCCAGGTCTTGGAGATGACGTCCCAGCGCCGCTTCCTCGTGGAGCTTGCGCAGCTCGGGGTCGTCGAGGACCTTGTGCAGCATCGCGGTGAACGTCGCGGCGCGCGGCGCGTACTGCGGCACCTCGGCGAAGACCGCCACGCACTCGATCGTGAGCTCCAGCGCCTTGATGCGGGCCTCGGCGCCCAGGTCGCGCTGGCGCCACCACAGGTCGAGGTGCCAGGTGTCGTCGCTGTTGACGTAATAGGTGATCCGGGGCTGGGTCGGGACGTAGGTGTCCGAAAGCCACGGCTTGAGCAGCAGGTCGCCGAGGCTGGCGTAGCTGCCGGCCCAGACCGGGATCGCGCTCGGCAGGAAGGTGGTCAGGTTCCAGAGGAACGGCACCGCGCCCGACGTACCCGATTCCCAGCTGCCCGACGGCGGCACGCCGCCGTGGCCGCGCGGATCCTCGGCCAGCGCCTTCATCTTCTGCTGGGTCGTCTCGAGCCAGTCGGCCGGCACGACCCACGGGTCGGACGTGCCGAGCACGTCGAGGTGCGGCTCCGGTCGGAGCAGCGGGGCGAGGTTCTGAGGGAGCTCGAGCATGGCGCTGCGAGTGTGCCGCATTTCCGTTCCCGAGTGGGTCCGATGGGAGACTCCCCCCGTGACCGAGATCGAGATCGGCCGGGCCAAGCGGGCCCGCCGCGCCTACTCCTTCGACGACATCGCGATCGTGCCGTCGCGGCGCACCCGCGACCCGAAGGAGGTCAGCATCGACTGGCAGATCGACGCCTACCGGTTCGCGTTGCCGGTCCTGGCCGCGCCGATGGACTCGGTGATGTCGCCGGCGCACGGCGATCGCGCTCGGCCAGCACGGCGGGCTCGGCGTGCTCAACCTCGAGGGCCTCTGGACCCGCTACGAGGACCCGACGCCGATGCTGGCGGAGGTCGCCGGTCTTCGAGGGGACGCCGGCGACCCACCGGCTCCAGGAGATCTACGCCGAGCCGATCAAGCCCGAGCTGATCACCGAGCGGCTGCGCGAGGTCCGCGAGGCGGGCGTCACGGTGGCCGGCTCGCTGTCGCCGCAGCGCACCAAGGAGTTCGCGAAGGTCGTGGTCGACGCGGGCGTGGACATGTTCGTCATCCGCGGCACGACCGTCGAGCGCCGAGCACGTCTCGTCGCAGGCCGAGCCGCTGAACCTCAAGGAGTTCATCTACGAGCTCGACGTGCCGGTCATCGTCGGCGGCTGCGCGACCCACCAGGCCGCGCTGCACCTGATGCGCACCGGCGCGGCCGGCGTACTGGTCGGGTTCGGCGGCGGTGCCGCGCACACCACCCGCACCGTGCTCGGCGTCGCCGTACCGATGGCCTCCGCGGTCGCCGACGTCGCCGCCGCCCGTCGCGACTACCTCGACGAGTCCGGCGGCCGCTACGTCCACGTCATCGCCGACGGCTCGATCGGCAGGTCCGGCGACCTCGCCAAGGCGATCGCCTGCGGCGCCGACGCGGTGATGGTCGGCTCGCCGTTCGCCCGCGCCACCGACGCCCCCGGCCACGGCTTCCACTGGGGCGCCGAGGCGCACCACCACGACCTGCCGCGCGGCCAGCGGGTGCGAGTTCGAGCAGTCGGCACGCTCGAGGAGATCCTGTTCGGCCCCTGCCGGGTCGCCGACGGCACCATGAACCTGGTCGGCGCGCTCAAGCGCTCGATGGCCACGACCGGCTACACCGACCTCAAGGAGTTCCAGCGGGTCGAGGTCGTCGTCGAGTGACGGCCGGGCCGGCGGCCGCCGACGCTGCCCTGCGAATGGGCAGTGCGCGTGGTCGCTGGGTGCTCCTGACCACGGTGCTGGGCTCCGGCCTGGCGATGCTCGACGCGACCGTCGTCAACGTCGCGCTCGGCCGGATCGGCGAGGACCTCGACGCCGGGTTCGAGGGCCTGCAGTGGACGATCAACGCCTACACGCTGACCCTCGCCGCGCTGATCCTGCTCGGCGGCTCCCTGGGTGACCGGCTCGGCCGGCGCCGGATCTTCCTCGTCGGCGTCGTGTGGTTCGCGCTCGCCTCGCTGCTCTGCGGCCTGGCGCCCGACATCGACACGCTGATCGCCGCCCGCGGCCTGCAGGGCATCGGCGGTGCGCTGCTGACGCCCGGCAGCCTGGCGATCATCGCCGCGTCGTTCCACGCCGACGACCGGGCCGTCGCGATCGGCGCGTGGTCCGGGCTCGGCGGCATCGCCGCCGCGATCGGGCCGCTCGTCGGCGGCTGGCTGGTGGAGCTCAACTGGAGGCTGGTCTTCCTGGTCAACGTCCCCGTCGCGGTGCTGATCGTCGTCGTGGCCGTCCGCCATGTCCCCGAGAGCCGCGACCCCGAGGCGGCCGGGCGGCTCGACGTCATCGGTACGTCGCTCGCGGCCGTCGGGCTCGGTGCGCTCACGTTCGGGCTGACCGCGGGCCGGCGAGGCGGGCTACAGCGCGTCGGTCATCGCCACCGTCTGTGCCGGGCTCGCGTGCCTGGTCGCGTTCGTGGTGGTCGAGGCGCGCTCGCCGGCGCCGCTCGTGCCGCTGGACCTCTTCCGCAACCCGCAGTTCAGCGCGGCCAACGTCGTGACGTTCCTCGTCTACGCCGCACTCGGGGTGATCTTCCTGCTGCTCGTGCTGCAGCTCCAGGTGGTCGCCGGGTGGTCGCCGATCCTGGCCGGGTCGGCGATGCTGCCGGTCACGGTGATCATGCTCGCGTTCTCGTCCCGCGCCGGAGCGCTGGCCCAGCGGATCGGGCCGCGGCTGCCGATGACCCTCGGTCCGCTGCTCTCGGCCGGCGGGGTGCTGTGGCTCAGCACGGTCGGCGCCGACGCGTCGTACGTCGAGGACGTCCTGGCGCCGGTGGTGCTCTTCGGGGCCGGGCTCGCGCTGATGGTCGCGCCGCTCACGGCGACCGTCCTCGACTCGGCCGAGGACCGGCACGCCGGCATCGCGTCCGGCGTCAACAACGCGGTGGCGCGCACCGCCGGACTGCTCGCGGTCGCCGTCATCCCGGTCGCGGCCGGCATCGCCGGAGCCGACTACACCGACCCGGTCGCCTTCGACGAGGGCTACGGCAAGGCGATGGTGATCAGCGCCGGGCTGTTGCTGGCAGGGGCCGTGCTCGCGGCCGCATTCATCCGGAAACCACTCGCAGCCGCTGAGGAGCCAGCCGCAGCGGACGACCTTCGGGTGCACGTCGAGGTCTGCGCCCATTGCGGCGTCGCCGGACCGCAGCTGCACCCGACCTGTCGTTCCCCGGAGTAGGGCTCAGCCCGCGCAGCCACGTACCCGGCCGTCGCGTCGGTGTGCCAGCCCCTGACATGATCGGGGTATGGAGCGGGAGCTGCCCGCGATCGGGAGGGCAGTCACTGGCACGGCTGGCGCAGAGGGCGCCGCTGCCGTGCTCTTGAGGCGTGCCCAGGAGATCGCCGACCAGCTCCAACGCGAGGCCGCGGAGGAATCGGAGCGCGCGACAGCCGACGCCCGCCGCCTTCGCGAAGAGGCTCAGCGGTACCACGATGAGGCGCAGGCTGCGGCCGAGACGATGCGGGCCGATGCCGAGCGCGAACGAGACCTGGCGGCCCGGCGCCTCGCCGACGCGTCGGGCGAGGCCGGCACCATCGTGGCGGACGCGGGGGATCAGGCCGCGCTGCTGCTCGGATCGGCAGAGTCCGAACGCGACCGGGTGCTCGACGAGGCGCGGGTGGAAGCAGATGCGCTCCGCGCGGCGGCGAACGAGGTGCGGGCTCGCGCCGAGGCGACGGCGGAGCAGACCGTTCAGGAGGCACAATCCACGGCGGCCGGCCTGCTCGAGCGTGCCCGGGCGGCCGCGGCGGAGCGCCGGACCGAGGCCGCCGATCACGCTGCGGCGATCGCGGCCGCCGCCACGGCTGACGCCGAGACCCTGGTGCACACGGCCTCCGTCGAGGCTGAGGCAGTGCGGGAGGCCGCAGAGCAGGAGGCCGCGCAGCTCCGGAGCGATGCCGAGAAGGAGTTCGCGTCCCACCTCGCCCAGGCGGAGGACGCCGTACGTGCCGCGCGGCTCGAGGCCGACCGGCTGCTCTCGGCGGCACGGGAGGAGGCGGAGAGCGAGCTGCGCCGCGCCGGCGAGCACACCGCCTGGGCCAAGCGCACCGTCGATGACCTGTTGGCCGCCGCGGCAGCGGAGGGCGAGGCGATCCGATCCGCCGCCCACGCCGACGCCGGTGCCTACCTGGGCAAGACCCGGCGCCGGGTCCAGGCCGTGATTGCCGGGGTGGCCGCGCGGCTGCGTGAAGAGGTGGCGGAGGCGGATCGTCGGGCGGCCGAGCTCCAGGCCGCGGCAGCCGCGGCCGTGGCTGCCGCCGAGAGCGAGGCGGCGGCGCTTCGGTCCGATGCAGAGGCGCGGGCGCGCGCGACGCTGGACGAGGCAGAGACCACGGCCACCCTCGTCGTGGAACGTGCCGACCGCCGCAGCGCGGAGTCCGAGGCCGGAGCCGGCGCGCTGCGCGCGCAGGTCGCCGACGAGGTCGTCGCCGCACGGCGTGAGGGCGCGGAGGCGATGCGCCGCAGCCGCGAGGAGAGCGCCCGGCTCGTGACCGAGGCCCAGGCCGATGCCGACCGGGTGCGCGATCAGGCCCGGCAGGTGCTGTCGGACGCGCGTGCCGAGGTCGCGGCGCTCCGCCGCCGCCGCGACGAGATCGCCGACGAGCTCACCCAGATGTCCGGAGTCATCGAGGCACTGGCCGTGCCCGAGTCCACTGACCCAACCGAGGAGACACTATGACCCAGCGCGTCCCCAACTTTCGCACGGTGATGCGAGGCTACGACCCGGTCGAGGTCGACCGGGCGTTCGCCGGGTTGCAGGAGAGGGTGGCCGAGCGCGAGGCGCGCTATCAGGAAGCGACCGCCGCAGCCGATGCCGCCGTACAGGAGGCCACCAGCCGCGCAGCTGCGCAGGTGGCCGCGGCTCAGGCCGCCGCCGAGGAGGCAGGCGCCGCCAAGCCGGCCACCTTCGAGCAGCTCGGCGCGCGGGTCGGCGAGATCCTCGCCCTTGCCGAGGCGGAAGCCACCGAGCTGCGCGATCGGGCCCGCGCCGAGTCGGAGGACACGCGGAAGCTCGCCGACCAGGCCGTCATCACCATCCGCGACGAGGCCGACCAGTACGCCGAGCAACGCCGCCGGGATGCCGACGCCGAGGCGGCGCGGACCCTCGCCGATGCCCGGCGCGCAGCCGATGACGAGCGTGACGCGGCGGAGCGGGACGCCTCGGCCCGCCGGCAGGAGGGCGAGGCCATCTTCGAGCAGCAGCGCGCCAATGCCGCTCAGGCCGCTGCGGACTTCGAGGCCACCCTGGCCGAGCGCCGGGACCGTACCGCCGCCGAGTTCAGGCAGCAGCAGGCCGAGACGCAGGCCCAGCTCGACGCGTTGTCCCAGCAGGTCGTGGACGCCCGGGCAGCGGCGCAACGGGAGCAGGAGACCGCCGAGGCGGAGGTCCGCCGGGTCGTCGCGGAGGCGGAGGAGCGCGCCTCGGCCGTCGTCCGGGAGGCCCGCGCGACCGCCGACAGGATCAGAGCCGAGTCCGAGCGGGAGCTCGCCGCCGTCAGCCAGCGCCGCGACAGCATCAACGCCCAGCTCACCAACGTGCGGCAGATGCTCGCAACGCTCTCCGGCGCGAACACCGCACCGTCGATCGATCCGGTGCCGGCCGCTGACGAGCCGGTGGACGCCGACCTCGATGATTTCGGCGCCGGAGGCCCAGGCCGAGGACGCCCAGGCCGAGGAGCCCAGGCCGAGGACGCCCAGGCCGAGGACGCCCAGGCCGAGGACGCCCAGGCCGAGGACGCCCAGACCGAGGACGCTCGGACGAACCCGAGGGTGAAGACGCCGCGGAGAGGTGATCGCCCTCGGTCAGCCCGCCAGCTTCTCCTTGAAGAAGGCCAGGACGCGGTCGACGCCCTCCTGTTGACGGTGCAGGGTCAACGTCGAGTGCTTGATCCCGGGGAACTCGACCGCGATGAAGTTGTCGCCGAGCTCGGCGCGGAGCGTGTCGAAGCGGTTCCCGACCGCGAGGTCGTTCTTGTAGCGCAGCCCGAGGACCTGGCAGCCGGCGCTGACCTTCGCCTTCACGGCGTCGAGGTCGGCGGGGCTGAGGCCGAGGTCGCGGCCACGTCCCGGCGTCATCGCGAACGGCGCCGACGGCTGGGCGAGGACGGGCGCGGCGATCGGTGCGTCCGCCAGCATGGCCAGGGCGTAGCCACCGGTGAAGCACATGCCGACCGCTCCGACGCCCGGTCCGCCCAGCTCCGCGTGCAGGTCTCTCGCGAGCGCCCGCAGCCAGGTGGCGACGGGTGTCGTGGAATTGGTCGCCAGCCGGAGGAATTCACGGCTGACGCAAATCTGCTTCGCGGCCTGCGCCATCGACCTCGGCCCGACCTTGGCTCCGGGCTGTGCCGAACAGGTGCGGCATCACCACGGTGTGCCCTTGCGCGACGACCTCCTCGGCGAAGGCCTGGACCTGTGGGGTGATTCCCGGGATCTCGTGGATGACGATGACCCCCGGTCCGTCGCCCTTCCGGTAGGTCGGGTGCGTGACCCCGTCGGTGGTGAATTCGCTGCGGGTCCAGCCCTCCAGAGCGCTCATGGGGCCAGAGACTACGCATGCCGAGTTGGTATGGGCTCTTGACTCACTAGAACACGTTCTACATCCTGACGGAGTGACGCAGGCCCCCCTTCCCGCCGACATGACCCTTCAGCGCTCGAGCCGTGACCAGGCGACGGTCCGGCAGCGACTGGAGGAGTGGCTCACCGGAGCGCTGCCTCCCGGGTCCGAACCCGAGGTGACGCTGCACGAGGGCATCCAGACCAACGGCATGTCCAGCGAGACCGTGCTGCTCGCCATCACCACCACCGAGGACGGTGCTCGGTGGACCAAGGAGTACGTCGCGCGCGTCGCGCCGGCCGCGGAGGACCTGCCGGTCTTCCCGAGCTACCGCCTCCAGGACCAGTACGACGCGATGCGGCTCGCCGGTGAGCTCGCCGGCATCCCGGTCCCGCCCGTGGGACTGATCGAGCCGACGGGAGAGGTGCTCGGCACGCCGTTCTTCCTGATGGACCGGCTCGACGGCGCCGTACCTCCGGACGTGCTGCCGTACACCTTCGGCGACAACTGGCTGTACGACGCCCCGCCCGAGCAGCAGGCCGCCCTGCAGCAGAGCAGCGTCGACGTACTGGCGAAGCTGCACGGCATTCCTGACGCCGCCACGACGTTCGGCTTCCTCGACCCCGCGGTGACCGGGCACGCGGGGGAGACCACGCTCGCTCGCAACGTCGCCAAGCTCCGCGCCTGGTACGACTACGCCCGCGACGCCGCGGAGGGCAGCCCTCCGTCGCCGCTGATCGAGCGCGGGCTGGCCTGGCTCGAGGCCAACCTTCCCCGAGGAGGGCGAACCGGTGCTCGTGTGGGGGGACGCCCGGATCGGCAACATGATGTTCCGCGACTTCGCGCCCGTCGCCGTCCTCGACTGGGAGATGGCGACGCTCGGCCCGCGGGAGCTGGACCTGGCGTGGATGGTGTTCGCCCACGCGGTGTTCCAGGAGATCGCGACCATGCTCGAGCTGCCCGGCATGCCGGACTTCATGACCGCCGAGGGCGTCGTTGCGACGTACGAGGAGCTCACCGGGGTCGAGGTCGGCGACCTCACCTGGTACCAGCTCTTCGCCGCCGTCATCTGGGGCATCGTCTTCCTCCGCACCAGCGCCCGGCAGATCCACTTCGGCGAGATCGAGCGACCGGACGACCCGGAATCGGTCATGCACCACCGGCCGCTGTTCGAGCGGCTCCTCGAGGAGGTCGGCGCATGCACCCCACCAGATCTTCGCTCCCGCTTCGCTCCTCCAGCGAACAATCTGGCGGGGACCCAAAACGGCCTCCACGACGAGTACGTCGGACTCGGCCCGCTCGACGAGTACCCCATCCACCAGCTGCCCCGCCCGATCGCGTGGGGTGGCAGCAGCGACCGCAACTTCTACGACCGCTGCTACCTCAACGCCCACGACCGCACCGGCGACCTGTTCCTCATCACCGGCCTCGGCTTCTACCCGAACCTCGGCACCAAGGACGCGTTCGTGCTGCTGCGGCGTGGTGACGAGCAGACCGCCGTCCACCTCAGCGACGCGGCGGACCCGCGCGGTGCGGACCGGATGGAGCAGCGGGTCGGCAACTACCGGATCGAGATCGTCGAGCCGCTGCGCAAGCTGCGGGTGGTGATGGAGGAGACCGAGGGCATCGCGCTCGACCTCACCTGGGAGGGGTCGTTCGACGTCGTCCAGGAGCTGCCGCACGTGATGCGCCAGGGCTCGAACACGATCCTCGACGCCCAGCGGTTCGCGCAGGTCGGCACGTGGGAGGGCACGATCGCCGTCGACGGCGCGGACATCGCCGTCACGCCCGATCGCTGGGTGGGTTCGCGGGACCGCTCGTGGGGCATCCGCCCGATCGGCGAGGCCGCACCCGCCGGCAAGCCCGCGGACCCGGCCTTCGAGGGCATGTGGTGGCTCTACGTCCCGATGCGGTTCGAGGACTTCTGCGTCGTGATCATCATCCAGGAGACCCCGGACGGCTACCGGACGCTCAATGACTGCACCCGGGTCTGGAAGGACGGACGGGTCGAGCAGCTCGGCTGGCCCCGGGTCGAGATCCGCTACGCATCGGGCACCCGGGTGCCGACCGGCGCGACGATCACCTGCCAGACCCCCGACGGCAAGGACCTGGTCCTCGAGGTGACCTCGAAGCTCCCGGTGCCGATCCACGTCGGCGGCGGCTACGGCGGCGACCCCGACTGGACCCACGGCGTCTGGAAGGGCGCCGGGTTCACCGAGCGGCTGACCTACGACCTCAACGACCCGGCGGTCGCCGGCCGGGTGATGTTCGGCGTGATCGATCACGTCGGGCAGGCGATCGCCCACGGGCCCGGCGCCGACGGGGCTGAGGGCTGGGGCCTCTTCGAGCACGGCGCGCTCGGGCGGCACGACCCGAGCGGCTTCGCCGACTGGTTCGACCTCGCGCCATGAGCCGCTGGTTGAGGAGCGCGCGCAGCGAGCCGTCACGAAACCAAGGCAACCGAAAGGAACTCCATGACTCTCGACCGCGACGCCCTGTTCATCGGTGGCGCCTGGGCCAAGCCGGCCACCGACGCCGTGCTGGAGGTGGTCTCCCCGCACAGCGAGGAAGTGGTCGCGCGGGTGCCGGAAGGCAGTACGGCGGACATCGACGCGGCCGTCGGGGCTGCGCGGAAGGCGTTCGACGAGGGTCCGTGGCCGCAGCTGACTCCTGCGGAGCGGATCGACGTCGTACAGAACCTTTCCGGCCTGTACGCCGCCAAGCTCGGCGAGATGGCCGAGGTGATCACGACCGAGATCGGCTCGCCGATCTCCTTCAGCAACCTGGCGCAGTCGCCGGCGCCGTGGATGCAGATCGAGGCGTTCCTGACGATCGCGCGGGAGTTCCCGTGGGAGTCGACGCGCCCCGGTGCCCTGGGCGCCGACGTGATGGTTCGGCACGAGCCGGTCGGCGTCGTGGCCGCGATCCCGCCGTGGAACGTCCCGCAGTTCACGGTCATGTCCAAGCTGATCCCGGCCCTGCTCTCCGGCTGCACCGTCGTGGTGAAGCCGGCCCCGGAGAGCCCGTTGGACTGCTACCTGCTCGCCGAGCTGCTGCAGGAAGCCGGCGTACCGGACGGTGTGGTCAACATCGTCGCCGCCGGTCGCGAGGTCGGCGAGCACCTGGTGTCGCACCCGGGCGTCGACAAGGTGGCGTTCACGGGATCCACCGCGGCCGGTCGCCGGATCGGCGCGATCTGCGGCGAGCAGCTCAAGCACTGCTCGCTCGAGCTCGGCGGCAAGTCGGCCGCGATCGTGCTCGACGATGCGGATCTCGCCTCGACCCTCGAGGGGCTCAAGTTCATCGGCCTGATGAACTCCGGCCAGGCCTGCGTCGCACAGACCCGGGTGCTGGTCAGCCGCGACCGCCACGACGAGGTCTCCCAGGCACTTGCCGACGCCGTGGCCGGGATGCAGGTCGGCGACCCGATGGACCCCGCCACCGAGATCGGCCCGATGGTCGCGCAGCGCCAGCAGGAGCGGGTCGAGAAGTACATCGCGCTCGGCCAGGAGGAGGGCGCCCAGCTCCTCACCGGCGGCTCCGGCCGACCTGACGGCCTCGACAACGGCTGGTACGTCCGGCCCACGGTCTTCGCCAACGTCGACAACCGGATGCGGATCGCGCAGGAGGAGATCTTCGGCCCGGTGCTGTCGGTGATCCCGTACGACGACGTCGACGACGCCGTCCGGATCGCCAACGACTCCGACTACGGCCTGGCCGGCACCGTGTGGACCAGCGACCAGGAGGCCGGTGTGGAGGTGGCCCGCCGGGTGCGCACCGGCACCTACGGCGTCAACACCTACACGATGGACTTCGCCGCGCCCTTCGGCGGCTACAAGGCGTCCGGGCTCGGCCGGGAGTTCGGCCCGGAGGGCCTGGCGCAGTACTCCGAGCTCAAGTCGGTCTACCTCTCCTCGCCCCCGATGTAGCCCGCCGCCCTCCGTTGGTCGAGGAGGTCGCTCTGCGACCGTCACGAGACCCCCTGCGCCAGAGACCGCGGCCACCGTTGGTCGAGGAGGTCGCTCTGCGACCGTCACGAGACCCCCGTGCTGCGCCGCCGCCGGCGGTCACCGTTGGTCGAGGAGGTCGCTCTGCGACCGTCACGAGACCCCTCTGGCCAGGAAACCTGCGGCCCCCGTTGGTCGAGGAGGTCGCTCTCGACCGTCACGAGACCCCTCTGCGCCAGTAAACTTGCGGCCACCGTTGGTCGAGGAGGTCGCTCTGCGACCGTCACGAGACCCACCTGTGCCAGGCAGCTTGCGGCCCGTGGGTGGTGGCGACCGAAAGGGCATCGACGGGGAGGAGAGGCCGGGCGGTTGCGCGCCGCGGCCGGCTCCGGTGGTCACAACCGCTGCGAAATCGGGACGGTCGAAGTCTCCGTGGTGCCTCACGTCAAGATGCCCGCCAACGATCCCGGTGCCTCATCTAGGGATTGCCCGCGGGCGTGGGGTTCAGCTCGGTTCGCGAAGGCGTACGCCGCGGTGAGTGCGTGGGAGTCTGTTGGTGGTCTTGGTCGTGGTTTCGCGGAGTTGGTCGGTCTTGGACTTGGAGAGCTTCGTCAGCATCGATTGCTCGTCGTGGATCCGTCGGGCCACGTCGGCCGCTGGTTGAGGTGCGACGGTGAGCGAGGAGCTCTTGTTCTTGTGCCGGTGAGAGGACTCCGGCACCGAGCAGCCGATCGAGTGGGGTGGTCGGCTTGTCGTAGATTCGGCGTCGCTTGCCGTTGCGGTCGGCGTCCCAGCCGATGGGCTTCTTGGTCGGTGTGAAGTAGTTGAGCCGGTCGTTGACCAGGCTCCACAGCCGGTTGAGCGACCCGCAGCTCGGCGGGGGTGTCGTAGCGGTAGTAGTAGCCGTAGCGAGACGCACGAGGTGGTTGTTCTTTGACTCGATGGTGGCCTGGTCGTTCTTCTTGTACGGCCGGGAGCGGGTGAAGTAGATCTGCCGGTCGGCGGCCCACTCGATGACGGCCTGGTTGAGGAACTCTCGGCCGTTGTCGAAGTCCAGCCAGACGACCTCGAACGGGATCTCGGCCACCGCAGCCTGGAGCGCACCGAGGACGTGGACGTGCGCGTTGTTGCGGACCGCGCGGGTGAACACCCAGCCGGTGTCACGGTTTCGCGGGCATCCCTACGTGAGGCACCGAGAGCGTTTCGCGGGCAGTTTTGCGTGAGTCTCGTCGTTCTCTTTACTCTGTCGTTCGAACTGGTGTACGATTGACGTACGTCGCCACAGCGACCAGTCGTCCCCCAGACTCAGCTCTAGGACACCCCGGCACCAGGCCACCGGACCCATCCGTGTGCAGCCAGGGGGTCCCGATGATCGCCCAACTGATCGCACCGCACCCGATCCTGGGTGCCATCCAGGCGGCACAGGACGCGTTGAAAGCAGTGCGCGACTCCCAGCCGGTGTTCCTGATCCCGGCCGAGAAAGAGACCGCGGTCGCCGAGATCGCCCGCCTGGAAGCAATGGCCGCGGAGCTGAAGCTCCGGGTGGTCGCCACCGCCGACGATGCGGCCAGCGATGCGGGTCCCGCGACAACGGCGCCTGGCTGGCCTCGGTGATCCGCGCCGACTTCCCCGCCGGCCGCGCCCAAGGCCGGCTCGCCGAGGCGCTGGACCGGCGCTGGACCCGGGTCGCGGCCGGGATGGCCGACGGCCTGGTCTCCCCCGCCCAAGCCACCGTGGTGGTCGAGGTGCTCGACGACCTCCCCGACCACCTGGACCCCGAGCTCCGTGCGCAGGCCGAGACCGAGATGGTCAACCTGTGTGGCCAGTTCCGGCCCTCCGAGCTCCGCCGGCTCGGCCGGCACCTCCTCGAGCTCGTGGCCCCCGAGATCGCCGAGGCCGAGGAAGCCAAACGCCTGGAGAACGAAGAACAACGAGCCCGGGAGAAGACCAGCCTCCGCTCCAGGCTGATCGGGGACGGCCTGGCCAGGACCACGATCGTGCACCCCGTCCTCGACCGCGACCGGCTGCTGACCTACCTGGAGTCCTACACCTCACCCAGGAAGCACCAGGACGCGATCAGCGGCGAGGAAGACCGGATCCCCCACCACCGACTGCTCGGCCAAGCCTTCGGCGCACTGCTCGAGCACCTCGACCCCGCCAAGCTCCCCGCCCACGGCGGGGATGCGACCACGGTGATGGTCACCATCAGCCTGGAATCACTGCAAAGTGAGCTCGGCACCGGCAGCATCGTCGGCGGCGAACCGCTCTCGGCCACCGCGATCCGCCGCCTGGCCTGCACCGCAGGCATCATCCCCGTCGTCCTCGGCGGCAAGGGCGAGATCCTCGACCTCGGCCGCACCCGCCGCCTGTTCAGCCCCGCCCAACGCAAAGCCATGCGACTGCGCGACCAACGCTGCCGCGCCGAAGGCTGCACCATCCCCGCCGCCTGGTGCGAAGCCCACCACCTCAAACCCTGGTCCGAAGGCGGCAACACCGACCTCGACGACGGCATCCTCGCCTGCAACTGCCACCACCACCGCCTCCACGACCCACGCTACCCAACGAGACCCTGCCCAACGGCGACATCCGCTTCCACCGCCGCAGATAAGCCGAAGAACCGCCCGCCGAAGCGCATCGCTCGCCGATGTGCGACGGATGCTCACCGTGCAATGGGCGGGAAACCCGGCTCCTCGAAGGTGGGCTGCCAGGTGGGCGACGTCGTTCGAGACCACGACCGTCGGTGCACCCTCGAGCCCGTACCTGACGCCCGACAAGTCCGGCATGGCACTGGTTCGGGGGCCACCATCGCCAGTCGGGGCGTCGAGGGCATTCCGGACCAGGCACCCGATGGCAAGGCGTGGGTGATGACGACCTCGATGCGCTCGCGCCCATCCGTGGCGGGACCAGCCAGAAGGTCGATCGCTCGGGAGCCGAGCGCCGCACCTCGGGCTGCCTCCGCCTCGGAGACGTCCGCAAGAGCGACAGAGCGGTGTCCGCCCGGCGTCGGGCAGCCTCCCACGACCGGGAACGTGCGGTACTAGTCGCCTGCCCCATCGACTTCGGCAGAGAGGAGGGTGCACAAACTGTTCCGCCACGACCCGCGCCGTCTCCGCCGTCGCGGGACCAAGCCATGAATGATCCGGCTCAGCGGTACCCGGCAGACGGCGACCAGGTGTTGCAGCCTGTCCGAGCGCCGCCGAGTAAGTCCTCGACCGTCTGCCCGCGGCTCGATACGTCGCGCCCGGTACAGCGACCGCGACCTGCCCCGGGTCATGGCCCCAACCCTCACGCCGTGGGCACGGATCCCGCCACCGCAACCGAGATCAAGTCGCCGGCGACAACTACGTCGTCACCTGGAACTAGTCGACCAGCGAGGTCGTGCAAGCGGGCTGCAAGGGTGTCGCGGGAGTTCCTGGCTGTCACGATGGACCATCCCGAGGAGAACCGACGATGTCGCGACCCACCGTCCATGACTCGATCGACGAACTGCTCGCCGGCGCGACGGACCGGGTGCCGCTGGACGGGCCGGGCAAGTCCGGGGCGCTCCTGGAGCGGGTCACCATCGACGGGCAGCCGTACGTCGTGAAGCACCTCGACCACGACGCCGACTGGACCCTGCGCGTCGCGAACGTCCCCGGCAGCGCGACGGTGGAGCTCTGGCGGCAAGGCGTGCTCGCCGAGCTGCCGGACTGCTTCAACCAGCCGATCGTCGCGGTCGCGCAGGATGTACGGCGACCCACGGTCTCCGCCCTCCTCATGCACGATGTCGGCAAGTGGCTGGTCCCCGCCACGGACGAGCCGGTGCCGGTCGAGCAGCACGAGCGGTTCCTCGACCACATGGCCGCGCTTGCACGCGACGTTCTGGGAGCGGCGGATCGAATCGACGTCTCGCCGAACGGACCGCTACCTCGAGCTGTCGCCGCGGATGGCCGCCGCCGAGGCGGCGATCGGCTCGGACCACCTGGTGCCGCGGCTGGTCGCACAGGGGTGGCCGCTGCTCGAGGAGGTCGCGCCAGCGCTCGCCCGCGTCGTCGTACCTCTTGTGCACGAGCCGGCACCGCTGGTCGATGCGCTGGCGACGACGCCGCAGACCTTCGTGCACGGCAACTGGAAGCTCGACAACCTCGGCACCGACGACGACGGGCGTACCGTGCTGCTCGACTGGGAGCTGCCCGGCCGCGGCGCGGCGGCCAGCGACCTCGCGTGGTACCTCGCGATCAACTGCCGCCGGCTCCCCACGACGAAGGAGCAGACGATCGTGTCCTATCGCGCGGCGCTCGAGCGCCACGGCGTCGCGACCGAGCCGTGGTGGGACCGCCAGCTCGGTCTCTGCCTGATCGGTGCGATGGTCCAGTTCGGCTGGGAGAAGGCGCTCGGTGGGTACGACGACGAGCTCGCCTGGTGGGAGGAGCAGGTCGTGCAGGCCGCCCCGCTGCTGGAGTCGGTATGACGCCGAACGAGCTCGGCGCGGCGTACTCCGCCGCGGCCGACGGCTGGCGCGCCGGGCCGGAGCGGATGTACGCCCGGATGGCGGAGACCATGGCCGACCACGCCCCGGTCGAGGTGACGGGCGCCCGGATCCTCGACGCAGGCGCGGGCACCGGGGTCGCAGGTGACGTCCTGCGGAGACGCGGCGCGCGCCATGTGGTCGCTGTCGACCTCGCACACGGGATGCTCCCGAGGCCGCCGGCGTTGTCGACGGTTGGCGACCTCACCCGGCTGCCGTTCGCGGACGGTGCGTTCGACCTGGCTGCGGCCGCCTTCTCGCTCAACCACTTCACCGACCCGACAGAGGCGATGGTCGAGCTCCGACGCGTCGCCCCCGCACTGGTGGCCACCGCCTATGCACCCGACTGGGACCACCCGGCGAAGGAGGCCGTCGAGGGTGTCGTGACCCGGCACGGCTTCGAGCCTCCGGAGTGGTACGCCGTCGTCCGGGCCGACGCCAACCCGAGCACCGCCGATCTCGAGGCCTACGCCGCGCAGGCGGGCTACCCCGATCCACATGCGGTCGTCGTCGACGTCGAGACCGGCATGCAGAGTGCCGCCGACCTCGTCGACTGGCGCTTCGGGATGGCGCACACGGCGCCCTTCCTCGCGGGGCTGTCGCCCGACGAGCGCACCGTCATCAGGCGCGAGGCAGAGGCCGCCGTCGCCGGGATGCCACCGCTCGTCGTCGAGATGATCGTGCTCACCGCTCGCTGACGTCGGCACGGTCAGGGAAGCTCGGCGATCCAGTAGTCGCTGCCGTCCGCCTCCAACCGCCTTCCTCCGGCGACTGCCACGCGAGCAGCCCGCCTCCGATGTCGGTGAAGACGGTGTGCGGACCGGACGCGACGGCGTAGACGCGGCGCGACTGCGGCTCGATGAGGAAGACTCGCCGTCGCGACCGGCGCTGGCGACGCCGACGAACCGTCGCCGGCGACCGCGCCCGCGTACCTGTCCTTCGGCAGGGCGAAAGCGGGGCTCCGGTCTCGTCGTAGACCACGACGCTCCCGGAACCGTCGGCGCACGGGACCCAGATCACGGGCGGGGAGGCGGCGTACGCGATGGGTGGGTAGCTGTCTCGGAGCTCGCACCCCTCCGGCGCCGCGAGCGGCGCCGACTCCTCGCCGGTCGGTGTCGTGATCGTCAGCCCTTCGGCCGACACCGACACACCGGTGTCGCCGTCCCACACCAGCGAGCGACCGTCGTACGCCTCTATCCGCTCAGCACGACCGCCTTCGCGGAACGGGACCGACCACCAACGCTCCTGGCAGGTGAAGTCGAGGTCCGCGCTGTCGGTCGCGCATTCGCCATCGGTCACGGCGGGCGCTTCGAAGAGCTTGATCCATAGCCGGTCCCCGACATCGACGGAAGCTCTCGTGATCGGGTCCAGCTGGTACATCCGCTCGTCGCCGTTGAACGCGTTGAACGTGGAGTACGACGACCAAGCACCCGCGATGCGGTCGTACATGGCCACGGCACCGCTCCCCCTCCGGTTGTCGAGGAACACGAGCTCGTCCGCAGCCAGGTGCAGCGGCTCCGGGTCCCCGAAGTCGTAGTCTGCCTCCGGCAGCCACTCGGTGCGCCCTGTCACCGGGTCGACCAGTCCGAAGGTCGTGGTGTCGGTCTCGTACACGTTGCGGATCCGGACGACGTACCCGTCGTCGGTCACCCCCGCCCAGCGATCCCAATTGACACCTTCGAAGTTGTCGCCGGGCGCGTGGTGCGTTCGCAGCACACCGGTAGGTAGCTGCACTGCACCATCCAGCGACAGCACCTCTACCCGGACGAGCTTGGGCACCGGTGGAGCAGGGTCCGGCTCTCCCGGCTCGGCAAGGAGGCTGGGCCCGACGGTGACGGCGACCACGGCCGTCGCGGTGGCGGCTGCGACGGTGCCGATCACCCAGCGTCGACGGCGCTGCCGGCGGCGGCGTCCCTCGGCCATCATCGCGACGAGGTCGAGGTCGTCGCGAGGCTCATCGACGAGCGCGGCGGCGACAACTGCTTCGGTCCGGTCATGACGCCGCCTCCTCAGTGAGGGTGAGATCCCCGAGGACGTCCCGGCAGGGTGTCCAAAGCGCGCGCGGTCTGGCTCTTCACGAGGTCTTCTCGACAGCCCAGCATCCGCGCGACCTCTGCGACGCTCAGGTCCTCGTAGTAGCGCAGCACGACGCAGGCACGCTGGCGGGGCGCCAGCGTGGCGAGGGTGTTCAAGATCGTGATCCGATCTGCGATCCCGTCGGTTGGGTCTACACTGCGGCTGCCGTCGAGGTCGGCGTCCGGCAGCTCGCTGCTGGACTTCTTGCGAGCCCGGTCGATCGCGATGGTGATCACCGTGCGGCGCGCATAGGAGGCCAGCCCGGCTCCCCTCTCGATCCGGGGCCAGGCCACGTAGAGCCGGATCACTTGCCTCTTGGGTGATGTCCGCGGCATGGTCCCAGTCGCCGCACATGAGGAACGCCGCTCGGCGCAGACGCGTTCGCGACGCCTCGGCGAAGTCGAGGAACTCCGCGTCGTATCCCGTGGCCATCGTGTCCTCCCGGCTGGCGCCCCGTCTCGGGGGCATTCAGGAGAACGAGACGGGCCGCCTTCCCGTTGCATTCTCGCGTCCGGCAACCTCGCGCGGTTACTACAATCCGCGATCCATCTAGGTCCGCAAGCACCGAGAAGGTGGCGTCCGACGGTCGCCGGAATGTCCCGAGCGCAGGATGCAACCAAGAGGTCGGGTCGTCTCGTTCTCCTGGGTGACCCGAGACCGGTCGCCAACAGGAGGACACCATGGTCACGATCCGCGCCGCCGCCGCTCTGCTCGTTCTGCTCGTCACCGGCTGCGGGTCAGATGAGTCCCCGCCCCCCGAAGCGCTGTCCTCCTCGTCCGAGAGCGACGCCGGCTACGTCGCCCTCCGAGTCGGAAGAGGCACCGGAAGACGAGCACGACATCGTCGAGGGGCTGGTCGACGTGAACGGCCATGACCTCTACGCGCGCTGCGCCGGGCACGGCGCGCCGACCGTGCTCTACTTGCACGGCTGGATGACGCACGAGGAGGCCATGAGCGGTCGACAACGGCCTGTGGATCGAGGGCCAGCTGCACGACGAGCACCGGTTCTGCGGCTACGAGCGGCGCAACACCGGCCGCAGCGAGGACGTGCCCGGCGCGCAGACACCCGAAGAGATCGTGGCCGACATCGTCGGGCTGACCGAAGCGGTCGGCGAAGGAAGGCCCCTTCATCCTGCTGGGGGCGTCGTTCGGCGGCATGGTCGCCCACGCCTTCGCAGTCACCCACCCGGACCAGGTGGCCGGGATCGTGCTCCTCGACGCGTTGTTCCCCGACGAGCTCGAGCTCGAACGGTATCTCCCCCCGAGTGGACCGCCTGCTCCCGGCAGAACCAGCGGCTCGACGAAGCGCTCGGTTCCATCGAGAAGATCAACCAGTGCACGATCTACCGCTACTGCACCGCCCGCGAAGAGCGCGAGCCGCAGGTGCCTCTGACCTACCTCGCCTCCCGGCAAGAGCCCTGGGCCCGGTCCGAGCACGCGACGCCCGAGTACGCCCGCCGAATCACGGACATCCAGCGCAGCTACGTCGACCGCTGGTCGCCCGGCCGGTTCGCGTGGGTCGACGCTCCCCACTTCATGGAGCCGGAGATCCCTATCCGGATCGCGCGCGCGATCACCACGCTGCCCATCGCGGAGTAGCCGCGAGGTCAGCGCACGCTGAGCGCGCGCCAGCGGACCAGGTGGCGGTCGGCATCGGCGCGGAGCCCGTCCGCATGGGGTCCGGCCGCCCGCGCGAGGTCGTCGGCGAGCCGCTCGGCGCGATCGAGCCAGCGTGGCTGTCCCAGCTCGGCGCCGGTCTGGCCCGCCCACCACCACGCCTCGACCCGCACGGCGCCCTCGACGTCGTCGAGGTCGCGCCAGGCCTGGTCGAGGTCGACCGGCTCGCCGAGCGCGGCCCGGGCGCGGTGGGCGACCAGCCGCGCGCTGGCGTCGTACCGCGGCACGCCTGCTCGTACGGCGTCCTCGCGCAGATCGTCCGCGATCCGGAGTGCCTCGTCGGGCGCACCTGCCAGCAGCCGGACCTGCGCGTCGAGGAGCTGGAGCTTCATCTTCAGCCGCCACCCGAAGACCAGGTCGCCGTGCATCGCTGACCGGGCCCGGTCGAGGAGCGCGGCCGCCGCCTCCGGTTCCGACGCGCGGATCCGGTCCTCGGCCAGATCCTCCGAGGCGGCGACCAGCAGCTCGGCCCGACCGCTCGCGCCGGTGTCGCCGAGCGCCGCGTGGTGCCGCTCGAGCCCCTCGCCGGTCGCGCCGAGGTTGCGCAGCACCCAACCGGAGAAGTTCACCCCGCGTCCGGCGAAGCGGGGCACGTCCCGGCGCTCGACCTCGGCGCCGTACCGGTCGAAGCACGCCAGCGCGTCGGCCGCCCGTCCCTCGACGGCCAGTGCGTGGCCGCTGAACAGCAGGGCGTGCATGAACGCCGTGGTCTGGTCGGCGCTGACGCCGGCCCGGGTGAGCGGTCGCAGCAGCTCGATCGCCTCGCCGGCCCGGCTGCGGTGGGCGTGCACGACCCCGAGCCAGGCCGCGGCCTCGAGCCGCTCGTCGCCGGTCGCCGACCCCATCGCCTCGGACAGCCGGTCGCTCGCCGCGTCGAGGTCGCCGCGCGCGTGCAGGACGCGCCCCGACGCGACCAGGCAGCGGGTGCGGGTTCCGTCGTCGGCGGCGGCCAGGGCACCGTCGTCGGCGTACCGGAGCGCGTCGTCGAACCGCCGGTCGAAGTAGGCGGCCCAGGCGCCGACCTCCCATCGGCGGGCGCCCGCGTCGGTCGCGGCAGCGACGTCGTCCTCGGCGTCGCGGTAGCGCCCGCGCCGGATCCGCACCTGCGCGCGGGCGACGAGGGTGTCGTGGTCCGGGACCAGCGCCAGCGACTCGTCGAGGAGGTCCTCGGCGGTGGCGTGGTCGAAGCGCTCGGCCGCGCGGGCAGCGGCGATCCGCAGCCAGGTCGCCGCCAGCGCGCGGTCGCCGCCGAGCCGGGCGTGGTCGGCAACGACCGCCGGGTCGGCGTCCGGTCGTCCGGCCAGCACCCGCCCGGCCTCGCGGTGCAGCAGCGCGCGTCGACCCGCGGTCGTACCGGTGACGAGCGCCTCGCGCGTCAGCTCGTGGCGGAACCGGTGCCGTCCGGCGTCCTCGACGAGCAGGCCGCGCTGCTCCGCGAGCTCGACGTCGGCGAGCACGTGCAGGGCGCGCCGGTTGAGGACGGCGGCAAGCATCTCCACGTCGAGGTCGCCGAGGACCGCGGCGGCACGCACCAGGTCGCCGGCGGTGCCCAGCTGGTCGCACCGCGCGGAGACGGCAGCGACGAGCGACGGCGGGAGCTCGCCGGCTCGGCACCGCGGCCAGCTCGGAGAGGAAGAGCGGGTGGCCGCCCGAGCGGTCGTAGAGGTCGTCGGCCCGGTCGCTGCCCACGAGCTCGGCCACCTGTGCGCGGTCGAGCGGGCCGAGACCGATCTCGTCGGTGGCCGGCAGCTCGGGTCCCTCGGCCGGCCGCGCGCCCACGACCACGAGGACCGGGATCGGCCGGCGCAGGACGTAGCCGAGCCAGTCGGCGAACGCCTGGCCGGCCAGGTGCGCGTCGTCGATGACGAGGATCGCCCCGCTGGTGCCGGCGATCCGACCGAGGACGTTGGTCACCGCGGCGAAGAGCGTGGCGGGGCCGAGGGCCGGGTCGACCCCGCGAGGCTCACCGGCGGCCGCGGTCGTCAGGCCGAGCAGGGGAGCGAGGGTGCCGAGCTCGGCGCCGAGGAGGGTGTCCACGTCGGGCGACCCGCGCAGGTGGTCGGCGATCGCCGTGAGTACGACGTCGAGCGGCGCGGCCCGGTCGAGCGGCCGGCAGGTCCCGGCCAGCACCAGGTCGCCGCCGACCCGCCGCGCCCCGGACCACGCATCGAGCAGGGTCGTCTTGCCGATCCCGGCGTCGCCGACGACCTTCGCGACCCGGGCGCTGCGGTCGTCGACGGCCCGTAGGGCGAGCGCGTCGAGGTGGGCGGCCTGGCTGGTCCGTCCGACCAGGACCGTCGACACGCGGCTGGTCGCGTGGACCGGGACCTCGCCACGGAGAATCACGGTGTGGAGCGCGTCCGTCTCGGGCGACGGGTCGGTGCCGAGCTGGTCGGCCAGCAGTCTCGCGGAGCTCGGCGTACGCCGCCAGTGCCAGCCCCGGCCGTCCGGCGGCCGCCTGTGCGCGCATCACCGTCCGGACCGCCTGCTCGTCGAGAGGGTCGGCGAGCGCGTCCGCCGCCGCCAGGTCGAGGGCGTCCAGCCACAGCCCGGCGTCGACGAGCGCCGCCGCGGCCACCTGACGCGCCCGCTGGACCAGCCGTACGGCGGCCGCGTGCTCGGCGATCGCCCACGATGCGTCGGTCCGGGGCTCCGGCACCGGTCCGCGGACCAGCGCCAGGCCGATCCGGGCGGCCGAGACCGCTCCGGCGATCTCGCCGGCGGCGTGCCGCCGCTCGGCCTCGGCCACGACGGCGTCGAGCTCGGACAGGTCCAGCCAGTCGGCGCGGACGCGGTAGCCGCCGTCCGACCGCTCGATCCGGTCGCGCCCGAGCTCGCGGCGCAGCCTGCTCGCGAGCACTGCCAGCTGGTCGCCGGGCCGGGCCGGCGGTTCGTCGCCCCACAGGGCGTCGACGAGCGCGTCGGCGGACACCGGCCGCCCGCGGGCGAGCGCCAGCAGCTGGAGCAGGCTTCTTGCTTTCCTGTCCAGGCGCGTCAGGTCGGATCCGTCGACCGTGAGTTCCCCGAGCACACGCACGGACAGTGCAGGCACGGCGCCGATCGTAGCGACTGCAACCTGGCTGCAAGGCGGTCGCGGGAACGTTCCTTCAGATCCCCGGCGAGCAGCGCCGGGACCATCCTCCTGGAGGAGACCGAGATGACCGTCCTGCAGCAGAGCACCGAGCAGAAGAGCTTCGACAAGCCCGACGAGACGCGTTCGTTCGAGCGCGGCGTGGTCGAGCTGGTGTCGATCGGCGGCGCCGAGATCGGTCGTCTGGTCCTCCAGCCGGGCTGGCGCTGGTCCGAGCACGTCAAGCCGATCGCCGGCACCGAGCTGTGCGAGGCCCCGCACTTCCAGTACCACGTCAGCGGCACCCTGGGCGTCCGGATGGCCGACGGCACCGAGTTCGTCGTCCACGCCGGCGAGGTCACCTCGCTCCCCGAGGGTCACGACGGCTGGGTGATCGGCGACGAGCCGGTCGTGATCGTGGACTTCTTCGGCGCCTCGAACTACGCCAAGCACTGAGCGGGAGCCCTGGTTCCGAGGCTCGGCCGCGGGCGGCCTCGCACCGCGACCAGTCGCGCGAGTCGGCCTTGACAGGTAAAGAGTTTGTGTAAAGCAGCACATTGGCTACCGATCGGTAGCCGGGAGTGACGGCACTCACTACCCTCGTCGTATGAACGCTTCGAACCCCGGCTACCCCGAAGGCCTTCCCGAGGGCAGGGGCAGGCGGGCCCCTCGTCGACGGTCCGCACGACCCCGAGCACGATCCGCGGGCGTCGTACGTCCTCGAGCCGGAGTACGTCGCGAGCCTCACGGACCGCGTGGCGGCCACGACCGGGACGACCGTCTCGCTGACCTCGCCGCTGACCGGGGCGCCGCTGGCCAACATCCCGCAGTCGAGCGTCGACGACGTCGACGCCGCCTATCGCCGGGCGCGGGTGGCGCAGGCGGCGTGGGCGCGGACGTCGATGGAGGAGCGCTCGGCGCTCATGCTGCGGCTCCACGACCTGCTGCTCGAGCGGATGCCGGAGCTGCTCGACATCATCACCCTGGAGAACGGCAAGGCCCGCAAGCACGCGTACGACGAGGTCGCCCACACCGCGCTGACCGCCCGCTACTACGCGCGGATGGCCGGCAAGCACATGGCGACCGAGCGCCGCGGCGGGGTGCTCCCCGTGTTCACGCGGATCGACATCAACCACGTCCCGAAGGGCGTCGTCGGCATCATCTCGCCGTGGAACTACCCGCTGACGATGGCGCTGTCCGACGGCCTCCCCGCGCTGATGGCCGGCAACGCCGTCGTCGCCAAGCCGGACGCCCAGACCATGCTCACCGCGCTGATGGGCGTGAGGCTGATGGACGAGGCCGGCTTCCCGCGTGACCTCTGGCAGGTCGTCGCCGGACCGGGCCGCGAGCTCGGCACCCCGATGATCGACCGCTCCGACTACATCTGCTTCACCGGCTCGACCGCGACCGGGAAGCTGATCGCGAAGCAGTGTGCCGAGAAGCTGATCGGCTGCTCGCTCGAGCTCGGCGGCAAGAACCCGCTGCTCGTCCTTCGCGACGCCGACATCGAGAAGGCAGCAGAGGGCGCGGTCCGGGCGAGCTTCTCCAACGCCGGCCAGCTGTGCGTCTCCGCCGAGCGGATCTTCGTCGCCGACCAGGTCTACGACCGGTTCGTGGAGCGGTTCGTGGCGCGCACCCAGGCGCTGACGCTGGGCGCCACGCTCGACTGGGAGGTCGACATGGGGCCGCTCATCTCCGAGGACCAGCTCGAGACGGTGACCGCCCACGTCAACGACGCCGTCGACAAGGGCGTGCGCGTGCTGACCGGTGGCACGGCGCGGCCCGACCTGGCGCCGTACTTCTACGAGCCGACGATCCTCGAGGGCGTCACGCCCGAGATGGCCTGCTTCGGTCACGAGACCTTCGGCCCGGTCGTCTCGATCTACCGCTTCCACGACGAGTCCGACGCGATCGCCCGCGCCAACGACGGCGAGTACGGCCTCAACGCGGCGATCTACAGCCAGGACGGCGCTCGCGCGCGGGCCGTCGCCCGGCAGATCAAGTGCGGGACGGTCAACATCAACGAAGGCTTCGCGGCGACCTTCGGCAGCCTCGCGGCGCCGATGGGCGGCATGCGCGAGTCGGGCATGGGCCGCCGGCAGGGCGCCGAGGGCATCCACCGCTACACCGAGACCCAGTCGGTCGGCACCCAGCGGGTGCTGAAGATGGCTCCCCAGTTCGGCCTGAGCTCCGAGCAGTACGCCAAGCTGCAGGTGATCGGCCTGAAGGTGCTCAACAAGCTGGGCAGGGCCTGAGGAATGCCCCTTCCGACGACTGCTGAGCACGACTACGACGTCCTGATCATCGGGTCCGGCTTCGGCGGGTCGGTCTCGGCGCTGCGGCTGACGGAGAAGGGCTACCGGGTCGCCGTACTCGAAGCCGGCGCGCGGTTCAGCGACGACGACTTCGCCGACAACTCCTGGGACCTGAAGAAGTACCTCTTCGCGCCCGGCGCCGGGTGCTACGGCATCCAGCGGATCGACGCCGTCCGGGACTGCCTGATCCTCGCCGGCGCGGGCGTCGGCGGCGGGTCGCTGGTCTACGCCAACACCCTCTACGAGCCGCTGGACCCGTTCTACCGGGATCCCTCCTGGTCGCACATCACCGACTGGAAAGCCGAGCTGGCGCCGTACTACAACCAGGCGAAGCGGATGCTCGGCGTCGTCGAGTACCCCAAGATGACGCCGTCCGACCTGGTCATGAAGCAGGTCGCCGACGACATGGGCGTCGGCGACACCTTCCACCCGACTCCCGTCGGCGTCTTCTTCGGTGGCCCCGCCCAGGAGCCCGGTGACCGCGCCGCGGACCCGTACTTCGGCGGCGTCGGCCCGGAGCGCAACGCCTGCCGCGACTGTGGCGAGTGCATGACCGGCTGCCGGCACAACGCGAAGAACACGCTCGTCAAGAACTACCTCTACCTCGCCGAGCAGAACGGCGCCGTCGTACACCCCCTCACGACGGTGACCCGGGTCCGGCCGCTCGACGGTGGCGGCTATCGCGTCGACGCGCGGTGGACGAAGGCGAAGCTCTCGCGCAGGACCGCCGTCAAGACGTTCACGGCCCAGCACGTGATCTTCGCGGCCGCCGCGCTCGGCACGCAGAAGCTGCTCCACAAGCTCAAGACCACCGGCGACCTGCCCGGCATCTCCGACCGGCTCGGCCTGCTGACGCGCACCAACTCCGAGTCGCTGCTGGGCGCGATCGCGCCGAAGGGCTCGGGCGAGGACTTCAGCACGGGGGTGGCGATCACGTCGTCCTGGCACCCCGACGAGGTCACCCACATCGAGCCGGTGCGCTACGGCAAGGGCTCCAACGCGATGTCCCTCATGCAGACCGTGCTCACCGACGGCGACGGGCCCGACCCGCGCTGGAAGACCTGGCTCAAGGAGCTGTGGCGGGAGAAGCGCAACGTCCTCGACCTCTACGACGTCAAGCACTGGTCCGAGCGGGTCGTCATCGCGCTGGTCATGCAGACGGTCGACAACTCGATCATCACCAAGCCGCTGAAGACGCCGTTCGGCTGGTTCCTGACGTCGAGCCAGGGTCACGGCGAGCCGAACCCGACCTGGATCCCGGTCGCCAACGAGGCCGTACGACGGATGGCCGACCACATGGGCGGCAAGGCCGGCGGCACGATCGGCGAGCCGTTCAACATGCCGCTGACGGCGCACTTCATCGGCGGCTGCACGATCGGCGACAGCCCCGAGAGCGGGGTCGTCGACCCGTTCCACCGGGTCTACGGGTACGACGGCCTGCACATCGCGGACGGCTCGACCATCTCGGCCAACCTGGGCGTGAACCCGTCGCTGACGATCACCGCCCAGGCCGAGCGAGCGATGGCGTTCTGGCCGAACAAGGGCGAGATCGACACCCGACCGGCCCTGGGCGCGTCGTACACGCGCATCGAACCAGTGGTGCCAAAGCAACCAGTGGTGCCCGATGACGCTCCCGGTGCGCTCCGGCTGCCCATCGTCGGAGTCTCCTGACGCCGGAAATGTGTTCGAGATTTCCTGCAGATGGGCCGCGGAACATCCGTAACCCGCCCGGAATGGCGTCGTTGATCGAAGCGAGCCCGGAGATTCAGGCTCCCTCCCGAAAGTCCGGGCTCGGTTCAGGCACTGTCCAGCAGCTGCTTGGACGATCAGGGCCCGACCACCCTCCCTCCCCGGTCGGGCCCGTGGCTGCGATCTTTCGGGCTTTCTGCTCGCTAGAGATCCGGTCATGAACGGCGCCTGAGCACGATCTGGTCCTGGTGGTCGACTTCGGGGCGCAGTACGCCCAGCTGATCGCCCGGCGGGTGCGCGAGGCGCGGGTCTACTCCGAGATCGTGCCGCACACCATGCCGGTGGCGGAGATGGTGGCGAAGGGGCCGAAGGCGATCATCCTGTCCGGCGGGCCGTCATCGGTCTACGCGGAAGGCGCGCCGGGCCTCGACCCGGCCATCTTCGAGACCGGTACGGCGGTCTTCGGCATGTGTTACGGCTTCCAGCTGATGGCGCAGGGGCTGGGCGGCACGGTCGCCGAGACCGGTGCGCGGGAGTACGGCCGCACCCGGGTCCACGTGGGGCACGCCGGCACCCTGCTCGGCGGCATCCCGACCGAGCACAACGTGTGGATGTCCCACGGCGACTCGGTGACCGCGGCGCCGGACGGCTTCGAGGTGCTCGCGTCGACGGCGGGTACGCCGGTGGCGGCGTTCGAGCACGTCGACCGCGGCTTCGCCGGCGTGCAGTGGCACCCCGAGGTGCTGCACACCGAGCACGGGCAGAAGGTGCTGGAGCACTTCCTCTGGGACATCGCCGGCTGTCGCCAGACCTGGACCATCGGCAACATCGCCGACGAGCAGATCGAGCGGATCCGCGAGCAGATCGGCACGGACGGCCGTGCGATCTGCGGCCTCTCCGGCGGCGTCGACTCGGCCGTGGCGGCAGCGATCGTGCAGAAGGCGATCGGCGACCGGCTCACCTGCGTCTACGTCGACCACGGCCTGATGCGGAAGGGCGAGACCGAGCAGATCGAGCGCGACTTCGTCGGCCGCGACCGGCACCAGGCTGGTACGTCGTCGACGCGGAGAAGCAGTTCCTCGAGGCGCTGGCGGGCGTCACGCGACCCCGAGACCAAGCGCAAGATCATCGGCCGCGAGTTCATCCGCACGTTCGAGGCGGCCGAGGTCGACATCATCAAGAGCCGCCCGAGGGCTCCAAGGTGGCGTTCCTCGTCCAGGGAACGCTCTATCCCGACGTGGTCGAGTCCGGCGGGGGAGCGGGCACCTCCAACATCAAGTCCCACCACAACGTCGGCGGCCTGCCCGAGGACCTCGAGTTCGAGCTGGTCGAGCCGCTGCGCACCCTCTTCAAGGACGAGGTCCGGCTGGTCGGCGAGCAGCTCGGCCTGCCGCCCGACATCGTGTGGCGGCACCCGTTCCCAGGCCCCGGCCTCGGCATCCGGATCATCGGCGAGGTCACCCGCGAGCGGCTCGACATCCTGCGCGAGGCCGACGCGATCGCCCGCGGCCGAGCTCACCGCGGCCGGCCTCGACCGCGACATCTGGCAGTTCCCCGTCGTACTCCTCGCCGAGGTGCGCTCGGTCGGCGTCCAGGGCGACGGCCGCACCTACGGCCACCCCGTGGTGCTGCGGCCGGTCACGTCCGAGGACGCGATGACCGCCGACTGGGCGCGGGTGCCGTACGACGTCCTCGAGCGGATCTCGACCCGGATCACCAACGAGGTCCGCGAGATCAACCGGGTGACGGTCGACATCACCAGCAAGCCACCGGGGACGATCGAGTGGGAGTAGGACGGCCGGTCCGACCTGCTGGCCGGGAGTGAGTGTCAGTACCCGGTTCCCATCTTGGTCTGCTCACGCTCGACCTGGGCGGTTCCGCCCTTCTGGTCGAGGGTCGCGCACGCGTCCGCGATGTCGCGAGTCAGACGTTCGACCTGTTCGCGGCTCATGGTCTCCTTCACCAGCGCACGCATGATCTTCACCCGTTCGGCGTTGGGAGGCAGGGTGTACGCCGGCACCATCCAGCCGCGCTCCGCGGACAGCTGCCAGGCGATGTCGGACTCGTCGTACGACGTGTGCTCGCCCGAGAGCCGGAAGGCCACCAGCGGTAGCTGCTCCGCGTCGGTCGCCGATCACCTCGAACCGGCCGCTCTCGCGCAGGTTGGCCGCCAGCGCCTGGGCGTTCTGCTGCATCTGCTTCATCACGTAGGTGTATCCGTCGCGTCCGAGGCGGACGAAGTTGTAGTACTGCGCCAGCACCATCGCGGCGCCCGTCGAGAAGTTCAACGTGAACGTGGCGTCGGTCTTGCCGAGGTAGTTCTCGTAGAAGACCAGATCCTTGGCGAGGTCGGACTCCTCGCGGAAGATCAGCCAGCCGATTCCCGGGTAGACGAGCCCGTACTTGTGCCCCGAGACGTTGATCGAGCGGACCTGCTCGAGTCGGAAGTCCCACGGCGAGTCGGGGTAGAGGAACGGCCACACGAACGCGCCGCTGGCGCCGTCCACGTGGAGCGGGATGTCCAGGTCGCGCCGGTTCCTGATGTCGAGCAGCAGGTTGTTGATGCCGACGATGTCGTCCATGTGGCCGGTGAAGGTGGTGCCCAGGACGGCCGCGACGCCGATCGTGTTCTCGTCGAGGTGTGGCTCGACGTCCTCAGGGCCGATCGTGTACTTGTTCTCCTCCAAGGGCACGATCCGTGGCTCGACGTCGAAGTAGCGGCAGAACTTCTCCCACACCACGTGGACGTCGCCTCCGAAGACGAGGTTCGGACGGTCTGTCGGCAGGTTCGCTGCCTGACGGCGCTCCTTCCACTTCCACTTCAGGGACAGGGCGCCGAGCATGATCGCTTCGGACGATCCCTGGGTGCGGCAGCCCGTGGTCGCGCCGGGAGCGTTGAAGAGGTCGGCCAACATCCGGACACAGCGCTGCTCGATCTCGGCCGAGATCGGGTACTCGGCGTGGTCGATGAAGTTGCGGTGCAGGTTCTCGGCGATGATCCGCTGCGCCTCGGGCTCCATCCAGGTGGTGACGAAGGTGGCCAGGTTGCGCTGCGGATCACCTTCGAGGTTCAGGTCCTCGGCGACCAACCGCATGGCGTCGGTGGGGCGCATCCCGCTCTGAGGGAAGGACGTCGACGGGGCTCTCTCGGTCAGGAACCGGTTGCCGAAGAGCGTCTCGGCTGCTGACTGGCTCGAGTGTGGTCATGGCGTGTGCTGCACCACCGTTCTTGTCGAAGTTGGCTTGTCGAAAACTTGCACGACCCCGCCGACCGCGAAGCAGACGGCGCCGGCGAAGGTCCCCCAGTTGACGAGTCCGGCGTCGAGGGCGCTGGAGGTCGCCGGACGCGTGAACGCCGCGATCCCGGCGAGGAAGAACAGGATCGAACCGAGCTGGTTGACCGCCACCACCCACCAGGCGAGCTCGTGGACGTGCACCCCGACGTGACCGGCGCCCACCTCGAGCATCGCGAGGTGGCCGGACACGAGGAAGCAGACGCAGCCGAGGATGTCGGGCAACCAGATCCATCCGTTGGACTGGCGGGGAGTGAGCCCTTCGGCGAAGGCCGCCACGAGGCTGACCGCGAACAGCAGCGTGCCGATGAACAGCACGACCGCACTCAGCCAGTCGCGCCGACGCGGCTGGTAGCTCCACCATCGCATCGGCTCCTCGTGGCGCGTCGGCGCTCGTCGCGGGCCGGCATTGACGACCAGCAGGATCGACGCGTAGCCGCCCAGGCTGAAGAAGAACCCACCGACCAGGTAGGTGATGTTGACAGTCGCCAGAGTGCCCACCCCGAGCTGCGCGAAGACCGCACCCAGGGCGAACAGGCTGCCGCCGAGGATGAAGGCAACGGCGGCGACGAGATTGACCGTGATCAGCCGGCGCGTCAGCGCCTGCTCCGGCGCAGCACGCTCCTCGGTTGGACCACTCCGTCCATCGGGCCTCCTCGACGCATCAGCCAGCGCTCCTCAAGAGCGAGACACCGGATGCCGACCCCGGTCATCACCCCACAGGGGTGACCCCGCGCCAGATTCACCCGCCACGGATGATCCCGTCGCTCGCGCGACGGAGCTAGCCTCCAGGATTCGGGCCCCTCCGGTGGGGTCACGGACGCCCACGGGAGGGCTTCATGACCGACCAGCCCAACATCCTGATCATCTGGGGCGACGACATCGGCATCAGCAACCTGAGCTGCTACAGCGAGGGTCTGATGGGCTACCGCACGCCCAACATCGACCGCATCGCGGCCGAGGGAGTGAGGTTCACCGACTACTACGGCGAACAGAGCTGTACGGCGGGTCGCGCGGCGTTCATCACCGGGCAGAACCCGTACCGCACCGGGCTTGACGAAGGTCGGGATGCCGGGCGCCGACATCGGCCTGCGGGCCGAGGACCCCACGATCGCCACCGCCCTGAAGGCGCTCGGCTATCGCACCGGGCAGTTCGGCAAGAACCACTTCGGGGACCGCGACGAGTTCCTGCCGACCGCCCACGGGTTCGACGAGTTCTTCGGCAACCTCTACCACCTCAACGCCGAGGAGGAGCCCGAGCACCCCGACTACCCGTCGGAGGAGGAGTTCCCGAACTTCCGGAAGCGCTTCGGGCCGCGGGGAGTGATCCACTCGTGGGCGACCCGACGCCGACGGCGAGCCAGCGCATCGAGGACACCGGTCCGCTGACCAAGGAGCGGATGAAGACCATCGACGAGGAGGTGGTGCCCGAGGCCCTGCGCTTCATGACCGAGGCCACGAGAGCGACACGCCCTTCTTCGTCTGGCTCAACACCACCCACATGCACTTCCGGACCCACCTCAAGGACGGCAGCCGCGGCAAGGCCGGCCGCTGGCAGTCGGAGTACCACGACACGATGGTCGACCACGACGAGCTCGTCGGCCAGGTGCTCGACTACCTCGACGACAACGGGTCTGGCCGACAACACGATCGTCATGTACTCCACCGACAACGGCCCGCACATGAACACCTGGCCCGACGCCGGCATGACGCCGTTCCGCAACGAGAAGAACTCCAACTGGGAGGGCGCCTACCGCGTGCCGGCGATGGTGCGCTGGCCCGGACACATCCCCGCGGGCCAGGTGCTCAACGGCATCGTGAGCCACAACGACTGGTTCGTCACCCTGCTCGCCGCGGCAGGCGACACCGACGTGGCCGACCGGCTCAAGCAGGGGACGGACCTCAACGGCACCACCTACAAGGTGCACCTCGACGGTCACAACCAGCTCGACTACATCACCGGTGCGGCCGACAAGAGCCCGCGACAGCACTTCTTCTACGTCTCCGACGACGGCGACCTCACCGCGCTCCGCTACGACAACTGGAAGTTCGTCTTCCTCGAGCAGCGCCAGCAGGGCACGCTGGGCATCTGGCTCGAGCCCTTCGTCGAGCTCCGGTGCCCCAAGATGTTCAACCTGCGGACCGACCCGTACGAGCGGGCCGACATCACCTCGAACACCTACTTCGACTGGATGCTGGACCACGCCTGGCTGGCGATCCCGGCTGCCAGGCGTACGTTGCCCAGATGCTCCAGACCGTCGCTGAGTTCCCGCCGCGACAGGACACCGGCGAGCTTCAGCGTCGACCAGGTGCTGGCGAAGCTCAAGGCCGGCGTTCCCGACGACGTGAGCCGTCGGCGGCGTGGCGGCGGCAGTGGCCTCGCGGGTCTCGCCTGCCGGGTGGCGTGTTCACGATGGGCTCCGACGACCACTACCCGGAGGAGGCGCCCACGCACCGCGTGCGCGTGGACGCCTTCGACATCGACGCGACCCAGGTCACCAACGAGCAGTTCGGCGAGTTCGTCGCGGCCACCGGCTATCGCACCGTGGCCGAGCGCCCGCTCGACCCGGCCGACTACCCCGACGCGCCCGCCGAGAACCTGGTGCCCGGATCGCTCGTCTTCACGCCGACCTCTGGCCCGGTCGACCTGCGCCACATCAGCCAGTGGTGGACCTGGACGCCCGGCGCCTGCTGGTCGAGCCCCTGAGGGGCCGGGGAGCTCGGTGAAGCGCCGGCCGGACCATCCGGTCGTCCACGTCGCCTACGAGGACGCGCTGCGCGTACGCGGACGTGGGCGGGCGCCGACCTCCCGACCGAGGCCGAGTGGGAGTACGCCGCCCGCGGCGGCCTCGAGGGGGCGACGTACACGTGGGGTGACGAGGCCCGGCCCGGGCGGCACGATCATGGCGAACACCTGGGACGGTCCCGACTTCCCCTGGCGGAGCACCCGCGAGAGCGGGTTCGTGGGGACCGCGCCGGTCGGCAGCTTTCCCGCCAACGGCTACGGCCTGTTCGACATGGCCGGCAACGTCTGGGAGTGGACCTCCGACTGGTGGACCCAGCGGCACCCCGACGAGGTCGACAAGCCCTGCTGCGTGCCGGTCAACCCGCGCGGCGGGGACCTGGAGCAGAGCTACGACCCGGCGCAGCCGCAGTTCCGGATCGGCCGCCGGGTGATCAAGGGCGGCTCACACCTGTGCGCCGACACCTACTGCCTGCGCTACCGGCCGGCGGCCCGCCGGCCGCAGATGGTGGACACCGGGACGAGCCACGTCGGGTTTCCGTTGTGTCCACCGGGACTCTCCTACCGAGAGGAGAGGTTGTCCGCATGACCAGTCACGATGCGCTCCCCTCCTGGCGCCCCGGCGCGACCCGCGACGCCGTCGTCACCTTCCTCGACGAGGTGGTCGCCGTGCCGCTGGAGGAGCGGGTCGCGTGCTTCGACAACGACGGCACACTGTGGTGCGAGCGTCCGCAGTACGTCCAGTTCGAGTTCTTCGTGCACGCGCTCGGTGCCCGGGTGAAGGCCGATCCCGAGGTCGCCCGCACGCCGGAGTTCGCGGCGCTGCTGCCGAGGACAAGGCCGCCATCGGCGAGCTCGGCCTCGAGCGCATCGCGATGGCGCTGGTCAGCCTCTTCGAGGGGATCTCGCCGGAGGAGTTCACCCGCCAGGTCCGCGCCTTCATGGCCACCGCGCAGCATCCGACGCTGGCTCGCCCGCTGCGCAACAACGTCTACCAGCCGATGCTCGAGCTGATCGAGGAGCTGAGGCGGCGCGAGGTTGACGGTCACCATCGTCTCGGGCGGCGGGACGGAGTTCGTGAGAGTCGATCAGCCACGAGCTGTACGGCGTGCCGCCGGAGGCCGTCGTCGGGACCCTCATCGACTACGACTACGCACGCGGCGACGACGGGGCGCCGCGCCTGCTCCGGAGCGGGCGCGTCGCCGGAGTGGCCAACGAGGGCGCCGCCAAGGTGAGCAACATCCAGAGCCAGCTCGGCCGCAGACCGTTGCTCGCGGCGGGGAACTCCGGAGGCGACCGGGAGATGCTGGAGTGGGCGGCGGCCGGGGACGGACCGACCCTTGCCCTGCTGGTCGACCACGACGACGCCGAGCGCGAGTTCAGCTACGTGAGCAAGGCCGAGACGTTCGCCGAGCCCGAGCCGATCACCGACGTGGGCGCTCGCCTGGGCTGGACGGTGGTCAGCATGGCCGACGACTGGGAGACCGTGTTCGCGCCCACTGGTGGTTGATCGGCGGTGCGAGATCATGGCGACGATCCCTTGCAGGTTCGTGCCGCGGCCTGAGGATCAGCACGGTGAGGGCGAGGACCCAGAAGGGCATCACGACCAGGCTGGCCAACGCGTCCGTCAGGTGATGGGCGCCCTGGTAGAGGCGCGCCGCGGCGACGACCAGGGGCACGACCAGGAGAAGCATGGCGGGGGCTCGCCACCGTGGTGCGGCGTACACCCAGACCAGCGCGACGACGCCGCCGAAGAACATCACCGCTGTGCACACGTGTCCCGACGGGTAGCTGGCGTTGGGGTCGAGTCCGTGGTCGAGCAGGTTGACCGGAGGCCGGTCTCGCGTGACCAGCCGCGAGGTGAAGTCGTAGATGAGCGCCTGGCCGGCAAGACCGACCGCCAAGAAGATCAGTGGGCGGAAGCTGCGCGTCATGAGGCTGACACCGATCGCGACGACGGCCGCAAGGATGCCGATGGTGATGGTGTCGCCACCGGTACCGCCGATCTCTGCGAGGTCGGTCAGGGTCCCCGTCCGCTGGTCGGCGAGCCACTCGGACAGGTCGGTGTCGACGGGGTCGAGGCTGTCGCTCAGTACGTCGGTGACCAGCCAGCCCAGGCTGAGCATCAGGACGAGGATCGCGGACCAGGCGACGACGACCAACCCGGCCACGACGGCGTACCGCCGGCCGGACTCGGTCTCGGTCCTGTGAACAGCCACCCGAAGGCGGTGCCCGGAAACAGCCGGAGCAGTCCCGGTCAGCTCGACGAGCTCGCGTCGAGCCCGTTGAGAAGCTGGTCGAGGAGTCTGCGGAGCTGCTGCGCGTCCTCCGCCTGGAGCCCTGTTCCTCGCCAGGCGCGCTCGGGTACGTCGGCGACCTGCGCGCGAAGGCGCTCGCCCTGCGGGGTCACCTCGACGAGCACCCGCCGCTCGTCGGCGTCGTCGCGGTGGCGCGCGACGTGACCCGCGCTCTCGAGCCGCTTGAGGACCGGCGTCAGGGTGCCGGAGTCGAGGCGGAGGCGTTCGCCGATCTCTCCCACGGTCAGCGGGGCGTCTGCGTCCCACAGCGCCAGCATCGTGACGTATTGGGGATAGGTGAGACCGACCTCGGTCAGCAGCTCGGTGTAGCGGCGCGTGACGCCGCGCGCTGCGGCGTACAGAGGCAGGCAGAGCTGGGAGCTCAGCGCGAGCTGCGGGTGCGACGTCATGTGACCCACGATACCTTGCACAATTCAATTGTACACAATAGAATAGCGCACATGGAAACCTTCTACACCGCAAGCGCTGTCGCCACCGGCGAGGGGCGCAACGGCCACGTCCAGTCCACCGACGGCTTCATCGACACCGATGTCCGCGTTCCGCGCGAGCTGGGCGGAGCAGGCGGCGCGACGAACCCGGAGCAGCTGTTCGCGGCGGGCTACGCGGCGTGCTTCCACTCCGCGCTCCAGCTGGTCGCCGGCAAGGCGAAGCTGGACGTGACCGACTCCGAGGTCGTGGCGGACGTCTCCATCGGCGCGAACGGCGTGGGCGGGTTCGGTCTGGCCGTCCAGCTCGAGATCGCGCTCCCGGCTCTCGACCGGGTCGAGGCGGAGAAGCTGGTCGAGCAGGCCCACCAGGTCTGCCCCTACTCCAACGCCACCCGCGGCAACGTCGAGGTCACCCTGACCGTCGCCTGAGCACCTGCGACGTCTCCGGTGACCCGTCTCACGTGACGCCCACCTTGTTGTGCTCCTGAGGTCAGGTACGTTCCAAGGCTGATCGCCTTGATCGACCCTCCGAAGGAGCCATGCTCGACCTTCTCGCCCAGCGTCCCGTCCTCGTCCTCACCGGCACCCTTGTCGGCGCGATCGCCATCGGCTGGCTGAGCGGACGTGCCATCCTTCTCGGCGCCCGCCTGTCCCGCCGGCCGTTCCTGCGACGCGCGCGTGACCGGTGCCACCGTGCCTGGCTGGCGGCGCTCGTCAGCGTGAGCGAGCTCGTCGCCGTCAGCTCGGCCGGCCTGCCGGCCGAGGTCGAGCGGCCCGTCCGGCACGCACTCGTCATCGCCACGATCGGTGCCGTGTCCTGGCTGGCCGCCAGCGTCGCGTTCCTGATCGAGGACAGCGTGCTGCACCGGGTGAAGGTCGACGTCCGGGACAACCGACGGGCGCGCCGGGTGCGCACGCAGATGGGCATCATCCGCCGGCTCACCGCGGTCGTCGTCACCATCGTCGGCGTTGCCGCCGCGCTGATGACCTTCGACACGATGCAGACGTACGGCGCCTCGGTGCTCGCCTCTGCCGGGCTGGTCGGTGTCGTGGCCGGTCTGGCAGCGCAGAGCATGCTCGGCAACGTGTTCGCCGGACTGCAGCTCGTCTTCACCGACGCGCTCCGGTACGACGACATCGTGGTGGTCGAGGGCCAGTGGGGACGCATCGAGGAGCTCACCCTGACCTACGTCGTGGTCCACCTCTGGGACGAGCGGCGCCTGGTGCTGCCGGCGACGTACTTCACCACGACGCCGTTCGAGAACTGGACCAGGTCCGAGTCCCGCGTCATCGCGGCCCTCGACCTCCACCTCGACCCTTCGGCGCCGGTGGGCGAGCTGCGCAGGAAGACCCGCGAGCTGGTCGAGGCCAACCCGCTGTGGGACCAGCGTGAGTGGGTCCTGCAGGTGACCGACAGCACCGAGCTGGCGATGGTCGTCCGGATCACCGCCTCCGCTGCGGACGCGTCGTCGGCCTGGGACCTCAAGTGCGACCTGCGCGAGCAGCTCCTGGAATGGATCCACGCCGAGCACCCGCACGCGCTGCCCGGTATCCGCACCAGGTCGTCCGGGTGGAGCAAAATGCTTGACACCGTTTCATTTTGAACTCTACTCTTCGCTCGTTGTTTCAAACCGAACAGAGCGAAGGGGGGTGGGCGTGGACAACGAACTGGTCAAGGACATCGTCGGACGACCGAGGTGGTGGCTGATCGCAGTCCCGCTCATGATCGGCTTCGTCGTGATCGCGACGCTGTTGCTGCCCGACGACGCCAACAGTGCGGTGGCACTGCCATCGGCACGGACCTGTCCCTCGGGCGAGTGGTCCTGCTACACCGCCGACCGTTACGCGGCGGAGTTCAGGGACGGCCAGTGCGCGAACTCGCACGGCGTCGAGTTCACGCCGCGCGTCAAGCGCATGATCAGCAACGCGATGAGTGCCAAGGGCGTGGCCAACCGAGGCAACGACGACTGGTGGCGAGACCCACTCAGCTTCGCCGCCTGCATCGGCGGCGTGCGATGGCACGGTGCATGGCGCCTGCCTGTGGACCCGCCTGATCGGCATCTGGGAGTAGTTCGCGCCGCCCCGCACGGAGCATCCCTTCGCGGTCGTCGCGGGTCCATCGCCCTCACGTCCGAGGGGCTTTGGACTCTCGCCCCCGCCCGGGCGCCCCGACAGGCTGGGAGCGAGACGAAGGGGTGACGTGATGGCTTCGGAGGGCAACAAGAACAACGGGTGTGCCGCTACTGGCGGCGCCATCTACGGTCTGGGCATCTTCGGCGCGTGGGTGTACTTCTGGCAGGCAGCTGCCGGGTTTCTGGGAGCACGCGTACGCGGTCTTCCAGGGCATCTTCTGGCCCGCGTACATGGTCTACGACGCTTTCGCTGCCCTGCACGGGTGAGGCGAAGCTCGTCAGCCTTTCCGTCCGGCCGCGAGCATCGCGGCCCGGTCAGCGACCTTGACCCGCTCGCGACCCTCGGCCGCACCGAGCGCCGCCTCGTGCTGGTCGAGCCGCTCCCAGTGGTCGAAGGTCGCGACGTCCACGTGGCGCTCGGCGAAGTAGGCGTCGACGTCGGCCGGCTCGCGGAGTCCCGCGGTCGGGGTCGTCTCGGCGAGCAGGTGACCGATCGTCTCGGCCGCGTCGCTCTTGGTGTGACCGATCAGGCCGACCGGGCCGCGCTTGATCCAGCCGGTCACGTAGGTGCCGGCGATCGGGTCGCCGTCGAGGTCGAGCACCCGGCCTCCGTCGTTCGGGATCACGGCGGCGCGGTCGTCGAACGGCAGGCCGGGCAGCGCCGTACTCCGGTAGCCGACGGCGCGGTAGACGGCCTGGACGTCCCAGTTGGTCACCTGGCCGGTGCCCTCGACGTTGCCGTCGCCGAGCGACCGGGTGCGCTCGGTGCGCAGCGTCGCCGCGCCGCCGTGTTGCCAGCGCCGCCGAGGATCTCGACGGGTGCCTCGGCGAAGTGCAGGTGGATCCGGTGCGGCTTGCCGACCGGCTCACGACCGACCCAGTTGGCGAGGGTGTCGAGCACCATCTTCTGGGCCTTGTGCTTGCCGATGTGCTCCATGCCGTGGTCGTCGACGTCGAAGCCCTCGGGGTGGACGATCACCTCGACGTTGGGCGAGTGGTTGAGCTCGCGGAGCTCCATCGGCGAGAACTTCGCGTACGCCGGACCGCGGCGCGCGAACACGTGCACGTCGGTGGTGGTCTTCGCCCGGAGGCCCTCGTAGACGTGCGCGGGGATGTCGGTGGTCAGCATCTCGTCGCCGGTCTTGGCCAGTACCCGGGCGACATCGAGCGCCACGTTGCCGACACCGAGCACGGCGACCGACGGGGCGTCGAGCGGCCAGGTCTGCGGAACGTCCGGGTGGGCGTCGTACCAGGAGACGAAGTCGGCGGCGCCGTACGAGTGCTCCTCGCCGGGGATGCCGAGGTCGCGGTCGCCCATCGCGCCGGTGGCGATGACGACGGCGTCGTAGTAGTCACGCAGGTCGTCGAGCTTGACGTCGACGCCGAACTCCACGTTGCCGAGCAGTCGCACCTCCGGCTTGGCGAGCACCCGCTGGAGCGCCTTGACGATCTCCTTGATCCGCGGGTGGTCGGGCGCGACGCCGTAGCGGACGAGTCCGAAGGGGGCGGGAAGCCGCTCGAGGATGTCGACCGAGACGTCGACGTCGGCCTTGGTGAGGGTGTCGGCGGCGTAGATGCCGGCGGGGCCACCGCCATGATCGCATCGCAAAACTGAGGGGAGAGTCATGTCCTTCAGTCTGGACACGAACCGCCGGCCACAGAACGAGGTTGTGGTTGTGAGGTCACAAGTCAACCTTGGGTAACCTGTGTCTCGTGTTGGGATCCCACGTGCCGGAGCTGCGCGCGCTAGAGCTGCTGAACGTCGTTTCCCGCACCGGCAGCCTGAGCGCTGCCGCTGCCGAGCTCGGCATCACTCAGCAGGCCGCGTCGTCGCGGGTGCGCACCATGGAGTCGCTGGTGGGCTCGCCGCTGCTCGACCGCTCACGCCGCGGGTCGGCGCTGACCCCGACCGGCGAGCTGCTCGTCCAGTGGTCGGCGGGGGTGCTGGAGGCGGCCGAACAGCTCGATGCCGGCATCGCGGCGCTGCGGGCCGACCGTCGCGGTCGTCTCAGCGTCGCCGCGAGCCTGACGATCGCGGAGCACCTCCTGCCCGGCTGGCTGGTCGCGCTCCGCGCCCGACAGGCGCAGCTCGGACGGACGCCGACCGAGGTCACCATGACGGCGACCAACAGCCAGCGGGTGGCCGCGCTGGTCGCCGCCGGCGACGTCGACCTGGGATTCGTCGAGGGCCCTGACGCCCCTGAGGACCTGCAACACCGTCTGGTCGGCACCGACACCCTCGTCGTGGTCGTGGGGCCGGGACATCCGTGGGCTGCCCGCTCCAGTCGCCGGGTCACCGCCACGACCCTCGCCGCGACGCCGCTCGTCGTACGAGAGCCCGGTTCGGGCACCCGCACGGTGCTCGAGCGGGCGCTCGAGGGACTGCCGACCGCGCCGCCCGCCCTCGAGCTGTCGAGTACGGCGGCCGTCCGCTCCGCCGTCGCAGCCGGTGCCGGGCCTGCCGCCGTCGGCGCCTACGCGATCAAGGACGACCTCGCCACCGGACGCCTGGTCCGGATCAACGTCGCCGGCCTCGACCTCACCCGGCGCCTGCACGCCGTGTGGCGGGGCGGTGCGCACCCGCCCGAGGGGCCGGCGCGCGACCTGGTCACCTGGGCGGCCGGGCAGTCAGGTGCTGGAAGATCGAAAAACTAGAACACGTTCCACTATCCTCGGTCAGGTGAGCAAGGCCGAGTCGATGATCCGAGTAACCGTCGCATACCTCCTCGCGTTCGGTGCCGCGACGGCGTGGCTGGTCTGGGGGCCCGACACGGACCAGCTCTGGCTGGACGCGCTGATCGCCGACGTATCGCCACCGTGGTGGTCTTCGCCGCCAGCAGGTGGCACCACAACTCCAGCTTCTACGACCCCTACTGGAGCGTGCTGCCGCCGTACCTCGCGGTCTACTGGCTGGTCGCGAGCGACGGTGCGGGCGACGACGTGCGGACCCTGCTGGTCCTCGGCGTCGTCTTCCTGTGGGCGGTCCGGCTGACGGTCAACTGGGTGATCGGCTTTCCCGGGCTGCATCACGAGGACTGGCGCTACCCGCTGCTCCGCGACAAGGCCGGCAAGCTCGAGCTGCCGGTCGACTTCTTCGCGATCCACCTCATCCCGACCTTCCAGACCTTCCTCGGCACGGTGCCGGTCTACGTCGCCGTCGCGCGGCCGGGCCGCGACCTCGGCTGGCTCGACGGCGTCGCGCTCGTCGTCGGGATCGGTGCGGTCGCGCTGGAGCTGATCGCCGACGGTCAGATGCGCCGTTTCATCAAGGAGCGCACGCCGGGTGCGGTGATGGACCGTGGTCTGTGGAGCTGGTCGCGGCACCCCAACTACTTCGGTGAGATCAGCTTCTGGTTCGCGCTCGCGCTGTTCGGGGTCGCGGCGTCGCCGGACGACGCGTGGTGGATCTTCGCCGGTACGGCGGCCATGATCGCGATGTTCCTCGGCGCCAGCATCCCGATGATGGAGGCGCGCAGCCTGGAGCGGCGGCCGTCGTACCAGGACGTCATCGACCGGGTGCCGATGCTCGTCCCGCGGCCGCCGCGTCGCCGGGCGCTTTCGTGACCGGGCCGCGGGTGGTCGTCGCCGGGCTCGGCGACAGCGGGCTGCTCACCGCGATCCACCTCTCGCGTCACGCCGACGTCGTCGGCATCTCCGCCAAGCCCGGGCTGGTCAGCGGTCAGGAGCTCGGCCTGCGGCTGACGCGCCCCGACGAGTGGGTCGGCGAGTACTGGACGTCGTTCGACCGCTACCGCCGGCTCAAGAAGGCCCGCACCGTGCACGGCACCCTCACCGGTCTCGACCTCGACGCCCGTGAGGTCGAGGTCACCCTGCCCGGCGGCGCGCTCCAGACCGAGCCGTACGACGTACTCGTGGTCGCCACCGGCGTCACCAACGGGTTCTGGCGCCGCCCGCACCTGCAGACCGCCGACGAGGTCGCCGCGGACCTGCGGCACGCCCACGAGCGGCTCGCGGCCGCCGACTCGGTGGTGGTGGTCGGTGGCGGGGCGGCAGCGATGTCCACCGCGATCAACGTCGCGCTCCGATGGCCCGGCACGCAGGTCGATCTCTGCTTCCCCGGCGACCGCGCGCTGCCGCGGCACCACCCGCGCGTCTGGTCGCATGTCCGCGGCCGGCTGACCGACGCCGGTGTCCGTCTGCACCCCGGGCATCGCGCCGATCTGCCTGACGGCGTCGCTCCCGACGGGATCACCGACGGCCCGGTCGCGTGGACCACGGGTCAGGACCCGCTGGAGGCGGACGCCGTGATCTGGGCGGTCGGTCGGGTCGAGCCCAACACCGGCTGGTTGCCCGCCGAGCTGCTCGACGAGCAGGGTTTCGTGCGGGTCCTCCCGACCCTCCAGGTGCCCGGGCGACCGGAGGTCTTCTCCATCGGAGACGTCGCGGCAACGGACCCGATCCGCTCCTCCGCCCGCAACCGCGCGGACCGGATGCTCGCCGCCAACATCCGCGCCCACCTGGCGGGCAAGCCGATGCGGTCCTTCAGGCCGCCCCGCTCCCGCTGGGGCTCGGTGCTCGGCCCCCAGGCCGACGGGCTCCAGGTCTTCGCGCCGTCCGGCCACCCGTTCCGCTTCCCGGCGTGGTCGGTACGCCGGGTGCTGCGCCCCTGGATCGTCCGCCGCGGGATCTACAAGGGCGTCCGTGGGGAGAGTGCCGCGGCGGCCGTCGCGCCCTCGGCGAACCAGGCGACGAGGTCGGGCAGCTCCGACAGCGGGCGCGCCGCCCCGAACGGCGCGTTCCAGAACGCCCCCGAGAACTCCGACCACGGGCCGACGTAGGCATAGGGCACGGCCAGGAAGTCGTCGCCCGGCGAGACGCCGTAGTTGACCCGGTCGACGCTGATGCCGAGGTCGAAGTGCTCGGGCCAGAGCACCGGCTCGTGTCGGGCCAGGGCTGCGTATCGCTTCTGCACCGCGCTCGAACGCGGCCGCGATCTCGGCTGCCGAGGCTGTCATCGATCTCGAGCACGTGGTCAGCATCGAGCCCGCAGCCGTCCGCGTAGAGCCCCTCGGGCGCCTGCGCGGCGAGGCCCGCGGCCTCGGCGACCTCGGCCACGCTGCGTCCGTCGAGCCGGACCGACCGGTCCTCGTGGGTCAGCAGGCCTCCCTCGACCCGGACCGACGGCGCGGCGATCGTCGCGAAGCCGCCGGCCTGCGGCGTCAGCCGGATGGTGCCGCTCGTGGCGTGTTGCGGGCCGGACAGCAACAGCTCGGCGACGGCATGAAGCGAGCGGCGGGTGGCGACGAGATCGGACATCCGGATCCTCCGTAACGATCTGGGGCGAGCGGTGACGGTATGAGCACAGTCTCATGAAGAGCGACGCCGTGTTCTGACACCTCAGGAGACCGTATGGCGGTCGCCTGACCCGGTTCACCGAACCTTCACCGATCTCGTGCTGGCGGGATCGCGGGTGGCGACGTACGGTCGATTCGTCCCACAACCGTCCCGCTCGGAGGCCGCTGTGCGCCGTACTCCTCTCGTCCTCGCTGCCGTCGCTGCCGTCGCGTTCAGCGGCACCGTCGCCGCGACCGTCACGCCGACCGTCGTTGCCCGCGGACATGCACCCGCGCACGGCCACCAGGAGCCGGTGCGGTTCTCGACGTTCAACGCGTCGCTCAACCGCAACACCGAGGGCCAGCTGGTCGCCGACCTGTCGACGCCCGACAACCAGCAGGCCCGCAACGTCGCCGAGACGATCCAGCGCGTCGACCCGGACGTCGTCCTCGTCAACGAGTTCGACTACGCGCCCGCGGCCGTCGACCTGTTCCGCGACAACTACCTCGAGGTCGGGCAGAACGGTGCGGACCCGATCGAGTTCCCCTACGCGTTCATCGCGCCGTCCAACACCGGCGTCCCGAGCGGCTTCGACCTCAACAACAACGGCGCGGTCTCCGGCGGCGACGACGCGTTCGGCTTCGGGCTGTTCCCCGGGCAGTTCGGCATGGTCGTCTACTCGAAGTACCCGATCCTCGCGGACCAGGCACGGACCTTCCAGCACTTCCTGTGGAAGGACATGCCGGGCGCGCTGCTTCCCGACGACCCGGCGACGGCCGCCCCGGCCGACTGGTACTCGCCCGAGGAGCAGGCCGTGTTCCGGCTCTCCTCGAAGTCCCACTGGGACCTGCCGATCAAGATCGGCCGCCGCACCGTGCACTTCCTGGTGTCGCACCCGACCCCGCCGACCTTCGACGGCGCCGAGGACCGCAACGGCACCCGCAACCACGACGAGATCCGGTTCTGGGCCGACTACATCGGCGGCCGCGGGCGGTCGTCGTACATCTACGACGACGAGGGACGGTACGGCGGCCTCAAGCCCGGCACGCCGTTCGTGATCGCGGGTGACCAGAACGCCGATCCCTTCGACGGCGACTCGGTCGAGGACGCGATCCTGCAGCTGCTCGACCACCCGCGGATCAACGCCACCAACCCGTCGTCCGCCGGCGGTCCCGAGGCGAGCCTGCTCCAGGGCGGGGCGAACCTGACGCACGAGGGTGACCCGGCGTACGACACCGCGGACTTCTCGGACACCGCACCGGGGAACCTGCGCGCCGACTACGTGTTGCCGTCACGCCAGCTGCGGACGGTCGGATCGGGCGTCTTCTGGCCGCTCACGACCGACCCGCTCTACCGGCTGACCGGCGCGTTCCCCTTCCCGACCTCGGATCACCGGATGGTGTGGATCGACATCAGGTGAACAGGCTGACTCCGCCCGGGCCCACGAGCAGTCCGACGACGATGAGCAAGATGCCCCACAGCAGCTCGCCGCGGAACAGGCTGACGATCCCGGCAACCACCAGGATCACCGCAATGATCCACAGAATGAATGCGAACATTCTTCAAATCCCTCCCTCTTCGGTACAGATCTCGCTGATCTGACCGACACGGAGGTACCCGGGAGCGTGGTCGGCAGACCTACTCCTCGTCGTCGGGAATGACGTGGACGGCGGCCTCCTCGGCGCTCGCTGCGGCACCGTCGATCCCTACGTCGGTGCCGACCATCCCGGACTCGGTGTCCTCATGCGCGCCTTCGTCCGGCTCGACGATCCGGCCGGCCCGCTGGTCGCCGACCTCGTGGTCGTCGTCCTCGTCCGCCGCCATCGCCTCGGATCGTTCCTCGGCCTCGACGTAGGGATCCGGCTCCGGCTCCTCCTGGGCGATCCGCTGCTCGAGGGTCTCGCCGGTGGCCTCCTCGGCAGGCGTGTTCCCGAAGCCCTGGGCGGCCGAGTACTTCTCCGGCGGGGAGAAGCCGCGGTCCAGCGTGTCGTCGACGTCAGGATCGTCCAGGGTGTCGCCCGGCTGCAGCTGGTCATCGCTGTCGACGCTGTAGTCGCCGTAGCTGTCGGAGTCCTGCTGCGGGTCGGGGGTGGAGTCCTGGGTCGTCATCCCGGGGGAGTACCCGTCTCCGACAGCGGCAGACGGGCAGGTCCCGACCCGGATAGCCTGCCCGCGTGGAGTCCCTCGCGCTTGCCTTCTCGAGCGGCTGGGCCAGCGGCGTCAACGCCTATCTGGTCGTGCTCGTGCTGGGGATCGCCGAGCGGATCGACGCGCTCCGCGCAGATCCCCGACGAGCTCGGCTCGTGGGAGGTGCTCGGGGTCGCCGCGCTGATGTACGCGTTCGAGTTCGTCGCCGACAAGGTGCCGTACGTCGACTCCGCGTGGGACGTGATCTCCACGTTGATCCGGCCGTTCGTCGGCGGAGCCATCGGCGTCCTCCTCGCCGGCGACTCGACCGAGATCACCGCCCTGGTCGGCGGATCCGTCGGCGGGGTCACCGCGTTCGCGTCGCACGCGGTGAAGGCCGGGACGCGGCTCGCGGTCAACACCAGCCCCGAGCCGGCCAGCAACATCTCGATGAGCATCGCCGAGGACGTCGTCGTACTGGCCCTCGTGTGGTTCGCGATCGAGCACCCCTACATCGCCGCCGCCATCGCCGGGGTGCTTCTGGTGATCGGCCTGGCCGTGCTGTACTTCGCGATCCGGATCATCCGGCGCGGCTGGCGCCGGTTCTGGGCATGGCGGGAGCGCCGCAAGGCACGCAAGCGACCGCAGCCCCAGGTTCAGTAGTCGACGAGGAGCTCCGTGCGCTCCGCGGCCAGCAGTACGGCGCCCACGAGGCTGGCCCGTTCGCCGAGCGTGCTCGCGAGCACCGGAGTCTGGGCGACGGCGTCGAGGGCGTGCCTGCGCAGGCCGATCCGCGCCGGTTCGAGGAGCAGCTCCCCGGCGCGTGCCATGTCGCCACCGATGACGATCACCGACGGGTTCAGCAGGTTGACGATCGTGGCCAGGCCCCAGCCGAGGTGGAGCCCGGCGTCCTCGAGCGCCCGCCGGGCCGACACGTCGCCGTCGTCGGCGGCGCGGACGATGTCGTCGAGTCTGGCCTGGGGGAACTGACCGGCGATCATCGCCGTCACCGCCCCCGCCGAGGTGTAGGCCTCGAGGCAGCCGCGGCTGCCGCACCGGCACATCGGCCCCTGCTCGTCGAGCGTGAGGTGGCCGATCTCGCCGGCCGTCCCGCCGGAGCCGTGGAAGAGCTTGTTGCCGATGATGATGCCGGCGCCCACACCGGACGAGATCTTCACGAACACCGAGCTGTCCTGGCCGCGACCGACGCCGCGCGGTGCTCGGCGAGTGCGCCGAGGTTGGCGTCGTTCTCGACGTCGACCGGGGCCCCGAGCACCTCGCTGGCCGCCCGGGCCGCGTCGACACCGCGCCAGCCGGGGAAGATCGCGGGGGTGCGGATCACGTCGTCGGTGACGGGCGCGGGCAGGCCCATCCCGATGTGCCGTAGCGCGCTGCCGTCGGGCCGCATCGCGTCGGATGAGCTCGGCCGCGAGCTCCAGTGCCTCGTCGTGCTCGAGCGCGGTCGCCAGGTCGCGTCGCTCCTCGGCAAGGACCTGTCCAGTGAGGTCGCCGACGGCGACGGCGAGGTGGCTGTGCCCGAAGTCGACGCCGGCGACCACGCCTGCCGCGCGGGGACAGGCTGACGGCCGAGCCGCGCCGACCGCTGCCGGCCTCGCTGTCGACCAGCCCGGCGGCGAGGAACTCCCGAACGATGTTGGAGATGGTGGCCGGGGCCAGGCCGGTCTCGCGTGCCAGCTCGGCCTGCGTGAAGGCCGTGGGGCGGCCTTCTGTGTCGGCGTGGTGCGTGCCGGGCGCAGCCGTCCGGAGTACGTCGAGCACCCGCTGCTGGTTCGCGGTGCGCAACGACGCGGGGGAGCCCGGGGCAGGATCACCGGGCGCGGGAGGCATGGCCGAACTGTGCACGGTGGACCCCGTTGTGGTCAAGAGAAGATCACTAGGACGGCACAATCCGGTAAAGACTCTTTTTGTGTTCAAGTCTTGACGACAAGAACGTGACGGTCGACACTCAACCCAGAGTTCGCGTTCCGCAGACCCTGCGTCGAGGAGACCCATGTCCACACCCACGTTCCACCGTGCCGCAGCGATCGGCTCCGCCGTGATGCTCGCCGCCTTTGCCCTGACCGCCTGTGGCGCCAATGAGGACGACGAGGGGCGGCGGCGGCGACGGCGCCACGATCGCGCTGCTGCTGCCGGAGACGAGCCACTACCCGCTACGAGGAGCTCGACCGGCCGAAGTTCGAGGCCAAGGTCGCCGAGCTCTGCTCCGACTGCGAGGTCGCTCTACCAGAACGCCGACCAGGACGAGGCGAAGCAGGCCGAGCAGCTACACCGCGTCTCGACCAGGGCGCCGACGTGGTCGTGCTCGACCCGGTCAACTTCGAGGGCGCCGCCGGCATGGTCGACGAGGCCAAGGAGCAGGACGTCCCGGTCATCGCCTACGACCGGTTCATCGAGAGCGCCGACTACTACATGTCCTTCGACAACGAGACCGTCGGCCAGCTGCAGGCCGAGGCGCTGCGTCGAGGCGATGGGCGGCGAGGGCAACATCCTGATGCTCAACGGCGCGCCGAGCGACCCCAACGCCGCGCAGTTCAAGGCCGGCGCGCACAGCGTGCTCGACGGCAGCGGCGTGACCATCCTCGAGGAGTACGACAACCCCGACTGGAGCCCGGAGAACGCCCAGCAGTGGATCACCGACCAGCTCAACAAGTACGACCCGTCGGAGATCCAGGGCGTCTACGCCGCCAACGACGGCCAGGCCGGCGGCGTCATCGCCGCGCTGACCGGCGCCGACGTGTCGCCCGACGCTCTGCCGCCGGTGACCGGCCAGGACGCCGAGATCACCGCGATCCAGCGGATCCTCGTCGGCGAGCAGGCCATGACGATCTACAAGTCGATCAAGCTCCAGGCAGAGACTGCGGCCGAGCTCGCCGTCGCGCTCGCCGACGGTGACGACGCGCCGACCACCACGGACACCGGGGTGGAGCAGACCGAGTTCGAGGGCGTGCCGTCGTACATCTTCGACCCGATGGTCGTGACGGCCGACAACGTGGACGACACGGTCATCGCCGACGAGTTCTACGCCGCCGTCGGACATCTGCACCGGCGAGTACGCCGACGCGTGCGAGGCGGCCGGCATCTCCTGATGACGGTCACCCAGCGAGAGACCACGGCCAGGGGCAGGACCGAGCAGGTCCTGTCCCTGGCCGGGATCAACAAGCGGTTCGGCGCCGTCCAGGCGCTCACCGACGTGTCCCTGGAGGTGCACGCCGGCGAGGTCGTCGCGCTGGTCGGCGACAACGGCGCGGGCAAGTCGACGCTGGTCAAGATGATCGCCGGCGTCTACCAGGCCGACTCCGGCAGCATCACGCTCGGGGGCCGGCAGGTGTCGATCCCGACGCCGTCCGCGGCGCAGCACCTCGGCATCGCCACCGTCTTCCAGGACCTGGCGCTGTGCGACAACCTCGACGTCGTCGCCAACCTGTTCCTCGGCAAGGAGCGCCGCCTCGGTCCGGTCATGGACGAGGTCGCGATGGAGAAGGAGGCGTGGCGGCTGCTGCGCAGCCTCTCGGCGAAGATCCCGTCGGTCCGGATCCCCGTCGCCTCCCTGTCCGGAGGCCAGCGCCAGACGGTCGCGATCGCCCGATCGCTGGTGGGCGACGCCGCAAGGTCGTCATGCTCGACGAGCCGACCGCGGCACTCGGTGTCGCGCAGACGGCCGAGGTCCTCAACCTCGTCGAGCGGCTGCGGGACACCGGGCTCGGCGTGATCCTGGTCAGCCACAACATGGCCGACGTCCAGGCCGTGGCGGACCGGATCGTGCGTGCTCCGGCTGGGCCGCAACGCCGCCGAGTTCAACACGGAGGAGGCGACCACCGAGCAGCTCGTCGCTGCCATCACCGGCGCCTCCGACAACGTCGTCGCGCAGCGGGCCTCCCGCCGCGAGCCGCACCCAGGAGGAGAACCAGTGACCGACCTGCGCGAGGACGATCCGACCGCCGCGCCCGCGGCTGCGGTCGCGGCCGACGCCTCCGACGAGCGGCTGATCCTGCACCGTCTCGCCGGCTCGACTACCTCCGGCAGACGTGGTCGCGGATCAAGGGCGGCGAGCTGGGGAGATGCCGGTCGTTCTCGGCCTGATCATCATCTGCACGGTCTTCTACCAGTACGAGCCGACGTTCCTGTCCTCGCGCAGCCTGGTGTACGATGATGCTCTTCGCCGCGCCGGTCGGGATCATCGCGCTCGGCATCGTCATCGTGCTGCTGCTCGGCGAGATCGACCTCAGCGTGGGATCCGTGTCCGGCTTCGCGGCCTCCGTGATGGCCGTGCTGCTCGTCGACCAAGGTCAGTCGCTCTGGATCTCGATGGGCGCGGCGATCCTCGTGGGTGTCACGATCGGCGCCTTCTACGCCGCGCTGTTCGTCTGGGTCGGCGTGCCGAGCTTCGTGTTCTCCCTGGCCGGCCTGCTGGCGTTCGAGGGTGCGCTGCTCTGGGTGCTCTCCGACGGCAGCATCACCATCCCGCGGGATTCCGGCATCGCGGAGTTCGCCCGCAACAAGTTCCTCACCGACGGACAGGCGTACACCCTGGTCGCGGTCGTTGCCCTCGGCTACCTCGGATCGCGACTGTGGACGATCCGGCAGCGCCGGGCGGCCGGGCTGACCCCGCCGAACATCATCCTCGTCGTGCTGAAGACGGTCGCGCTCGGTGGCGGACTCGCCTGGCTGACCTACTACCTCGGCATCGCCCGCGGCTGGGGCTACCTGCCCGTGCTGTTCGCGGCACTCGTGGTGTTCATGGACTTCCTGCTCCGGCGTACGCGCTGGGGTCGGCACCTCTTCGCGGTCGGCGGCAACGAGGAGGCCGCACGTCGCGTCGGGCATCAAGGTCGGCCTGGTCTACACCTCGGCGTTCGTGCTCTGCTCGACGTTCGCTGCGCTGGGCGGCATCCTCGCCGCGGCCCAGCTGACCTCCGTCTCACAGGCCAGTGGCACCGGTGACACCAACCTGACCGCTATCGCGGCCGCGGTGATCGGTGGCACCAGCCTCTTCGGTGGCCGTGGATCGGCCTACGCTGCGATGCTCGGCATCCTGGTCCTCCAGGCGATCGAGTCCGGCCTGAACCTGATGAACGTCGACTCGGACGTGCGTTTCATCGTGACCGGAGGGGTGCTCCTGCTCGCCGTGGCCATCGACTCGGTAGCGCGTCGGGCCCGCTCCAGCAGCGGCAGAGGCTAGCCGTTGCCGGCCACGGAAACCCCGTGGCCGGCACCGGTGTTGCCTGGCAGGTTGGTGTCGTGCAGATCCGTCCCGCGACCCCGGAAGACTCCTCCGCCATCGGCGACCTGATCACCGTCGCCTTCGGCGAGACGGCACCAAGTTACGGCCGCGTGCGTGAACTGCTGCCGCCTCGGCGGATCGGCGCGTGCAGCTCCGCCGCCCGCTCGGCGGTCCTAGCGGGTGGGACGCCGTACGTCGTCGTCCGCTCGCGGACCGGGCGGCCGATGCCGGCGCCGATCTCGGTGAGCTCCTCGACGGTCTTGGCGGAGCCGTGCTCGGAGCCGGCCATCCGGGAGATGGTCTCCTCCATCAGGGTGCCGCCCACGTCGTTGCAGCCGGCTTGGAGCATGGCGCGGGTGCCGTCGACGCCGAGCTTGACCCAGCTGGTCTGGATGTTGGGGATCCGGCCGTGCAGGAGGATGCGGGCCATCGCATGGACCGCCAGGTTGTCGCGCAGGGTCGGGCCGGGACGGGCGACGCCGGCGAGGTAGATCGGCGAGGAGGTGTGCACGAACGGCAGTGGCACGAACTCGGTGAACCCGGTGCCGCCTGCTTCGAGGGCCTGGTCCTGGACCCGGCTGAGGACGCGGAGGTGGGCGACCCAGTGCCGCGGGTTGTCGACGTGGCCGTACATCATCGTGCGAGTGGTCGGGATGCCCAGCCGGTGCGCGGTGGAGACGATCTCGATCCAGGTGCGGGCGGGCAGCTTGCCCTTGGTGAGCACCCAGCGGACCTCGTCGTCGAGGATCTCGGCCGCGGTGCCGGGCAGCGACCCGAGGCCGGCCTCGCGGGCCTTGATCAGGAAGTCCTCGATCGACAGGCCGGTGCGGGCGGTGCCGTTGACGATCTCCATCGGCGAGAAGGCGTGGACGTGCATCTCCGGGACCCGTTGCTTCACGGCCTGGACCAGGTCGAAGTACGCCGTCGCCGGCAGCTCGGGGTCGATACCGCCCTGCATGCACACCTCGGTGGCGCCGAGGTCCCAGGCCTCCTGGGCGCGGTCGGCCACCTCGGCGTAGGACAGCGAGTAGGCGTCGGCGTCGGTCTTGCGCTGGGCGAACGCGCAGAACCGGCAGCCGACGTAGCAGACGTTGGTGAAGTTGATGTTGCGGTTGACGACGTAGGTCACCTCCTCGCCCACGGTCTCCTTGCGCAGCTCGTCGGCCAGCCGGACCACCTCGTGCAGCAGGTCGCCCTCGGCGGTCATCAGGGTCAGCGCGTGCTCGTCGGAGAGGTTGCCGGGGTCCTTCTCGGCCGCGCGCAAGGCGGATAGTCCCTGACGAAAAGCACCTGAATTCCCTTCTCCGTGGTGCTTTTCGTCAGGGACTATCGCGCTTTCGGCGGTCGAGCGTGCGGCGGCCTTCACCTCGTCCCAGTCGCCGTAGACGGTGGAGAAGTCGGTACGGCGGTCGTCGGTGCGGCCCTCGGTGTCGATCGTGGTGTGGAGGTCGGTGCGGCCTTGCCGAATCGACTCGCGAAGCCGCCGTCGGGCTCCTGCCAGGGGAGGCCGGTGGGCTTCACGCCGGGGACGGCGAGACCGTCCGGTCCGGCCAGTGCGGCCACATGGCCGGAGACCCGGGGATCGAGCCAGGGCTCGCCGCGCTGGAGCGCGCCGACGACGTACTCCGGGTGCACGGTGAGCCGCGCCTTGAGCTCGAAGCCGCACTCGGCCGTCAGCTCGCGGAGCCGGTCCAGGGAGGGCCACGGGCGCTCGGGGTTGACGTGGTCGGGCGTCAGCGGCGAGACGCCGCCCCAGTCGTCGATGCCCGCGGCAATCAACAGCCGGCACTCTGCGGAACCTCGGAGGAGTCGACCAGGTTGGGCGGCGCCTGGACCCGCGCCTTCGGGCCGAGCACCAGCCGGGTGACCGCGATCGCGGCGCGGTAGTCGTCGAGCCCGAGGTCGTCGACGTGGCGCATCGCGGTGTCGGGCTTGGCGCGGAAGTTCTGGACGATGACCTCTTGGATCGCGCCGAAGGCGCGCGTGGTACGGCGCAGCGCGAAGATCGTCTCCGCCCGCTCGGTCAGCGTCTCGCCGATGCCCACCAGCAGGCCGGTCGTGAACGGCACCGACAGCCGGCCGGCGTCATCCAGCACCCGCAGCCGGACCTCGGGATCCTTGTCGGGCGAGCCGTGGTGCGCCTCTCCCTTGGTCTCGAACAGCCGCCGGGAGGTGGTCTCGAGCATCATCCCCATCGACGGCGAGACCGGCTTGAGCCGGTTGAGCTCCTCCCACGACATGACGCCCGGGTTGAGGTGCGGCAGCAGGCCGGTCTCCTCCAGCACCCGGACCGCCATCGCCCGCACGTAGGCGAGCGTGGAGTCGTAACCCTGCTCATCCAGCCACGCGCGGGCCTCGGGCCAGCGGTCCTCGGGACGGTCGCCCAGCGTGAACAGCGCCTCCAGACAGCCGAGCGTCGCGCCCTCGCGGGCGATGTCGAGGATCTCGTCAGGGGACAAGTAGAGCCCGCCGGCGCCACCATCGCGGCGCGCCGCCTGCTTCGGAGTCTCCACGAACGTGCAGTAGTGGCACTTGTCCCGGCACAGCCGGGTGACGGGGATGAACACCTTCGGGGAGTAGGTCAGGACCCCCGGCCGACCGGCCGCGACCAACCCCGCGTCCCGCACCTTCGCCGCGGCCGCGGTCAGCCGGTCGAGATCGTCCCCGGTCGCGGCCAGGAGGGCCGTGGCCTCGTCGAGATCGAGCGCGGCGCCGCGCTCAGCGCGTGCGAGCGCGCGGCGGATCTGCTGGGGGGTGGGCTGGGGCGGCCAGGAATCGAACATCGCGCGCCCAGCGTAACGGACCCCCGCCAGAACAAGAACGTGTTCTAGTCCTGACGGGGGTCCGGTCAGCCGACGATCAGTCGAGCGCGGGCACCTTCTCCCGCTCCGGCTCCTGCCCTGACTTGGGCAGCGGGTGATCCTCGGGGTCGAGCTTGCTCGGCCACCAGATCTTGCCGCCGAGGTCGAGGTTGATCGCGGTCACCAGGACCGAGCGAACGATCATCGTGTCGAGGAGCACCCCGAGCGCAATGGTCGTGCCGAGCTGCAGGGTGAAGGTCAGCGGCATGGTCGCGAGCATCGCGAACGTCGCTGCCAGCACCATGCCGGCCGAGGTGATCACGCCGCCGGTCGACGACAGGGCGATCAGCGACCCCTTGCGGGTCCCGTGGTTGAACGTCTCCTCGCGGACCCGGGTCATCAGGAAGATGTTGTAGTCGATGCCCAGGGCGACCAGGAACACGAACGCCCACAGCGGGAAGCCCGGATCGGTGTGCTCGTGACCGTAGATGAAGTCGAACACCAGCCCGGAGAGTCCCAGCGCGGCGCTGAACGACAAGATCACCGTGCCGATCAGGATCAACGGCGCCGCCACGGACCGCAGCAGTCCGATCAGGATGAGCAGCACCGCCAGCAGGACGATCGGGATGATCACCTTGTTGTCGCGGTCGGACGCATCCATGATGTCGACGGTCACGGCGCTGAGTCCCGTCGTGAGCGCGTCGGCTCCGTCGACCCCGTGCACCGCATCGCGGACGTCCTCGACCGCGGTGAACGCGTCCTCGGAGTAGGGATCGCTCATGAGGTCGGCGGTGATCAAGGACGTGCCGTCCTTGTCCGCCACGATGACCGGCTGGGCGATGCCTTCGATGCCTTCCATGGACTGGGCGACTGCCTCCGCCTGCTCGGTGTTGGCGACGACCTGGATCGGCGTGCTCGCGTCGACGACGCCGTGGTCGACCAGGACGGCCTGACCGGTGACGGAGTCCTGGTCGGTCGTGTACTGCTCGTCGATCGGGATGCCGCCGGTGTCGAGCCGGAAGAAGCCCAGGGCGATCACGCCGAGTGCGATGGCGGTGCCGATCCAGACCATCCGCGGGCGACCGCTGATCGAACCGCCGACCCTCGCCCAGAATCCGGACGCCGTCGGTTCCTCGGAGCCGAAGTGCGGGACGAACGGCCAGAACATCCAGCGACCGAAGATCACCAGCATGGCCGGCAGCAACGTGACCATCACCAGCACGGTCACCACGATGGCGACGGCGTTGGCCGGTCCGAGCCCGGCGGTCGAGTTCAGGTCGGCGAACATCAGGCACAGCAGGCCGACCGCGACGGTGGCCGCGCTGGCGAGGATCGCCGGCGCCGCCCGGTGGAGGGCGAACGCCATCGCCTCGTGCCGGTCCTCGTGTCGCCGCAGCTCCTCGCGATATCGAGCGATCAGCAGCAACGCATAGTCGGTGCCGGCGCCGATCACGAGCACGGTCACGATGAACTGGGTCTGGCCGTTGACGGTCAGGCTGGTGTTCTTCGCGAGGAGGTAGAGCAGGCCCATCGAGGCGCCCAGTGACACGACCGCGCTGAAGATCGGCAGCATCCACAGCAACGGGCTGCGGTAGCTGACGAGCAGGATCAGGATCACAGCGAGCAGCGTGACGCCGAGGAGCTTGCCGTCGAAGGACGTGAAGATCGTCGCCGCGTCGGCGTTCTGGCCGCCGGCGCCGGCGAGGTAGACCTCGCCGCCGTCATCGAGGCCGGTGATGTCGTCGACGTCCTCCTTGAGGGTCGGCAGCTCCTCCCAGAGCTTGTCGCCGTAGTTGACCGTGAACTCGATCTTGGCGACCTCGCCGTCCTCGGACACGAACGGTGCCGGGATGCCGGCCGCCTCGGCCTTTGCGGGCGTCAGCACGTTGGTGATCGCGTCGGAGTCGAGCTCCGTCGATCTCGGTGCCCTGCTCCTCGATCGCGCTGAAGTCGGCCTCGGTCAGGCCGCCGTCGCGGTAGTAGACGACCGTCGTGCCGACGTCGTACTCGTCCTGGAACGCTCCGAGCTTCTCGAATGCCTTGGTGGACTCCGCACTCTCGGGGAGCCAGGACTGGGTCTCGTTGTTCTGGACGTCGATGAGCTTCCCGGCGAACGAGCCGAGGCCGCCTGCGATCAGCAGGACTCCTACAAGGACGATCCACTTGGTGATGGGGCCGGTGAGCTTGCCGGCTATCTGACGATGCATGGGGACCACTCTTTCAGGGGGCACGGACAGTCGCATCAGGGTTTCGCCGGATCCGACCCTGAGAGAGTCAGGGATTCATCGGAGTACGACGAATCGGCCCGGCAAGGCGTCATGAAGACACCTCGCCGGGCCGATCTGTGACAGTCGTCCGGTCGGCCAGTCGGTCAGCCGGATCGTCAGAGTGCGGGCACCTTCTCCCGCTCGGGCTCGCCGCCTGGCTCGGGCAGCGGTGCGTTCCGGCGTCGATCTTGCTCGGCCACCAGATCTTGGCGCCGAGGTCGAGGTTGATCGCCGTCACCAGGACCGATCGGACGATCATCGTGTCGAGCAGGACCCCGAGCGCGACCGCCATGCCGAGCTCGACGAGGAAGACGAACGGCAGGGTCGCCAGCACCAGGAAGGTCGCGGCGAGCACCAGGCCGGCCGAGGTGATCACGCCACCGGTCGACGACAGCGCGATCAACGAGCCCTTCCTGGTGCCGTGGGTCATCGTCTCCTCGCGGACCCGGGTCATCAGGAAGATGTTGTAGTCCACGCCGAGCGCCACGAGGAACACGAAGGCGAACAGCGGGAAGCCCGCATCCGCGCCCTCGAACCCGAAGCACGTACTCGAAGATCAGGGCCGAGATGACCGAGCGCGCAGCCGAAGGACAGGACCACCGTGCCCAGCAGGATCAGCGGTGACACCAGGGCGCGAAGCAGCCCGACCAGGATCAGGAACACGACCAGCAGCACGATCGGGATGATCACCTTGTTGTCGCGGTCCGATGCGATCTTGGTGTCGAGGTAGAACGCCGAGGCGCCGCCGACGAGGGCGTCGGAGCCATCGACCTCGTCCGTGACATCGCGGGCCTCCTCGACGATCTCGCACGCCGCGGTCGGACGACATGTCCTCGTCAACGCCGCCTCGAACCAGACGCGACCGTCGTCCAGCGGACGTATGTCGCTCGGGTTCCCGACACCGTCGATGTCAGCTACGGGTCGCGGACCTCCTCGGCACTGTCCTCGTTGGTCACGATCTGGGCGTGTTGGAGGTGTCGGCGAGCCCGTGGCCGGCCAGCAGCTTCTGCGCGGTGATCGAGTCGAACTCCTCCGTGAAGGAGTCCTCGGTCGACAGGCCGGAGGTGTCGAGCCGGAACAGGCCGAGGCACGGCGACGGCGAGCAGGAGGGCAGTCGGACGACCCAGACCGCGCGCGGGACGCACGCTGATCCGCCGGCCGATCCGGGCCCACAGGCCGGCCTGCGGTGGGCTCCGCTGGACCCGAAGGTCCGGGCGGGCTTCGGCCAGAACATCCAGCGGCCGAGATGACCAGCAAAGCGGGCAGGAGCGTGACCATCACGAAGTAGCGTCACGGCGACACCGACCGCGAGGACCGGACCGAGACCGGCGGTCGAGTTGAGGTCGGCGAACACCAGGCAGAGCATGCCGATGACAGACAGTCGCGGCGCTGGCGAGGATGGCGGGCGCCGCGCGGTGGAGGGCGAAGGCCATTGCCTCGTGCCGGTCCTCGTGGCGGCGCAGCTCTTCTCGGTAGCGGGCGACGAACAGGAGCGCGTAGTCCGTGCCGGCTCCGATGACCAGGATGCTGAGGATGACTGGCTCTGGCCGTTGACGGTCAGGTCGGCGTACTTCGCGAGCAGATAGACGATGCCTCCTGCCATCGTGTTGGCGATGGCCGCGCAGAGGATCGGCAGCAGCCACAGCATGGGACTGCGGTAGGTGAAGAGCAGGATGATGATGACGGCCAGGAAGCGCGGCCAGGAGCACGGTGGTGTCGATGTTCTCGAAGGACTCGGTGAAGTCGGAGGCCTGGCCGCCGAAGCCACCGAGGTGGACGTGACGCCGTCGATCTTGGCGATGTCGCGGATCTCGTCGGCTGGCTTCAGCGAGCTTGTTCCAGCCGTCCTTGCCGAAGTTGAGCACGAAGTAGAGGTAGGCCACCTCGCCGTCCTCGGACTGCAGGTGCCGGGGCACGTTCTGGCCTTGCTCGCGAAGAGCTCGGCGGCATTGGGCGACAGGACGCCCTGCGTCGGTCACGCCGCTCGGTCTCGGCGATCTCGGCCGCGTGCTCGTCCATGGCCGCGAGTCGGCCTCGGTGAACCCGCCCTCGCGGTCGATAGACGACCAGCGTCGGGATGTCGTTGGGGTTGACGTCCTGGGAGAGGCGTCAGCAACCTCGGTGGACTCGGCGGAGGCAGGGACCCAGGACGACTGCCTCGTTGTCCTTGACATCCGCGAGCTTGGTGCTAGGATTGGGAGAGCAACCGACAGGATGATGGATCGCCGCGGCGACGACCCACTTGGTGACGGGGCCGGTGAGCTTGCCGGCAACATGGAGATGCATGCGGGCCAGCCTTTCGGGAGGCACGGACATCGGCATCAGGTCTTGCCGTGATCCGACCCTGAGAACCTCAAGGATTCATCGGGGCACCCCCGCAGGTTACGCCTGCGATGAGCTCCTTCATCCGGCGCACAAGTCCGGGCGCGTCCTCGGTCGCCGGCGTGATCTGGAGGTTGGTGACGCCCGACTCCTTGTAGGCCGCGATCCGCTCCTTGACGTAGGACTCGGGGCCCACCAGGTTCATCGCCTCGAGGAACTCCATCGGGACCAGGGCCTCGGCGTCCTGCTTCTTGCCGTCGAGGTAGAGGTCCTGGATCTCCTTGGCCTCCTTCTCGAAGCCGTAGTCGCAGAAGAGGTCGTTGTAGAAGTTCTTGCCGCGCGCGCCCATGCCGCCGACGTACAGCGCGATCAGCGGACGGGCGAAGTCGAGCAGTGCCTTGGTCTCGGGGCCCTCGCCGATCGCGCACATGCCGCCCGCGACCACTTCGAGCGGTGCGAGGTCGTCCGGCCGCTTGGCGGTGCCGTTGGCGACGACCTCACCCCAGACCGCCTTGGCGCGCTCGGGGTAGTAGAGGAACGGCAGCCAGCCGTCGGCGTACTCGGCCGTGCCCTGGACGGACTTCTGGCCGAGCGCGGCGATGTAGATCGGCACGCTGTCGCGCTCGGGGTGCGTGAGCAGCTTGAGCGGCTTGCCGAGGCCGGTGACGGCGCCGTCCTCCTTGCTCAGGGGGAGCTTGAAGATGCCGTCGTTGGTGAGCTTCTCGCGACGCATGCCGCGACGCACCAGGTCGACGATCTCGCGGGTGCGGCCCAGCTGGCTCGCGTAGGGCACACCGTGGAAGCCCTCGATCACCTGCGGGCCGGAGGCGCCGAGGCCGAGGATCGCCCGGCCGCCGCTGACGTTGTCGAGGCCGGCGGCGGTCTGGAGCAGCGCGCCGGGCGTCCGCGAGTAGATGTTGAGGATCGCGGAACCGATCTCGACGGTCTCGGTCTTGGCAGCCAGATAGCCCATCAGCGTGGGGGAGTCGAAGCCATAGGCTTCAGCGACCCAGATGGTGTCGAGACCGGCCTGCTCGAGAGCGGTCACCTGGTCGGCGGCCTCACGCGGGTTGCCGGCGTACATCAAGGAGCTGGAGAGCTTCATCGGGTTCCTTCGGGTGCGGGTAGCGTTCAGGAGCAACTGTGACAGTATTACTGTCACGGTGTCGAGTGGGTGTGACGAGGTCGAGGAGGACCAGTGACGAAGTACAACGTGGCAGTGATCGGTGGCACCGGGCCGCAGGGCAAGGGGCTGGGCTACCGGTTCGCGCGGGGCGGCCACGACGTCGTGCTCGGGTCGCGGGCGGCCGAGAAGGGCGAGGCGGTCGCGGCCGAGGTGCGCGAGAAGCTGGGCGGTACGACGGGCGCCGGCCCGGTCGACGGCCCGTCGGTGGCGCGAGCAACGCCGACGCCGTCGCGCAGTGCGACGTCGTACTCCTGGCGGTGCCGTACGACGGCCACGACGAGCTGGTCGCGTCGCTCCCGCTGGCCGGCAAGACCGTCATCTCCTGCGTCAACCCGCTGGCGTTCGACAAGCGCGGCGCGCACGGGAAGATCATCAACAACGGCGAGGGCTCGGCCGCCGAGTCGGCCCAGGAGCTGGCCCCCGAGGCCACCGTGGTCGGCGCGTTCCACAACGTCTCCGCCGTCGGCCTCTGGGAGGAGCCCGGCTTCCTCGACGAGGACGTGATCGTGGTCGGCGACGTCGTCGAGGCCAAGGAGGTCGCCATGGCGCTCGCCGAGTCGGTCACCGGCCGGGTCGGGATCGACGGCGGCAAGCTGCGGCTGGCGCGTCAGCTCGAGCCGTTCACCGCCGTACTCATCTCGATCAACCGGAAGTACAAGGTGCACTCCGGGCTGCGGATCACGGGGCTGCAGCGAGCCTCACTGACCAGCTGGTCGAGGATCTCGACGGCCTCCTGGCTCGGCATCCAGGCCATGCCGTTGGGCAGGCGCCAGAAGCTGGTGGCGCACTCCGAGGGGATCGCGATCACGGTGCCGGCGCCGTCGGCGGCGATGATCGTCGGATAGGGCGGCGCTGCCGCACAGCGCAGCACCGCCGTGGACTGGTGCGTCGCCATGTCGTCGACCAGGAAATCGAGGTCGGCGGGATCGATCTCTGCCGACAGCTGGCTGCCGCTGCCGTCGTCGATGCAGAGGATCGCCGCGGTGAGACCGGTGAGGTCCGCGCTCCGCGCCCGGTGTGAACACAGCATCAGCGCAAATCAGGTCGGCGGCCGTCGGACTCGTCCGAGGACTCCGCCGTCGGCGGCCTGCTGTGCCTCCAACAGCTCGAGGAAGGCCGCCTGCGCGGCCTCCGGGTCGGCCCGATACGTGCTGCCGACGACCAGGGTGTGGCAGCCGTAGAGCTGCCCGCTGATCACGAACGACGACCCGTCGTCATAGCCGAACGCGATCCGGTAGCCCGGCCCGAGGTCCATCGTGCACACCTCGGGCTCGCCGGTGACCTCGAGGTCGTTGACGGCGGCGACCAGGTCGTCGACCCCGGTGACGAGAGCGTCGGCGGGGACATCGAACGTGGTGCCCGGGCCCTGGCACAGACGTGCGGACGTCGCGCCCTCGGGCACCGTCGACGGTGCGGCCGGGTCGGGCGCGTCGATGGCGGATCCCTCGGCGGTCCCGCCCTTCTCGAGCTTGATCGGCGGGCAGTCGACGACGAAGGCCGGCCCGTCCGATGCGATGTCGACAGCATCATCCGGGTCGTCTCCGCCGGAGGTGAGCGTCACGGTGAGAACCGCAGCAGCGGCGACGGCACCGGCGGATCCCAGCACAGCCAGCGCCGTCGTACGGCGTCGGCGGCGCGCCAGGCTCTCGGCGGCCCGGGCCCGGTCGGGGTTGGTGGGCGGCTCGGGTACGGCGTCGGCAAGCCCGTCGCGCAGCCACTTCTCGTCACTCATCTGAGGACTCCTCTCGTTGCAGGTGGGGAGAGGAGCGCAGGGACGTGAGCGCGCGTGAGCACTGGCTCTTGACCGTGCCCACGTTGATGCCGAGCAGGTCGGCGGTCTGCTGCTCGGTGAGGTCCTCGAAGTAGCGCAGCACCACGACCGCCTTCTGCCCGCGCGGCAGCTGGGCGAGCGCGGCGACCAGGTCGTTGCGCGCGTCGGTGTCCACGGTGGTGGTCGGCGCCTCCGGCAGGTCGGCGGTCGGGCGCTCTCCACGCCACTTCCGTCGCCACCAGGAGATGTACGTCGTGAACAGCACCCGCCGCACGTAGGCCTCGAAGCTGTCGGGCCCCACCCGGGACCAGGCCCGCCAGCTCTTGGCCAGGGCGGTCTGCACCAGGTCCTCGGCGAGCTGGTGGTCGCCGGTCAGCAACCAGGCCGACCGCCACAACGCGTCGCCGCGGGCCGCCACGAACGAGGCGAACCCGTCGGCACTGTCGTCCGCCACGTTCGACCTGTCGGCCACGCTCACCACCGTTCGCTCCATCGGCCCTCCTCTCACCCTGTCAGAAGCGGTCAGGGGTGGCAGAAGGTTGTCAGCGGGCTTCCGCAATCAGGCTCTGGATGATCGACCGGGCGGGCCGACGGGGTGTCCAGTCGAGTTCTCCCGAGAGCGTCAGCCCGATGCAGCCGTAGTCCATCGTGACCGGGTCACCCCACGCGTTCGCGCCGACGATCCAGTAGCGGTGCCGAGCTGTCGAGCAGAACATGCCCGCGGTCTCGACCGTGTCCGCCTGCATGCTGGCGGTCAGCGTCTCCAGGTCATCGGGCGGGATCGGCACCAGGCGGGCCCGGCCCGGGTGCTGGGGGTCGCCGACGCAGAGCGCTGCGACCGCCAACCCGGTCGGGTCGGCGAGCGGCCACGTCCACAGCTCGCGCGGCTGTGCGCAGTCGAGCGTCGCCGGATCGATCGGGTCCGGCGGCGTGGCGGTCGCCCGTTGCGCACCGATGCTCTCCACGAATGCTCGTAGCGGCGGCCCGGCCTTGGCCCGCCTGCGCGCTGCCGACGAGGAGCTCGGCGCACGCGAGTGAACCGGCCGGCGACAGTGAAGGTGGTGCCGTCGGGATAGCCGAACGCCAGGTTGTACTCCGGGATCCGCCGGTCGACGCAGCCCCGGTCCACCAGCGCTGGTCGTTGACCGCGCTCACCACCGACGCCACGTCGGTCGTCAGTGCGTCCATCGGCGGCGTCACCTTGTCGGCGCCTCCGTCGCACAGGCGGACCGAGGTCGCGCCCTCGGGCACTTCGTTCGGCAGGGCGGGGTCGGGGTCCAGCAAGGTGGCGTCGGGGCAGGTCACGACCGGACCCGGGTCCCCGGTCGGCGACTCGCTCGCGGACTCGCTGGTGTCGCCGCTGCTGCTGCTGCCCGCAGCGCTGGGCTCGGGCTCGGGGTCGCCACCCGAGCCGTCGCACCCGGCGAGGAAGCGAGGCGACCCGACAGCAACGCCCGCCGCGCAGTCCTCATCACGCGCCCATCATCCCGCCGCACCGATCGCCGAGTCGGCGCAACTGACAAGAGCCGACTCGGCGCGATTGGGGTCAGAGAGCCGACTCGGCACGGATCAGCCTGCGAGTCCCTCGATCACTTCGGCACCGGCAGCTCCGCGAGGAGTGCGCCGGGGAGCAGCAGCTTGGAGCGGCGTACGCCGGAACCGATCACCGCCACCTCGACGCCGAGGACCCGCGGGTCGAGCAGCAGCCGCCAGCTGCTGGGGAGACCGACGGGCGTGATGCCGCCGTACTCCATCTCGGACTCGGTGACCGCTCGCTCCATCGGGAGGAACGACGGCTTGCGCACGTCGAGCAGCCGCTTGACCGTGTGGTTCACGTCGGCGCGGGTGTCGGCGCGCACCAGGCAGGCGGCGATCCGCTCGTCGCCCTCCCGCTTGCCGGCGACCAGGACGCAGTTGACGCCCGCGCTGAGCGGGAGGTCGTACGCCGCACTCATCGCCGCCGTGTCGGCGAGGTCCGGGTCGATCTCGACGACCGCCACGCCGGCCGCTGCGGGCCAGTCGGCCAGTGCGGCGGCGACGCGCGGTGCGACGAGCTCGGGATGGTCAGGTGCCGGCAGCGACGTCAGGCCGGGAAGCGAGATCAGATCCACCCGGACATCTTGCCGGGTCGCCGGCCGACGTTGCGGAGCACGGTGGCGGCCAGGCCGACCACACCGGCGACCAGCCACGGCAGCGGCAGCAGCCAGTGCGCGTCGACCAGCTCGACCGTGTCGGAGCTGATCAGCGCCCAGACGATGACGAGGCCGACGAACGCCGTACCCATCACCAGGTGGCCGACATTCACCGCTGTGCCAGCCGGTGCCCGCCTTGGCCCGGTCCTCGAGCGGGGTTTCGGTCCCATCTCTGCTCGGTCATCACGCCGCCTCCTCCGTCTTGACCTCGATCTGGCCGAAGAAGCACCTCGAGGTCCAGGTCAGATCTGAGGCGACGTCTGCGCCGCCGCTCGTGGTCCTTCTCGAGCGAGCCGTCCTGCTGCTCGCCGAACAGGACGCTCTCGCCGGCGCCCTCGATGTGGCTCGTCGACGTCGACGTCGAGACCGTCGTCCGGGACGAGCACCAGGATGTGGCCGAACCGGACGTCGGCCTCGATGGTCCGGTCGTCGAGCTTCTCGAGCTCGCTGTCGAGCAGGTCGGTCAGGTCGAGGATGATCTCGCCGGCGCCGAGCTCGTACCTGTCCTCGACCGCTGCTGCCGTCGTCGGCTTCGCGTCGATCTGACCTGCGGAGAGGTCCTGGACGGCGGTCGCCGCGCGAGCGTGGCAAGCGCGGCGAGCAGGCCCACGAAGATCAGTCCGCCAGCGCGACCGTAGAACGCACCGACCAGCAGCATCACGCCGCACGCGGCGAGCACGACCGCGGGATAGGCCGAGATCGGCGCGTCCCACCCGGCCAGGTCGAAGGTGGCGACGAGGACGAGGCCGACCATCGCGAGCCCCGCCGTGAACCAGAACAGGATCGGCCCACGCCGACGGGTGTCGACCGGTTGCGGCTTGGGGCCCGGCTGGTAGCCGGGGTACGTCGTACCGGAGCCGGTCCGGGCGTCAGGAACCGCGCCGGGGGTGCCGGGCGGGATCCAGCCGTGACTGGGCAGCGGACCGGGGTGCGGCTTCGGACGGCTCGCAGCCGCGATGGCCGCGATGACCAGCCCGACGATCGCCAGCGGCCACGGGAACTCCCACCCGCCGAACGAGTCGCCGAGCAGGGAGAGCGCCGCGATGGCGCCGACGACCGCCAGCAGGACGGTGCGGGTGCGGTGGTCGACCTTGATCACACCGTCGTCGCTGCCCTCCTCGGGGATGAGCAGCCAGCCCGCGGCGTACACCAGGATGCCGCCGCCGCCGAAGATCGCCAGCAGCACGAGCCCGACCCGCACCAGCAGCGGGTCGACGTCGAAGTGGCGGGCGATGCCGCCGGCGACGCCGGCGATCTTGCGGTCGGTCAGGCTGCGGCGGATGCGCCCGAGATCCTTGGCCTCGTCGCGGGTCACGCGGGGGCCGCTGGACGGCGGGGGCTCGGGATCGACCCAGGTGCTGGCCGGCGGGCCCGGCGGACCCGGAGGCTCGGTCGAGCCGCTCGGGGCGTCGGGAGGGGTGTTCGTCATTGCGGGTCCCGCGGAGTTGTCGAGGAGCGAAGCGGGGAGAAGAACTTCGTGGGGTGCCAGTGTCAGCCTGTGCCGTCGTGCGCTCGCACACCATCGGGGAGTGCCCTGATCTTGCCGCAGTACGGGCTCGTCGTTCTCGGGGTCCGGTCAGGGTTGTTCCCGCTGCTCCTCACCATTCCGCTGTGTGACCATGGATGCATCATGACCACTACTTTGGGCGCGCCCGGGACACAGGCTTCCCGCGACGTACGACGCGCCTACCGCGACCTGCGCGAGCCGGTGCTCGGCGGCGTCGCAGCCGGACTTGCCGAGCACCTCGGCCTGAGCGTGCTCATCGTGCGGGTCGGCTTCGTCGTGGGCGCGGTCCTCGGCGGCGCCGGCATCGCGGCGTACGCCGTGCTCTGGGCGATGCTGCCCGCCGGCCCGCCGACCAGCGCGCTGTCGCCCGGACTCGAGAGCGCGACCCGCGGCGGCCGCCGGCCCGGTCCCGCGCGCCGCTTGTTCGACGTCGGTCCGGTCGTGGTGCTGGGCGCGCTCGCGATCGGCGCGGTCTTCGTGCTCCAGGGCGTGCTCGGCGCCGGGGGTTGGATCTGGCCGCTCGCGATCGCGATCGTCGGTGTGGCGCTGCTCTGGCGGCAGGCCGACGAGGCCCAGCGGGAGCGGTGGGTGGACGCCCGTGGCCGGATCGACCCGGTGCGGATCGTCCTCGGTGACGGCGGCTGGGCGTCGTACGCCCGGCTTGCCGCCGGCGTCGGCCTCATCGTCGTCGCCATCGTGCTGTACACCCTGCGCGGCGGGTCGCTCTCCCTCGCCCGCGACGTGACCTTCGCGGTGGTGCTCGTGCTCGCCGGCCTCGCGATCGTCGTCGGGCCCTGGATCTACCGCCTCGCCGCCGAGCTCAGCGACGAGCGGGAGGAGCGGGTCCGCACCCAGGAGCGCGCGGACGTCGCCGCCCACCTGCACGACTCGGTCCTGCAGACGCTCGCCCTCATCCAGAAGAACCCGACCGACGCCGCGCGGCTGGCCCGCGCCCAGGAACGCGACCTCCGGGCCTGGCTGTTCTCCACCGAGTCCATCGACGACAGCACCGTCGCGAGCGCGCTGCGCGCGATGGCCGGCGAGATCGAGGACGCCTGGAACCTCACCGTCGACGTGGTGGCCGTGGGCGACTGCGACCTCGACGAGGCGATGCGGCCGATCGTGTCGGCGGCCCGCGAGGCGACCACCAACGCGGCCAAGCACGCGGGAGTGCCGCGGATCGACATCTACGCCGAGATCACGCCGGGCGCGGTCGACGTCTTCGTCCGCGACCGGGGTGCCGGGTTCGATCCCGACACGACCCCGGAGGACCGGCTCGGCGTACGACGCAGCATCATCGAACGCATGGCCCGCCACGGCGGCACTGCCGACGTACGGTCGGCGCCGGGCGAGGGCACCGAGGTGCGGCTGCACCTCGGACGTGAACGTGAGGGGGAGTGACATGACGGTCAAGGTCGTGGTGGTCGACGACCACGCCATGTTCCGGCGCGGCGTGACCGCCGAGCTCGAGGCCACCGGGGCCGGAGTGGTCGAGATCGTCGGTGAGGGCGAGGACGTCGACACGGCGGTCGCTGCGATCGCGGCGACCGGTCCGGACGTGGTGCTCCTCGACGTGCACCTGCCCGGCGGCGGCGGGGTCGAGGTCATCCGCAAGCTGGCCAACCGGGCGCTCGCCACCACGCCCCGCTTCCTCGCGCTGTCGGTCAGCGACGCTGCGGAGGACGTGATCGGCACCATCCGCGGCGGTGCCCGCGGCTACGTCACCAAGACCATCACCGGCCCCGAGCTGGTCAGTGCGATCCAGCGGGTGGCCGACGGCGACGCCGTGTTCTCGCCGCGACTCGCGGGTTTCGTGCTCGACGCCTTCGCGGGCTCGATCGAGGTGGCCGACATCGACGAGGACCTCGACCGGCTCACCGAGCGTGAGCGCGAGGTGATGCGGCTGATCGCCCGCGGCTACTCCTACAAGGAGGTCGCCAAGGAGCTCTTCATCTCGATCAAGACCGTCGAGACCCACATGTCCGCGGTGCTGCGCAAGCTGCAGCTGTCGTCGCGGCACGAGCTGACCAAGTGGGCCTCCGACAGGCGGCTGCTCTGAGGTGACCGTGCGGAGAGCTCTCCCGTACGCCGCAGCACTGGTGCTCACGCTGACCCTCGCGGGCTGTGGTCCCGGCGACGGCGAGGCAGCCGACCAGGGGAGCCAGGGGAGCCAACGGAGCAAGGGGAGCCAAGGGAGTACGGCGCCCACCGCCCGGCCGAGCCGCACGAAGGACCGGCCGCCGGGGAGCGAGCCGACGAAGTCGGCCGAGCCGAGCGACCCGGCGTCGCCGTACTCCGACTGGGAGCTGGGCGCCCGGCCGCTGCCCCTGCGGCCCGACGGCCTGGGCGAGATGGGCCCGACCCCGCCGGAGCTGGTCGAGCGCCGGTTCCCGACCGTCGACCTGCTGCCGCCCCCGGCCGACGGGCGGTTCCACGCGACGATCGGGCCGGTCACCGACGAGATCCGGCAACGGATGGGCAAGACCTGGTCGCCCGCGTGCCCGGTCGGGCTCGACGGCCTGCGCTACGTCACGGTGACGTTCCGCGGGTTCGACGGGCTCGCCCACACCGGCGAGGTCGTCGTCGCGGCCTCCGAGGCCGAGGACATCGTGTCGGTGTTCGATGCGCTGTTCGCCGCCGACTACCCGATCGAGGAGATGCGGCTGCCGACGACCGCGGACGTCGACGCGCACCCCACCGGCGACGGCAACGACACCGTCGCGCTGCACTGCCGGGCGACGACCGGCGGCACCAGCTGGTCGGCGCACGCCTACGGGCTGGCGATCGACGTCAATCCCTTCATCAACCCCTACGTCAAGGGCGACGTCGTGCTGCCCGAGCTCGCGTCGTCGTACCTCGACCGCTCCTGGCAGCGGCCCGGCATGATCCGGCCCGACTCGCTCGTGGTGCGGGAGTTCGCGCGGATCGGCTGGTCGTGGGGCGGGGCGTGGTCGTCGCTCAAGGACTACCAGCACTTCACCGCGACGGGCCGCTGACTGCGCTGCGCCCTAGAGTTCAGCCATGGAGACTGCCCGCCTGATCCTGCTGGTGATCCACATCCTCGGCTTCGCGGCCCTGATCGGTGGGTTGCTCGCGCAGGCCAAGGAGCCGGAGAAGAAGGTCAACGGCGCCATGCGCGACGGCGTCGGTACGGCGTTCCTCGCCGGGTTGGCACTGGTCGGCGTGCTCCAGGCCGACGACGTCGAGGTCAACAACGCGAAGATCGGCGTGAAGTTCGGCATCGGCCTGGTGCTGCTGGTGCTGGTGATGGCCAACACCCGCAAGGAGTCGATCCCGAAGGGCCTCTGGGCCGGACTGCTGGTGCTCGCCGTCGCCGAGGTGTGCGTCGCGGTGCTCTGGTCGCCGGTCCACAGCTGACCGGTAGCTGATCGGTCGCGGTCAGCCGGGGGCGAAGGTCGCTGGACAATCGGGCTCGCGGGGGCACAGCATGCGTCGTGGGAGGGAAACCCATGCCGATCTCGCACGCCCGTACCGTTCTTGCCCTGCTCGTCGCCGCGATCACCGCTGTCGCCGGCCTCGCCTCTCCGCCTGAGACCCACGCGGTCGGGCCGGGGGCGCCCCTGGCAAGCCGGTCACGGTGATGACCCGCAACATCTACCTGGGCGCCGACATCAACCGTCCGGTCCTGGCGGCGCTCGCGGCGCAGCAGGCGGGGTTGCCCCGCGAGCAGATCGTGGTCGCGCTCGCGAACGCGACGCACGAGACCCGGGCGATCGTCGACCAGACGAACTTCCCGGTGCGTGCGCGACTGCTCGCCCGCGAGATCGCCGGCACCCGGCCGACGCTGGTGGGCCTCCAGGAGGTCGCGTGGTGGCGGCACGGCCCGCTCCAGCTGAGGACCAGGTCGGGGTGCCGAACGCGACCGAGACCGACTACGACTTCCTCGAGATCCTGCTGGACGCGCTGGCCGCGCAGGATCAGGACTACGTCCCGGTGGTCATCGGCGAACGTGCCGATGTCGAGGCGCCGAGCTTCACGGGCCTCGGCTCGGCCGATGCCCGCGACATCCGGCTGACCATGCGCGACGTCATCCTGCTGCGCGCCGACTCCGGACTGCGGGTGACCGGGTCCCACGACGCGATCTACACGTAAAACCTGGCGGTGAACGTCGCCGGGGTGACGATGAACTTCGACCGGGGCTACCAGTGGGTGGATGTCCGCGGCGGCCGGGCGGCCGATGCGGTTCGTGAACACCCACCTCGAGGCGTTCAGCTCCAACATCGCCTATGCCCAGGCCGCGGAGCTGCTGAGCGACGCCACGGCCCCGGACAGGACGACGGTCCTTGCGTGCGACTGCAACTCCGACCCGCTCAACCACACGGTGAAGACGGACATCGGTGACACGCTGCCGCACAGCGCGCCGTACGAGCTGATCACCGGGACGTACATCGACGAGTGGCTGCGCTGGGCGCCGGCCGAGGAGGGCTGGACGTCCGGCCTGTCCGAGACCGTCGACGACGCGACCGCCGACGGCTTCGACCACCGGATCGACATGATCTTCTCGCGGACGCTCCACGGTCGGACCGGCTCGGGGTGGAACGCGGCTGCGGTCACCGGGACATCGGTCGGCGACCGCGATGGCGCCACCGGTCTGTGGCCCTCCGACCACGGCGGCGTGGTGCTCCGGTCTGCGCCGACTGGTGAGCCCTCCCCAGCTGTTGGTGCGCCGCCACGGCCGGGGGTGGCGCGCCGTAGGCTGGCCGCGAGATGAGTTCACCGCAGCCGCTGCCCGGCCTCGAGGGCATCACCCCCGCTGAAGAGCCGCGTACGACGCGGCGCGGACCGACCGCGGAAGAGCTGCTGGAGGGCCTCAACGGGCCGCAGCAGGAGGCCGTCAAGCACGCCGGTCCGCCGCTGCTCGTGGTGGCCGGCGCGGGCTCCGGCAAGACCCGGGTGCTGACCCGGCGGATCGCCTGGCTGATCTCGGAGCGGAAGGCCCACCCGGGCTCGATCCTGGCGATCACCTTCACCAACAAGGCCGCCGCGGAGATGAAGGAGCGGGTGGCCGACCTGGTCGGTGGCCGCGCCAAGATCATGTGGGTCAGCACCTTCCACTCCGCCTGCGTGCGGATCCTGCGCAAGGAGGCCGAGCACCTGGGCTACCCCGGCTGAAGTCGAACTTCTCGATCTACGACGCGCAGGACCAGAAGCGGCTGATCACCCTGGTCTGCAACGACCTCGACCTCGACCCGCGTCGCTACCAGCCCGGCCCGGTCCTGCACTGGATCAGCAACCACAAGAACGAGCTGCGCGACCCCGACGAGGTCAAGGCCGACGCCCGCAACAGCATCGAGGAGAGCTACTCCGCGGCGTACTCCCTCTACCAACGCCGGCTCCGCGAGGCCAACGCGCTCGACTTCGACGACCTGATCATGGAGACGGTCCGGCTGTTCCAGGCCCACCCGGAGATCCGCGAGACCTACCGGCGCCGGTTCCGGCACGTCCTCGTCGACGAGTACCAGGACACCAACCACGCGCAGTACGCCCTCATCCACCAGCTCTGCGGGCAGAGCCTGGAGGAGCCGTTGGAGGGGTCGTACGACGCCGCCGGCGCCGAGGACAGTGCTGTCGAGGACCGGGTGCCGCCCGCGGAGCTGATGGTGGTCGGCGACGCCGACCAGTCGATCTATGCGTTCCGTGGCGCCAACATCCGCAACATCCTCGACTTCGAGCAGGACTTCCCCGACGCGCGGACCATCCTGCTGGAGCAGAACTACCGCTCCACCCAGACGATCCTGACCGCCGCCAACGCGGTCATCGGCAACAACCAGGGCCGCAAGGAGAAGCGGCTCTGGTCCGACGCGGGCGACGGCGAGCGGATCGTCGGCTACGTCGCCGACGACCAGCACGACGAGGCGCGGTTCGTCTCCGACGAGATCGACAAGCTGACCGATGCCGGCCATCGCGCCGGCGACGTGGCGGTCTTCTACCGCACCAACGCACAGTCCCGTGTGTTCGAGGAGATCTTCATCCGCACCGGCCTGCCCTACAAGGTCGTGGGCGGGGTCCGGTTCTACGAGCGGCGCGAGGTGCGCGACGCGCTCGCCTACCTGCGGATGCTGGTCAACCCCGACGACCAGGTCTCCCTGCGCCGGATCCTCAACACCCCCAAGCGCGGCATCGGCGACCGCGCGGTCGAGTGCGTCAACGAGCTGGCCAACCGCGAGCAGATCACCTTCTGGGAAGCGCTCCAGCGCGCCGACGAGGCGCCCGGGCTCGCGACCCGCAGCCAGGCCAACATCGAGGGCTTCGTCGCGCTGGTGACCGAGCTGCAGTCGATGGTCGAGGGCGGAGAGCGGCCGGACGTCGTCCTCGAGTCGGTGCTCGACCGGTCCGGCTACCTCGCGTCGCTGGAGGCGTCCGACGACCCGCAGGACGAGACCCGGGTCGAGAACCTCGGCGAGCTGGTGGCCGTGGCCCGGGAGTTCGCCGAGGACCCCGTCGCCGGACCGAGCGCCGACCCGGCCGACGTCGACGCGGGCCTGGTCGAGCCGGGTCTGTCCGACTTCCTGGAGCGGGTGGCGCTGGTCGCCGACACCGACCAGATCCCCGATGCGCCCCGAGGACGATCCCGACGCCCCGCCGGACCCGGGGGTGGTCACCCTGATGACGCTGCACACGGCGAAGGGCCTGGAGTTCCCGGTCGTCTTCCTCACCGGGCTCGAGGACGGCGTCTTCCCGCACTCACGGTCGCTCGGCGACCGGCCCGAGCTCGAGGAGGAGCGCCGGCTGGCGTACGTCGGCATCACCCGCGCCCGCCAGCGGCTCTACGTCTCCCGCGCGATGGTCCGCTCGGCATGGGGAGCGCCGGCCCACAACCCGCCGTCGCGGTTCATCGGCGAGCTGCCGGTCGACCTGGTCGACTGGCGCCGCACCGAGGCCGACCAGACCCGCTGGTCGCGCCCGACCTTCGCCAGCGACAGCGGCTCGTCCGCCACCTATGGCGCCGGCAACCGGCTCGGCGCCCCGACCGCTGCCGGCCGCCGCAACTTCACCTCGGCCGCCGCGCGTGCCGATGCCGCAGCGAAGGCCAAGCCCGCCCGGCCGATCCCGGTGCTCGAGCCCGGCGACCGGGTCACCCACGACAGCTTCGGGCTCGGCACCGTCGTGTCCGTCGAGGGTCAGGCGGAGAAGTCGGTCGCGTCGATCGACTTCGGCTCCGACGGCGTCAAGCGGCTGCTGCTCAGGTATGCGCCGGTGGAGAAGCTCTGAGAGCCTACGGGTTCACGCCGTTGACGACCAAGGCGGCGTACGGGTCGACCGGGTCACCGCCACCGGGGCGGACCTCGAGGTGGAGGTGCGGGCCGGTGCTGTTGCCGGTGGTGCCGACGTAACCGATCACCTGGCCGGCCACGACGTTGTCACCGACGGACACGGTGTAGGACGTCTGGTGGTTGTACCAGATCTCGGTGCCGTCCTCGAGCGTCACGACGGTCTGGTTGCCGTAGGCGCCTTCGTAGCCGACCGAGGTGACCACGCCGTTGGCGACGGACATGATCGGGGTGCCGCTCGGGGCGGAGAAGTCGAGCCCGGTGTGGTAGCCGCTGGACCAGTACGGGCCCGCCTGGCCGAACTCGGCGGAGAGCCGGTAGGACGCCAACGGGAGCACCCAGCGGTTGGCGTTGATGGTCTTGGCTTCCTTCTCGGCCTGCTCCGCGAGGTCGCCGAGCGCCTTGTTGCGCTGCTCGGCCTGGAGCTCGACCTCCTGGACGAGAGTGGCCTCGCTGGCGTCGTCGAGCGCATCGCGGTCGGAGTCGCGGCTCAGGACCGGAGTGCGACCGAGCGCGTCGTAGACGCCGCTGCCGATCTCGCCGGACGCCGCGTTCGGGGCCGACATCCGCGGGCTCGCGCTGGCGGCCAGCTGGGTGCCGTTGGTGCTGAGCACGCCGCCGGCCGAGACGGCCAGTACGGCGACGCCGACGACGACCGGCATCGACGGGACGCCACGGAGCAGCGGCTGCCGCGACGTCTTGGCGGCGCGGCGCTTGCCGGGCACGGCCGGCCGCAGCGAGCCGGTCGTGGTGGCGCTGAAGACGTGCGTGGGGATCTCGACCGTGGCGGGGAGCGGGTCTGCGGCGACCTCGCGAGCAGCGACGTGGGACGGCGGCGGCGTGGCCGCGCGACCGGCGACCCGTCGTCCGACGTACCCCTCGGCCGGGCTCTCCGAGCGGCTTCGCGACGTCGCGCGTCGTGCCCCTCGGTGGTTGGCCATAGGTTCGTGTGTCCCCGTGTCGACGACTGGTCTCTCGCGTCATCCGGCAGCGATCGGATCGGCCTCCAGGGCGTCCCGACGACAATGGCCGTCGAGAGACGACCGGGATGAAACGAGTCCGGACGACCTTAACCGATTGACCGGGCAGTACCCGAAATCCTCCGATCAGCCACTGTGGAATGGCCCGATCAGGCGGTGTAACCCAGATCACGTCCGTCATGGGCGCCCTCGTCGGGACCCGCGCGACCCGACTAGGGTGCCCGAGGACCCGCATTTGCAGCGCGGCCCGCACCCGATCAGCAAGGACATATCAGTGGACCTGATGGAGTATCAGGCGAAGGAGCTCTTCGCCAAGCACGGTGTGGTGACCACCCTCGGTGTGGTCGTCGAGACCGCCGAGGAGGCGAAGGCCGCCGCCGAGGAGATGGGCGGCGTCGTCGTCGTCAAGGCGCAGGTCAAGGCCGGCGGTCGAGGCAAGGCCGGTGGCGTCAAGCTCGCCAAGACGCCGGACGAGGTCTTCGAGCACGCGACCAACATCCTGAACCTGACGATCAAGGACCTGCCGGTCAACCGGGTGCTGATCACGCCGGCCACCCCGCCGGAGGAGGAGTACTACTTCTCCTTCCTGCTCGACCGCTCGAACCGCCAGTACCTCTGCATCGCATCGGTCGAGGGCGGCGTCGAGATCGAGGAGGTCGCCAAGACCAACCCCGACGCGGTCAAGAAGATCGCGATCGACCCCGGCGCCGGCGTCGACGCCGAGAAGGCGCGCGCGATCGCGACCGAGGCTGCGTTCCCGGAGCCCGTCTTCGAGCAGGCCGTCACCATGATCGAGCAGCTCTTCAAGGTGTTCGTCGAGGAGGACGCGACCCTCGTCGAGGTCAACCCGCTCGCCCGGCTCGCCGGCGACAAGCTGGAGGCGCTCGACGGCAAGGTCTCGCTCGACGACAACGCTTCTGAGGTCCGGCACCCGGACCACGCGCAGTTCGAGATCCGTGAGGAGGCCGACCAGCTCGAGTCGAAGGCCAAGGACCTCGGTCTCAACTACGTCAAGCTCGACGGCCAGGTCGGCATCATCGGCAACGGAGCGGGCCTCGTGATGAGCACCCTCGACGTCGTCGCGTACGCCGGCGAGGCCCATGGCGGCGTGAAGCCCGCCAACTTCCTCGACATCGGTGGCGGAGCCAACGCCGAGGTGATGGCCAACGGCCTCGACGTGATCCTGCACGACCCGCAGGTCAAGTCGGTGTTCGTCAACGTCTTCGGTGGCATCACCGCGTGTGACGAGGTCGCCAACGGCATCGTCGGCGCGCTGAAGATCCTGGGTGACGAGGCGACCAAGCCGCTCGTCGTCCGGCTCGACGGCAACAACGTCGAGCTGGGTCGCCAGATCCTCGCGGACGCCAACCACCCGCTGGTGACGTTGGCCGACACGATGGACGGCGGGGCCGACAAGGCCGCCGAGCTGGCCAACAATCCGGCTGCCTGAGAAGGGACGAGGACACATGAGCATCTACCTGAACAAGGACTCCAAGATCATCGTCCAGGGCATCACCGGCGGCATGGGTGCCAAGCACACCGCGCTGATGATGGACTCGGGCGCGACCATCGTCGGTGGCGTCAACGCCCGCAAGGCCGGCACCAAGGTCACGCACAAGGACCAGGACGGCAACGACGTCGAGCTCCCGGTGTTCGGCACCGTCGAGGAGGCGATGAAGGAGACCGGCGCCAACGTCTCGGTCCTCTTCGTGCCGCCCGCGTTCACCCAGGCCGCGTGCGTCGAGGCCATCGACGCCGAGATGCCGCTGATCGTGGTCATCACCGAGGGCGTTCCCGTCCAGGACACGGCCGAGGTCTGGTCCTACCTGCAGGGCAGAGTCCAAGGGGGCCCCGGATGATCGGCCCGAACTGTCCCGGCATCATCACGCCGGGCGAGTCGCTGGCCGGCATCACGCCGCACACCATCACCGGCTCCGGCCCGGTCGGTCTCGTGTCGAAGTCGGGCACGCTGACCTACCAGATGATGTACGAGCTGAAGGACTACGGCTTCTCCACCGCCATCGGCATCGGCGGCGACCCGATCGTGGGCACCACCCACATCGACGCGCTCCAGGCCTTCGAGGAGGACCCGGACACCAAGGTGATCGTCATGATCGGCGAGATCGGTGGTGACGCCGAGGAGCGCGCCGCGGCGTACATCAAGGACAACATCACCAAGCCGGTCGTCGGCTACGTCGCCGGCTTCACCGCACCGGAGGGCAAGACCATGGGCCACGCCGGCGCCATCGTGTCCGGCTCGTCGGGCACCGCCGCGGCGAAGCAGGAGGCCCTCGAGGCCGTCGGCGTGAAGGTCGGCAAGACGCCGTCCGCGACCGCCGAGCTGGCTCGGGAGATTCTGCAGAGCATGTGACTGCCGCTGGTCGAGGAGCTCGCGCAGCGAGCGTCACGAGACCGAGGACACCTCACGGGGTCTCGTGACGGTCGCTAGCGCGACCTCCTCGACCAGCGGCGTCAGATTTCTGCGGTCGTGGCAGACGGCTTCGACGTTGTTGCCGTCGGGATCGCGCACGAACGCACCGAAGTAGCGCTCGTGGTACTCCGGCCAGAGCCGCGGCGCGTGCAGCGGCTCGGCGCCGAGGCTCAAGGCGGCCTCGTAGAACGCTTGCACGGCGTCGGGGTCGGCCGCCTGGAACGCGATGTGCACCTCGCGGTTGGGCCCCATGTCGTCGAAGACGCTGAGCCAGAAGTCGGGCTTGTCCCTGCCGTAGCCGACGGCCACCTCGAAGTCGAGGAGCTGGCGGTAGCCGAGGGTGCCGAGGACGGTGTCGTAGAAGCGCTTCGAGGCGTCGAGGTCAGCGCAGTTGATGCCGAGGTGATCGATCATGACCGCGATCCTGGCACCCGCTGCCGACAGCGCGTACTTTCATCAGCAGCCTTCGACGCTGAACACGCACATCGCGTTGCCGATCAGCTGGGCGAGCTCGACCTGGTCGGGCGCTTGCGTCCGCCTGGGACTCGGCGCTGTACTCGCCTCCCCACTCGACGGCGAGGATCGCGTTGCCGACCCGGACCACGGTGTAGAGCTGCCCGGCGGCGGGCGCCGACGCCGTTCTTGACCTCGTAGGTGTAGCCGAAGGTCATCGAGTCATAGCCGGTGTCGGAGTTGAACGTGCACCCAGACTCGGTCCGACAAGACCGTCGCCCTCGCTGTCGCCGTCGCAGCCCTGGACCTGGGCGCGGAGCGCGGCCATCTGGTCGAGCGGCTCCTGGACGGTCGGGAAGGCGTGGAGTACGGCGGTCGTCGTACCCTCGATGCGCTGGAACCGCGTAGCCGGCTTGTGCTCCGGGTCGAGCCGTCGAGCGTCCGGGAACGCCAGCGTCCGCCCCGCACGATCGACTGCGGCCTGGACGCCCGTCGACGTCGGCGGCCGGGCCCTCGACCGTCGTCTCGCTGTCCTCGACCGGAGGCTCGCTGAGCGACGACGGTCGAGCGGGAAGTCTGCGGGGATCGTGGTGACGTCGGCCGGGTCGGTCAGGTCGGCGGGGTCGCCGACCGATTGGAGCTCGTTCATGCCGGCGATGACGTCGGCGAGGTTCTCCCGGGTCACGGTGGCCAGGTCGATGACGGTGTCACCGGTGCCCTCGTCGCTCGCGAGGTCGACCACGACGGCGTTGCCGACGCGGACCACGTTGATGACGACGCGGCCGATGCCGTCCGACGCCCGCGTGATCACCACGGACTCCTCACCGATCGAGCCCGGGTTGACCTCGGTCGTGAAGGTCGGCGGCGCACCGTTCTGGTCGTCGGTCGGGCAGCCCTCGTACAGCGCGCGCAGGTGGGCGAGGTAGGTCACCGCCTCCTGGTCCGTGGGGAACAGCTCCAGCTCGCGGACGAAGTCGTCCGAGCCGTAGGAGAGCCGGGTGGTCAGCCGCTCGAGCGCACCCGGGTCGACAGGAGAGAAGACGCACGCCTGCAGCTCGCCGGCCGGGATCATCGCCTGGTTGTCGCTGCTCGGTTCGTCGAGCTGGTACTCGCTGCTGTCGTCGTCCTCCGGCCAACCCGAGGCCAGCGGGAAGTCGGCGGGGATCGTCGTGGGCCAGTCGGTCCCGACGTTGCTCGGCGGCTCGCTCGGCACGGCATCGTCGTTGCCGAGGGCGAGGGTCCGTGCCGCATCAGGAAGCATCAGCTCGACCGGCGTGCCGTCGATCCAGTTGTAGTCCTGGCCGTGGATGAGCTGGGTCAGCACCGCGATCCGGTCGCCGGTGAGGACCAGCCCGGTCTCGAGGTACCACCCCTCGTCGCCGAACGGATCGAGCTCCTCGTCGACCGGGCCGTACGTCGAGAGCTGCCGTTCCGCCGAGCCGTCGACGCCGATCGGGACCGCCGAGAACTCACCGGCGTTGTAGGTGTCGGCGCCCGAAGGCAGGCAGTCGTCGAGCCAGCCCTTGATCTCGGCGTACGCCGATGCGGCCTCCGCATCGCTCGGGAACTCCGCGATGATCTCGTTCAAGGTCAGGGTCGGCTCGACATCCCCGGTGTCCGTCACGACGAACTCGAAGTCGCGCTGGAAGACACCGTCCGCACCGAGGCCGTCCATCGACTGCTGGGTGCACGGGCTGAACGCCGCCTGCCCGTCGCCTTCGAAGGTGCCGCACTCGCGCCAGTCGGACCCGCCGTTGGGATAGATCGCGTCCTCATCGGTCAGCAGGTTCTGCTCGCTCAGCGCGGTGGACGGGACCGGCACCGAGTCGGAGATCGTGGGTGACGGAGTGAAGTCCGCCTTGCCGTCGGACCCGCCGACGGTGAGCGCGACGACGGGCACGGCCACGGCGACAACGACGGCGGCGCTGACGCCGGCGACGAGGGCATGCTTGCGGCGGCGGATCCGGTCGCCACGGGCGCGGATCTCGGAAGCGGGAAGTGGCATCGGTGCACCCTCCAACGCGTCGCCGAGACTGTTGAGCTTCTCGATCGGGTCAGACATGGCTCATTCCTCCAGCCAGACCGCCGTTGGCCTCGTCGGTCAGCAGCGCGGCGAGCGCGGTACGTCCGCGGCTCAGCCGGGCCTTGATGGTTCCTTCGGGTACGCCGATCTCGGCCGCGATCTGGTGGATCGGCAGGTCGGCGATGTGGTGCAGCACCAGCGCCTGGCGCTGCGCTTCGGGCAGCTTCTTGAGGGCGGCGACGAGGGCGACGTGCGACTCGTCGACGGCGGGCACCTGGGTGGCGGCGCCGACCGCGCGGTCGACGGGCCGCTTCGCGAGCTTGGTACGACGCCAGCGGCTCACGGCCAACCGGTACGCCGTCGTACGGATCCAGGCCTCGGGGTACTCCGCCTTGTCGAGCTTCTTGCGGTTTGCCCAGGCCCGGGCGAACGCCTCCTGGACGCACTCGGTCGCCTCGTCCAGGTTGCCGATCATGGCGTAGACCTGGCTGGTGATCCGACGGAACGACGCGGCATAGAGCTCGTCGAACTCATGTGCCTCCACGGCCGTCCCCCTCTCGAGCCCGAGTCCGGAGCCCGAGCGCCGGAACGTTGATGTCGATAGTGGTACGCCCGAGCCCCCGCCGGGGTTGCATCCGCCGGGCGATTCGTCCGGCCGGGCTCGTCTGGCGGTTCGTCAGGCTGGGCTCAGCGCGGGTACGCCGGCAGCTGCGGCAGTCGCTCCAGCGCGCGCCGGGTGACGTCGACGAACTGGTCGTCGGTCATCCGCGCCCCCGGGGCCGAGACGAACACCAGCTGGGAGACGGCAGAGCCGCTGCGGACGAACGCGACGGAGTACTCCAACGTCCGCTCGTTGGGGAGCCGGGTGCTCAGGTGCCAGGCGGTGAACGAGTCGTCGCCGTCGTCGGAGGCCTTGAGGACCCGGACCTCGGTGCCGGAGCTGGCATCACGGTCGGGGCAGTCGTTGATCGCGGACCGGTAGTCGTCGAGCAGCGCCCCGGCCGTCTTCTTCGGCAACGCGGCGACGCCCTGCGTGAGCCCGAACTCGGGGGGCAGGTCGCTGTCGACCTTGACGAAGGTGCGGACCAGGACGGTGCGGAACTCGCAATTTTTTTTTTTTTTGTGTGGCCTGACCCCTTGACTAAGTATCGTATTGTTTGGTTGCGACGTGGGCGGGAGGATTTGGGTACTTGCGATTGATCGTGCCGTCACCCGAGCAGGCGTCGCAGCGGCCGCCCTTGACGTTGAACGAGAACCGTCCGGGCTGGTATCCGCGGATCTTGGCCTCGGTGGTCGTCGCGAACAGCTTGCGGATGTGGTCGAACACCCCCGTGTACGTCGCGGGGTTGGACCGCGGGGTGCGTCCGATGGGGCTCTGGTCGACGTGGACCACCTTGTCGAGGTGCTGGAGGCCGGTGACGGTCTTGTGCCGGCCGGGGACGTGACGCGCGCCGTTGAGCTTGTTCGCGAGGACGTTGTAGAGGATGTCGTTGACGAGCGTCGACTTGCCCGACCCGGAGACCCCCGTGATGGCGACGAGGTTCCCGAGGGGGAAGGACACCGAGACCTTGTCCAGGTTGTGCTCGGTGGCGTCGACGACGGACACCTGCCGGCCCTTCTGCTGCGGACGACGCAGCACCGGCGTCGGGATCTCCCGGCGACCCGAGAGGTACATGCCCGTGAGCGAGTCGGGGTGGGTCAGAAGGTCCCGGACGGTCCCCGAGTGGACCACCTGGCCGCCGTGCTCGCCGGCGCCCGGCCCGATGTCGACGACCCAGTCGGCCGTCGTGATGGTGTCCTCGTCGTGCTCGACGACGATGAGGGTGTTGCCGAGGTCGCGCAAGCGGGTCAGGGTCTCGATGAGCCGGTGGTTGTCGCGCTGGTGAAGCCCGATGCTCGGCTCGTCGAGCACGTAGAGGACCCCGACCAGGCCCGAGCCGATCTGGGTGGCCAGCCGGATCCGCTGGGCCTCGCCGCCGGAGAGCGTGCCCGCCGGGCGGTCGAGGCTGAGGTAGTCGAGTCCCACATCGAGGAGGAACCCCAGGCGAGCGTTGATCTCCTTGATGACCCGTTCCGCGATCTGCCGCTCGCGGACGGTGAAGTCGACGTCCTGGAAGAAGAGCGCGGCATCCGCGATGGCCAGACCGGCCACCTCGGCGATGTTGCGTCCCCCGACGAGCACGGCCAGCGACTCCGGCTTGAGGCGGGCGCCCTTGCAGACGGGACAGGGCACCTCCCGCATGTATCCCTCGTAGCGCTCCCGGCTCCAGTCCGAGTCGGTCTCCGCGTGGCGGCGTTTGACGAACGGGACGGCCCCCTCGAAGCCGGTGGAGTAGGACCGCTCCCGGCCGAACCGGTTGCGGTAGCTCACGTGGACCTTGTGGTTCTTCCCGTGGAGGATCGCCTGCTGCGCTCGCTGGGGCAGCTGGCGCCAGGGGACGTCCATGGAGAAGGCGAGGTCCTCGGCGAGGGCGGCCATGACCCGTTGGAAGTAGTCGGCGGCGCCGGAGGCGCTGGCCCAGGGAGCGATGGCGCCCTCGGCCAGGCTCAGGTCCTCGTCCGGGACGATGAGGTCGTCGTCCACCTCGAGCTCCGTGCCGATGCCCGTGCACTCAGGACACGCTCCGAAGGGGCTGTTGAACGAGAACGACCGAGGCTCGACGTCGTCCATCTGCAGGGGGTGGTCGTTCGGGCAGGCCATCCTCTCGGAGAACCGCCGCTCGCGCCCCGGCTCGCCCTCCTCGAGGTCGACGAACTCGACGACGAGGATCCCGCCCGCGAGGCCCAGGGCGGTCTCGACGGAGTCGGTGAGCCGGCGCTTGGCGGAGGCGTCGTCGGGTCCTTTCGAGACGAGCCGGTCGACGACGACGTCGATCGTGTGCTTGACCTGCTTCTCGAGGGTGGGAGGGTCGGTGAGGGCGACGACCTCGCCGTCGACGCGAGCCCGGGCGAAGCCCTTCGACTGGAGCTCGGCGAAGAGGTCGACGTACTCCCCCTTGCGGGCGCGGACCACCGGGGCGAGCACCTGGAAGCGCGTGCGCTCGGGAAGCTCGAGGAGCCTGTCGACGATCTGCTGGGGGCTCTGCCGGGTGATCGGCTCGCCGCAGACGGGGCAGTGCGGGCGGCCGGCGCGGGCGAACAGGAGGCGAAGGTAGTCGTAGACCTCGGTGATCGTGCCGACCGTCGAGCGGGGGTTGCGGTTCGTGGACTTCTGGTCGATGGAGACGGCCGGGGAGAGTCCCTCGATGAAGTCGACGTCCGGCTTGTCCATCTGCCCGAGGAACTGGCGGGCGTAGGCGGACAGTGACTCGACGTAGCGCCGCTGACCCTCGGCGAAGATCGTGTCGAACGCGAGGCTGGACTTTCCCGAGCCGGACAGCCCGGTGAACACGACGAGGGCGTCGCGGGGCATCTCGAGGCTGATGTCCTTGAGGTTGTGCTCCCGGGCGCCACGGACGACGAGGTGGTCATGAGTCACGCACGCCATGCTAGGTCGCGGCACCGACAACCCCCTCATCGTTGGGCAGGTTGTCCCGCGGCCTGCACCACGTGCTCCTCAGGATGCGCGAGGGCGGGGGTAGCGTCGGTCCATGGACCCGACCTCGCCCGACGACCTCGTGGCGGTCGACCGCCACACGGGGCTGCTGCTCCAGACGACGCGCGGCCTCGACGACCCGCGCTCGCCCTCTCTCTGCGAAGGGTGGACCCGGGGGCACGTGCTCACCCACGTCGCCCGCAACGCCGACGGCCTCGCCGCCCTCATCCGCTCCGCGGTCGAGGGGACCGGCGAGACGATGTACGCGAGTGAGGAGGCGCGCGACGCCGACATCGAGGCCGGGGCAGGCCGGTCCTCCGCGGAGCTCGTCGAGGACGTCGAGCAGAGCGCGGCCGTGCTGGCCGAGCACCTTCCACGTCTCCGCCCGGACCACGCCGACCTGCGCCTCGAGCGGACCCCAGGGGTGTTCCTCGTCAGGGCCGGTCGGATTCCGTTCGTGAGGCTGCGGGAGGTGGCCTACCACCACGTCGACCTCGACGCGGGGTTCACCTTCGACGACATCGAGCCCGAGCTCCAGCGCCGCTTCCTCGACGAGGAGGCGCGTCGGCTCCGGTCCTCCGAGGTGGTGCCCGACCTCACGCTCCGGGCGACCGACGGCGGGGAGTGGACGGTCGGCGTCGGGACGGCATCCGTCACGGGGACCCGGGCGTCCCTGCTCGGCTGGCTGGCGCGTGGACTTCACGACGGGGTATCCGGTGACCCGCTCCCCCTCCTGGCGGCGGGGCGATGACGCCGTGACGTACACAGGCCACGTCGTCCCGGGCGGCCCCGCGGACGTCAGGACGCTGCGTCGGGCGACCATCCGCAAGATGGCCGTGTCGCCGATGAACAACAACGTCTACCTGGTGACGTGCACGGAGACCGGCGAGCAGCTCCTCATCGACGCCGCTGACGACGCCCCGCGGTGCCTGGCGCTCGTGCAGGAGGGCACGGGGCGGCTCGACCACCTCGTGACGACCCACCGGCACTCGGACCACGTGCGGGCGCTGGAGGACGTCGCCCGGGCGACAGGCGCCACGACCTACGCCGGCGCGGACGACGCCGACGCCCTGCCGCTGGCGCCGGACGTCCGGCTGCGACACGGCGACGTCGTCACCGTGGGCGAACTCGAGCTCGACGTCATCCACCTCCGCGGGCACACGCCGGGGTCGGTCGCCCTCTCG
>CAWKIP010000011.1:0-42267 GCA_963849765.1 uncultured Actinomycetota bacterium
GGCTTCGAGCACAGCCACTCGACCGACCCGCGCGGGTCAGCAACAGCGCCGTCACCAGGCCGGTGATACCACCACCAACCACCACGTCGTCTGAGCGGGCCGTCCGGCGACCACGGAACGGTCGGAACAGGAGATTCCCAGCACCCCAGGAGCCGGTTCGATCGTGCGCACGACGCTATCCATGAGGCTCCTCGGCGGTGGGTCGGATCCCTGGAAGTTACCCGCTCACGAGTCCGCTCCACACGTGCGGCTGCAACTCTCTCAGCGGAACGACGTTGGGGCCGTTTCCGGTAACCTCGGAAGCGGCCCTTCGTGCTGCATGCCCGCGTGGCACGCTTGGGCGACCGTGACCAGCTGCAAGCGTCGCCGTGATCGGCGGCAGCGGCTTCTACTCGTTCCTCGACCAGGCGAAGGAGCGGAGGTCGCGGTCGACACGCCGTACGGCGCACCGTCGCGCCGGTAGCATCGGCAGCGTCGCGGGCCGGGACGTCGCGTTCTTGCCACGGCACGGGCGGATCACGAGCACCCGCCGCACGCGATCAACTACCGCGCCAACCTGTGGGCGCTGCGGTCCCTCGGCGTGCGTCAGGTCCTCGCGCCGTGCGCGGTCGGCGGGCTCCGGGCGGAGGTGGCGCCCGGCGACGTCGTGGTGCCCGACCAGCTGGTCGACCGCACCGTCGGCCGCGTGACGACCTACGTCGAGACCGGCGCTGCCACCTGCCGTTCGCCGACCCCTATTGCGACCGTCTCCGCGGCGCGGTGCTGGCGACCGGGCCCGACCTGGTCGACGGCGGGACGATGGTCGTGATCGAGGGCCCGCGGTTCTCGACCCGCGCCGAGTCGCAGCACTACGCCGCCCAGGGCTGGGCCTTGATCAACATGACCGGCAGCCCGGAAGCGCCGCTCGCCCGCGAGCTGGGCATGTGCTACGCCGCGATCGCGCTCGTCACCGACATGGACGCCGGCGCTGAGACCGGTGGCGGCGTCGGCCAGGAGGAGGTGTTCGCGCTGTTCCGCGCCAACCTCGAGCGGCTCACCGGGCTGCTCACCGACACGGTCGCCGCGCTCCCGGACCCCGCTGGGTGCGCGTGCGCGACCTGGGCGGACGGCATCGACCTGACCTACGAGGTGCCTGGCGCGTGAGGGTCCTGCTCACGGGATCCGCCGGGTTCATCGGGTCCGCTGTCGGCAGGGCGCTCGGGGCCGCGGGTCACGAGGTCGTTCCGGTCGACGCGATGCTGGACCTGGCCCACGGCGCCACCGCGCCACCGCCGGGCACCCACCAGGTCGACGTCCGGGACGCCGCCCGCTGGACCGATCTCCTTCGCGGCGTGGACGTCGTGTGCCACCAGGCGGCCGTGGTCGGCGCCGGCGTGCGAGTGGCCGACCTCCCGGCGTACGCCGGTCACAACGACCTCGGGACCGCCGCCCTGCTCGCCGCCATGCACGAGGCCGGCGTGTCGGCGCTGGTGCTGGCCTCGTCGATGGTCGTCTACGGCGAGGGTCGCTACACCTGCCCGGAGCACGGCCGGCAGCTGCCCGGGCCCCGGCCGCGGCAGGCGCTGGAGGCCGGCGACTTCGAGAACCACTGCCCGGTATGCCGCGGCGCCCTCGGGTGGGAGGCGGTCGACGAGGACAGCCGGCTGGACCCGCGCAGCTCGTACGCCGCCAGCAAGGTGGCGCAGGAGCACTACGCGTCGGCGTGGGCGCGGCAGGCCGATGCCGCCGCCGTGGCCCTGCGCTACCACAACGTCTACGGGCCCGGCATGCCGCGGAACACGCCGTACGCCGGCGTGGCCGCGATGTTCCGATCCTCGCTCGAGCGCGGTGAGCCGCCCCAGGTGTTCGAGGACGGCGGTCAGGTGCGGGACTTCGTGCACGTCGACGACGTCGCCCGGGCGAACCTGCTGGCCGTCGAGGCCGTGACCGGAGCGGCCGCAGGGAGCTCGGCGGCGTACAACGTCGCGTCCGGCAACCCGATCGGGATCCTCGAGGTGGCCGAGCTGGTCGCCCGCGGCACCGGCGGGATCCGGCCCGAGGTCACCGGCGGGTTCCGGATCGGCGACGTCCGGCACATCGTCGCCTCGCCCGCGCTCGCGCGCAGCGAGCTCGGGTTCACGGCCGCGGTGCCACCGCAGGAGGGCCTGGTCGCCTTCGCGACCGATCCGCTCCGCGCGTGAGCTGAGCACCAAGGTCACCAGCTGGTGAAGAACAGCTGCTGCACGAGCAGCGCGGCCACCAGCTGGACCGCCAGACCCGGCCGGCGCCATCGGTCCGGCAGCAGCGCACAGGAGACCAGCAGCCACGGCACGAACGGCAGCCAGATCCGCTCCACCTCCGCCTTGCTCATGCCGGACGCGTCGGCAGCGGCGATCGAGAGTGCGGCCGCCCCGACGAGGAGGAGTGGAGCCCGGGGAGCCTGCCGACCGAGCGCGACCAGATGGGCGAGGCCCGCTCCCACCAACGGTCCCGCCGCCACGAACAGGGCCGCGAGATTGCCCCACCACCAGTAGGACGCGGGGCGGTCCTTCGCGAGACCGGCCCAGTACCGCTCGCGCAGCACGGGGAACGCGTCCCACCACGCGAACCCGAGGCGGGCGAACAGGAGCACGAGGGCGAGGGCCGCGAGTGCTGCGATCGGGAGGGGGCGCCAGCTCCGAGCCGCGAGGAGCACCGCGACCGCCAACAGCCCGAGCAGTGGCATCCCGTAGGACATCAGCACGCAGCTGCCGAGCAGCAGGCCGGCGAGCACGGACCAGCCGACGAGGGCGGCCCGTCGCTCGCTGGTAGCGGCCAGGGCGAGGCAAGCCAGGCCCCACGCGGCCGCAGTGGCGATCACCGCGTCGGCGGAGACGGCAAGAAAGACCGCGGCGGGCGTGAGCACGAGGAACGGTGCCGCGCGACGCGCCACGTCCTCGGACCCGAGCGCCCGCAGGGTCGCGAGGACCGCGAGGGGAAGGGACGCGGCGACGGTGGTCACGACCGCACCCGCCGCCAGGTCACCACCCAGGCCGATCCGGACCAGGCCGACGAAGAAGAGCAGCATCAACGGTGGATGCCCGGCGACGTGGGTCGGCCAGTTGTCCTCCGCGTCGAGGGGGATGCGGTCGATGTAGCCGTCCAGCAGCGCGCCGACGTCATCGACGGCGCGGGCCGTCGGCAGGTACTCGTCGTCATCGCCGATAGCACGAGCGATGCCGTCGAGTCCTTCGACGAGGGCCAGGGACACCAACCAGGCCAGGGCGGCCGCGTAGGCCAGGAGGAGGAGGCGCGGCCACGACAACCGCTCGGCCAGGCGTTCGCCGTACCGCCACCCGGCGAGCGCGAGGACGACGGCCGGCAGCGTCCCCACCCCGAACAGCTTCGGATCCCACAGCCCGTGCAGCGGCGGGATCCCCCGTGGTGAGGCCGCGGCCGGCGACCGAGCCCAGACCTCCCAGTCGGCCAGTCGCGGGATGACGAACGCGAGCGCGACCAGCGCGAGGGCGACCAACAGACCGGCCCAGGGAGCCGCGCGGCGCAGGGCCCCGCGCGGCTCGCTCACGTCGCCACCCTAGGAGGTCGAAGGCCCCCTGCAGGTGCTCGCGCCGAAGCGTCAGCGGTTCGTAATACCTCGCGCCTTCCGCGACCGTCAGCCGCCCGTAGCGTGGAAATCATGGCGAACCGAACCGCTCGGGGTGTGGCCTGCGATCTGGTCCTCCCGTGCAAGGACGAGGCGGCGGCGCTCGTCGACCTGCTCCCCCAGATCCCCCCGCAGTTCCGAGTGATCGTCGTCGACAACGGGTCGGTCGACCGCACCGCGGAGGTCGCACGCGGCCTCGGCGCGACCGTGGTCAGCGAGGATCGGCCGGGTTACGGAGCCGCGGTCCACGCCGGCGTTGTCGCGGCGGACGCCGACTACGTCGCGGTGATGGACGGTGACGGCTCGTTCGACCCGGCCGCCCTGGCGCCGCTGCTCGAGGAAGTCCGCAGCGGCCGTGCCGACATTGCGGTCGGCCGACGCCGACCGGGGGCGCGTGGGGTCTGGCCCTGGCACGCGCGCGCCGGCAACGCCCTCGTCGTCGCGTGGTTGCGCCGGCGGATCGGACTCGACGCCCACGACATCGCGCCGATCCGGGTGTGTCGACGCCAGGACCTGCTCGACCTCGGCCTGGAGGACCGGCGCTTCGGCTACCCGGTCGAGCTGCTGCAGGCCGCGACCGTGGCCGGGTGGCGGTTCACGGAGCACGACGTGGCCTACCGACCGCGGGCCGAGGGCACCCGGTCCAAGGTGTCCGGCTCGGTGGTCGGCACCGTGCGGACCGCCCGCGACTTCATCCGGGTGCTCGCGTGAGGGACTACGACGGACCTGCCGCGCCGCACCTGCTGGTCGTCGCGAAGGCACCGGAGCCCGGCCGGGTGAAGACCCGGCTCGCCGCCGACATCGGTGACGTGGCGGCGGCCGAGGTGGCGGCGGCGGCGCTCCTCGACACCCTGGCGGCCTGCGTGGCAGCGGTCGGTGCCGAGAATTGCAACCTCGCCCTCGCCGGCGACCTGGACCGGGCGGTCGACGGCGCGGTGATCGACGGGGCGCTGACCGGCTGGACGGTGCGACCCCAGCGCGGCGATCGCTTCGCCGACCGCCTGGTCCACGCGCACGCCGACCTGGCCGGGGCGGTCGTCCAGATCGGGATGGACACCCCGCAGGTGACGCCTGCCCAGCTGCGGGCGGCCGCGGCCGCACTCGACGACCACGACGCCGCACTGGGCCCGGCGGAGGACGGCGGTTGGTGGGTGCTGGCACTGCGCGACCCGGAGGCCGCACAGGCGCTGGCCGACGTCCCCATGTCGACCTCGACCACCTTCGACCGCACCCGGGCCGCGCTCTGCGCGCGCGGCCTCGTCGTGGCGACCGTCGAGACCCTCCGCGACGTGGATACGGCGGCGGACGCGGACGCCGTGAGCGCGAGCGTTCCCGACAGCAGGTTCGCGGCCGCCTGGGGGCGACGGGCGTGAGCGAGGCGTCGTTCACCGAGGTCTTCTCGGAGGCGCTGCGCGGCCGTGCGTGCGTCGTGCACCCGGCCCAGGGGTCGGCAACGATGCTGCCGGTCGCCAGCTGGCGGTCGGCCGCCGACGCCGACGACCACGCGTTGCTCGACCACTGCGCGGGGCCGACGCTCGACGTCGGCTGCGGGCCCGGGCGCCTCACCGCGGCACTGGCCGAGCGCGGACAAGTGGTGCTCGGCATCGACGTCGTGCACGAAGCCGTCGGCCAGACCCGGGCCCGGGGCGCCGCCGCGCTCCGGCGCGACATCTTCGGCGCCGTGCCGGGCGAAGGTCGCTGGCAGACGGCGTTGCTCGCCGACGGCAACGTCGGCATCGGCGGCGACCCGGTTGCACTCCTGCGACGACTGCGGCGGCTGCTGCTCCCGGGAGGACGGGTGGTCGTCGAGGTCGCGCCGCCCGGGGTCAGCACCCGATCGGTGCTCGCGACCCTCGAGTGCGACGGCGTTCGGAGCCGACCGTTCCGTTGGTCGGTCGTCGGTGTCGACGGCATCGCCCGGGTCGCGGCGTCCGCCGGCCTGACGCTCCGGGCCCGCCAACCGCACGGGGCGCGCTGGAGCGCCGTCCTCGAGGACTGCGCGTGAAGGCCCTCCCGGTCCCCCGCACCGAGGACTTCCCGTCGCGGTTGCGCAGCGCGGCGGTGGCGGCGCGGGTCGGTGTCTGGCTCGGGATCTGCTTCGGGGTCGCCTTCGCCACGGGGCTGGTCAGCCACTACGCGCAGGCGTCGTCCCAGCCGGTGCCGTTCCCGACGAGCCCTGCGTGGGGATACCGGGTGACGCAGGGGCTGCACGTGGTCGCCGGCACCGCAGCCGTACCGCTCCTCCTCGTCAAGCTGTGGGTCGTCTATCCACGCCTGTTCCTGCGCCTGCCCCGCGTCCCGAGGGAGGTGGCTGTCGGCGCGCTCGAGCGGGCCTCGATCGGGATCCTCGTCGCTGCCTCGGTCTTCCAGCTCGCCAGCGGTCTGGCCAACGCGACCCAGTGGTACCCATGGATGTTCTTCTCCTTCCGGTCCACGCACTACGCGATCGCGTGGGTGGCCATCGGCGCGTTGCTCGTGCACATCGCGGTGAAGCTGCCGATCACCCGCGCGGCCCTGGGCGCGGACATCGACGTGGCAGCCCTCGACCGGCCGACCGCCGTCGCGGAAGGCCCTGTGTCGCGACGGACGCTGGTCCGGTCGGCCTGGCTGGCCGCCGGCGTCGCTGTCGTGGCCTCCGCGACCAGCACCGTGCCAGGGCTGCGCAACATCGCGTTGCTCGGCAGCCGCACCGGCGACGGCCCGGGCGGGGTCCCGATCAACACGACGGCAACGCAGGCACGGATCGACCCGGACGCCACAGGATCGTCGTACCGCCTGGTCGTCGTGTACGGCGCGCGCCAGGAGGCCCTCGACCTCGGCGCGCTCCGGGCGCTGCCGCAGCAGAGCCACACCCTGCCGATCGCCTGCGTCGAGGGATGGAGCGCCAACGGGACCTGGACCGGCGTCCGCCTGCGGACCCTGCTCGACCTCGTCGACGCGCCCAGCGGGTCGGACGTCCGCGTCACGTCGCTGCAGAGATCCGGCTCGTTCAACGAGACGACCCTGCCCGGCAACTTCGCCGACGACGACCGCACCACGCTCGCCCTCGGGCTTGCGGGTGAGCCGTTGTCGTTGGACCACGGCTACCCGGCGCGGCTGATCGCGCCGGACCGGCCCGGGGTCCTGCAGACGAAGTGGGTCGAGCGGCTCGAGGTGCTGGCATGAGGATCCTGGTGGGCAGCGTCGGCACGGTCGCGGCGGCGTACGGCGGCTGGCTGCTCGTCTCGAACGCGGACCGCTCAGCCCTGGTCGAGGTGGCGATCTGGCTGGCCGCCGGGGTGATCCTGCACGACCTGTTCCTGACTCCGTTGGTCCTGGCCGTCGTATGGGCCGGAGCCCGGCTGCTCCCTGCCGCCGCCCGCGGCCCGGCCGCCGTCGGGCTGCTCGTCCTGGGATCGGTCACCCTGGTCGCGGTCCCGGTGCTCGGGCGGTTCGGCGAGGTGCCCAGCGACCCCACGCACCTGGATCGCAACTACGTCGCCGGGTGGTCAGCGGTCGCCGGCCTGGTCCTGACGGGCGTCGTGCTCGCAACGCTCGCCGTACGCTCACGAATGAGGAGGTCCCATGTCGCGGGTGCTGGTGGTCGATGACGACACCACGGTCCGGGAGGTCGTGGTCTCCTACCTGCGCGCCGCGGGTCACGACGTGGTCGAGGCCGCGGACGGCGAGGCGGCGCTGTCGAGCCAGTCCGACCGCAGGGCCGACCTGGTCGTGCTCGACCTGATGCTGCCCGGCATCAGCGGGATCGACGTGTGCCGACGACTGCGCGCCACCAGCGACGTGCCGATCATCATGCTGACCGCACGGACCGACGAGCCGGACCGGGTCAGCGGCCTCGAGAGCGGCGCCGACGACTACGTCAGCAAGCCCTTCAGCCCCCGCGAGCTCACGCTCCGCGTCGACCGCGTCCTCCGCCGCGCCGGGAGCCGCCGTACCCGAGCTGCCCGAGGTGGTCACCGACGGTGACCTGGTGCTCGACCATCGCCGCCACGAGGTGACCCGCGACGGCGCGCTGCTCGCGCTCACCGCACGCGAGTACGACCTGCTCCGCTTCCTGTTGGCCAGCCCCGGTCAGGTCTTCACCCGGGCGGAGCTGCTCGACCGGGTGTGGGGCTGGGCGGTCGGCGGCGAGTCGACCGTGACCGTGCACGTACGCCGGCTCCGGGAGAAGATCGAGCCCGACCCGCAGGAGCCGACGCGGCTGCTGACGGTGTGGGGCGTGGGCTACCGCTGGGAGCCCAGCCGATGAGGACCGAGGTCGAGATCGTCCTCATCGCCGGCTCCTGCGCCACGGCCGTGGGGCTGGTGGGCTTCGGTGCGGCCTGGCTGCTCCGGCGCCGGTCGATCCGGTGGCAGCTCGAGTCTGGTGGCACTGGTCGCCGTGCTCGGCGGATTCCTCGGCACCCAGGTCGCCGCGCGGCGGATGTTCATCTCCGACCATGACCTCCGGGTGGTGTCGGTGCTGGCCGGTGTCTCCGGTCTGGTGGCCCTGCTGGCCGCGCTCGGCCTCGGCCAGGCGGTCAGCCGCTGGTCGACGGTCCTTCGCGAGGGCGTCCGGCTTGTGGGCGACGGGCAGCCGTACGCCGGCGCGCACGAAGGCCCCAGCGAGTTCCGCCTGCTCGCCGACGAGCTGGCGAAGGCACAGCAACGTCTCGAGGAGGCGCGGGACCGGGAGCGCCGCGTCGAGGAGTCGCGGCGCGAGCTGGTCGTGTGGGTGTCCCACGACCTGCGCACCCCCCTGGCCGGGATGCGCGCGCTCACCGAGGCGCTCGAGGACGGCCTCGCCGACGACGAGACCTACCACGAACGGATCCGCGCCGAGGTGGAGCGGATGAGCCGGATGGTCGACGACCTCTTCGAGCTCTCCCGGATCAACGCCGGCGTCCTGACCGTCCTTCCGGAGCCGCTGTCGCTCGGCGACGTCGTCAGCGACGCGATCGCCGGAGCCGATGCGGTGGCGCGGTCGCGTCGGGTGCGCCTCGACGGCGCCGTCGACGCCGGGGTCGAGGTGCTGGCCGATCCGGCGGGCTTGTCGCGGGTCGTCTCGAACCTGGTCATGAACGCGGTGCGACACACCCCGGCCAACGGGGTCGTCGAGATCCGCGGTCGCTCGGTGCGTGACGGCGTCGAGCTCAGCGTCAGCGACGGTTGCGGCGGAATCCCCGAGTCCGACATGGCGCGGCTCTTCGACGTCGCCTGGCGGCACGGTCAGGCCCGGACGCCGAACCCAGGACCGGCGGGCGCCGGCGGTGGTCTCGGGCTGTCCATCGTCAAGGGCATCGTCGAGGCACATCAGGGTGAGGTGACCGTCGAGAACCTCGCGAACGCCGACGGGTGCAGGTTCTCGGTCCGGTTGCCGGCTCCCGCGGCGCGCGTCGCTTCCTGACGTCAGAGTAGGTGTCAGCGTTCGAGGATCGCCTTGAGTCGCGCGAGGTCCTTGGTCGTGGCGCGCTTCATCGCGACGGCCATCGCGGGCGCGCTGACCTTGCCGAAGCCACGCGGCTCCCCGGTGTTCCGCAGGGTCATCCGGGTGCCGCCTTCTGCCTGCTCCCAGGTGTAGGTCGTGCGCATCGGGAACGGTCCGTGCGCGGTCTCCATGACGAGCCGGTCGCCCTCGACCAGCTCAACGACCCGGTAGGTGTAGGCGAGCCGCCGGCCGAGGAACTTCGCGACGAAGTCCATCTCGGAGCCGACCCGGACCGGCGGGTCCGTTCGCCACTCGACGGAGCGGATGTTGGCGTACCACTCCGGCGCATTGGACGGGTCTCCGGCGTACGCCGCGACGTCCGCCGGCGGTCGGGCGATGAAGGTCTCGACCTGGACGTCGACCATGACGGCGATCGTAGACCGGCTCACGCAACCGCGTGGAGCGCGAGTCGGACGTCGATCGCGCGGTTCCGTGCTGTGGTGTTGATCCACCCCGCGGGTTGTCGGGTACGCCGTTTCCGGGAAATGTTTCGGACTTCGTTGTCCGCGCCGGCTCCTAGTCTGCGTTCATGAACCGCATCGAGCGCCTGTACGCCCTGGTCGAGGAACTACGCGCCGCGGGCCGACGCGGCCGTACGGCCCGACAGCTGGCCGCTCGTTTCGAGGTCAGCGTGAGAACGATCGAGCGCGATCTCAGTGCCCTCGGGCAAGCCGGCGTGCCGCTGGCGACGCGGACGGGGAGGTCGGGTGGATTCTCGCTCGACCGGTCGATGACCCTGCCACCGCTGAACTTCACGCCCCGGGAAGCGGCGGCCGTCGCCGTCGCCCTCAGCCAGAACGAGCACGTTCTCTTCAAGAGGGACGCGCGCAGCGCCCTGCAAAAGATCGTCGCAGCGATGCCGGAACGGTCCCTCCAGGAGGCGCGGGCGACTGCCGGGAAGGTGCGACTCCTGGTCCAGCCCACCCCGGATCCGGACGCCGTGGTGGCGGAGACGATCTGGCGGGCAGTGCGAGACAACCAGGTGCTGCGCATCCGCTACACCGATGTCGGCGGGCTCGAAACGGAGCGGGAGGTCGAACCACACCACATCGTGATGGGGCCCAACGGCTCCTACCTCTCCGCCTGGTGTCATCTGAGACGCGACGACCGTGTCTTCCGCATGGACCGCATCACCTGCGCCGACAGATCGCCGTCGCCCCCTCGCCCTGCCCGCACGGTTCCGGATCTGGTCGTCGACGGTCACGAGACGAAGTTGCCGGCTTCCGCGCTGCGTCCCGAAGATCTTCGTCCAAACACCGACATAGGGCTGTCGCGAACCGGCGAGACCGTGGGAGCAACCCGCCGGTTCGGTGGGTGATCCGAGCAGAGGAGATATGACGATGACCAACCCCGCCCCGGGCACCCTGGCCTGGTTCGAGATCGCCACCGGCGATGCCGACGCTGCCGAGAAGTTCTACGGCAGCCTGTTCGACTGGTCCTTCGAGGCGGACGGACCTGCTGCCACCGGCGGCATGGACTACCGCAACATCAAGGCGTCCGGCGCCGATACGCCGATGGGCGGTGTCTTCGGAACTGGCGGTCAGGTTCCCAACCACGCCGTCTTCTACATCCTGGTGGCCGACGTCGAGGCCACCTGCGCCGACACCGAACAGCTCGGCGGCTCGGTGGTCAGCAAGCACCTCGACCCAGGTCCGGGCGCACCGACCTTCGCCTACTTGCGTGACCCGTCAGGCAACATGTTCGGTGTGTTCACCCCCCCGGCGGCCTGATGACCAATGGCCCGAAGAGCACGCCCCCGTCGGCCGCGACCGACGGGGGCGATGCCCGCGAGCTGTACGACGAGCTCACCGACGACCTCCTCTACGATCCCGCGATCGGGCGGGCGACGATGATGGGATACCCGTGCGTACGCCTCGCCGGCAAGTTCCTCGCGTCGTACGACGACAAGGCCGGCGCCCTCGTGGTGAAGCTCCCCCGTGAGCGCGTCGCCGAGCTCATCGAAACGGAGACGGGCGACCCTTTCGCGCCGGCCGGGAAGGTGTTTCGGGAATGGATCGCCATCACCACCGTGGACCGGGACCTCTGGCGCGCGGTGCTCGACGAGGCCGCTGCCTTTGCCCGGGCGTCGCTGCCGCCTGGCTGAGCACCGAACTTCTCTTTGCTGCCTATCCACCTGGGTGCGGATCACGCATTCTTGCTGGGTGCGGTTCGGCGACGGGCGTCGGCTCGGCGCGACGCCAACAGTGGCGGCTGGGCAGGTCTCTTGCCGCACTTCGAGAACGCAGCTGAAGAGGAAGGGTGGAAGCCAGATGGCCGAAGGCACCGCCGAGGACCCCTGGGTCCTCAAGACCGCGCCGGGAACCTCTGAGTACACGATGCACCGCGATCCGGACGCCGACCCGCCGGCGCTGGTCTGCGTAGTCGGGAAGACCACGCTGAAATACCGTCTGGGCGCGGTCGAGGACCTGCACGCGATGTTGGTCGAGCGCGGCGACTGGGTCGAGCTCGGAGCGGCGGACGAGCAGAAGCCCGCCAAGCCCGGCACGGTCGAGGCATGGGGCCGCGACGAAGGAAACCCGGCCGGCGGCTGGTACGGGCTGCGGAAGGGATACCGCGGCAGGTTCGGGATGTATCTGCCTCCGCTGCTCGAGGACCTCGGGCTGGTCGAGCTCGAGCACAACCCGCGCAACAATCGCGTTCGCGCCAAGTAGCCGCACAGGTGAGGGACCGGAGAGCCGTCGACTGCTCAGCCCTGGCCGGGAGCCTGCGGCAGGTCGATGCCGCACGCCTCGAGGGCTTCTTGGACCTCCGGGTCCTGGAACACACCGGCGCCACCCCCGGGGCCACCTGATCCGAGATCCGTCGGGAAGTAGAACGGGAGGTCGGTGGGCAGATCGGACGGGAAGTCCGACGGGAGGTCGGTGGGGGCGTCGCTGGGCTGACCGGTGGGCAGCTCGCCCTCCAGCCCCGCGGCTTCGAGGCATTGCTGGATCTCCTCGAGCTGGTCGGCGTCGAAGTCGCCGGGACGTCCCGATGGCGCGCTTGCGGTGTCGGTAGCGCTGTCACCGCCGTCGGGGTCGTCAGGGTCGTCGCCCCCGCACGCGGTCAGGGAGAGCAGGGCGGCGAGGCTGACGGCACCGATCACCGTGCGGGTCTTGTTCACTCTGGTTGTTTCCTTTCCGGTTGGTGGTCATCGCAAGGTGACCTCGTCGGCCTGGAGTCGGCCGTCGTTGCTGGTGCCGGTCACGTCGACGGGGTCGCCGACCTTGACCTGGGCGAGATCGAGCGGACCTCGCGGATCACGTCGGTGTCGTCACCGACCTTGATCTCGTGGCGCTCCCCGCCAAGGTCCTCGACGATCCACACGTCGCCGCGGACCTCGACCACCCTCACCGATGACCGACTCGCTGTCGTCGGTGGACGTACCGTCGCCGGCGCCGGGACTCCGCCTTGGTCCCGAGGCCCTCGCGGAAGCGCCCTCGGGCAGCTGTCCTCCGGCGAAGCCGGCGGGACCGGCAGCAGCTTCGGCGGCGTCGGGTCCGAGTGTTTCTGCACCAGGGCGCCACCGAGGAAGCACACGGCAGCGGCCAGGGCGAGTGACGAGCACGGCGCGGAGCCGTGACCGCTTGGCGGGGGCGGCGAGCCACTCGTCGTCCAGCATCGGGTCGTCGATGGCTGAGTCGGTGGTCGGTCATGGTCGGTCCTCACTCGTAGCGAAGGGCTTCGATCGGGCGGAGCGACGCGGCCCGGTTGGCCGGGTAGAGGCCGAAGAACAGGCCGATCAGGATGGCGACGCCGAAGGCCAGGAAGACCGAGTACGGCGCCACCACGGGTTCGACGCCGACGATGGTGAACTGGGAACCGATCAGGCCGGCCGCGACCCCGACCAGGCCTCCGAAGAGGGAGAGCAGGACGGCCTCGGCGAGGAACTGGCCGATGATGTCGGCCCTGCTGGCGCCGATGGCCTTGCGGATGCCGATCTCCCGGGTCCGTTCGGTGACGGTGACCAGCATGATGTTCATGACGCCGATGCCGCCGACCAGAAGGGAGATCGCCGCCACCGCGCCGAGCAACACGGTGAAGGTCTCGTTCGAGGAGGTGGCGGCCTCGAGGATCGAGGAGGCACTGGTGACGCTGTAGTCGCGGTCGGTCGACGCTCACGTCGTGGCGGACGTCGAGGATCGTCTGGATCTCGGTTCTGCGCGGTGGTCACGTCGTCAGCGGAGGTGGCCTTGACCGAGATCGAGCTGAGTACGCCGTACCCGGACAGGGTGTCTTGGACCGAGGTGGCCGGGGCGATCACCCGGTCGTCGGAGTCCGTGGGTCCGGTGCTGCCCTTCTCGGCGAGCACCCCGACGACCTCGAACTGGAACCCGTTGAAGGAGATCGACCTGCCCGACGATCGGAGCTGCACGTCGTCGCCGACCAGCTCCTCGGCGACGGTGCTGGCCGAGCAGTGCCACGCGCCGGTGGGCGGTGTAGTCGTCGTCGGTGAAGCGCATTGCCGTGCGGACGGTCGGAGTTGTCGATGAGGAGGTAGGCGGCTGTGGTGCCGGTGAACGTGTTCACGTCATGGGAGGCACCCTCATAGGTCGCGGTGACCGACGAGGCGCTGACCACGGGCGCGACCCCGAGCACATGGTCGGCCTCGTCGCTGGTGGCGATCGCTTCGGCGTCCTCCATGGTCAGCTCGGCTGCCCGCGTCGAGGTGGCGTTCTGGCTGGTCGTGGTGTCCCCGCCACCGAACAGACCGCCCCGGGGACCTCGCCGCTCCACCCAGGAATCCGCCGCCCCCTCCAGGCCCGCCCTCGCCGCCGGCGCCGGCGGTAACGGTGAGGGTGTTGCTGCCCAGCGCGCCGATGGAGTCCTGGACGGCCTGGCTGGAGCCGGTGCCGACGGCGACCAGGATGATGACGGCAGCGACGCCGATCAGGATGCCCAGCGTGGTCAGGGCAGACCGGGTCTTGTTGGCGGTGACGCCCTGCCAGGCGAACCGGCCGGTCTCGCGGACGTTCATCGAATGCCCGCCTCGCCCCGTGGTGGCCTCGCCTGGGCAGGCCGCGGGCGGCGGCTCGTGCACGCCGACCTGACGGTCGTCGGACGACGATCCGGCCGTCGGTCATCCGGATGATCCGCTTGGCGTGGTGGGCGACCTCGTCCTCGTGCGTGATCACCACAAGGGTGCGGCCGCTGAGCCGCGAGGTCGTCGAAGAGCGCGAGGACGTCGGCAGTGCTGTGGCTGTCGAGCGCGCCGGTCGGCTCATCGGCCAGCAGCAACACCGGCTCGGTCACGATCGCCCGGGCGACAGCGACCCGCTGCTGCTGACCACCCGAGAGCTCCGCCGGGACGTGATCGGCACGGTCCGAGAGCCCGACCCGGCCGAGGGCGCGCCGAGGCGCGCTCGCGTCCGCTCGGTGGAGCGGACGCCGGCATAGGCCAGCGGCAGCTCGACGTTCCGCTGCGCAGTAGTCCGCGCGATCAGGTTGAAGCTCTGGAAGACGAAGCCGATCTTCCGGTTGCGGACCAGGGAGAGCTGGCGTTCGTCGAGGCGTCGTACGTCGATCCCGTCGAGCAGGTAGCGGCCCGCGGTGCCGACGTCGAGGCAGCCGATGATGTTCATCAGCGTCGACTTGCCGGATCCCGACGGCACCCATGATCGCCACGTAGTCGCCGTGCTCGACCCGCAGGTCCACGCCCGTCGAGGGCATGAACCTCGGCCTCCCCGTGGCCATAGAACTTCTTGATGCCCGTCAGTTCGACAGCCGGCCGGCGGCCGCGGCGCGAGTCAGGGTCACCGCAGATCCCGCCAGATCCCGCCGCCGGGGAAGGTGAATCCGGTCGGCGCCTCGGCCTGCTCCGGGGAGCACGACGGTGTCGCCGTCCTCGAGGCCGGCGAGCACCTCGGTGTATCCGTCGCCCTCGAGCCCGGTGACCACCTGGACCGTGCTGGTGGTGCCGTCAGCGGCCTGCGACGGTCGCGGTCGTGTTGTCACCGACGGTCGTCAGCGCGCTCGCCGACACCCGGACCACGCCTTCCTTGGTGCCGGTGGTGACCACGATCTGCGTGCTCTGCCCGAGCTTGACCCGCTTGGGACTCGCCAAGGGTGACCGTGACGCCGTACTCGACGACGTTGTTGGTCACCGTTTCGATCGCGTCGACCGCGGTGACGGTGCCGCGGATCTCCTTGCCGCTCGCCGAAAGGGTGACGGTGGCCTCTTGGCCGACCTGGACGTCGGCGATGTCGGCCTCGGCCACATCCGCGGTCACCTGCAGCGAATCGGTGCCGGTGAGTGTGACGAATCCGGTCGCCTCGGTGGTCGAGGTGCCGCTGCTGGTGCTCGAGGACGGGAAGAGGAAGCGGACGAGCTCGAGCTGCTGGACGTCGAGGAGGAGGGTTCGCCGACGGTGCCGTTGAGCTTGGCCACGGTGCCGGCCACCGGCGCCCGCAACACCGTCTGCTCCAAGGTGGTCTGCGCCTGGGCGACCGCGACCTCGGCGCTGTCGACCTGTGCCTGGGCGGAGGGCGACCTCGCTGTCCCGGGGCCCTGCTGGTTGACCTCGACCCCTGCCTTGGTCGAGGCGAGGCTGGACTGGGCCGATGCCGAGCTGGTCCTGCGGAGGCGGCCACCTGCTGGCGGGCCTGCAGCAGGGTGGAGGCCCGGGTCGCGCGGGCCGTGAGGCGACTGCCAGTGGCGCGACCGGTCGCGGTGTCGACGGCCGTCTCCGCGTGTCGCGCTGCCTTGTTCTCCGGGGTGCGGGATCGGCCCAGTACGGCCTCGCGGGCAGCCCGGAGGTCCTCGCGTGCGTCGGCCAGGGCGTCCTCGGCCCGCCGAACCGAGGCGTTCTGCTGGCGTTGTGCCAGGTTCAGGCTCTGCTGGGCCGAACGCGAGGGTGGTTCGCGCACCGGCCACCGAGGTCTCGGCCTGGGTCGACCGTCCGGGCGTGCGGCTGCCTGCTCGGCCGGGGTCTGCCGTTGGACGGCTCCGTCGTAGGCCGCCTGGGCGGAGCTCGAGCTGCGCGCTGCGCGGAGGCGAGCGACTGGCGCGCCGAGGTCTGGTCGACCCGGGCCAGGACCTGCCCCTTCCGGACCCGTTCGCCGGGCTCGACGCAGGATTGCAGTGACAACTCCGCCCGAGCCCTGGAAGTCGACGTTCACCGCGGTCCCCGATGCGATGTTGCCGTTGGCCGACACCGTGGCAGTCACGGTCCCGGTGTCCACGACTGCGGTCTGGGCGGTCGCCTCTTCCTCACCACCGCTGCCGCGGACCGTCAACAGCGATCAGGGCGACCACCAAACCGACGGCGACCAGGATGAAGAGGTTGAGGATCAACCCTCGGCGCCCCGACAGCGGGCGACGACGCTGGGGCTCCAGCTCGGGGCGTTCCTCCTCGTCCTCGCGCAGCGGGCCGGGCAGGACGCCGGTCGAGTCCAGGTTGCTCATTGGGAATGAAGCTCCTTCATCACGTTGGCCCTGCCCCCGTACGGCGATCGAGGCTGGCACCGTAGACCCGGGAACGGGGGCAGGTGAAGGAAGACTGACCGACCAACCTCGGAGCCCGCTTCGATGAGTCTGGGAGTTCGCTGGGAGCCCTGATGGCCAGGCATTCACAGGCAACTGCCAGGAATCTCCCAGTGGCCGGTCAGCAGCGAGACCGAGGATCAGGCGCAATCGTTGCGCCGGTCAGCAGCAAGCGAGGGAAGCAGATGGCGGTCACTCCCGACTCGGTGGTCCCCGGAACCCGACTGCTGATCGTCGAGGACGAGCCGGCGATCCAGGACATGCTGGCGATGAGCCTGGCCTTCGTCGGCTACGAGGTGCTGCGCGCCAGCACCGGTGCGGAGGCCGTTGCGCACGCGGACAGGCAGAAGATCGACCTCGCGCTTCTGGACGTGATGCTGCCCGACACCGACGGCGTCGACCTGCTGCGACGGCTGCGCAAGGTGCACCCCGACATGGCCGCGGTGTTCGTGACCGCACGGGACGCCCTGGAGGACCGGCTTGCCGGGCTCACGTTGGGCGGCGACGACTACGTCACCAAGCCGTTCTCCCTGGAAGAGGTCGTGGCCCGGGTCGGGGTGGTGCTGCGCCGCACTCGACCGACCAGGGACGAGGTCAACCGCCTCACGTACGCCGACCTCGAGCTCGACGAGGCCCGCCACGAGGTCCACCGTGCCGGTCGGCTCGTCACGCTCTCCCCGACCGAGTTCGCCCTGCTGCGGTTCCTGATCCGCAACGCCGAGCTGGTGATGAGCCGAGGCCCAGATCCTCGACCACGTCTGGCACTACGACTTCAACGGCAACTCCGGGGTCGTGGAGTCTTACATCAGCTACCTGCGCCGCAAGGTCGACAAAGTCGACCAACCGCTGATCCACACCATCAGGGGAGTCGGATACGTGCTGAAGATCCCGAGCACCTGATGGCGGTCCCCACCCTCGGACTCTCCATCCGCGCCCGACTCGTGCTGGGGATGGTTCTCCTCGTCTCGGTGGGGCTCGCGGTCACCAACGTCGCCGGCATCTTGCTGATGCGGTCCTACCTGCTCGACCGCGTCGACTCGCAGGTCGGCGCGATCACCCCCGATGCCGGGGAGAGCCCGCTGCCGGATGCGCCGGGCAGCCTGTGCGCCAACCCCCGGGACCCGCAGGGCCTGCGCAGCGATTTCATGCTGCTGGTGCTCGACACCGACGGAGACGTGGCCTGCTCCCTGGGCCCTGACATCGGTGACGCAGCCCCTGAGCTCGATCAAGCGAACCTCGCCGGGACCGACGAGCTGGCCACCATTTCGTCGATCGACGGTGAGGAGCAGGTGGCGCGTTCGTGCCCGCTACGACAGCGACTCCGGCCAGACCATCGTCCTGGCGGTCTCGCTCGCTGACGCGGATGCGACGGTGTCGCGACTCACCAGGCTCTCGCTCCTCGTCAGCGGGCTGGTGCTGCTGTTCACTGCGGTTGCCGCCTGGGCCATCGCCCGGATCGGTCTGCACCCGCTCGAGCGGATCGAGCAGACCGCCGAACGGATCGCCGCCGGCGACCTGACCGAGCGGGTTCCCCGCTACCGGCGGCGCACCGAGGTCGGGCGACTCGCTCACGCCCTCAACGGCATGCTCGGCCAGATCGAACGTGCCTTCTCTGCCAGCACCACGTCTGAGATGCGGCTGCGACGCTTCATCTCCGACGCCAGCCACGAGCTGCGTACCCCGGTCGCGTCGATCCGCGGTCATGCCGAGATGTGGCGTACCGGGATCAGCGGCGACCTCGGCACGATCATGACCCGCATCGAGTCGGAGTCCAAGCGGATGGGTGACCTGGTGGACGACATGCTGCTGCTGGCGCACCTCGACCAGTCCCGGCCATTGGAACGAACGTCGGTGGACCTGCTCAGCCTCGCCACTGACGCGGTCATCGACACCCAGGCGCTGCAACCCGAGCGGCCGATCGCCCTCGACGCGCAGCCCGGCGCGAATCCGCCCGTCGTGATCGGCGATCAGTCGAGGCTGCGCCAGATCCTCGCCAACCTGCTCACCAACGCGCTGGCCCACACGCCTGTCACCTCACCGATCGAGGTCGCCGTACGCGCTCGCGACCACCATGTCGACGTCTCTGTCCGCGATTCCGGACCCGGGATGGACCCCGAGGTGCTCACCAAGGTCTTCGACCGCTTCTTCCGCGCCGACCCGTCTCGCGGGCGCTCGGCGAGCCCGGCGGCGCACCGAGGTCGGGCGACTCGCTTGACGCCCTCAACGGCATGCTCGGCCAGATCGAACGTGCCTTCTCTGCCAGCACCACGTCTGAGATGCGGCTGCGACGCTTCACACCCGCAGCCACGGCGGTTCAGGGCTCGGTCTCGCGATCGTGAAGTCCCTCACCGAGGCCCACGGAGGCACCGTCACCTGCGTCAGCACTCCCGCAAACGGGAGCACCTTCACCGTCAGCCTGCCGCTCGCAGCGAGCATCCAGTGAGCGGCCAGCTTGACAGAGCCGAGGTGGTCCCGAGGGAGGTCGAGGGACCCCCGACACCCGTCCGACCGGCTGCGTGAACTCTCGTGTCGTGAGGTTCACCTTCGTGACACACTGCCTCCCATGTCTGACGAGCAGGACAAGCTGAAGCTCAGCTTGGAGCCGCCGAAGTTGTTCGGGCGGAAGAAGAAGTCGGACGCCATGGGGAACAGCAAGAGCAGCTCGCCGGCGTCCGACGATCCCGCGCCTGCTGCCCAGGAGCCGACCGAGGAGCTCGTCGAGGAGACGCGCACCGAGGAGATCGAGCCGGTCCCGACGGAGCCGGTCGTCGAGGAGGCCGCCGCGGAGGAGCCGGAGCCGGTCATCGAGCCCGAGCCCGTCGCCGAGTCCGCGCCTGAGCCGGAGCCGGCCCCCGTCCCTGAACCCGAGCCGGAGCCCACACCGGCGCCGCAGAAGGCCGCGAAGCCGCGCCGCCAAGAAGGTCGCGCCGGCCGCGAAGGCCGCGTCGGCCCGCCCCCGCGCCAAGCTCGCGCCCGACATCGTTCCCGAGCCGCTGACCCGCATCGAGCAGGAGGACGAGGACGCAGAGATCGCGGCGCAGGGGGATGAGCCGCCGCTGCTGCCGCTGTACCCGGCCGCTGCGGTGACCGGCGTCGTGGTCGGCGGAGCGTTGATCCTGCTGATCTGGCTGTCGCTCCGCGGCTGCGAGGCCGTCCGCGGGACCTCGTCCTGCTCGGGCGGACCCGGTTTCCTGCTGCTGATCGCGACGTTCGTGGTCTGCGTCCTGCTGGGCAGCGCGCTGCTCAAGGTGTTCTCGATCAGCGACCCGGGCAGCACCAGCTTCCTCGGCGTCGGGCTGGTGGCCGTGATGGCGCTGCTGTTCCTCATCGACGTGCTCGACCACTGGTCGATGCTGATCGTGATCCCGCTGATCAGCGTGGCCGCCTACCTGGCGTCGGTCTGGGTCACCAAGACCTTCGTCGAACCAGGCGAGCCGTAGGCGTCAGCGCGACGGAGACGCGCTCGGCGGATCAGCGCAGCACCAGCTCGGCGATCTGCACGGTGTTGAGGGCCGCGCCCTTGCGCAGGTTGTCGTTCGACACGAACAGCGCCAGGCCACGGTCGCCGTCGACGCCGGGGTCCTGCCGGAGCCGACCGACGTACGACGGGTCCTTCCCCGCCGCGTGCAGCGGGCTGGGGATGTCGGCGAGCTCCACTCCCGGAGCGGTGCTCAGCAGCTCGCGGGCGCGGTCGACCGGCAACGCGCGCTCGAACTCGGCGTTGATCGCCAGCGAGTGGCCCGTGAAGACCGGCACCCGGACGCAGATCCCGGACACACGCAGGTCGGGGAGGCCGAGGATCTTGCGCGACTCGTTGCGGAGCTTCTGCTCCTCGTCGGTCTCGCCCCATCCGTCGTCGACCAGGTTGCCGGCGAACGGAAGCACGTTGTAGGCGATCGTCTGCCGGTAGATGCCCGGCTCGGGGAACGCGACGGCCTCGCCGTCGTACGCCAGCTCCCGGGCCTTGTCACCTGCGGCGGCGATGCCGGTGGCGAGCTCCTCGACGCCGGCGACGCCGGAGCCGGAGACAGCCTGGTAGGTCGACGCGATCAGCCGGACCAGGCCTGCCTCGTCGTGCAGTGGCTTGAGCACGGGCATCGCGGCCATCGTGGTGCAGTTCGGGTTCGCGATGATGCCGCGGCCGGCCGCGATCACCGGCCGTGCGGCGTCGGGGTTGACCTCGGAGACCACGAGCGGGATGGCCGGGTCCTTGCGGAACGCGGAGGAGTTGTCGACGACGATCACGCCGGCGTCGACGTACGCCGGAACCAGCGCCCGGGAGGTGGTCGCGCCTGCGGAGAACAGCGCGACATCGAGCCCGGTCGGGTCCGCCGTCGCAGCGTCCTCGACGACGACCTCGCGATCGCCGAAGGGCAGCACCGTCCCCGCCGAGCGGGGCGAGGCGAAGAAGCGCACCTCATCGGCGGGGAAGCCCCGCTCGAGGAGGATCTGGCGCATGGCAACGCCGACCTGGCCGGTCGCGCCGACAATTCCGATCCATTCATGGGGTGAATCCTTCCGGGGCGCGGGGCGCGCCGCGAGTTTATCGGCCGGAGCCGCCGTAGACGACCGCTTCGATCTCGTCGGCGTCGAGGTCGAACGCCGTGTGGGCCGCCTGCACACCGGCGTCGACGTCATCCTCGGCGACGATCACCGAGATCCGGATCTCCGACGTCGAGATCATGCCGATGTTGACGCCCGCCTCGGCGAGGGCCGTGAAGAACTTCGCCGAGATGCCCGGGTGCGACCGCATGCCGGCGCCGATGAGCGAGAGCTTGCCGACCTTGTCGTCGTAGAGCAGCGATTCGAAGCCGATCTGGCCCTGGAGTGCGTCCAACGTCGCCATCGCGGTCTGGCCGTCGGCGTACGGCAGCGTGAACGAGATGTCGGTGAGGTTCGTGGCGGCGGCCGACACGTTCTGCACGATCATGTCGAGGTTGATCTGCGCCTCCGCGAGCGCGTTGAAGATCGCCGCCGCCTCGCCGACCTTGTCAGGGACCCCGACGACGGTGATCTTGGCCTCGCTGCGGTCGTGGGCGACGCCGGCGATGATCGGTGCTTCCATGCTGACCTCACTCTGAATTCTGTCCGGGTCGTTGATGCTCCCCGAGACAACTGTGCCCTCGAGGGTGCTGAACGACGACCGGACGTGGATCGGGATGTTGTGGCGCCGGGCGTACTCGACCGAGCGCAGGTGGAGCACCTTGGCGCCGCACGCAGCGAGCTCCAGCATCTCCTCGTAGGTGACCGTGTCGAGCTTGCGCGCGTTCGGGACGATCCGCGGGTCGGCGGTGAAGACGCCGTCGACGTCGGTGTAGATCTCGCAGACGTCGGCCTCGAGCGCGGCCGCCAGCGCGACCGCTGTGGTGTCGGTGCCGCCGCGGCCGAGGGTGGTGATCTCCTTGGTCTGCTGGCTGACGCCCTGGAAGCCGGCCACGATCACGATGTGGCCCTCGTCGATCGCGCTGCTGATCCGGCCGGGCGTGACGTCGAGGATCTTGGCCTTGCCATGGACGTCGTCGGTGATCACGCCGGCCTGCGAGCCGGTGAACGACCGGGCCGTGAAGCCGAGGTCGGAGATCGCCATCGCGACCAGCGCCATCGAGATCCGCTCGCCCGCGGTCAGCAGCATGTCGAGCTCACGCGCCGGCGGCAGCGGGCTCACCTCGGCGGCGAGATCGAGCAGCTCGTCGGTGCTGTCGCCCATGGCGGAGACCGCGACGACGACGTCGTTGCCGGCCTTCTTGGCGTCGGTGATGCGACGGGCCACGCGCTTGATGGCGTCGGCGTCGGACAGCGACGAGCCGCCGTACTTCTGCACGACAATGCCCACTTCGGATGCGCTCCTGGATCGACGGGGAAGGTGCCCCGCCGATTCTACCGAGCGTCAGGCGGTGACTTCGCCACCGTCCAAGGCAGCCTCCGCGGCCTCGATCACATCGAGCTCGGAGTCGTTGTCGACGTCGAGCCGGTCATGGGCGACCACCGAGAGCAGCGCCTTCATCCCAGCCCCGGCGAGAGCGCCCCACGACGACACGTAGGAGAACTGCCACCACCACAACGCCTCCTCGACGTCGCCGGCGCGGTAGTGGCGCATGCCGAGCTCGAGGTCGGCGGCAATGCTGGCCAAGTCGTCGGAGAGCTGGCTCTCGACCACCTCGGGCTGATAGGGGTCGAAGACATAGCTCATCGTGTCGACGTTGCCGAGCAGCTCGGCCAGCCGCATCCGGAGGTCGTCCAGATCGGCGTCCGGCCCGACGTCGGGCTGGTACTCGTCCCGCGGGGCGAAGTCGCGCTGGGCACCGAGCCGGGCACCGGTCAGCGCGATCTCGCTGATCTGGAGCAGCAGCAACGAGATCGCCTGCCCGGAGGACGCCTGGTAGGCGATCACCCGCAGCGACTCGAGGAACGACCCGACCGACGCGGCGATGCCGTCGGCGAACCGTACGGTCTCGGTCTCGACGGCGAGCATCGCCTCGAGTGCTGCCTGACCAGGGAGCTGATCGGTCACGTTGCCGCCTGCCTTCCTGCAAATGCTCGTCCGAGGGTGACTTCGTCGGCGTACTCCAGATCTCCGCCTACAGGGAGTCCACTCGCCAACCGCGTGACGCGCAACCCCAAAGGGCCCAGCATTCGGGTGAGGTACGTCGCCGTCGCCTCACCCTCGAGGTTGGGATCGGTCGCCAGGATCACCTCGGTGACCGCTCCATCGCCGAGCCGGGTCAGCAGCTCCTTGATGTGGAGCTGCTCCGGGCCGATGCCGTCGATCGGCGAGATCGCGCCGCCCAGCACGTGGTAGCGGCCACGGAACTCGCGGGTGCGCTCGATCGCGACGACGTCCTTGTACTCCTCCACGACACAGATGACGGCCTGGTCCCGGCGGGGGTCACGGCAGATCCGGCACAGGTCGTCCTCGGACACGTTGAAGCAGGTGGCGCAGAACTTGACCTTCGCCTTGACCTCGACCAGGACGTCGGCGAGCCGCTTCACGTCGACCGGGTCGGCCTGGAGCAGGTGGAACGCGATCCGCTGCGCGCCCTTGGGCCCGACGCCGGGCAGCCTGCCGAGCTCGTCGATGAGGTCCTGGACGACGCCTTCGTACACGGCGAGACCTAGAAGCCGAGGGAGCCCGGGGCTGCCCCCGGACCACCGCCCGGCAGCCCGGGCATCCCGCCGGCCAGCGGGCCGAGCGTCTGGTCGGCGAGGGCGTCCGCCTTCGCCTTCGCGTCGCGGTAGGCGGCGACGACGAGGTCGCCGATCTCCTCGAGGTTCTCCTCGAGCTCCTCAGGATCGCTGACCGCGGTCGGGTTGATCGTGACGCCGGTCAGCTCGCCGGTGCCACTCACGGTCACCGTGACCGCCCCGCCGGCCACGGAGCCCTCGACCTTCGTGTCGGCGAGCCGCGCCTGCGCAGCCTGGAGGTCCTCCTGCATCTGCTGCGCCTGCTGGAGCAGGGCCCCGAGGTCGAGGCCACCGCCGCCACCGAGCGCGTCGAACGGGTTCTGCGTCATCGTCTTGCCTTCCGTCGGGTCACTGAGGTCATTGGTGCGGGATCTCCTCGATCACCTGGGCGCCGAGCTCGCGAGCGAGCAGCTCGGCGCCGGACTCGGCGTCGACATCGGCGTCGTCGCGGTCGACCGCGGCGTCAGGATCGTGGACGTCCTCGGGCTCCGCCTGGATGTCGGCCATCCGCGGCCGGCGCGGGGCGGGCGGCTCGGGCTCCACCACCGGCGGCGGCGGCGGGCTCGGCCGGCTCCGAGGACAGCGGGGCAGCGGGCGCTGCGGGTGTGGCGGGCTCCATGGGCGGCGGCGGCGCGGCGCCGGCCTCGGCGCCCGGGTCGACGATCGTCTCGATCTTCCACTCCGCGCCGACGACCTCGCGGATCGCCTCGTGCAGCACGTCGACACTGCCGCCCTCGAAGCTGCCGCGGGCGCCGGCGTTGTTGAAGCCGAGCGTCAGGGTGGTGCCGTCGAAGCCGACGACCTGGGAGTTCTGCGTCAGGTGGATCCAGGTCACCCGGCGCTTGCGCTGGGTCGCCGCGATCACGTCGGGCCACAGCCGTCGTACGTCGACCAGCGAGAGGGCACCGGCCGCGCGCGGGGGCGGGTGCCGGCTCGGGAGCGGGGGGCTCCGCTGCCGGCTCAGGAGGTACGGCGAACGCGGGCGGCTCGGGCTCGGGTCGGCTCCGGTTCGGGCTCAGGAGTCGGCTCGGGCTCTGCCGGCGTGGCCGCCGCGGCGACCTCCTCGACCGGCGGGGCAGCCGGAGACCGCGGTCGGCGCCGGTGCCGCGATCGCCATCCGCCGCTCGAGCCGGTCGAGCCGGGCGAGGACGCCGTCGGTGCCGTGGTCGGCCGCGGGCAACAGCACCCGGGCGCAGATCAGCTCGAGCAGCAACCGCGGCGCGGTCGCGCCGCGCATCTCGGTGAGGCCGGCGGCGACCAGGTCGGCGGCCCGGGTCAGCTCGGCGCGGCCGAACCGGGCGGCCTGGGCGACCAGCCGCTCGCCCTGGTCGTCGGACACGTCGATCAGCCCGGTGGCCGGCGCGTCCGGCACCGCGGACACGATGACCAGGTCGCGCAGCCTGCGGAGCAGGTCCTCGGTGAACCGACGGGTGTCCTGGCCGGTCTCGATCACCTTGTCGATGACCCCGAACACCGAGGCGCCGTCGCCGGCCGCGAACGCGTCGACCACGTCGTCGAGCAGCGTGTCGGGGGTGTAGCCGAGCAGACCGCTCGCCAGGTCGTAGGTCACCCCGGCGGGGCCCGCGCCACCGAGCAGCTGGTCGAGCACGGAGAGGGTGTCGCGTGCGGACCCGGCGCCGGCCCGGACGACGAGCGGCAGCGCGGCAGGCTCGATGGTCACGCCCTCGAGCTCGCAGAGCTCGGAGAGGTACGACGACAGCAGCCGCGGCGGGATCAGCCGGAACGGGTAGTGGTGGGTGCGCGACCGGATGGTGGGGATCACCTTGTCCGGCTCGGTCGTGGCGAAGATGAAGCGGAGGTGGGGCGGCGGCTCCTCGACCAGCTTGAGCAGGGCGTTGAAGCCCTGCGTGGTCACCATGTGCGCCTCGTCGATGATGTAGACCTTGTAGCGGCTCTTCACCGGCGCGAAGAAGGCCTTCTCGCGCAGCTCCCGGGCATCGTCGACACCGCCGTGCGACGCCGCGTCGATCTCGATCACGTCGAGCGAGCCCGAGCCGTTGCGGGCCAGGTCGCGGCAGCTGTCGCACTCGCCGCACGGGTCGGCCACCGGCGCCTGCTCGCAGTTGAGCGCCCGAGCGAGGATCCGGGCGCTCGTGGTCTTGCCGCACCCGCGCGGCCCGGAGAACAGGTAGGCGTGGTTGACCCGGTTGCCGGCCAGCGCCGCACGGAGCGGTTCGGTCACGTGCTCCTGCCCGATGACCTCGGCAAAGGTCTCCGGCCGGTAGCGGCGGTAGAGCGCGAGCGGGGAATCCACGCTTGAACCCTAGACGGCCGGACCGACGCCAACAGGGCGAGCCCCCAGGCCCGGCCGGCAGCGTGGCGCCCGGCCGCGAAGCGGCGATCGGGCCGAGCCGGGGCGGAGCTTGCGGAGCCCCGGGCGAGCGTCCGATCTGGCGACACGCTCGGCCCATTCAAAACAGAAAGGCCCCCCATGCACCCGACAGAGCTCACTTACCCTTGCTGTCTTCCGACCCTGGGGGAGTTGGGCGAGATGCCGCCGCACGGGGGGTTGCCCCAACTCTAGATGATGCGGGCGAAGGCGATTTCATCGGCCGGTCCCGGTCCCGGTAGCCTCCTCGGCGGAGGTATCGCCTAGTGGCCTATGGCGCTCGCTTGGAAAGCGGGTTGGGTTAACGCCCTCGGGGGTTCGAATCCCCCTACCTCCGCCACCGGACGACGTCGACATAGTTCGACGTCGTCCGTACAGTCTTGCGGGTTGGGTTAACGCACTCTGCCAACTCGGGAAGGGTTCGAATCCCCCTACCTCCGCCACCGGACGACGTCGACACAGTTCGACGTCGTCCGTGCAGTTTTGCGGGTTGGGTTCAACGCACTCTGCCAACTCGGGAAGGGTTCGAATCCCCCACCTCCGCCACCGACCCCCTACTCCGCCAGACACAGACCGTGCCCCGCCACCCTGGAGGTGACGGGGCACGGTCGATTCATGCCTCGATGAGCTGCCTGGTCAGCCGGCCGGGCTCACCGCGATCGTCATGTCGCCGTTGTCCGCGACCTTGACGACCTTGATCTTCGCCCGGAAATCGGGCACGTCCACGCTCGACCAGCCCGGCTGGTTGTGCCCCGGGTGCACGCCCTCCTTGGTGTGCTCGTCGTTCATGAACCACCAGTCCTCAGGTCGTTGAACACCGACGACCGTGCCCTGAGCCCTCGATCGTGTAGGGCTGGGTCAGGTAGTGCACGTTGACGTCGCGGCTCGGCTTCAACGAGAAGGTCGAGTCGTAGCCCAGCTTGGCCGGGGCTCACCAGCAGCGGCTCCGGGCTGGGGTAGTGATCGAACTCCGGGTGCGCGTCGACGACCAACAGCTCGCCGTGACCGGGGTGGTCGCCCACGTTGTTGTCGGAGTACGTCGTGTCCCAGTAGGTGACCAGCGCGCCAGGCTCGTTCGCGTAGAACTCGACCTTGTTGGAGCGCTTCCCGGAGTAGCCGATGTAGCTGTACAGGTGCCGCAGCAGGTTGTCCCGGCGGACGTACTGCCGGTTGTCGACGAAGTACGCGTTGAGGTACGACACGAAGTCGGTGCCCGTCGTACGCCGGAACCCCTTGAACGTCCAGCCCTCGTCCGTCGTCTCGGCGTCGCCGATGACCTCGCCGTCCAGGGTGATGTCGTCCACCTGGAAGCCGTTGAGGGCGAAGGCGCCGTCGGTCAGGTAGCGCCAGCGGATCGCGTTGGTGCCGTCCGGCACCGTGGCGGTGAGGTCGACCCAGCCGTCCGAGGTCCCGGAGATCCCGAATCCCGGACGGGTTGAAGCCGCTGTCGTCGGGCCGACGTAGCGACTCGCTCGTCTCGACCGCTTCCCAGGTGGCTCCGCCGTCATCGTGACGCCTCGAGGAACGCGTAGTCCCAGCCCTCCTCGATCGAGTACTTCACCGTCGCGGTGAGCGGCTCCTCCGCCGGCGACGGCACGGGTCATCCGGGTGTCGAGGTCGTCGCCCGCGCGTCGCTCCAGAAGAACCGGTCATCGCAGGCGTCGCACGGGTCGCCGAGGTCGAGCTGGACCTGCTTGTCGGGCAGGACGACGATCGCGCCGTTGTACTTGCGGTCACTGAGCGACTGCCCGGGGCGGAGCTCGACGGTCCCGGACCTGCCGGCATGGATCGCCTTGTAGTCGAGCCAGCCGAGCTGGAACTTCTCCCAGGCGCCGAACGGCATCGGCTGTTCGCCGATGCCCCCGTCGCCCACGGCGGTGCCTCGTGACTGGCTCATCAAGCGACCAGAAGCCGACGCTGTTGGTCGCGCCGCCGGTGTTGCCGGAGGTGTCGTAGAGGTCGGGCAGGCCGAGGTCGTGGCCGTACTCGTGGGCGAAGACGCTGAGGCCGCCGTTCTCCGGCTGCATCGTGTAGTCGCTCACCCAGATGCCCGTCGGGTTGCTCGGGATCTGCACGTTGGCGCCGTTGGGGTCGGACACCCCGCCCTCGCCGACCTCGACGCCACCCTTCTGCGGCCCCTTCGTCGGTCCGGTGCCGAGCTTGTGGATCGAGACGTTGCCGCGGTGGCTCCAGATGGCGTCCGATGCCTGGATCGGGTCGCCGTCCGCCTCGTCGCCGCCCGCGTGGACGACCTGGAAGTGGTCGATGTAGCCGTCCGGCTCGTCGAAGTCGCCGTCCTCGTCGTAGTCGTAGCGGTCCTGCTGTCGAACGTCTTCAGGTAGGCCTGGATCTGCGCCATCGTCTGGCCGCTGTCGAGCTGCTTCTGCACCCAGATGGCCAGGGCGTCGCGGATGAGGAACTCCGAGCTCTGGCAGACGATGCTGCCGCAGTAGTTGCGGCCGTACCTGGCTTCGTTGAAGGGCACCTTGACCCACTCGGTGACATCACCGTCGACGGAGTACGCACCCGCCGACTGGTCCTCGTAGAACTCTGCCATCCGGTTGTAGTACAGGTGGCTCGTAGTGCGCGCGGTTGTAATCCGCCTGCCACACCGTGCTGTTGTCGACCGTGCGGTCGGGCTTCGGGATCTGGTTGTGGAGCGGACCGTCGTAGCGCGATCGGTGTGCCGTCCGAGGGGAAGGCGCAGGCGTCCGCGTCGGTGCTGTCGCAGAACGCGGAGTGCCGCTTGTTACCGAACTGGGCGAGCACGACGAAGATGCGGTCGGTGCCCGTCTGCGAAACCTTCGCGAACCGGCCGTTGCCGAGCTTCACGACCTTCTTGCCGACCGCGACGTCGCCCCTGAGCTGCTTTTCGAGCGCCGCTGCGCGCAGTACGTCGTACTTCGCGCGCCACTTCGGGACCAGGTTGTCGGACGGTGTCGTCGCTGACTCCTGACGCGTGTCGGTGTCAGAGGACGGCTGGGCGCCGACCTCCGTCGCCGTCAACGGCTGGGCCAGCAACGAACCCATCAATGAAGCGGCTGCGAGCGCCGCCAATGTCTTCCCTCGCACGAGGCCTCCAAAATCGGGATGACGGGCGCGATCTGCGCCCGAGAGTCTCGTGCCGGCTTTTTGGAGCCCGAGATTGTCCAGCCGCAGTTGACCTCTGGTTGCCGCTGTCGACAAAGCGCGGGGGGCGATCGTTACCAGACCGTTACCACTGGCAGCTTCCGACCCTGAGTCACCTCCGCTGCGACATCCCGAGCTGTCACGGTTCGGGATGCCCTCGTTTTCGCGGGCGCCGGGCACCATGGTCCCCATGACGATCCTCCTGTCCGATCCGCGGGTGGGCGCGATCCCCGTGCTCGAGTGCGGGGAGCCGCTGGTCACCCTCGGCCCGGACCTCGGGCCGGCGCGGGCGCGGGTCCGCGCGGAGCTGGCATCGCGGCTCCAGGAGGCCAGCAGGCTGCTGCCCGACGGAATCGTCCTCCGGGTCGTCGAGGGGCACCGCCCGGAGGTCGTGCAGCGGCAGATCATCGCCCGCTACTCGAGCGAGGTGGCGGCGGCGCACCCCGGCATCGGGGCGGCCGACCTCGAGCGCCTCACCAGCCGGTTCGTCTCGCCGATCGACGTCGCTCCCCACGTGGCCGGGGCCGCCGTCGACCTCACCCTGGTCGACGCGAACGGCGACGAGCTCGACCTCGGGACCCCGATCGACGCGACTCCCGAGGAGTCCGACAACGCCTGCTACTTCGCGTCACCCGACATCTCCGCGGCCGCCCGGACCAACCGCGCGACACTCGCCGCGGCGCTCGAAGCAGCAGGCCTGGTCAACTACCCCACCGAGTGGTGGCACTGGTCGTACGGCGACCGCTACTGGGCCCTCGTGACCGGCGCATCGGCCGCGCACTACGGGCCGGTCGACGATCGCGAGGCGGTGGCGTGACCCCGATGACCCCCACTGCTGCGGCCGACGCGGCCGGCACCGTCCCGACCCTCGTCATCGACACGACGGCGGTCACCGCGAACGTCCGGACCATCGGCGCCGTGACGAGCGGCGAGGTGATGGCGGTCGTGAAGGCCGACGCGTTCGGCCACGGCACCGCGGCGGTCGCCCGGGCCTCGCTCGCCGGCGGGGCGACCCGGTTCGGCGTCACGAACCTGGAGGAGGCCTTCGCCCTCAGAGAGGCCGGCTTCACCGAGCGGATCCTGAGCTGGCTCAATCCGACCGACGCCGACTTCGCCGCCGCGGCGGCGCACGGGATCGAGGTCGCCGTACCCGGTCTGGCGCACTTCGCCGCCATCCGTACGGCGCCCGGCCTGCGGGTCCACCTCCAGCTCGACACCGGAATGGCCCGTGACGGTGCCAGCCCCGAGGAGTGGGTCGCGCTGTGCCGCGAGGCCCAGGCGGCCGAGGCGGCCGGGGTGCTGTCGGTCGTCGGGGTGATGGGGCACCTCCCGTGCGCCGACCGTCCCGGCGACCCCGCGAACGAAGCCGGCAAGGCCAGGTTCGACTGGGGCCTGCGGACCGCGCGGGAGCTGGGTCTCGCGCCCGTCGACCACCACCTCGCCGCCACTGCCGCTACCGTCAGCGACCCGCTCAGTCACCACACGATGAGCCGGATCGGCGCCGGACTGGTCGGCATCGACGAGTCCCACACCGCTCCCCTCCGCCCGGCCCTCACGTTGACGGCGCCGCTGGTGCAGGTGCGCACGGTCGACGCCGGCACGCCGGTGGGCTACGGCCACAGCTGGCACGCGCCGCGCGACACCCGGCTCGGGCTGCTCGCGCTGGGGTACGCCGACGGCCTGCCCCGCCTGGCCTCCAACCGGGGCGAGGTGCTGGTCGGCGGGCACCGCCGGCCGGTCGTCGGGCGGATCTCCATGGACATGACCATCGTCGACCTCGGGCCCGACGACGGACCGGAGTCCGTCGCCGAGGGCGAGCTGGCGACGGTCTTCGGCCCTGGCGACGCCGGTGAGCCGACCGCTGCGGAGTGGGCCGGCTGGGCCGAGACGCTCGAACATGAGATCGTCACCGGGCTCGGTGCCCGCCTCCACCGGATCACGGTCGGCGACCCACCGGCAGCTCCCAACCACCCCAACCTGACCCCGAACATGACAGGTATCCGATGAACCCGTTGCGCGTGGCCGTGATCGGCGGCGGCACCAGCTGTGAGCACGACGTCTCGCTGTCCTCGGCGGCAGCCGCCGGTGCGGCACTCATCGCCGCCGGCCACGACGTCGTACCGCTGACGATCGACCGGGACGGGACCTGGCTCGACGGCGCCGCCCGGCAGATCGGCCTGGCCGGCGCGGTCGAGGTGCTGCGCGACTGCCAGGTCGCCGTACCCATGCTGCACGGCCCGGGTGGCGAGGACGGCACCCTGGCCGCCCTGTGCGAGCTCGCGGACGTGCCGTACGCCTTCTCCGGCCTCAGTGCGAGCGCGATCGCCATGGACAAGTGGACGACCAAGCTGGTCGCCGAGGCGATCGGCGTCCCGACCGCGCCGGGGCAGCTGGTGACCCGCGCCACCGCCGGGATGGTCGTCTTCACCCACCCCGTCGTCGTGAAGCCGGTCGCCGCAGGGTCCAGCCACGGGGTCTCCATGGTGCGCGAGGCTTCCCAGCTCGCCGCTGCCCTGGACGCCGCGTTCGCCGTGGACGAGCGGGTGCTGGTCGAGGACGTCGTCGTCGGCCGTGAGATCGACCTCGCCGTGTTCGGCCGCGCGGACGGCAGCCACACCGTCCCGCCGGCGCTCGAGATCCTCGTCCCGGAGTCCGGGATCTTCGACCTGGAGAACAAGTACGACGGCTCGGCGCAGTTCCGCATCCCCGCGCCGGTGTCGGACGCCGACCGGGCGGCACTCGAGCGCGCCGCGGTTGCGGTGTACGACGCGCTCGGCTGCGCGGGCGTCGCCCGGGTCGACTTCTTCCTGACGGAGCAGGGTCCGGTGCTCAACGAGATCAACACCATCCCGGGCTTCACCGAGCACTCGCAGGTGCCGCGGATGTTCGCCGCCGCCGGGACGTCGTACCCGGAACTTCTCGACATGATGGTCCGCGAGGCAACCTCGGACCGGGCCCCTGCGTCCTACTAGAGAAGACGTGTTCCGCCTCCGGTAATGCCGGAGTTCGGCAACTGTGTCAGAAGGTTACGACTGGGCAGTTACCATCACTGTGCCCGTGGGCCGGCGCTCCCGCCTCCCACGTCCCGGACTTGGGGGAATTGTTTCCATGCGTCGAGCCGTCGCCCTCGCTGGCGGTCCTGCTTCCGTTGACGCTGGTGCCGTTGTCTGCGAGCGCCTACGAACCCAGGCGGGGCGTGACCTTCAACGTGCCGAACCCCTGGGGCAACGAGGGGGAGAACACCCGGATCGTCAACGAGGTCGAGGAGGCGTTCAGGAACGTCCGGCCGACCGCGCGCGACCCGAATCCCATCATCTTGGTGCCGGCTACCTCTTCGACCGCAAGAAGAGCGCCGACGCCCTGATCGACGCCTGCCGCCGCGGCGTGTCAGTGCGGGTGATCATCGACCAGGAGGTGGTCTCGAGACCGTTCCGCAAGCTGGTCACGGCGCTCAACGCCGACAACGTCCGGGACCGCGACCGCAACGGCATCGCCGACAACGACCCCCGGGCCGGCCGGTGCAACCGGCCGCTGCCGGCCGACCAGGGTGGGTTGCGCACGAAGACTGAAGGCATCCCGCTGATGACGAGCCGCCAGGTCTCCACGAGCCTCCGCGAGCCGACCGGCAGGAACGTCACCTGGGGCAGGGACGGCAGCTATGTCCTCAAGTGCTCCGGCAGCTGCCGCGGCGGCGCCGAGGCCAACATGCACTCGAAGATCTACGCCATGTCGCACAGCGGTACGGCCAACAACGTCGTCATGGTGTCGTCGTCCAACCTGAACTCCGGCGGCACCAACTCCGGCTGGAACGACCTGGTCGTGATGAAGAACCGGCCGAAGACGTTCCAGTTCATGGTCCGCATCCACAAGCTGATGACCGCGCAGAAGCGCGCCGGCCGCAAGCTGGTCGAGCTCAAGGACGGTCCCTACACGACCCGCATCTTCCCGATGATCGGCGTCGGCAAGGACCGCGACCCGCTCATGGTCGACCTGCGGAAGATCAAGTGCTCAAGCGCCTTCGGTCCGACCCAGCTCTACATCCAGCAGTTCTGGTGGAACGGCCACCGCGGCAACTACATCTGGGACAAGATCCACAGCCTGGCGCGCAACGGCTGCAAGGTGCACGTCATCTTCGGCGCCGTCGACAGCGACCTGCTGAGGCGGATGAAGGCTGCGCGCTCCAACAACTTCGAGATCTGGGACAGCCGGTGGGACAGCGACGATCCCGACGGCTGCGTCAACACCCGCACCCACATGAAGAACATCGCGGTCCGCGGCACCTACGGCAAGAACCGCAGGTACGCCGGCGTGTGGACCGGCACGGCCAACTGGGCCACCGGCTCGCTCACCAAGGGTGACGAGAACACCCTGAACATCCGGAGCGCCAGCCTGTACCGGCAGTACGTCGACCGCTGGAGGGTCGTGAAGTCGCACAGCGCGCTCACCTGGACCCACGACTTCCCCGACCCGCCGATCTCCTGCGTCGACGACTGAGCCAGCCCCGAGATAGCCGGCGACGCAGCACTCCCCCGGCGAGCGCCAGCCCGAGCAGGACGCCGGCGACGACGGCGCGCAGGACACCGGGCGGGTCGTCGTACGCCGAGCCGCGGAGCAGGGCGGCGACCAGCCGTCGGCGCTCGAAGGCCGCTGCCTCGAGCAGCTCCTTGTTCGTCGCCACGTCAGCCTCGGGTGACTAGTGCAGGAGCAGCGGCGCCAGCGCGACCAGGCTCGCGGTCTCGGCGAGGTCGAGCAGCCGCGCCCGCAGCGCGACGGGCGGGGCGGGCAGCCGAGCCAGCACGCAGAGCAGCGCACCGCCGGCACCTGTGGCCGCGGCCACCAGCAGCTGATCGAGACAGGCGTACGCCGCGAGCACGGTGCCGAGCAGCACCGTCAACCCGCCCACCGCATCGACGAGCACCTGGCGGCGGGCGCGGTGGCGTCGGGCCCGCAGCAGGAGGACCAGCGCGCAGTCGGCGGTGAGGATCGCGCCGGCCAGGGCGTCGACGACGACCGGCGCGAGGAGCACGGCGGTCGCGGCGACGAGAATCGAGCTCACCAGGAGCAGCCGTGTCGATCGCTCCACCAGTGCCCGGACCCGATCGGTGTCGACCGGCACGTCGGCCGCCCGCCCGACGCCACACGCCACCGCGAGCGCAGGCAGGGCATGGCCCGCCAGCACGATGATCACGAGCGCTACCGCGGCCGGCGCCGCCGGGACCGGCACACCGTCCAGCGCCGTGGCCGCGAGCGCCAGCGCGGCGAGGCCGGCGGCAAGCGTCGTACGCCGGGTGTCCGCCGCTCCCCACTGCGGTTGCCGGTCGACGACCTCGGCGGTCGCGACGGCGAGGTCGTCGTGGACCACCGGCCGCTGGCTGTCGGCGCCGGCCGTCACGGCGAGCAGGGCGCCGTCGGCGACGCCCTGCTCGCGCAGCCCTTGGTCGGGTCGGAGCCTCCGACCATGGGCGTGCAGCCGGTAGCCCGCGTAGGCCGCTGCCGGATCGAGCAGCCCGACCGCCCGGGCGAGGTCTGGCACCAGGTCGGCGACCGCGACCCCGCCCGGGACGGCCAGGTCGCTCCGCCGTCCCCCAGCGACGGCGGTGACCCGGAGCAGCCGGTCGGACACCCCCACTCCGCCTCAGAACTCGAAGCGCGCGGCCCCGCGTCGGTCGACCGCTTGGTACTCGGCGTTGGACTGGTAGACGGTGCGGTGGCTCTCGTCCAGCAGGTCGCGCATCTCCTGGATGGCGCGGTCCCACGTCGCCTTGGCGTGGACGTAGGCCAGCTGGGCATGGCCGGCCCACTGGCTGCGCAGTGGCTCGAGCTCGGACTCGAGCCGGTTCATCCGGTCGTCGATGTCCTTGACCGTCTGGAACATGTCGGCCGCGGCCTGGTCGAGCGCGCCGTGCTGGACGCGCAGGCCGTCGAGGTTGGTGCCCATCTCGTCTCTCCTTTCGGTTGGGGCGGGATCAGCCGAGCCGGCCGCGGAGCTGGGAGTAGCTCGCGCCGATCTCGTCGTCGGTGGCGGTGTTGTCCTGCTCGGTCGAGGTCAGCGACCCGGCGAAGTCGTCGAGGGCGTTGACGATCGTCCGCTGCTTCTCGGTCCACGCCTGGTGGAGGAGGAAGAAGGCCTGGGCGCCACGGCCGCCCCACCGGCCCTGCACCCCGGCGATCTGGCCGTCGAGGCGGGCGCTGTAGGCGGTGAAGTCGGTCCGGGCATCGGTCACGAGACCGGCAGCGTGGCTCAGGGTGCCGTCTCCCTGGCCGAACTCATCGGGCTGCGCCATGGTGGTGCTCCTTTGCGGGTCGTCAGGCGGCACCGGGCGGTGCCGACGAACCCGCATGTGCCCGAGCCGACGACAGCCGGAAACCGGTGTCCTGAGTTGTCCACAGCCAGCGGTGACGCCGGTTCCGTACGCCGCCCGGCCGCTGTTGACTCGCCGGCATGACGACACCGCCGGAGCTGCCGTCGGGCCGGATCCGGCTCGACGAGCCGCCGCGGCTGCCCGCCGCCGAGGGCGCCGGCGGAGTGGCGATGAGCGCGATCCCGATGCTCGGCAGCCTGGGATCCGTGGTGCTGGTCGCGTCGCTCGGCGGCGGCAGCTCGGAGGTGCGGGTCGTCGCGGCCGGCCTGTTCCTGGTGACGACGGTCGCCTACCTCGGCTTCCAGCTCGACCGGCAGCGCGGCCAGCGCCGGCGCCGGCTGACCAGCGCGCGGCGGAGCTACCTGCGGCACCTGGCAGGCGTGCGGGACGCCGTACGCGCTGCTGCGGCGGGCCAGCGCAAGGCCCTCCTCTGGCTGCATCCCGCACCGTCCGCGCTGCCCGCGGTCGCGGCCGACGGCTCGCGGGTGTGGGAGCGCGAGCCGGACGACCCGGCCTTCCTGCACGTCCGGTACGGCGTCGCCGCCCAGCCGCTCTCCGTCGAGCTCGCGGCACCGGCCGACCTGGCCGCGGACGACGCCGACCCCGCCGCCGTCGCGGCCGTACGGCGACTGCTCGACGCCCATCGGACGCAACCGGCCCTGCCGGTGGCCGTCGACCTGCGCCGGCACCACCGGATCGCCCTGGTGGGGCGCACGGACCCGACCCGGAGCCTGGCCCGCGCCCTCGTCTGCACCAGCGCGACCTTCCACTCGCCCGACCACCTCGCCGTCGCCGTGCTCGCGAGTGACGATGCGCTCGACGAGTGGGAGTGGGTCAAGTGGCTGCCGCACGCCCAGAGCACGGAGCGGTCCGACGCCGTCGGTCCGGTCCGGCTGGTCGGCACGTCCGCCGCTGTTCTCGACCTGGTGCCCACCGGCGCTCATCTGCTGCTCGTGGTCGACGGTGCCGCGACCACCCGGTGCCGGACCGGCCGGGCGTCACGGTGATCGAGGTTGCTGCGGCAGACGACCCGCCGGCGGCCGGCGTACTCCGACTCGACCTGCCGCCGAGCGACGACGTACTCCTCGACCAGTGCGACCGGGCCACCGCAGAAGCGGTGGCGCGGCGGCTGCTGCCCCACCAGGTCCCCGCAGCGGCGCCTGACGCCGGTCCGACCGCACCCGCCGGACTCCCCGAGCTGCTCGGGATCGACGGCATCGACGCCTTCGACCCGGCGACCAGCTGGCGGCCGCGGTCCGCCCGCGACCGGCTGCGCGTGCCGATCGGCGTGGGCAGCGAGGGCGACGTCCACCTCGACCTCAAGGAGTCGGCACAGGGCGGCATGGGCCCGCACGGGCTGGTCGTGGGCGCGACCGGGAGCGGCAAGTCGGAGTTCCTCAGGACGCTGGTGCTCGGACTGGCGATGACCCATCCGCCCGACCAGCTCAACCTGGTGCTCGTCGACTTCAAGGGCGGCGCGACGTTCGCCGGCATGGCCGACCTGCCGCACGTCTCGGCAGTGATCACGAACCTGGCCGGCGAGCTCGCCCTCGTCGACCGGATGCAGGACGCACTCGCCGGCGAGATGGTGCGCCGGCAGGAAGCGCTGCGCGCCGCCGGCAACGTCGCGTCGGTGCACGACTACGAGCGAGCGAGGGAGCTGCGAGCCGACCTGCCGCTGCGCCGCTGCCGTCGCTGCTGATCGTGGTCGACGAGTTCTCCGAGCTGCTGACCGTGAAGCCGGAGCTCACCGAGCTCTTCGTCGCGATCGGCCGCCTGGGGCGCTCACTCGGGCTCCACCTGCTGCTGGCGTCCCAACGGCTCGAGGAGGGTCGGCTGCGCGGTCTCGAGTCGCACCTCTCCTACCGGGTCGGCCTCCGGACCTTCAGCGCGCAGGAGTCCCGCACCGTCCTCGGCGTCCCCGACGCCTACGAGCTGCCGTCCAGGCCCGGGCTCGGCTACCTCAAGCCCGATCCGACGACGCTGACCCGGTTCCAGGCGGCCTACGTCTCCGGGCCGACCGCCGTCGACCAGCAGGTACGGCGCCGCGGCCGCCCGGCGCCCCTCGTGCTGCCGTTCGTCGCCCGCGAGGTGCCCGCGCCGCCGTCCGACCGGCGGCCGACGCCGTCCACGACCACGACCAACCCGACCGTCCCTCGGTCCTCGAGCTCGCCGTGGACCGGATGCGGGACCGTGGCCCGGCCGCCCACCGGATCTGGCTCCCCCCGCTGGACCGGCCGGACTCCGTCGAACGGCTGCTGTCGGCCGCGCGCGGCCCGCTGCAGATCCCGGTCGGGACCGTGGACCGTCCGCGCGAGCAGCGCCGTGACCCGCTGGTGCTCGACCTGGCCGGCGCCGGAGGGCACGTCGCGGTGGTCGGCGGCCCGCGGAGCGGCAAGAGCACGCTGCTGCGGACGATCCTGGCGGCGACGGCGCTCACCAGCAGCCCGCTGCGGACCCAGTGGTTCGTGCTCGACCTCGGCGGCGCTCTCGCTCCCCTCCGAGACCTCCCGCACGTGGCCGGCATGGCCGGGCGGGCCGAGGGCGACGTCGTACGCCGGATCGTGGCGCAGGTGCGGGACATCGCCGACGAGCGTGAGGCCGGGCGCGGCGACGACGGGTACGGCGACGTCTTCCTGTGCGTCGACGGCTGGGGCACGTTGCGCGCAGAGTTCGACCAGCTCGAGCCGTCGCTGCAGCAGCTGGCCGAGCGCGGCCTGGGTCTCGGCATCCACCTGGTGGCGTCGGCAGCGCGGTGGTCCGACTTCCGCGCCGCCCTGCGGGACCAGCTCGGCACCCGCCTCGAGCTGCGGCTCGGTGACCCGGTCGACTCCGAGGTGGACCGCAGGGTCGCGGCGACGGTGCCCACCGACCGGCCGGGGCGCGGCCTGGTGCCGGGCCCGCTGCACTTCCTGGCCGCACTGCCACCCGATCCCGAGCGCCTGGTCGCGTCGGCCCGCGCGGCCTGGCCGGGCACCGAGTCACCCCGGTTGCGGTTGCTGCCCACGACCGTCGACCTGGACGTCGTACGACGTCAGGCCGGCGCCGACCAGACGGGACTCCTGCTCGGGCTCGACGAGGCCCGGCTCGCGCCGGTCGCGCTCGATCCCGCTGCCGAGCCGCACCTCCTCGTCTTCGGTGACGGCGGGTCCGGCAAGAGTGCGTTGCTGCGGACCTACCTGCACGAAGTGCTCCGCACCCGCACGCCGGCGGAGGCCCAGCTCGTCGTCGTCGACTACCGCCGCTCCCTCCTCGGCGAGGTCCCCGACGAGCAGCTGCTGCACTACCTGACGTCCGCCGAGCAGGCCCGCCCGGCGCTCGACGAGCTCGCGTCGTACCTCCGGACCCGGCTGCCCGGCCCGGACGCCACCCCCGACCAGCTGCGCCGGCGGTCGTGGTGGAGCGGCGCCGAGGTCTTCGTGGTGGTCGACGACTACGACCTGGTCGCGACGCCGCAGGGCTCCCCGCTGGCCGTGCTCCAGCCGTTGCTCGCGCAGGCCGGCGACGTCGGACTGCACCTCGTCATCGCGCGGCGCAGCGGCGGCGCCTCCCGCGCGCTGTTCGAGCCGGTGATCCAGACGCTCCGCGACCTGGCGATGCCCGGCGTACTGCTCAGCGGGCGCCGGGAGGAGGGTCCGCTCATCGGCTCCGTGCGGCCCGAGCCCGCGGTGCCGGGGCGGGCGCGCCTGGTCACCCGTGATCGCGGGACCCAGGTCCTCCAGATCGCCTGGACAGGCCCGAACTAGAACGCGTTACAGTTTCGGCGTGACCACGGTGCCCACAGATCTCCAGTTCGCGTACGACGTCGTGGTGGTCGGCTCCGGTGGCGGTGCGATGACCGCCGCTGCGCTGGCCGCGAAGGCCGGGCTGTCCGTCGTCGTCCTCGAGCGCACGCCGCTGATCGGCGGGACGTCGGCCTACTCCGGCGGCGCGTGCTGGCTGCCGGGCAGCGAGGTCCAGCAGCGCGCCGGGTTGCCGGACTCCACCGAGGGCGCCCGCTCCTACCTCGCCGCGGTGCTCGACGACCCCGACCCGACGCGGGTCGAGGCGTTCCTGCAGCACGCGCCCGAGCTGGTCGCCGCGCTCGAGGCCGACGAGCTGATGGACTTCGAGTGGATCCCGTTCTCGGAGTACTACGACGCACCCGGCCGGGTCCCGATGGGTCGCTCGATCCAGCCGGTGTCCATTCGCCGCGACCAGCTCGACCCTGCCGTGTCGGAGCTGCTGCGCCCGCCGGTCGAGCGCGACCGGGCCGGTACGCCGGGCCGGTTCACCCTGTCCGGCGGCCAGGCGCTGATCGGCCGGCTGGCCGCGATGGTCGTCCGGGACGGCGGCATGCCTCGCGACCGAGCACCACGTCGTCGACGTACGACGTGATGGCGCCGGCCGGGTGACGGCCGTGGTCGTCGACTCGCCCACGGGCCAGGTCGAGGTGGGCGCGAGGCGTGGCGTGATCATCGGCGCCGGCGGCTACGAGGGCAGCCCGGAGCTGCGCGCGCTGCACGGGACGCCCGGCAGGGCCGAGTGGACGATGGCGCCGCGCGGCACCAACACCGGCGACCTGATCGAGGCGTGCGCGAAGGCAGGCGCCGCCACCGACTACTCCGGCGAGGGCTGGTTCTGCCCCGGACTCGAGCACCCCGACGGCAGCGGCACGTTCACGCTCGGCTTCCGCAGCGGGCTGATGGTCGACCAGACCGGCCGCCGCTACGGCAACGAGTGCCTGCCCTACGACCGGTTCGGCCGGATCATGGCGGAGGCGCCGGAACGGATCCCGTCCTGGTTCGTCTTCGACAACAGCGAGGGTGGCCGGCTCCCGGCGATCGCGATGCCCGAGGGCGACCCGGCCGATCACCTGGCCGCCGGCACCTGGGTCACGGCGGACACCATCGAAGGCCTGGCCACGGCGATCGGCGTCGACCCCGCCGTGCTGACCGAGACCGTCGAACGGTTCAACGGCTTCGCCGAGGCCGGCGTCGACGAGGACTTCGGCAGGGGCGAGGACGAGTACGACACGTTCTTCGCCGGCGGGTCCGGCCCCAACAAGGCCCTGACGCCGGTCGAGCGGGCGCCGTACTTCGCCGCCCGGTTCGTGCTCTCCGACCTCGGCACCAAGGGCGGCCTGGTCACCGACGAGGCCGGTCGGGTGCTCGACGAGGCGACCGGTTCGCCGATCCCCGGGCTGTACGCGACGAGCAACTCGGTCGCGTCGGTCTTCGGGTCGCGCTACCCGGGACCCGGCGCACCGCTCGGTGCGGCGATGGTGTTCGGCTCGCTCGCGGTCCGCGACCTGCTGGGCTAGTGGTTGCCGCCGGAAGTTCGTCGGGGGTGGCCCGCGCTCCGGGTGCGTGCATCGCAAGGCGGCGGAGCGAAGTCGTGCTTGTCCGCCCATCGAGCGACGCCAACGCTGCGAGGTGCGTGCCCGGGGTGCGGGACACACGACGAACTTACGGTGGTGACCACTAGTAGCCCAGGTCAGGCCTCAGCGGCGGCAAGGCGCTCGAGCACCGTCGCGCACACCTTGCCGAGGTCCCGCACCTGCTCCCGGCTGAGTCCGTCGAAGAAGACCTCCTTGACCACCGCGGCATGGTCGGGAGCAGCGGCGCGGATGGCCGCCAGTCCCTCGTCGGTGAGCTCGACGAAGGCGCCCCGCCGGTCGTCGTGGCACTCGCGCCGGGCCACCAGGCCGCGCGCGGTCATCCGGGTCAGGTGCTTGGACAGACGACTCTTCTCCCACTGCAGCTTCACGCCGAGGTCACGCATCCGGACGCTGCCGTCGGGTACGTCGGTCAGCGCCACCAGCACGTCGTAGTCCTGAAGCGACAGTCCGCTGTTGGCCTGGAGCTCACGGCTCATCCGCGCGAACATCTGGGTGTTGACCTCGAGCCACGCCCGCCAGGTCTCCTGCTGCTCGTCGTCGAGCCATTGCGGTGCGTTCACGAATCCATTCTAGCCGGATTGGTTGACGTATCCACTTTCCGATCGCCGATCGCGAGCGTCCCGCTGACGGTTGTCCGGGCTCAGGCCGAGGGTGGTGGTGGTGCCAGTGGGGGCGGTGCACCAGTCCGGCCATCCGAAGTGTGCCGAGGCCCAGGATCAGTGCGATCAGGACAGCCATTCCGATGAAGCCTGCGACGTACTCGTTGGCAGACATCTCGTCCTCCGTTCGTCGTCCTTCTTCGAAGGTACGCCGGAAACCGGATGCGGGAAACGAGACCTCGGCACCGGGATCCGGGACCAAAGTCCATGGCGCTGCGGGTCAGATGACGCGGCGCGAAGCCCGCTCCGCGCGGCGACGGTCGCGCATCCGCACCAGCCGGCGCACGGTCAGCGGGTCGGCCACCACCGCGTCGGGGCGGTCGATCAGCGCGTTGAGGGCCTGGTAGTAGGCCGTCGGCGTCATGCCGAACCGGTCGCTGATCGCCTCGTCCTTGGTGGCGGCATAGGTGAACCACGAGCGCTCGAGGTCGAGCATCGCCATCTCGGTGTCGGTCAGGGCCATGGCAAAAGCGTGGCATGACCGTCCGACGAAACCCCCGCCGGGGTGCGCGTGATGTCCCCCACGAGCGGATACACCCGTGAGCGGCCCTCAGGTTGGGGGAACCGTCCTGGGGCCGCTACGGGTGACCGAGAGCGACCCCTGGAATCTCGGGTCCCACGGGCCGCGTGAAG
>CAWKIP010000012.1:0-154998 GCA_963849765.1 uncultured Actinomycetota bacterium
GGGCGCGGTGAACTTCCTCATCCATGGACTGCTCGGGACCGGCGCCACCTCGACGTTGCGGCTGGACACACAGGCAAAGGCACTCGGCGAATGGCTGCGCGCACGCAGCACCAAGGTGCCGCGGTCGCTGGTGAAGACCTAGCTCGCCCGACCGGCTCGCTGAGATCTGGCCCGGCGGTCGGAGGTTGCGCTGATCGGCGTCGGGAGTGCGCGTGGCCAGCGACCTCGATGTTAAGAACACCGCGAGGACCCGACCGGTGCCGACTCCGGCGCCGGCCTTCGTGAAAGTCGACCGTGGAGCGGTGGGGGAGTCAGGACGTGCGCGGCATAGATTCCATGCGAGCTGGGTCAGGGCTGTCCTGGCGATTGCCGGTGGTCGGACCGTGTGGTGGTTGTCCAGGTCAGCCGTACGCCGTCGGTCTGGGGCTGGCAGTGCGTGACGGTTCCGCCTGTGCTCCGGATCGTCGTCAGCAGAGCCGCCATGCGGTCGATGCCAACCGTTGCCGTGTGCCAGGTCATGCGACCCTCCCGATGAGCTGGACCAGTTGGCCGTTCATGACCTTGCCGCTGAGTGGGTGGCCGCCCCGGGTTCTGGTGACGCTGAACCAGCCGTCCCAATATGCCGAGTCGGGACCTCGAGGCGTGCCGAACTCGAGGCGGACGTAACCCACCTCGCGGTCGGCGTCGAGGACGCACGTGCCGTCGCGAAGTGGTGAGCCGAAGACGTCACGAAGGTGCTTCTCGTTCTGGGTCAGGACCGCGTGCATGGTGCTCCTCCTCAGCTCGCGGTGACCAGGTGGTCGGCCTCGGCGCGCAGGACTTCCGCGGCCGAGCGTCGTCCGAGGACGGACGGGGGGCACGGGAGCCAGTACGGGGTGGTGGCTGCCTCGTCAGCCGCCAGGTCATCCTGGCGCCGGGCTAGCTTGAGCAGGACCGAGCGGAGCTCTCTGGTCATCCTGCTGTCCGTGGTGTGCGTGTCCATTGCTGCCTCGTTTCCTGACCCCGGGCGATGGCCGGGTGCGCCTGTGGAAACCGAGTGAACTCTTTGAGAGGTGCGTTTGCGACGGGAGGACCACGTATCTGCGTACGTAGATCGGTCAGCTCCGTACCGGCGTCGGGGTAGCCGATCAGGAGGTCATTCCTAGATGCCACAAACGTGCTGCTCGGGGCACTGCTGGTGTTTACGCCATCGTGGACGGAATAACGATGATGTCGATCGGCAGCTGGCGGATGGTGCGGACCCCGAGTCGAGACGGGCCGCGAGAGCACCGCGGTCCGCCAAGGCCGACGTCTGATCGCGTGGCGACCGTGGGGAGGTTGTGGGCGCCGCACGCGCGGTGCACAGCCCACGAAGGGGTCCCCTCACGTGCCCTGGTTCGTGGCCGCGCTCTCGCGTCCCTGCGAGGTCAGGAACCGTGAGACGAGCGGGCCGAGCTCGTCGGCGGAGGTGAGCAGCCCGAGGTGGCCGTCGTCGTAAACGTTCAGAGTGGCGTGGGGCAGCAACGCGTGCATGATCCGCGCGTTCACCAGCGGGATGATCGGGTCGTCGTTCCCGGCGAGGATCAAGGTGGGCTGCCGGATGAGGGGCAGGGCGGGGAGGCTCGTCCAGCCGGCCCCGGCGAGGAGCTGGAGGAAGTAGCCGACACTTGGCCCGAGGCGCTCCTGCTCGTACAACACGTATCTTGCCTCGTCTGGCCGCTGCCGCATCCGGCCGCCGTACAGCATCGGTGCGATGGCCTTGGCGTACGCCGGGTCGCGGTAGCGCCTAGGGGTGAGCATCTTGCCGAGCACGCTGGGGCCGCCCGGCACCATCAACATGCCGGTTCCGGTGCTGACCAGCACCAATCGTCGGCAGCGACGCGGGTTCTGGAACGCCAGCTGTTGGGCCAGGCCGCCGCCCCAGGAGATGCCGAGGAGGTCGAACCGGTCGTAGCCGAGCTCGTCGAGGAGCCGCCGAACGAAGCATGCCAGCAGCGCGAAGTTGTAGGGGACCTTGGGCGCGGGGGAACCACCCACGCCCGGTACGTCGAACCGGACCACCTCGACCCGTGGGTCGACCTCGTCGACGAACGGCTGGAACAGGTCGAGGCTGGCCCCGATGCCGTTGCAGAGCACCAGCGGTGGCCCAGGTGCCGTGCCCGGCCGGACCGCCACGCGAACGTCATGGCCGAAGACACGGACCCGGAGGAACCTGGTCACCTGTCGAAGACGTAGGTGCCGGGCGCCTCCGCGAGCACGCTCAGGCGGTGCGACCCGAGCGGCTGGGGCGCCGGACGCTGCGCCCCACTGCGTTCGTCGAGCCACAGGCCGAGATCGGTCCACCAGGTGCCCTGCTGGACATCGGCGCTCTTGAGCCAGACCTTGGCGTCGGACGAAAGGTCGTCGTTGGTGTGGAAGGAAGCCTTGGGGTTGCCCGGCGGGTTGACCAGGGCGGCGATGTGTCCACTGGTGGAGAGCACGAAGCGCGTGGTCCCGCCGAAGAGCTGGGCACTTCGGTAGCAGTTCTCCCACGGGGTGAGGTGGTCAGTGATGCCGGCTACCACGTAGGTGTCCACGGTGATCTTGCCGAGGTCGATCGGCACGCCGAGGACGGTGAGGGCCTCGGGTCTGGTCAGCGAGTTCTGCATCGCCAGGTCGACGAAGTCGGCGTGCAGTGCGGCGGTCATCCGGGTGGTGTCGGAGTTCCAGAACAGGATGTCGAACGCCGGCGGTCGCTTGCCGAGCAGGTAGTTGTTGACCCAGTAGTTCCACACCAGGTCGCCGGGCCGGAGCCACGCGAACACCTCGGCCAGCTCCCGGCCGTCGAGGTAGCCCTTGCGTGCGGACTTCGCCTTGGCCCGGCCCGCCAGCCGCTCGTCGACGAGGGCGGACGACGTCCCGGCATCGTGGTTGTCGATCACTGTGACCGCCAGGCACAGCGCGGCCAGCCGGTCCTGCCTGCCGATGCCGGCGAGGTACGCCGCTGCCACGCTCGCGATGATGCCGCCGGAGCAGACTCCACCAAGCACCGTCCGCTCGCTGCCCGTGATCTCCTCAACGGCGTCCAGGGCGTCCAGGACGGCGCGCACATAAGCGTCGAGGTTCCAGGAGGCGTGTCGAGAGTCCGGGTTTCGCCATGAGATGACGAACATCTGCCGTCCCTGGCGCACGCCGTGTTCGACGAGGCTGCGCTCCGGGGCGAGGTCGAGGGCATAGAACTTGTTGATCGTCGGGGGCACCACCAGCGCGGGCACCTCGTAGACCTCGTCGGTCTGCGGCGCGTACTGGATCAGCTCCAGCAGCTCGTTGCGAAACACGATCCCGCCTGGCGTCGCGGCGATGTTTTCGCCTAGGACGAACCCGCTGCCGTCGACCATCTCCGGAAGGCGCGGTGCCGAGGCCATGTCTCTTGCCAGCTGCGTGGCCCCGCGCACCAGGCTGAGCCCCGCGGTGTCGATCACGGCCTTGGCGGAGCCCGGGTTCACCATCGGGACGTTGCTGGGGGCGAGCGCCTCGACGAGGTTCTCCAGGAAGAACTGCACGCGCTTGCGGTCGCGCGGCTCGAGGTCGGCCTCCGTCACCAGCTGCTCGGCGGTGCGGCTCCCAGCGAGGTAGAGCTGGACGAGCCGCCTGAGCAGCGGGTTCTCGCTCCAGGCGATATCGGTGAACCGCCGGTCTCCGCGCCGCGGTGCCACGGTCGAGGTCCCGCTGAGGACACGGCCGACCTCGGCGCCCAGGTCGCTCAACCGCCGCGCGGTGGTTCCCGGCTTGCGGGCGAGGGACACCGCCCACTTCGCTGTGGACATGTCGGGGACGAATCGGCGGACCGGGCCCAGCGCGGCATCGACCAGAAGCATGTCGAGCGGAGCTGCGGTCTCGGCGAGCCCGGAGGTGGCGCTGCTCATCGGTGGATCTCCTTGGGTCATGGATGACGACGGTGCCGGGCTGCCCTCGCTGGGACAATCCCTCGTAGGGTGAACAATACCTCGATACTGACGATTTCGTCATGTGATGTGCCACTCATTCGGCATCACCGTAGAAACCATCACGCGCTGCGAGCCTTGCTTGCGGACCTCCCGTGGTCCGACCGATGGGAATGAGCGCGTCGCACCCGCACGCGCTCCACAAGCGACTCGGGAGCCCCGGGGTGGCGATGGCGTTCAAGCTCAACGAGTTCGCACAGGCCCGCTGGCATGCGGTGAACGCGCCCCGCGGCCTTGCGCGGCCCATGAAGTGCGTCGGCGGCACAACCGCGAGGTCATGACACCTGGGGGGTCGCGAGATCGGGTAGCGGCAGGCTGCAGAGGCGACGAGCCGCCGCGGCGCGCACGCCGAACATGCGCAGAAGCTCTTTGGTCACCCGGTCGGTGGTCTCCTCGACGTCGCGCTCCGGCTGGTCGAGCAGCAGCTGGCCGAGGGCGAGCAGGGCTCCTGCAGCCATCGTCACCGCGACGTCGAGGTCCTCGACGTCGAAGCGGCCGGCATCCACTGCGGCCTTGATGTCACGCCGAGCGCGTGGTGCCAGGCCGGTGTCGGCGCTGAGCAGCCGGAGCACGTTGTTGAGGAAGACCCGGCTGAGTTCCGGCTCCCTGCGTTGGAGCCGTCCGGTGAGCCGGAAGCTGCAGGCGAACACCTCTGCGGGGTCCTCGATGTCCCCGGTCAGGTCGTCGAGCAGCTGACCCCAGCCGTCCATCACCGCCTCGACGGCCGCCTCGAACAACTGCTCCTTGGTCTCGAAGTGGTTGTAGAAGGAGCCCATCCCGACGTCGGCGGCCTGAGTGATCTCCAGGACCGGCACGTTGGTCCGGCCTTCGGCGATCAGCGTCTGCGCAGCCCGAATGAGAGCTGACCGGGTCCGGGCCTTGCGCCGGTCCAGTCGGTTGGCCTGCTCTGTTGGTGCGTTGCTCACTATCGCTCCTCGGCGTGTCCATCAGCGGGTTGCGCATCCATCCTAGCGCGATCCAGTCAGTAATGACGATTTCTTCAATCATGACTTGACTGAACATATGCTCGTGAGTGACGATATCGTCAGTAACTCACCGAGGAGTAGCGATGACCAGTTCACCACGGGACACACAACGACCTGCACAGCGAGCAAGGCGCGGCTTCCCGCCGAGCACCCGGGGCGTGCAAAGAACCCCGTCATCAAGGTCGCGGACCTTGCCTGGCTGGAGTTCCTCAAGCCCGACCTGGCCGCCTCGGAGCGATTCGCGCACGCGTTCGGGTTCACCACCGTCAGCCGCACGCCGGACGAGCTCCAGCTGCGCGGGACCGACGCCGGCGCGCCGTGCGTGATCGTGCGCCGTGGACCGCGCTCGCGGTACCTCGGCGCTGCCTTCCGGGCCGCGGACGCCACCGACGTCGTGCGTCTCGCCGACACCACCGGGGCGAAGGTCGAGAAGCTGCCGGAGAGCATCGGCGGGCTCACCGTGGACCTGACCGACCCGAGCGGGGTGCTGGTGCGGGTTGTCGCCGACACCCACGAGCTCGCAGGCCTGCCGGGCCAGCCGACGCAGGTGTTCAACTTCGGGCACGACGTCCGGCGCGCCAACGCCACGCAGCGCCCGCCGCGCGAGCCCGCCAGGGTCCAGCGACTGGGCCATGTCGTGCTGCAGACCACGACGTACCTCGAGACCTTGAACTGGTACCTGGAGCACCTCGGTCTCATCGTCAGCGACTTCAAGTACTTCGAGGGCCAGCGCGAGCGCGGGCCCACGATGAGCTTCATCCGCTGCGACCGCGGCACGGTTCCCGCCGACCACCACACGTTGGCGATGATGCTCGGTCCCAGCAATCGGTACGTGCACTCGGCGTACCAGGTGGGAGACCTCGATGCGCTTGCCGCGGGCGGGGAGTACCTCCGCGAGCAGGGCTTCCACCGCTCCTGGGGGATCGGGCGGCACATCGAGGGCAGCCAGATCTTCGACTACTGGCGCGACCCGGACGGTCTGCTGGTCGAGCATTTCGCCGACGGTGACCTGTTCGACTCCACCTTGGAGCCCGGCTGGTCGCCGATGACGGCCTCCGGGCTGGCCCAGTGGGGGCCGCCGGTCACCAAGGACTTCCTCGGCCTCACCCCCGGGCCCGAGGCCCTGCGCGAGCTGGCGTCGACGGCTCGCGCGCTGCGCGACGACAACGAGTTCGACCTGACCCGCCTTCGAGGCCTCCTGAAAGTGACGAAATCATGAGCATCACCATCCTTCGTTCCCCCGACTCCTGGTGGGTCCGCAACCCCCACGGTGCCGCGCGGATCGACACCGACGCCACGACCGCCGGTGAGCTTCTCGCCGCGCCCGAGCAGATCGAGGCCGCCCGGGCGAGCAAGGACACCGTCGACCCGACCACGCTCGATCTGATCTCGCCGGTGACGGCCCCCTGTCGGGTGGTGGCCCAGATGACGAACTACGCCAGCCACGTGAAGGACTCCGGGCTCGACCCGGAGACCATCCCGCTGACCTTCTTCCGCAAGACGTCCGGCTCGATCAGCGGCCCGTTCGACGACATCGTCCGGCCCGGATCACGTGCACTGCCTGGACTACGAGGTCGAGATCGGCCTGGTGATCGGCCGCGAGCTGCCGGTGGGCACCCAGGTCACCGAGGAGAACTGGACCTCGTTCGTCGCCGGCCTGGTGGTGACCAACGACGTGTCGGCGCGCGACATCCAGCTGCCGAAGACCCAGTTCTTCGAGTCCAAGTCCTACCCGACCTTCACGCCGGTCGGGCCGGCGCTCGTCCTGCTCGACGGCGACGAGCTGAAGCGGTTCGGCGACCTGCGGCTGCGGCTGTGGGTCAACGGCGAGCTGCGCCAAGACGCGGTGGTCGACGGCGACATGATCTACTCCCCGCTCCAGGCGCTGCAGGCGTTGAGCCGGTTCCAGCGCCTCGACGCCGGTGACCTGCTCCTGACCGGGACCCCGGCGGGCACCGCCCTGAGCGCGCCGCCGAAGCCGGTCGAGCTCATCGCCGCGTTCCTGCCGCCCGCGCTGAAGTGGAAGATCTTCTTCCAGCGACAGGCCCAGAACCCCGAGTACCTCAAGCACGGCGACGTCGTCGAGGTCGCCATCGGCACCGACGACGGCGCCATCGACCTCGGCCGGCAGCGGACCGTCGTGAGGAGTGCGTGATGGGCGACCTCCTGTGGCCGACGTACGACGGGCCGGGCGACCTCGCTGCGATCGAGGCCGTGCCGTTGGCCGACCGTGGCCTGCCGGGGACGACGTACGAGCTCCTCGTCCGGGCCGCCGACCTGTGGCCGGAGCGGGTCGCCCTGTCCGTCGTGCCGGACGGTGACCGGTGGGAGCAGCCGTCGGAGCGCACCTTCGCCGAGCTGCTGGCCGACGTGCACCGTTACGCCAACGTGTTCCACGCACTCGGCGTGCGCCGCACCGACGGCGTTGCCCTGCTGGCTCCCAACTGTGACGAGCTCATCACCGCGACACTGGCGGCAGAGCTCGCCGGGATCGCCGCGCCGATCAACAGTGGCCTGTCGGGTGAGCACATCGTCGAGCTGCTGCGCAGGTCGGGCGCACGCGTTCTCGTGGCCGCCGGCCCAGACCTCGCACCCGAGGTCTGGGACCACGCGCGCAACGCTTGCCCTCGAGGCCGGGATCGAGGCGCTGCTCGCCCTGCGCCCGACCGGGGCGAGGGCGGCTGAGGCGGAGCTGCTCCCGATCGACGGCGTGCGGGTCGGCCACCTGTCCGCGGTGGCGGCGGAGCAGCCGCACGACCGCTTCGTGGGGGAGCCGCCCTCGGCCACCGACCTCGCCGCTCTCTTCCACACCGGTGGTACGACGGGCACGCCGAAGCTCGCAGCGCACACCCACGCCAACGAGGTCACCGACGCCTGGATGATCGCCGCGATCGGGGTGCTGGACACCGAGTCAGTGGTCGTTCGCCGCGCTGCCGCTCTTCCATGTCAACGCCCTGGTCGTCACCCTGCTCGCGCCGTTGTTCAAGGGGCAGCGGGTGGTGTGGGCGGGACCCCTCGGATACCGCGACGCCAGCTGTTCGCCAACTTCTGGAAGGTGGTCGAGCGGTACCGCATCAGCTTCATGAGCGGCGTCCCGACGATCTATGCGGTCCTCGCCGACCGCCCCGTCGACGCCGACATCAGCAGCCTGCGGTTCGCCCTCGTCGGCGCGTCCCCCCTGCCGAAGGCCGTCCGCGAGAGGTTCGAGTCCAGCCACGGGGGTGCGCCTCATGGAGGGCTACGGCCTGACCGAGGCGACCTGCGCCAGCGCCCGCAGCTTCGTCGACCACCCGCGTCCCCGGATCCGTCGGCCAGCGGCTGCCCTACCAGCAGGTGAAGACCATCGAGGTCAACGCCGAAGGTGGATGGGTCGACCTGCCGACCGGTGAGGTCGGGGTGCTTGCCATCGGCGGGCCGACGGTGTTCCCCGGTTACGTGGTCGACCGGGGTCCCGACGGGCCCGTGCTGGACGGGCTGGGCAAGCTGCGCGAGGGCTGGCTGGACACCGGCGACCTCGCCCGGGTCGACGACGACGGTTTCGTCCACCTCGTCGGCCGGGCCAAGGACCTGATCATCCGGGGCGGTCACAACATCGACCCGGCGGTCATCGAGAACGTGCTGCTGGCACACCCGGCGGTCACCGCCGCACAGGCGGTGGGTCGTCCGGACGTGCACGCCGGCGAGGTGCCGGTCGCATTCGTCACGCTCGCCCCCGGCGCCCGCACGACCCCCGAGGAGCTGCGTGCCTGGGCGACCGACCGCGTGCCCGAGCAGGCCGCGGCGCCCAAGGCCGTCACCGTGCTGGCCACCCTCCCGGTCACCCCCGTGGGCAAGCCGTTCAAGCCCGCCCTGCGCGCCGAGGCCGCCCGCGAGGCCGTCGCCGAAGCGCTCCGCGACATGCCCACCGTCACCGGCGTCCGCGGGGTGGTCGAGGACGGCGCGGTCGTCGCCGTCGTCGGCCTGGCCCGAGGCGCCGACGAGACCTCGGTCAAGGAACGTACTCAACCGCTTCGCACTCACCTGGAGATTGGAACTGTCATGAACACCACATCGATTCTGGCCGGCCTGCTGGTCGTCGCCTTCGCAGCGCTCGGCTCGGCCAAGCTCGCCGCCGTACCCGCCATGCGTGCCAAGGCCGAACACGTCGGCTTCAGCGTCGCGGCGTACCGGCGGATCGGCATGCTCGAGGTCCTCGCCGTCCTCGGGCATGCTCGTCGGGGCGGTCGGTCCCGGTGATCGGTGCCCTGGCAGCCACGGGACTGCTGCTGCTGCTCGGCGGGGCTGTCGTCGCCCACCTCCGCAACGGCGACGGGGTGCGTGAGGTGGCCCCAGCCCTCGTCCTCGGCGCGGTAGCGGTGGTCTTCGTCGTCCTCGTGGTCGGCGACCTCCGATGAGCACCTCCGAGCGCACCGGCGCCGATCCGATCCCCGTCGTCATCGTCGGGGCGGGTCCCGGCGGGCGTCACCGCCGCCACCCTGCTCGGCCAGTACGGCGTCGAGTGTCTCGTCCTGGACCGCTGGGACGGCGTGTTCCCCCAGCCGCGGGCCGTGCACCTCGACGACGAGATCTACCGGGTCCTGGTGCGGCTCGGGATCGCCGAGCAGTTCGCCGCCGTGTCCCGGCCCACCCGTGGGCTGCAGCTGATCGACCGCAACCACCGGGTCTTCGCGGTGTTCGACCGGGCCGGCGACCACGGCCGGCACGGGCACCCCCAGGCCAACATGTTCGACCAGCCCGAGCTCGAGCAGCTGCTGCGCACCAACCTCAAGGACCAGGCCACCGTCAACCTGCGCGGCAACGTCGAGGTCACCGACGTCGCCCAGGACGGCCAGGGCCGCGTCCGGGTGGACTTCACCGACCGGCTCACCGGCGAGCACGAGTCCGTGCTGGCCACCTACGTCCTGGGCTGCGACGGCGCCAACAGCGTGGTGCGCACGGCGATCGGCTCCACGATGGAGGACCTCGAGTTCGAGCAGCGCTGGCTGGTCATCGACGTGGCCAGCACGGTCGAGCTCGACCAGTGGGAAGGCGTGCACCAGGTCTGCGACCCCGACCGCGCTGCGACGTACATGCGGATCGGGGACACCCGCTACCGCTGGGAGTTCCGGCTCCTCGAGGGCGAGACCGCCGCCGACTTCGAATCCATCGAAGCCCTCCAGCCCCTCATCGGACCGTGGGTCGAGGGCATCACGTGCGACCAGCTCGAGCTCGTGCGCGTCGCGGAGTACCACTTCCGGGCGCAGCTCGCCGACCGCTGGCGGGACCGCAACGTCTTCCTCCTCGGCGACGCCGCCCACCTGACGCCACCCTTCATCGGGCAGGGGCTCTGCGCCGGCGTTCGCGACTCCATGAACCTGAGCTGGAAGATCGCCGGCGTGGTCTCCGGCGACCTGCCCGAATCGGTGCTCGACACCTACGAGGTGGAGCGCAAGCCCCATGCCCGCGCCATGATCCGGCTGGCCAAGCTCGATCGGCGTCTCGATGACCCAGGGCGGCCGGGCCGGCGACGTGCTGCGCAAGGCCATCGCCCCCCGGCTGCACTGGATTCCCGGGTCTGCGCGACCGCCTCCTCGACAGCGAGACACCGCCGTTGCACCGGTCCGCGCTGGTGCAAGGGCGCGGACGTCGCACGTCTCTCAACGGACGGCTGTGCCCGAACGCGCTCCTGGCGGACGGCACCCGGTACGACGACGTGACCCGTGGCGGCTTCGTGCTCGTGACCGCGCGTACCGCTGTCGCCCCAGCAGCGGGCCGTCCTGGCTGGCCGCGGCACCGAGGTGCTCGAGGTGCAACCCGGCTCGCCCCTGTACCAGTGGCTCGCAGACGGCAGGGCCGCGGCCGCACTGGTGCGGCCGGACTTCACGCGTGATGCGGGCCGGGCCGCGACGTGGGCGGACGGTCTGCGCAGCAGCACCCGACGTTCCGGGTTGCCTCATGAAGCGCGAGATCTACGACGCCGACCACGAATCCTTCCGGGACTCGGTGCGGAGCTTCCTGGACCGGGAGGTGAAGCCCAGCTGGGACAAGTACATCGAGGCCAAGCAGTTCCCTCGGGAGATGTGGCTGGCCTTCGGCCGGCAGGGCTTGCTCGGCCTGGAGATCCCCGAGCAGTACGGCGGTTCCGCGGCCGGCGACTTTCGGTACAACGCGGTGCTCTGCGAGGAGCTCGGCAAGGTGTCGATGTCGCTGGGGTCCTGCCATGGCATCCACGCCGACATCGTCGCGCCGTACCTCGTCGAGCTGACCACCGAGGAGCAGCGTGACCGCTGGTTGCCCGGGTTCGTGTCCGGCGAGATCCTGACGGCGATCGGCATGACCGAGGCCTTCAGGAGGCTCCGACCTCGCCGCACTGAAGACCACCGCCGTACGCGACGGCGACGACTGGATCCTCAACGGATCGAAGACCTTCATCACCAACGGCTACTCCGCCGACCTGGTGGTGGTGGCTGCCCGCACCGACCCGGACGCCACGCGCGGACGCGGGATCTCGCTGTTCGGAGTCGAGGCCGGCATGGAGGGCTTCAGCCGGGGACGCAAGCTCGACAAGGTCGGCCAGGACGAGTCCGATACCGCGGAACTGTTCTTCGAGGACGTCCGCGTCCCGGACGCGAACCTGATCGGCGAGCCCAACCAGGGCTTCGTCCACATGATGACCTGGTTGCCCCAGGAGCGGCTCTCCAACGCGATCGGCAACATCGCCCAGGCCGCGCAGATCCTCGACGAGACCCTCGAGTACGTCAAGGAGCGCAAGGCGTTCGGCCAGCCGATCGGCTCGTTCCAGTACAACAAGTTCCTGATCGCGGAGCTGGTCACCAAGATGGACGTCACCCGAGGCTTCCTCGACAACGCGGTGCTCGCGCACACCAAGGGCGAGCTCTCCGCGGTCGATGCGGCCAAGGTCAAGTGGTGGTGCGCCGACGTACAGAACGAGGTTCTCGACGCCTGCGTCCAGCTGTACGGAGGCTATGGCTACATGAACGAGTACCGCGTTGCCCGCGCCTGGCGCGATGCCCGGGTCTCCAAGATCTGGGCCGGCTCCAACGAGATCATGAAGGAGCTCATCGGCCGCGACCTCGGGCTGTAAACCGCGGAGGCACTCAACGGCGCCAAGTACCCCCGACCCGACACATCTTGTCGGCGGATCCACCGCTCGGCGCTTCGACTGTCCCACGGCATACCTCATCGCGGCGGTGCACCGATCTGCCGAAGGCCTCGGAGGAATGGGGTCTCGCAGCTCGGCGATGGTGGCGGCCTGCCGCAGGTGGTGGTGAGGTGCGTCGGCAAGGGGATCGCCGGCGACCGTTTGCGACCAACGCTCCTCAAACGCGTTCGCAGGTCAGCCGCACAATGTCAGCGACGACCGTTAGCGCCAGCTGAGCCTGCCGTGCTTCCCCTGGTACTACTGATCGGCCCAGGTCTCCGCACGCGGACCGAGCACCGGCTGGTTGCCACTGAACCCGACCTCCCACGGCCACCTGCCGTGGTCGTCGGAGTAAACGAGGTGGGACTGCCCGGATGCCCGGTTCCGTACATCCCGTGCGCCATGACCAGGTGGACTGTTGGGCTCGGCGAACACCTACGACCTCGATCGCGGGACCTTCCGGCCACACGTTGCGGTCGCCGTGGACGAAGGCCGGAGCGTCATGGGCAACCAGTTGATGGGCAACGCCGTTGAGGAACTGCACCGCAGATTGGTGGGCCATCCCGGTCACCAGCAGCTCCCGGATGGCCGAACTCGGTGAGGCCGACGGTGTACGCGAAGCCAGGTCGCCAGCGATCTTTCTCCACCCCCTGGACGAACCACCCATGGGAGTCGATGACGCCCTGGATCATCGTGGAGGTAGTCCTCGTCGGTGGCCTCCGGGTTGTCGCACTTCCAGCACATGGGTGTCCCTCGCCTTCATCGGTATCGAGTTCCAGGCTGGTTGGCGCCTCCGACATATCGCCGTCGTTATCCACACTCCGGCTTTGCATGGCGTCCTTTCCGTAGCATGGGTGGGTGACCGGTGGAAGGGCCTCCGAGGTAGCACTGAACCGGGCGCTGTGGGCGGTTGTGAACGAACGCTTCACCGATGGTGCCGCCGAGGACATGTGGGCGAGGTCGGACGTCGTATGGGGGCTCTTCGCGGTTCCGGAACGAGATCTCGGCGTCTTGGGAGATGTCCACGGTCTCGACGTCCTGGAGCTGGCGTGTGGCACCGCGTACTTCTCCGCGTGGCTCGCCCGCGCTGGGGCCCGCACGGTGGGGGTGGATCTCTCCGGCGAGCAGCTGGACACCGCGCGGAGGCTGCAGGGCCAGCTCGGTCCGGCCTTTCCTCTGATCCAGGGGGATGCCGAGCGAGTTCCGTTGGCTGACGGACACTTCGATCTCGTGGTCAGCGAACACGGCGTCGCTTCATGGTGTGACCCGGAGCGCTGGCTGCCGGAAGCTGCGCGGCTCCTGCGGCCGGGAGGGCGGCTGGTCTTCTTGACCAACAGCAACCTGTCGGCGTTGTGCGTGCCGGCCGAGTCAGGGGTTGCGGGAGACCGCCTGCTGCGCAGCCAGCTCGACGTCTACCGGGTGCACTGGTCCGGCGGCGGGATCGAGTTCCATCCCTCGCATGGGGACTGGATCCGGCTGCTGCGGAGATCCGGCTTCCTGGTCGACGCCATGCACGAGATCTTCGCGCCCGACATGGCCGACCATCCGTTCTACGAGATCGTGTCGGGCGAGTGGGCGAGCAAGTGGCCGGCCGAGGAGCTCTGGGTGGCCACCCGAGCGTAGCGAAGGCCGGCGAAGCCGCCTCGTAGAGATGCGGAGAGCCTCGTCCCTATTGGAGCGAGGGGCGAGGCTCTCCCTGCCTGTCCTCGTGCTCGGCTGAGCAGCGCCCGAGGACAGGCATCATTGGAGGGTCTTCGGTGGTGCGGTTGGTAGCACGCACGGTCAGCCGTGGCCGCATCAGGACGTCGGGTGCACGCAGAAGTCACGCGATGCGTGGTCTGGGCACCGGGTTCACTCAGGCGCTTCCCCGTGATGCTGCTCGCCTCACCGGGTGTGCCGACACCGGGCCCCATCTTCGATGCCTGGCGCCGTTGCCGACGCCGTTCTAGAGATTCTGTTCCTGCCGCGGTTGTCTGTCAATCGTCCTAGGGGACTAGTACGTAGCGCCCGCGCACGCCGCCCTTGGCGATCGCCCGATGCGCTTCGGCGACCTCGCTCAGCGGCAGCTCGGCGTGGACCCGGGCCGACAGCTCGCCGCGACCGGCGCGCTCGAGCAGGTCGGCGAGGCGGGCCCCGTCGGGCGTCACGCTGACCGCGCGGATGTCGACGCCGCGTTCGTCCGCGGGGAGCGCGGACGGCTGTACGCCGACGAACAGGCCGCCGTCCCGCGCCAGCGCGACGCCGCCCTCCTGCAGCACGGCACCGTCGGCGACGGCGTCCCAGCCGCCGGTCGCCTCGGAGGTGAAGTCGACACCGAGCCCGCGGACGAAGTCCTCGTCCTCGGCGCGGGCGAGGCCGGTGACGACCCAGCCGTGCTCGGCCGCCAGCGGGGCGACGTACCCACCGACGGCGCCGGCGGCGCCGGTGACGAGGAGTCGTCGGCCCTCGCCGTCGCCGAGCAGGTCGACGATCTGGGCGGCGGCCAGCGTGTTGAGCGGCAAGGTGGCCGCGTCGATCGTCGAGAGGTCGTCGGGCACCGGCGCGACCCAGTCGAGCGGGGCGACGATCTCCTCGGCGTACCCGCCGAAGTCGCGGTCGAAGCCCGGCACGATGCCCGCGACCCGAGTGCCGACGGCGAGGTCGACGCCGTCACCCACCTCGACCACGGTGCCGGCGAAGTCCCAGCCCGAGTCCGGTGTGGTCCGGTTGGTTCACCAGCCCGATCGAGTGGAAGTAGCCGTGGACGACGTCGAGGTCGACCGGATTCACGGCCGCGGCCTCGATCCGGACCCGCACCTCACCCGATTCCGGGTGCCGGACGGGCAGGTCGATCAGCTCGATGGCCTCGGGGCCGCCCGGCGTACGAACGACGGCGGCGCGATACGTGGAGCTCATGGTTCCTCCTGAGAGTGGTGTTTCGTTGTCGCCTCCCAGAACCACCCATCGGCGTGGTAACTTTCCAATAGAGAGTAGGCACCTTGAAGTGCGTTAGTTGCTGGTCGGTGCCGGAGAGGACCTTTGATGCCGACGATGACCGCGGCCCAGCGCCGTACCGCCGCGAAGCAGGAGTACGACGCGTTCCTCGCGGACTGCCCCAGCCGGCAGCTGCTCGGCCGGATCTCCGACAAGTGGGTCGGCCTGACCATCGCCGCCCTGCACGAGAGCGGCACCCTGCGCTACTCCGAGCTCTCCCGCCGGATCGCCGGCGTCAGCCAGAAGATGCTCACCCAGACCCTGCGCTCCCTCGAGCGCGACGGCCTGGTGACCCGCACGATCACGCCGACGGTGCCCGTCACCGTCGAGTACGCCCTGACCCCGCTCGGTGAGTCGCTCCAGGAGGTCATGCTCGGCATCAAGAGCTGGGCCGAGACGCACATGGGCGAGGTCCACGCCGCCCGGGAGACGTACGACGCCCGCTCTGCCATCTCCTAGAGTGACCGCCGTGCCACGCGTCGTCGTCCTCACCGGGGCCGGCATCTCCGCCGAGAGCGGGGTGCCGACCTTCCGCGACGCCGACGGACTGTGGGAGGGCCACCGGGTCGAGGACGTCGCGACGCCGGAGGCGTTCGATGCCGACCCCGAGACTGTGCACCAGTTCTACGACGCCCGGCGCGCGGCACTCGGGACCGTCGGACCCAACGCTGCGCACACCGCGCTCGCCGAGCTCGAGGAGCACCTCGGCGACGACCTGCTGCTCGTCACCCAGAACATCGACGACCTGCACGAGCGGGCCGGCTCGAAGCGGGTCATGCACATGCACGGCAAGCTCCGTTCGGCCGTGTGCGTCCGGTGCGGCGGCCGCGTGACCTGGGACGGCCCGATGATCGACGCGCCCCCGTGCGCTCAGTGTGGTCAGGGCGCGCTGCGTCCCGACGTGGTGTGGTTCGGCGAGGTCCCCCACCACATGGACGACATCATCGACGCGCTCGTCGACTGCGACCTGTTCGTCTCCATCGGCACCTCCGGCGCGGTCTACCCGGCCGCGGGCTTCGTCCAGCGTGCCCGCGCGTTCGGCGCCCGCGCCCTCGAGCTCAACCTGGTCCCGAGCGAGGGCAAGCTGGTTCTTCCACGAGGCGCGGCACGGCCTCGCCGGTGAGCTGGTACCGGCCTGGGTCGCCGAGCTGGTCCACAGGTGACGACGCGACGGATCGCGGTGCTCGGCACCGGCGGCACCATCGCCAGCAGGCTCGATGAGTACGGCGCCGCGCAGCCGGTCGACCGCGTCGACGGAATCGTCGCGGGGCTGGACCTCGGCGAGCTCGAGGTCGAGGCGCGGGACCTCTTCGTCAAGGACAGCTCGGCGCTGACCACGGCCGACCAGGCGCTCATCGTGCGCGAGGTGCGGACCGCGCTCGAGGACCCGGCGATCGACGGGGTCGTGGTGACCCACGGCACCGACACGGCGGAGGAGACGGCGTACCTCCTCGACCTGGTGCACGCCGACGACCGTCCGGTCGTGCTCACTGGCGCCCAGCGCTCTGCGGACGCCGCGGACGCCGACGGTCCGCGCAACCTGCAGGACGCGCTGTCCGTCGCGGCCGATCCGGCGGCCCGCGGCCTCGGCGTGCTCGTCGTCTTCGACGGCCTCGTGCTCGCGGCCCGCGGCACCCGCAAGGTGCACACCCGCGAGGCGGCAGCCTTCGCGCAGCCCGATGGCGCTGCCCTGGGGCGGGTCGTCGACGGCCGGCTCGTGGTGACCGGTGCGCCCGCTCACCGAGAGCACCTCGACATCGGTCTGCACGACATCGAGGCACTCCGGGTCGACATCGCCGCGGTCTACCCAGGCGTCGACGGGACCGCGCTGCAGGCGTTCGCCGCGGCAGGAGCGCGCGGGGTCGTCCTCGTGGCCACCGGGTCCGGCAACGCCAACCCGGCGATCGTCGCTGCGGTCGCCGACCTCACCCGTCAGGGCGTGGTCGTCGGGCTCACGACGCGGGTCGACACCGGGCCGGTCTCCGGGATCTACGGCGGTGGCGGGGGTGGTGCCGACCTGGTCGTGGCCGGTGCCGTGCCGCTCGGCACGCTGCGCGCCGGCCAGGGGCGGATCCTGCTCCTCGCGCTGCTCGCCGCGGTCGGGGACCCGGATCGGGTGCGGGCAGCGCTGCCTGGATTTCTCTGAGGCGGGTCTCGTGACGGTCGCCAGAGCGACCTCCTCGACCTACGACTGGCGGCCCAACGCGATCTCGTCGTCGAGCACCTGGATGAGTCGCGGCCTCTCGGCGTTGAGCCCGAGCGGGTCGAGCCACTCGATCATCGTCGCGCGGAAGAGCGCGCCGCTCTCGATCACGCGCGGGTCGCAGTGGCCCGTCGACTCGAGCGTGACCACGCCGTAGAGCGCAGACCAGGAGCGCATGTAGATCCACAGGATCCCGCGGTCCTCGGGCTCGATGTGGGCCGCCTTCGCGGGGATCAGCGGGTTGAGCACCGCGTCCCGCACGATCGGGTCGAGGTCGTCGAGGGCGGGATAGGGGAACTGGTAGAGCTCCCAGATCTCGTAGAGCAGGTCGGTGAAGTAGTGGCCCGAGGTCGACAGGGTGAGCAGCTCGCGCCGGTCGGAGTCCTCGCTGCCGATCGGGTTCGCGAAGACCAGCGCGAACTCGCGCGGCTTGCTGAGCGCCCAGCGCCGGAACGCCACGCATGCGGCGCACAGCCGCGCGGCCGGGTCGGTGGCCGGGTACTTCTCCGCCGCCTCGACGAAGTCCTGGGTCGCCGCCTTGTCCAGCTCGAACGCCACCAGGTCGATCAGCTCCTGGTAGTTGTCGACGTAGCGGTAGAGCGCCGGTGCCGTCATCCCCATCCGCGAGGCGACCGCCCGGAGCGACAGCTCGGCGCCCTCGGTGAGCAGCTCGGTGGCGGCGCGCACGATCTCGTCGTACGTCGCTTCGCGCTGCCGTTCGCGGCGGGTGGGCTGGTGGAGTGCCGGCACGCGTTCCTCGGTTCCGTTGCGGTCAGGGTCACATGCTGCGAAGACCATCAGGGCTTGACGCCGGGAGTTTACACCGTTTACCGTGAACAGCGTTAACGCAGATGACGGCATGTTACGAAAGGTGCTGAGAATGATCGAGCGATGGGGAGGCGTCGTGGTCCGGCGGGCCGTCGTCGTACTGCTGGTGGGGCTCGGCATCACCGCCGCGGCGCTGTTCGCGGGCGTCGGCCTCGAGGACAAGCTGTCGTCCGGCGGGTTCGAAGATCCCTCGGCGGAGTCGTCCCAGGAGCTGACCCGGGAGCGCGACACCTTCGGCAACCGGTCGATCGACGTGGTCGCGATCTTCACCAGCGAGGACGAGGTCGTGTCCGACCCCGCGTTCCAGGCGGAGGTCGAGGACACCTTGGCCGCGGTGGACGGCGACCGGGTCGCGTCGATGGCGACCTACTACGACACCGAGGACCCCGCGATGGTCAGCCACGACCAGCACGCGACCGCGGTCTACATCTCGCTCGACGGTGAGAGCCAGAACGAATTCATGGACTCCTATCGCGCGATCCGGCCGACCCTGGTCGACTCGGACCTCGACGTCGACCTCGCCGGCCCCTTCGCCGTCTACTCCGACGTCAACGACCACACCAAGGACGACCTGCTGATGGCGGAGCTCGTCTCGATGCCGATCGTGCTCCTGCTGTCGCTCATCATCTTCCGGAGCGTGACCGCGGCGCTGATGCCGATGCTCGTCGGACTGGTCACCGTGGTCGGAGCGCGGGCGGCGATCGCCGGGCTCAACGAGATCACCGAGGTGTCGATCTTCGCGCCGAACATCATCACGCTGATCGGTCTCGGTCTCTCGATCGACTATGCGCTGTTCGTCGTGTCCCGCTTCCGTGAGGAGATCGCGCTGTCGCCGGACGACACCCGACACGCCCTTGTCCGCACGATGGCGACCGCCGGCCGCACCGTCATGTTCTCCGCGCTGACCGTCGCCGCCGCGATGAGCTCCCTGTTGGTCTTCCCGCAGGCCTTCCTCAAGTCGATCGGGTACGGCGGCATCGCGGCCGTCCTGGTTGCGATGGTGGCTGCGCTGACCGTCCTCCCGGCCGCGCTCGCGCTGCTCGGCAAACGGATCGACTCGCTCCGGATCCCGTTCCTCCAGCGTGCCGTCGCCGTCGACGACGGGCAGGGCGCGTGGGCGCGACTGGCTCGCGGTGTGATGCGCCGCCCGGTCCTGGTCGCCGCCGGTGTGATCGTCGTACTTCTGGCCATCGCGTCGCCGTTCCTCGGCGTGAAGTGGGGGAGCGTCGACTACCGGGTGCTGCCGCCCGACGCCGCGGCGCACCAGGCCGCGGAGCGACTCAACACCGAGTTCGGCCCCGAGCGGTCGACGGCCAATGTGCTTCTCGAGGGGGCCGACGAGGCCGCGGTGTCGGCGTACGTCGCCGCCCTCGACGAGGTTCCGGGAGTGGTCGACGTCCGCCCCGTCGACACCGCCGGCGACACCACGCTGCTGCGGGCGTCCTGGGAGGGCAACAGCCAGAGCGAGCAGAGCCAGGACCTGGTGCGCGAGCTGCGGGAGGTGCCCGGCCCGGACGGAGCGACGGCGCTGGTCGGTGGCCTGACCGCGGACACGGTCGACCTCGCCGCATCGGTGAAGTCCCACCTGCCGTGGATGGCGCTGATCGTCGTCTCGGTGATGATGGCGCTGCTGTTCGTGGCGTTCGGCTCGCTGGTCCTGCCGCTCAAGGCGATCGTGATGAACTTCTTCTCGATCACTGCGGCCTTCGGCATCGTCACCTGGATCTTCAGTGACGGCCACCTTTCCGACGAGCTCGGCTTCACCAGCTCCGGCTTCCTCGACCTGACCAACCCGATCGTCATGCTGGCCGTGTTGTTCGGCCTGTCCATGGACTACGAGGTCTTCCTGCTCAGCCGGATCCGGGAGCAGTGGGATGCGACCGGTGACAACGACCTGGCGGTGGCGACCGGCCTGCAGAAGACCGGCCGGATCATCACCAGCGCCGCGGTCCTGCTCGCCGTCGTGATCGGCGCCTTCAGCCTGAGCGGCGTCGTCTTCATGAAGATGATGGGCATCGGCATGTTGTTCGCGCTCCTCATCGACGCGACCATCGTCCGGGCGCTGCTGGTGCCCGCCACCATGAAGCTGCTCGGCAAGTGGAACTGGTGGGCCCCCGGCCCGCTCGCCCGCTGGTGGGAGCGCTACGGCTTCCGCGAGGAGGGTCGTCCCCCGAGCGCCAGCACCGAGGAGAAGCCGGTCCCTGCCGGGGTCTGACGCCGGGTCCGGCCACAGTCCAACCCCCCACGTCCGACCGGGCCGCGAGTCCTCCCACTCGCAGCCCGGTCGGACTGTTCTTCCCGCACGTCGGGTAGAAACGTGCACGTGGTCACTGTCTCGGGAGGCTCGGCTGGCGGTTATCCCGTCCCTGGTGCTCGGATCGGGCGGTTCCGCATCGTGGAGCAGCTCGGTCAGGGCGGCATGGGCGTCGTCTACCGCGCCGTCGAGGAGAACCTCAGCCGCGAGGTCGCGCTCAAGATCGTCGCGCCGCTCTACGCCCACGATCCGGAGTTCCGCGAGCGGTTCAGCCGCGAGGCCCGCGCCCAGGCGTCCCTGGAGTCGGCGCACGTCGTCGCGGTCTATGCGCACGGCGAGGAGGACGGCTACCTCTACATCGCCAGCCAGCTGATCGTCGACGGCGACCTCGGCCAGCTGATCCGGACGGCCGGCGTACCACCGCTCGTCGATGCGTTGAGCGTGATCGAGCAGGTCGCGACCGGACTCGCCGACGCCCAGGATGCCGGACTCGTGCACCGCGACATCAAGCCGGGCAACGTGCTGGTCCGGATCCGCGGCAACGCCGTGCGGGCCTATCTCGCCGACTTCGGCATCGCGCGGCGGATGGACGCGGCCTCGACCCGGTTCGGCTCGTCGGCGGTCGGCACGCCGACGTACATGGCTCCCGAGCTGCACGGAGGTGCCGCCGCCAGCTTCGTCACCGACGTCTACTCGCTGGGGTGCCTGATGTGGGTCGCGCTCACCGGCACCCCACCGTTCACGGGCCAGAGCGACTACCAGATCGTCGCGGCGCACGTGAACCAGGAGATCCCGCAGCTCGCCGGCACCAGCCCGATGGTGCTGGCCACCAACCGGATCCTCGGGCTCGCGATGGCCAAGGAGCCGGGCGAGCGCTACCCGACCGCGGCCGCGATGCAGGCCGACCTCCAGGCCGCGTTGCGGCTGCCGCACACGCCGGGCGCCGCCGTACCCGAAGCCAGAGGGAGTACGGCGCTGCGCCCCTCGTCGTCGGGCACCTCCCCCCGGCGTACCGCCGAGCCGCCCCCGACACCACCACCCTCGACACCACCACCCTCGACACCGCCACCGTCCGCCACCTCCGCCACCGTCCGCACCACCGCCGGCCAGCCCGTCACCCGCCCTCGTACCCACCGCACCGCCCGGCGGCGACCGCCGCTCGCCGCCGTCACGCGGCGGTGGCTCCCGCACCAGGCTCCTCATCGCGGCCGCGGTGGCAGCCGTCCTCGCCGTGACCGGCGGCATCGCCGCCGCCGCACTCGTCGGCGACGGTGACGGCGACGGCGGGGACAGCCCATCCCCGGACCCGACGGCCGAGTCGTCGTTCCTGGCCCTCGAGCCCGAGGAGATCCTGCTCGCCTCGGAGAAGGAGATGAAGGTCCTCGACTCGGTGCTGGTGACCAGCCAGTTCCCCGACGGCGGGAAGAACGTGTCGATCCGGATGTCCATCACCTCGAGCGGCGACTGCACCGGCACGATGAGCTACCTCGGCAGCGGCACCGCGCAGGTGCTGCGCAAGAACGGCCGGATCATGATCAGGCCCGACGCGCGGTTCCTCGTCGACTTCGGCATCGACAACGCGCAGAGCTTCCTGCAGTACCTCGACGGCCGGTGGCTCGAGTTCACCAACGACCCGGAGCAGTTCGCGACCGTCTGCGACCTCGACGAGTTCCTCGAGCGCGACGGCCGGGAAGGTGCGACCGCGACCAACGACGGCAGTTCGTCCGTCAGGGGCCAGGAGGCGGTCAAGATCCGCCTCCAGGAGGGCTCCCAGGAGGAGACCTACTTCGTGATGGTCGCCGAGCCCCACTACCTGCTCCGTCTCAACGAGACCGAGCGGGCCTGGTTCGAGTACTCCGAGTTCAACGAGCCCGTCGACATCGAGCTGCCGCCGAGGAGCGAGATCCTCAAGGACTCCGACATCCAGTAGCCGGGAGCAGCCGGGAATGCCCGGGCGGTCCGCCGGGTTGCCGCAAGGTGTGACGTCCACCGCTGCCCCGACCCGTGCGTCGGTCGGGCTGCGGAGCGACCGAGGGCCGATCCTCGGGTCGGTGATGCTCTCGATCGCGCTGATCGCGATCGACGCCACCATCCTCGCCACCGCGGTCCCCGCGATCGTGCGCGACCTCGGCGGCTTCACCCAGTTCCCGTGGATGTTCTCGGCGTACCTCCTCACCCAGGCGATCAGCACGCCGATCTACGGCAAGCTCGCCGACACCTTCGGCCGCAAGCCGCTGATGCTCTTCGGCATCGGGACCTTCGTCCTCGGATCGGTCCTGTGCGCCGTGTCCTGGAGCATGGGCGCGCTGATCGCGTTCCGTGCACTCCAGGGCCTCGGCGCCGGAGCGATCCAGCCGGCCGGCATGACGATCATGGGCGACATCTACTCGGTGGCCGAGCGCGCCGTCGCCCAGGGGTACATCGCCAGCGTGTGGGCGATGTCCGCGGTCATCGGACCGACCCTGGGCGGTCTCTTCTCCGACCACCTGTCCTGGCGCTGGATCTTCTGGATCAACGTGCCGCTCGGCCTGCTGGCGGCAGTCGTGCTGTGGATCCGGTTCGACGAGAACGCTGCGATGTCAGGGCCGCACCACCGCCGACCGATCGACTGGTGGGGCGCACTCCTGGTCGCCGGCGCGTCGGCGCTGCTGCTGCTCGGCCTGCTCGAGGGCGGCATCCGGTGGCCGTGGTGGTCCTGGCAGAGCGCCGTGGCCCTCGGCGGTGCGGCGCTGCTCGCCGCGATGTTCGTGCGGGTCGAGGGTCGGGTCGAGGACCCGGTCCTCCCGGGCTGGCTGTTCCGGCACCGGGTCCTCAACGCCGCGACGGTAGGCGCGTTCGTGGCCGGGGTCGTGATGCTGGGCGTCACGTCCTACGTCCCCGTCTACGCGCAGCAGGTCCTCGGCGCCGGCGCCACGGTGGCGGGCTTCACGGTCGCCGCACTGGCGATCGGCTGGCCGTTCGCCGCCAGTACGTCGGGCCGGATCTACATGCGCTGGGGCTTCCGCGCCTGCCTGTTCGTCGGCGCCTTCTTCGGCGCTGCCGGCGCGACGATCCTCACGCTGGTCGGGCCGGGCAGCTCGCTCTGGCTGCTCGCCGCGGCCTGCCTCGTCCTCGGGGTCGGGCTCGGCTACGTCGTCAGCCCCAGCGTCGTCGCGATGCAGTCGGCGGTGGAGTTCCGCCAGCGTGGCGTGGCGACCGGCGCCAACATGTTCTCCCGCTCGGTCGGCAGTGCGGTGGGCGTCGCGATGTTCGGCGCGATCGCCAACGGCGTCGTCGCCAACCGGCTCGGGGGAGCGGACGCGGCGGGCTCGGTCGAGCTCGACAAGCTGCCGGTCGCCGTACTCGATCCTGCGCTGCAGGCGGTCTTCCTGGCCGTCGCCGGGTGTGCATTGTTGCTTGTGCTCGGAGCACTACTGATGCCGTCTCGTGTTGGTCCTGCGCACGATTCGGAGGCGGCTACCGCCGAGTAGAGTCGGCCGCATGAAGCGCGACATCTACAACGAGGACCACGAGGCTTTCCGCGAGTCGGCCCGCACCTGGCTCGAGCGGTCGGTGATCCCCAACAACGAGAAGTACATCCAGGAGAAGTCCCTCCCGCGTGAGTTCTGGCTCGAGGCCGGCAACCAGGGGATGCTCGGCCTCGCCATCCCGGATGAGTACGGCGGCGCCGGGGCCGACGACTTCCGCTTCAACGCCGTCCTGACCGAGGAGATGGCGAAGGTGGGCGCCTGGATGCCGACCTGCGTGGGCATCCACGCCGACATCACCGCTCCCTACATCGTCGAGCTCGGCACCGAGGAGCAGAAGCAGCGCTGGCTCCCGGGCGTCGCCTCCGGTGAGATTCTCCTCGGCATCGGCATGACCGAGCCGGGCGGTGGATCGGACCTCGCAGCGCTCAAGACCACGGCGGTCCGCGACGGCGACGAGTGGGTCATCAACGGGTCGAAGACCTTCATCACCAACGGCTACTCCGGCGACCTGATCATCACCGCCGCGCGCACCGACCCCGAGAAGGGCTCGAAGGGCATCACCTTGTTCGCCCTCGAGGCGACCAAGGACGGCTTCAGCCGCGGCCGCAAGCTGGACAAGGTCGGCATGGAGGAGTCCGACACCTCCGAGCTGTTCTTCGAGAACGTCCGGGTGACCGACGCCGAGATCATCGGCGAGCTCAACATGGGCTTCGTCCACATGATGCAGAAGCTCCCGCAGGAGCGGCTCGCCTGCGCGGTCGCCAACACGCACCACGCCAAGCAGATCCTGGCCGAGACGATCGTCTACGCCAAGGACCGGCAGGCGTTCGGCCAGTCGATCGGCCGCTTCCAGCACATCAAGTTCCTCCTCGCCGAGCTGGTCACCGCCGTCGAGGTGTGCGAGGCCTACATGGACAAGTGCGTCGCCGCCCACGCCGAGGGCCAGCTCTCCGCGGTCGAGGCGGCGAAGGCCAAGTGGTGGTCATCGGACATGCAGAACGAGGTCATCGACCACTGCGTGCAGATCCACGGTGGCTACGGCTTCATGAACGAGTACCGCGTCGCCCGCGCCTGGCGCGACGCCCGGGTCACCAAGATCTGGGCCGGATCCGAACGAGATCATGAAGGAGCTCATCGGCCGGAACTCGGCTTCTGACGGTCAGGCAGTGCAGAGCGTGACGCTGACCTCGCGGGTCAGGTGCCGGTGGTCGGCAGCCATGTCCTCCGCCTGACGGCGGGGCAGGAAGCCGGAGTCGAGCCGGCAGTCGTGGCACACGCAGACGGCCCGTGACCCGAGGTGCACGACCTCGACGACGTGCGGGTGACAGCACGTGTCGTCGGGTCCGTGCGCGTGGTCACGCCGGTGCGTCGCCGCCATGGTGCAGGCGGCCACATCGGCGAGTGTGCTCATCGACTGGTCCACTTCATCCCCCGGTCTGGCTTGTTACTTCCATTGGAACCCCGCGGGGCCGGAAAATCTCGGGATTTCGCCCGGTGTGGCCGATAGTTATCCGTTCGTCACGTCAGCCGGTGGTCGAACGGCGTACGACGAGCTCCGGCTCGAGCACGACGTCGCGCACCTTCGCTCCCGGATCGGCGATGACCTCGAGCAGGGTGTCGGCGGCAACCATGCCGAGCTGCTCGCGCGGCTGACGCACCGAGCTGAGCGGGATCGCGGCGGACGCGGCGAAGTCGATGTCGTCGTACCCCAGGATCGCGATGTCGTCGGGGACCCGGACGCCGGCGAAGGTGAGCGCCTGCAGCACGCCGAGTGCGATGAGGTCGTTCGCGGCGAAGATGGCATCGGGACGGGAGCGCTTGCCGAGCGCGACCAGCTGATCGGCGGCATGGCGACCGGCGTCGGCGTCCATGGTCGGCGTCTCGACGAAGGTCAGCTGTGCGCCGGGGGTGGCGTCGACGACGTCCTCGGCGCCGCGGAGGCGGTGCTTGACCTGGCTCAGTGCCCTGGGTCCGCCCACGAAGGCGATCCGCCGTCGTCCGGTGTCGACCAGGTGCTGCGCGCCGATCCGGCCGCCTCGCTTGTCGTCGACGGCGATCGAGGAGAACTCGCGTGTCCCCGCGCGCCGGTCGACGACCACGACCGCGGTGCCGCGATCACGGAGCCGCCGGAGGCGAGGCAGCACCTGACCGACCGGTGTGATCAGGAGCCCGCTGACGCGCTGCTCCTCGAAGAGGTCGAGGTACGTCGACTCCCGGCGCGCGTCCTGCCCCGAGTTGCCGAGGATGAGTGGCCGGCGGTGTTCGCCGAGCCGCTCCTCGACCCCCTGGGCCACGTCGGTGAAGAACGGGTTGCGGACGTCGAGCACGATCATCCCGACCGCGCGGTTGGTGCCGGCCCGCAGCTGACGCGCGGCGTCGTTGCGCACGAACCCGAGGTCGTCGATCACGGCCAGCACGTGGTCGCGGGTGGCAGGTAGGACCTTCTCGGGTCGGTTGAGCACGTTGGACACCGTGCCCAGCGAGACGCCGGCGACCGCGGCGACGTCCTTGACCGACACGCTCCGCCCTGACGGTTCAGCGGCGCGGGTGGGGCGCGGTTCGATGGCCACTCTTCCTCCTCGGACGTTCGCACAGACTAGGTCCACCTGCTGTACGCCGTCGGCATTTGATTCGTTTCAACAAAGTTTCACCGAAGCCTTGACGGCCGTGACGGCCGTCACTTACGGTCGTGCGAACGATAGTTGAAACCTTTCAACGAGGAAACCCTAGGGACCTGATGTCTGCCAGAACCGAACCCGGCGCCGGCTCGCTGACGCTCGAGCTCCGCGACGTCGCGAAGTCGTTCGGCGCAGTCGCCGCCCTCCGGTCGGTCACCCTCGAAGTGCGGTCGGGATCGATCCACGCGCTGGTGGGGGAGAACGGCGCCGGCAAGTCGACGCTGGTGAAGATCGTCGCCGGCGTCCACCGTCGCGACGCCGGAGAGTTCCGGTTCCAGGGCGCTGACGTGGACTTCCACTCCACGGCCGAGTCGAAGGCCGCAGGCATCGCCGTCATCTACCAGGAGCCGACGCTCTTCCCCGACCTCTCGGTCGCCGAGAACATCTTCATGGGACGTCAGCCGCTCGGATCCGGTCGTCGCATCGACCGGAAGCGCATGTACGCCGAGTCGGCGGCGCTGTTCGACCGGCTCGGTGTGCACATCGACCCGCGCCGGCCCGCCCGTGGCCTGTCGATCGCCGACCAGCAGATCATCGAGATCGCCAAGGCGATCTCGGTGGACGCCGCCCTGCTCGTCATGGACGAGCCGACCGCCGCACTGAGCGGGGTCGAGGTCGAGCGGCTCTTCGCCGTCGCCCGCAGCCTTCGCGACGAAGGTCGCGCTCTCGTCTTCATCTCGCACCGGTTCGACGAGGTGTTCGCGCTCTGCGACACCGTGACCGTGATGCGCGACGGCGCTTACGTCAGCACCGATGCGATCGCCAGCACCTCGGTCGACGAGATCGTCGCCCGGATGGTGGGTCGCGAGGTGGCCGAGCTGTTCCCGAAGACCGCCGCCGAGGTTGGTGAGGTGGTCCTCGAGGTCGACGGGCTGACGACTGCAGGTGTGTTCCACGACGTCTCCTTCTCCGTGCGCGCCGGCGAGATCGTCGCCCTCGCCGGTCTCGTCGGTGCCGGGCGGAGCGAGATCGCGCGAGCGGTGTTCGGGATCGACCACTACGACCGCGGGTCCGTCCGCCTGGCAGGTGCGGAGATTCGCGCCCACGACCCGCGGGCAGCGATCCGCCGCGGGATTGCCTTCGTCCCCGAGGACCGTCGTCAGCAGGGCCTCGTCACCCAGAGCTCGGTCGCCCGCAACGTCGCCGGCGTGATCCGCCGCCGGCTGTCGACGGGCGGCCTCATCACCGCGCACACCGAGAACAAGGCGGCAGGCCCGTGGGCCGGCCGGCTCGAGGTCAAGACGAGCGCGCTCGACATGTCGGCCGCGACCATGAGCGGGGGCAACCAGCAGAAGGTCGTCCTCGCCAAGTGGCTCGCCACCGACCCCCGCCTGCTGATCATCGACGAGCCGACCCGCGGCATCGACGTCGGCACCAAGGCCGAGGTCCACCGCCTGCTCTCGGAGCTCGCCGGCCGCGGTCTCGCGATCCTGATGATCTCCTCCGAGCTGCCCGAGGTCCTCGGGATGGCCGACCGGGTGCTCGTCGTCTGCGAGGGCCGGATCACCGCTGCCCTCGACCGCGCCGAAGCCACCCCGGAAGGCGTCATGCACGCCGCGACCCGCTCGGCGGAGCCCGCCGGCGCCCGGACCGAGGGCTCGACCGACGGCTCGACCGAGAGGCAGGTGACGTCCGCATGACCGAGGTACTGGTGCACCCGAGCGAGCTGTCGGCGAGCCGCCGCGTGCTCACGACGGTGCTGCGCTCACGCGAGCTCGCCGTCGGAGCGGTGCTGGTGGCACTGATCGCGATCACGACAGCCGTGAGCCCGAGCTTCCTGTTCGGCGGCGAGGGGTGGCGCAACTTCCTGGTCACGCCCTCGATCCTGGTCCTGCTCGCGGTGGGGCAGACCGTGGTCATCGTCACCCGCAACGTCGACCTCTCCGTCGGCTCCACGCTCGGCCTCACGGCCTATCTCACCGGTCAGGTGTTCATCGCCTATCCGAGCCTGCCGTACCCGTTCGTGTTCCTCATCGGGCTCGCGTTCGGCGGCATGCTCGGCGTGATCAACGGGGTGCTGGTCGCGGTCTTCAAGGTTCCGGCACTGGTGATCACCCTCGGCACCCTCTACATCTTCCGCGGCATCTTCCTCCAGTGGGCCGGCAAGGACCGCGTCTACGCGTCGGACCTGCCGGACAGCTTCCTCGACCTCGGCACCGGCCAGATCCTCACCATCCCCGTGCTCACGATCGGGGCGCTCGCGGTCCTCGCGGCCGTCGGCTACTACATGCACACCGCTCGCGGTGGCCGCGAGCTCTACGCGATCGGCTCCGACCCGGACGCGGCCCACCTCTACGGCCTACCCGTCAAGCGGCGGATCATCGGGGCGTTCGTGCTGTGCGGTGCCCTCGCCGGTCTCGCCGGGGTCTTCTACGCCGCCCGCTACGGAACGGTCAGCTCCGGGGCCGGCCGCAACATCGAGCTCGAGGCGGTCGCGGCCGCGGTCATCGGCGGTGTCGCCATCTTCGGTGGCGCCGGCACGGTCTGGGGTGCGGCGATCGGCGCCTTCCTCCTCGAGACCATCGGGCGCGCCCTGCCCCGCCTGGGCATCGACGACTTCTGGCAGCGCGCCGTCGTCGGCGCGCTGATCATCGGCGCCGTCGTCCTCGACCGCGTACTCACCCTTCGTCAGGAACGGAAGCTCGCCGAGGCGAGGGAGGAATCATGACGACACTTCTCGCCCCGGAGCGCCGGGATCCCGAGCGCACCTACCCGGCGTACTCGCGGCCGCTGGTGGTGCGGTTGCTCGCCACCCGCGAGTTCGCCGTGATCGCGCTGCTCGTCGGCGTCTTCCTCTACGCGACCGCGAACGTCCAGTTCTTCGACGGACCGCTGACCCTCTACTTCCTGTTCCGCGACCTGGCACCTGTGCTCGTCGTCGCGCTGCCGATGACGCTGATCATCATGACCGGGGAGATCGACCTGTCGGTCGCCAGCACGATGGGGCTGAGCGCGGTCGTGATGGCCATGCTGCACTTCGACGCAGGCTGGTCCGTGCCGGCGGCAGCGGCCGTCGCGGTCGTCGTCGGGACCCTCTGCGGCGCGTTCAACGGGTTCCTCGTCGCGTACGTCGGCCTTCCGTCGCTCGCCGTCACGATCGGAACGCTCGCGTTGTTCCGGGGCATCGCGGTCGGTCTCACCGGCACCACGCAGTACACCGGCTTCCCGCAGGAGTGGCGCGACCTCGCCCTCGATCGCATCAGCGAAGGGTCACGGTTCCCGCTGGTCCTCGTCCCGATCGGCATCCTGGCCGTCTTCTTCCTCGTCCTCCTGCACTTCACGACCTTCGGCCGCGGCGTCTTCGAGATCGGGCTGAACGACGAGGCCGCCCGCTTCACCGGGGTGAACGTCGAGCGCACCAAGTTCTTGCTGTTCATCATGGCCGGAGCGGTGGCGGCGATGGCCGGCATCTACTTCGCGCTCATCTACAACAGCGCCCGCGGCAACACCGCCGAGGGCACCGAGCTGAAGGTGATCGCGGCGGTGCTCCTCGGCGGCGTCTCGATCTTCGGCGGCCGCGGTGCCCTGCCCGGCGTCATCGCCGGCGCGCTCCTCATCGGCGTGCTGTCCAGCGCTCTGCGTCTTGAAAGCGTCGAGGACAACCAGATCAACATCATCATCGGCGTGCTGCTGATCCTCTCGGTCGTCTCCGGCAGCCTGCTCGGCAGCCTGCGCGGGCTCCTCCGCCTGCCCTGGCGCGGATCCGCTCCGCCGCCTCCTGATCTCCCGGGTGAACCCGGGCCCACGGCGCCTCCTGGCGCCACCACCCGCACGACCGTCGCCGACGGCTCGTCGCGTCCATGACCACCGCGGTCACCGGAAGAACGAAAGGCACAAACCCATGAAGCGCAACCAGCAACGGCTCGCCGCCTTCGCCAGCCTGGCGCTCGCGGCCGGCATCGGACTCTCCGCGTGCGGCGACGACGACAACGGCGGCAGTGACGGCGGTGGCAGCGGCAGCGACGCGATCGTCTTCCTGCCCAAGAACCTGGGCAACCCCTACTTCGACGCCAGCACGACGGGCGGCGAGCGTGCGGCCGAGGAGTTCGACGGCAGCATCGAGGAGGTCGGCCCCGACGAGGCGACCGCGGAGCTGCAGGTGCCGTTCATCGACACCGCCGCCCAGCAAGGCGTCGGCGCGCTCGTCGTCTCCGCCAACGACCCGACCGCACTGTGCGACTCCCTCAACCAGGCGCGCGAGGCCGGCGTCAAGGTCATCACCTTCGACTCCGACGTCGAGGCCGACTGCCGCGACATGTTCGTCAGCCAGGCAGACGCCGCCGGCATCGCCAAGGCCCAGGTCGACCTGATCGCCGAGCAGATCGACGGTGACGGCGAGATCGCGATCCTGTCCGCCGCGGCCAACGCCACCAACCAGAACGAGTGGATCTCGCTGATGGAGGAGGAGCTCGCGGCCAACTACCCCGACATCGAGCTCGTCGACACCGTCTACGGCGACGACGACGACCAGAAGTCGTTCGACCAGACCGAGGCGCTGCTCTCGGAGCACCCCGACCTCGAGGGCATCATCTCGCCCACCACGGTCGGCATCGCTGCCGCCGCCCGCTACCTGTCGGAGTCGGACTCCAAGGGCAAGGTCGCGCTGACCGGGCTCGGCACCCCGAACCAGATGCGTGAGTTCGTCGAGAACGGCACCGTCGAGGCCTTCGCGCTGTGGAACCCCGAGGACCTCGGCTACCTCGCCGCCTACACCGCCCACGCGCTCGCCTCCGGCGAGATCGATGGCGAGGAGGGCGACACCTTCGAGGCCGGCGACCTGGGCGAGTACACGGTCGGCGCCGACGGCGTCGTGCTGCTGGGCGAGCCCTACGTCTTCACCGCAGAGAACATCGGCGACTTCGACTTCTGATCGTCGACTCGACGCCCGCAGCTCGACCAGAGCCGGATCACCCCGACCCGCAGGAACAGGGAGGCGGCACCACCATGCCCCGCTACTGCTTCACCCTCCAGGTCCGACCGGACCTGATCGACGAGTACGTCGAGCGCCACCGCGCCGTCTGGCCGGAGATGCTCGCCGCCCTCGCCGAGACCGGGTGGCGCAACTACTCCCTGTTCCTGCGGGAGGACGGGCTGCTCGTCGGGTACGTCGAGGCCGACGACCTCGCAGCAGCCCAGGAAGCCATGGCCCCCACCGAGGTCAACGCCCGGTGGCAGGCCGAGATGGCGCCGTACTTCACCGACCTCGACGGGCAGCCCCCGACGAGGGGTTCGTCGCGCTCCGCGAGGTCTTCAACCTCGACGCCCAGCTCGCAGAAAGCACCCGATCATGACCGAGTCAGAGCCGACTTCGCCGCCATCGCCGGCCAGCTCGACGGCCAGGCGATCGAGCTGCCCTCGTGGGCGTTCGGCAACTCCGGCACCCGCTTCAAGGTCTTCGGTACGGCGGGCACCCCGCGCAGTGTCGAGGAGAAGATCGCCGACGCCGCCACCGTCCACCGGTTCACCGGCCTCGCGCCGACCGTCGCCCTCCACATCCCGTGGGACAAGGTCGACGACTACGCCGCGCTGTCGACGTACGCCCAGGAGAAGGGCGTCCGGCTCGGGACGATCAACTCCAACACCTTCCAGGACGACGACTACAAGCTCGGCTCGCTGACCCACGTGGACGCGAAGGTCCGGCAGAAGGCGATCGACCACCACTTCGAGTGCATCGACGTCATGGGCGCCACCGGGTCCCGCGACCTCAAGATCTGGCTCGCCGACGGGAGCAACTACCCCGGCCAGGCCGACCTGCGCGGCCGGCAGGACCGCCTCGCGGAGTCGCTCGCGACGATCTACGAGCGGCTGCTGACGCTGGACCCGATCAAGGGGGCAGCCACCAGCGGCTCGTGCTCGAGTACAAGTTCTTCGAGCCGGCGTTCTACCACACCGACGTCCCCGACTGGGGCACGTCGTACGCCCAGGTCGCGGCGCTCGGCGACCGCGCCACCGTCTGCCTCGACACCGGCCACCACGCGCCCGGGACCAACATCGAGTTCATCGTCATGCAGCTGCTGCGGCTCGGGAGGCTCGGCTCGTTCGACTTCAACTCCCGCTTCTACGCGGACGACGACCTCATCGTCGGCGCGGCCGACCCGTTCCAGCTGTTCCGGATCCTGTTCGAGGTCATCCGGGGTGGCGGCTACGGACCCGACAGCGACGTCGCGTTCATGCTCGACCAGTGCCACAACGTCGAGGACAAGATCCCCGGTCAGATCCGGTCCGTCCTCAACGTGCAGGAGATGACCGCACGCGCGCTGCTCGTCGACGCCGACGCGCTCACCGCCGCCCAGGAGGCGGGCGACGTCCTCGGCGCTCACCAGATGCTCATGGACGCGTTCTACACCGACGTCCGCGCCGACCTCGCCGCCTGGCGCGAGGAGCGCGACCTGCCGGCCGACCCGATGCGCGCCTACGCCGAGTCCGGCTACCAGGCCGAGATCGAGGCGACCCGCGTCGGCGGCACCCAGCTGTCCTGGACCTGGCGACGATCCGCACGAGCGCACGGACCCACGAGACGGAAACGATGACCAACCCCGCAGCGGCCGCGCTGATCGCCCGGTCCAACCGCCTCGGCGCCGACCCCAAGAACACCAACTACGCGGGCGGCAACACCTCGGCGAAGGGCACCGAGACCGACCCGGTCACCGGCGAGCCCGTCGAGCTGCTCTGGGTCAAGGGATCCGGTGGCGACCTCGGCACCCTGACGGAGTCCGGCCTCGCCGTGCTCCGCCTCGACCGGATGCGTGCGCTCGTCGACGTCTACCCCGGCATCGACCGCGAGGACGAGATGGTCGCCGCGTTCGACTACTGCCTCCACGGCAAGGGCGGCGCGGCGCCGTCGATCGACACCGCGATGCACGGCCTCGTCGACGCCGCCCACGTCGACCACCTCCACCCGGACTCCGGCATCGCGATCGCGACCGCCGCCGACGGAGAGGCAGCTGACCAAGGAGATCTTCGGCGACAAGGTCGTCTGGGTGCCGTGGCGCCGGCCCGGGATTCCAGCTCGGTCTCGACATCGCCGCGATCAAGGACGCCGAACCCGCAGGCGATCGGCTGCGTCCTCGGCGGCCATGGGATCACGGCGTGGGGCGACACCAGCGAGGAGGCCGAGGCCCACTCGCTGATGATCATCGACACCGCCGCCGACTACATCGCCGAGAACTCCAAGGCGGAGCCGTTCGGCCCGCCGCTCGAGGGGTACGCCGCCCTGCCGGCCGACGAGCGCCGCGCCAAGGCCGCCGCGCTCGCCCCGACGATCCGCGGCATCGCCAGCGCCGGACCGGCCGATGGTCGGCCACTTCACCGACACCGACGAGGTGCTGGACTTCCTCGCCGCACGCCGAGCACCCGCGGCTCGCCGCGCTCGGCACCTCCTGCCCCGACCACTTCCTGCGCACCAAGGTCAAGCCGCTCGTGCTCGACCTGCCGGCGACGCGCCTCGGTCGAGGAGTCGCTCGCGCGGCTGCAGGAGCTGGCGGTCACCTACCGCGAGGACTACCAGGCCTACTACGACCGGCACGCGACGCCCGACTCGCCCGCGATCCGCGGCAAGGACCCGCTGATCGTGCTGGTGCCCGGCGTCGGCATGTTCAGCTTCGGCAAGGACAAGCAGACCGCCCGCGTGGCCGGCGAGTTCTACGTCAACGCCATCAACGTCATGCGCGGCGCCGAGGGGCTGTCGACGTACGCCCCGATCGACGAGTCGGAGAAGTTCCGCATCGAGTACTGGGCGCTGGAGGAGGCCAAGCTCCAGCGGATGCCGAAGCCCAAGCCGCTCGCCACCCGCGTCGCCTTCGTCACCGGCGCTGCGTCCGGCATCGGCAAGGCAACCGCGCACAAGCTCGCCGCCGAGGGCGCCTGCGTCGTCATCGCCGACCTGTCGGTGGAGAAGGCGCAAGAGGCCGCTGCCGAGCTCGGTGGCCCTGATGTCGCGGTCGGCGTACAGGTCGACGTCAGCGACGAGGCCGCCGTGCAAGCCGCGGTCGACGCAGCAGTGCTGGCGTTCGGCGGTGTCGACCTCGTCGTCAACAACGCCGGGCTGTCGCTGTCCCGTTCGCTGATGGAGACGACCGAGAAGGACTGGGACCTCCAGCACGACGTGATGGCGAAGGGCTCGTTCCTGGTCGCCAAGGCGACGGCGAAGGTGATGATCGAGCAGCAGATGGGCGGCGACATCGTCTACATCTCCAGCAAGAACTCGATCTTCGCCGGCCCCAACAACGTCGCGTACGGCGCCGCGAAGGCCGACCAGGCGCACCAGGTGCGACTGCTGGCGGCCGAGCTCGGCGAGCACGGCATCAAGGTCAACGGCGTCAACCCCGACGGCGTCGTCCAAGGCTCCGGCATCTTCGCCAGCGGCTGGGGCGCCAACCGCGCCGCGGTCTACGGCGTCGAGGAGCAGGACCTCGGCAAGTTCTACGCGCAGCGCACGATCCTCAAGCGCGAGGTGCTCCCGGAGCACATCGCGAACGCCGTGTTCGTGCTGTGTGGCCCCGAGATGACCCACACCACGGGCCTGCACGTCCCGGTCGACGCCGGGGTCGCGGCCGCGTTCCTGCGATGAGTCCCAGCGATGACTGAGTCGGTGCGGGTCGCGGCGGTCGATCTGGGGGCGACCAGCGGCCGGGTGATGTCCGGGCGGATCACGGACAGCCGCGTCGAGATCAACGAGCTGCACCGCTTCCCCAACGGGGCGGTGACGGTGCGCGGGTCCCTGTGCTGGGACGTCCTCGGCATCCACCGCGAGATGCTCGTCGGGCATCCGCGAGGTGGCCCGGACCGGCCCGCTGCACGGTATCGGCATCGACTCGTGGGCGGTCGACTACGGCCTGCTCGACCGCGACGGGCTGCTGCTGGGCCAGGTCTTCAGCCACCGCGACAGCCGCACCGACGGCGTCGCGGACAAGGTGGTCGCCGAGGTCGGCGGCGAGCGAGCTGTACGCCACCACCGGCATCCAGCAGCTTCCGTTCAACACCCTCTACCAGCTGGTGGCGGCCCGGGGCAGCGCGGCGCTCGAGGCGGCCGAGACCCTGCTGCTGTTGCCGGACCTGCTCGGCTACTGGCTGACCGGTGCGGTCGGAGCGGAGCGGACCAACGCCTCGACCACTCAGCTGTACGACGCCAACCGTCGCGCGCTGGTCGCTCGACCTCTGCCGCCAGACGGGCGTGCCGTCGGGGATCCTGCCCCCGCTGCGGGATCCCGGTTCGCTGCTGGGTCCGCTCCTGCCCGACGTGGCGCGCGACCTGGGCGTCGCTGCCGACGTACCGGTCGTCGCGGTCGGATCGCACGACACCGCGTCAGCCGTCGTCGGGGTCCCGGCGGAGGGCCGCAGCTTCGGCTACATCTCCTCGGGCACGTGGTCGCTGGTCGGTCTGGAGCTCGACGCGCCGGTGCTGTCCGACGCGGCCCGGCTCGCGGACTTCACCAACGAGGCCGGGGTCGACGGCACGGTCCGGTTCCTCAAGAACGTCACCGGTCTCTGGGTGCTCTCGGAGTCGCTCCGCTCGTGGTCCGAGCGGCGCTACCAGGACGTCGAGCTCCGGTCTCTCGTCGCGGCCGCGGCCGACTTCGCTCCGCTGCGGACGGTCGTCGACATCAACGACCCCCGACTGCTGGCCCCCAGCACGGCGGCCGATCCGATGCCCGAGCGCGTGGCGGCGCTCGCCGCCGAGGCGGGGGAGCCGGTCCCGCACTCGCCGGTCGCCATCACCCGTTGCATCGTCGACAGCCTCGCCGTGGCCTACCGCAGGCACCTGCGGACCGCGGCCGAGCTGGCCGGCGTCCCGCTCGACGTGCTCCACGTGGTCGGTGGTGGCTCGCAGAACGAGGTGCTCTGCCAGCTGACCGCCGACGCGTGCGAGCTCCCCGTGATCGCCGGACCGGTCGAAGCGGCGGCTCTCGGCAACGTGCTCGTGCAGGGCCGTGCTCTCGGTGCCGACCTGCCCGACCTCGCCGCGATGCGCGACCTCGTCCGCCGTTCGTACGACGTACGCCGCTACGAGCCCCGCGCGGGTCTCGACTGGGCTGCCGCGGAGGCCCGCATCCACTGAGCCGCCGTACCCCTGTTCCCTTCCCGCCCCCCACCTCTCGGAAGGCCCCACCATGACCGAACCCAACTCCGGCGCCCGCCTCAACCGGCGCTCGCTCTTCGGTGCCGCTGCCGCGACGATCGGCACCGCCGCCGTGATCGGCGCAGCCGGCTCAGTCACACCCGCCCACGCCGTGGCGAGCGCCACCGGCGGACTCCCCAAGGAGCTCGAGAAGGCGTTCCGCAAGCCGGGTACGGCGTCCGCGGCGGGCTTCCGGTGGTGGTGGCCGCACGGACTCGTCGATCCGGCGGAGATCGCGCGTGAGGTCGACCAGGTCGCCGACGCGGGCTTCGGCATCCTCGAGGTCGCCGTGGTGACCCACAGCCTGCGGGCGCGTGGGATCGAGATCGACGTCGACAAGTACGGCTGGGGCAGCCCGGCCTGGGTCGCCGGTGTGAAGGCCGCGCTCGCGCGGGCTGCCGAGCGGGCCATCCGCATCGACATCACCGTCGGTCCGTCCTGGCCGGCAGCGGTCCCGACCATCACGCCCGAGGACGAGGCCGCGTCCAGCGAGCTCGCCTACGGTCGCGCCGATGTTGCCGCCGGCCAGACCTTCGACGCCGAGCTGCCGGCGCCCACCGGGGAGGCGCACAGCAGCGACGTCGCGCTGGTCACCGTGCAGGCCCACCGCGTCACCGCGACCACCTCATCGATCACGACGGTGGACCCCGAGTCCTACGTCGACCTGTCCGGCAGCGTCACGGGCAACCGCCTCGCCTGGACCGCGCCCGCCGACCCCGCCGGTTCCACCTGGGCGGTGCTGGCGACCTGGCGCCGGGGGTCCGGCCAGGAACCGGAAGCCGGTCCGCACACCGACCCGCGGTCCTACGTCGTCGACCACTTCAGCGAGGCCGGCACGCAGGCGGTCATCGACCTCTGGGAGGACCGGGTGCTCGACGGCGAGCTGCGCGCCCGGCTGCGCGCCGCCGGCGGCTACCTCTTCGAGGACTCCCTCGAGATCGAGACCGAGGCCACGATCTGGACCCCGCGGATGCTGGAGGAGTTCGAGGCCCGCGCCGGCTACGACCTGCGGCCCTGGCTCCCGGTCGTCCTCGAGGTCGAGGAGGACTACCAGTTCGCGCTCGGCACGCCCGGAGCTCCGGCCACGACCGACGCGCTGCGCACCAACCAGGTCCGGGACGACTTCAACCAGGTGCTCTCCGACCTCTATCGCGACTACCACCTCCGGCCGATGCAGTCGTTCGCCCACTCCCTGGGGTTGGGCCTGCGGATCCAGGCCTACGGCCTGGAGACGGACACCACCGAGCACGCCGCGATTCTCGACATCGCCGAGACCGAGTCGCTCGGCTTCAAGAACCTCGACGACTTCCGGGTGATGGCCGGCGGCCGCGACATCGCCGGCAAGAAGATCCTGTCCTGCGAGGCGATCTGCTACAACGGCGCCGCCTACAACACGACGTGGGGTTTCAACAGCGTCAGTCCGACCGCGCAGAACCAGGCGCTGTTCACCCTCAACAGCATCTTCGCCGCGGGCGTGAACCAGGCGATGATCCACGGCTTCCCCTACGCGGCTGCGCCGGACGTGACCTGGCCGGGCTTCGCCGCGTTCTCGCCGTACTACAACGGAGCGGTCGGGTTCGGCGAGGCCTGGGGGCCGCGCACCCCGCAGTGGGAGCACATCCCGGGTATCGCCTCCTACCTCGCCCGCACCCAGGGCGTGCTGCAGACCGGTACGCCGAAGTACGACATCGTCTTCCTGCGCCAGAAGAGCGGCGCCTCCACCGGGATCGGGCCGTTCTGGGTGACCAACGACGGCACCAAGCTCGGATGGTCGCACTCGTTCATCACGTCCGCGCTGCTCACCCGCGACGACGTCACGTTCGGCAACGGGCGCCTGGCTCCCGACGGCCCGGCGTACAAGGTGCTGGTGATCGGGCCGGACAAGATCCGCAGCAGAGAGGTGACGATCGACCTCGCCGCCGCCCGCAAGGTGCTCGAGCTCGGCCGAGCCGGCCTGCCGGTGATCCTCGTCAACGACGCCGGCAAGGACTGGGCGCGCGATGCCACGCCGATCGGCCGCACCGACGCCGCCGCCGTCACCGAGGTGCGCGAGCTGATGGCGAAGATCGCCGCGCTGCCGACCACCCGGAGCGTGCTCGAGGCGGGCGTCGGCGGAGCGCTGGCCGAGCTGGGCGTCGTCCGCGACGTCGAGCACCCCGACTCGACCGTCATGCACGTACGCCGGGTGGTGGGCGACGTCGACCTCTACTACGTGGCGAACGCCCGGCACGCCGAGAACCGCCGGCTCAACCGGGTCACCCAGGACGTCTGGCTCACCGCGACCGACCGGGCCGCAGTGCCGTGGCTGCTCGACGCCTGGTCCGGCGAGGTCACCCGCGTCGCGGCTTTCGAGCGCTCGGGCGACCGGGTGCGGGTGCGCGTCGACCTGGTCCCCGGCCAGTCGACGGTGATCGCGCTCGCCCCGGCCGTCGACGGGCACCGCGCGGGCGCTCCTGCCGGTCGCGACGGCCGGCCAGGAGATCGTCGTCCGCGGCGCGAACGCCGCGCTCCGCACCACGACCGCCGGCACGACCCAGCTGACCCGGGCCGACGGGAGCACGGCGACGGTGACGGTCGACCGGGTCCGCGAGCCCGTCGTACCCGGCGCCTGGTCGCTGGCGCTGGAGGACTGGAAGCCCGCCGACCCTACGGACCCCAAGGACCTCCGCACGACCAAGGAGCAGCACTCGGCCGAGCTGACGACGCTCCAGTCGTGGTCGAAGGTCGCCGGCTTCGAGGACGTGTCGGGCGTCGGCCGCTATCGCACGACCGTCGACCTCGGCCCCGACTGGACCGAGGACGACGGCGCCTACCTCGAGCTCGGCGAGGTCAACGACACCTTCCGGGTGCGGGTCAACGGCGAGCAGCTGCCGCCCTGCGACCCGTTGGACGCGACCGTCGACCTCGGCCGTCGGCTGCGTCCCGGCAGCAACGTCATCGAGGTCGAGGTCGCCTCGACCCTGCTCAACCGGTTGCGGGTGGTCACCCCGGCGGTGTACGGCGTCGCGACCCGTCAGAACTACGGGCTCGTCGGGCCGGTCCGGCTGGTGCCGTACGTCGAGAAGGTGGTGCCTGCCTGACCGCCGCAGCAGGATGAGTGACAGAGAAGGTCCACGAGCGACTGGAGGAGGTCCACGGTGCGCGTCGCACTCATGGTCACGTGCGTGAACGACGCCATGTACCCGGGCACCGGGGCTGCCGTCGTCAGGCTGCTGCGGCGGCTGGGAGTCGACGTCGACTTCCCGCAGGCGCAGGCCTGCTGTGGGCAGCCGATGGTCAACACGGGATACCTCGACGAGGCGGTTCCCGTCGTCCGCAACTTCGTCGACGCGTTCGCCGGGTACGACGCCGTGGTGACGCCGTCCGGCTCGTGCGCGGGCTCGGTCCGGCACCAGCACCGCCTGGTCGCGAAGCGGGCCGGCGACCCTGCGCTGGCGGACGCGGTGCGCGACCTGTCGCCCCGCACCTACGAGCTCAGCGAGTTCCTCGTCGACGTGCTCGGCGTGACCGACGTCGGGGCCTACTTCCCTCACCGGGTGACCTACCACCCGACCTGCCACTCGCTGCGGATGCTGGGCGTCGGCGACCGGCCGCGGCAGCTCCTCGAGTCGGTCCGTGGCCTGAGCCTGGTCGACCTCCCGCGCGCCGAGGAGTGCTGCGGGTTCGGTGGGACCTTCGCCATGAAGAATGCCGACACCTCAGTGGCCATGGGCGCCGACAAGGCCAGGCACGTGCGCGAGACCGGCGCCGAGGTGCTGGTCGCCGGAGACAACTCCTGCCTGATGCACATCGGCGGCCTGCTGTCGCGCGGCAGGTCGGGCGTGCGGGTCATGCACCTCGCCGAGATCCTCGCCTCGACCGAGGGCGACCCCGGAGGCGCACGATGACCCACACCTTCGTCGGGATGCCGCCGTTCCCGACCGCGGCACGGGAGGCGCTCGCCGACACCCAGCTGCGGCACAACCTGGCCCACGCGACCACCACGATCCGCGGCAAGCGGGAGCAGGTCGTCGCCGAGGTCGAGAACTGGGAAGAGCTGCGCCTCGCAGGCGCCGCGGTGAAGGACCGGGCGCTGCGCGGTCTCGACGAACACCTGCTGACACTGGAGGAGTCGTTGACCGCGCGCGGCGCGATCGTCCACTGGGCCCGGGACGCGGCCGAGGCCAACCAGGTCGTGGTCGAGGTCGCGCGCCGCCACGGCGTCGACGAGGTCGTGAAGGTCAAGTCGATGGTGACCCAGGAGATCGGCCTCAACGAGGCCCTCCAGGAACAGGGCATCGCGGCGTGGGAGACCGATCTGGCCGAGCTGATCGTCCAGCTCGGGGACGACCTGCCCAGCCACATCCTGGTCCCGGCGATCCACCGCAACCGCGCGGAGATCCGGGAGATCTTCCGCACCCGGATGGCAGCGGTGGGACGCGCGGCGCCCGCCGACCTGAGCGACGATCCGGCCGAGCTCGCCGCAGCGGCACGAGCGCACCTGCGGGAGAGGTTCCTCCGAGCGCGGATGGCCGTCTCCGGCGCCAACTTCGCGGTCGCCGAGACCGGAACCCTGGTCGTCGTCGAGTCCGAGGGCAACGGCCGGATGTGCCTCACCCTGCCCGAGGTCCTCGTCAGCGTGGTCGGCATCGAGAAGGTGGTGCCGACGTGGGCGGAGCTCGACCCTCTGCTCCGGCTGTTGCCGCGCTCGTCGACGGGCGAGCGGATGAATCCCTACACCTCGACCTGGAGCGGGGTGACACCCGGCGACGGCCCGCAGGAGGTGCACGTCGTACTCCTCGACAACGGGCGTACGCGCGCGCTTGCCGACGACGTCGGCCGCCAGGCCCTGCGCTGCATCCGGTGCTCGGCGTGCCTCAACGTGTGTCCGGTCTACGAGCGGGTCGGCGGGCACGCCTACGGCTCGGTCTACCCCGGTCCGATCGGCGCGATCCTGAACCCGCTGCTGAAGGGCACCGGCGACCCGCAGACGGATTCCCTTCCCTACGCGTCGTCGCTCTGCGGCGCCTGTTTCGAGGCCTGCCCGGTGCTGATCGACATCCCGGAGGTGCTGGTGCACCTGCGGTCGCAGGTCGTCGACGGGCACCGCGCGGACCGCGTGCCCAAGCCAGAGGCGGTGGCGATGAAGTCGGCGTCGTGGACGTTCTCGGGCGGCGGCCGGCTGGGGCGGGCCGAGCGCCTCACCCGCGTGGGCGTCGGGATCGGCCGCCGGTTCGGCGCCTCGAAATGGACCTCCGCCCGCGACCTGCCCACGCCGCCGAAGGAGTCCTTCCGCGCCTGGTGGCGGCGGACCGACGGACGGCTCGACCCATGAGTGCGCGCGAGGAGATCCTGCGCAGGGTGCGGACCGCGCTCGCCGACGTCGAGCCCGATCCGGTGCCGGTGGCCTCGCCACGCGGTGCGGAGGCGGCGGACCTCGTCGCGCACTTCGCCGAGCGGGTCGCGGACTACCGCGCGACGGTCGTGCGCTGCGCCGTGGACGAGGTGGGTACGGCGGTGGCGGCCGCGCTGCCGCCCGGGACGCGCGTCGTCGTACCGCCGGGTCTGCCGGAGGAGCTTCGCCGATCGGCTCGCAGACGTCCGCGTCGACGACGGGCTCTCGGCCCTCGAGCTCGACGACATCGACGCGGTCGTCACGTGCTGCCGGATCGCCGTCGCCGAGACCGGCACCATCGTCCTCGACCACGAGCCGGACCAGGGCCGGCGCGCGCTCACGCTGGTGCCGGACCGACACGTGTGCGTAGTGCGCGCCGACCAGGTCGTCGCGGACGTACCGGACGCCGTCGCCGGGCTCGATCCCGGTCGGCCACTCACCTGGATCAGCGGTCCCAGCGCCACGAGCGACATCGAGCTCGACCGGGTCGAAGGGGTGCACGGTCCGCGGGTGCTGCACGTGATCGTGGTGGAGGGGGCCGGCTCGCAGTGATCGACCAGCGGCACAGGAATGGGTGCGGTAGGTCCGGCTGGCAGCCGGGCCGCCTCGACGTCGAGATCCTGCGCCTGCTGTCGCGTGGCCACACCACGGACGCGATCGCTCGCCGGGTCGGTGTCTCTGAGCGCACGGTCCGTCGTCGGCTGCGCGCCGTCGCCGACGACATCGGAGTCGAGTCCTCGATCGAGGCGGTCGTGCATGCCGTCCGCGCCGGCCTGATCTGACGGGCTGCTGGCCGGATCCGGCCAAGGGGTTGTGAGGGCGGTCACTCCTTCCTAAAGTCTTCTTGAATCGTTTCATGTCTTGGGAGTGTGCTCATGCTCGGCATCTGTCGTCCTCGGCTCGTCGTCGCCCTCGTGATCCTCGGGTTGCTGGTCGCGGTCCTTCCGTCCGCCGCCACATCCGCGGCGCCGGGCGGCGCGGCGCCGTCCGGCCTCACGGTCGAGCAGCGCACGTCACCCGCAGACGTGGACGACCTCACAGGCCCGATCCTGGGCTGGCACGTGCCCTCGGCCCGACAGTCCGGCTACCAGGTCCAGGTCGCCACCTCCCGGTCCCGCCTGGCCTCCGGCCGGTTCTTCTGGGACTCCGGCAGGGTCGCATCCACCAGCAGCACCAACGTCCCCTACACGGGCCCGGCGCTCGACGGCGGCGAAGGCTACGAGTGGCGGGTGCGGACCTGGAGTGGCGAGGGCAACGCATCACCGTGGTCGCTCCCGGCCCACTTCGGCACTGCCGTCGGAGGCGACTGGGGCGACAGTCGGCCGATCTGGCTCGGCTCCCCGGCGGCTCTCGGGTGGACCGGCTACACGCTCGAGGCGACGTTCTCGATCACGACCCAGAACGCCACGATCGTCTTCAACGCGCAGGACGCCGAGAACTACCTGATGTGGCAGTTCCGCGGCGACGGGGTCAACCAGCTGGCGCCGCACCAGCGCGTCAACGGCACCTTCACCCAGCTCAAGGCGGTGCCCTTGGGCACCAGCCTGCAACGTGGTACCGACTACCGGATCCGCATCGAGGTGTCGGGCTCGACCGTCCGCACCTACCTCGACGGCGAGCTGGTCGACACCACCGAGGACGTCCGCTTCACCGGCGGCAGCATCGGCTTCCGCACGGGCGGCAGCGAGCGGAACAGCTGGGACGACCTCTCGGTGACCGGGGCGGACGGGGCCGTCCTCTACGAGAACGACTTCGAGTCGCCGAGCACCGACTTCTCGTGCGGGACGGTCGCCGCCGGACGGTTGTCGATCGGCACCGGTCAGAACTGCGTCTACGGCGCGGGCAGCACTGACTGGGCGTTCCTTCGTGGAGAGTTCGCGACGGCGGCGGACAAGGAGGTCGCCTGGGCGACCGTCTTCGCCACCGGATCGTCTGCGGAACCCGGTCGGCAGTACGTCTACAAGCTCTGGCTCAACGGGAGGTTCGTCGGCCTCGGGCCGACCCGGTCGATCAGCAACGAGACGCGCTACGACGGCTTCGACGTCACTGACCTCGTCCACGAAGGCGGTCCGAACGCCCTCGGTGCCATCGCCTGGACCACGCGCGACAAGCGGTTCCAGGCCCAGGTCGTGGTCGAGTACACCGACGGCAGCCGGCAGACGTTCGGCACAGGAGATGCGTGGACCTCGCTCCCCGGTTCGTCGGTCTTCCCGTCGGCCGGTTCGATCGGCACCAGCTACTTCACCGCACCGAAGGAGAACCTGCAGGCGGTGGCGTACCCGTTCGGGTTCGACAGCCCCGGCTTCGATGACAGCGAATGGCAGCCGGCCACGCCGAAGGCGCCGTACGACGACCTCGTTGCGACGCCGACCGACAAGGTGACCCAGCGCACCGAGCTCCCGGTCGAGGTGGTGGAGAAGGCGCCGGGTCACTACTTCGTCGACTACGGCCGGACCTGGCTCGGCGGAGTGGCCCTCGACCTCGACGGGGCTGCCGGTCAGGTGGTCGAGCTGCGCTTCGGTGAGGAGCTCTCCTCGCCGCAGACGGTGCGCTACGCGATGCGCACGGGGAACACCTACCAGGACCGGTGGACCCTCATCGATGGGCCCCAGCACCTGGAGACCTGGGGCATGCGGGTGTTCCGCTACCTCGAGGTGATCGGCGCGCCGACCGGGTTGACCGCCGAGGACTTCCCGGCGCTCGCACAGGTCTACCCGTTCGACACCGACGGCGCCGTGTTCAGCTCGTCCGACACCGCGCTGAACCAGGTCTGGAAGCTGTCGCGGAACACGGTGGAGGCGACCAACCACAACCTCTACGTCGACTCGTGGACCCGCGAGCGGGAGCCGTACGAGGCCGACAGCTACCTGCAGATGATGGCCAACTTCTTCACCTCGTCGGACCCGACCCTCGGCAACTACTCCATCGACTACCTCCTCACCCGGCGTACCTGGCCCACCGAGTGGCCGATGTACACGATCCTCGCGATGCACGACAGCTACCAGCAGACCGGTGACGTCGCCCAGCTCGAGCGCAGCTACGACCAGCTGGTCCAGAAGCTGCCGACCGAGTGGGTGGAGCAGGACACCGGGCTGATCCGCAAGGACTTCCGCTCCAACGGCTGCAGCAGCCAGACCGACTGCGACATCGTGGACTGGCCGACGTCCGAACGGGACGGTTTCGTCTTCCGGCCCTACAACACCGTGATCAACGCCACTCGGCTACCGCAGCTTCATGGACATGGCCGACGTCGCGGAGGCGCTCGGGAAGGACGGCGACGCCGCGAGCTTCCGCGCCACCGGCGCTCGGATTCGCGAGGCGATGAACCAGTACCTGTGGGACGCCGGAAAGGGTGCGTATCGGGACGGCCTCAACGCGGACCGGACCCCCGTCGAGCACTGGGCCGTGCACGCCAGCGTCTTCGCGAGCGCGTTCGGGGTGCCGGACGCCGACCGGGCATCCCGCGCCGCGGACTACATCGGATCGCGAGGCATGCAGTGCAGCGTGTATTGCGCGGCGTTCCTGATCGAGTCCCTCTACAACGGCGACCGCTCGGACCTGGCGTACGACCTGATGACCAGCACCGGCGTGCGCAGCTGGATGAACATGATCAACGACGGCGCCGGCGCGACCGCCGAGGCCTGGGACGCGTCGCTGAAGTCGAACATGACCTACTCCCACCCGTGGGCGGCCTCGCCGGCGTACAACATCCCGCAGGGGATGTTCGGGATACGGCCGACGACGCCCGGGTACGGCACGTTCGACGTACGTCCCCAGTCGCAGTCCGTCGACTGGGCGAGCATGACGCTGCCGACGCTCAAGGGCCGGATCGGGGCGGCGTTCCACACCATCGGCGGCCGCACCGATGTCGGTGCCTTCGTGCCGGCAACACCGTCGCGTCGGTCCACGTCCCGGCCGGCGACGCCACTGTGGAGGTGGTGTACGTCGACGGCCGGGCGACACCCGCGGTACACGAGCGCGGCTACCTGCGGGTCGACGGCGTGGCCAGTGGGTGCCATGTCTTCAGCACCCTCCCCGGCGGCGACCCCAAGGACGACGACCGGCTCACCTCGATCTGCCACTGACCACCATCACACCGACTCGGAGGAACCTGTGAGAACCGCATCCACGCGCCCTTGAGGCGCGCTGCCCTGGTATTTGCGACGGCTGCCGTCGTCGCCCTGCCTGTTGTCGGCCACGCGCCGACCGCGACCGCCGCCAAGGGCAGCATGCCGTCGGCTCCGCACCAGGCTCACTGTCGACGACCAGCCGCTCCCGCTCGACACCGGCGAGGCGCCGCGGTTCGGCTGGCTGCCGCAGGACGTCGACGCCAACGAGGTGCAGACGGCGTACAAGATCGTGGTGCGCGACGCCGATGGCGCATCGTCTGGGACACCGACAAGGTGAAGTCCGCACAGCAGGCCTACGTCGAAGTACGACGGTGGCGCCGCTCGACCCCGGCAGCGCCTACACCTGGCGGGTGCGGACCTGGGACAAGGACAACCTCCCCGTCGCCGTGGTCGGGCTGGGAGTCGTTCGAGACCGGCCTTCGGTGACGACGACTGGGGCGACGCCGCGTGGATCCGGCGGCCACCGGGCAACCCGACGCGAGTGCGCTCAGCATCGTCGACGGCCGGGGTCGCGTGAACGGCGGCAACGTCACGATCGCGAAGGCCGGGGCCGGGACTGGACCGACTACGTCCTCACGATGGACGTCACCCCGCTGACGAGGGCGGCGGCCGTCGTCTTCCGGGCACCCGACAGCAACAACGGCTACATGTGGCAGCTGCACGCCAACGACAACGCGCTCAAGACCCACCGGATGGTGGGCGGTGCGTTCCCGACCGACGCGCGCAGGACCGTCTCCCACGTGATCGACACCGGCGTCACCTACGAGCTGAGCATCCGGGTCGAGGGCCAGACCTTCCGGACCAGCATCGACGGACAGGTCGTCGACACCTGGACCGACCCGTCCGCGACCGGCTCCCGCGCCGGCACCATCGGATTCCGCGAGGCCAGCGGCGAGCTCGCCGACTTCGACGACGTCCGGGTGACCTCCCTGGACGGCTCCACCGTGCTGTTCCAGGAGGACTTCTCGGGCGGCCTCGACCAGTGGGTCCGCGGCACCACGACCCGCGAGGCGGACGAGTACACGCTGGCCCGCACCGTCGTCGACGTACCGGACGGCGAGATCGTGCGCGCCCGGAGCTATCTGGCCGCGAGCCACACCGCCGAGCTCTACCTCGACGGTGCCCGGGCCGACCGGGTCACCAACTACGGCTACCCCGGCGAGGGCTACTACCAGGCCACCGACGTCACCGACCTGGTGACGGCGGGGGAGCCGCTGGCGGTCGCGGCGATGCTGCACTGGTTCAGCGGCGGACAGGGCCGCGCCGCGGGAGAGCCGGGCCTGCTCGCCCGGATCGTCGTCGAGTACGCCGACGGCTCCGAGTTCACCGTCGTCAGCGACGGCTCGTGGAAGGTGCGCCGCGGCCCCTACGTCCTGGTCGGCACCCGCAACGGCGAGGGGCTGTACGTCGAGCACCTCGACGGCACCGCCGTGGAGCGGATCGGTGCCTGGCGGCAGGAGGAGTACGACGACGCGTCCTGGACCGACGCCGTCGTCATCGGTCAGCACCCGGTCGCGCCCTTCACCCATCTCGAGGGCCAGCAGACCAGCCTGACCGAGACGGTGGTCCACCCGGAGCGGATCCTCGTCGCCGACGACGGCACGCCGGTCGCGGACTTCGGCAAGGTCATCCCGGCCCGACCCGGCGGTCCACTTCGACGCAGGGCGTCGCGGGCCGCGTGATCACGATCCGGGCCAGCTACGGCCTGGCGGCGGACGGCCGGGCGTCGACCGCCACGGTCGACACCCAGGGCACGAACATGTCCTTCCCCTACACGCAGGCGGCGGGCTCGCAGGACTACCAGGCCTTCGGCCACCTGGGGTTCCGCTACCTGGAGATCCCAGGTGCGGGCGAGGAGATCACGGTCGCCGACGTGACCGCCACCGTCGTGCACACCGCCTACCCGGAGGACGGCGCGGCGACGTTCGAGAGCTCCGACCCGACCCTGGACGCGGTGTGGGACCTGATGACCCGCTCGCTCCAGTACTCGGTGCAGGAGACGTTCGTCGACACCCCGACCCGGGAGCAGGGTCAGTTCCTGCACGACACCGTCAACATCTCCTACGGCCTGATGGCCACCGAGCACGACCGGGTCGCCACGCGCCAGGCGATTCGGGAGTTCATGCTCAGCCAGCAGCGCTACTGGACGTCGGGCAACGACGCCGGCCGCTACAACGCCGTCTACCCGAACGGTGACGGCAAGCGGGACATCCCCGACTTCACCGAGGTCGTGCCGGACTGGATCTGGCGCTACTACCTGGAGACGGGCGACCGGGCGCTGCTCGCGGACGTCTACGACAACCTCAGCGCGACCGCCGGCTACATCCGCCGCCACATCGCCGACGACGGGCCCGACACAGGGTCTGGTGACCCAGCTCAGCGGCGGCAGCGGTGCCGTACCAGTACGGCATCGTGGACTGGCCGATGCACGGCCGGTTCGACTACGACATGACAGCACGGCGCGGACCACGGTCAACGCCCTCGGTGTCGACGTGCTCCGCAAGGTCGCGCTCGTCGCCGAGGCGCTCGGTCGGCCCGCCGCGGAGGTGCAGGCGTACGTCGCCGACGCCGAGGCCCTCTCCGACCGGATGAACGAGACGTTGCGTCGCCCCGACGGGACCTACGTCGACGGCCTGCTCGCCGACGGGCACGCAGAGCTCGCACGCCGGCCAGCACGCTACGTCGTACGCCGTCGCGTTCGGCATCGCGCCCACGGCGGACCTGCCCGTCTTGGGTGACTACCTCGCCGGTCGATGGGCATGCGGCAGGGCCCGATGACGGCGCACGTCCTGGTCGAGGCGCTGGCCGACTCGGGTGCCGATGCCGGTCTCCTGGACCTGCTGACCAACGAGGACGACTACGGGTGGGCAGGATGGCTCGCCGACGGTGGCACCTTCACGCCGGAGGCCTGGGAGCTCAGCGGCTCCGCGAACAGTGCGTCGCACGGCTGGGGCTCCAACGTCGCGGTGGACGTGCTCGACTCGGTGCTCGGGATCGACATCACCGCGCCCGGCGCCTCCGAGGTGACGATCTCCGCGCCGGACACCGGGCTCGCCGAAGCCTCCGGTTCGCGGATGACCCAGCGCGGGCGCGTCTCCTCGGAGTGGACCCGTGATGGCGACGACCTGACGCTGGAGACCGAGATCCCGGTCAACGTCGAGGCGATCGTGGAGCTGCCGAGCCGGGGAGTACGACGTGACCGGCGGCGTCGGTGCTCGAGGACCTCGGCACCGAGGACGGCGTGACCCGCTACCGGGTCGGGTCGGGCACCTGGACCTTCGAGGCGAGCTAGCCGAGCTGGAACCAGGGAGTGGGGAGTCGCGGTCGACCCGGCTGACCGCAGACATCCCCACACCCCTCGATTGATGAGCTACTTCGCCAACTGGCCCCTGATCGCACCACCGGGGAACTCGGCGTTGTGCAGGTTGACGTAGAACTGGCCGGGATGCGACTCGATGAACCGGGTGGTCCGGGCAGGCGCGGTCGCGCACCCTTCGTTGAACGGGTCAAGCGGCACGATGACAGGCCCGGCTACGCCCGCCGGTCCGGCGTGGATGTGTGCCGCAGTGATCGGCGCCACCGCCTTGGCCGTGATCTTCCAGCAGACCTGCGTCTGGTCGACCCACACGTCGGCGAGCCCCCAGCCGTTGGCGTCCCCAGGTCCGGGGACCTCACTACCTCCGACCAGGACGGCGCCGAGCTGCACGCCGGCCGGAGCGAGGGCGGCGGACCTGTTCTGCTCGGTCTGGGACGGGCCGGCGCCGGCAGTACTGCCGGGACCGGTCGCGCTGAGAGTGAAGAGACCGACGGTCGCGGCGATCGCGACGGCGATGAACACCCGTTGTATTCGCATGGTGTGCTCCCTTCTGGTTGCCTCGCCACGGAAGGCAAGGCGGGGAATTATCGAGCGTATGACTGACTCTCGCCGCGCGACAATGGCTCGCCCGGGGCGATCGGCGGCCGTGGCGGGAGCGGCGGTCGGCGCCCGATCGGGGAGGATGTCCCCATGAGCGAAGCAGCACCGGCCCAGATCGGCGGCCACGCCGACGAGCCGCACGAGGAGGGTTTCAACGACCGCCTCAACTGGCTGCGCGCGGGAGTGCTCGGCGCCAACGACGGCATCGTCTCGGTCGCGGGCATCGTCCTCGGTGTCGCCGGCGCGACGACCGAGCGTACGGCGATCCTCATCGCCGGCGTCGCCGGTCTGGTGGCCGGCGCGATGAGCATGGCCGCCGGTGAGTTCGTCTCGGTCAGCACCCAGCGCGACTCCGAGGAGGCGCTGCTCGCGAAGGAGCGGCGCGAGCTCCGGGACGATCCGGAGGACGAGCTCGCCGAGCTCGCCGGGCTCTACGCCGACAAGGGGCTGGATCCCGATCTTGCCCTGGAGGTGGCGCGCCAGCTCACGGCCAAGGACGCGCTCGGTGCCCACGCCGAGGCCGAGCTCGGCATCGATCCCGACGACCTCACCAGCGCGTGGAACGCCGCATGGGTGTCGATGCTGTCGTTCACGCTCGGGGCGTTGCTGCCGCTCCTCACCATCCTTCTGGTCACGCCCGACCTCCGGGTGTGGGTCACCGTCGTCGCGGTGGTGGCAGCCCTCGCGGTCACCGGTCTGGCCAGTGCCCGGTTCGGCTACGGCTCGGCTCGACGGGCGATCCTGCGCAACGTCACCGGCGGACTCCTGGCGATGGCCGTCACCCACCTCGTCGGGCAGGCCGTAGGAACCCAGATCTGATGGCGCGCCTGTTCGCCGCCATCGTCCCGCCCGCCGACGCCGTCGAGCACCTCGACGAATTCCTCGAGCCGCGCCGCGAATCGGGTCGCCGAGAATCAGACATGAGGTGGACGCGGGCCGAGCAGTTCCACATCACCCTGGCCTTCATGGCGAGCGTCCCCGACCACCTCGTCGAGGAGTACGGCGACCGGCTCGCCGAGGGGCTGGCCAGGATCCCGGTCCCCGTGCTGCGCCTGGCCGGCCCGGTCGCCTTCCCCAACGCGGCCGAGACCCGCGCGCTCGCGGTCGGCGTGATGCCCGAGAGCGAGGGGGCGGACGTCGTACTCGAACGGATGGCGGGACGCGCCCGCAACGCGGCGGTGTCGGTGGGCACCGAGGTCGACGGCAAGCGGTTCCGCCCGCACCTCACGATCGCGCGCCTGCGTCGGCCGGCCGACACGACCAACTGGGTGCGGGTGCTGGAGACCTACACAGGTCCTGAGTGGCCGGTCATCGAGGCGGCCGTGATCGCGTCGCACCTCGGCGAGGGGCCGGGCAACCGCCCCCGATACGAGACCATCGCCGAGATCCCGATCGGCCAGTAGGCCTCATGCTGCTGCTGCTCGTCCTCGACCTCCTCGGGATCGCCGTCTTCGCCATCTCCGGCGGTCTCGTCGCCGTCCGTCAGCGCCTCGACATCGTCGGGGTGCTGGTGCTGGCGACCGTCACCGGGCTGGGCGGCGGGTGGATCCGCGACGTGCTCATCGGTGACACGCCGCCGGCCTCGCTCGAGGACTGGCGCTACCTGCTGGTGCCGGTGTCCGCCGGCCTGATGACCTTCTGGTTCCACCCGGCGTTCGCGCGGATGGACCGGCTGGTCAACGTGTTCGACGCGTTCGGGCTCGGCCTGTTCTGCGTCACCGGCGCGCTCAAGGCGGCCGAGTACGGCCTCGGCCCGGTGCCGGCCGCGCTCGTCGGCATGGTCACCGCCATCGGCGGCGGCCTGATCCGCGACGTCCTCGCCGGCCAGGTGCCGGTGGTGCTCAAGAGCGGGGAGCTCTACGCCATCCCCGCCATCGCCGGGTCGGCGATCGCCGCGGTCGGCTTCGAGCTCGGCGCACCGACCGCGCTCGTCGCCGTACCCGCCGCAGCGCTCACGATCGGCTGGCGGCTGCTCGCGATGCGGCGCGGCTGGCGGGCGCCCATCGTTGGGCCGTGAATGGTCGCCTTGGTCTCGTGACGCCACCACGGCGAGTTCAAAGCGAACCCGTCAGCCGATGGCCTCCTCGACCAGCGGCGGCGGGGTCAGTCCGGCAGGTTGTGGATGATCTCGTCGACCTTGGTCTTGGCGTCGCCGAAGAGCATCCGGCTGTTCTCGCGGAAGAACAGCGGGTTCTGGACGCCGGCGTAGCCGGTGGCCATCGAGCGCTTGAAGACGATCACCTCGGAGGCGTTCCAGACCTCGAGCACCGGCATGCCGGCGATCGGGCTGGTCGGGTCCTCCGCGGCGGCGGGGTTGACGGTGTCGTTGGCGCCGATGACGAGGACGACGTCGGTGTCGGGGAAGTCGTCGTTGATCTCGTCCATCTCGAGCACGATGTCGTAGGGCACCTTGGCCTCGGCCAGCAGCACGTTCATGTGGCCGGGCAGCCGGCCCGGCGACCGGGTGGATGCCGAAACGTACGTCGATGCCCCGCGCCCGGAGCTTCGCGGTGAGCTCGGCGACGGGGTACTGCGCCTGCGCCACCGCCATGCCGTAGCCGGGCGTGATGATGACCGAGCGGGCGTCGGCGAGCAGCTCGGCGGCCTCGACGGACTGGATCTCCTTGTGCTCGCCGTAGTCCTCGTCGCCCGTGGTCGGCGCAGCGATGCCGAAGCCGCCGGCGATGACCGAGATGAACGACCGGTTCATCGCCTGGCACATGATGTAGCTCAGGTAGGCACCGGAGGAGCCGACCAGCGCACCGGTCACGATCAGCAGGTCGTTCTCGAGCAGGAAGCCCGAGGCCGCCGCGGCCCAGCCCGAGTAGCTGTTGAGCATCGACACCACGACCGGCATGTCACCGCCGCCGATCGACGCGACGAGGTGCAAGCCGAGGGCGAGCGCGACGATCGTGACCAGGACCAGCAGCCACAGCTGCGGGTCGATCACGAACCACACCGTCAGGCCGGCGAACGCCGCCAGGGCGCCGAGGTTGAGGAAGTTCTTGCCCGGCAGGACCATCGGGGCCGACGACATCCGTGCCGACAGCTTGAGGAACGCGACGATCGAGCCGGTGAAGGTGACCGCACCGATGAAGACGCCGATGAACACCTCGGCGCTGTGCACGCCGAGCAGGTCCTGCGCCTCCAGGACGGCGGCGTGGTGGCTGCCGGGGTCGTCCTCGACCTCGAGGTAGCCGTTCCAGCCGACGAGTACGGCGGCCAGACCCACGAAGCTGTGCAGCAGTGCGATCAGCTCGGGCATGCCGGTCATCTCCACGACCCGGGCGCGCCAGAGGCCGATCGCGGCGCCGATCGACATCGCGGCGATCAGCAGCGCCCACGCCAGTGCGTCCATCTCGTCGTCGACGGCGATGGCGATCGTCGCCACCAGCGCGATCGCCATGCCGAAGATGCCGTAGGTGTTGCCCACCTTGGCGGTCTCGTGCCGGGACAGGCCGGCCAGGGCGAGGATGAAGAGCAGCGCGGCGACGATGTAGGCGGCAGTGGCCGCGGTCTCGATCGAGGTCAGGTCGTCCATGAGTTAGTCCCTATCCTCTGGCCGTCACGACCGGGTGAAGAGTCCGAGCATGCGGCGGGTCACCGCAAAGCCACCGAACACGTTGATGCTGGCGAGCAGGGTCGCGACGAACGCGATCAGCATGATCGCCGTACTGTCCGCGCCGAGCTGCAGGATCGCTCCGACCAAGATGATCCCGGAGATCGCGTTGGTCACCGACATCAGCGGCGTGTGCAGGGCATGGTGCACGTTGCCGATGACGTAGTAGCCGATCACGATCGCCAGCGCGAAGACCGTGAGCCGTTCCTGGAGGGGCGGTGGCGAGATCGCGATCAGTCCGAAGAGCACCAGCGCCGCGCTGCCGACGAGCAGGATCCGGCCGCGCGCGGTGAGCTTGGCCTTCTCCTCCTTCATCCCCGCGGGATGGGTGTCCACGACCTTCGGGGTCGCGGACACCTGGACCGCCGGCGGCGGCCACATCGACTCGCCGTCCTTGACGACCGTGATGCCGCGCTGCACGACGTCGTCCATGTCCAGCGTGAGCATGCCGTCCTTCTCGGGCGTCAGCAGCTTGAACAGGTTGACGATGTTGGTGCCGTAGAGCTGGGAGGTCTGGGCCGCGAGCCGGCCGGCGAGGTCGGTGTAGCCGAGGATCGTCACGCCGTGGTCGGTGACGACCCGCTGGTCGGTCTCGGTGCCCGCGCAGTTGCCGCCGTTGGCCGCCGCCATGTCGACGATCACACTGCCGGGCTTCATGCCGGCCACGGTGTCCTCGTGGACCAGCTTGGGTGCCGGGCGGCCCGGGATCAGGGCGGTGGTGATGACGATGTCGGCGTCGCGGGCCTCCTCGTCGTACATCCCCGCGGTGGCCTCCTCCTGCTCCGCCGTCATCTCCTTGGCGTAGCCGTCGGTGCTGACCTCGCTCTCGAAGTCGACCTCGACGAACTGGCCGCCCAACGACTCGACCTGCTCGGCCACCTCGGGCCGTACGTCGAACACGCGGACGATCGCGCCCATCGCACTCGCCGCGCCGACCGCTGCCAGGCCGGCAACACCGGCACCCACCACGAAGACCCGCGCGGGCGGCATCTTGCCGGCGGCGGTGACCTGGCCGGTGAACATCCGGCCGAACTCGTGGGCGGCCTCGACCACGGCCCGGTAGCCGGCGACGTTGGCCATCGACGACAGGACGTCCATCGACTGCGCGCGGGAGATCCGGGGCACGGCGTCCATCGCCAGTCCGGTCACGCCCTGGGCGGCCAGCTGCTCGACCAGCTCCGGGCTGCGTGCGGGCGCCATCAGCGAGACGACGGTCGCGCCGGCGCGCAGCCGGCCGATCTCGTCGGCGCTCGGCGCGTTGACCTTGACCACGATGTCCGCGGCCCAGACGTCGTCGGCGCTGCCGACGGTGACCCCGGCGTCGGTGAAGGCTTCGTCGGCCTGGTCGGCGTGGGCGCCGGCGCCCGACTCCACCACGACCTCGTAGCCGAGCCCTTGGAGCTGGTTGGCGGTCTTCGCGGTCGCCGCGACGAGCGTCTCGCCGGTCTTCGACTCGCGGGGGATTCCGATCAGCATCACTGCCTCGCTTCCGGCTGGGATCCGGGGCCGGTTCCGCGGCGTTTCCGCGGGTGTCCAGCGCACGTCAACCTACAAGGCCCAGGACCCCTGCGACGCAGGTTGTCCGGAAACCAGCCAGATGGCGGATCCGAAGCGTGATTCAGCCCACTACGCCGTACAACCGGTCGCCCGCATCGCCCAGGCCCGGCACGATGTAGCCCTTCTCGTTGAGGTGGCTCGTCCATGGCCGCGACGACGACCGTGACGGGTACGTCGAGCCCGGTGAGCTCCTGCTCGAGCCGCGCGCAGCCCTCCGGGCGCGGCCAGCAGGCAGACCGCGGTGATGTGGTCCGCGCCGCGGTCGGTCAGGAACCGGATCGCCGCGGCAAGCGTGCCGCCGGTGGCGAGCATCGGGTCGAGGACGTAGCACTGGCGGCCGCTGAGGTCGTCGGGCAGCCGTTCGGCGTACGTCGACGCCTCCAGCGTCTCCTCGTTGCGCACCATGCCGAGGAAGCCCACCTCGGCGGTCGGGAGCAGCCGCATCATCCCGTCGAGCATGCCGAGGCCGGCGCGCAGGATCGGTACGACGAGCGGGCGGGGCGCGGCGAGCTTGGTGCCCGTGGTCGGGGCGACCGGCGTCACGATGTCCTTGTCCTCGACCCGGACGTCGCGGGTGGCCTCGTAGGCGAGCAGGGTGACGAGCTCGTCGGCCAGGTTGCGGAAGGTCGGTGAGTCGGTCGTCTCGTCCCTGAGCACGGTCAGCTTGTGGGCCACGAGCGGGTGATCGACGACGAGGGTGCGCATGGCCGGAACCCTAGGGCTCTAACCCTCTGGTCTCATCCCGCCTCAGGTGTCACCCTTGACGTGACCGCATCGGACGCAGTCGACTTCGCCCTGGCCGCCTACCGCGAGGAAGGCGTCTGGGCGGTTGCCGAGCTCACCCACGACCACGTGGAGGACGTCGAGACGCTCGCCTCGGCACTGCGTCGATTCCCCGGCGACCACGGTGCGGTCGGCCTGGTCGCGATCGACGAGGACTTCTTCGTGGTGGTCCGCGTCGCCGGCCAGCAGACCCGGGTGCTGCTCTCCGACGTGACCGCCGCTTCCGAGTGGGAGCTGGCGGCATCCGCCGTCGAGTTCCTCCAGCTGCCGATGCCCGAGGACGAGGACGAGCCCGAGGCCGCGGGCGACCTCGACCTGCTCGGCGACCTCGGCATGCAGGCGATGGACCTCGCGGCCCTGCTCGACGACGACGAGCTCTACCCGGACGAGATGCTGTCCGACGTGGCTCGGCGGCTCGGGTTCGGCCAGCTCTTCGACGACGCCGTCGGCTTCACCTCGGCGTGAGCCAGGAGAACCGCTGGCGGGAGCCGATGCTCGCTGCCCTCGTCGAGGCGATGGCCGCCCTGGCCACCAACGACGTCCCGATCGGCGCGGTCGTCGTCGACGACCTCGGCACCGTGCTGGCGACGGGTCGCAACGTGCGCGAGGCCGAGGCGGACCCGACCGGCCACGCCGAAGTGGTGGCGCTGCGCGCGGCCGCACGCGATCGCGGGGAGTGGCGGCTCGACGGATGCACCCTGGTCGTGACGCTCGAGCCGTGCACGATGTGCGCGGGCGCCGCCGTACTCTCCCGCGTCGACCGGGTGGTCTTCGGCGCCTGGGACCCCAAGGCCGGCGCGGTCGGATCGCTGTGGGACGTCGTACGCGACCGCCGGCTCAACCACCGGCCCGAGGTCGTCGGCGGCGTGCTGGCTGACGAGTCGTCGGCGCTGCTCGAGGAGTTCTTCGCCACCCACCGATGAGTTCGCCGCGCTCGGCAGGTCGTCTGTCGGCATGGACACCATCGACTTCACCCCGGCCACGTCGACGCTTCGCGAGCTGGTGGCGGCGGTGACCGACGAGCAGCTCGCCGCACCGACACCGTGCACGGAGTACGCCGTCGGCGACCTGGTCGAGCACATCGGCGGTCTGGCGGCAGCCTTCGCCGGCGCGGCGCGCAAGCAGCCGACGCCCGGCTCGGAGCAGGGCGGGAGCGGCGATGCCTCCCGGCTCGAGCCCGGCTGGCGCGAGCGGATCGACCGCGACCTGGCCGACCTCGCCGATGCGTGGCGCGACCCCGCGGCCTACGAGGGCGAGACCGCGGCGGGCGGGATCGAGATGCCCGGCGCCATCGCGGCGTCGGTCGCCCTCAACGAGGTGGTCGTGCACGGCTGGGACCTGGCGACCGCCCTCGGGCGGCCGTTCGAAGCCAGGGACGAGGACGTCACGGCATGCATGGCGTTCGCCGAGCCGTTCTCCACGCCGGAGTCGGCCGACCAGCGCGGCGATGCGTTCGGACCGGTCATCGCGGTGTCGGACGACGCGCCCCCGCTGGAGCGGCTGCTCGGCATGATGGGCCGCCGGGCCTGAGCCGACCCGTCACAAACTCCTGCCAGGAATCCGTCGACCCGGCTCCAAGTTGGAGCCGGGTCGACGGGTGGATCAGGCCAGCGCGGCGGACTCCTCCTCGGTGAACAGCCGCGACCGGATGAGGAAGCGGACGCCGTACGGCGCCTCGAGCGAGAAGCCCGCGCCCCGGCCCGGGACGACGTCGATGGTGAGGTGGGTGTGCGACCAGTACTCGAACTGCGAGCGCGACATCCACACCGGCACCGGCTTCTCGAGCCCGATGTCGAGATCGCCGAGGTGGATGTCGGCGTCGCCGAGCATGAAGTCCCCGTCGGGGTAGCACATCGGCGACGAGCCGTCGCAGCAGCCGCCGGACTGGTGGAACATCACCGGCCCGTTGGTGCCGACGAGGCGGCGGATCATCTCCGCCGCCTCGTCGGTGACCGCGACCCGGCTCGGGGTCGGTCATCGACTCAGAAGAACCCGAGCGCGTTGTCGTCGTACGACACCAGCAGGTTCTTGGTCTGCTGGTAGTGGTCGAGCATCATCTTGTGGTTCTCGCGGCCGATGCCGGACTGCTTGTAGCCGCCGAAGGCCGCGGCCGCGGGATAGGCGTGGTAGCAGTTCGTCCAGACCCGGCCGGCCTGGATCTCCTTGCCCGCACGGAACGCCTGGGATCCGTCGCGCGACCAGACACCTGCGCCGAGGCCGTAGAGCGTGTCGTTGGCGATCTTGAGGGCGTCCGCCTCGTCGTCGAAGCCGGTGAGCGACACGACGGGGCCGAAGATCTCCTCCTGGAAGATCCGCATCGAGTTGTCGCCCTCGAAGATCGTCGGCGTGACGTAGTAGCCCTCGGCGAGGTCGCCCCCGAGGACGTTGCGCTCGCCGCCGGTGAGGATCTTCGCGCCCTCCTCCTTGCCGATCTCGATGTAGGACAGGATCTTCTCGAGCTGGTCGTTGGACGCCTGCGCGCCGATCATCGTGGTGTCGTCGAGCGGGTTGCCCTGCTTGATCTGCTCGGTCCGCGCGACCGCGTCGTGGACGAAGTCGGAGTAGATGCTGCGCTGCACGAGCGCCCGGCTCGGGCAGGTGCAGACCTCGCCCTGGTTGAGCGCGAACATCGCGAAGCCCTCGAGCGCCTTGTCGTAGAAGGCGTCGCGCTCGTTGGCGACGGACTCGAAGAAGATGTTCGGGCTCTTGCCGCCGAGCTCGAGGGTCACGGGGATGATGTTCTGGCTGGCGTACTGCATGATCAGCCGGCCGGTCGTCGTCTCCCCGGTGAACGCGACCTTCGCGACCCGGTTGCTCGAGGCGAGCGGCTTGCCGGCCTCGACACCGAACCCGTTGACGATGTTGAGCACGCCGGCGGGCAGCAGGTCGCCGACCAGCTCGATCAGCTTGAGGATCGACCACGGGGTCTGCTCCGCAGGCTTGAGTACGACGCAGTTGCCTGCCGCGAGCGCCGGAGCGAGCTTCCACACGGCCATCAGGATCGGGAAGTTCCACGGGATGATCTGGCCGACGACGCCGAGCGGCTCGTGGAAGTGGTAGGCCACGGTGTTCTTGTCGATCTCGCCGATCGAGCCCTCCTGGGCACGCAGCGCGCCGGCGAAGTAGCGGAAGTGGTCGACGGCGAGCGGCAGGTCGGCAGCCAGCGTCTCGCGGACCGGCTTGCCGTTCTCCCAGGTCTCGGCGATCGCGAGTGCGGTGAGGTTCTCCTCCATCCGGTCGGCGATCTTGTTGAGGATGTTGGCGCGCTCGGTGGCCGACGTCTTGCCCCACGAGGCGAAGGCGGCGTGCGCGGCGTCGAGGGCGGCGTCGATGTCCTCGGCGGTGCCGCGGGCGATCTCGGTGAACGGCTTGCCGTTCACGGGCGAGATGTTCTCGAAGTAGTCGCCCTTGATCGGGTCGGCCCACTCGCCACCGATGTAGTGGCCGTAGCGGCTGTCGACGGAGACGGGCGAATCCGGCTGTCCGGGTGCTGAGTAGACGGTCATGAGGTGCTCCCTGGTGATGACTTCGGGTGACGGTCATCACACGTTAGGAAGCGCCACGTTGCGCCGACGTTGCGCAGCCCGCTGGTCGAGGAAGTCGCGCAGCGACTGGTCACGAGACCAAGCGCCCGAGCTAGCGCCAGCTCGCGGTCGAGGCGGGCGATCTGCCCGTCGACCAGCGCTCGCATCGGCGACGCAGCTGCCACCACCTGGCGCTGCGCAACCCACATCTCGTAGTCGTCGCGGCCCCAGCTGGACCTGGTCCAGCCGGACATCAGGTCGCCGGCGCCCGAGCTGAGCAGCGCGTGCCGGAGCGACGACTCGAGCTCGTCGCGGAGTCGTACGACGCCGGGCGCCGTCGAGCGCGGGAGGACCGGTCCGTCGTACCCCCTCATCGCGGAGCGGAGGTCCCCGGCCGCCAGCTGGGCGCCGACGGCGAGCCAGTCGCCGGTCACCGGCGCGGTCAGCCGGTAGGGACGCGAGGCGAGGAGGTCGTCGCCGAGCAGGCCGCGGAGCCGGTTGAGCTCGGCGCGCAAGGTCGAGGACCCGCCGTCCTCTTCATAGAGGAGTACGGCGAGCTCGTCACCGCTGAGGCCGGTCGGCGCCGCTGCCAGCAGCGCGACGATCTCGCTGTGCCGGCGCGACAGCCGGAACTTGCCGACCCGGTCGCGCCCGTCCGCGACGCTCACCAGCGCCTCGTTGCGGCCGAGCAGCTCGAGCACGACCTGGAGGCCGGAGGACTGGGGCGGGGCGTCCGGACGCGGCAGGTAGCGGGCCAGCTCGGCCTCGGCCAGCCGGGCCGCGGCGCGCACCATCGCCATGGTCTGGGGTACGACGACCTCGTCGCCGCCGGTCACATCGAGCACGCCGAGCAGCTGGCTGGTGCCGGGGTCGTGGATCGGCGTCGCCGCGCAGCTCCACGAACGCACGCTCGATCGGAAGTGCTCATCGCGCGTGACGATCGCGTCACGACCGGTCGCCAGCGCCAACCCGGGGGCGTTGGTGCCGGCCAGCCGTTCGTCCCAGTTGCTTCCTTCGACGAACCCGATCCGCTCGGCCTGGCGCAGCGCCTCGGAGTTGCCGCACACCCAGAGCAGGTTGCCCTCGGCGTCGGCGAGCGCCATCACTGCGCCGCACGCCCGCACCTCCTGGCCGAGCACGTCATCGAGGAGCGGGAAGACCCGCGACAGCGGATGCGTCTCGCGCTGACCCCGCAGATCCGAGTCGTCGAGCGCGATGGGGGCTTCCGGTCGCTCGACGTCGACCCCTGCCGCGGCCGAGCGCTCCCACGAAGCGACCACGTCCGCCCGCATCGGGGCCAGGCGGGGGTCATCGGGCATGACTTCAGTAGACATCGGCGTCCCAGGCGGCGTACAGGGTCTCGGGTCCCGACGGTCGCTCGCGAGACGTTGCAACCACGTTGCATCCCGCTGGTTGAGGTGCGAGCGAAGCGAGCCTCGAAACCCGTCGCTCGATTTCAACCGCGGGAACCTGCTCCGGTAATCTTCCCGGCGGTGGCGTGTCCGAGCGGCCGAAGGTGCATCACTCGAAATGATGTGTGGGGCAACCCACCGTGGGTTCAAATCCCACCGCCACCGCCACGCAAAGGGGCCTCAGTTTCACGCTCAGGGAGCGTGCGACCGGGCCTCTTTCGTTTCCCTGATCGGGCAAATGAGCACATTTTGAGCACACGGACCGACCATCACGTGGTTCTAGGTGAGGAATGGTGATGCCGCGGCGTCCATCGCGGCCGCCACACATCGAGATCGTCCTCGAACAGATCGGCATAGGTGTCCAGCGTCATTGCCGCCGACTTGTGCCCCAGCATCCGCTGGACGACCTCCACGTTGGCGCCTGCCTGGACGGCCAGTGACACCGCGGTGTGGCGCAGCTCGTGGGGCGTGCATCCGCGGGACTCCCGACCGTCGAACGCCCCCACGAACCAGCCGCCTGACTTCGTGTCGGTGCGAGTACGGCGCATCACCTCGCCGTCGGCCACCAGGAAACACCAGCGCGGCCGGCAGCTTGTTGGCGCACTGCTCCACCATCTTCGTGTGCATGAACTTCGGGTATGGCACCCAGCGGCGCGCGTGTGACGCGCCTCCGAGCGATGAGGTGTGCGCCTTGCTCCTGACCTGATGACTGCGGTGTGGCGTGATCAAGATGCATTCCTGTCGGCTGATGTCTGATCACGGATGGAACGCCGATCTCATCGCGTGGATGGGCAGCACGCATCCGGCCAACCGTCAACGCGGCGGCCGAGGAGTGGGCGACAGAGAACGGGATGATCCTCGACGGCAACCCCCACGTGGCCGATCGTCACGCGTTGCGGCGAGCGGGTCTCGCCTACGACTGGGGCGAGACCCGGGGAACCGCCACCCCCACCGGCCTAGGTGCGCGCAAACACTGCGGTAGCCGCTCGGCATGCATGCGAACTTGAATCCCGCTTTTTCGAACGCGCAATGCCCGTTTATGCCGAGTCGCGGCAGTCCGATCGGGCCGGTGTGAACGATGTTCCGTACGGACAATCTGATCGACGCCGCGTGTCGAACCACTGCTGATGGGTGAACCAGCACCCACCAACAGGAGGGAAGTCACATGAAATTCATCCTCGCCGCGGGATCCATCGCTGCTATTGCAACGCTTGGCCTCGCTGCTCCGGCCAGCGCTGCACCAGCGGAGGCCGCTTGCTTCGGCCAGGTGCACAAGACCGTCAACAGCGGCGGACTCCCCGGGTTCGAGAACGTCGGCGAGCTCGTCCAGGCAGTCGGCGGCCAGGGAAAGAACGCGGCCGCGAGGGGTCTCTGCTAACACGGCGGCTCCCACCTGCACCAGGGATGGCGGCTCGGGTCCTCGGACCCGAGCCGCTCCGTCCGGCTCATGCCGCAGCGTGCTGCTCTGCGTGCTCGCGGGGTAGCCCGTTAAGCCTGCTGCTTCGCAAAGTGGTGGCAGACCCGGCCGCTTGCTTCTATGTCGATCGAGAGGTCCAGAGCATGCTGCACCGAACGTTGACTCTCTTGGGCATGGCCAGATGAGCCCGTCGAGCGACAGGCCATGCAGGGTTTGCGGATCTGCAGTTACTCGACGTCGGTCCGCCTCCCGCCGAGGTCGGACGGCACGTTGCAGCGGCCGCTCGTGAGACGGGTCTGCTTCAACGACGCCTGTTCAACCCACATCAACAATCACCCCACCCCACGAACCCGCAGAAGAGCCGTAGGTTTCCCAGGTCTAGCCGCGAGACTTGGGTGGTCCCCGCCGATTCGGTGCCCCCACCCTCGACGGGGACCTCGCCCACCCCGGGAGGGGTGGAGGTTTCCAAGAGCGGCCTTCCTCGCGGTACCCCGTCCCAGCCACGTCCAGCCACCGCCGTCGCCACCCGGGAGCCAGATCAGAGACGGGGGGGCCTTCGGCGTTCGGAGTACGGCGGCGGGTGGCTTGGGTGAGAATGAGGCCGGCCCCCGACCCCGGCCGCCCCACATTGGCCCGGGGGTCGGGCGGGCCCGATCCGCGGCTCGGCACAGGCCGCAGCTCCGCAGACGGTGGCTCTTGCCGACGCGGGTATCACGCCGCGATGGAGCCGAAACCAGCGAAGCGGTACGGACTTGCGGCATACGTCGTGGCTGCGATCGTCGTGGGAGCGGCGATCTGCTTGTGATCGGCCTCGTCCTGAATCGCTAGCCTGCTGCCCCTCCCCGAGAAGAGACGCGCTCGGTCACGCGTCTGGTCGACGCTGCCTGCGCTCCCCGCCCATAGAGCCCCAACGGCGGGCCGCATTGGGCTGTTTGCTCAACCGATGGAGCCTTTCTCGGCAAAGTAGGCACATAGTGGAGGGTCTACAGCAGCTGTCCTCCCGGGTCAGGGCGACCTATACGAAGAGGAGGTCCCAACCATGACCGGATTTCTTGTCGGCGTGGCCATTGTCGCCATTCTTTTCCTTCTCGTCCTTGCGGACCGACGCCACCGCCATAACGAAGGCACAATGTCACCTACCCAGGCAGGTCGGGACAAGGGTGCTATGTACCAATAAGGTCGGACAGCCCGCACCGGGCGCCGCCATCACACGGAATACCACTGAGGCGTCCGACTCCCGAGAAAGACGCGCGACGTCGCGCGACAACGGCTAACGCTCGGGCGCAAAGCGACCCCCGACCCAATCAGGGCCGGGGGTCGTTCGCGTGGGGTCAGACGCGCGCCAGCCACTCAGGGAAGCCGCACCCCGTCGTAGGCACGAGCGTCAGGTCCTCCCCGTCGGTGAATCGGAACGTCATGGCGCTGACCTTGTCGGCGGCGATCTCTGCGACGAGCTGGTCGCGGTCGAGCTGGTACCGCTGGGCGCACTCGTCGATCGTCGAGCAGGCCGTGCTGCTCGCGCACGTCACGGAGATCGTTCTCCATGCGCTCAGCGGTCACGGCGCTCACTGGTGGGCCAGCCCTGGGAGACCTTGTACGGGCGGGCGACCTCGCTCAGCGTCGAGTGACGCCGCCGAGGCCGCGCCATGCCGATGACCCGGCACCTCCGATTCCGATGTCGCGAGACACCCATTCCGATGTCCTGGGCGGGGACACCACCGCGACCGCCGACGAAGGCCAGGACCCGAGCCCTCTAATGGTCCCGGGTCCTGGCTTCACGGGAGGTTCCTGCCACGGCCCCGCTGTCCGCGTCTCGATACTTCAACTTGAGCAACGCGATGACCGAGGAGCCGTCCGCGGCGCGTGACTACTTCGTCTTGAACAGCGCGGACTTGATCGAGCCGTCGTCAGCGTGACCGTGACCCGTAGCACGCGCCTGCTCCCTTGGGGGACTGCCAGTTGTAGATGAACTGGTCTGCGGTGCTGTCGTAACGGAGGGCGCTCGCTCCGCTGGTGGGCGCCTCGATGTCGTCGGTCGGAGCACCTGAGGTGCAGGTGGACGTCGTCTGCCGGACACTCTGGACCACGTCCAGAGACGAGATGAAGCCACCGGACCCGTTGGGGATGCTCCACTTCAGCGGAACGGACTGACCGCCCTTGATCATGTTCAGCACGCCATTGTTGTCCACCGGCTGGAAGAACCCGTTGAAGGCGAAGCTAACCGTCACCGTGAAGCTTCCGGTCGCCTCGTTGCCGGCGGAATCGGTCGCCGAGCAGTTCACTGTCGTGGTGCCGGGACCGAAGGTGCTCCCGCTCGCCGGGACGCAGTTGGCAGAGACGGCCGGGTCGACCAGGTCGGTCGCCGAGGCGCTGTAGAACAAAATTGCTCTGCGGCAGAAGTGGCTCCAGCGGTTATGTTCGCCGGCAGGCTCAGCGTCGGAGCGGTGGTGTCCTGCACGGTGATGTCGAACGAGTCGGATCCTGCGTTGCCGCGGATGTCGGTCGAGGAGCAAGTCACTGTGGTGGTGGCGAGCGGGAAGACGTCCCCGCTCTGGTGGTCGCAGTTCACCGTGGTGGGGCCGTCGACCAGGTCGTGGCGGACGCCGAGAAGCTCACCGTGCACCGCCGGGTCCGGTCGCCTGGACAGTCTTGTCGGCGGGGACGGTGACCGCCGGCGGCGTGGTGTCGAGGACGGTGATGTCGAACGAGTGGATCCTGCGTTGCCGCGGATGTCGGTCGAGTAGCAGGTCACTGTCGTGGTGGCGAGCGGGAAGACGTCCCCGCTCTGGTGGTCACAGTTCACCGTGGTGGGGCCGTCGACCAGGTCCGTGGCGGACGCCGAGAAGCTCACCGCTGCACCGCCGGGTCCGGTCGCCTCGACAGTCTTGTCGGCGGGGACGGTGACCGCCGGCGGCGTGGTGTCGACGACGGTGACGTCGAACGAGTCGGATCCTGCGTTGCCGCGGGAGTCGGTCGAGGAGCAGGTCACTACGGTCGTGCCGAGCGCGAAGACGTCCCCGCTCTGGTGGTCACAGTTCACCGTGGTGGGGCGGTCGACCAGGTCCGTGGCGGACGCCGAGAAGCTCACCGCCGCACCGCCGGGTCCGGTCGCCTCGACAGTCTTGTCGGCGGGGACGGGACCGCAGGCGGCGTGGTGTCGCGAACGTGCACACTGAAGCCGGCATTGGCCGTGTTGCCGGAGGAGTCTGTCGCCGAGCAGGACACAGGGGTGCTGCCCAGCTCGAAGGTCGAGCCCGAGGCCGGCGAGCAGGAGGCCGACAGAGGACCGTCGTACAGGTCGGAGGCGGTCGGACCGTCGTAGGTCGCCAGAGCTCCTCCGGGGCCGGTCGCCTCGACGGTGACGTCCGAGCTGACGCTCAGCGACGGGCCAGTGGTGTCGCTGACGGTGACCTTGAAAGACCCCGTCGCGGTGTTTCCCGCAACGTCGGTCACTGAGCAGTCGATCGTGTGGGTCCCGAGGTCGAAGGTGTGCGGGGAGGTCTCGTCACAGGTGGCCGGCCCCGCAAGAGCGACGTTGTCGCTCGCGGACGGGCCGGTCCAGGTTGCCTCGCCGTCCTGGCCCGTCGCCTCAAGGGCGATGTCGCCTGGCGTGTTGAGCACAGGCTTCTGGGTGTCCACGATCGAGTACGTCGCTGTGGCGGTGTCCGTCAGCCCCTCCGGGTCGGTGTACGTGCAGGTCGCCTTCCAGGTACCAAGCCCATAGGCCGTCAGACCGGAGATCGGCGAGACGGTCGGCTGCGGAACGACGGGGTTGGGCGTCTCCGCGTCCGTCACGGAGCAGGACACCGTCGGGACGGCACCGAACTCGTATGACTCGCCGTCGGCCACACCGCCGACCGACACCTCGGGGGCCGTGTTCGTCGCCGCGTTCACCGTGAGATCGAATCTGGCCGGGTTCGCAGCATTCGAGCCACCGAGGTCCGGTCCGCTCACGTGGCTCAGCGTCACCGAGCGGACTCCGGCCGACGTCGCTGTGAACGCTACCGACTTCCGGACGTCGCAGGCGTCGAAGGACACCGTGCTCGGGTTCGCCGTCACGCCGGCCGAACCGGTGACGTCGACCTTCCAGACGCTTGGCGTCGAGGCGATGTCGCAACCCGCGGCCGCTTGGACGTAGTACTTGATCGTCGTGCTGGCGGTGCCGCCGTTGAGTGTGATCTCGGTCGGACCGGAGGCCGCGACATCGTCATGGATGTTGTCCGCGAATGCCGGGGCCATCGCCCCGAGCAACAGTGCCGGTGCCGCAGCGGCGGCAAGCAGGCGTGAGTACTTCATGATTTCCCCCGTGGAGCTGGTGGACCGGTGAGCAGCCGGTCGAGCGGGCCGTTTGCTGGAGCCCACTCTCGATACAACCCCCGTTCGCGCGACCTCGGAGCAGACTCGTCGTCCAGGGCGTTCAAACGCCTAAGCAGGGGCTTGCTAGAGCACGACCGGACGCGCTACAAGACATGAAGACGTTTGCAAGTCGTGTAGTGTGGAGGTGAGGTTCAGTCACTAGGTGGAGTCGTCGACGTGGGAGTCCAGCTGTGAGCGTGCCGCTGTACCAGGCGAAGGCGGAGTTCTTCAAGACGCTCGGCCACCCCGCCCGCATCCGGATCTTGGAGCTGCTCTCCGAACGCGACTATGCGGTGCACGAGCTGTTGGCGAAGATCGACATCGAGCCGAGCAACCTCTCCCAGCAGCTGGCGGTGCTGCGTCGCTCATCGCTGGTCGTCTCTGACCGTCGAGGCGGCGAGGTACCTACTCGGTCAGCGCCCGGAGGTCCGTGACTTGCTGGTGGCGGCCCGCAGATCCTCGTCGGGCTGGTGCATCGACGGCTACGAGGCTCCGCGGCCGACCGTTCCGCGCCTGATGGGGGCGACGGCACCGTCAGGGCGGACCGCTCGAGGAACCTGGCCGCGCGGCGCGCCGCGCTGCGGTGCTGCTCCCGCGGCCAGCGACTGGACTCGCGCCCGACCGATGCGCGACCTGACGGCGGGAATGATGGTGGGGCTGGTCGCACTTCCGTTGGCCCTGGGCTTCGGCGTCAGCTCCGGCATGGGCGCCGGGGCAGGACTGATCACCGCGATCGTGGCCGGCGCGGTCGCCGCGGTGTTCGGAGGCAGCCGCGTGCAGGTCAGCGGACCCACCGGCGCGATGACGGTGGTCCTGGTCCCCATCATCGCCACGCACGGGCCCGACGGGGTCCTCGTCGTCGGCATCCTCGCCGGGCTGATCCTCATCGGGCTCGGGGTAGGCGGGTGCCGGCCGCTTCATCCGCTACGTGCCGGTGCCGGTCGTGGAGGGATTCACCATCGGGATCGCCGCGATCATCGCGCTGCAGCAGCTTCCCGCCGCGCTGGGCGTGGACGCCCATGCGCGAGAACGTGCTCGCGTTGGCCGTCGACGCCGTCGGCGTATGGGTTGCCGACCCCGTGTGGGTTCCGGTCGAGCATGACGGTGGCCGTCACGCTCGCCATTCTGGCTCTCGGTCGTCTTCGGCCCGGCGTGCCTGTCTCGCTGCTTGCGGTGGCCGCGGCGACGGTCGCCAACGTCACTCTCGACCTCGGCGCGGCGCCCATCGGCCACATCCCGACCGGGCTTCCGGCGCCCGCACTGCCCGGTATCGCGGTGTCTGACCTGGATGCGTTGCTGCTGCCGGCGGTCGCGGTCGCTGCGCTGGCCGCGTTGGAGAGCCTGCTCTCGGCGACCGTGGCCGACGCGATGAGCGTCGGGCAGCGGCACGACTCCGACCGGAGCTCGTCGGGCAGGGCCTCGCCAACCTGGCGACGCCCGCTGTTCGGCGGCATCCCGGCGACCGCTGCCATCGCCCGCACGGCGGTCAACGTCCGTGCGGGCGCGACGTCGCGGCTGGCCGCGCTGACCCATGCGGCGCTTCTGCTGGTTGTCGTGCTGGCTGCCGCCCGGTGGGTCTCCGACATCCCGCTGGCGGCCTTGGCCGGAGTCCTGGTCGCGACTGCGATCCACATGGTGCGGGTCTCGAGCCTGCTCGCGCTGTTCCGCTCCACGCGCGGCGACGCTGCCGTGCTGACGATCACGGCCGGCGCCACGGTGCTGTTCGACCTCGTCACCGCGGTCATCCTCGGTCTGGTCGTCGCTGGGTTCGTCGCCCTTCGACAGACCGCCAAGACGGCGCGGCTGGACGAGATTCCGCTCGATGCGGCCGACCACACCGAGGAGGAGCAGTCCCTGCTCGATGAGCACATCGTCGCGTTCCGCATCGACGGGCCGTTGTTCTTCGCCGCTGCGCACGACTTCCTGCTCGAGCTCGCCGAGGTCAGCAACGTCCTGGTCGTCATCTTGCGGATGTCGAGGGTCACGACCATCGATGCGACCGGTGCGCACGTCCTTGCCGACACGATCAGCCGGTTGGAGGGCCGTGGCGTGACCGTCCTGCTCTCCGGGGTCCAGCCCGCGCATGAGCAGGTGCTGCGCGAGCTCGGCGTCCACGCTCACCTCGCCGACGAGCGGCACCTCTTCGACGACACGCCGGCGGCGATCGCGCACGCCCGGCTGCACGCCTCCCGCATCGCCCATGCCCCGTGACCGGAGCACCGGTCAGTCCTCCTCGCCGGCCTATCCGGTCGGGGTTTCGGCGGCGGGGTGACGTGGCGGGGTCTCGGGGTCGCGGCCGATGGCGATGACGCGGTCCTTGCGGATGATGCGGGCTTGGAAGTCGCGGGCGTGGAAGTCGTCCTCCTCCGACTTCGCGGCGAGGAGGAGGTAGAAGTAGTCGTTGTCTGCTACCTCTTCGCGGTCTGCGACCTCCACGACGTGCCAGTGGTCGAACGCCCACTCTTCGGCTTGTTGAAAGCTGTCGGCGACGCGGAGCAGGGTCGCGTGCCTGTCGTAGACATACCAGGGCAGGTTCGGGGCCGGGTGGCCGCGCTCATCGGCCAACGGTTCGCTCACGGTGACCTGCCTCGGGGTCGTAGTCACTGCATCTGTCTGCTGTCCGATGCTCCCACTTTCCCGCGGAACGGGCATCAACCTGGCAGGCCCCGGCTAGAGCGCAGCCGGTTGCTCGAAGCGCGCCTGCAGGTGCTCGGTCCAGGTGCTGAGCACCGCCGACTCGGCCGAGAGGTTCAGGGAGGCGAGCTCCTTGGCGATCGGGTGGTTGCCAAGAGTCAGTACGACGTCGGCGGGCATGGACAGCCCGCTGCCGCTGCCGCCCTGCGTGAACCTGGTGACGTGCGGGCGGCCGTCGATCAGGGTGTACGCCGCCAGCGGCATGGGCGGCATCTCGTCGGAACCCCCGCGCGGCACCGTGACGTCGACGACCAGCTCGCCGTCCATCGTCAGGACCCACCGGCTCGTCGTGTCGGTGTTGGTGACCTCGATCTGTTCGACCGACTTGGGGAAGCCCCAGATCTGGTTGCCGGCCACGCAGGTGAACTCCTCGGTGACGGGGAGGTGGGTGATGAACGTCCCGTCCTCGCCGCCGCCCTCAGGCCGGACGAAGAGGATGGTGCCGACCTCGAGGTAGGCACCGAGATCGTTGTCCTTGTAATCGATCAGCGCCAGCGCGAACTGCGCCCGCCCGGGCGCCGACTCGATCACCTCGAACCCGGCCGGGGCAAGGGATCGGGCCGCGTCCAGCGCGACGTCGAAGATCACCGTGGCGCTCGACCCGTCGCGTACTTCGACGGGCATGGTCACGGTCTGGCCGAGGATGTCGTGGGTCCCAGTCACGACCGCAGTAGAACATGTTCTAGATCGAAGATCTAGCGGTTCGACAGCAGGTGGGCGCGCGGTCACCTAGGTTGTGGCGATGCCAGCATTCCGCGGAGCTCGGACCGCAGCCGTCGCCCTCGTCCTCGTCGCAGCCGGGGTGGCGCTTGCCGCACCTGCCTCCGCGGCGCCACCCGTCGCCGTCGACGACCACAAGACGATGTATCCCGGTGACAATCGCTAGATCGACGTGCTCCGGAACGACTCGGATCCCGACGGCGACGACCTCGCGATCTGTCGGCTGGAGGAGCTCCCCGACAGCGACGACTTCTTCGTCGACGATCGAAGGCGACAAGCTCTTCGTGGCCACGTCCGGCGATCGCACCGCGGAACTCGTCATCACCTACTACGCCTGCGACTTCGAGACCTTGGTGCCGGCGACGCTGCACCATCTCCTTCAAGGAGATCCTTCCGCCTCAAGGTGGTCAAGGCCCAGCGGCCGGGCCGGCTCCGGATGACGAACGACAACGACAAGACTGTCTCCGTCTTCTACGGGGACTTCAACGAGGACGAGCCGGACGGTCGGGTGCGCGTGTTCCCGCACTCCTCGACGGTCGTCCGGGTCCACCGCCACAAGATCGACTGGGTGGCGTTCTTCACCCGCAGCGGCGTGTTCGTCGGCATCGGTCACGTGCGGGGGATCGAGCTGCCGGGTGACGGGCGGCTGAGCAGCCGCTCGGCGACCTCGTTCAGCAATGCTGACCTCAAGAGGTGGGCAGCCCAGCGCTGACGCCTCAGGCCACGAGGGGTGGGCGTGGCGGGCGGGGTGGTAGGTGAATCGGCCGGGGTCGTCGATGGGTGGTGGTGGGATCCAGACGGGTCGTCGGGTGTTGGGGTCGATCTGGACTTGCCAGGGTGTTTGGTGGGTCAGGGTGTGGTGTTTCCTGCAGACCAGGATCAGGTTGTCCAGGGAGGTGGGTCCGCCGTCGGCCCAATGGTGGATGTGGTGGGCGTCGCAGGCGAGGGGGAGCCGGGTGCAGCCGGGGAAGGCGCAGTGCTGGTCGCGGAGGACGAGGGCGGTCCAGATGCCGGTGGTGACCAGGCGGCTGGTGCGGCCGACGTCGAGGACCTGGCTGTGGGTGCCGAGGACGGCGGGGATGAGCTCGGCGTCGCAGGCGAGCCTGCGGATGGCGGCGGCGGACAGGGTGGCGCCGGAGGGCAGGAGGCCGTGGGTGTCGAGCCGGTCGGAGAGGTCTTCGAGTGAGATGGTCACGGTGAGGCGGGCCGCGGTGTCGTGGGTGTGGGGCAGGGTGTCGGTGTCTTGGAGCCGGCGGCAGGCTTCGAGGAGGGCGTCCCACATGCGGGCGCCGTGGTCGCGGCGGTCCTGGCCGTCGTGGGCGCAGCTCGGGTCGGGGCAGCCGCGGCGGAGGCTGTGGCCGTGGTCGTCCAACGCGAACTGCTCGAGGTGGCGGGGTCGCCGCCGCAGGCGCCGGGTTCGGTGGTCACGGGTGCGGCCAGCGGCATCAGGATCGTTTTGACCAGCTCGAGCTTCCTCGAGGCTGGCGTAGCCCTTGACCCAGCCCCGCCGAGGTTGTCCTCGGTGAAGGCTGAGGTAGCGGGCAGCTGTGGGCGCCGCGTTCTTGGAGGTCCTTGGACTGGTCGGTGGCCAGCAGCAGTCCGTCGGTGTCGAGGTCCTTGGCGAGGTGGGCGAAGCAGCGGTCCAGGTCGGTGGCGTCATAGGACTGGTTCTCCACCAGGGCGAGCAGCGCCGATCGCGACCTGCGCTCGCGGTAGTCGGGGTCACGGGGCAGGGTGGCGATGCGGCCGCCGATCACCCCGGCCTGGGCCAAGGAGATCTGACCCGCCCTCAGCGCGGCACGGACCTCGGGCAGCTCGGCGGTGTGCTTGGCGACCCGGACCAGGCCGGCGCCGGCGCCCTTGCGGCCGCCGGTGAGCTGGGTGAGGAAGTCCTTGGTGGACGCCCAGCCGATCGCCTCGGCGCCACGGGTCTCCTCGAGCCGTTCGGCCACCGCCACCAGGGCGCCGTCCACGACGGCCTTCAACCGGCCCAGCGCCACCGAGGCCTCGAGCAGGTCGCCACCCCCGACCGTCGCCCAGTCCGATGCCGCGAGCGCGGCAGCGGCGGTGTGGAGGTCGGTGGGGGTGGGCATGACTAGATTCTATCGAACTGATGTTCGAAATGGAACAGTATTCGAAGCAAGAAGATCGCCGACTTTCGGGGGTCTCGTGACGGTCGCTGAGCGACCTCCTCGACCAGCGAACCCGGCGGCCGGCGCGGCGCGCGACGCCGTACCGCCCCTCCGTCCAAGCCTTGTCGGTCGACCACCGGCGGCCCGGACTTGCCGGCGGGGGTCTCGTGACGGTCGCTGAGCGACCTCCTCGACCAGCGAGCCCGGCGGCCGGTAGCGGCGCGCGACGCCGTACCGCCTCCCTCCGTCCCAAGCCTTGTCGGTCGTGACCACCGACGGCCCGCACCTGCTGACGGGGGGTCTCGTGACGGTCGCAGAGCGACCTCCTCGACCAGCGAGCCCGGCGGCCGGCGCGGCGCGCGACGCCGTACCGCCCCTCCGTCGTCCCAAGCCTTGTCGGTCGGGACCACCGACGGCCCGCGACTTGCCGGCGGGGGTCTCGTGACGGTCGCAGAGCGACCTCCTCGACCAGCGGCGAGCCCGGCGGCCGGTCGACGGCGCGGTGCGCGACGCCGTACCGCCTCTCTCCGTCCCAAGCCTTTTCGGTCGCCACCACCACGGCCCGCACCTGCTGACATGGGGTCTCGTGACGGTCGCAGAGCGACCTCCTCGACCAGACCGGCGAGGCGGCTGGCTGCCGCGGATCCGGTCCAGGTAGCTCTTGCGGGCAGCCATGTCCACGTCGTCGAGGAAGACGGAGTCCCCACCCAGCGCGGAGCTGAGCCCCTCGGCAACCCGGCGCGGGACGAACTTCAGCGCCGACGTCATCCCGCCGGCGACCCGCGTGACGCGCACGAACGGCTTCGGCTTCTCGATCAGCGCGGCGGTCGCGCGGGCGATCTCCTCGGGCTCGGCGTTGCGGAAGCCCTTGGCGCCCGCCGTACCGGCCACCAGCTCGGTGTTGGTGAACGTCGGGCGCACCGTGGAGATCCGGACGCCGGTCTTGCGGTACTCCAGGCGGGCGGCCTCGCTGAACCCGATCACCGCGTGCTTGGTGCCGCAGTACGTCGCCAGCCCGGGTACGGCGAGCTCGCCCGCCAGCGACGCGGTGTTGATGATGTGCCCGCGGTCGCGGGGCAGCATCCGCTCCAGTGCCTGCTTGGTGCCGTAGATGACGCCGAGGATGTTGATCTCGACCTGGCGCCGGGTGACGGCGTCGTCCTCCTCGTGCGTGTGCCCCGTCGGCATGATGCCGGCGTTGTTGACGAGCACGTCGAGCTCGCCGAGCTCGGACTCGACCAGGTCGAGGAACGCACGGAACGACTCCGGGTCGGTGACGTCGAGCCGGGTGTAGGTGTCGATGCCCAGCTCGAGCGCGGCCTCCTTGAGCCGGACCTCGTCGATGTCGCCGATGGCGACCCGGCAGCCGCGACCGAGCAGCTCCTTCGCGGTCTGGTAGCCGATGCCGCGTGCGCCGCCGGTGATCGCGACGACCTTGCCCTCGAGAGCGCTCATCGGTCCGCTCCCTTCCGGCCGAGGCCCAGTCGCTGGCGGAATCCGCGGCCGGAGACCGCGCGGGCGACGAACCCGGAGATCGCGGTGCGGCGGGCCGTGTAGGGGTACCACATCAGCTCGTTCTTCATGGTCGGGATGCGCGGGGCGGTGACCGCCTGCACCTTGCAGTACTTGTGCACGCCGTACGCCCCGCCGAGCCGGGCGCCCACGCCCGACTCCTTCCAGCCGTTGTGGGGGAGCGGTGCGGCGAACAGGTTGCTGAAGACGTCGTTGACGTTGACCGCACCCGCCTCGAGGCGCCGGGCGAGCCGCTCGCCGCGCTCGACGTCGCGGGTCCAGACGGTCGCGGACAGGCCGTACGGCGAGTCGTTCGCCATCCGGACCGCCTCGTCCTCGTCGGCCACCTTCATCACCGGGATGGTGGGGCCGAAGGTCTCCTCGGTGATGCAGGACATCGAGTGGTCGACGTCGACCAGCACGGTCGGTGCGAAGAAGTTGCCCACGGGCCCGCGCCGGCCACCGGTCACGACCCGGGCACCGGCTTCGACGGCCTCGCGCACGTGCCGGTCGGCGATGTCGACCTGGTTGGCGGTCACCATCGCGCCGACGTCGTCACCGGCGGCGACGCCCTGCGACAGGCCGGACACCTTGGTGGCCAGCCGCGAGACGAACTCGTCGTACACCTGCTCCGCGACGTAGACCCGTTCGACCGAGATGCAGACCTGGCCGGAGTTGAAGAGGCCGCCCCACGCGATGCCGTTGACCGCGCGGTCGAGGTCGGCGTCCTCGAGCACGATCGCCGGGTCCTTGCCGCCGAGCTCCAGGCTGTACGGCTTGAGCTGCTCGGCGCACTTGACGCCGATCCGGCGGCCGGTCGCGGTGGAGCCGGTGAACTGCACGTAGTCCGCGGCATCCACGACGGCTGCGCCGGTCTCGCCGAGGCCGGTCACGTTGGCGATGACGGGCGGCGCGCCGATCTCGTGCCAGCCCTCGATCATCCGGGCGCACGCCAGCGGGGTCTCCTCCGACGACTTCGACAGCACCGCGCAGCCGGCAGCGAGTGCCGGGGCGGCGTCCATCAGGAACAGGGTGATCGGGAAGTTCCAGGGCGTGATGATGCCGACGACCGGGTACGGCGAGTACACCTTGGTCAGTCGCTTCGGAAGCGTCATCGGGCCCGCCGGCTTCACGTTCTCGTCGGCCAGGAAGGTCGCGGCGTTGTCGGCGTAGTAGCTGATGAACTCGCACGACGCGACCGGCTCGATGAGGGCGTCCGGCCTGGCCTTCCCGGTCTCGGCCTGGAGCAGGTCGGTGAGCTCGTCGGCATGCTCGAGGATCCAGTCGCGCCAGCGACGCAACCACGTCGCGCGGCCGTCCGGGCCGAGGGCCTCCCAGCCGACCTGCGCCATCCGCAGCTCTGCCGCCGCTTCGTTCACGGCGCGGGCGTCGGTGATCGGGACGCTGCTGACGACGCTCCCGTCGGCGGGGTTGCGGACCTCGAGTACGGCGGGGGTGGTGTCGACACTCACGAAGGGGCTCCTTGGTGCACCGGGCTGGATCGACCTCCATCCTCGTCGGCCCGCGCGAGGCGGGGGAAGGACGAATCCGGCCAACCCGAGCGCGCCGTACTGTGCATGGCGCACAATCATGGGGTGCCCGAGAACGACGAGCTCGTCGCTGCCTGGATCCGGTCCTTCGCCGTGGAGACGCTGGCGTCGGAGGAGACCGAGCGCGTGGTCGGGCTGCTCAACGAGCAGATTGCGGGGCAGGTCGCCGTCGTCGCTCGCGACCAGGAGCTGAGGGCCGCGCTGGATGCGAGCACCCGCGCCCAGCTGCGGGCGTTCGTCACCCACCTGGTGAGCCCCGGTGAGCTGCGTCCTCCCGAGGAGGCTTTTGTGCTCGCGCGCCAGTTCGCCGCCCGGGGCGTCGAGCTGGCGGCGCTGCTCGAGGTCTACCGCTCGGGGCAACAGGCCGCGCTCGCCTACGTGACCGCCGTGGCCGAGGACGCCGACCTGGCCGCCGAGCTGGTGCCGCGGGCCCTGGTCACGGTGTGGGGACACGCGATCGAGTGGTTCGCCCACTCGGTCGAGCAGCTGATCGGGGCGTACGGCGAGGAGCGGGAGCGGTGGCTGCGCAGCGCCCTGACCCGCCGTACCCAGCTCGTCTCCGCCATCCTCGCCGGCGACCGGGTCGACGTCGACGAGGCCGGGCGCGACCTGGGCCACTCGCTCCGTCGGCAGCAGACCGCACTGGTGCTGTGGGAGGCCGAACCGGGGCCCGACGGCGACGCGGTCCCGCGGCTCGAAGCAGAGGCGGCGCGGCTCGCGGCGCGCTGTCAGGCGCCGCGCCCGCTCGTCGTACCCGCCGGGCCTGCGGAGGTCTGGGCCTGGCTGGTCACCGACCGGACACCCGACGGCGACGCCTTGCGCGCGGCCGACGTGTCACCGGGGATGCGCGTCGCGGTCGGCATGACCGCACCGGGCGTCGCCGGCTTCCGCACCTCGCACCGCGAGGCGGTCGCGTCGCGTGACCTCGCCGACCTGCTCACGGACCCCCTCGTCGCCTACGCGGACGTCGAGGTGCTCTCGCTGCTGTCCCGGGACCGGGTCGCCATGGCGGCATTCGTACGGCGCGAGCTGGGCGATCTGGCTGCCGACGACAATGCGGCCCAGCGATTGCGCGCGACCGTCCTCGCCTACCTCGAGTCGGGCATGGATGGCGCCGCCGCCCGGCTGGCCATCCACCGCAACACCGTCCGCTACCGGCTGCACCAGGCCGAGGCCGTGCTCGGCCGCCCCGTCACCGAGCGGCGCCGCGAGCTCGAGCTGGCGCTGCTGTGTCGCCGGGCTGCACTGAGCGGAAAAGCTTCCGGCCCGGACCCACGCGTGGTGAGTCCGGGCCGGGGGCCTTGAGGGATGGTGCTACGACAACAGGATGTTCGTGCCGCCGCCACCGTCCAGGGTGTCGGTGCCCGGACCACCGATCAGCGTGTCGTCGTCGTCGCCGCCGAAGAGGGCGTCGTCGCCGGCGTTGCCGACGACCTTGTCGTTGCCGGCCTCGCCGTCCAGGGTGTCGTTGTCGTCACCTCCGTAGAGGAAGTCGGCACCGTCCCCGCCGTTGCCGACGTCGGCGCCGACGCCACCGCGGAGCCGGTCTGCACCCTCGCCGCCGGCCATGGTGTCGTCACCGGACTCGCCGCGCAGGATGTCCGCGTCGGCTCCGCCGTCCAGCATGTCGTTGCCGGTGTCGCCGTTGAGGATGTCCTCGCCGGCTCCGCCCTGCATGTCGTCGGCGTCGCCGCCGCCGAGCAGCTGGTCGGCGCCGCCGTTGCCCTTGAGCACGTCGGCACCAGGTCCGCCGGAGAGCTTGTCGTCGCCGTCGCCGCCGGTGAGAGTGTCGGCACCGCCTTCACCGACGAGCCGGTCGCCGTTGGCGTCCGAGCCTGAGGTGAGGGTGTCGTTGCCGAGCCCGCCACGCAGCTCGTCGGCGCCGTCGCCGGCGGTGATCGTGTCGCCGCCCTTGCCGCCGAGGATCTTGTCGTCCCCGAGACCGCCTTCGATCGTGTCTGCGAGCTCGCCGCCGTAGATGGTGTCGTTCCCGTCGCCGCCATCGATGGAGTCGACGCCGGTGTAGGCGCAGATGAGGTCGTTGCCGCCGAGCCCGTCGATGTCATCGACGCCGGTGGAGCCGACGATCACGTCGTCACCCGCGGTACCGAGAGCAACGCCGCTGCTGGCCTTGATCGTTGCGTCGACGCCGTCGCACTTCGGGGCACACACGGAGCTACCGATGACGCTGGTGTCGATGTTGCACTCGACGACCTCGTAGCTGGTCGAGTCGCTGCTGGTGTTGCCCGCGTTGTCCTTCGCGGACGCCGTGACCGTGTGCGAGCCGACCTGGTCGGACCAGCCGTTGACCGAGCAGCCGTCGACGTTGATACCGGAGGTGGCGTCGCTCGCGTCGCAGGTCGGCGCGGCCGGCACGGTCTCCAGGCCGAAGAAGTACGTCGCGCCGTCGTCCGGGCCGTCGACGAGGTCGACCGACGGGTCGGTGGCGTCCACCTGGATGTTCTCGGTCGTGGCCTCACCGTGACCGCCGTCGCTGTCCGCCGAGCACGTGTACGTGGTCGTGGTGAAGTCGCCGGAAGTGGTGAAGTCGTCACAGTCGGTCAGGACCAGCGTGGAGGTCGACTCGGCCTCGGTGACGGTCCAGTCGACGGAGACGTCGCTGACCCACCAGCCGTTCTCGCCGTCCGGCGTCGCCGGGGTGAGGTCGTAGTCGACCGACGGGCCGGTTGCGTCCGTGATGTCGTACGTCGCCTCGTCGGTGTCGGTCAGGCCGCCACCGTCGGTGTACTCGCAGCTGGCGGTCTGAGAGCCGATCCCGTTCGCGGCGTCCGGGCCCGTGACTGCGCTGAGGTCAGCCGCGAAGGACGAGTTGCCGTCCTCGGCGTCGACCACGTCACACATCGCGGTGGGCACGCTGCCCAGGTTGTAGGAACCGCCGTCGGCGACACCGCTGACGGTGACCGTCGGCGCGGTGTTGCCCACCACCACTTCGACGTCGAACGCCGCGGGCGCGAGGTCGAAGGTGGCACCGGTCGTGTTGGTGACCTCGGAGAGAGTCACCGACGTCGTGCCGAGGCCGACGGGCGTCACCGTCAGGACCGGCGTGGCCCCACACGACGTGAGGACGATGCTCGCAGGCAGAACGGTCGCCACCAGCGGGTCGGAGGACGTCACCGCGACGGTCAGCGTCTGCCCGTTGTTCTGGTTCAGGTTGCAGCCGTTCTTGCCGTCGCCGTTCAGCGGCGTGATCGCGAGCGTCGTGGTGCCGTTCGCACCGCCGATGTCGAGCGACATGGATTCGGCGGCGGCGTCGATGGACCCGTCCAGGTCGTTGTAGATGTTGTCGGCGAAGGCTGGGGACATCATCCCCAGCACTAGCACCGGTACCGCAGCTCCAGCTGCGGCCAGGCGTGAAAATCGCATGACTGTGTCCCCTACTTTGTCGCGCGGTCTCGGCTCCCCCGAAACCGCTTCCCCTCCCGATCCACGCAGGCGCGCAGGTTATGTAAAGGATTGAACAGCCCGGCTGCTATCGGATCTGAGCATTGGCCGCGGCGCCCGTTCAAAGGCCTAAGCGGTCTCGGCGGTGAGCGCCAGTCGGCGCCGGTGTGACGCAGGACCGACGTGGCCTGGATCACAATCCCTCGCAGCCCGCCCGAATGACCCTGTAGACATCGCTCGTTAACCCTGTACAACCTGTACAGCTAACAAGTTGTTAATTACTGGGCAGCGTTGCCCGTGAGGCGGTAGAGCGGATGCTGGCGTACGAGCGCTTCGGAACCGGGGAGCCCCTGGTCCTGGTCCACGGGATCAGCCACCGGCGGCAGGCCTGGTACCCGGTGGCCGAGCAGCTGGCGGAGCACCGAGAGGTGATCCTGTTCGACCTCCCCGGCCACGGTGAGTCCCCCGACCTGGCCAACGACGGCCGGCACGTGAAGGACGTCCTGCAGGACGAGCTGCTCACCCTCTTCTTCGAGCTCGACCTCACCCACCCGCACATCGCCGGCAACTCCCTGGGCGGCCGGATCGCCCTGGAGGCGGCAGCCGACGGCCTGGTCAGCAGCGCGACCGGACTCTCGCCCGCGGGCTTCTGGAAGGGCGGACTCGACTTCCTCTACATCCGGGCTCATTTCGCCGCGCTCCAGACGTCCGGGCGACTCGCCCGGCCGATCGCGCCGACGCTGGCCCGCTCGGCCACTGCCCGCAAGCTGATGATGAGCTCCCTGATGACGCGCGGCCACCGGCTCGACGCCGACCACGTCGTCGGCGACCTCAACCACATGGTCGCGGCGCGCCCCGCCCTCAAGCGCATCATCAAGGAGGGCGTCCCCTTCGACAGCGAGATCGCCGCCGACGTACCGGTGACCATCGCCTGGGGCACCAAGGACCGCGTGCTGCTGCCGTACCAGGCCGACCGCGCCCGCCGCCAGCTCCCCAATGCCGAGCACGCCTGGCTCGAGGGCAGCGGCCACGTCCCCATGTCCGACGACGTCGCGGGCGTCGTCGACGTACTGCTGCGCGGCTCGTCGCACGGCCTGCGCTCGTCCGTCGCCGACGTCGACGTCGCGTGACCCGGAGCCGACGATGACCACGACCGCTGGCCACACAGAAGTCGACGTCCTCATCGTCGGTGCCGGGCTGTCCGGCATCGGCGCCGCGTGCCACCTCGTCCGCGAGGAGACCGGCAAGTCGTTCGCGATCCTCGAGCGCCGGGCCGCGGTCGGCGGCACCTGGGACCTGTTCAGCTAGCCTCATGGACGTGCCGAACGGCTCGCCCGAGTTCCGCTAGGACGGTGACCGCTCCGAGCGAGACGCCCGCACCCGACTGCCGACCTCGAGGCCGAGGCCCGAGGCCCAAGGGAACGCACGCTGGTCTCGTGACGGTCGCTGCGCAACCTCCTCGACCGGCGGGCCCGTCGGTCGAGGAGCTCGCTCTGGCGAGCGTCACGAGACCACGGTTGCTCCCGGATAGGGTTCGTCCATGCCGCATGTGCCCCGCGTTCCCGGTCTGGATGGCCGGCAGCTGCGGTGGGCCGACCACAACGAGGAGCGGCGCCTGCACGTGCTGAATGCCGCGATCGACCTGATCGAGGAGCGGCCGCTGGGGAGCGAGCTGCGCGTCCAGCAGATCGCCGAGCGCGCCGGACTGGTGCGCACCGTCGTCTACCGGCTGTTCAGCAACCGGGTCGACCTCAACCGCGCTGTCCAGATCCACATCGTCGGGATGATCCGCGAGCGTCTCGACTCGACCCTCGTCCTGACCGGCAGCATCGACGAGATCATCCGCAGCATCGTCGGCGGCTACGTCGACTGGGTGGCCGAACACCCCCACCTCCACGAGATGGCGCAGCGGGCGCTTGGCGACGGCGAGCCGGGCGAGTTGGACCGGGCGGTCGACCAGCTCGGCTCCGACGTGTCGTCGCTCTTCCAGTCCGGCGCGATCCTTCTCGGCCACGAGCTGGACGAAGACCAGCTCAACACGCTGGACCTGCTGGTGGTCGGTCTGCTCGGCCAGGTCCGGGGCAGCGTCAACCAATGGGTACGACGTCCAGAACGCAAGCTCAGCCCGCGTGCCCTGACCGCCATGCTCAGCCGCTGGATCTGGTACCAGATCGACGGCCAGGCGCGGGAGATGGACCTCGTGCTGGATCCGACGGCGCCGCTCGACCGGCTCGCCGGGACTTCCTGAGCGGGGCCCGATCGGCTGCCTGTCCATAGCCCGTTCGGGTGGTCGTCAGTGCCCGAGCGCCCGTTGCCGGAGAGGTCACGACGGATCCAGGCTGGAACCGTCATCGCACCCCGTGCTAGCGCTCCACGCACACCGAGCTTGTCGAGGTGCAAATCCAAGGGGGACGCTTGGAGGAGACCGATGAATGCGCTAGCACTGGCGATCGCCGACCGCGCGACCCCCGCCGAGATCGACGACGACATCGCACTGGCAGAGTTCGCGCTCGAGACGCTGATGGTTCGGAGCGAGCGGCTGCACGAGAGCAACATCGAGCACGACCCGATCCGCTGCCTCACCTGCTTCGCGCAGCGCTGACCTCGCCGGTCTCGCGACCCTAGCTGCCGGCGGCGCGCGGGTGCCCGAGGCAGACCGCGACCAGCTCGCCCGGACGCTCGTCGTTGAAGACCGCCCAGCCGTGGTCGAAGGAGACCAACCGGACCCGACCGGCCTCGTTGCGGATGACCGCGGTCGACGGGATCACGTCGGGCGCGAAGCCGGTGGTCGAGCAGTGGTGCCACTCCATCATCCGGCTCGTGACCGCGTCCTGGACCGAGAGCCCGATGTTCTCGGCGGGCGGCTGGGGTGCGCTGAGGACGCTGGCTGCACCGAGCCCCACGAGCAGGGTCAGGGCGGCGGCTGTCAGCGCCGTACGGAGCGACGTCGCGGCCGTACGAAGCCAGTCAAGGCGCGCTTCGGACACGTCGTTACCCCTTTCGCGGAGCACTGTCGATGGGAGCGTTCGGCCACCGCGGCCCCAACCGCGGGTCATCTCTATGCCGACGCCACTTCAACGAGCAGAAGCCCGTCGGGTCACGAGTCAGCCGATGTGCCCTGTGCTCCCAAACCCGCGACAGGACAGGACATTCGACCTACTTCAGAGCAGCGAGAGGTAGTAGTCGCCGAGGTAACCGGCGCCGAGGATCGACGTCAGACCGCCCAGGATCATGAACGGTCCGAACGGCAGCGCCGTCTTGCGGTCGGCCTGTCCGGCACCGATCAGGGCCAGACCCGCGAGCGCGCCGAAGAGGAACCCGAGGAACGCGCCGACCAGGAAGAAGCCCCACGACAGATAGGCCGTCATCCCGCCGATCACACCGGCGAGCTTGACGTCCCCGAACCCCATCGAGCCAGGCGCGGCCAGGGCGACGATGAGGTAGAACCCGAACAGCACCGCGGTGCCGATCGCCGCGCGGAGCAGGGCGTGCGGGTCAGTATCGATGGCGAGGAGCGCCGCGAGGACCGGGTACGCCGGCAGCACGATCGCGTTGGGCAAGCGCTTGACGTCCAGGTCGATGAGCGCCAGTGCGACGCCGATCGCCGCGAAGCAGAGGTACGCCGGCAGGACCGGCAGGTCGTCACCGAAGCGGAGTGCCATGAGGGCGAACAGCAGCGCGGTCCCCGCCTCGACCAGCGGGTAGCGCGCGCTGATCGGCGCCTGGCAGTCGTAGCACTTGCCGCGCAGCACCAGCCAGCCCAGGACCGGGACGTTGTGTCGGTTCCTGATCTGGGACCCGCATGCCGGGCATGCCGAGGGCGGGCTGACGACCGACTCCCCGCGCGGCACCCGATGGATCACGACGTTGAGGAAGGAACCGATCGCGAGCCCGAGAATGGCAGCGAAGGACGCGACGACAGCAGTCGGGATTTCAGTCAGCGCTTATGGCTCCAGCTCAGGACGGTTATCTCGCGGGCGGTGGCCCCGGTGTTCCGCCTTCGTCGAACAGCTCCACCCTAGCCTCCAGAGTGAGCTCGCCGTTCCCTGTCGTGCAGCCGCTGGTCACTCCCGGACACAGGTAGACCTCGAGCTGGACGATCGTCCTCTCGAACCCGAACCCCGGTGAGTTGTCCGGGAGCTCGATGACGGCGCCCGGATAGCTGAAGGAACCTGTCTCGAAGACGATCAGCGAGCGGGCGATCACGCCGAACCGGAAGACCGACTCGTCGATGTTGTTGAGCGACAGGTCGATCTTGGCGAGCGGCACATAGCTCGTGCCCTGAATGTAAAGAGTCGTCGAGTTGCCCAGGGCCTGGATGACTGGGGCGCCACCGACGGTCGCGACGGTGTTGCCGGGGATCGCGGTCGTCGTCTGGCCGCGAAGCTGAGGAATGTAGTAGGTCAGCTCGAGCTCGACGCTGTCGAGGATCGCCTGCACTGCCGGCGCCGGTGCCGCCCCGCTCCTCGGCAGCTTCGTCCTGAACGCGATCGTGGCGCCAGTGAAGCCGTTGTCGTGGACGTGTTTCTGGACCGCGCCCCAATCGGTCGCCGTCGTCAGATCCAGCGGGTCGTTGGTGAGCGCGTTCCGGACCGGCAACGTATTGGAAGTCGATGTCGTCGTGGATCCGGTCGCCTGGAACGTGATGTCGGATGCGTTGGCCGCATCGGTGGTGCTCCCCTCCTGGTGCCGGACGATCGCCCGCGCACCGGTGAGGACACGCCCCGGCGGGAATCGCTGTAGTGGGCGCGAAGCCCGTCATCGTGACGGTGCCGGTCTGGAAGCTGTTGGGCCCGGTGTCGTCGCGGGTCCAGGTCACCTGACCGTTGCCAGTGTCCTGCAGGACGGCCGAGGAGATCGGTGCTGCCGGGGTGAAGGTGCCGGCGCTGGCGCTGGTCGTCACGTTCCCGCTCGCCTTGAGCGCGGTAACGCCGCTGAGCGTCGTGGGCGACGGCGAGTCTCCGGCCTTCTGCCCGTAGACCGCGATCGGCGGACGGTTGGCGTGATAGCTCCCGCAGATCTCGACGGCCGAGGCCTGGCCGTTGGCGTTGATCACCATCCGGCTGTCGCCACCGAAGATGAGCTGCACACCGGATCCGTGTGGGGTCGTCGATGGGGCTGACGCACCGCCCGGGCACGGATGGTGTCGCTGGTGAGAGTGCCCGCGACCAGGGTCTTCCGGCCACCGATCGTCCACACATTGCTGCCGCTGGAAGCGACGTCGGAGTCGAAGAGAACGTCGCTGCTGTTGTTGTGGAAGTCGAAATAGTAGGTCCCCGGCTGCAGATGGATGAAGCAGTCCTGGTTGGTGTCGGTGAGCGCGTTGAGCTTGGTGACGTCGTCGTAGTAGCCGGGCGACAGCGTCACCGTGCCGCCGTTAGGGCAGCTCGCCGGCGGCGTCTGCAGCGCAGGAATCCCGGTGCCGGCGATGTCGAGATCGCTCTGGTAGTTCGGGTCCGGCGCAGTACTGGCGGAGCAGTTCACGATCGGGGCCACCATCGCAGCGGCCGGCGTGCAGCCGGTGTGGGCGCGGATGCTCTCGGTCGACTCGAGGTTGCCGTTGTTGTCACGGAAGATGTTGCTGTTGGACCAGACGCCGCCGCGTACTCGGAAGGCAGCACCGGACCCGTTGGTCTTGAACGCGAATCCGTTCTCCGCGCCGGACGTGCCGAGGGTGAGGATCGCGTTGCCGGGCTTGTTGGCGTTGTTGATCGGCACCGCCGACCCCTGGTCGCCCGTGGCGTCTTCGGGAGTGCACTTCACCGCGGCCGACATCGCGCTCTGCGTGTCCCCCGACTGCTTCGGGATCAGGTTGTCGAGGACCAAGGTGTCCTTCGGTGTCGTCGAGCCGCCGGTGCCGTCGTACCCGAAGCAGCCCGTGCCCACCGCGTTCGTGTAGTACCAAGGGTTGGGCTCGCCGCTGCCGACGTTGTAGCCGGTCCTCAGGTCGTTGATCGCCACCTGCGCGGCGCCGTCGGCGGCGTACGACGCCCGCGCGACGTCGCGCAGCGCGACGGTCGCGCGCAGGCTGCCATCGCCCTGGGTGAGGACGAAGCCGGTCACGAGTGCGACCACGGTGATGATGATGATCGCGATGATCAGAAGCGCGCCCCGGTCGTCGGTCGGCGGACCCGGCGGCGCAGCGCTTGATCATGTCTGCCTCCGTTCGCCCGACAGGGTGGCGGTGAGAGCTGTGGTGCCGTGGCCGTCTGGATCCAGCACGGACACCGTGAGCTCGACGACCGTCGGCACGTTCGGGGCGCCCGGTGCAGGCGACGTTGCAGGTCACGGTCGGGGGCGCGTTGAGGCTGTGCATCACCTCGAACTGAGAGTCCTTCGTAGCCCCGGTACACCTGACCCGGATCAGGTTGTAACCCGCCGGTGTCGGTTTCGGTGACATAGGCCACTGTGATCGTGGTCGGGGTTTGGGTCGAGTCGAGATTGGTGTACTCGCTCCAGGCCAGGGTCACCACCGGCGTAGTGCCGGACGGATTGCAGGCTGCAGGCGGCCGCGACGTTCACGGACTGCTGGAGTGGGAACGCTTGTTCACTGAGTCGTAGTTGCGGACGCCGATGCTGGCGACGTCGCGTTGCCAGTACGCCGCAGCGAACTGCACGTCGTGCGACTCGGTGAGTCGCGACTGGGTGTCGGTCGTGGTCTTCAGGTAGCTGATGACCACCCCCGTCAAGCCCGCGGCGATGATGCCGATGATGGTGACGGTGATGATCAGCTCGGGCAGGGTGAACCCGTCCTCCCGTCGTGGAGTGCGCGCAGGCGCGTCGCTCAGTCGCATGCCGTACCCCGCCGCAGGAGCGACGCACGATGATGGTGAGCGTCTCCGTGGCCCGACCGTCCGCGCTGCTGACCGTCAGTCGCAGCCGCTGGATCCCTGGTCGCGGCCGGGGCATGCGCCGCTGGCGACGGAGCCGTCGCCGGCGAGCGGCTCGGCAGCCGCCTGCTGGGCGTTGTGCCCAGTCGGGACCGTGTAGCCGACGGTCGCGGGGCTGTAGGCGTTGGCACCGGCGCACTTGACGTAGTTGCCGGTGGTGTCGAGGTACTTCTCGATCGCCTCGGCGTAGCCGCGCACGTAGGCGCCGTCCGAGGTCTGCTTGCGGTGGATGTCGGACGCCGTCACGCTGAGCTGCAGCCCGGCCAGGATCGCCACCGCCGCGATGCCGAGGATGACGAGCGCCACCAGCGTCTCGACCAGCGTCGCCCCGTCGTCGGAGCGGGCAGCCGAGCGCAGGCGGGCGAGCAGGTGCATCAGACGTCCACCTGGTTGAAGATGCCGTACATCGCCGAGACCAGCGCGATGGCGACGAAGCCGACGATCCCGCCCATCACGATGATGACGAGCGGCTCGAAGATCGAGGTCAGCTTCTTGATCTTGTAGTCGAGCTCGACCTCGTAGTACTCCGCCGTCACCCGGAGCTGGTCGTCGAGCGACCCGGTCTCCTCGCCGACCCGCAGCATCTGGGTGGCGGTGCCGGGGAACAGCCGGGTCCGGGCCAGCGGACCAGAGATGCCCTCGCCCTCGAGCATCGCGTCGGAGACCTCGCCGAGCCGCTTGATGAAGACCCGGTTGCGCAGCGCCTCGGTGGTGACCGCGAGCGCCTCGGTGAGGTTGACGCCGGCGCCGACCATCGAGGAGAGCACCCGGCAGAACCGCTCGACCAGCGAGTAGCGGATCGTCTCGCCGAGCACGGGGATCTTGAGGATGAACGCGTCCCGCGCGTACTTGCCCCAGTGGAAGCGGGTGACCAGCGAACCCGAGAAGCATCAGGGCGCCGAAGCCAGCGGCCAGCGCCCACCACCAGTCGCCGAGGAAGTCGGTGAAGCCCAGCAGCATCCGGGTCGGCAGCGGCAGCTCGGCGTCGAGGTCCTCGAAGAAGACCTCGAACTTCGGCAGCACGTAGATCGCGAGCATCACCACGGTGAACACCGACATGATCGCGACGGCACTCGGGTAGATCAGCGCGGACTTGATCTTGCGCCGCGCCTCGAGGTCGCGCTCGATGTAGACCGCGAGCCGGGCCAGCACCGTGTCCAGCTCGCCGGTGAGCTCGGCGGAGCGGACCATGCCGCGGTAGAAGCCGGGGAACACCTTGGGGTAGCGCTCGAGGCAGTCGGAGAACCGCTCTCCGGTGCGCAGTCCGTCCTCGATGTCGTTCATCATCCGGCGCACCGAGGAGCTCTCGCTCTCGGCGCCGATCGTGTGCACCGCCTCGAGGATCGGCAGACCGGCCCGGAGGAACGCCGCGATCTGGCGCGACAGGTGCATCACGTCGGCCTTCTTGATCCGCGGCCCGCTGATCTCGTACTTGAGGACGCTCGTCTTCTCCTTGACCCGCAGGTCACGGAGCTCCTTGCCGTAGAGCGCGACCTCGGCGTCGCCGCGGCTGGTGGCCCGGGTCTTGCCCTTGACCTGCTGGCCGTCCGGCGTCACCGCGACGTAGGCGAACTTCGGCATCTCAGGCTCCTGCCACGTAGATGGAGCGCATGACCTCGGCGGCGGTCGTGGTGCCGTCCTGGACCAGCGCGGCGGCCTGCTCCTGCAGGGTGCGCATGCCCTGGTGCTGGGCCAGCTTGCGCATCTCGTCCTGCGGGGCGCGGTCGACGATCAGCTCGCGCACCTCGTCGGTCACCGCGAGCAGCTCGTAGACCCCGATCCGCTCGAGGAAGCCGGTGTGCGCGCAGATCTGGCAGCCGACGCCGTGCACGAAGCCCGACTCGGGCTCTGCGGCCCCGAAGCTGCGCAGGAAGCCGAGCTCCTCGGGCGTGGGCTGGTAGGGCTCGAGGCAGGACGTGCAGCTGCGCCGCACCAGCCGCTGGGAGACGACGGCGGTGACCGAGGAGGCGATGAGGAACGACTCGATGCCCATGTCGAGCAGCCGGTAGAGCGCCGAGACCGCCTCGGTCGCGTGCAGCGAGGAGAGCACGAAGTGGCCGGTCATCGCGGACTGGACGGCGATCCGGGCGGTGTCGACGTCGCGGACCTCGCCGACCAGGATGATGTCGGGGTCCTGCCGGAGGATCGACTTCAGCCCGCCGGCGAAGGTGATGCCGGCCTGCTCGTTGATCTGGATCTGGTTGATCGAGTCGAAGGTGTATTCCACCGGGTCCTCGATCGTCATGATGTTGCGCTCGGGACTGTTGAGCTCGCCGAGCGACGCGTAGAGCGTCGTGGTCTTGCCGCTGCCGGTGGGTCCGGCGCAGATGACCATGCCGTAGGGCGAGGCGATCAGCGCGGAGTAGCGGGCGGCGAGCTCGTGGGGCATGCCGAGCTGCTCGAGCTTGAAGAGCGGCCGGCTCTTGTCGAGCAGCCGCATCACGACCTTCTCGCCGCCGACGACCGCGGTGGTGGCGACCCGGATGTCGACCTCGCGGCCCTCGACGTCCATGCTGATCTGGCCGTCCTGCGGCCGGCGCCGCTCGACGATGTTCATCCCGCCGAGGATCTTGACCCGGCTCACGATCGCCGGGCCGATCGAGCCCGGGAGGTCGAGCACGTCGGTCAGCGCGCCGTCGATCCGGTAGCGCACCCGGATCCGGTCGCCGGAGGGCTCGATGTGGATGTCGGAGGCCCGGTCCCGGAGCCCCTGGGTGATGACCATCTGGACGACCCGGACGACCGGCGCGTCCTCGCTGGCGCCCTCGTCCAGCTTGGCCGCCTCGCGCTGCAGCTGGTCGCGGGCCTCGTAGGCCTGGACGTGGCTGCCGACGTCGCGGGTGGCGCGGTACGCCGAGTCGATGGCCCGGTTGAGGCCGCTGTGCGTGGCGACGGCCGGGACGACGGGACGGCCGACGACGGCCGCGACTGCCTCGACCCGCGGAGGGGACGGGTCGATGACTGCGACCGTGACTGCGTCCCCGTCGGTCGCGAGGGGCAGCGCGCGAAGCGTCCGCGCCTGCTCCGGGGTGAGCAGCGCCAGCGCCTCGGCTTCGGGCTTGACGTCGCGGAAGTCGAGCAGGACGCACTCGTAGTGGTCGGCGAGGGTGCGCGCGATCGCCTCGTCCCGGACCACGCCGGCGGCGATCAGCTTCTCGGCAAGGTTCCCGTGGACTGGGCGGCCCGGGCCGCATCGAGCTGGTAGGGCTCCACCAACCCGGCCGCGACCAGCACGCCGGCCAGCCGCTCGTCGTCGGCGTCGGAAGCCGCGACCGCCTGGGCCGGCTCGGTCCGGTGCCGTCCGCGCATCTTCATGAATCCCCCTGTGTAGTCGTTCGTGTCTTATGGAGCGACGGCGGCCGTCATCCGGGGCCGGACCTCGATGTCCTTCGGATAGAGGCTGCGCGCGACGGCGTCGTCCAGGCTGACGACGCCCTGCTGCACCAGGTGGGACAGCGAGTGCTCGAGCGTGTTCATCCCGTCGCGGGAGCCGGTCACCAGCGAGTTGCGCAGCTGGTGGGTCTTGCCCTCCTTGATCAGGTTGCGCACTGCGGGCGTCGCGACCAGCACCTCGTAGGCGGCGACCATGCCGCCGCCGATCCGCGGGATCGAGCCGTTGGTAGACCACGCAGCTGAGCGCGGACGCGAGCTGCACCCGGATCTGGGCCTGCTGGTCGCCCGGGAAAGACGTCGATCATCCGGCCCAGCGACTGGGCGGTGTCGTTGGTGTGCAGGGTGGCGAAGACCAGGTGGCCGGTCTCGGCGACGGTGAGCGCGAACGCGATGGACTCGAGGTCGCGCATCTCACCGACCAGCAGGACGTCGGGGTCCTCGCGGAGCACCGAGCGCAGCGCGTCGCGGAAGCTGCCGGTGTCGGTGCCGACCTCGCGCTGGTTGACCGCCGCCAGCTTGTGGTCGTGGACGTATTCGATCGGGTCCTCGATGGTGATGATGTGGCAGCCCCGGTTGCTGTTGATGAGGTCGACCAGCGACGCGAGCGTGGTCGACTTGCCGGAGCCGGTCGGGCCGGTCATCAGGATCAGCCCTGGTGGCGCAGCGACAGGTCGCGCAGCACCGGTGGGAGGCCGAGGTCATCGAGCGTCGGGATCTCCCGCGGGATCATCCGCAGCGCGACCGCGGTCAGGCCGCGCTGGGTGAACGCGTTGCCGCGGATCCGGGCGTGCTCGCGCCAGGAGAAGGAGAAGTCGTACTCGTGCTGGGTGTCCCACACGTCGTCCTGCTCGGCGGTGAGCACCTCGGCGAGGAGCGCGTCGGTGTCGTCGCCGGTGAGCACGGACTGGCCGGGCACCGGTGCGAGGGTGCCGTCGACGCGGATCATCGGCGGCAGCCCGGCGGTCAGGATCAGGTCGGTGCCCTTGCCTCCCAGAGAGAGTTGAGCAGCAGGTCGACCCGGTCACCGATGCGGTGCAGGTGCTGGTGCATGGTTCCCCCTCGAGAACGGCCGGAGGAGGGCCGCCGCGGCGGACGGCGGCCCTCCTTGGCTCAGGCGTCAGTCGCAGGCGGTTCCGGGCGACGACCACGCCGCCGGCGTAGCCCACGCGCTGCTTCGCGTCGACAGTGGCAGCACTCGGGTCCGACTTGAGGAAGTCAGGGACGAGGATCAGCGAGGGTCGCCGGGTACGACGCCCTCCTTGGCGTAGTAGGCCTCGACGGCGGTCTCGGCGGTCTTGAGGTTCGGACTTGCAGGCCGCCACGTCGCCGCGGTCGTTGATGCCGCGGACGGAGAAGACGACGATCGCGGCGAGCACGCCGAGGATCACGATGACGATCAGGAGCTCGATGAGCGTGAAGCCGTTGTCCTGGCGCCGCAGGTCGCGGACCCGGCTCTGAGTGATGTTCGAACATGCTGGATTCCTTCGTGTTGATGGGATTGGAGCAGTCCCCGCGAAGTGGGCCTGCACTGAAGGTCCGCGCTAGTGAAGCCCCCGCACGATTCCCCCAGAAGCAGATCTAATGGCGGATCGCAAGTGACTTTCCGGCCTTCTAGAATTTCTTTACAATTGAATCGACGGAGTGCTTAGGGAAATAAGCACTCGAGCGGCGTGTTGCTTATCGGGCTAAGCGCTCAAAGAGCCGCAATTCCGGTGCAAAGTTAAATGTCGGAGTAGCGCAATTGCCGAATTGTCAGAGGTGATAACATCGAGCACTTCTCTGCGGCCGAGAACGGACGGGTCAGTCTCGCTCCGCGACGGGTCCGGGCAGGATGGGGGCATGACCTGGTTCTCCTCCCCGGCGCAGGCCGCCGAACGGCTGACCGCGGCGGGCTACCTCGCCGATGCAGCGACCGCCACGACCGCGTTCCTGGCCGGCGCGCTGGAGAAGCCGCTGCTGCTGGAGGGTCCGGCCGGCGTGGGCAAGACCGAGCTGGCCAAGGCCGTCGCCCGGGCGACGGGCGCGGAGCTGGTGCGGCTCCAGTGCTACGAAGGTCTCGACGAGGCCCGGGCGCTCTACGAGTGGAACTACAAGAAGCAGCTGCTCCGGATCCAGGCCCAGAGCGGAGCCAGCGACGGTCTCGACTGGGACCAGACCCACGACGACATCTTCACCGAGGAGTTCCTGCTGACCCGGCCGCTGCTGACGGCCATCCGTCAGGAGGAGCCGACGGTGCTGCTCATCGACGAGGTCGACAAGACCGACATCGAGGTGGAGGGCCTGCTGCTCGAGGTGCTGTCGGACTTCCAGGTGACCATCCCCGAGCTCGGCACGGTTGCGGCGACGCGGCGGCCGTACGTCGTACTCACCTCCAACGCGAGCCGTGAGCTCTCGGAGGCCCTGAAGCGGCGCTGCCTCTACCTGCACCTCGACTATCCCGACGCCGAGCGCGAGCGGGAGATCCTGCAGGCGCAGGTGCCCGACCTGGACGACCGGATCGCCGAGCAGCTGGTCGCCACGGTCGGCAAGCTGCGCGACCTCGAGCTCAAGAAGCCGCCCTCGATCGCCGAGTCCGTCGACTGGGCGCGGACCCTGATCGCGCTCGAGATCCGCAACCTCGACGAGAAGGCGATCTCGGACACGCTCGGCGCCGTCCTCAAGCACGCGTCCGACCAGCAGCGCGCCGTCAAGGAGCTCCGGCTCGACCGATGACGACCTCCGGCCTGCTCGACCGGCACCTCTCCTTCATCGAGGCGCTCCGGGGCGCCGGCATGTCCGTGTCGCTCGCGGAGGACCTCGACTCGGTCGCCGCGCTCGGCGCCGTCGGCTGGGGCGACCGCGCGCACGTGCGCGACGTACTCGCGGCGACGCTGGTCAAGAAGCAGGCCCAGCGCACCACCTTCGACGCACTCTTCGACGTCTACTTCCCGGCCCTCGTGGGCGACGGGGTTTCGACAGGCTCAACCACCGAAAGTGGCGATGCGGGCGACGGCGAGCCGGCCGACGCGGCAGGCGTCCGCGACAACGCGGCCGCGCTGCAGTCGTTCCGCGACCAGCTCGCCGAGGCGCTCCAGAGCGGCGACCAGCAGCAGCTGCGGCGACTGGCGGCGCAGATGGTCGGCACGTTCGGGGCGATGCCCGGCCGCGGGCCGGGGTTGTCGTCGTGGTCGGCCTACACCGCGCTGCAGCGGGTGGCGCCGCAGGAGCTCATCGACCGGATCGTGGCCGGGCTGCTCGGCGACAGCGACGACGAGGCCCGCGAGACAGAGGTACGACGCCTCGCCAGCCGCCGGGTCGGCGCCTTCACGACGATGGTCGAGGACGACGCCCGTCGCCGGATCGCCGAGGAGAAGGGACCCGACCACGTCGCCGACGTCGCCATCCGCCCGAGCATCGACAAGCTCGCGTTCACCGCGGCCCGGCGCAGCGACCTCGACGAGATGCGCCGCCAGATCTTCCCGCTCGCCCGTCGGCTCGCCACCCGGCTGACCAAGGAGCACCACGCGCACCGCAGGGGCGCGCTCGACTTCCGCCGTACGGTCCGGGCGTCGATCGCCACCGGCGGCGTACCCATGACCACCCACCACCGTCCCAAGCGGCCGCACCGCACCGACCTGGTCGTGCTCTGCGACGTCAGCGGCTCGGTGGCCAACTTCGCGCAGTTCACGCTGCTGTTCGTGTTCGCCCTGCGTGAGGTGTTCCAGAGCATGCGGGCGTTCACGTTCATCGACCACGTGCACGAGGTGACCGAGCACCTGCAGCCGGGGGCGGACCCGGTCGAGGTCCTGGAGAAGCTCGCCGCCGCGAGCAGCTATGCCGCGCTCTGGGGCCGCACCAACTACGGCCGCGCCTTCACCAAGTTCGAGCAGGAGCACGCCGACGCCCTCGGCCCCAAGACCACGCTGCTGATCCTCGGCGACGCCCGCAGCAACTACAGCGACCTGGAGGACGCCACCCTCCGCCGGCTGGCGGGCTCGGTACGGCGCTCGTACTGGCTCAATCCCGAGCCCGAGAGCAGCTGGGGTGCGGGCGACTCGGCAGCGCGGACCTACCGCGAGATCGTGTCGATGGTGGAGTGCCGCAACCTGACCCAGCTCGAGGAGTTCGTCCACGACCTCTTTGAATTGCGCGAGCGTGTCGCAGACGGTGCTCGCCGGACCTGCGCGCGGTGAGCATTGTCACATCCGGTAAAAAAGTTGATCGATTCAGGTCCGCCGACCTCGAGCCGCCTTTAGCCTGCTTGAACCGCCGCGTTCGGAAAGTCCGAGCCAGCCCCCCGGCGGTACGACCCGTGTTGTGTCGCCCCCCCGGCCAGCGACGCGCCACGAGGAGGTATGGGCGGTCATGCATTCATCTTTTGTGCGGGGCGACGATTCGTCCGGCCCGGAAGATCCGGGGGAAAACACTCTTGAGGCGCGGTTCGACGCGCTTCGCACCGCGATCGAGCGCGATCCTGATCCGCGAGGTCGGGTCGCGCATACCGCGACGCTCGAGCTGATCGACCGCAGCGACCGAGCCCACGTCGGCAAGTTCGTCGAGGGCTGGGACCGCTTCGCCGATGTGGCGGTCGAGGTGATCGGCGAGGACGGCTGGGCGATCACCGTCGGCGCGATGGCCAACATGATCGGCCTGATCCACTTCGGCGAGCCCGCCGACCTCATCACCGCGAGCCGGCTGGCGAAGCGCTACGGGCACCGCAGGATGGCCGCCGTACAGACGACGATCGACGAACTGCTCGGGACCGGACCGGCGCTGCCCGTTGCCACCCGGATGGTGATGGTCCTCTCGCTGACGGACTGGATCGTCGACGAGCTGACGGACGACGGCATGGAGAAGGAAGAGGCGACCGAGATCGCCGAGCGTTGCTACCAGGCCGGCTTCTGGCTGGTGCTGACCGACGTCGACCCCAGCCGGCCCGGTCCCATCCTGCGGACGCCCGAAGAGGTCGCCTGGACCTGGGACAACGGCGGTCTGCGGGCGTGGCGCGGCCAGGTCGCGATCATCGCCTCCAACCCCTGGGCGCCGTACGGCAACGAGCTCAAGGAGCTGGCCCTCGCCGCCAACCGGCCGGCTCCGGTGCACGCCATCGACGAGGCGGTGAAGGTCTACCGGTCGCGGTTCGAGCGTCGTGAGCGCGAGCTGGTCGCTCGCGAGATCCGGCAGCTGGTCGCGATGAGCGGCCTCAGCCAGCGCGAGTTCGCGGCGATGGCCGGTACGTCGGCCTCGCGCCTGTCGACCTACGTCAACGGGCTGGTCACGCCCTCGGCCACGATGATGGTGCGGATCCGGCGGGTCTCGGAGCTCGTCCAGACCCGGCGCGCGAACGGCCGCTCCTAGAGCGCTCCGTCGAGGCGCTCCAGCGCCGTCTCGATGTCGGCAGCCGTGCCGGCGAAGCTGAACCGCAGGTAGCGGCCGCCGTCGACGGTGTCGAAGTCGATGCCGCTCGCCATCGCGACGCCCGTGCGCGCCAGCAGGTCGCGGGCGAACGCCATCGAGTCGTCGGTCAGGTGGCCGACGTCGGCATAGGCATAGAACGCGCCGTCGGCCGGCGCGAGGCGGTCGATGCCGAGCCGCTCGAGCCCGGCGAGCAGGAGCTCCCGGTTGTCGGCGTAGCGGCGGACGTGGCCGTCGAGCTCGGCGTACGACGCCGCGTCGAACGCGGCCAGCGCGGCCCGTTGCGCGATCACCGGCGGGCAGATGCTGAAGTTGCCGGTCAGCACGTCGACCGGGCGCAGCAACCGGGCCGGCGCGAGCATCCAGCCCAGCCGCCAGCCGGTCATCGAGAAGTACTTCGAGAACGAGCCGAAGACGATCGCCTCGCGGCTGGTCTCCCACGCGCAGCGGGCGAGCGAGGCTCTCGCCGTCGGTCGAGGAGGCGCTCGCGCGGCGAGCTTGTCCTCGCTGGCGCCGGAGACGCGCTCGGCCAATGAAACGTCTCGATGCCGTGGTAGATCTCGTCGGAGACCAGCTGCACGCCCGATGCCTCGCACCAACGGGCGATCGCCGCCAGCTCGTCGGGCAGCAGCATGGTGCCGGTCGGGTTGGCCGGGCTGGCGACGACCAAGCCCGCGAGCGGGGCGGCGGCGTGGATCTCGGCGAGCTGCTCGACGGTCGGCTGGAACCGGGTGTCCGGGCCGGTCGGGATCTCCACGACCTCGCACCCGAGCGCGGCGAGCACGTTGCGGTAGCAGGGATAGCCCGGCCGCGCGATCGCCACCCGGTCGCCCACGTCGAACGCGGCGAGGAACGCCAGCAGGAAGCCGCCGCTCGACCCGGTCGTCACCACGACGTCGTCGGCGGTCACGTCGATCCCGTAGCGGTGCCGGTGGTGGTCGGCGATCGCCGCCCGCAGCTCGACGATCCCGATGGCCGGCGTGTAGCCCAGCGGGTCGCCCGAGCCGAGCAGCCGGACCGCCTCGGCGTTGACCGGCGCCGGTGCGCCGGAGCTCGGCTGGCCGGCGAGGAGGTTGACGAGATCCCCGTGCGTCCGCTGCCGCTCGGCCGAGAGGGCCAGCAGGTCCATCACGTGGAACGGCGGCACGTTGGCGCGCTGGGCTGCGGCCAGGCGGGAGATCACGGGCCTGATCGTGTCAGGGCGCCGCTCGTCGACCGGTGCGAGCGCAGCGACGCCTCGCAGGCAGATGGCACTCGAAGGTGGTTTCGAGGCTCGGCTGCGGGCGGCCTTGCACCTCGACCACCGGCGATAGACGCCCGCTGATTCGACTGTCGGGCGGCGGCGATGCCAGCCCGACGGCCGAAGAAGGATCCCTCGCCGAGCTGGGTGCCGGAGCAGTAGCCGGCTCCGTCCTGGGCGATGTTGGAGGCGCAGGCGCCGGCCGCGTAGAGGCCGGGGATCACCGAGCGGTCCTCGCGGAGCACCTCGCCGTCGACGCCGGTGCGCATCCCGCCGAGGGTGAACCCGGCGTACAGCGCGGTGCCGAGGGTGAGGTCGTAGACGCCCCAGGGTCCGGTGGTCTGCGGCGCCAGCCAGTCGGGGTGCTTGTGGAAGTCGGGGTCCTCACCGCGGGCGGCGTGCTCGTTGTAGCGGGCCATGGTCGCGACCAGGGATCCCTCGGGCAGCCCGAGCGCCTCCTCCATCTCCTCGACCGTCTCGTAGCCGTCCTTGAGGGGGACCAGCGGCATCCGCTGCTCCTCCATGTGGTCGCTGTCGGCGATGAGGTACGCCGTCGCGTCCGGCTGCTGCAGCACGTGGTACGACGTACGTGCGTGGTAGCTGTCCTCCGCGACGAACCGCTGCCCGAGCTTGTTGACGATCAGGCCCTTCACCAGCGACGACGGCGGGTAGAACGGGGCGGTGATGAACGGCTCGTCCATGTTCTCGAGCGCGGCACCGACGGACTGGCCGAGGCGGATGCCGAGCCCGTCGTCGTAGGTGCTCCCGAGGACGAACAGCTTCGAGGTCATCGCCGGCGTGTACTTCTCGAGCATGTCCTGGTTCATGACGTAGCCACCGGCGGCGACGACCACCGCGGGCGCGAGCACCACACCGGTCTCGTCGAACCGCTTCCAGGCCACGCCGGCGACCGCGCCGTCGTCGGTCACCACCAGCTGAGCGGCGCCGGTCTCGAACCGGACCTCGACGCCGGCTTCCTCGACCCGCTGCCGGAGCAGGTCCATCACGATCTTGGTGCCCTCGGTGTCACCGGGCACCGGCACCTTGTGGCCACGCGGCGCGGGAGGGATCTCCTCGCGGAACGGCCACACCTTCTCGTTGCCGGTGTACATCAGGCCCTCGGTGCCCGGCTGGATCACGGCCTTGCCCGGGAAGAAGGAGCGCTCGAACTCGAACCCCAGCGCCTCGAGCCAGTCGAAGTGCTCGACCGATCCCTCGCAGTAGAGCCGGATCTTCTCCTCGTCGGGGTCCTTGGTGCTGGCCACGAGGTAGGCCGCCATCGCGTCGACGGAGTCCTCGTGCCCGGTCGCCTGCTGTACGGCGGTCCCGGCGCCGAGGTAGAAGTGGCCGCCGGACATGCTCGACGTACCGCCGTGGACCGCCGCCTTCTCCAGCAGCAGCACCCGCGCCCCGGCGCGAGCGGCCTCCAGGGCCGCACATCCGCCGGCGATGCCGAACCCGACGACGACCACGTCGTACGTCTCGGCGTCGGTCGGTACGTCGTGGGCGGAGACGGTCGCGGGGATCGCCAGTCCAGCAGGCACGGTCATGGGCCAAATGTAGAACACGTTTCAGTTTGGGGCCATCTGCGCTCCGAAGAGTGGGCCGATAGACTGCGTACCCGCGCCCCGACGACTGCAGCCGAGGTGACATGAGTTTCGACGTCCATCAGCTCGACGCGTTCCTGCTGGTGGGGGCGGCCGTCACCTTCGTCGCGGTGCTCGCGGTGCGCGTCTCCTCCCGCGCCGGGCTCCCGAGCCTTCTCGTCTACCTGTTCATCGGCGTGGTGCTCGGGGAGTCCCTGATCGGTGTCCCCTTCGAGAACGCCGAGGTCGCGCACGCACTCGGATTCGGCGCCCTCGCGGTCATCCTGGCCGAAGGTGGCCTCACCACGAACTGGCGGGAGACCCGGGGCTCGGTCCGGCTCGGCCTGGCGCTCGCGACGATCGGGGTGACGGTCTCGGTCGGCGTCGTCGCGATCGGCGCCCACTACCTCCTCGGCATGCCGTGGGAGCTCGCCGTACTCCTCGGCGCGGTGACGTCGCCGACCGACGCGGCCGCCGTGTTCTCGGTGATCCGCGTGGTGCCGCTGCCGCGGCGGATCACCGGTGCCCTCGAGGCGGAGTCCGGCTTCAACGACGCCCCCACGGTCGTCCTGGTCACGCTGATCTCGACCGGCGCCGCGGCCGAGCACGGGCCGTTCGTCCTTGCCGCGATCATCGTCTTCGAGCTCGTGGCCGGTGTGCTGATCGGCCTCGGCGCCGGCTTCGGTGGCGCCTGGATCATGCGCCGCGTCGCGCTCCCTGCCTCCGGTCTCTACCCGATCGCGGTGCTCAGCCTGGCGATGCTGGCGTACGGCGCCGCGGCTGCTGTCCATGCCAGCGGATTCGCCGCGGTCTACGTCGCCGCGCTCGTGCTCGGCAATGCGGCCCTACCGCACCGCGCGGTGACGCGCGGGTTCTCGGAGGGCCTCGCCTGGCTCGCCCAGATCGGGCTGTTCGTCATGCTCGGCCTGCTCCTGTCCCCGGGGCGGATCGACGTCGAGACCGTGGCGATGGCGCTCGGAGCGGGGCGTGATCCTGACCGTCGTGGCGCGACCGCTGTCGGTGCTGGTGAGCTCGCTGGTGCAACGGATGTCCTGGCCGGAGCTCGCCTTCATATCGTGGGCGGGCCTGCGCGGCGCGGTCCCGATCGTGCTGGCGACCATCCCGCTCGCGGAGGAGGTGGACCAGGCATACCTGCTCTTCGACATCGTCTTCGTGCTGGTCGTGATCGACACCGTGCTCACCGGGCCGACCCTTCCCTGGGTGGCGAAGGTGCTGCGGGTCGCCCGCCGGTCGGAGCCCCGCGACATCGAGCTCGAGGCGGCGCCGCTCGACCGGGTCGCTGCCGACATGCTGCAGGTCGCGATCAGTCCGAAGTCCCGGCTGCACGGCGTCGAGATCGGCGAGCTGCGGCTGCCGCCGGGGGCTTCGGTGGCGCTGATCGTGCGCGACGGGCAGACGCTCGTGCCCGAGGTCCGGACGGTGCTCAAGCACGGCGACGACCTGCTCGTCGTCACCCCGCGCAAGCTGCGCGACGCGACCGAGCGCCGCCTCCGCCAGGTCAGTGCCGGCGGCCGGCTCGCCCAATGGCTCGGTGCTGATCCGGGAGTCAGTGAGCGTGCGCGCTGAGCCGATCTGCTGACTCGCGGGTCCCAGGACGTTGTGCGAAGGCCAGATGCGTGAGATTGTGAGACCAGCCCTGATAACAGGGCGAACCTGCCGATTGGGCTCCACCTTCGGCAGCAGGGCGCCACGAAGCTCCAAACTTTCGTGGCCACCCGAGGGGGAATCGGCACCATAGAAACCATATTTAGAACAACAGTGCTAGGGCGCATCGACGCCCTACGCGGGCAGCGACCTGAGCTGGCCCGTCTACTGAACGTGATGCAGGGGGACTCCGACCAGGGTCATGCGCCTCTTCACGCCGCTGGGTTGTCCGTCTTCGAGCGCATAGACCGCCTCGAGTCCGGGCCCTACGCCGCCGCTTGGCGACGGCTCATCGGCGTGCTGGCCACCTACCCGGACACACCGGAGGCCGCCCTAAAGACAGCTGTGCTGACCAACCTGCTCGGGGTGGTCGCCCTCGGTGACGCCGAGGACTATCAGCACACTGCCACCCTGGTCCGCCGGTTCGGCCACCAGCAGGTCGCTCAGATCCAGAACGAGCTCGACGATCTCGTGAGGCTCGGGCCCGACCTGCCGGTGACGACAGCGGCCTGTCGCGAGCTCGCGCGCCGTACTCATATCGAGCGTGCCGTGGCCGCCGCCGGCCTGTCCGACGAGGACGCGGTCGCGACGGCGGGCAAGTGCTACTCCGCGGCGTTCTGGCTGCTGATGGCCGATGTCGACCCGTCGACCCCGGCTCCGCTTCCGAAGGATGCGGACGAGCTGGCTCAGATCATCGAGCGGCGCGGTGTCGACGAGTGGCGAAAGGTGCTGGCGATCATCGCGGCCAATCCGTGGGGTCCGGAGGTCTCGCGTCTCACAGAGCTTGCTCTCGAGGCCGACCTCCCGGCACCGGCGTCCGCGCTGGAGTGGTGCGCGAAGGTCTACCGCAAGCGGTTCGAAGAGGCCGAACGGCTCGAGGTCGCGAAGGAGATCCGGCGACTGGTCGCGATCAGCGGCTGCAGCCAGCGCCAGTTCGCGCAGTACATCGGCACCTCACCGTCCCGCTTGTCGACCTACGTCAACGGCCTGGTCACGCCTTCCGCCGCGATGATGCTCCGGATCAGCCGGTCCGCATCAGCGTTGGCTCAGGGTGCCACCTGGTCCGGGGGCCTGCACTGAGTTAACTGCGCGAGCAGCTGTCGCGAGGAAGCGAGTGCGGCGACCGCCGCGGGCCAGCGCTTCGCTCGCGGGGGCGCGCGGGCGCCGCGCGAATGCGGGCGCTGCGCCCGCGCTGCGACACGCTGCCGCGAACTAAGAGGGCGGCGGGCTGCAGACGACTGCGTCGTCCTTGGCCTTGACCCCGGTCTTGCCGTCCTTGATGCCGGGGAAGCCCTCGCCCACGACCACGGTGATGCCCGGGTCCGCGGTCGCCTGGTCGACGATCTCGGTGTCCTTGCCGAGGTAGGTCCGCAGCAGCTTGGCGGCCGGCCCGTCAGGGTCGCTGGTCCAGATCACGACACCGCTCTTGCCGGTCTTGGCGGCGGTGTCGCTCGTGGTGCCCTCGGCGAACCCCTTGCGCACGAGCGCGTCCAAGGTCTCGCCGGCGAGGCCGTCGGGCCCGCTGGCGTTGTAGACGTTGACGAGGACGTTGCCCGGCGTGATCCGGTCTCCGGCGGCGAACGAGGAGTCGGTGCACGCCGGCTCCTCCGCCTTCTCCGGGAACGGGTCGGTGACACTCGACCAGGCCCAGGCGACGCCGATCACGAAGAACCAGGGGCCGCGGCGAGCGCCTCCAGACGGTGCATCAGGCGCGTCAAGGCCTGCGGACCGAGCGCGCGCCATGGTGGCCGCAGCAGGGGATCGCTGGTCAGGCTCAATCTTCCATCCTGATCACGCGGGCGTGCAGGACGCTCCGTTGCTGGAGCGCCGCACGCAGCGCGCGGTGCAGCCCGTCCTCGAGGTAGAGCTCGCCACGCCACAGCACGACGTGGGCGAAGAGGTCGCCGAAGAAGGTCGAGTCCTCGTCGAGCAGCGCGGCGAGCTGGAGCGTGTCCTTGGTCGTGACCAGCTCGTCGAGGCGCACCTGGCGCGGCGGCACCGAGGCCCACTCCTTGGAGCCGAGGCCGTGGTCGGGGTACGGCTTGCCGTCGCCGACGCGCTTGAAGATCACGCTCGAAGTGTAAAGAGCCCGGCGATACCGGGTCTCGTGACGGTCGCAGAGCGACCTCCTCGACCAACGAGGCAGTCAGGCGGTCCAGCGCACCGCGTCGTCGACGAAGTCGGCGAGGGCGTGGACTCCGCGCAGGTCCGTGCGCTCCTCCATCAACCGGGTGAGGCCCTGGGCGTGGCGGGTGCGGAGGGCCGCGCGGCGCTCGAGGCTGCGATCGACGGTGTCGGGTGTCTCGGTCATGTTCTCCAGATTGCAGGGAGAAATGGTGGTTTCAACGAACCGACGGTTACAGATCGGTGTCCGGGTCCGTGATTGTCGTTACATCTCGGTTCGACCGATCGTTGGCCCTGGCGCCTGGTGCACCGGCACGGGACCGAGGTCACAGTCGGCAGGGCTTGGCGACGGGGCACGGGTCGCCCATACTCGAAGCAAAGTAGAACGTGTTCTAGATTCTGGAGTGACCGGGTGTACGACTTCGAAGGCGAGAAGAGCGCCGAGAGCGCCGGCGGCGATGGGCCGCACCGCGCCCTGCTGCTCCTCGAGGCGCCGCGGCTGGTGGGTGAGCTCGCCGCCTCCTACGGGATCGACCTGGTGGCACCGCGCCGGCCGAGCGGCGACGGGCGGCCGGTGCTCGTCATCCCGGGCTTCCAGGCCACCGACGGGATGACCCGACGGCTCCGGAGCCACCTCAAGCGCCACGACTTCCGGGTGCACGGGTGGGCACAGGGCGCCAACATCGGCCTCACCGACCGGCGGATCGACGGGCTGGTCACGCGGTTCGAGGAGATCCGGAAGAAGTACGACGAGCCGGTCAGCATCGTGGGCTGGAGCTTCGGCGGCGTGCTCGCGCGCTGGCTCGCCCACACCTATCCGGGCGACGTCCGCCAGATCGTCTGCCTCGGCTCCCCGTGGCGTGCGGACGGCGAGAAGACCCGGGCGACCGGGATGTTCGAGCGGTCGCGCCGCAAGCACGGGATCTCCGACCGGGCCAAGCCGATGGTCGAGCTGCTGCGCGGACCGGTGCCGGTGCCGTGCACCGCCGTCTACTCCAAGACCGACGGCATCGTGCCCTGGCGCGGCTGCACCGTCGACGCGGCCGCCTTCCCGGCGGCCGAGAACGTCGCGGTCCCGAGCAGCCACGTCGGGATGGTCGCCAACCCGCTGGTCCTCGACGTCGTCGTCGACCGGCTGTGCCAGGACCCCGAGGACTGGCAGGAGTTCTCCTGGCGTTCGGCCCTCGCTCGCAAGTGGGCACCGCCGTGAGCAGCGACCTCCTCGGCCAGCGCGACCCGTCGTACATCGCCAAGGCCCTCCCGTTCCTGAAGCTGGCCATGAAGGGCTACTTCCGGTCCGAGGTGAGGGACATCGACCGGGTGCCGGACGGCGGCGCGCTGATGGTCGGCAACCACTCCGGCGGGCTGATGGCGATGGACGTGCCGATCATCGCCGTGGCGTTCGCCGACACCTTCGGTGCCGACCGCCCGCTCTACTGCCTGGCCCACGACATGCTGTTCACCGGTGTGGCCGGCCCGTTCTTCCGCAAGTTCGGGTTCGTGCCCGCCGACCGGGCGAGCGCCGACGAGGTGCTCTCCTCGGGCGCGGTCACGATCGTGTTCCCCGGTGGTGACTACGACACGTTCCGGCCGACCCTCAAGGCCAACGTGATCGACTTCGAGGGGCGGAAGGGCTACGTCCGCACGGCGCTGGCGGCCGGCGTCCCGATCGTGCCGGTCGTGTCGATCGGCGGTCAGGAGGCCCAGTTCCACCTCACCCGTGGGCAGTGGCTCGGTCGACTGTCGCCACTGCGCGGGGTGATGCGGACCGACCTGCTGCCCCTGACCTTCGGCTTCCCCTTCGGCCTGATGCCGGCGGGTGCCGGGAACGTCCCGCTGCCGACCAAGATCGTCACCCAGGTGCTCGACCCGATCGACCCGGCCGAGATCGTTGCGGAGTTCGGTCCCGACGCCGAGGTCGATGCCATCGCCGAGGTCGACGAGGTGGTGCGCGCGCGGATGCAGGACGCGCTGGACGAGCTGGCGCGGGAGCGAAGGTTCCCGGTGCTGGGATGAGGATACCCCACGGAGTTCTTCTCCCCGCTTCGCTCCTCCGAACAACTCCGCGGGGACCCCGATGAGGCGCGAGGTCGGCTGCGTACGCAGCTGTGGGCGACCGGTCACCTGCTGCGGAGCAGGATGATCGGTCCGATGCGACCGGACCGGTACGTCGGGATGACCCGGATCCTGCGCCGCTACGGGCCGCACGCGACCACCGGCTTCGCCCTCGCTGCCAATCGGCGCCCGGACGGCATCGGCCTGATCGACGAGCGGGGCTCGCTCACCTGGCAGCAGATCCAGGACCGTGCCGACGCTCTCGCCGTCGGCCTCGCCGCCGTGTCCGACGGACAGCCGACGTCGGTGGCCATCCTGTGCCGCAACCACCGCGGGTTCGTCGACGCGTTCCTCGCCGCCGGCCGGCTCGGCGTGCCCGGCCTGCTGCTCAACACCGGCTTCTCCGGGCCGCAGCTCGCCGACGTGCTCGAGCGCGAGCAGGCCACCCTCATCGTCTACGACGAGGAGTTCGCCGGCCTCGTCGCCGACGCCCGGGCGCGGGTCCCCGACCTGGTCGAGGTGCTCAGCTGGGTGGACGACGAGTTCGCGACCCGCGAGCAGGCGACGACGCGACCAGCTCATCGACCACCACCGGGGCGAGCGGCCCCCGCCCCAGCGGCCGGGGCGCGTCGTACTCCTGACGTCGGGGACGACCGGCACGCCCAAGGGCGCCAACCGCAGCGGCGGCGGCCCCGAGGAGCTGGCCGCGATGCTCGAGCGGATCCCGTGGCACGGCGGGGAGACGGTCGTCGTCGCGGCGCCGACCTTCCACGCCTGGGGCTTCGGGCAGCTCGTGATCGGGGCGACCATGGCGTGCACGGTCGTGCTGCGCCGGAAGTTCGATCCCGAGGCGACCCTGGCGCTGGCCGACGAGCACCGGGCGACCGGCATCGCGCTGGTGCCCGTGATGCTCGAGCGGATCATGGAGCTGCCCGCCGAGGTGCTCGACCGCTACTCGCTCGACAGCGTGCGCTTCGTGACCGCGAGCGGCTCGCGGATGCGCGGCGAGTCCGTGATCGCGTTCATGGACCGGTTCGGCGACAAGGTCTACAACAGCTACAACGCCACCGAGGCCGGCCAGATCAGCGTGGCATCGCCCGCCGACCTGCGGCACGCGTCCGACACCGCCGGGCGGCCGGTCACCGGGACCACGCTGCGGCTCGTCGACGACGAGGGCAACGACGTGCCGGTCGGCGAGGTCGGCCGGATCCTGGTGCGCGGTGCGTCGGAGTTCGACGGCTACACGGCCGGTGACACGAAGGCCTCGCTCGACGGGTTCATGGTGTCGGGCGACGTCGGCCGGATGGACGCCGGCGGACGGCTCTACGTCGTCGGCCGCGACGACGACATGATCGTGTCGGGCGGAGAGAACGTCTATCCGGTCGAGGTCGAGCGCGCGATCGGCGAGCTGGCCGCGGTGCGCGAGGTCGTGGTCGTCGGCGTCGACGACGAGAAGTTCGGGCAGCGGCTGGCGGCGTACGTCGTACCGGCGCAGCCGGACGCGGTCGACGCCGACCACGTGCGCGCCCACGTGAAGGAGCGGCTCGCCGGCTACAAGGTGCCGCGCGACGTCGTACTCCTCGACGAGCTGCCGCGCAACGCGTCGGGCAAGGTGGTCGTGCGCGACCTGCCGGAAGTGCGTCCCTGATGGACACCCGGATGCGTGGCGCCGATGCGAGCTTCCTCTACATGGAGACGCCGTCGGTCCACATGCACACGCTCAAGATCGCGGTGATCGAGAACCACCGCGACCTGACGTTCGAGAACCTCGTCACGGGCACGCTCGCGCGGATGCGCAGGATGCCGGCGCTGCGGCGGCGGGTCGTGCCGATGCCGTGGGCGCTCAACCACCCGTTGCTCGTGACCCAACAGCGGATCGACCCGGCCCGGCACTTCTTCCGGCACGACCTGGGAGGCTCGGCGACCTTGCGGGACGCCGAGGTCGAGATCGGCCGGATCGCCGGCCGGCCGCTCGACCACGCCGTACCGCTCTGGGAGATCCACATCATCGAGGGTCTCGCCGACGGCCGGAGGGTGGTCGTGGGCAAGATCCACCACGCGCTGGCCGATGGCAACGCGGCGAACGCGATGCTCGGCAACCTCACCGACATCCGCTCCGCCGACCGGGCCACGCCCCTCACCCGCGACCCCGACGACGACACGGTGCTGCCGTCGCGTGGCTGGCTGGCGGTCTCGGCGCTGCGGGACGCCATCGTCCAGATCGCCCTGCTGCCGCGGCTGCTCGCTGAGCACCGTGCAGGGGATCGCCTCGATGCTCCGCTACCGGCGGAGCACGGACACGGGGGTTCCCCTGCCGATCGCCCACGCTCCGCGGGTGTCGTTCAACGGCCCGCTGACGCCGCGGCGCAGCTTCGCCACGGTCACGCTGCAGCTGGCCGACCTCAAGGAAGTACGCCGGGAGCACGGCGTGACGCTCAACGACGTGGTGCTCGCGGTGACGTCCGGAGCGCTGCGACGGTGGATGGACGGACACGGCGAGCGGCCCTCGGTGTCCCTGACGGCCGGCGTGCCGGTCGGTCTCGACGCCGCCGACAGCGACCCGCGACTGGTCGGCAACAACGTGTCCAACCTCTTCACGACGCTGGCGACGAACGTCGACGACCCGGTCGAGCGGCTGCAGCGGATCTCCCGTACCGCCGGGCACGCCAAGGAGATGAACCGGCGGCTCGGGAGCCAGATGCTCGCTGACTGGAACCAGTTCGCGCCGCCGTCCCTGATGGCCCTCGGCACCCGCCTCTACAGCCGGTTCCGGGCCGCGCGCTTCCACCCTGCCGCGTTCAGCGCGATCGTCTCGAACGTGCCGGGACCTCGGGAGGTGATCAGCATCGGCGGGGCGCGGCTGACCGACATCTTCAGCGTCGGCCCGCTCGTCGACGGGATCGGCCTCAACGTCACGGTCTGGTCGTACGTCGACCGGATGAACTTCTCGCTGCTCGCGTGCCCCGACCTGCTGCCGGACGTCGAGGTGCTCGCGTCGTACTTCCCGGCCGCGCTGGCCGAGCTGCGCGGGGAGCCCGAGCCGGGCGCGGCAGCCGCGCCCGTCCCGGACGAGCAGCGGACCAACGGAGACCAGGAGTCTGCATGACCTATCGGACCATCGGCCGCCACTCCGCCCGGGCCGGCCGCAAGGCCGCGCGCCTCGGCGGGCGAGCGCTCGTGAGCGGGCTGCGTCGCCTCGGCGACGGGGCCGCCCCCGACGTACCGGTGCCGCCGCCGGGACGTGCCGTCGACCTGCCCGGTCGTGGGACGACCCACGTGCTCGACCTGGCCGGTCCGACGCCGGATGCGCCGACCCTGCTGCTCATGCACGGGATCGCGACCACCGGGTCGCTCACCTGGTTCTCGGTGCTGGACGACCTCCGGCAGCGCTATCGCGTGGTGACGTTCGACCAGCGGTGGCACGGGCGCGGCATCCGGTCGGAGAACTTCACGCTCGACGACTGTGCCGACGACGCGGTCGCGGTCCTGGACGCGCTGGGGATCGAGCGCGCCGTCGTCGTCGGCTACTCGATGGGCGGGGCGAGCGCGCAGGTGCTGTGGCACCGGCATCCCGAGCGGGTCGCCGGCCTGGTGCTCTGCTCGACCTCGGCCCGTTGGCAGGGCCACCTCGGCGAGCGGGTCTTCTTCCTGATGCTGCGGATCGCCAACCTCGGTCTGCTGTCGGTGGCCGCGGACAAGGTGCAGGCCCACGCCGACAGCCTGCCGCCGCTCGCGGAGGACGTCCCCGACGCCGGGCTCCGTGCGTGGTGCATGGCGGAGCTTCGAGCGACCAGCCTGTGGTCGCTCCCGGTCGTGATGGCCGAGCTGGGCCGGTTCGACGCGACGCCCTGGATCGGCGACGTCGCCGTACCGACCGGTGTCCTCGTCACCGCGAAGGACCACGCCATCCCGACCGAGCGACAGTGGCAGCTGGCCGGCCGGATCCCGCACGCGATCACCCGGGTGGCGCCGGGTGGCCACGCCTCCCTGGTGTTCGACCTGGCGAACTGGAAGCCGGTCTTCCTCGAGCTCGTCGACTCCGTCGTGGAGCGGGCCAGCGAGGACGCCCTCAGCCGGTGATCGTGCGCGCCGCGCGGAGGCCGCTGCGGACGGCGCCCTCCATCGTGCCCGAGTACGCGCCGGCGGTGTGCTCGCCGGTGAGGACCAGCGGACCGACCGCTCGTTGGAGCGGCGCCGAGGCGTCGGGGGAGCGGCCGGCGAGCACGTAGGAGTAGCCGCCGCTGGTCCACGGGTCGGTCTCCCAGTCGGTGAGCAGCGCCTGGTCGGCGATCAGCTCGAGGTCCGGCCGCAGCGCGGTGAGCTGGCGGAGCCAGTTGTCAGGACCGTCGGCGACCTCCAGCAGGTCGCGGGCCACCGGACCTCCCGCGAAGCACGACACCGCACGGACACCGGCGTCCCCGGCGGGGTCGAGGGAGTTCCACGCCCACCACGCGTGGGCCGAGTGCTGGACACCGTCGGGCCGCGCGCGGTTGGTCGTCGGAACCGACAGCTTGGCGGCGGTTCCGGTCGCCAGGCCGGTGAGACCGGTCTGCCACGGCTCCGGGAACCCTGGCTCCCAGGCGAGATCGTCCAGCAACGCCAGCGGTACGGCGACCACGGCCCGGTCCAGCACCAGCGACTCACGCTCGGTCGACACGATCGCGTGCCCGTCGTCGACCGCGATGCCGGTGACCGGGGTGGTCAGCCGGACCCGGTCGCCGAGCGCCGCCGCGAGGGTCGCCGCGATCCGCTGGTTGCCGCCGACCACCCGCGCTGCGGCGTCGAGTCCAGCGGCGGCGGCGCGCGACACGTTGAAGTGGGCGCTGGCCGTGCGCGGCTCGCCCGCGGTCGAGGTCGCGATCCGCAGGAAGGTCGGGTCTGCGCCGTACCCCTCGCCGAGGCCGGCCATGAACGCCGCCTCGAGGGTGGCGTCCTCGTCGGGGATCTGCTCCAGGACGGCTGCCACCGTGCGCTCGAGGTCGGCGAGGGTCGGTACGTCGCCGTCCACCCGCCTCCGGTGGAAGCGCACGCCGTGGGGAGCAAGGGGCAGCTCGAGCTCGGCGCAGAGCCGGCGGATGACGTGCTGGTCCGCGTCGATCCACTCACCACCCCGCTCGACGACGACGCCGTTGGGGAGCGTCGCGGACCAGGTGCGCCCGCCGACGCGATCGCGCGCCTCGAGGACGATCACCTGGTGGCCGGCCCGGTGCAGCCTCCACGCGCAGGTCAGTCCCGCCAGGCCCGCACCCACCACGCCGATCCGCATGAGAACTGAGTATCGGGGTTGCTGCCCGCCGGTGGGCCGTGAGGCCGCCGGACAAAGTTAGACAAAAAGCATCAACAACTTGTGCAATCTTGCCCTCCTGCGGCTCCGAACCACTGGGGCACGACTCGAAAACCCCATGGAAGGAACACACTGATGCACAACTCCACGTTCAAGGCACCTCGACGCCGGCGCGCCGCCGGCATGCTCGCGGCAGCAGCCGTCGGCCTCGCCACCCTGGGTACGGCGCCGGCTGCCGACGCCGACAACGGCAGCGACCGCGCGGCACCCGGGAATCGTTCGCTCGCCAAGGTCCTGGCGGCTGACGGGACCTCCTTCGACAAGAAGGCGCGCGACTTCGACATCGTCGAGGCGGCCGTGCTCGCCGTACTCGAGGCGAAGCCCGACAGCCCGGTCGGTCTGCTGACGAAGGGCCGTCAGCGGCTGACCGCGTTCATCCCCACGGACGCGGCTTTCCGTGCGCTCGTGGCGGACCTGACCGGCCAGACCTACCACCGCGAGCGCCGCGTCTTCACAACGCTTGCGAGCGTCGGCATCGACACCATCGAGACCGTCCTGCTCTACCACGTCGTACCGGGCCGCACGCTCGGCTCCGGGAAGGTGGTCGCCGCGGCCGAGGAACGGGCGGAGCTGGACATGGCGTCCGGCGGCACGGTCACCCTGCGGCTCGACCGCGGCAAGGTGGTGCTCGTCGACGCTGACACCGACGACCGCAACCCACGGGTGATCCGCCACGCCCTCGACATCAACAAGGGCAACAAGCAGATCGCCCACGGCATCGACCGGGTGCTGCGCCCGGTCGACCTCTAGCAGCAACAGACACCGGCGGACGCCCCTCGCTCCGGGCGTCCGCCGGTGTCGCCGCGCCGTGGAGCATGATGCGCCCGTGGCTGTCTTCGGTTGGACCGTGCTCGCGTTGGTGTTCGTCGACGAGCTGCTCGCGATGGCGGCGTTCGGCATCTGGGGCTGGCAGCACGATCCGCGCTGGCTGCTGGTCTGGCTGCTCCCGCTCGCGGGGATGCTCGTCTGGTTCTTCTTCGCCTCGCCCAAGGCGGCGTACGGCGGCGCTGTGGTCCGCCCGGTCGCCAAGGTGATCGTCTTCGGACTCGCCACTGCCGCCCTCTGGGACTCCGGCCACGAGACCTGGGCCGTGATGTTCTTCGCCTTCTCGGTCGTCGTCAACGGCCTCGCCCTGCTCCCCAGCATCCGGGTCCTCGTCGAGCAGGAGTAGCGCGACCCGGCTCTTCTGACCCCGGAAAACTCACCGAGTCGGCGCTTCTGACCCCGAAATACGCGCTGAGTCGGCGCGAGGTCAGACGAGCCGGGTCGGCGATCTGCGCGAGGTCAGACGAGCCGGGTCGGCGATCTGCGCGACTTTCAAGCGCACGCGGATTCAGTAGCGAAGCTCAGCGGGAGGGCGGTCGCGGCGTGTGAGGATGTGCCGCATGCTGCCCCGCATCGGACCGCTCCCGAGCCATGAGCTGTTCGTGGGTCTCGGGGTCGCGGTGGCGGTCGTGGTGTTCGTGATCGAGGCCCGGCGCCGGGGGCAGACCGACGAGCGGCTGATCTACGTCGTCGCCGGTGCGCTCGTGGGTGGCGCACTCCTGATGCGGCTGGGCACCTGGGCCCAGCACATCGACCTACGGGACAACGCCTCGCTCGCCGAGCAGTGGTTCTACGGCAACCGGTCGATCCTGGGCGGGCTGGTCGGAGCCTGGCTGGGAGTTCACGTCGCCAAGCGCATCGCCCACTATCCGCTGCGGACGGGAGACCTGTTCGCGCCGGCCGTCGCGCTCGGCATGGCGGTCGGCCGGGTGGGGTGTCTCCTCACGGAGCTGCCCGGTACCCGCTCCGACGTGCCGTGGGCGATCGACGGGCGGCACCCGTCCTTTGCCTACGAGATCGCCTTCCATCTCGCCGCCTTCCTCGCGCTGTGGCTCTGGTTGAGGCGAGCCGACCTCCCGGCGGGCACGACCTTCGTCTGGTACGTCGGCGCGTACGGCGTCTTCCGGTTCCTCGTCGAGTTCGTCCGCGGCAACGAGGTGGTGTGGTTCGGCCTGACCCGGCCGCAGCTGTTCCTCGCGTGCACGGTGCCGCTCGTGCTCGCCCGGATCGCGTGGCAGTGGCGGCACGGGGCGTACGACGGGTCTCGTGACGGTCGCCGGAGCGACATCCTCGACCAGCGGGACCAGGAGGTCGGTCGCATGAGCGCGGGGATGCCGCTGCGTGAGGGACGGATCCACCGCTACGTCAACGCGTTCTGCCCGCTGTGCCACGAGGAGCAGCCGGACCGCCCGCTCGCGGAGGTGCCGCGGCTCTCCGGCTGGCTCTCGATCCACGGCGACCGGGTCTGGCTCGAGCGGGGCTGCCAGGTCCATGGACTGGTGCGCACGCTCTACGACGAGTCACCCGAGATCCTCGCCTACCTCGAGCAGTGGACCGCGCCGACGAAGGTCCACACACCCGACCGGACCGGCAACTTCAAGCCGGTGCCCGCGGCCTACGAGGACGGGCTGCCGGAGATGCAGTCGCAGCACACCTGCATCCTGCTCGAGGACCTGCTCGACCACTGCAATCTCAAGTGCCCGACCTGCTTCGCCGAGTCGTCACCGGCGCTGGCGAGCGTGGCGCCGCTCGACCAGGTGCTCGCGTCGATCGACACCCGGCTCGCCCGCGAGAACGGCCGGATCGACGTCCTCATGCTGTCCGGCGGCGAGCCGACGCTCTATCCCCACCTCGCAGAGCTGCTCGACGAGGTGACCCGTCGGCCCGTCGTACGCATCCTCCTCAACACCAACGGCCTCCTGATCGCCCGCGACGACGCGCTGCTCGATCTGCTGACGCAGCACCGGGAGCGGCTCGAGGTCTACCTGCAGTACGACGGGCACTCCGCCGAGGCCTCGACGCACCACCGTGGTGCCGACATCCGACGGTTCAAGGACGACGCCGTCGACCGGCTCTCCTCCCGTGGCATCTTCACGACCCTCACGATGACGGCGGCGCTCGGGGTCAACGACGACGAGATCGGGTTCGTCCTCAAGCGGGCGCTGGACACGCCGTACGTCGGTGGCGTGACGGTCCAGCCTGTGTTCGGCAGCGGACGCGGCGCCGGCATCGACCCGCTCGACCGGCTCACCCACACGGGAGTCCTCGCCCGCCTCGAGGAGCAGACCGCGGGGCTGGTGACGTGGCGCGACCTGACGGCGCTGCCGTGCAGCCACCCGCACTGCTGCTCGGTCGGCTACCTGCTGAAGGACGACGCCGGCACCTGGCGCTCGCTCGTCTCCCTCATCGGGCACGACCGGTTGAAGCAGTGGCTGGACCTCGAGCCCGAGCTCCTCGCCAACCGCATCGCCGACGACACGATCCCCGCCGCGATGCGCACGATCGTCAAGGACTCGTTGCTCGACCTGCTCTCCGAGCAGTCCAGCCTCAGCCACCCGTCGATGGCCTCGATCTGGCGCGACATCTGCGAGCACTGCGACATCGGCATCGGCACCCTCGCCACGCTGGCCTCGTCCCGGCTGCCAGGACAGCACCAACGACTCCGCCGGCTGCTCGGCGAGCGGGTGCTGCGCGTCACCGTCAAGCCGTTCATGGACATGAACACGATGATCGAGGAGCGACTCACGCAGTGCTGCGTGCACGTCGCCACGGTCAACCAGGAGAACGGCGCCCACCAGTGCGCGCCGTTCTGCGCGCTCCAGGCCTGGGCCCCGCTGGCTCGCACCCGGCTCTCGACGGCGACCGGCCGATGACCGATCCGCGCCTGGTCGAGCCGCAACGGGTCCCGCCTGAGCCTGAGGGCGCGGCCTGCGCCCACGTCTACTGGTGCCGGACGAGGATCACGGTGGTGACCCTCATGCTGCTGGTTCTGGTCGGTCTGGTGGCCGGTGCCGTGTGGTGGTTCCGATGAAGGAGTCGCAGTGAGCAACGACAACAGCAACAAGCTGCTCGGCTACCTGCTGGGTGGCCTGCTGATCGGGCCGATCCTGGCTGTCGGTTGCCCGTTCCTCGGGTTGGTCATCGGCGGCTCGCTGAGCACCGCGAGCAACAACTACAGCGACACCCCACTCGGGATCGGCCTGGTCGCCGGCATCCTCGCGCCGTTGCTGATCCCCGTGCCGTTGCTCTTCCGGCCCAGCACCCGACCTTGGGGCGTCGGCATCCTCATCGGTGCCGCGCTCACGATGATCGTCCTCGGCGGACTCTGCGCCGGGTTCATCTACCTGCTGAGCCAGGAGAGCGCGTAGCCCGCGCCCTGTGCGCCACCTGCGTCGAGACCAGGCTGAGCAGCACAGTCGCCGCCCGCATCACTCCCACCACAGCAGTCACATCGCCCAGGGAAAACTGGCACTTGTCGGCCGTTGCAAAGGCCGACAAGTGCAGGAATCCCCGGTCAGCCGGGGATTCCTGCCGGCCCGCCGTCAGACGTTCCGGCGGTACTGCCCGCCGACCTCGAAGAACGCCTCGGTGACCTGGCCGAGCGAGCACACCCGCGCCGCGTCCATGAGTACGGCGAACACGTTGTCGCCGCTCGTCGCGGCTTCCTTGAGCCGGGCGATCGCGGCCTCCGCCTCGTCGGCGTTCGCGGCGCGGAAGGCGTCGACCCGCTCGAGCTGGGAGCGCTTCTCGTCGTCGGTCGCGCGGGCCAGCTCGACGTGGTCGGGGGTGCCGTCGTCGGCGGAGGGGCTGCGGAACGTGTTGACGCCGATGATCGGCAGCGAGCCGTCGTGCTTGCGGTGCTCGTAGAGCATCGACTCGTCCTGGATCCGGCCGCGCTGGTAGCCGGTCTCCATCGCGCCGAGCACGCCGCCGCGCTCGGAGATCCGGTCGAACTCGGCGAGCACGGCCTCCTCCACGAGGTCGGTCAGCTGGTCGACGACGTACGAACCCTGCATCGGGTTCTCGTTCATGGCCAGGCCCCACTCGCGGTTGATGATCATCTGGATCGCCAGCGCGCGTCGTACGGACTCGTCGGTGGGGGTGGTGACGGCCTCGTCGTAGGCATTGGTGTGCAGCGAGTTGGCGTTGTCGTAGATCGCGCACAGCGCCTGCAGCGTGGTGCGGATGTCGTTGAACGCCATCTCCTGGGCGTGCAGCGACCGGCCGGACGTCTGCACGTGGTACTTCAGCTTCTGCGAGCGCTCGTTGGCGCCGTACCGCTCCTTCATCGCGACCGCCCAGATCCGGCGGGCGACGCGGCCGATCACGGTGTACTCCGGGTCCATGCCGTTGGAGAAGAAGAACGACAGGTTGGGCGCGAAGTCGTCGATGTCCATGCCGCGCGCGAGGTAGGACTCGACGTAGGTGAAGCCGTTGGCGAGGGTGAACGCGAGCTGGCTGATCGGGTTCGCCCCGGCCTCGGCGATGTGATAGCCGGAGATCGAGACGGAGTAGAAGTTGCGTACGCCGTGCTCGATGAACCATTCCTGGATGTCGGCCATGCACCGCAGCGAGAACTCGGTCGAGAACAGGCAGGTGTTCTGGCCCTGGTCCTCCTTGAGGATGTCGGCCTGCACCGTGCCGCGGACGGTGCGCAGCGCCTCGGCCGGATCGATGCCCTTCTCGCGGGCCTGGTCGATGACCGTGTTGAGGAAGAACGCGAGCACGGTCGGAGCCGGGCCGTTGATCGTCATCGACACCGACGTCGTGGGCGAGCCGAGGTCGAAGCCGTCGTAGAGCGCCTTCATGTCGTCGAGGGTCGCGACGCTGACGCCGGACGTGCCGACCTTGCCGTAGATGTCGGGTCGCTCGGCCGGGTCGCGGCCGTAGAGGGTCACCGAGTCGAAGGCCGTCGACAGCCGGGTCGCCGGCTGGCCCTCGGACAGGAGCTTGAAGCGACGGTTGGTGCGGAACGGGTCGCCCTCGCCCGCGAACATCCGCGCCGGGTCCTCGTTGTCGCGCTTGTAGGGGAAGACGCCGCCGGTGAACGGGTAGAAGCCCGGGAGGTTCTCGCGGCGCCAGAACCGCACCAGCTCGCCGTGGTCGTCGTACGTGGGTACGGCGACGCGGGGGATCCGGGTCGCCGACAGCGACTCGCGCCCGGGGTCGCCGGCGTACTTCTCGACGACCGTCGGCCACTCGTCGAGCTGGGTGCGGAGCTCCTCCGGCAGGTCTCGTGACGCTTGCTGCGCAAGCTCCTCGACCAACGATGAGCCGCTGGTCGAGGAGGTCGCGCTGCGACCGTCACGAGACCCGGCGACCTCGGCCACCTCCGCAGCCACCGCGGCGAAGCGCTGCGCCCGGCGCGCGGCGCCGACCAGCTCCTCGGTCTCCGCGTGGTAGTCGCGCAGTGTGCCGGCGATCTCGGCGAGGTAGCGGACCCGGTCGGAGGACAGCACCTGCTGGATCCGGGTCGAGATCTTGCCCTCGACCGTGGCGAGCTGGCCCTCGTCGACGGCGAGGCCGTGATCGGTCAGGTGTCCCGCGCAGGAACTGGTAGAGCGCCGTCACGCCGTCGTCGTCGAACGTCGCGGCCGAGGTGCCGAACACCGGCATGTCGTCGGGCTGCTGGCCGAACGCCTCACGGTTGCGCACCAGCTGGCGGGCGACCTCGCGCAGCGCGTCCTTGGCGCCGCGTCGCTCGAACTTGTTGATCGCCACGGCGTCGGCGAAGTCGAGCATGTCGATCTTCTCGAGCTGGGATGCGGCGCCGTACTCCGGCGTCATGACGTAGAGGCTGGTGTCGACGAACGGTACGACGGCCGCGTCGCCCTGGCCGATGCCCGGCGTCTCGACGACCACGAGGTCGAAGCCTGCAGCCTGGGTCGCGGCGATGACGTCGGCGAGGTGACCGGGCAGCTCGTGCGCGCCGCGGGTCGCGAGGCTGCGGAAGAAGACGCGGTCGCGGTCGAGCCCCGGCCCGTCGAGGTCGAGGCTGTTCATCCGGATCCGGTCGCCGAGCAGCGCACCGCCGCCCTTGCGCCGGGTCGGGTCGACAGCGAGTACGGCGACCCGCACCTTGTCGTGCTGGTCCATCCGCAGTCGCCGCACCAGCTCGTCGGTGAGCGAGCTCTTGCCGCTGCCGCCGGTGCCGGTGATGCCGAGCACCGGGATGGCGCGCGCCGCCGCGGCCTCGCGGATCTGTGCGAGCGCGGCGTCGTCGACCGCGCCGGTCTCGATGCCGGTGATCATCCGGGACGAGCGCCGGCCGGTGGCCGGACATCAGCTCGTCGGCAGTCGCGCCGCGCAGCGACCAGAGGTCGTGGTCGCAGTCGCGGACGACGGAGTTGATCATCCCGGGCAGGCCCATCCGCTGCCCGTCCTCGGGGGAGAAGATCGTCACCCCGGACTTCCGCAGCCGCATCGATCTCGTCGTGCACGATCACGCCGCCGCCACCGCCGACGACCTTGACGTGACCGGCTCCGCGGCTGCGCAGCTGCTCGACGAGGTACTCGAAGTACTCGACGTGGCCGCCCTGGTAGGACGACACCGCCACGCCCTGCACGTCCTCCTCGATCGCCGCCTCGACGATCTCGGCGACCGAGCGGTTGTGGCCGAGGTGGATCACCTCGCACCCCTGGGCCTGGAAGATCCGGCGCATGATGTTGATCGCCGCGTCGTGCCCGTCGAACAGGCTCGATGCGGTCACCAGCCGGACCGGATGGGTGGGCTTGTGGAGCGGCGTGCGGACCATCGTCACCTCAACTAGTTGGACGTCCTAGAAAATAGTAGGACATCCAAGTAGTTACCCCAAATCGGGGGGTCCACGCGCGGACTCGTCCAGGGTGGCCGGTTCCGGTCAGAACTGTTCCCTGTGACGAGCAGCACGGCTAGGGTTCCGGGACTGAAACCTTTCAATCGCTGCTTTCAATCAGTCCCGGGAGACCTCATGTCGTCATCGATCCGCCGGCCGCGCGGCCGGCTCGCCCTCAGTCTCGCCGCGCTCGCCGTACCCGCCCTCATGCTGTGCCGCGACGCCCGCAGCCCTCTCGTCCGCATTCGCCGAGACGGACGCCGAGACGAGCCGGCCATGGGAGAAGTAGCATACTCGCCCCCGACTCGCGCGAGGTGCGCGCCGAGCGCGTGCACGCCAGCATCGGCCAGGTGTGGAACCCCCAGGGTGCGTGGGAGCAAGGCTCGATGGTCCTCGGCAAGGGGTCCCAGGTGACCCTCGACTTCGGCCTCAACATCGGCGGCATCCTCAACCTGTCGTTCGGTGAGGTCGCCGGGTCGCCGGCGCGCGTCGGCATCGCGTTCTCGGAGACGGCCCGCTACGTCGAGCGCCAGTCGGAGGCCTCGACCGGAGGACCGCGCGGGCGCGACGGCACCGATCTGGGTCGACGCGGTGGCCGGCGAGACCTGGACGGCGCCGCCCGCGCTGCTGCGGGGCGCCTTCCGCTACGTGACGCTCTTCGTGGACGACGAGGCCTCGGTGAGCATCGACGACGTGGTCGTCGACTACACGGCGGCACCGCTGATGGAGGACCTCCGGGCCTACCCCAACCACTTCTACTCGTCGTCGGACCTCCTCAACCGGATCTGGTACGCCGGCGCCTACACCACGCAGCTCACCACGATCGAGCCGACGACCGGCCGCAGCTGGCCGGCTCCGACGGCGCTGTGGGACAACTCGGCCACCACGGGGGTGGGGGAGTCGATCCTCGTCGACGGCGCGAAGCGGGACCGGACCGTGTGGCCCGGCGACCTCGGCATCTCGCAGGGGACGGCCTTCGTGTCCACCGGCGACACGATCTCGGTGCGTAACTCGATCATGACGGCCTACGCGCACCAGAAGGACACCGGTGAGCTGCCGTACGCCGGACCCGAGCTCAGCTTCTACAGGTCCGACACCTACCACCTGTGGACGCTGCTGGCGACGGCCGAGCAGTACGCAACACCGCGGACATGGCGTGGCTGGAGGAGGTGTGGCCGTCGCTACCTGGCGGGACTCGACTACATCCGCGCAAAGGTCGGCGAGCGCGACCTGCTGCTCATCGACGAGACCAACGACACGACGCACGAGTCGCGGATCCCCGACGGCGAGGAGTCGATGGCCAACGTCCTGTACTGGAGACTGCTGACGACTGGGGCGGGACCTCGCGACCGACGCCGGCGACGCCGACGCTGGCGCGACGACCTGCTGCGGCCGAGGCCGACCGCGGTGGCTGCCGCGATCGACCGAGAACCTCTGGGACGATGAGGCCGGCGCGCTCCGGTGGTACCCGGACCGCTCGGACGTCCACCCGCAGAGCGCGAACTCACTCGCGGTCTGGTGGGGGCTGCTCGACGAGCAGCGTGCGGACCGGGCGATGGCCTACCTCCGCGAGCACAACTGGGTCGAGCGCGGCGCGCGCACGCCGGAGCGAGACGACGACCTCCAGCTGCTGTTCGGCTCCTTCGAGGTCCAGGCGCAGCTGGCCGCGGGCGACCCCGCAGCCCAGCGTGCGGCGGTCGACCTGATGGAGCGGCAGTGGGGCTGGATGCTCGAGCAGCCGCAGGGGCCGCAGAGCACGTTCTGGGAGTCGCTCCGCGAGTCCGGCGAGATCGTCAGCTCCTACCAGTCCTACGCCCACGGCTGGTCGACCGGCCCGACGCGGGCCCTCACCGAGCAGGTCCTCGGAATCGAGCAGTCCGACGGTGGGGCGACGTGGGAGGTCGACCCGCACCTCGCCGGGCTCGAGCACGCCGAGGGGCGCTGGTGACGGCGGCCGGGCCGATCGACGTCTCGTGGATCGACGAGGGGCGGTGAGCTGCGGCTCGACCTTCTCCGCGCCGGGGGGCACCGACGGCTCGATCGGGGTGCCGCTCGAGGGGGACAAGGTGGTCGTCATCCTCGACGGTGAGGTGGTGTTCAACAGCAGCGTGGACAAGGAGTTCGGTAACCCGCTGCGCCGTACCGGTGAGCGGGTGTACGTCGACGATGTCGCGGGCGGCGAGCACTCGGTGGTGGTGCGGAGGTCGGTCAGCGGTAGTCGAGACGAGGGCCTGCGCGATGGCGTCGAGCGCCTCGACGAGCGCGTCCGCGGTCCGCTCGACCATCGCGAGCACGACGTGGAAGCCGTCCCCTTCGCCGTAGTAGGGGTCGGGCACCTCGGCGCCGGGCTCGACCGGGTCGAAGTCGCCGAACAGGCGGACCCGCTCGGGATCGACCTCGCCGTCCGCGAGCGCGCGCAGGTCGCGGAGGTTCTGCCGGTCCATGGCGAGGAGCAGGTCGCACTCGGTCAGCCAGGACGGGCGGACCTGCTGCGCCCGATGGGCCGAGACCAGCGCGGCGGGGTACCCCTCGCTGGTGAGGAGCGCTGCCGCCCGCCGGTCCATCGGGTGGCCGATGTGCCAGTCGCCGGTGCCGGAGCTGACCACGGTGACCCGGTCGTCGAGGCCGGCCGCCGCGACCCGGTCGGTCAGCACCACGTCGGCCATCGGGGAGCGGCAGATGTTGCCGAGGCACACCAGCGCGATGCGATAGCGGCCCGGCGTGCGCGGCGGCGGGACCTGGGGCACCAGCCTAGTCGTCCCCGACACCGACGAGCGCGTCGAGGATCCAGGTCGTGATGCTGATGATGATCGCGCCGCCGACGGCCGGCCAGAACCCGTCGACGTGGAAGCCGACGTCGAACAGGTCGGCGACCCAGCCGGCGAGCATCAGCAGCAGCGCGTTGACCACCAGCAGGAACAGCCCGAGCGTGAGCAGGATGAAGGGGATCGAGAAGAAGACGAGGACGGGCTTCACGAAGGCGGTGATCAGGCTCAGGATCAGCGCGACCCCGATCAGCGGGAGCAGCTTCTCCTCGACCTCGGCCTGACCGCTGGTCGGGCCCTCGAACCAGATGCCGTCCATCACTTGGGCGGCGAGCGCGAGGGCGACACAGGTGATCGCCCAGCGGGCGAGGAATGCGAGCATGGCGTCAGTGTTGCAGGTCGCCTTGGTTTCGAGGCTCCTCGCTTCACTCGTCGCACCTCAACCAGCGGCGGCGACCGGTGGTTGAGGTGCGAGGCCGCCCGCGGCCGAGCCTCGAAACCACCTTGCCGGCGGCTAAGTCAGCGCGAGGGCTTCGACGATCTCCTCGGCCGCGTCGTCGATGTGGCGGTGCAGGAACTCGTAGGCGCCGTCGAGGTCGTCGTCCTCGAGCAGCCGGACCAGCGGCTCGTGGGACTCGGCCTGGTCGTGGGCGTTGCGGCGGACGCGGTCGACCTGGGCGAGCGCGAGCTTGAGCTCGTCCATCAGGCTCTCCGCCATCTGGACCAGGCGCGGGCTGCCGGTGAGCTCGACCAGGGAGACGTGGAAGGCGAGGTGCCGTTCGTTGAGCTCTTCGTACGACGCCTGCCCGCTCCGCACCGCGCTCGTGTAGGCCTCGAGCGTCTGCCGGACCCGCTTGCGCGCCGCGTCGTCGCAGGTCGGCCAGGCGCGGATGCCGGCGCCCTCGAGCACCCATCGCGCCACGCAGACGTCGCGCACGGATTCCGCGCGCGGCGTCGCGACGCTCACCCCGCGGTTGGGCTCCCGGGTCGCGAGACCCTCGGCGACCAGCGCCATCAGCGCCTCGCGCACGGTCGGCCGGGACACCCCGAGCGACTCGGCCAGCGCGAGCTCGCGCAGCGGCGTACCGCTCTCGACCTCGCCCTCGAACACCGCCCGGCGCAGCTCGGCAGTCACGCGCTCGACGGTCGAGGCGTGCTCGACGCTGAGGGAGTCGAACGGGGGCTGGGCAGTCGGCATTCGCCCATTGTCGCGCACCCGCCCTTGACCTGTATGCTGTCTCATTGTCAGATTGTCTGACAATCGTCTGTGAGTGAGGGGAGTTGGAATGACGCTGGAGTGGGGTCGCCATTACGCGCTGGTCGAGCCGTCGCAGTTCCGGATCGACTACGCGATCAACCCCTTCATGGACCCAGCCGTCCAGCCCGATCCCGAGCGGGCCACCGCCCAGTGGCAGCACCTCGTCGGCACGCTCCGCGCGGTCGGCTCGACGGTCGACGTCATCCCGGGTCGCCCCGACAGCCCCGACATGGTCTACGCCATGAACCTCGGCCTCGCCCTGCTCCGTCCGGAGTGGGAGGGCACCGGTCGTCGGTCGGTCGTCATGTCGCACATGCGCTTCGCGCAGCGTCGCAACGAGACCCCCAGCGCCCAGCGGTGGTTCGAGACCAACGGCTTCGCGACGTCGTACGTCGGACGCGAGGGCGTCGGCGCCCACTTCGAGGCCGGCGACGCGTTCCCGTTCGGGGGCGAGCTGGTCGTGGGCATCGGTCCGCGCACCGACGAGCTCGCGCTCAAGCACCTCGCGGCCGACCTGGGCGTGACCGTCCGGGGCGTGCGGATCACGCACCCCGGGATGTACCACCTCGACCTGGCCTTCTGCCCGTTGGACGAGCGTCGCGCGATCGTCTGCCCCGAGGCGCTCGATCCCGCGTCGGCCGACGCGCTGCTGGCGCTGGTGCCGGAGCCGCTGGTGATCACCGAGGAGGAGGCGATCAGCACGCTCTGCGCCAACTCGGTCGTCGTCGGCCACACCGTGGTGATGCCGGCCTGCCCGCCGCGCGTGCGCGCCCGGCTCGAGGCGTGGGGCTACGAGGTCGTGCTCGTCGACGTGTCGGAGTTCCACCTCGGCGGCGGCTCGGTGCGCTGCCTGACCAACCCGCTCGACATCACGCTCGGTCGCGAGCTGGTGCCGGTGACCGGCGGCCACGTGATCGCGCCGCCGTCGGAGCAGGAGAACCCCGCGGCATAAGGTCTGGGGACAGTCGCTAGGTCTCGTGACGGTCGCTAGCGCGACCTCCTCGACCAACGGAGGAGACATGGTTGAACCGCTGCCGCATGTGCGGGAGATCCCGCCGTACGTCCCAGGCAAGCCGCCGGTGGCCCGGCCGGGGCTGACGACGTACAAGCTGTCGTCCAACGAGAACCCCTATCCGCCCCTGCCCGGCGTGCTGGCCACGGCGCAGCAGGCGGCCGAGGCGATGAACCGCTACCCCGACATGGGGTGTGCCGCGCTCTACGACGCCCTCGCGACCAAGCTCGGAGTCGACACCGACCAGCTCGCGGCCGGCACCGGTTCGGTGGCGCTGATCTATCACCTGCTGTCCGCCTACTGCGGCATCGGCGACGAGGTCGTGCACGCGTGGCGCTCGTTCGAGGCCTACCCGATCGCCATCACCGGGTCCGGCGCCTCGGGCGTCAAGGTGCCCGTGACTGCTGATGGCCGCCACGACCTGCCGGCGATGGCGGCGGCGATCACCGAGCGGACGCGCGTCGTACTCCTCTGCACGCCGAACAACCCGACCGGCCCGGCGCTCGGGCACGCGGAGGTGGCGGCGTTCGTCGCCGGCGTGCCCGACCACGTCCTCGTCGTCGTCGACGAGGCCTATCTCGAGTTCGTGCGGATGGCCGATCCGGTCGACGGTCTCGCCCTGCTGCGCGACCACCGCAACGTGGTCCTGCTGCGCACCTTCTCCAAGGCCTACGGCCTGGCCGGGCTCCGCGTCGGGTACGCCGTCGCGGCGCCCGAGGTGGCGGGCGCGCTGCGGGCCGTCTCCTTGCCGTTCGGTGTCTCGTCCGTCGCCCAGGCCGCCGCGGTCGCGTCCCTCGCCCACGAGGTCGAGCTGCTCGCCCGGGTCGACGCGCTGGTGGGGGAGCGGGACCGGCTGGTCGCCGGGATCACCGACGCGGGCTGGACGGTGCCCGAGCCGCAGGGCAATTTCGTGTGGTTCGACCTCGGCGAGCGGACGGTCGACCTGGCCGCGACCTTCGGCGACGCGGGCCTCGCGGTCCGTCCGTTCGCCGGCGAGGGACTGCGGATCAGCGTCGGTGAGCCCGAGGCGACCGACCGGCTGGTCGATCTGCTCCGCGCCACCGCGCCGCCAGCCTGATCGACCACGGTTCTCCGTATCGATACGGTTAGGCCGACCTGCCCGACGTTTCGAGGAGTTCCGGTGCCCGGACAGTCCCCCAGCCAGCCCGGCTGGTACCCCGACCAGAACGGCGCGATGCGCTGGTTCGACGGTGCGTCCTGGACCGACCACGTGCAGCCCGGCACCGGCGCGCCTGCTGGCGGAGCCGAGCCGACGATGGTGCAGCCGGGGACGCCGGAGCCGACCCGACCTCTCGCGCAGCAGCCCGGCTGGCCTCCCGCCGGTCCTCCCGCCGGTCCTCCGACGGGTCCGCCGCCGCAGGGTCCGCCGGGAGGGTCGCCGTACGGCGCCGTGCCGCAACCTTCGTTCCCTGTGGCCCTGGTGGTCCTGCCGGTCCTGGGGGTCCCGGCGGATACCAGCCGCCGCCGTCTTCCGGTGGCGGCAACAAGGGGCTGCTGATCCTCCTCGCCGTGGTGGGTGCGGTCGTGCTGATCGCGATCCTGGCGGTCGGGTCGTGGGCGGTCTTCGTGCGCGACAGCGACGACTCCGACTCGGGCAACGACGGCGGGGGCGACAGCTCGCTGCCCGACCCCGGGCCCAAGGAGGTCGTCGAGGCGTTCTTCGACGCCGCCGAGGCCGGCGACTGCGAAGCCGCGCTCGAGCTCCTCAGTGAGGACTTCACCGCCGAGGAGGACGCCAACTGTGACGACGAAGAAGACTTCATGGACACCGGTGAGTTCGAGTACGTGATCGGCGAGGCCACCATTGACGAGGACGCCCGGACGGCGGAGGTCCCGGTGACCCTGACCATCGAGGGCTTCGACGAGGAGCTGCCGATCGGGCTGGTGATCGAGGACGACGAGTGGAAGATCGACTCGTTCGAGGAGGACGCATCGCCCTCGGCGAGCGTCCCGACGGATGTCCCGACGGATGTGCCGACCGACCTGCCGACGGACTTCAGCGACTTCCCGACGGACTTCAGCGACTTCCCGACGGACTTCAGCGACTTCCCGACGGACTTCCCGACCGACATCCCCACGGATCCGTCCGAGCTCGAGTCCTACCTCGAGACCTACCTGTCCGACTTCCTCACCTACACGGGGTAACGCGCCCGTCATGGCCCGGTCCTAGTCTCGGGTCATGACGATCAAGGTCGCGCTCGAGCACAGGACGACCTATGACTTCGCGCGCCCGGTCGACGTCGGCCCGCACGTCGTACGCCTGCGGCCGGCGCCGCACTGCCGGACACCGATCGAGGCCTACTCGCTGAAGGTCGAGCCGGCCGGGCACTTCGTCAACTGGCAGCAGGACCCGTTCGGCAACTGGCTGGCGCGGCTGGTCTTCCCCGAGAAGGTCAGCACGCTCGACATCACGGTGGGTCTGGTCGCCGACCTGATGGTGATCAACCCGTTCGACTTCTTCATCGAGGAGTACGCCGAGCGCTACCCCTTCGAGTACGAGCCGGACCTCGCGGCCGACCTGGCGCCGTACCTCCGGCCGGTCGACGACTCGGCCGCCAGCGCGGCCTGGCGGGAGCGACTGCCGGCGCTGCCTGCCGACGGGGTGCCGATGGTCCCGTTCCTCGCCGACCTCAACGCCGCGGTGAACCGTGACGTCGCCTACTCCGTGCGGATGGAGCCCGGTGTGCAGACGCCGGACGAGACGCTTCGGGCGGGCATCGGCTCGTGCCGGGACAGCGCCTGGCTGCTGGTGAGCCTGCTGCGCCAGTACGGCCTGGCCGCGCGGTTCGTGTCCGGCTACCTGGTGCAGCTCGCGCCTGACGAATTCGCGACCCAGGGCCTCGACGGTCCGACCGGCCCGGCGGCCGACTTCACCGATCTGCACGCGTGGACCGAGGTCTACGTGCCCGGCGCCGGGTGGGTCGGCATGGACCCGACCAGCGCGCTGTTCGCCGGCGAGGGCCACATCCCGCTGTCCGCGACCCCGCACCCGAGCTCCGCGGCGCCGATCACCGGCGCGACCGAGCAGGTCGAGGTGTCCTTCCGGTTCCACAACGAGGTGCGTCGGGTGCACGAGGACCCGCGGGTCACGGCGCCGTACTCACCGGAGCAGTGGCGCCGGATCGACGCGCTCGGCGCCGCCGTCGACGAGCGGCTGGTGGCCGGCGACGTCCGGCTGACGATGGGCGGCGAGCCGACCTTCGTCTCGCTCGAGGACGCCTCGACGCCGGAGTGGAACACCGACGCCGACGGGCCGGAGAAGCGGCGGCTCGCCGCCGACCTCGCTGCCCGGCTGCGGGAGCGGTACGGCGCCGGCGGGGTGGTCCACCACGGACAGGGCAAGTGGTACCCGGGTGAGCCGCTGCCCCGATGGAGCATCTCGCTCCAGTGGCGCGCGGACGGCAAGCCGCTGTGGGCGGACCCCGCCCTGCTCGCCGATCCGTGGGGTCTCGAGACGCCCTCGCCTGCGGCTCGGGCACCTCAACCAGCGACAGGCGATCGTTGGTCGAGGACGGCGGCTCGGCGACCGTCACGAGACCACCGGCGACCCCGAAGCGCTCGGCCGCCGCGTCGTCGCCCTCCTCGGCCTCCCGGAGGAACAGCTGATCCCGGCCTACGAGGACCCGTTCGCGGCACTGGCCGACCACGTGCGGCTGCCCGAAGGCGATCCGCCCGAGGGTCGCGACGACGCGTCGCTCGCCCTGATCGCCAAGCTCGACGCCGACGTCGTGGCGCCCACCGGCTGGGTACTGCCGCTCACCACCGGCGAGGAGGGCTGGACCAGCCCGGCCTGGAAGTTCAGGCGAGGACGGTTGGTCCTCACGCCCGGCACGAGCGCGGTCGGTCTCCGGCTGCCGCTCGACGCGATCGCGTGGGTCGACCCGGAGGCGCCCGCGCAGCCGTCGTACCTCGAAGCGGCGGAGCCTGTCGACGCCTCGCTGCCCGGTGGTGACCCTGGCCGACCCCGAGGGTGCGGACCGCACCGCGCTGGCGTTCGAGGAGCGCGACGGCAAGGTCTTCGTGTTCCTCCCGCCGACCACGCGGCTCGAGGACTACGTCGACCTGCTCCACCTGGTCGAGGTCGCGGCAGGCGACACCGGTTGCCCGGTGGTGCTGGAGGGCTACCCGCCGCCGCCCGACCCGTCGCTGACCACGCTGTCCGTGACTCCCGACCCCGGCGTCATCGAGGTCAACGTGCAGCCCGCGTCGACCTGGGCAGAGCAGCGCGACCTGATGACGACGTTGTACGGCGAAGCGCGGCTGGCCAAGCTCACGACCGAGAAGTTCGACCTCGACGGCCTGCACACCGGCACCGGCGGCGGCAACCACCTGACCCTCGGCGGCCGGCAGCCGATCGACAGCCCGCTGCTGCGACGGCCCGACCTGCTGGTGAGCCTGGTCGCCTACTGGCAGCGCCACCCGTCGCTGTCCTACCTGTTCTCCGGCCGGTTCATCGGCCCGACCAGCCAGGCCCCGCGCTTCGACGAGGGCCGGCCCGAGGCGGTCTTCGAGATGGAGATCGCGTTCCAGGAGGTGCGCCGCCTCGCCGCGCCTGGCCGAGCGCGAGCGAGCCCCGGCCCTGGATGGTCGACAGGGCCCTGCGGCACCTGCTGACCGACCTGACCGGCAACACGCACCGGGCGGAGCTCTGCATCGACAAGCTCTACAGCCCCGACTCCTCGCGCGGCCGGCTCGGCCTGCTGGAGCTGCGCGGCTTCGAGATGCCGCCGCACCCGGAGATGGCGCTGGTCCAGGCGCTGCTCGTGCGCAGCCTGGTGGCCATGCTCTGGGAGCAGCCCGACTCGGGCGAGCTGGTCCGGTGGGGCACCCGGCTCCACGAGGACTTCCTGCTCCCGCAGGGAGCGGTCGCCGACATCGCCCAGGTGGTGGCCGACCTCAACGCCTTCGGCATCCCGTTCGACGCCGCGTGGCTCGAGCCGTTCGTCGAGTTCCGCTTCCCGCGGATCGGGTCGGTGTCGTTCGGGGACGACGACGGCCGGCAGATCCATCTCGAGCTCCGTCAGGGCGTCGAGCCGTGGCACGTGCTGGGGGAGGAGGCCGCCGCCGGCGGTACGGCGCGCTACGTCGACTCCTCGCTCGAGCGGATCCAGGTGACCGTTGCCGGACTCGACCCGCATCGGCACCTGGTCACCTGCCAGGGCGTCCCGGTGCCGCTCACGGCGACGCGCGACGCGCACTACGGCGGTGTCCGCTACCAGGCCTGGCAGCCCTGGTCGGCACTCCACCCGAGCATCGAGGTGCACTCGCCGCTCACCTTCGACGTCGTCGACACAGCGGCCGGCGCCAGCATCGGCGGCGCGACGTACCACGTCGTCCACCCCGGTGGCCGCTCCTACGACCACCCGCCGGTCAACGCCAACGAGGCCGAAGCCCGGCGCGCCGCCCGGTTCGAGGCCGGCCGCCACACCGCCGGCCGGATCGACGTCGCCGCGATGCGGGCGGCCGGTGCCGCCGCGGCCAGCGCGGACTACCCGCGCACCCTGGACCTGCGGCGGGTCGTGCGCTGATCCGGGCGCGGACCTGCATGGGAGGATTTCGGCCGTGCCGGTCCTGAGGGAGTACGTCGCCGCTCTCACCCAGCCGACGCTGGGCAGCGAGGCGACCCGGTACGACGAGGTGGTCGGCCCCGATGGGGTCCTGCGGCCGCCGTGGAAGCGACTGGCGGCGGTCGCGTCCGGCATCGGCGCCGGCGACCTGCGGCGGATCGACGAGCAGATCGTGCGGTTCCTCTCGGACGACGGCGTGACCTACTCCCGGCCGGGCGAACGCCCGACCGCCTGGCGGCTCGACCCGGTGCCGCTCGTGGTGGACGCCGCGGCGTGGCGGGAGGTGGAGGTCGGGCTCGCCCAGCGGGCCGAGCTGCTCAACGCCGTCCTCGTCGACCTGTACGGCGAGCGCACCCTGCTCCGGGACGGGATCCTGCCGGCCGCGGCGGTGCTGGCGCACCCGGGCTTCACCCGGATCATGGCCTACGGCTCGCGCAACGATCCCCGGCCGCTGGTGACGACCGCGACCGACCTCGGCCGTGACGCGACCGGTGCCTGGCGGGTGCTCGGCGACCGCGCCCAGGCGCCGTCCGGCCTCGGCTACGCGCTGGAGAACCGCAAGGTGCTGAGCCGGGTGCTGCCCGAGCTCTATCGCGAGGCGGACCTGCACCGGATGGCGCCGTACCTCTGGGCGTTCCGCTCCGCCCTCCTCCAGTCCGCCCACGGCGAGCTCCCCGACCCGCGGGTCGTCGTACTGACGCCGGGCACGCACTCGGAGACGGCGTACGACCAGGCCGCGCTCGCCTCCAACCTCGGCTTCCCGCTCGTGCAGGGCAGCGACCTCACCGTGCGCGACGGCTGGGTGCTGATGAAGGCACTCGGCCGGCTGGAGCGGGTCGACGTCATCCTGCGTCGGGTCGATGCCGCATGGAGCGACCCGCTGGAGCTGCGCGGCGACTCGCAGCTCGGCGTGGCCGGCCTGGCCGAGGCAGTACGACGCGGACCGGGTGCGCGTCGTCAACGGACTCGGCGCCGGCGTGCTCGAGAACCCGGCGCTGCTCGCCTACGCCCCGGCCGTCTGCCAGCACCTGCTGGGCGAGTCGCTGCGACTGCCGACGGTGCCGACGTGGTGGTGCGGCGAACCCGAGTCCCTCGCCCACGTGCTCGACCACCTCGACTCGCTCGTCATCCGCGCCATCGACACGCTCGGGCCGGTGATCGACACCCGGCCCGAGATCCTCCGCCGCCGGATCCTGGCCGCCCCGCACCGGTTCGTCGCCCAGGAGCGGCTGCCGCTCTCCCAGGCTCCGACGTGGAGCAACGGTCGGGTCTCCGACACGGCAGCGCCCAGGCCGGTGAGCGTCCGGGCGTTCACGATCCGCTACGGATCGTCGTACCGGACCTTGCTCGGCGGGCTCGGCAACGTCGATCCAGGACGGCCGCGCCGTCGCGAGCAAGGACGTCTGGGTGCTCAAGTCCGAGACCGACGAGCCCGACCAGGGAATGGCCGAGGTGATGCCGGTCAGCAGTGGACGGTCGCTGCCGGCCACCGTGCCGCGCGTGCTCGAGGACATGTTCTGGGTCGGCCGCTACGCCGAGCGCGCCGAGGACCTGCTGCGGCTGATGCTCGCGGCCCACGTGGTGATCGAGGACTTCCGCTCCCGGCCGCGCACCAGCGGCGGCCTCAGCCTCCAGATCATCACCGGACTGGTCGGCCGGCTGGCGGGCCGCGAGTCGGAGGACTACGACGACGACTTCCGGTCGCTCCTCCTCGACCACGAGCGGCCGGGCTCGGTGGCCCAGTCCCTCGCGGCGATGCGCGACGCGCTGTCCGGTGTCCGCGACCAGTGGTCGTCGGACGTGTGGCGGATCTTCGGCGTCGTCGACCGCGCGCAGGCCACCCTCCTCGACAACCCCGGCAGCCACCAGATGGCCGAGTCCGCCGGCCGGATGCTCACCGGCGTGCTGTCCCTGGCCGGCGTGACGGCGAACATGATCCGCGACCCGGGCTGGCACATGATCAGCGTCGGGCGGTACGTCGAGCGCAGCCAGCAGCTCCGGGTGGTGCTCAACGCGATCACCGAGCGACACGGGCTGGACGTCGACCGGGAGGTGCTCGCCGCCGTACTCACTGCGACCGAGAGCTCGGTCACCCACCGCCGTCGCTACCGCGACTACGTCCGCCCCGCCGGGGTGCTCGACCTGCTGCTGAAGGATCCGGAGAACCCGCGCTCGCTGGCGTTCAGCATCGCCCGCGCGACCGAGAACCTCGACGCGCTCCCGATGTCCACCGGGTCCACCCGGCCGGAGCGGCTGCTCGCCGCGCTGGCGACCGACGTGGAGGAGACCGACGTCGCCGTGCTGGTCGCGATCGGCGGCGCCGACCGCCCGAACCTGCAGGCGTTCCTCGACGCGACCGGCGCCCAGCTCGACCGGCTCGCGGAGGCCGTGGCCGACCTGCACTTCGCGACCGGGCCGGCCCCGCGGCGGTTCGGGTCGCTGCCGATGCTGGAGGCGGTGCAGGTGAGGTACCGGGTGGAGCACCGGACCGTCTACACGTACGACGACGACGTCACCGACAGCCTCGGCATCGCCTACCTGGTGCCGCGTCAGCTGCCCTGGCAGCAGGTCGCCGACTACCGCGTCGAGGTGGCGCCGGCGCCGGGGGACACCGCGACCGACGAGGACTTCTACGGCAACCAGCTCACCTACTTCCAGGTGGTCGAGCCGCACCGCGAGCTGGTCGTCCTCGGGACCGGCGAGGTCGACGTCGTGCCGCCGCTGGTCGAGCCCGGGCGCCTGGACCAGCCGTGGGACGCCGTACTCCCGCTGCAACAGCCGGGCCTTCCCGGCGCCTGGCTCGCGACCGACCTGGTGCTGCCCAGCCCGGCCGTGCCGACGTACCCCGGCGCGAAGGAGTACGCCGCCGATCGTTGCTGCCCGGCCGCCCGATCGGGGAGGCGGTCACCGACCTGATGCACCGGATCCACGCCGACTTCGAGTACGACGCCACGGCGACCACCGTGACCTCGACGGTGCCGGAGATCCTCGCCAAGCGGGCCGGCGTGTGCCAGGACTTCGCCCACTTCACGCTGTCCTGCCTGCGCTCCCACGGGCTCGCGGCGCGCTACGTGAGCGGTTACCTCGCGACCGAGCCGCCGGTCGGCAAGGACCGGGTGGTGGGCGCCGACGCCTCGCACGCCTGGGCCGCGGTCTGGCTCGGCGACGACGAGTGGCTGGCGTTCGACCCGACCAACGACCAGTGGCAGAACGACCGCTACGTCACCGTCGCCTGGGGCCGCGACTACGGCGACGTACCGCCGGTCAAGGGCGTCATCTTCACCGAGGCCAAGCACTCCAAGCTCGACGTCTCCGTCGACATCAGCCCTTGTGATCGTCAGTCGCCAGGAGGAAATATCGCGATTCGGTGGACAGATCCGGTTCGGCTCACAAGGCTGTTGTCATGAGCCAGCCCCCGTACGGTGCCCAGCCAGGTCAGCCGCAGCCTTACCCGGGTCAGCAGGCCCCGCAGGGTTACCCGCCGCAGCCCGGCTACCCGCCGCAACCGGCAGGCGGCCAGGCGCCGCCGCCGTACCTCCAGGGCGGCGCTCCCGCACCCGCGCCCGGCGGTGGCTACGGCCTCCAGCTGCCGCCCGCGCCGGCGAGCCAGAAGCGCACCATCGGGTTACTGATGGGGCTCCTCACCGTGATCGCGCTGATCGGTTTCGTGGTCCTGGTGATGATCATCAGCAAGATCAACTGACCGTCCCTCGCTCTTCTCTGCTTGTGCTCGCTGACATCCTTCGGGAGTGAAGTCCTTCCGCTGCCAGGTCTGTGACAGCCAGCTGTTCTTCGAGAACTCGCTGTGCGTGTCCTGCGGCAGCGCCCTCGGGTTCTCGCGGGAGGCGCGCGCGATCGTCCCCGTCGACGAGGATGGAAAGTACGTCGACCCGGCCGGCCTGGTGTGGCACGTGTGCGCCAACCTCAACCTGTCCGGCTGCACCTGGCTGGCGCCGCTCGAGGGCGGCCAGTGCGCGGCGTGCGACATGACCCGGACCCGGCCGGCGGACGACGACCTGCAGGGCATCGCCCAGTTCGCGCAGGCCGAGGCGGCCAAGCGGCGACTCGTGGTCGAGCTCGACAGCCGCGGGTTCTCGGTCGACGGGCTGGTGTTCGACATGCTCTCCAGCACCGGCGCGGGAGCCGACGACGTCGTGATCGGGCACGCCGACGGCGTGATCACCATCGACCTCGCCGAGACCGACGACGCTCGCCGGGAGCGGATCCGGGACGAGCTCGGCGAGCCCTACCGCACCATGCTCGGCCACCTGCGCCACGAGGTCGGCCACTTCGTCCAGATGCGGCTGGTCACCGGTGGCGAGCGGCTCGACCGCTACCGCGAGCTGTTCGGCGACGAGACCGCCGACTACCAGGGCGCGATCGACCGGCACTACGCCGAGGGCGCGCCGGAGGCGTGGGAGGCGTCGTACATCACGACCTACGCGACCATGCACCCGTTCGAGGACTTCGCGGAGACCTTCGCGCACTACCTGCACATCGCCGACACGTGTGAGACCGCGGCCGAGCAGGGGCTGGTCACCGTGGCGCCCACCGCCTTCGGCAGCTTCCGCGACCTGGTCCGGGGCGTCTGGATCCCGCTGTCGATCGCGCTCAACCAGATCAACCGGAGCATGGGCAAGGACGATCTCTACCCGTTCGTGATCCCCGAGCCGGTCCTCGACAAGCTCGACTTCGTCGCGACGCTCGCGTTTGCGGGCGATCCCGACATGCAATGATTCCGGGCGTTGCCGTCCGCTGATCCGGCGGGCCGCCCCCTACTCCAGGAGCGTGCGATGTCCGACCCGAACCAGCCCTCGACCCCTCCCGGTTGGTACCCCGACGGCCAGGGCGGCCAGCGGTGGTGGGACGGCAACCAGTGGACCGAGCACACCCAGCCGCCCGCAGGCGGCGGTGCGCCGGCCGCACCCGCCACACCAGCGGCTCCCGCCACCCCGCCGCTCCGGCGGCGCCCGCCGCGCCGGGCGCACCCGGCGGTGACCTGCCGACCCAGGTCGCACCCAACCGCGCGTCCAACTACCCGGCCGGCCAGCCGGGTCAGCAGCCGGGTCAGCAGCCGCAGCAGCCGCAGCAGCCGCAGCAGCCGCAGCAGGGCGTCTACGGCGCGCCGGCCGGCAACTACGGCCAGCCGGCCGGCCAGCCCGGCCAGCCCGGCTTCGGCCAGCAGCAGCCCTTCGGCGGCTACCCCGCCGGCTCCGGCGGCTCCGGCGGCTCCGGTGGCGGCAAGGGCAAGCTGATCGCGATCATCGGGGGCGCCGTCGGTGCCCTGATCCTCGTGATCATCGTCATCTTCGTGCTCCTCAGCCTGATCGGCGGCGGCAGCCCCGAGGACGTCGCCGGGGACTACCTGGAGGCCAGCGCCGACGGCGACTTCGAGGAGGCTTGCGAGCTGACGACCAAGGACTACCGGGAGTCGACGTTCGACGGTACCGACGACTGCGGCGAGGTCGAGGACGAGATCGCGAAGAGCTTCGAGGACTCGGGCATCCCTGGCTACGACAACTACGAGGACTTCCTCGACGACATCGAGTACGACTTCGACATCGGCGACGTCAAGGAGAAGGAGAAGACCGCGACGGTCGAGTACACCTACTCGATCGAGTACACCGGTGACGAGGAGGACTTCGGCGACTTCTTCAACCAAGAGGACGTGGACGCCGAGATCAGCCTGGTCAAGGAGGACGGCGACTGGAAGGTCAGCGCCGATTCTGGGGACTCGTTCTGAGCCGCTGACTCCGCGCCTCGCATGAGATCTGCCCTTGCCGCGTTCGCGGTGGTCCTGTCGACGCTCCTGGTCCCCATCGGGATCACGGCGACCTGGTTGTCGCTGCGCGTCGACAACACCGAGGCGTACGTCGACACGGTCGCGCCGCTCGCGGAGGAGCCGGAGCTGCGTGAGGCGCTCGCGAAGGAGGTCGCCGACACCGCGATCGCCACGCTCGAGAGCAACGTCCCGCTCGGCCTGCTGCCCGGCGGTGTCGACACCGTCGTACGTCGGTCGACCGAGGACGTGATCGAGAGCGACAGCTTCCCGGAGTTCTGGCGCCAGGCCAATGCCGACGCGCACAAGGAGTTCCTCGCGATCGCGCACGACCGGGACGACAACGTGGTCGCTGACGGCTACGTCATCGTCGACCTCCAGCCGTTGCTCGACGACGTCCTCACCGACTTCGCCGCCGAGTTCGGGATCCCCGCCAACCTGGTGCCGTCGACCCCGTTGCCCCTCCCCGTGGTGCGCGAGTCGAGGCTCGAGCAGGCTCGCGGGGCCTACCAGGTGCTCGACGCCCTGGCCTGGTGGGTCCCACTGCTGTGGGCCGGACTGGTCGCCCTCGCCGTCCTCGTCGCTCCGGGGCATCCGCGGCCGGCTGCGGGTCGGCGCGGCCTGCGCGGTCGGCGTCGCGGTCGGCGGCGCACTGGTCCTGCTGCTCACGTCCCCCGTCACCGACGCCGTGGTCGACCAGGTCGAGCCGCAGAAGCAGGACCTCGCCCGACTCGTGATCGAGGTCGTGGTCGACAGCCTCGACAACACCGCGCTGACGGCGGTGATCGTCGGCCTCGTGGTCGGTGGGGTGCTGTTCGTGGGATCGCTCTTGACGGGGCGGCGCGCTCCCGCCGCTCATCCCTGAGAACGGTTAGCGGCGAAATCCGCCCCTGAGGCGGGTGCCTGGCCTTAGCCTTCCCTGCGTGAGCAACCAGTATCCCGGCCAGCCCGGCCAGCCCGGCCAGCCCGGCGAACTCCCCCCGACCCAGGTTGCCCCCGGCAACGTGCCCCCGCAGGGGCCTCCGCCGGGCTACCCCCAGCAGCCGCCGCCGCAGCAGCCCCAGCAGCCGTACGGCGCTCCCGGTGGAGGCTTCCCGCCTCCCGGGCCGCCCTTCGGCGCGCCGCCGACCGGCGGTGGCGGTGGCAAGCGGATCGGCCTGATCCTCGCGATCGTCGGCGTCGTCCTGCTGCTCATCATCGGCGGGGCGGCCGCGGTCGTCCTCCTGGCGGGAGATGACGACGACGACGATGCCGACCCGCCGAAGGTCACCCAGACCATCACGGCCGACACGTCCGTCCCGACCGACGTCACCACGCCTCCGACCACTGACGTGACGACGCCGACCGACGTCACGACCCCGCCGACCACCGACACCGGTGGTGGGCCGACCGAGGACCCGACGATCACGGCGCAGGCCTACCTCAACTCACTCGTCGAGGGGAACTGCCTCGCGGTCGAGGGGCTGTCGACGCCGGAGTGGTGGCAGGCCACCTTCGGCACCCAGCGGCGCTGCGAGCGCCAGTCGGACAACTCCGCCGAGATGACGACGGCCGTCTACAACTCCTTCGAGGAGCCGATCGACAACGGTGACGGCAGCATCACCCTGGTGGCCGACGTGACCGACTCGAGCGACGGCACGAACTACACCGTGACCTGGATCCTGGTCCCGAGCGACGACGGCACCACCTGGCTGGTCAGCACCTTCAACCTGGTCTGACACCTAGCCGCCGGCAGCGCGGTGAGAGGCGCTCTCCGGCAGCTCGCTGCCTCCAGGGCGCGCCGGAGACGCGCTCGGCCGTCAAAAGTAGGCTCTGCCCATGGGCGTCGGCCATGGGCATGGACACGGGCACGCCGCCTCGCGGGCGGGTGACCGCAAGCGCCTGCGCTGGGTGCTGCTCGTCACCGGCACGGTGCTGGTGGTCGAGGTGGTCGGCGCGTGGATCACCGGGTCGCTCGCGCTGCTCGCCGACGCGGGGCACATGGCGACGGATGCGGGAGCGGTCGTCCTCGCGCTCGGGGCGTCGTACGTCGCAGCGCGGCCCGGCGGTGCCCGCTCCACGTTCGGCTACCACCGGGTCGAGGTCGTCGCGGCGCTCGTCAACGCCGTCGTGCTGCTCGGCGTCTGCGGCTACCTGGCGTGGACGGGCATCGGACGACTGTCCGACCCGCCCGACGTCGACGGCGCCGGGCTGGTCGGGTTCGCCGTCGTCGGCCTGCTCGCCAACGCGGCGTCGCTGTCCCTGCTCCGCGGTGGCGACAGCTCCTCGCTGAACCTGCGCGGGGCGATCAACGAGGTGTTCGCCGACATGCTCGGCTCGGTGCTCGCCATCGCCGCCGGCGTCGCGATCTGGGTCGCCGACTGGCAGTACGCCGACCCGATCGCCTCGCTGCTGATCGCGGCCATGATCCTGCCGCGCGCCGTGCTGCTGATCCGCGACTCGGGGCGGGTGCTGCTCGAGATCGCCCCCGCCGACCTGGATCTCGACGACGTGGTGCACCACCTGACGCACGCTCCCGGTGTCGTCAACGTGCACGACCTCCACGCGTGGACCATCACCAGCGGCATGATCAGCCTCTCGGCTCACGTGACGGTGACGGACGAGATCCTCGACGAGCTGGGTGTCGGCGCCGTACTCGACGTCCTCACCGACTGCGTCGCCACCCACTTCGACGTCCGCCACACCACGTTCCAGGTCGAGCCCGTGTCGCACCAGGAGCACGAGGACCTGGGCGAAATGCACTAGGACTTCCAAGCATCTGACGGGTTTCAAGACCCCTCGCCCGACCGGCCCGGCAGCGCAATACTGCCTCTCGGATTGGTGCATGGGCGTCCGGGCGATACCTTTTCCCCACCCCCCGGTGTGGTCCGGATCACGTTGCGCCACCCCTGCAACGCCTGCGTCCCCACCGACCCGACGACCCGATGCCCGCGGTGACCCTGCGGCCCGGCGACAAGGAGATCCCGCGATGAGCGACCCTGGTGTCGTGCAGCCCGAGTTCGGGCCCGACCTGGCTGAAGTGTTCGGTCCTTCACACGCCGACGGCGGTCCCGAGCTGATCCAGATGCTGACTCCCGAGGGAGATCGGGTCCGCCACCCCGAGTTCGACATGGAGTTCTCCGCCGAGGAGCTGCGCGGTCTCTATCGCGACATGGTGCTGGTGCGCCGGATCGACGTCGAGGCGACCGCGCTCCAGCGGCACGGTGAGCTCGGCATCTGGGCGCAGCTGCTGGGCCAGGAAGCCGCGCAGATCGGCTGCGGCCGCGCGCTGCGGCCGCAGGACTTCGTCTTCCCGACCTACCGCGAGCACGGCGTCGCCTACTGCCGCGGCGTCGACCCGCTCAAGCAGCTCGGCCTGTTCCGCGGCGTCGACCACGGCGACTGGGACCCCAACGAGTTCAACTTCGCGCTCTACACGATCGTGATCGGCGCCCAGTGCCTGCACGCGACCGGCTACGCGATGGGCGTGCAGCGCGACGGTGACGTCGGCACCGGCGACCCCGACCGCGACACCGCCGTCGTCGCCCACTTCGGCGACGGCGCCAGCAGCCAGGGCGACGTCAACGAGGCCTTCATCTTCGCCGCGTCCTACAACGCGCCGGTCGTCTTCTTCTGCCAGAACAACCAGTGGGCGATCTCCGAGCCGATCGAGCGGCAGAGCCGGATCCCGCTCTACCAGCGCGCGCTCGGCTTCGGCTTCCCCGGCCTGCGGGTCGACGGCAACGACGTCCTTGCGACGTACGCCGTCACCAAGGCTGCGCTGCAGCGCGCCCGCGACGGCCAGGGCCCCACGCTCGTGGAGGCCTACACCTACCGGATGGGCGCGCACACCACGACCGACGACCCGACCCGCTATCGGGTGTCCGACGACGTCGAGCGCTGGAAGCTCAAGGACCCGATCGCTCGCCTGGAGGTCTACTTGAAGCGCAACGGTCTCGCGGACGAGGAGTTCTTCCGCGATCTCGCTGCCGAGGGCGACGCGCTCGGTCACACCCTGCGTGAGGGTTGCAAGGCGATGCCCGACCCGAAGCCGCTCGACATCTTCGACCGGGTCTACTGCCGAGACGACGCCCGAGCTGGATGCACAGCGCGACGGCTTCGCCGCCTACCTCGAGACGTTCGAGGGGGCGCACTGATGACCACGACGAAGGTCACGCTCGCGAAGGCACTCAACCTGGGCCTGCGCAAGGCGATGGAGGCCGACGACAAGGTCCTGTTGATGGGTGAGGACGTCGGCAAGCTCGGCGGCGTCTTCCGGATCACCGACGGACTGCAGAAGGACTTCGGCGAGGACCGGGTGATCGACTCCCCGCTTGCCGAGTCCGGCATCGTCGGCACCGCGGTCGGCATGGCCATGCGCGGCTACCGGCCGGTGATCGAGATCCAGTTCGACGGGTTCGTCTACCCCGCCTACGACCAGATCGTCTGCCAGGTCGCCAAGCTGCACTTCCGCAGCCAGGGCCGGGTCAAGATGCCGATGGTCATCCGGATCCCGTTCGGCGGCGGCATCGGTGCCGTCGAGCACCACTCCGAGTCGCCGGAGGCGCAGTTCGCGCACACCCCGGGCCTCAAGGTGGTCGCCTGCTCCAACCCGGTCGACGGCTACTGGATGATCCAGCAGGCCATCGCCCACGACGACCCGGTGATCTTCCTCGAGCCCAAGCGGCAGTACCACGCCGACAAGGCCGAGCTCGACGACACCGTCGAGCCGGGCCCGCTGTTCGCGTCCCGCCTGGTCCGTCCGGGTCGCGACGCGACGCTGCTCGCCTACGGTCCGACCGTCAAGACCTGCCTCACCGCGGCCGAGGCAGCCGCCGGCGACGGGACGTCGCTCGAGGTGATCGACCTGCGCACGCTGTCGCCCCTCGACATGGGTCCGGTCTACGAGTCCGTACGCCGCACCGGCCGCGCGATCGTCGTCCACGAGGCCCACGTCAACCTGGGGCTCGGGGCCGAGCTGGCAGCGCGGATCACCGAGGACTGCTTCTATTCACTCGAGGCACCGGTGCTCCGGGTGGGCGGCTTCGACACGCCCTACCCGGCGTCGCGGCTCGAGGAGGAGTGGCTCCCCGACCTCGACCGAGTCCTCGACGCCGTCGACCGCAGTCTGGAGATGTGAACGTGCCCGAGTATCTGCTCCCCGACGTCGGCGAGGGCCTCACCGAGGCCGAGATCGTGACCTGGAAGGTCAAGGTCGGCGACCAGGTCGCCATCAACGACGTCGTCGTCGAGATCGAGACCGCGAAGTCGCTGGTCGAGCTGCCGTCCCCCTACGCCGGACAGGTGACCGCGATCCTCGTCGCCGAGGGCGAGACGGTGCCCGTCGGCACCCCGATCATCGCGATCGGCACCCCGGCTGAGGCGACCGGCGATGCGCCGGCAAGCCCGGCACCGGACATGGTCATCGACCTGTCCAACCCCGCGGCGAGCGGCGGCGGTGAGGGTGAGTCCCTGGTCGGCCGCAACAAGGCGGACCGTGGCCCCACGCGCCGGGCGCGACGCCCGCTCGCCGAGGCCGCAGGGGAGCGCACCGCGCGCGCCGATGTCCACGACCTCTACAACCAGGGCGCCACCGACCAGCACGGCAAGGTCGAGCACATCGTCTCGGCAGTGATGGGCGACGCCGCCGACCAGGCCCGTGCAGCCGGAGCGCCCACGGACCAGCCGGCAGCCCCGGTTGCCGACCTGGGCAGCGCGACCACAGGTGACGTCCGGGTGCTCGCCAAGCCGCCGGTGCGCAAGCTGGCCAAGGACCTCGGTGTCGACCTGCGGACATTGACCGGCACCGGCCCCGAGGGATCGGTCAGCCGCGAGGATGTCGAGGCTGCTGCGGGCACTTCGGTCGAGGAGGACGCCGTTGGTCGAGGAGGTCGCTCTGGCGACCGTCACGAGACCAGGCGGACCGGTGAGCGGGAGACCCGCGAGCCGATCAAGGGCGTGCGCAAGATGATGGCGTCCGCGATGACGGAGTCGGCGTTCAGCGCCCCGCACGTCACCGAGTGGATCACCATCGACGCGACCGCGACGCTCGACCTCGTCGCGCGGCTCAAGGAGCGGCGCGAGTTCAAGGGCGTCAAGGTGTCCCCGCTGCTGGTGTTCGCTCGCGCGGTGGTGCTGGCGATGCGCCGTACGCCGATGATCAACTCCTACTGGGACGAGGCCGCCGGCGAGGTCGTGGTCAAGAACTACGTCAACCTCGGCATCGCGGCCGCCACGCCGCGCGGGCTCGTCGTACCCAACGTCAAGGACGCCGACGCCCTCGGCCTGGTCGACCTGGCGCGGGCGCTCGAGGAGCTGACGGCGACGGCGCGGGAGGGACGGACCCAGCCGGCGGACATGGCCGGCGGGACCTTCACCATCACCAACGTCGGCGTCTTCGGCGTCGACGCCGGTACGCCGATCATCAACCCGGGTGAGTCCGCGATCCTCTGCATGGGCGCGATCCAGCCCAAGCCGTGGGTGGTGGGTGACCAGGTGGTGCCGCGTCAGGTGACGACGATCGCGCTGTCCTTCGACCACCGGCACATCGACGGCGCGACCGGTTCGCAGTTCCTCGCCGACGTCGCCGGGATCATCGCCGACCCCGCCACCGCTCTGCTGTTCTGATCATTGGCGCGAGCGCGTCGCAAACGGCTTCGCCGCGGTGCGCACGCTGCCGCGCACGCAGTCGACGCGGTCAGTAGGTGCGGCTGTTCGGCGGCTCGACCAAGGCGGCTTTGTGGAGGACCTCTGGCTAGTGGGGTCCTCCACGCGGTAGGAACGGGGCGTGACTACGCCAACCGGGCCCGCGGAGGGATTCCCGGCGCCCGGCGAGCGGATCGGTCCTTACGAGATCGTCCGCCAGCTCGGCATGGGTGGCATGGGCGTGGTGTTCGAGGCCGTCGACACCGTGCTGCAGCGGCGCGTCGCGCTCAAGGTGATCTCGCCGTACCTCGCCGACGACCCGGCGTTCCGGGTCCGCTTCACCCAGGAGGCGCAGGCCCAGGCGTCGCTCGACTCGCCGCACGTCGTCCAGGTGTTCGCGCACGGGGAGGCCGACGGGTCGCTCTACATCGCGTCGCAGCTGATCCCCGACGGCGACCTCGGCGCGATGATCCGGGCACAGGGCGCCCCGCCCCCGCGGGTCGCGCTCGACCTGATCGCCCAGATCGCCGCCGGTCTCGCCGATGCGCACGCGGTAGGGCTGGTGCACCGCGACATCAAGCCGGCGAACGTGCTGCTCCGGCTGCGCGGCGAGGACGTGTCGGCGTACCTCGCGGACTTCGGCATCGCCCGGCGGATCGACGTCAACCCCGACCTCAACCAGACGCTCACGACGCAAGGGTTCGCGGTCGGGACGCCCAGCTACATGGCGCCGGAGCTGCACACGGGCGGTACGCCGGGCACGACGACCGACGTCTACTCCCTCGGCTGCCTGCTGTGGGCGGCGCTGGTGGGCCGCGCGCCGTACGGCGGTACGACGGACTACCAGCTCGTCTCGGCGCACGTGTCCGCCCCGGTCCCGCAGCTCGCCGCGTCCGGCCAGTTCGAGCGCGAGGTCAACCGGATCCTTCGGACCGCGATGGCCAAGCACCCAGGTGAGAGGTACCCGTCGGCCGCGGCGCTCCGCGACGACCTCCGCCGCGTGCTGAACACGTGTCCACGCTCCGACCTCGGTCGAGCCGGGCACCGGCTTGGAGAAGCCGGCGAGGTCCGCCGGCTCGGACTCCGACGCCGGCTCCGGCAGCGGGCTACGCGCCGTACACGCCGCGGCGCCTGCCTCTTCGTCCCCGCCCGTCGGCCTGATCGCGGCGCTGGCCGTCGGGCTGGTCCTGCTGCTGGGAGCGGGCGTCGTCGGGGCGGTGGTCGCGCTGCGCAGTGGCGACGGCGAGGGCAGCCAGAACGACGCCCGGACCGTTGCGACCCCGACCCTCGAGGTCACCGGTCCCACGGGGACCACAGACGAGGACGGACTCACAGCCGACGAGCGGCGGGCGGCGAACAACATCGCGGCCGCACTGGAGGCCAGCGCTGACTTCGATGAGATCGACGCCCAGTGCACAGCGCGCAAGCTGGTCCAGGGGGACGGGATCAAGGGCCTGCAGGACAAGGGCTACATCGACAAGGACCTGAACTTCATCGCCGACACCAGTCCCGTCGCCAACCCGCAGATCTTCACCGAGATCATCACCGTCGGCGTCGGATGCGTCTTCGAGTCGGTCACCTTCCCGACGCCAACCTGACCCTCGTCGGGCGACCACCGCTGGTCGAGGAGGCCCTCGGCGCCCACCGCTGGTCGAGGAGGTCGCTCTGCGACCGTCACGAGACCCCTCGGCGACCACCGTTGGTCGAGGAGGTCGCTCTGCGACCGTCACGAGACCCCGCTGGTCGAGGAGGTCGCGACCACCGTTGGTCGAGGAGGTCGCTCTGCGACCGTCACGAGACCCTCTGCCCGCCGCTTGCGGTCCGCGGTGGGCTGGGTCCCCTGTTTACGAGGGACGTGGTTGCTCGCCGTCGTTGGTGACGGCGCTGTCCCCCGGGCCCTGCCCGGGTGCAGCGCTGTCTGAGGTGCTCGCTGGGGTTGCGGACGAGGACGTGTGACCACCTTTCGTCCACACCTCGATTGCTGCGGATCGCCTGTCCACAGGCGGGTTCCGGGTGTTTGGTTGTGTCGGATGTTCCATATTGAATAGGTCTCATGGATCTCGGGACCGCACCCCTCTTCGACCTCACCGCCCCGGCGGCCGAGGTCGTCGAGCACGGCTGCGGTGTCGCGGTCCGATGAGCTGCTCGCCGAGATCCGCGACGACCGAGCGGTGGTCGCCGAGCAGCGAGATCGCCAAGCTCCGCGAGATCGCGGAGTGGGCCGGCCCAGCACGTGGTCGACGACGAGGCTGACGCGGCGACGTTGATCGAGCGGGGTCTGGACACCGGTCTCCCGCTCGCCGGACCCGGCGCCCCGTTGATCTCCGACTTCGCGGTGATGGAGCTCAGTGCCTTGCTGGGCCGGTCGCTGGACTCGGGCCGCAACTACGTCGGGCAGGTCATCGAGCTCGCCCACCGGCTCCCGCGGACCTGGGCCCGGCTGCTGGACGGTGAGGTGCCGGTGTGGAAGGCACTGCGGATCGCCGACCACACCCGGCTGCTGCCCGACGACGCCGCGTCCTTCGTCGACCGCGCAGCTCGCTCCCTACGCGCACGGCTGCAGCTGGGCGCAGGTCGACCGGCTCGTCGAGGAAGCACTGGTGCAGGTTCGACCCCGCAGCAGCCGAGGAACGACGCCGAGGCGCCCGGACCACCGCCACGTCGACCTCGGCCTGGACCAGGTCGGCTACGACGGCATCGCCCACGGCACCACCGCCCTCGACGCCGCCGACGCCCTCGACCTCGAACAAGCCATCGCCCGCCGCGCCAAGCTCAACGGCCAGCTCGGCGATGAGGACTCCCTCGACGTCCGCCGGGCCAAGGCGCTGGGTGAGATCGCCCGGGAGGACCTGATCCTCGACCTGCAGGTCGCCGACCCCGACACCGGGGAGATCACCCGCACCGTCCCCGGCCGCAAGACCGAGCTCATCCTCCACCTCTCCGCGACCGACCAGACCGTGGGCCGGTTCGGGAACACCCGCACCCCGATCTCGCGTCGAGCAGATCAAGCAGTGGCTCAGCCTGGCCAACACCAGGTGATCGTCCGGCCGGTGATCGACCTCGCCGGCGACCAAGCCGTGGACTCCTACGAGATCCCCGACCGGATCCGCTGCCAGGTCACCGAACGCGACCACCACTGCGTCTTCCCGCACTGCACCAGACCGGCCGAGTCGCTGCGACCTCGACCACATCGAGCCCCACGCCGACGACGGCGGCGGCGACCTGTCCGTGCAACCTGTGCCCCTGTGCCGCGGACACCACCGGATCAAGACCGCCGGCACGGCGCCTCCTACCGGATGCTCAGCCCCGGCACCTACCACTGGACCCTGCCGTCGGGGACCTACCTGGTCGACCCCACCGGCACCCACCAGCTCACCGGGTCGACAGCACCCGACCCGCCCGAGGAGTAGCTACCCAGCCCCCACACCCCGCCACCGGCGGGGCTAGAGGCATGTCCGGGGCCGCAAGGGTCTCGTGACGGTCGCAGAGCGACCTCCTCGACCAGCGGCGTTGCGACCTGGTCGCCAGACGCGGTCCTCGTCGACGGCCGCACCACAGCGAGCTCCTCAACCAGCGCCGCGCTCGCGCAGGGCCCGGGGACAGCGCCGTACCCACGACGGCCGCAACCACCCGTCGTACCTCTCGCGACCGCAACCACAGCGAGCACCTCAGACAACGCTGACGCCCGGGCAGGGCCGCGGGGACAGCCGCCGTAACCAACGACGGCGAGCCAACCACGTCCCTCGTCCAGGGGACCCAGCCCACCGCGGACCTCAGAGCGCTGGCAGGCAGGGGTCTCGTGACGGTCGCAGACGCGACCTCCTCGACCAGCGGTCTCGTGACTCGCGAGCGACCTCCTCGACCAACGACGGTGGCGCAGGCTCAGCCGTCGGAGAGCCGCACCAGCCCGGCGACCGTGGCGACGTACAGGGTCCCGTCGGGGCCGAGGTAGATCGCGGCGTAGTGGTTGTTCCACTGGATGCCGGTGCCGGTCAGCCTGCTCCACGCGATGTCGCCGGTGCGGATGTCGATCGCGGTGATGTACCAGGCGTCGATCAGGTCCTTGCGGACCGGCTTGGTGTAGGCGTAGACGAGCCCGTTGCCGAGCGATGCCTTCGCGACGGAGGACGGCGCGATCACGTTGTTGTTGGTCCAGGCGACGTGGCAGCCGTCGGGGTCGATCATCACCCGCGCCATGCCGGGCGTCGTGGACTTCCCGAGCAACGTCGCCTGGACGCCGCTGTAGCCGTAGTTGTTCTCGATGATCAGCGAGTTGCCCGCCGCCACCAGGCTGTTCTCGGTCGTGCTGGCGCCGTCCGCGAGCACCGGCACCTGGCAGTGCAGCCGGTCGGTCACGCCGATCCGGCGGTCGTAGACGATGACGTTGCTGCGGGGTTCGGCGTTGTCGGCGATCGCGAGCCACCGGTCGCCGATCAGGGTCGGCGACGTGCCGGACCCCTGGGAGAGCATGCCGGGCTTGACCTTGGTGCCGCGGTCGTACGGGATCCGCCAGGTCACCTCGGGAGCACCGGTCGCGCTGGCGTCGAGCCGGTACGACGCGTGCGTGGTGACGAGGTACATGCCGCCGGTCTCGTCGCTGGAGACCGAGTTGAAGATCCCCTCGCCGGCCGGCAGCGCAACGGTCTGCACCTGACCGCTGGCGCGGTCGAGCGTGCCGACGACACCCTGCTGGCTGAACCACCACAACCGGCCCGACCAGTCGACGCCGGTGGCGACCAGGCAGTCGCCCTCAGGGAGGTACGACGCCATCGGCCAGTCCCGGACCCGGGTCAGGGTGCCGTCCGCGGCGACCGCGACCTCGGCGATGCCGGAGTCGGTCGTGGTCGCGAACGCGTGGTCGTCGGGGTCGAGGAAGAAGTAGGTGCCGCCGCAGATGTCGGTCAGCGGGTTGGCGCCGCTGGTCAGGTCGCGCGTCGAGACCCGCAGCTCGTCGACCACGTTGAGGGTGACGGGATTGATCACCATCATCGTGAAGCCCTCGAGACCGCCGCACAGCCCGACCATCCGGTCCTGGGAGTCGAACGCGATCGTGGCGCACTCGCGGACGCCGTAGCTCCGCGACTTGACCTTCAGGTCGTGCCCGACCGGCCCGCTCACGTCGTACGCGTCGGTGCTGTAGGCGTCGTTGTGCATGCTGCTCGTGCCGTTCGCCGACAGGTACGGGTTCTGCGGCACCGGAGGCGCGGGCAGCGGCTGAGGGGTGACCTCGGCGCCGATGAACTTCGGCACCAGCAGGTCGGTCGGCAGCGACGGGATCGCCGGCACGGCCGGGTCGGCCGTGGCCGACGGGGTCAGCGGGCCGGCCAGGAGTGCGAGAGCCGCGCAGGCACACCGGCGACCCGCGCAGGGAGCATGCGCATCCGCGCGAGTGTAGAACGTGTTCTAGTCGCGCGGCGGCGTGGTCTCGCCCAGCAGCCAGTCGTCGAAGAACGCGGAGAGCTCCTCGCCGGTCTCGGCCTCGATCCAGGAGAGGTACTCCTCCCGGTCGGCGGTGTCGTTCTCCTGGTCGGCCGGCCAGTCCCGCAGCAGCGCGAAGAAGGCGTCGTCGCCGATCTGCTGGCGGAGCTCGTGCCACATCAGGGCCGGGCCGAAGTAGATGTTGCCGTCACCGAAGTTGGCCGGGTCGTAGTCGGCCGGCGGCCCCGAGAAGTTGCGCAGCTCGCGCTCGAAGACCGCCCAGTCGTCCATCTTCTGGTCGATGGTGATGCCCTCGTCCTCGGCCTCCCACATGCCCTGGAGGTACATCGCCATGCCCTCGTTCATCCAGACGTCGCTCCAGTCGGCGGGGGTGACGGTGTCGCCGTACCAGTGGTGCGCGAACTCGTGCACGACAACTGCCTTCGACGTGGCGTACGGCGTCGAGCCGAGGGTGATCATCGTCTGGGTCTCCATCCCGCTCTCGCCGTCGTAGATGAGGATCCCGGCGGTGTCGAACGGGTAGGGCCCGAGGTACTGCTCCAGCCAGTTGATCGCCTCGGGGGCGTACTCGGTGTCGCCGATCGCCTCCGGGTCGTCCGTCGGGCCCCAGATGGTGATCGGCACGCCGGTGGCGGACTCGAGCTCGATCGGCGTGTAGTCGGCGAAGGCGACGGTCACGAGGTACGACGACGCCGGCTCGGCCAGGTCCCAGGTCGTCGTGCGCAGGCCGTCGGCCTCGGTGGTGTCGGTCAGCGCGCCGTTCGCGATGCCGGTCCACGGCTCGGGCACGGTGAGCGTGAAGTCGTAGTAGGCCTTGTCGGCGGGCTGGTCGTTGGCGGCGTACCAGGTGAAGGCGCCGAACGGCTCCTGGATGGTCCACACCTCGTGCTCCGGCGTCACGTGCCAGCCCACGCCGAGCCGGAAGTCGGGCCGCTGGGTAGGCGCGTCGTAGGGCTCGGGCGTGCCGGAGTAGGTCATGTCGAGGACGTACTCCTCGTCCGCCTGCACCGGGTGCTGGATCAGGAGGTCCTTGTCCTCGCGGGTGTGGTCGACCTCCTCGCCGTCGATCGTCAGCGTTTCGATCGTGAGGACGTCGTCGAAGTCGAGCTGGACCTCGTCGGCGTCGGCCGTCGCCCGGAACGTCAGCCGCTCGGTCGCCAGGAGGGTGTCGGACTCCGGCGTCCAGGCCAGCGAGAGCTCGTAGTGGAGGGCGTCGACCAGCGGGTCGCCCACGTGGGGGTAGACCGTGTCCTCGCGCGTCTGGTTGACGGCCTCGTCCAGATCGTCGGTGTCGTCGGGCGTCTCGGTGCTGCTCGGGCTCTCGAGGCTGGCGGACCCGGTCGGCGGGGTCGTCGACGGCCCCTCATCAGCGTCTCCGCCGTCTTCTCCGCCGTCTTCTCCGCAGCCCGCCACGGTGACCACAAGGAGGGCTGCGCAGGCGGCGATCAGGCGGATTCGGCGAGGCATCGGCTCATCATGCACGTTTTGTGACGAAGTCATGCGTTTCTAAATGGCTTGTCCAGCGTTATCCATTTTGGAAACACCCAACTGGTCCAGAGTTACGATCAGCCCACCATTGGCGGCCTTCGAGGGAGCTGGCCGCGACTGGTTCATGCTTTCACGCTTTTAAGGAGTCCTTCCTATGCGACGTCTTGCCCTCCGGGGAGCGCTGCTGGCCATGGTCAGCACCGTCATCCTGCTTCCGGGCGGCCCGGGTCACGCAGCGCCTGTTGTGCAAACAAAGGCAGCTGCGGCCCCACGCCCGACGAACTTCGGCCTGCACGCGATGGGCTACGGCACGGCGATCAAGGGTGGAGACATCCCGCTCGCGTCCGGTGCGACCGGCTTCGCGCACATCACCTGCACGACGCTCGCCGGTCTCAACCGGTCCAACGGCGTCGCGAACGTAACCCTGCCGGGTCTCGGCACCATCGACGCGCTCGACACCAAGGTCGCCACGATCAAGGAGGGCAAGACCGTCACCTCGGTCTCCCGCCACGCGCTGGCCGGCATCACTCTGGTTGAGACGGCACTCGGTTCGCTGGCGCTCGGTGCGGTGACCTCGAAAGCGCGGGTCTGGCACAACGCCACCGGCTTCCACTCCGAGGTCGACACCCAGGTCGCCGGCATCGTGCTGACCCCGCCTGTTGGGGACCCGCAGGTGATCGCGATCCCGACGCCTGGCCAGCCGGTCGAGATCCCGGGCCTCCTGCGGATCACCCTGGGTGAGACGAAGGTCGTCAAGAAGCAGCACTCGATCTTCGCCCGCGCGCAGGCCCTCCTCGTCGAGATCCTCGCGACCAACACCAAGGTCAAGATCGCGCTCTCCCGTGCTCGGATGACCGACGAGGTCGTCAACTCGATCATGAGCGGCTACGCCGCAGGGCTGAAGGGCAAGGTCCTCAACGTCGGTGACGACACGATCCTCACCCTCGGCCGTACGCCGGTGAAGGACCTGCCGTGCGAGGGCACGGGCGGCCAGGTCAAGCAGACCCGCACCGTCGGCGTCCACATCCCGTCCGCCATCGACGTGGGTGCCGCCCAGGCCAGGGTCTACGGCGTGCAGTGGGGTCGTCGGAACGCGAAGGCTTGGACCGAGGCCACCATCGCGCACGTCGACCTCGGTAACGGCATGCTCGTCATCGACGGCATCAAGGCGCGAGCCAACCGTGATCCGACGTGAGGGCGAGCTGATCCGCAACACCAGGGGCTCGTCGTTCCTGACGCTCAGTGTCGACGGCGATCCGCACACGATCCCCGACACCGGCGTGCTGGAGATCCCGGGCGTGCTGAAGATCGAGCAGAACGTCACGACCCTGGTCCGCGGCGGTATCGAGGTGATCGCACTACAGGTCACGCTCCTCGACGGCAGCGGTGCGGTGATCGACCTGGGTGTCGCTCGGGCACAGGTCAAGAAGGCCATCCGCTGAGGTAGGTCTGGCAACGCGAACGAAGGCCGCTCCCCGCAAGGGGGGCGGCCTTCGTCGTACGCGCACCAAGATTTACCGGGTCACTTGACCTACTGGCCGTCGCCTCCGACGATGTGCGTCGTTGTGGTTGTGGCGGCGGTCACCACGACCGCTCGCCGGACGGGTCAACAGCAAGGTGGTCGGCGTGGAGCGCAAGCAGTCGGTGCGGATCGGACTGGCGGCAGTTGCCGCAGCGGCAGTGGTGGCGACGGCGATCTCGGTGCCCGGTTTCGGCACCGACCGCGCGGTCGACCTGGCCGCGGCCTCCGAGCTCGACAAGAGCGCCCTCGGGCTGCCGCACGTCGACCCGCCCGGCACCCCGCCTCACCGTCACGACGACCCGCGGACCAAGAACCTCGTCTCCCGCGCCGGCTTCGAGGAGGGCACGCTCGACCCGACGACCGCCGAGCAGCGGCTCGAGTCGGCGGCGTACGTCGATCGTGAGCGGGCGCTGCCCGACCCGCAGCTGACCCCGGTGCCGGCGTACCCGACGCACACCGCCACGCCCGCGACCCGGTACTCGATGGCCGGCGCCTGCTACACCCTCCAGGCACCGTCCGGTGCCTACGTCGTCACGGACGGTACGTCGGTCGCGCTGGCCGACGTCCCCGCGGCCGAGGCGACGCCCCTCTTCTTCAAGGCGACCCGGCTCGGCGGCTACCTGCTGCACACCAGCGCCGGGGTGCTCGCCAGCACCAACGGCTCGGTCGCGATGAAGGCCAAGCCGAGCCAGGACGCGGACTGGACGGTGTTGCGCGGCAACACCGGTCGGTTCAGCTTCCGCGCGCGCAACGGCGACCGGCTGACCGCGTCGGGTGACGACGTCGTCGGCGGCGACCAGGTGACGACGTACCGGCTGCGGCTCGCCAGCGGTGACTGCGCCGCCTACCCGGAGGCCGACGTCAACGTCAGCGGCGACCCGCACGGGGGCGTGACGTCGTACCAGGAGGTGCGCGGGTACGTCGACGCGCACACCCACGGCATGGCCTTCGAGTTCCTCGGCGGCAAGGTGCACTGCGGCCGGCCCTGGCATGAGTACGGCGCGCCGTACGCCCTGGTCGACTGCCCGGACCACACGCTGACCCAGGGCAACGGCGCGATCCTCGAGTCGTTCCTGTCCGGCGAGGCGTCGCACGACCCGGTCGGCTGGCCGACGTTCAAGGACTGGCCGGCGCCGAACTCGCTGACCCACGAGGGCACCTACTACCGCTGGCTCGAGCGCGCCTGGCGCGGTGGGCAGCGGCTCTTCGTCAACCTCCTGGTCGAGAACAACAAGCTCTGCCAGCTCTACCCGCTCAAGCGGAACTCCTGCGACGACATGGACTCGATCCGGCTCCAGGCCGCCGACATGTACGAGTTCCAGGACTACGTCGACGCCCAGTTCGGCGGCCCGGGCAAGGGCTTCTACCGGATCGTGCGGACGCCGTTCGAAGCACGCCAGGTCATCAACGCCGGGAAGATGGCGGTGGTGATGGGCATCGAGACCAGCATCCCGTTCGGGTGCACGGTCAAGATCGTCCTCGGTCACGACCAGCCGGCCTGTGACGCGGAGGAGATCGACGCCAACCTCGACGAGATGCGCGCCCTCGGCGTCCGTCAGATGGAGCTGGTCAACAAGTTCGACAACGCGCTCGCCGGTGTCGCCGGCGACTCGGGCGAGGTCGGCGTGCTCGTCAACGCGGCCAACTTCCTCGAAACTGCGACGTTCTGGCAGATGGAGCACTGCGAGCCGGCCGACGGCGTGAGTGCGGACAACCCCCAGACGACGCTGCCGACCCTGCCCGCCCAGGACGCGATCTTCGGCGCGATCTTCTCGCTGTTCGGCGACGCCGTGCAGCTGCCGGCACTGCCGGTCTACGGGCCGCCGGCGCACTGCAACCGGCGCGGGCTGACCGAGCTCGGTGAGCACCTGATCCGGGCGCTGGCCGAGCGGCAGATGATCTTCGACCCCGACCACATGAGCGTGAAGGCGCGGCAGTCGTCGATGGACCTGATCGAGGACCTCGACTACCCCGGCGTGATCTCCAGCCACTCGTGGTCGACGCCGGACACCTACCCGCGGATCTACCAGGCCGGCGGGTTCATCACGCCGTACGCCGGCGACTCGACCGGGTTCGTGGACAAGTGGCGCACCCACCTCGAGTGGGCGGATCCCCGCTACTACTGGGGGATCGGCTTCGGCGCCGACATCAACGGACTCGGCGCGCAGGGTGACCCGCGGGGCGCCGACGTGCCGAACCCGGTCAGCTATCCCTTCACCGGCCTCGGTGGGGTGGAGGTCGACCAGCAGCATGCGGGCGAGCGGGTCTTCGACATCAACGTGGACGGCGTCGCGCAGTACGGGCTCTACCCCGACTGGGTCGAGGACCTCGGCATGGTCGCCGACTCCCAGCACGACGGCGACGGCAGCCTGATCCAGGACGACATGGCCCGCGGCACCGAGGCCTACCTGCAGATGTGGAGCGGGCGGTCGGCATCAAGGCCGACTCGTGCCGCAACCCCGGCCTGCGCAAGACGGTGGCCACGGTCGAGCGCCTGATCCAGCCCGGCCTCACCACCACGCAGGTGATGCGGCGGGTCGGCCAGCCGTTCCGCCGGCTCGGCGACACGTACGGCGTCTGCGCGAAGACCTCCGACGACGCCCGGGTGATGGTCAAGATCGAGTTCGACCAGGCCGGGCGCGTCGTACGGGTGAGGTGATCCTCACTGCCGAACCCAAGTTACTTGCGGGTAAGCATCCAGCACTTGGGCCACCGGCCCCGGATCTGACCGACGGGCGCGAGATTCCGTAGTCTGAGCCCGATTCCCCGGACCTTTTGGAGTGACGACGTTGACCGTGACGCTGATCGTTGGCCTGTTGCTCAACGCCATCATCCTGCCGCTGGCGGCGAAGCGGGGGCTGTTCCTCTACCGCCTGATCTCCCACGGCCAGCCGGCGCCGGACCGGATGGAGAACGTCACCAAGCGCACCGCGGTCGCCATCGGCGGCCAGCTGCGTGAGGTGCTGGGCCAGCGGCGGCTGCTGAAGTGGACGATCCCGGGCATCGCGCACTCGTTCGTGATGTACGCGTTCCTGATCCTGGCCACCGTCTACGTCGAGGCGTACGGCGTGCTGCTCTCGCGCGACCCCGACTGGCACCTCCTCTTCATCGGGACCTGGGGTCCGCTCGGCTTCGCGCAGGACCTGATCGCGGTGCTGTGCTCTCGTCGGACTGGTCATGTTCTATCTCATCCGGATGCGCAACCAGCCGGAGAAGCTGGGTCGCAAGTCCCGGTTCTCCGGTTCGCACCTGGGTGGCGCCTACCTCGTCCTGTTCATGATCTTCAACGTCATCTGGACGATGTTCCTCTTCCGCGGCGCGGTCGCGGCGCGGGTGATCGAGGAGGGCACCGACGACGGCTACGGCAAGGCGGCCTTCGTCTCCTACTGCGCTCGGCACGGTGCTGCCCGACAGCACGTTCCTGATCGGCCTCGGCCTGATCCTGCACATCGGCGTCATGCTGGTGTTCCTGATCGACGTGCTGCACTCCAAGCACCTCCACATCTTCCTGGCGCCGATGAACGTCATGTTCAAGCGGCCCGACGGCTCGCTGGCGCTGGGCGCGGTGAAGCCGATGATGAACGAGGGCAAGCCGGTCACCCTCGACGACGTCGACGACCTCGACGAGGACGCCACCCTCGGCATCGGCTCGATCAACGACTTCTCGTGGAAGGGCGTCCTCGACTTCGCTTCCTGCACCGAGTGTGGCCGTTGCCAGTCGCAGTGCCCGGCCTGGAACACCGAGAAGCCGCTGTCTCCCAAGATGCTGATCATGAACCTGCGGGACCACGCGTTCGCCGCGGCGCCGTACAACCTGACGGCCGAGGACAAGCGTGAGTCGATCGCCGCCGACGTGGTGGCCGAGGCGCAGCGGCCGCTCGTCGGCGAGACCGAGGGTCTGGCCTGGGAGCCCGAGGGCGGCGCGATCATCGACACCGACGTGCTGTGGTCGTGCACCAACTGCGGCGCGTGCGTCAACCAGTGCCCGGTCGACATCGAGCACGTCGACCACATCACCGACATGCGCCGCTACCAGGTGCTCGTCGAGTCGAACTTCCCGTCCGAGCTCAACGGCCTCTTCCGCGGCCTCGAGAACAACGGCAACCCGTGGAACATGTCGCCGCGCGGCCGGATGGACTGGGCCAAGGACCTGCCCTTCGAGGTCAAGGTCGTGGGCGACACCATCGAGTCGCTCGACGAGGTCGACTGGCTGTTCTGGGTCGGCTGCGCCGGTGCCTACGAGGACCGCGCGAAGAAGACCACCCGGGCCGTGGCCGAGCTGCTCGACCTGGCGGGGGTGTCGTTCGGCGTACTCGGCAACGGCGAGACCTGCACCGGTGACTCCGCTCGCCGGGCCGGCAACGAGTTCGTGTTCCAGGGCCTGGCCCAGCAGAACATCGAGACGCTCAAGGACGCGCGCGCCAAGCAGGTCGTGTCGACGTGCCCGCACTGCATGAACACGCTCAAGAACGAGTACAAGGAGCTCGGCATCGAGCTCGACGTCATCCACCACACCCAGCTGCTCAACCGGCTGGTGCGGGAGGGCAAGCTCACGCCGGTCGCGACCGGTGACGGCGCGCACCAGCGCAAGATCACCTACCACGACCCCTGCTTCCTGGGCCGCCACAACCAGGTCTACACGCCGCCGCGGGACCTGCTGCAGATCATGCCGGGCGCCGAGCTCGCCGAGATGGAGCGCAGCGGCGAGCGGTCGTTCTGCTGCGGCGCCGGCGGTGCCCGGATGTGGATGGAAGAGACCATCGGCGAGCGGATCAACGTCAACCGCACGAACGAGGCGGTCGCCACCGGTGCCGACCAGATCGCGGTCGGCTGCCCGTTCTGCCGGTGATGCTCGCCGACGGGCTGACCGAGGCCCAGGACAACGGCTCCGCCCGCGCGGAGGTCGAGGTCCTCGACGTCGCCCAGATGCTGCTCGCGTCGGTCAAGGGCGAGGTCGCACGAAGCTCAAGCCCGGTGAGGGCGCGAAGCCCGCCGCGGCCAAGGCGAAGAAGGAAGCCGAGGAGGAGCTGGTCGAGCCGGAGAAGGTGGGCGCGGCCGCGAAGGCGTCGTCGTGCGGTCCTCGCTCTTCGGCGACAGTGCCGAGAGGCGAGGCGGAGACGGCGGAGAAGCCGGCCGAGGCGAAGCAGTCGACCGACGGCTCGCTGTTCGACGACGCGCCGGCCGAGCCGGAGAAGGCCGAGAAGCCGCAGAGACGCACAGGCCTGCCAAGCCGGCCTCGGGTGGATCGCTCTTCGACCAGGGTGGTCGCTCTTCGACGCGACCGACTCCGCGCCTGCCGAGACCAAGGCGGAGACGAAGACGGAGGCAAAGGCCGAAGCCCGAGCCCGAGGCAAGGCCGAGGCCCCGGCGCAGGCCGACCTGAGTGGCTCGCTCTTCGACGTGGTGGAGTCTGTCCGCCTGAGAGCGGAAGGAGGAGAAGCCCGCTCCGTCGAGGAGAAGGCCGAGCCTGCCGAGGACGAGCCCGAAGACCGCACCGGCCCAGGCCGACCTGAGCGGCTCGCTCTTCGAGATCGTCGAGTCGGCACCTGCTGACGAGGAGAAGCCGAGCCGGCCGCCGAGCCCGAGGCCGAGGCCGAGGCCGAGTCCGAACCTGAGGACGAGCCCGAGGACGAGCCCGAGGTCGAAGAGGAGAAGCCGAAGCCCGCTCCGGCCGCGTCCTCCGGCAAGAAGAACGAGCCGAAGACGGACGTGGACATCTCCGGCTCAGGTTCGCTCTTCGACCTCTGACCGCGAATCCGGCCGGGACCCCGCCGAGACCGCCGGTTTCGGTTCGGATCTTCCCGGATTCGCGAACTAGCGGCCTCGTCCGGGCTGGACGAGGCCGTGGTCGAACGCGAACACCACGGCCGCGGCGCGGTCGCGCAGGTCGAGCTTTGTGAAGATGTGCCCGATGTGGGTCTTGACGGTCCCCTCGCCGAGGGTCTAGCTTCGTCGCGATCTCGGTGTTGCTGAGCCCCTGCTCCGATCAGCGCCAGCACCTCGCGTTCGCGCGGGGTGAGCAGGTCGGCCTCCGGCCCGGGGAGCATGGGCGTCGGGCCCTCGCGGTAGGCCGACAGGACGCGACCGGTCACTGCCGGGTCGAGCCATGACTCGCCTCCGGCCACACCGCGTACGGCGCGCTGGAGGTCCTCTGCGGGCACGCCCTTGAGCAGGAAGCCGGCCGCGCCAGCGCGCAGCGCACCGGCGAGGATCTCCTCGTCCTCGAAGGTGGTCAGCACCAGCACCGGGGTCGCAGCGTCGGCCTCGCGCAGGAGGCGGGTCGCCGTGACGCCGTCGACGTCCGGCATCCGCACGTCCATCACGACGACGTCGGGTTCCAGCTCCGCGACAGCCTCGACCACGCCGGCGCCGCTCTTCGAGCTCACCGACGATCTCGAAGCCGAACCGGGCCCGGAGGATCCCGCGCAGTCCGGCGCGCACGCAGCTCCTGGTCGTCGACGAGGAGCACCTTGATGTCCTGGTTCTCCTCGGCGCTCACGACGGCAGCACCGCCTCGACCAACCAGCCGCGCTGCTCGGCTCCGGCCCGGAGCCGACCGCCCACGCCCTCGGCCCGGTCCCGCATGCCCAGCAGTCCGGTACCGACAGGGGCGCTCGCATCGACGTCGCCACCGTTGCGGACGGCGACCGTCGCCGTACCTCCCTCGACGGTGACGGACACGCTGATCGGTTCACCGGGTGCGTGCCGGACGGCGTTGGTCAGCGCCTCTTGGATGATCCGGTAGGCCGCGAGGCCGCGGGCCGTGCCCAGCGCGGTGAGGTCGCCGGTGACGGTCAAGGTCGACCTCGGTACCGGCGCTGCGGAACGACTCGACGAGCCGGCCGATGTCGGCGGCCACCGGCAGCGGCGCCCGCTCGCCGGGGAGCATCAGTCCGCATCAGTCCCACCGTCGCCCGGACCTCCTCGAGGCTCGATCGGGCAAGTCGTTCGGCCTCTTCCAGTGCCCGTCGCGCCTCGTCCGGGTCCTCGTCGAGCGCGAGCCGGGCGCTGCTGATGTGGAGCAGAGAGACGGTCATCGCGTGGCCGATCACGTCGTGCACCTCGCCGGCGATCCGGGCTCCGCTCCTCCGCACGGCTGCGCTCGGCCAGCAGGTGCTGGGCCGCCTCCAGCTGGACGACGGTCTCCCGGAGCCGACGGGCGAAGATGCAGGCGAGGAGCGTGAACGCCGTACCGAAGATCCAGGCCGCCCAGCCTGGCTCCCCCGTGTCCTGTGTCCACTCGACGACGATGCCGATCGCGAGCGCCGCGCCGGTGGCGAGGGCGACCGGGATGGCCGACGCCAGCGCGACCCAGCCGGCCGTGACGCAGAAGCCCATCCACACCAGGTTGGACGAACTACCGTGACCGAGCACGAGCAGGCCCGCTGCGGCGACGAGCAGCGCCGCCGCGAGCGGCCAGCCGGCCAACCGACGCCACGCGGCGAAGGCAGCGATCGCGCAGACGCCCGCAGCGACCGCCAG
>CAWKIP010000013.1:0-133683 GCA_963849765.1 uncultured Actinomycetota bacterium
AGGCGCTCGATCTCGGCGCGCGCGGGAGGCCACTCCTCCACCTCGCGGAGGGCAGGTCCACGCCACAGAGCGAGCGCCTCACGGAAGGCGAGGATCGCGCGATCGGATTCGCCCAGCGCGAGCATCTGGTGGCCCTTGGCGACCAAGCGCTCGAACAGGCGCACGTCCACCTCGCCGTCGGCCAGCTCGAGCCGGTACCCGTTGGGGGAGGTGACGATGGCGTCCGCGCCCAAGGGCCTTGCGGAGGCGGTTCACGCAGCCGGGAACGACCTGGGCCACGAGACCGGCGGTTGATCACCCCAGAGCGCGTCCGCCAGTTCCTCGGCGGACATCACGGAGCCGTAGCGCACCGCCAGGGCAGAAAAGCACGACGCGGTCGCGCGGTGACAACGCCACGTCCGCGCCGGCCGTCAACGGGCCCAGCAGTCCGATGCCCATGAAGCCAATGTGGGGGTGCGGCCGACCGGGGTCAACGGCACTGATACCCGACTGATAACGCGGCGACTACTCGCTGATACCACCCAGAGGTGCGCTTGTCGGCGTCGACGGGCTCCCCGACACCCGAGCAGCCCAGCGTCACCGAAGAGCCGTTACCACAAGGAGAAACCCTGAACCATCCATCGCTACCTGGCTGGTATCACCACCGCAGCCGTCGCCGCCGGCCTCACGTTGTCGCCGCGCCCGGCATGCCCGAGCGTCGCTGCAGCGAAGCCGGGGGGCCGCCGAGACCGCGCTCACCTGGCAGGGCAACGCCCTCGGCCACCGTGCCGTTCTCGCCGGCCCAGGCGCTCTACCTATCCTTCACCAGCACGGCCGTCGACAAGGCGGTTCGGAAGTCACTCAAGACCACCGGTTCGTCACAGACCGCCGCGATCGCCCGGGCCGCGCACGACGTACTCGTCGAGTACTTCCCGGCCTCGGCCGGCACGCTCGACGCGAAGCTCGCGGAGAGCCTGGCCACTGTCCCCGATGGTCCCGCACAGGACACCGGAGAAGCGATCGGCGCGGATGCGGCCGATGCGGTCATCGCCTCGCGCGTCGACGACGGCCGGGGCGACTCCTCGATCGTCTACAGCGCACAGCCAGGCGTCGGCGTATAGATGAACACCCGGCCGATGGCGACGCCGTGGTACGGCTTGGTGGACCGGATCGTCGGAGGCCGTCCGGTTGCTGTCGACGGGCCGGACCCGGTCGGCAGCCCTGCCTACCGGACAGACCTGGCCGAGGTCCAGGCAGACGGCCGCGCCGGCGCGGATCCAGAGGAAGGCGGGCAACCGCGACGTTCTTCAACGTCCCGGCCTTCGCGCTGTACCGCAACGCGCTGATCGCACACCTGCGCGACCATCCGCTGAACCTGCGGCGAGACCACGGACCTGTTCGCGGACCTCGACCGCGCGACAGCGGAGGCCATGCGCCAGAGCTGGCGGCTGAAGTTCACCGAGGGGTTCTGGCGGCCGGTTGCGGGGATCACCTCCGACGACGGAGACCCGCTCACCGACCCGGTGCCGGAGTGGACGTCGGTGCTGCCCGTGCCGCCGTACCCGGACTACACGAGCGGCCACGGGACGCTGACCGGTGCGTTCGCCGAGACAGTGCGCTGCCACCTCGGTGACATCCCGCTGACGCTCAGCGGCGCCGGCGACCCGCGCACCTACGCCAGCCTGACCGCGCTGGAGCAGGACGCGTTCATGTCCCGCATCTGGGGCGGCATCCACTTCCGCGACGCGATGGAGGACGCCTACCTGATCGGCCACACGGTCGCCAGGCGCGCCTGCAGCTGAGAAGTCAGGACACATCGAGGGCCCCGGCGGCTTGCCGGGGCCCTCGTTGTGCTCTCGATCAGATGTCGTAATTCTGACGGGGGATGGCCGGTGACCTGCCTGAACGCCGACCGGCTTCAAGCGCACCTTGATGAGCCGTGCCCACATGTCGATTTCCTTCTCGGCGGTCAGGTTCGGTTGGCGTCGAAGTCGAGCACGAGGCCGGGTGCCCTGAATTCTTCTGCCAGGGCCATGCCGTGGACATCGCGGACGGCGTCACGGAACCAGCGATCGAAAGGCTCGGCCGAGGTAGCCAGGATCGTGAGCGCGATGTCGACGTCGTCGGCCTCCAGGTGGACGATGGCGAGATCCCCGCCCGCGTGGACTGGATCCAGACCGACTCCCGGACGATGCCGGCGCGGCGCCGGGCGTCCTGAAGGCCTCCCTGCGTGCACCCGCCCAGCACGAGGTCAGCGCCTCGACACTCGCCCCGGTCTGATCAGGCGGTAGGAGGGCGGCAACGCGAGGCTCTGCATGCGATTGATGACTCCGTCGCCGGCCATTCCGCTGCCAGGGACTAGGCCGGAGCGCCGGCGGGGACGACGCCGAGCTGCTGCATGAGTGACAGCATGTCCGCGACCCCCCAGTGCTCGCAGACTTGGCCGGCTCCGTCGAACCGCATGATGTCGATGAGCTGCATGTCGACGTGCTGCCGGTGGGCGGGATCCCCATGAAGTCGCCCCGGTGGGTTCCCGTGGTCGTGACCCGGGCGACGGTCTTGTCCCCGTCGGCGATCACGTCCTCGACGTCCATGCGCAGGTCGGGGAAGGCGTCGAGCAAGGCGCGGAAGAAGTCGAGCGTCCCCTCCTTGGTGGCAGGGAACCCCGGCCCGCCCTGGTGCTCGACGAAGTCGTCAGCGACCAGGTCGCCGAACCTGCGATGTCTCCGGCGCTGATCAGCTCGTAGGTGTTCCGCATCGTCGCAGCGTGGTCCACGGTGGCCCTCCCATCCCGTCGCGTGGCAGCCTGCGTGACTGCCTGCCATGGAATGTGCCGGAGTCCGGCGGGGGCAACATCACTCGATCGAGTGATGCACCACGGCGGCGAGCGCGACCCGGTTCGACACGCCGAGCTTGGCGAATACGTGCCGCAGGTGGGTGTTCACGGTGTGCGGCGAGATGTACATCCGCCGGGCCACCGCGCCGTTCGTGAGGCCCTCGGCAACGAGCAGCGACACCGTCCGCTCCGTGGCGGTGAGGCTCTCCCAGCCCTCCGCGGGCCGGCGCCGCGACCCGCGTGCGCCGGGATGGGCGCCGATGGACCGCAGCCCGGCCCGGACCCGGCCGGCCCAGGCGTCGGCGCCGGCCTGCTCGTAGAGGTCCAGTGCTTCGCGCAGCAGCGTCGCTGCCTCGTCCCGCCGCCCGCCCTGCGCCAGCAGGCCCGCCGCGTCCTCGCAGGCGCCGGCGTGCTCCACCAGGAGGGGCGACTGGCGGGCGAGCCGGCCGCCTCGATCAGCGGTTCGACCTCGCCGTCGACCAGTCCCCGGCAGCGCAGCGCCAGGCTGCGCACCGTGGGCACCTCCGGTGCCAGTGCCACCCCGGCCGTGACGCTGTCGGCCACCTCGGCGGCGACGTCGCGATGACCCAGTGCCAGGGCCAGGCGCACGAGGTCCGGGGCGAGGAAGCGGTGGTAGAACGGCTCTCCCGGGCGGCGTCGAAACGCCAGCAGCGCAGCAACAAGTCGAGGCCCCCTGCGGTCGCCCTCGGCCGCCGTCAGCCCGGCCGCCGCGAACGCCAGGACTCCGGCGTTGTAGCTCAGCTGCTCGCCCTCCAGCGATCCGGTGAATCCGTCGGCCAGCTCGCGCGCGGCCCGGAGGTCCCCGTGGCCGTCGCGATGAGGTGCGATAGGCGAGCGACTGTGACACCAGGAGCGGGTTGCCCTTCTCCTGCGCGGCCTGGCCGCCGGCGATCAGGCCGGGCACCGCGTCGTCCCACTCGCCGATGGCGTACGACGCCTGGGCGTCGGCCATCAGGGTCTCCGAGAGCCACCACGCGGAGCCGAACTCGTCGTCCAGAGCCGCCCGGAACGCCGCCCGCGCCTCGCCGACGAGGTCGCAGTCGAACAGCGCCAGGCCGAGGAAGAACTTCGGCTGCAGCGGCAGCGACCTCGCGTCGGGCGAGTCAGCCGCGAGGGCGGCCGCGCGCCGGGCATGGGTCAGCGCCTCGTCGAAGCGGGCCTGCCGCCCCACCGCCACCAGCAACGCCGTCAGCGCCCACACCGACATCGCCGGGTCGCCCGCCTGCTCGGCGATGGCGAGCGCCCGGTCAGCGGTCGACTCGCCCGCTCGGGGGGCACCGGTGTAGGTGAGCGCCCAGCTCTGCTGGGCCAGCATCAGCGCCTGCTCGGCGGGCCCGAGCCGGCCAGGGGCGCGCGAGGCTGGCCTCGACCACGGAGGTGAGCTCGTCGGTACGGTTCTGCAGGGCCAGCGCGCCGACCAGGGCGACCCGCAACGGGGTGTCGACCTCGGCGGCGTGCTGCCGGGCGAGCACCGCCTCGGCACGCGCCGACGCCTCGGCCACGCTCCCGGCACGCAGCAGCGCCTGCACCACCTCCGCCGACACGAGGTCCGCGTCGCGGTGACCGCCCGGCAGCAGCGCCTCGGCGCGGCGGAGGAGCTCGAGGGTGACCAGCGGCGCCTGCCCCGACGCCTCCCGGGCGGCGTCGCGCAGCCACCCGACGGCCTGCTCGTCGCCGCGTTCGGCGCCGAGCACCAGATGATCGGCCACCTCCAGCCGATCCGCGCCCGCGGCCATCAGCGCGACCGCCGCCTCGCGGTGCAGGAGGCGGCGAGCCGGCGCGGGCACGTGCTGGTAGATCGCGTCGTGCACGAGCTGGTGCCGGAACACGACACGTTCGTCGACCTCGTCGAGGAGCCGGGCGTCGTACGCCGCGGCCAGCTGCCCGGCGACATCGGCCGGCGTACGGCGGGCGACAGCGGCCACGTCACGCAGCGACACCGCATCGCCGAGCACGGCCGCGACCTGGAGCAGGTCCAGCGTCGGCCTCGGCAGGTCCCGCAGGCGGCGCACCACCAGCTCGCTCAGCGAGGCCGGCAGCTCCGAACTCGTCACCTCGACCTGGTCGGATGCGTGGCGCAGCGCCCCCTCGTCTGCCAGGGAGCGCAGCATCGCGGTGGCCCACAGCGGGTTCCCGCCGGCCTTGGCCAGCATGGCGCTCAGTCCGGGACCGGGAGACGCCCCGAGCACGTCGGACGCGAGTGCCGCGACGTCGTCGGGCGTCAGCGGTTGCAGGCGCAGCGTGCGCCCGCCCCCGGCCGCCAGGTCATCGAGCAGCCGGACCACATCGCCCGGCAGTGGCGACGGCCGGGTCGTCACCACGGCGAGCAGGGGAGCGAGCGGCAGCCGCCGCGCGATCGACAGGATCGTCAGCAGGCTCGCGGTGTCGGCCCAGTGGATGTCCTCGGCGACCAGCAGCACCGGGTGCTCGGCGCAGGCCGTCTCCACCAGGTCGACGATCTCCTCGACGACGCGGTACTGGAGGTCGCCGGTAGACCCCGGTGCACCGGCGCTCCGGTCGGCCAGCAGCGCGCCGATCGCGGCCCTGCGCGGGTCGGGGGACCGCACGTTCACGCTCAAGCGCGGCAGCCACCACGCCGAAGGGACGCGTCCGTTCAAAGGGATGCGCTCGGCCGCAGAACACCACCATGCCCCGGGAACGCGCATCGTCGATGATGCTCTCCACGAGGCGGGTCTTGCCGATCCCGGCTTCCCCCTCGATCGCCAGTACCGCGGCCCGGCCCTCGCTCAGCCGCACAACCTCAGCCTGGATCAAGGCGAGCTCTGTACCCCGCCCCACCAGCCCGTCCGCTGACGCCATCACCACGACCCCACACTCGGTGAGTCTCGTGCACGCCGGCGCCGGGGTCCAGACTGGTACATCGGTCCTCGAGTGGCAGGAACCGTTTGGCATCGCATGATCGAGTGATGTCTTCACCGCCGGTCGGCAGGACGATCGATCGCACCACCCGATGAGCGCCGACCGCACGCGAGCCTGTCGGCGGGATCACGAACCCACTCCGCGCAAAGGGGCGAAGCATGCCACGAATGGTCATCACCCATGAGGTCGTCGACATCGAACGCTGGCTCGAGGGCAAGGACGAACGAGCGGCAGCCCTCGGATCGGTGGGCTCGAACGTCACCGACCACGTCGCACAGGACGGTAGCAACCGCATCGCCGTGACCGCCGACATCCACGACATGGACGCCCTACAGGCGCTGCTCGACTCGCCTCCCCCCGAGGTGGCCGCCTTGATGGAAGCCCACGGCGTGCTGCCGCCCCTGACCGCGTACATCGAGAAGTAGCCCCGGCACGGCCACGAGGAGGAAGCGAATGGCATTCAAGGTGATCGTCGAGCTGAGGGCCAAGCCCGGGCGGCGCGACGAGCTAAAGAACGTGATCCACACGCTGATGGCCGAGCTCGGGCCCGCCCTGAAGGAGAAGGGCTCCCTGGGCGGCGCCTTGTACGACGTGGTCGACGACCCCGACGCCCTGGTGGAGATCGCCGACTGGGAGACGACCGAGGCGCGCGACGCCGTCATGAGCGACCCGGCGGCCGCCGAGGCCATGGCGCCACTACTCGACCTGCTGGCCGAGCCCTTCAAGGCCACGGTCATCCAACTCGCCTGACGTCGGCGGCCTCGTGCTGCAAGAAGCAACGAACCGCGGCTCCGGCAGCACGAGCGTGTCGGCGGTCGTCAGGATGTATCGACCACCTGATTGCTCAGTACGATGACGACCGTGCCGTTCTCGGGCAAGCACCCGGTCCAACGCCGTGTACGTCGCGGAGCACGTCGACCACCGGTCGTCCACCGACCTGCTCGATCAGGCGATCGAACTCGGCCGGCTGCTGGTGCGCATGGGCGAAGCGGCTCCCCAGTGATCCGCGACGGCGCCGCTGGCAATCATGCGGCGCGCGCGCAACGAGAACACGACAATTTCGCGTTTCAGCTCGGGCAACGGGCGAACGCGATAGCCGCAGCCGGGTCGCTGAGGAACCTCGGGAGCGCTGGCAAGAGGTCGGGGCCGATTCACCGAGTTAACAAGTCCTCCCTCGCGAGTTAACAACCCTGCCACGCAGGGCGCCCATACTCAGTCGCAGCAATCCTCGACTTGTACCCCAAAGCGCTGGGGGTCGCTCAACGTGAGAGACCCCCAGCCCTTGTGGGGACGGCTGGGGGTTTACTCCGAGTATCCAAGGACCGGCCCCGCCTGGTTATCCCCACCCGCTCGTCCTCAAAAGGGGAGGGTCAAACCGGGTACCGGGCGGGGCCACTCTGGTGAAACGGCGACCGCCAGCGAGATCGGGGCGGCCTCGTCGACGACGCCGCCCTCTCCGGGGCGCGCAGCGGGCCTCATAGGTGCCACGATGGGGCATGGTTCCGGAGCGCGATGCCGCACGCCTCGTGGGCCGCGACCGGGAGCTGTCGACACTGGGCGAACAGCTCGACAGGGCGGTGGCCACCGGTCGCCGCATCGTCCTGCTTGCGGGCGAGGCTGGACTGGGGAAGACCGCGCTCGTCGAGGCGTTCGCTTCATCGCTGGCCGGACGCCGCACGAGGGTGGACGTCGTCCGGGGAATGTGCGTCCCGATGGGGGAGGCCGGGCTGCCGTTCACCCCAGTGCTGGGCCTGTTGCGCGCCATAGAGAAGCTGCACGGGACCGATCGCTTGGTCGAGTGGGCCGGTGGTGGGCGGCGGGCGCTCGGGGCACTGCTACCCGATCTGTTGCAGCCTGCCGAGCCGGCCGATGACCTGCAGCTGCAACTCTTCGAGGCCGTCACCCGAGTCGTCCAGGGTGCCGCTGCCGTGGCGCCGCTGGTCGTGCTCGCCGAGGACGTGCACTGGGCCGACGAGTCGAGCCGGGCGTTGCTCCAGTTCCTCGCGCGCCGCCTCGGCGAGGCACCGGTGCTGCTCGTGTGCACGTTCCGGCCCGACGAGGTCACCGGTCCTCTCCTGCTGCGGCCGTTCCTCGCCGACCTGGTCCGGCTCCCGTGGACCGTGCGCATCGATCTCTCGCGGCTCGGTCGTGCCGAGGTGGCCAGCATGCTCGCCGCGCTGAGCGGACCCCAGCCCACGGCGGAGCTGGTGGACCAGATCCATCGCCGCAGCGAGGGCGTGCCGTTCTACGTCGAGGAGCTGGCCATGCTGGACCGCGTCGGAACCGGCGTACCGGAGTCCCTGCGCGGCGCACTGGAGGCTCGCACCAGCCGGCTCGACGTACCGGCTCGCGAGCTCCTGGGCCTGATGGCGGTCGGCGGGATCCGGGTGCACCACGAGCTGCTGATCGAGGCCTCCGGTGTGGACTCGGCGGAGGTTGACGGATTGCTACGAGAGGCCGTGGACGTTGGGGTGGTGCGGTCGACGGCGACGAGCTGGCGTTCCGGCATGCGCTGTTCGGAGAGGCGCTGTACGCCGACCTGCTGCCGGGGGAGCGCATCCGACACCACGCCTCAGTCGCCCAGACCCTCGAGCGGCGTCCGGGGCTGGCCCCGGGATCACCCGACCACTTCATCGCGCTGCACTGGTCGCGCACGAGTGAGCATGAGCGCACCTTCGCTGCGGCGGCCCGTGCGGTGCGCGGTGGGTCGGCCGCGCACGCCGAGACACTCGCGATGTGCGAGCGGCTGCTCGAGCTCTGGGAAAGGGTCGCGGATCCTGAGGCGGTGGCCGGCCCGCGCGCCGAGCTGCTGACCGACGCCGCCCGGGCGGCCCGCGACGCCGGTGAGTTCGACCGGGCGATCGAGCTTGTCAGCGCGGCGCTCGAGGAGTCGGATGAAGCGGACCTCATTGGTCGGGTCGAGCGGCTGATGCTGCGCAGCCACCTGGTCACCGACGACCTCCGGACCGGCGCTCATGCCGACGTGCAGCTCGCCGAGGCCTTGCTCGCGGGCGTCGAGGACGCGGCGTTCAGGGCACGGATGCTCGGTCTGGTCGCCATCTTCAGTCTCAATGTGGGGCTCGAAGCGCTGCCGCAGGCCGAGGAGGCCCTGGCCGCCAGTCTCGAGGGTGCCGACGACGACGGAGTGGCGGGCGCGCGTACGACGTACGGCACCGTCCTCGTCGCGGTCGGCCGGGACGAGGAGGGGCTCGAGGAACTCGTGCGGGCCGGCCGCACCTCCGGGATCCGCCCCCGGACCCTGTTGCGCAACCGACTCAACCACTCCGACGCGCTCCACCTGATGGGGCGGTACGACGACGCCGTCGCGGTGGCGCTCGACGGGCTGCGGGCCGCGGAGACGTACGGGATGGAGCGCTCCTTCGGCACCTATCTCGAGGGCAACGCCGCCGAGTCGATGCTGGCCACGGGTCAGTGGTCGGCCGCGGCCGACCTCATCGCAGACGCGGTCATGCTGGACCCGCCGTCCAGCCACCGCACTCACGTGGACCTGCTCCTCGCGTGGCTGCACCTGTGGCGGGACGAGCTCGAGCTCGCCGACGCGGTGCTGCGCGAGCACCGCGTCCTGGCCCTCAGCGGACCGGACCAGCCGATGCCCCAGTTCGTGGCCCAACTGATGCGGATCGACGGTGAGTTCGCCGTCCTGACGGGGAAGCCCGAGCGCGCCTGGGACCACTTCCGCGCCTTCCTCGAGCATCGGTCGCTGGTCGACCGGCAGCGCACGTGGCCCCTGGTCGCGATGGGCGCGGCGGCGGCAGCGCCGCTGGACGCCGGGTCTCCCGAAGGGCGGTCCGACCTGGTGCGCGAGGTGATGTCGGGACTGGGCCCGACCACGATGTCACCAGTGTGGCTCGGACTGGCAGAGGCGGAGCTCGCGGACACGCGCGCGGACTGGGAGGCCTTGCTGGGCCTGCTGCAGGCGACGTCGTGCCCGGTGCACCTCGTCCCGTACGTCCAGGTCCGGCTGGCCGGGCACCTGTCGGAGGCTCGGGACCGCAGCGGACTGAAGGCACTGCTCGACGAGGCGTTGCCGGCCAGCCGGCGAATCGGGGCCCGGCTGGTCACCAACCGGCTCTCCGTCCTCGCCCAGCGGATGGGGGTCGCCCAGCTCCAGGCCGGGGGGACCGCCACGCCGCTCGCGGCCCTGACCGCCCGGGAGCTCGAGGTGCTGCGGCTCGTGGGCGCCGGCCGCAGCAACAAGGAGATCGGCGCGGAGCTCTTCATCAGCACCAAGACCGCGAGCGTGCACGTCTCCAACATCCTGGCAAAGCTCGGCGTGTCCGGACGCGGCGAGGCCGCAGCTCTGGCTCATCGCCACGGTGTGGCGGACTAGGGCACGGCTGCGCAGATCTCAGTCACCTTCCCCATGCCAGGCACCCCGCCTTAGGCCGACCGTGACTCCCGAGTGAACCGGACCCGCCGGTTCGCGAAGGACTGGAGATCACCATGACCATCTCGTTGGACGACCGTCTCGTGGAGAGCGTCACCGCCGCGCTCGAGGTGTACGGCGTGCACCTGGGCCGTGCCCTTGGGCTCTACGCCCCGCTCGCCGACCGAGGCCCGCTCACCGCCGTCGAGCTGGCCGACGCGGCCGGTATCGACGACCGCTACGCCCGCGAGTGGCTGGAACAGCAGGCGGTGTCGGCCTACCTCGTCGTCGACGACCCGAGCCGACCCGCCGAGCAACGCCGCTACGCGCTGCCCCCCGAGCACGTCGGCGTCCTGGTTGACGTCGACGATGCCGCCCACGTGTCTCCGCTCGCGGACATGGTGGCCGGCATCGGCCACGTGATTGCCCGAGGTCGTCGAGGCCTACCGGACCGGAGCCGGCGTGCCCTACCGCCAGGTACGGCGAGGACTTCCGTCGCGGCCAGGGCGGTGTCAACCGGCCCGCCTTCTCGCGCGACCTGACGGAGGTGTGGCTCCCCGCTCTGCCGGACCTGCATGCGGCGCTGGGCCGGCCGGGTGCCCGGATCGCGGACCTCGGCTGCGGCCTCGGCTTCTCCACCATCGCGCTGGCGAAGGCCTACCCAGACGCGGAGTGTAGTCGGGATCGACTCCGACCCGCCGTCGATCGACGAGGCGCGCGAGCTGGCCAGGCAGGCCGGGATGCGGGTGCAGTACGTCGCCGCGGATGCCGCCGAGGTCGGCGCCTACGGCCCGTTCGACGCGGTGGTCATACTCGAGGCCCTGCACGACATGGCGCGTCCGGTCGAGACGCTGCGCGCGGCGCACAAGTCGCTCGCCGCCGGTGGCTGCGTCGTCGTCGTGGACGAACGCGTCCAGGCGGAGTTCACCGCGCCGGGCGACCTCCTCGAACGGATGATGTACGGCTGGAGCATCACCCACTGCCTGCCCACGCAGCGTGCGGAGGAGCCGTCCGCGGCCATCGGCACGGTGCTCCGTCCGTCCCACGTCGCTGCCCTCGCCGAGGAGGCAGGCTTCACGGGCGTCGACGAGGCCGACGTCGACGCGGGCTTCTTCCGGGTCTACCGGCTCCTGCCGTGACGACGGCACACGACACCAACAGACAACCCACAGAAACGAGTATTGACGATGACCACCACTCTGAGCACCACCACCGAGTCCGACCGGGCTCACGACCTCTGGGTCGTCCAGCAGGGGTCCGGACCCGACGTCCTGCTGATCGGTGGGCTCGGCGATCCCGTCGAGTCGTGGCAGTTCCAGCTCGAGGGGCTCGCCGACAGCTTCCGGATGACCGCGTTCGACAACCGGGGCGCGGGACGGTCGCCGCTCCCCGACGGGCCGTTCACGGTCGAGTCGATGGCCGATGACGCCGCGAGCGTGCTGCGGGCTGCCGGGATCGACTCCGCACACGTGGCCGGCTTCTCCGGAGGAAGCGTGATCGCCCAGGAGCTCGCGATCCGCCACCCCGACCTGGTGCGCAGCCTCGTGCTGGTCAGCACCTGGGCGAGGGTCGACGCCTACTTCGAGGCGATGGGCCGCGCGTGGCGGTGGATGGTCACCAACGCGCCGACCGAGCGCGCGTTCCTCGAGGCGTTCTTCGTCTGGATCTACACCCGCCGGGCCCACCTGGACGGCACCGTGAGCCAGATCGTCGAGGAGAGCCTGGCGTTCCCGCACGCCGCCAGCGTCGAGGCGATCCAACGTACCGTCGACGCCTTCCTCGCACACGAGACGGCCGACCGGCTGCCGCAGATCAGCGTGCCAGCGTTCGTGCTCGCGGGCGCCGAGGACGTGGCCACGCCCCCGCACTACGGCCAGGTGGTAGCCGACTTGATCCCTGGAGCGCGGTTCGAGGTGTGGGACGGCGAAGCCCACCAACCGATGCAGGAGGCACCAGATCGGTTCAACCGACGGGTCGCGGACTTCTGGCGGGAGGTCGACTCGACCAGTCGACCATCCGCCAGCAGTCCAAGCGAGGGATGAGGTAGCAGATGCGCAGTTTGCTGAGCCGGTTCAGTGACTGGGTCGTGGTTCATCCGGTCTTGTGGGGCGTGGGCTTGGGAGTCGTGCTGGTGCTACTCGGCTTTGCTCTCGATCTGGCACCGATTGTGGTCATTGCTGCCGGCGCCGCCATCGGCGTGCTGAACATCCTTCATGCGAAGAGACGGGGCTACTGCCCACTTCCGGCAGAGTCGGGTTCCCAAGCGAGACGAGCGGAGGCGGGGTAACCGTTCCGGGAATGCACCGACGGCGCAACTCCGCACCCTGTCATGGCAGATCCGGGCGGTCTCCCCCGCAGCAAGCGAGCCGGCATGCCCTCGAACTCGCCCGACGGAGAAGGGTCAGTTTTCAGGCGTCGCCGACACGCAGTCACAGGGTCCTCAGGCTGCAGGGTGCGGTTTGGGACGGCAATCGATGGTCTCGTCTCCGGCCATCGAGTGCGACCGGAGAACCAATCCGGTCACATCGGAATTGAGCCGTGTTTCGTCGGGGAGCCGCCGCGGCATTCAGGATCGAGGGCTATGGGCCCAGACGGCTGCCTCAGCCACTCTCGGCGGGAGACCCTCGGCGACCTCTCCCCGGCAAGCAGGCGACGCGACTTGTTGGGCACACGGACGATGTCCCGACGAACGCGGCCATGCCGACAGCCAGGAGCAGCTCCGCACCGTTGAACGCGTCCGGGATCCACACTGGGGCACCACTCAGTTGCAGTCCCTACACGCCAGATGTGTTTCATCTGATTTCGAGGCTCGCCTTCTGGGGCCGCGGTGGGGCCGCAGGTGGAGTCAGATCCAACGCAAACGACCCCGACCTTGAAAGACAATGAACGGCGTCTTCGCATCAGGGACCGTTTGCGACTGCTTTGCGTGGCTGCGGCCGTGGGTATACCTGTGCGAACTCTTACCCGCGGAGGTCAAGTCCCGTGACGTGGTGTAGGACGGCTGATCCTCCGTCGTTGTAGTTCAGGCCGTGATCGCCTGGATGGTCAGCTCGTCAGTCACCTCCTCGGTGAGGGTGGTCTCGACGGCTTGTGCGCGAGCGAGGACGTCGAGTCCGAGGTAGCGGCGGCCTTCGGCCCATTCGTCGTGTTGCTCGGCCAGGACCGCGCCGACGAGCCGGATGATGGAGTCGCGGTCGGGGAAGATCCCGACCACGTCGGTGCGTCGGCGGATCTCGCGGTTGAGGCGTTCGTTGGGGTTGTTGGACCAGATCTGACGCCAGATCTCCTTGGGGAACGCGGTGAACGCGAGGATGTCGGCGCGGGCTCCTTCGAGGTGCTCGGCCACCTTCGGCAGCTTCTCGGCCAGCGCATCGACGACCCGGTCGAACTGGGCGTGCACGGCATCGGCGTCGGGCTGGTCGTAGATCGAGTGCAACAGCGCCTTGACCCAACCCCACGACGACTTCGGGGTCGCGGACATCAGGTTTGCGGCGTAGTGGGTTCGGCAGCGTTGCCAGGATGCTCCGGGCAACGTGGCGGCGGTCGCGCCGGTGAGTCCGGCATGAGCGTCGCTGGTGACGAGCTTGACGCCGGACAGGCCGCGGGCGGCCAGGTCGCGGAAGAACGCCAGCCAGCCGGCACCGTCTTCGCTGGTGGTGACCTGGACGCCGAGGATCTCGCGGTGCCCGTCGGCGTTGACGCCGGTCGCGACCAACGCATGGACCGACACCACGCGGCCGCCCTCACGGGCCTTGAGCACCAAGGCGTCGGCGGCCACGAACGTGAACGGGCCCGTGTCATCGAGCCGGCGGGTGCGGAACTCCTCCACGTGTGCGTCGAGATCCTTGGCCATCACCGAGACCTGCGACTTCGACAGGGTGGTGATGCCCAAGGACTGCACCAGCTTGTCCATCCGCCGGGTGGACACCCCGAGCAGGTAGCAGGTCGCCACCACCGAGGTCAGCGCGCGTTCGGCACGCTTGCGGCGCTCGAGCAGCCACTCGGGGAAGTAGGTCTCGGACCGCAGCTTCGGGATCGCCAGGTCGATCGTGCCGGCACGGGTGTCGAACTCACGGGCCCGGTAGCCGTTGCGACGATTGGTCCGCTCCGGGCTGGTGGTGCCGTACGCGGCACCGCACACCGCGTCCGCCTCGGCCGACATCAAGGTGTTGATGAACGTGGTCAACAACTCGCGGAGCAGATCAGGCGACGCCTGGGCGAGCTGTTCCTCGAGCAGACGAGCAGGGTCGATACTGGGCGTGACGGTCATCGTGATGCTCCATTCGAGAGTGCTGTGAGAGGTTCACTCGAAGGATCACGCGGTGACCGTCGTCAGTTCTGCACCGACACGCTCACCGGGTTCCGTACACCACTCTGCTGGACGTCACTCCCGCGTAACCGGTTGTTGACCGTCTTTGACGGAAACCAGGGCCTGACCAGCGGATACGCCTATCGAGACTGACCGTTCTTGCCGGTCGTTGACGACTCGCGCAAGGGCAACGTAAGGGCAATCGACACACAGAATGCGCGACTTCTCGGGATCTCGGGACAAGCCTCCCGCTCGGGGGTGAGGATCGCACAATAGATCGGCCCCGGCCAGCGGGTTAGCGCCGCAGACCAGGGCCTCGGTATCACCTGACAGAGAGGCAACACCGTGTCTGAATCATCCACCATCGCAACCCTGCCCGCCGTGACTTGCGCCCCGTGGTGCACCGACGGCGCCGGCCATGTCAAGGCGTGGCACCCCGAGGACCAGTACTGCATCGGTGAGCGCCAGGACGTCGAGCTGACCGCAATGCCGCTCCTGACGTTCCAGGGTGAGCTCGAGGACCGCGCCCGCGACACCTTCGGCGCCTACCTGCTCCGCGAGCGGGACTCGATCGCCACGGCCGTCGAACTAGTCCACGACGACGCACCCGTCGCCAAGCTCACCCCTGCCGAGGCGATCGAGCTCGGCCGGCTACTGGTCCGCATAGGCGAAGCGGCATACAAGTGATCCGCGTCGGCCCGTTCGTCATCATTCGGGAGCGTGAGCTACGTGAACGCGACGAGTCAGCGTTCTGGCTTGGGCGTCACGCGGACGCGATAGAGGCGGGAACCCTCTTCGGTCCTCCGGACGAGCCCCAGCGACACCTCCACAGCGTCTGACCTTCACGCACGACGACCCCCGGCCCTTGATTGGGTCGGGGGTCGCTCTGCGTTCAGACCGGTCCGTGCGAAACGAACTGGCGACGACGGAACCAGTTTCTCAATCGCTCTTCTCGTCGTCATCGATATCGCCCGGGGTGTCCTTCTCGTCCTTGCCCTTGTCGTCCGAACAGGCTGTGGCCGTGGTCGCGACGGTTAGCGCCAGCGCGCCGGCAGCAATGGCATGGGTGACCCGGCGGATCTTCATCTGTTTCTCCCTCTAGTGAGCCGACGGGAATGACGGCTCCCAAGGGATGCCCGTGCCCCACGACCGCATCCGGGTTACCTGCCGGTACTTTCCATCCGCTTCAGGTTTGTCCGGTTTGGCAATTGAGACGACCCCCGGCCCTCGCAGCGGGCCGCCCCTCCCTCCCGACGTGGGGCGGCCGTGGGCGATGATGCTCCACAATCACCGCCCTACAGGACCAGTCCGACCGGGGATGAGAGTTGGACGCGTCCTGAACACTGCAACTCGGTACTACCCGGTGGGTTTGGGCCGAAACGATCCCCGTCTTGCTTCGCTATCGGATGCGATTACCGGCCCAGGTAGCGTCGCGGACGTGACCGACCGTGCACCACGTCTGGGTACGTGCCGAGCACAGCCCAACCGAGTGCCCCGGCCTGGTCCTCGAGTGGCGCCGGGGGCTAGGGCTTGGCGTTCTGACGACGTGTCGACCCCCCAGCCGGCCGGGGGTCACTTCCATTCTGAACCAATCCGCTTGGCGCTGTCCTCCGAATGGCCTTAGGGACCAGAGACCGCCCCATCCGGTTGATGCTTGACCGGGTGGGGCGGCTTTCTGTCCCCGCACATCCTCGGCCGCGGGGACACGAGCGGTCGGGGTGGCACCTATGGGGTCAGATTTTAGACAGTAGGCCTGCCCGGTACGCGGGTGCCCACCGATCGCAGACGTGCGATCCCACTTGTGCGAACAGCGGCGCGAGCCCCGGCCCCGCGGAAACGGGGTCGGTGGTCGCGGCTGGGTCTGCGAGTTAACAAGTCCCTCCCCGTGGGTTAACAAGTCGGCCACGTGCGCCGCCCATACTCACTCGTAGCGACCCTCTCGGCATGTTCCTCCCAACACGCTGGGGGTCGCTGCACGTGAGAGACCCCCGGCCCTTGTGGGGACGGCCGGGGGTTACTCCGAACATCCAAGGACCGGCCCCGCCTGGTCACCCCCACCGCTGGTGCTTAAAGGGGAGGGTCAAACGGGGTACCGGGCGGGGCCAATCTGCCTCCGGTGTGGCGCGTCTCTTCTCGGGAGACGAGCAGCAGGCTGGGGCCTGGCCCGTCTCCCTCCCTCGGGCGTTGCCTCGGGGGCTAGAGATCGCCCCACCCGGTAGCTTCACCGAGCGGGGCGATTGCACGTCTGGGTCTCTACCCACATCCCCATCGGCCCCCCTGCGTGAGTAATGACTGACCGCGCCGCTCGTGGGTACTGATTCTGTAGCTGCACTCTCCGGTTCAGCTGATATGTAGGACCTCCTGTCAAGTGGCAGGGTGAGGCGCCCGTCCCGGTAGTCGGGGCGGGCGCCTCGTGCTTCGCTGCGTCTTGTGGGCTGGGGAGCGTGTCGTTGGCGACGCGCGGGTCATGCTGATATGCGCGGGTTGGGTACCGCAGGACGGTGGTTCGGCTGGAGCGGGACCGCGTGTCTAGGAGCGAGCGTCGCCCGGCCGGGCCGGGCTGCTCATAGCTGAATCGCGGGTCGCTCCACGCGCTGTCACCAGCCCGATCGTGGCGGCGAAGCAGTCGGTGGGGTCAGTCCTCGATCACGGCCAGGGACCAGCACCAGCCCGCGAGTTCACGAGCGATCGCGGTATTGGCCACGGTGGAGCGTTTGCGGCGGTCGATGAACTTCACCCAACGGTGGTGGAGTCGCCGGTTGCCCTCGTCGCCACGGACCCGGGCGGCAGCTGGTGCGGCGTCCCAGCGCAGGCGCATGGTCTTGCCGATCCGGTAGCGGGGCCGGTGATGCCAGGCGGCCTCGACCAGCAGTCGGCGGGCGTATCCGTTGCCGGTCTTGGTGATCGATCCTTGTGATCGGGACTGTCCCGAGGAGTGCTCGGAGGGGACCAGTCCGACGAACGAGCCGATCGAGTTGCCGGTGAATCGGTGCCAGTCGCCGATCTCGACCGCGAGCCCGAACCCGGTCAGGGTGCCGACGCCCCGTAGGCAGCCGAGGCGGCGAACGAGAGGGGTGAACTCGCTGTCGGCGGCCATCTCCTCGATCGCAACATCGAGCCGGTCCCGGCGGGTCTTGGTCGCGAGCACGGTTTCGTAGTCGGCGTCGAAGGTCAGCCGAGTCGGCCGTTCGGTCAGCTGCGGCAGTGCCTCGTTGCGCAGCCAGATGTCGTGCTTGCCGGTCCACGCGTTGCCGCCGTAGTAGACGATCCCGTGCCGCAGCAACAGTTTCGAGAGCCGGTGTCGGGCCCGCATCAGATCGCCTCGGGCAGCCTCCCGGGCGCGCACCAGGTCTCGTGCGGCTTCCTGGTCGATGGTCGGGATCGCCACGGCAGTGATCTCATCCAGCCGCAACAACCGGGCCAGGTGGACCGCATCCTTGGCGTCAGTCTTGACCCGATCACCGGCCGGCTTCTGCAACTTGCTCGGCGCAACGACCTCGCACCGGATCCCTGCCGACCTCAGGTGGCGGTAGAGCCCGAACCCGGTCGGGCCCGCTTCATAGGCCACCGCCACCGGGCCGGGAAGATCACCAACCCAGGACCGGATGTGGTCGTAAGACGGGGTCAGCTTGGTCTGGAACAACTCGCCCGTGACGCCATCGATCGCCGCTGCCGCGACCGACCTTGCGTGCACATCGAGCCCAACACTCATACGCTCAGAAAACACCGGGGCCTCCCACAATTGTCGGATAGGCCGAGCAGGCAGCCCCTGCTCGGCAACCCACGAATCTTGTGAGTGAGGCCCCGGCCCGCAACCCCGTCAAACCGACGGCGTCACGTCATACCGTCTAGGCCCCGGCCCAGGCTTGAGCATGTCTGGCCGTGGCCGCCAAACAGGTTTAAGGACAGTTGACCCGAAGCGCGATATGGTGCACGACCCCGGCGCCGATCGAAGTGCCCCCATGACGGCGCCGCCGGGAGGCTAGGGCGCCGCCACGTTCGGGAGCCGGGTGGCGCTGATCTCGGGCTAGCCGCCCAGAAAGTCACGACCGCGGCGCATCCGGTCAATCCGCCTGGCGACCAGAGACCGCCCACCCCCGTTACCCCAGCCTTGGCCGGGGGTGGGGCGGCTTTCCCTCGTGGGGTTGGGTTGCGATCTCTCGCCGCGTGTCAGGCGGCGTCGCGACACGTTGCGAGGTCAACGGTGCAGTCTGCCGGAACAGCGATGCTGAACGCCGCGGCTCCTCGCCGTCGATCTCGATCGCTACCGCCCACGTCCAGGTGCCGTCCGTAGCAATCAGCCTCGCCGTCAGGCTGCCGTCGGCGTCCAGCGCGCAGGTGACCGGCCGCAAGATGACCGTTGTGGGAGGAGTCGCGCCCGCAACCTTGAGGCAGGTCAGCGAAGGCGTGAACGTCACCCTTCCCGACGCACCCTGCCAGCCAACGTCTACGCCGTCCGCCCCCGCTCACCGGTCGGACGACCGTTGGAGGTCGAGAACATGTGGGGGATGAACTCGGCGTCAGCGCCGATCCGATCCACGATCACGAACTGTGAGAAGTCCCCGAGGAGAATCCGCGAGTCCAGTGCGGTCGTGGTGACCACGGCTGGCGCGTCGTCCGACTCCACTACGGGCAGGTCGTACCAGCGGGATGCGGCAGGGTCGCGCAGGTCGCCGGAGTACGACGCGTTGACCGATGTGCCGAGGTCCTTCACGACCAGCGACCACGTCGGATTGGTCAGCCAGCGGGAGACTCGACGGTGCCTTGCCGGCACGGCCAGGTACGCCGCCTTGAGGTCAACGACACCGATAGTGGCCGCTGTCGTCGAGGTGACCCTCGATGCCGTGGTCGCGGCGATGGTCGTAAACACGCCGAATGGCTCACCCGACCGGCACTACTTCGCCTCGCTGCTCATCGCGAGCGGCACCGACGTCAAGGTTGTGCAGGCGAGGCTGCGCCACGCGAGCGCCAAGACGACGCTGGACACCTACGGCCACCTGTGGCCCGACAAGGACGAAAGCACACGGGCCGCCATCGATGTAGCGATGACGGCCCGTGAGGACAAAACAAGGGACAGCGGGGAAGGTGGAACCTAAACCCGCAGGTGAGAGCGGGGTTCGGCTCTAGATGTCGTAGTAGAGCTCGAACTCGTGCGGGTGCGGGCGCTGCTGGACGGGAGCGATCTCCTGCTCACGCTTGTAGGTGATCCAGGTGTCGATCAGGTCGGGCGTGAAGACGTTGCCGACGGTCAAGAACTCGTGGTCGTCCTCGAGGGCGTCGAGCACGGCACCGAGCGAGGTCGGGACCTGGGCGATCTCGGCCATCTCGTCCGGCGGGAGCTCGTAGATGTCCTTGTCGATCGGCGCGGCCGGCTCGACCTTGTTCTGGATGCCGTCGAGGCCGGCGAGCATCAGCGCCGAGAACGCGAGGTAGGGGTTCGCCGACGGGTCGGGGAAGCGGGTCTCGATCCGCTTGGCCTTCGGGTTGGTGCCCGTGATCGGGATCCGGACCGACGCCGAGCGGTTGCGCGACGAGTAGACCAGCGAGATCGGGGCTTCGAAGCCCGGGACCAGGCGGTGGTAGGAGTTCACCGTCGGGTTGGTGAACGCCAGCAGCGCCGGGGCGTGCTTCAGGATGCCGCCGACGTACCAGCGGGCCATGTCGGAAAGACCGCCGTAGCCGGTCTCGTCATAGAACAGCGGGTCGCCGCCCTTCCACAGCGACTGGTGCACGTGCATGCCCGAGCCGTTGTCACCGAAGATCGGCTTCGGCATGAACGTGACCGACTTGTTCTGCTCCCAGGCGGTGTTCTTGATGATGTATTTGAACTTCATCACGTCGTCCGCGGCCTTGAGCAGCGTGTCGAACTTGTAGTTGATCTCCGCCTGGCCGGCGGTGCCGACCTCGTGGTGACCGCGCTCGACCTGCAGGCCGACGTTCTCGAGGTTCTTGCACATGTCGTCGCGCAGGTCGCCGTAGTGGTCGTACGGCGCGACGGGGAAGTAGCCGCCCTTGAAGCGGGTCTTGTAGCCCAGGTTGTCGCCCTCGGCGCCCGAGTTCCACCAGCCCTCGACGGAGTCGATGTGGTAGAAGCCCTCGTTCGGGCCGGTCGAGTAGCGCACCTGGTCGAAGATGTAGAACTCGGCCTCGGGAGCGAAGTACGCCGTGTCCGCGACGCCGGTCGTGTTGAGGTAGGCCAGCGCCTTCTTCGCGATGTTGCGCGGGTCGCGGGAGTAGGGCTCACCGGTGATCGGGTCGTGGATGAAGAAGTTCAGGTTGAGCGTCTTCGACCTGCGGAACGGGTCGACGTACGCCGTCGTCGGGTCCGGGAAGAGCGCCATGTCCGACTCGTTGATCGCCTGGAAGCCCCGGATCGACGAGCCGTCGAAGCCGAGGCCGTCGTCGAACACCGACTGGTCGAACGACGAGACCGGCACAGTGAAGTGCTGCATGATGCCGGGCAGGTCACAGAAACGGACGTCGACCATCTCGACGCCCTCGTCCGCGATGAACTTGAGCAGCTCTTCGCTGTTGCTGAACATTCGTTCCTCCTCGGCTGACCCACGGGCCAGCCACCAGTCTGGATCCGGCACTCCGGAATCGAGGGGTTGATCGCGGCATCGTACCTACGCAACGTTGCGCGACGACCGCCTGTCCAGCAACCTACGGAGGGGCCGTTTCTCGACCATTCCCAAATTGTTTCCGGGATGTAACAGGTTGCTGAGACGTTGGTTCGGACTTGCCGGCGCCGGTCACTAGGGTGGCGGCGATGTCAGACCGAACGGCACCGCCCGCCTCCACCGTCCCGTTCCCGACCGCGTCCTGGGGTCGGCGGATCCTGGCGCTCTTCGTCGACTGGATCGCCTCGACGCTGGTCGTGCTCGCGTTCGTCGGCCTGGACGAGTACGGCGAGCCCGGGTCGCCCTCGCAGCTCTACACGGTGGGCGTCTTCGTGATCGAGGCCGCGCTGTTCACCTGGCTCCTCGGCGGCTCGCTCGGCAAGCTCCTCACCGGCCTGCGCGTCGTACCAGCCCGCGGTCGCGGCCGGCTCTCCAACCCGCTGCCGCTGCTGGGCCGGCAGGTCGCGATCGCGCTGGTCATCCCGCCGCTCGTCTTCCGGTCGGACGGCCGCGGTCTCCACGACCTCCTGGCCGGCACGGCGACGGTCACGATGGACACCTACCGCCGGCTCACGACCACCGGCGTCTAGCCGGGGCGTTCAGTCCGGGCGTTTAGCGAGGCACGTCGCGGGTCAGTCTCACCTCCTGAGGAGGGAGACGGGTTGGCTACCGAGTTCTACATCGACTACGACGGATCGGGCAGCGCCGCGGGTCGGTTCGCGACCAAGGGCGCCGACCTCGACCACGCCGCGTCGCAGGGTGCCGAGGGATCCGTGACCGGCATGCAGGGTCCGATGGGTGCGGCAACCGCGCCCGTCCAGTCCGCCGCCGACGACATCATGGTCGCGCTCGGCGGCCGTCTCCGCGTCTTCTCCGCAGAGCTCTTCGCCCTCAGCAAGCTGGTCAACAGCACCATCCAGGTCACCAACGAGATCGACGTGGAGTACCAGCTCTGATGGCGGCCAGCGAAGCCGCCAACCTGCGCTACCCCTACCCGGTCGAGGACCCCGAGGTCCTCACCCGACAAGCGCGCACGATCAGCAACCTCGGCGTCCTCCTCCTCGACACCCACGCCGAGGTCAACGACGACAACCTCAAGCTCGCGAAGTCGTGGCGCTCCGACACCGCCACCAAGGCAGTCAGCGACGTCCAGCACCTCTCCTCGGCGATGCACGGCGACAGCGCCTCGCTCGCCGACGCGGCTTCCGCCATCACGACGTACGTCGGACACGTCAACGAGGCGCGCGGTGACATCGACGGCATCCGCAAGCGGTACGACGACGCCAACGCCGCTCGGATCCACGACAACCAGCACCCCCCGGACTGGGTGGACCACCGGTTCGAGCACGAGGAGTGGCGGGACAGCACGCAGTACACGTTCGACCAGAAGGCGATCGCCCTCGACGGCGAGCGGGACACGGTCCTTTCGACGCTCAGGTCCCGGAGCAGGCCCGCCGTGACGGCGCTCGACACCACCCTCGAGCGGTTCGTCGGCGCCAATCCGCCGACCAGCCAGTCCCTCGGCGAGGTCGCGTTCGAGAAGGCGTCGCAGAACCTCGACCTCACCGGCGGCCGCTATGAGTTCCAGCTCCGGCAGGCGGGTCTGCTCTCCGGAGCCTCGCCGGACGGCTACTACGCCGAGTGGCTCGCCAACGCCGAGCGCCAGGGCGTCGAGCCCGGCGTCCTGGTGCAGATCGCGCGGGACAACAACCTCACGCCCGACTCGTTCTCGATCCTCAACGGCATGGAGAAGATCACCGATCCCGAAGGCAAGTCGTTCTTCGTGCTCCCCACCGACATCAGCGCCGACGACGCCCGCCAGGCGGTGCTGCTGACCTTCATCCTCAACGCCGGCACCGACTACGGCGAAGGCACCGACCACGACTTCCCGGTCGAGCCCTACTCCGCGGCGTACGTGAGGTACATCAAGGAGCGGCAGGCGGCCAACGACTGGAGCTACGGCGACGACGTCGACTTCGTCCACGACAACGGTGGTCGGCTGGTGACCACGCCGAACGGCATCCTGATGGGCGCCGGCGGCAACTGGCTGCAGGACCTCTACAGCCAGAAGGGCGGCACCACGTGGGGTGACGTCTTCATGGTCAACGTCGACGACAGCGACCCGATCGCCGCGCTCAGGGAGTCCATCGAGTCCGGCAAGGCGGTCTACGACGACGACAACGGCGGCGTCTACACGGGCAGCCTCGACCTCGACCGGCTGCTGCACCACGAGGAGCGGCACTCGTTCCAGTGGGCCGAGGAGGGGTACGCCGGCTTCCTCGCGTCGTACGCGTGGGAGCAGCTCACCGGCGGCAATGACACCGAGGAGGACGCCGGTCTCGGGGACGGCGGCTACCGGTGAGGCTGGTCGCGCTGTCGGGGTGGTTGCCCTGCTCGGGTTGGCCGCCTGCGACACGGACGGCGACGACTGGGACCCGGACGCCCAGTTCGCCCCATCCCTCCGCCCGGCGATCGGAGCGCGGGTCACCGACGGCGACCTGCGACTGTGGACCGGTACGCCGTGCGAGCGGGTCACCCGGGTCACGCTGACCTTCGACGCCGGCACCGACGAGAGCACTACCTGGGTGCTGACGTCTCGACGCGCACGGGGTGCGCGCCTCCTCGGGCTCAGCCTCGAAGGACCGAACCGCGGCTTCCGGGTCGCCGAGCCGCTGCCGGACGGCTTCGCCTGGAGCGATGCCGACGAGGTCTCGTTCGTGGCCGACGCCGAGGGTGAGGTGTGGGGGACCAGCACCGACCTCGACGTCGTACGCGATGAATCGGCCGATCACGCCGAGGACGTCTACTACTTCGACCAGGTGGGCTGGCTCGATGACGACGGCGTCGCGGCGGGCAACGGCGAGGACTTCCTCACGCCGTGCACGCCGGATCCCCGCTGGGGATCAGCGACCCTTGAGGTTGCCGCGCATGCCCTTCATGCTCGTCGGCACCGGGCCACGGGGGAGCGGCACCTTCGGTCGCTGGGCGTCGAGCGCCTTGAGCCGCATCAGGAGGTCGGTCTGGTCGGCGGGCTTCACCTGGCGACCGAGCTTCTGCACGTGCTTCACCAGCTTGGGCAGCGGGACCTGACCCTCGTCGTTGCCGACGTAGACCTCGTGCACGGGGAAGTCGGCGGCGACCCGCTCGTGCTTCTTGCGCTCACTCGCCATCAGCTGGCGCAGCCGGTGGGGGTTGCCCTCGCCGACCAGCACGATGCCCGGAGGCCCGACGACGCGGTGCACCATGTCCTGCTGCTTGGTGAAGCCGACGACCTCCTCGACCTTCCAGCCGCGCCGCAGCATGGTGAGTGCGCGGTAGCTGCCACCAGCCTGGCCGTCGAGCCGGGTGTACGCCGCCTTCTGGGCCCGTCGGCTGAACACGATCATCATGCCGAGGAAGCCGAGCAGCAGGCCGCCGATGATCGACATCACGAGGCCGATGACACCCGAGCCGGGGAGGATCCAGAAGATGCCGAAGCCGATGCCGCCGAAGACGAGGAACGCGAGGAGCATCCACCAAGGGGCGGCCTTGTCCGTCTGCCGGGTCATCTTGAAGGTCTCGATGATCTGCCGGCGTCGGCTCATGTCGCGGGGTCGAGCGGCTCTTTGGGCGCTTTCGGCTCTTTCGCCATCGTGCTGTGCTGCCTACCTGACTCTGTGGATCTGATGGTGGGTGGAACTCAGGCCGATGCGGTGCTGGCTGTGCTGAGTGTCAACGGCCCGGGCGTCCATCGCCTGACGGTACAGCCGACCGGCACGGTACGACGAACGCACCAGCGGTCCTGAGAGCACCCCGACGAACCCGATGTCGGTCGCCTCCTGCTGAAGCTCGACGAACTCCTCGGGCTTCACCCACCGCTCGACGGGGTGGTGACGCACCGACGGGCGGAGGTACTGGGTGATGGTCAGCAGCTCGCAGCCCGCGTCGTGCAGGTCGCGCATCGCCTGGCTGACCTCCTCGCGGGTCTCGCCCATGCCGAGGATCAGGTTCGACTTGGTCACCAGCCCGAACGTGCGGGCCTGGGTGATCACGTCGAGCGAGCGGTCGTAGCGGAACGCCGGCCGGATCCGCTTGAAGATCCGCGGCACCGTCTCGACGTTGTGGGCGAGCACCTCCGGCCGCGACTCGAACACCTGCTGCAGCAGGTCGGGGATGCCGTTGAAGTCGGGGATCAGGTTCTCGACGCCCGTGTCCGGGTTGAGCTCGTGGATGGCGCGCACCGTCTCGGCGTACAACCAGGCGCCGCCGTCGTCGAGGTCGTCGCGGGCGACGCCGGTGATGGTGGCGTAGCGCAGCTCCATCTTCTTGACCGACTCCGCGACCCGGCGCGGCTCGTCCCGGTCGAGCGGGTGCCGGGCGGCCGGTATCGATCTGGCAGAAGTCGCAGCGGCGCGTGCACTGGTCGCCGCCGATGAGGAACGTCGCCTCGCGGTCCTCCCAGCACTCGAAGATGTTGGGGCAGCCCGCCTCCTGGCAGACCGTGTGCAGACCCTCGGACTTCACCAGGCTCTGGAGCGCGGTGTACTCGGGTCCCATCTTCGCCCGGGTCTTGATCCAGGAGGGCTTCCGTTCGATCGGGGTCTCTGCGTTGCGGACCTCGAGACGGAGGAGCTTACGGCCTTCGGGGACGGGGGCGGACACGTCGGAAAGACTACCCCGGACGCCTCGGTACTCCGTTGGTCGAGGAGGTCGGCGCACCGCTGTGGAGACCTTGAGGGTGGCGTCACGAGACCCTTCGGTCAGGGCACATCGCGTCGCTGGAACGACGCGAGGGACGCGGCGGCGAACAGCACCAGGCCCGTTCCGAGGAACCACAGGGCGCGACCGATCGGCAGCGTCTTCTCGACCGAGCAGGTCTCTCCGTCGAACCCACCACCGGAGCAGGGCACGTCGGCGTAGTACTTCGCCCCGTCGAGGATGATCGCGGCGATGTTGAGTCCCGGGTTCCACACCGAGTCGACCCCGATCACCGCGAGCACGATGCCGCCGGCCACGCTGGCCGCGAGGAGTACGCCGAGCGCCGCGACCGTGCTCCGGAAGAGCATCGTGAGTGCGTAACCCGCGAGCGCGGCACCAGCGGCGACCGCCGCCCCGCGCCACCCGCTCTGCAGGCAGTCCAGCAGGAGCCCGTCACCGATGGGGATGTCGCGCGAGTTGGCGACCACGCCCAGGAACAGCCAGTACGCCGTCACCACCACGGCCGAGAACAGCCCCGCCACCCCCGTGACGATCGCCCCCTTGGCGGCCCACACGAGCGGACGGCGCGGCTCGAACAGGAGCTGGTTGCTCACGGAACCGCTGGCCCAGTCGTGGCCGGCGAAGGTCGTGCCCGCCAGCATCATCAGGATCGCCAGCACGATCACGACCGCGAGCCCGGAACCGTTGTCCCGGTCGTCGACGAGATCCAGCTGCTCCCAGTAGACGTACCACTCCGGCTGCGGCAGGTAGTTCTCGTCGCAGGCTGCCTCGACGTCGTCGGGCAGCGGCTGGCCGAGGAACCGCTCCGGGTTGTCGAGGCACCTCTGGTAGCGGCGCTGGACGCCGGGGTTGGTCGCTCTCGGCAGCGACCTGCTCCTCGGCGTACGCCAGGTCGGCGTCGGACGGCGGCTGCGTGTTCAACACCCGCGCGACGCCGATCACCGTCGGGATCGCGACGGCCACGACGAGGATGACGAGCACGGCGCGGCGCCACAGGAGCCGGGTCAGCTCGACACGGAGCAGCCGGTTCATGCCACGGACCCCGTGTCGTGGCCGAGCTCCTCGGCTTCGGTGAGCCGGAGGAAGTAGGCCTCGAGGTCCGCTCTCAGCGGGGTCAGCTCGGTGAGCCAGATGCCGGCCTCGGCGAGCGCCCGGGTGAGGTCACCCGGCTGCTCGGCATCGACATGGATCTCGCCGGCGATGTTGCTGGGTGCGAACCCGGCGGTGACGAGGGCGTGGAGCGCCGCGTCCGGGTCCGGCACCGCCACCCGGTACGACGTACCGACGTCGAGCAGCTCGTCGACCGTGCCCGATGCCAGCAGCTTGCCGTTGCCGATGATGGTGGCCGACGTGCAGACCTGCTGCACCTCGGCCAGGATGTGCGAGCTCAGCAGCACGGTCACGCCGGAGGCCCCGAGGTCGCGGATCGTCTCCCGGATCTCGCGGATGCCGGCGGGGTCGAGCCCGTTGGTCGGCTCGTCGAGGATGAGCAGGTCCGGCTGCTTGAGCAGCGTCGCGGCGATCGCGAGCCGCTGCTTCATGCCGAGCGAGTAGGCCTTGTAGCGGTCCTTCTCGCGCCCGCCGAGCTTGACCGTCTCGATCGCCTCGTCGACTCGCGACGCCGGGGCACCGATGGCGCCCGCGAGCAGCAGCAGGTTGCGACGTCCGCTGAAGTTGGGCGAGAACTTCGGGGACTCGACGACCGCGCCGACCCTCCCGATCACCTGCGGCAGGTGCCGGGGCACCGGCTGGCCGAACAGCCGCATCGTGCCGCGCGTCGGGCGGGCCAGGCCGAGGAGCATCCGGATCGTCGTGGTCTTGCCGGAACCGTTGGGCCCGAGGAAGCCGTGGACGCCGCCGGCCGGCACCGCCAGGTCCAGGCTCTGTACGGCGACCCGCAGGTCGCCGCGCAGGCTACGGAACTCCTTGCGCAGGCCGGTCGTCTCGATGACGAGGTCGCTCACCCGAATGTCCCCTGTCTGCCTGATCTGCCCGGTCCCCTCCGGGGGATCAGACGATCCGACCACGCAAAAGGTTGCCCGGCCGACGGGACACGCCGGACCGACCGCCGAAGGTCAGCGGCTCGGCGCCAGCAGGGGGATCTGCGGGGTGCGGCCGGGCTCGGGGCGGGCCTCGTAGTCGGGGGTGGCGTCGTACGGCTGCCACGAGAGCAGCTCGTCGAGGTGTTGCCGGACCGAGGGAAGTACGTCGGCCACCGGCACGTCGCGGCCGAGCTCGTTGGTGAGCGAGGTGACGCCGGCGTCGGCGATGCCGCAGGGGACGAACCGGTCGTACCACCCGAGGTCGACGTCGCAGTTGAGCGCGAAGCCGTGCATGGTCACTCCGCGGCTGACCCGGATGCCGATCGCGGCGATCTTGCGCTCCGGTCCGCGCGCATCCGCTCGGAGCCAGACGCCGCTGCGGCCGGGCACGCGGGCGGTGGGGACGCCGAAGTCGGCGCACACCGCGATCAGCGCCTCCTCGACCCGGCGGACGTAGTCGACGACCTTGACGTGGTCGGGGAGCCGGACGATCGGGTAGCCGACCAGCTGGCCGGGTCCGTGGAACGTGATCTTGCCGCCGCGGTCGACGTCGATGACGGCGAGCACCGCCGGGATCGGCCGGCCGCTCGTGCGGGTCGGTGCGCTTGCCGGCCGTGAACACCGGCGGGTGCTCCAGGAGCAGCACGGTGCCAGGGAGCTCGCCAGCAGTCACCTGCGCGTGCACCCGGCGTTGGAGGTCCCAGGCGTCGAGGTAGTCGATCGCGCCGGCACCGAGGCCGGCTTCCTGGAACTGCAGATCCGTCACGGATCGAGCGTACCTGTGGGCCCTCGGTCTCGTGACGGTCGCTGCGCGACCTCCTCGACCAGCGGGCCCTGTGGGCCCTCGGTCTCGTGACGGTCGCTGCGCGACCTCCTCGACCAGCGGGGCGGCCGACTCCTTCGCCGGTCGAGGAGGTCGCGCGGCGACCGTCACGAGACCCCTGTGGATAGCCGGATGCGCCGTCGTGGTCGCGCGGGTAGGACTGACGCCATGACCGCCGACCCCGACTTCGCGTCGCCGCCGCCGCTGCGGGTGACCCTCGCCGTTGCCGCGGTGATCGTGGTGGGCGTGGTCGCGCTGGTCATCACCGGGCTGCTGCGGTCGGCGCCGGGGGAGGAGGACCGCAGCAGCCCGGCTCCGGCCGGCGCCTTCCCGCGGGTGGCGCCCTCGGTGACCGTCACCGAGGCGGTGGCATCGCTCGCCGTGCTCCGTGACTGGGACCGCGCGCGTTCGAGCGCCTGGGCGCGCGGCGACGTGTCGGCTCTCCGCCGGATCTACCTGCCGGGTTCGCGGGCCGGTGCCGAGGACGTCGGGATGTTGAGCCGGTGGGTCGAGCGCGGCCTCCGGGTCCGGCGGATGACGATGCAGGTGCTCACCGTCGAGCTGCGGGTGCGGACCGAGCGGCGGATCGTCCTGGACGTCACGGACCGACTGGCCGACGCGGTCGCGGTGCCGGTCGCCGGTGGCCGTTTGCGCGCGCTGCCCCGCGACGGGCTCACGACGCGGCGGCTGGCGTTCCGGTTGACGAGGAACGGGTGGGTGCTGGCGGCGGTCTACGAGAGGCCGCTGGCCAGCACCGCGTCCACGTCGGGATCGGCGAACTCGTAGCCGAGGTCCAGCAGCGCCTGCGGCCGGACGTTCAGCGAGCCCAGCACCTCGGGTGCCAGCCGGCCGGCGGCGATCTTGAGGACTGGGCCTGGCACGGTGGCGATCGCCGGTCGGTGGAGCTGTCTCGCGAGTGCCTCGGTGAACTCCTCGTTGGTCGGCGTCGACACGCAGCACAGGTTCACCGGGCCCTCGGCCGTCGGGTGCTCGACGAGGAACGACGTCGCGCCGACCCAGTCGCGGAGCGAGATCATCGGCATGTGCTGGCGGCCGCTGCTGAGCCGGCCACCGAGACCGGCCTTGAACAGCAGCCGGAGCTGCTGGAGCGGGGCGCTGGACCGGTCCATGATCGGCGTCGTGCGGAGGAAGACGACCCTGCCGCCCGCGTCGACGGCCGGCTGGGCAGCGGCCTGCCAGTCGCGGCACACGTCGGTCATCAGGGAGTGGCCGCGACTGTCGGCCGCCTCGGTCAGCGCGGCGGAGCCGTGGTCGCCGTACCAAGCAACGGCGTTGCCGGCGACGAAGTACGGCGGCTCGGGTGCTGCGGCGATGGCCCCGGCGAGCACCCTCGTCGTGTTCACCCGTGAGTCGTGCAGGGCCGTCGACCACTTGCGGGAGTGCGGGTTGCCGATCGTCGGCGAGCCGGCGAGATTGACGACGACGTCGGCCGACGCGACGAGCTTCTCGGTCGACGTCGCCGGCGTCGGGGTCCCAGCTGGACTCGTCCGGCCGGTCGGTCGGGCGTCGTACGAGCGCCGTGACCCGGTGTCCGCGCCGCTCCAGCTCCTTGCGGAGGTGCGTGCCCAAGAAGCCGGAGCTGCCGGCCATGACGATCGACATCGCTCCCATGGCCCCACCATAGGACCCGTTCTGTAACGCACCCGCCCGCGGCATGAGAGCCTGTGCGCGCCCGATCGGGCGGGAATCTCGTGAGAAGGAACGAAATGCCGAAGCACACGTGGGGGTGCGGCTGCGCGCGATCGGCGCTGTGGCTCGCGTGTTCGCTGGCGCTCGTCGCCTGTGGCGTCGGCAGCGAACGTGGTTCGAAGCCGATGCCCCCGGGGCCGTCCAGTGCGAGCGACGACCAGACCGAGTCGAACGATGTTGTGCCCGAGACCGACCCGAGCGAGCCGACGACCGACCCGTCAGAGGACGTCAGGACGGTGGTTCTCGATCCTGGCCGGGCTCCTCGCGTGCTCCAGACGTTCGACGACTCAGAGGGACAGCGGTTGACCAGCACGGTGCGGATCGCCACGGCCGCGACGGTCAACGGCGAGCAGTCACCGAGCATCCCGATGACCCTGGTCGCCTCGGTCGAGGTGCAGGAGGTGACCAACGAGCTGTTCACCGTGCGCTCGACGTACGACGACGTCAGCATCGACGAGGCGGGATTGCCACGCGAGCTGGTCGAGGAGCTCGAGTCGGAGGTGGCTGCGCTCGAGGGCCTCGCCATCACCACGGATCAGGCACGGTCCGGCGCGCTTCTCGACACCCGGTTCTCCCTGCCTGACAACGCACCGCCTTCCGCTCACCAGATGGTCGAGCAGATCGCCAACAGCGTTACCTCGTCCAGCGTGCCCTTTCCGACCGAGCCCGTCGGCGAGGGCGCGTCGTGGCGGGTGGTTAACACCCGCGAGGCCAGCGGGCTCGCGATGTCCCAGACGACCACCTACGTGCTCGAGGAGCTCGACGGCGAGCGCTATCGGATCACGTTCGACCTCGACGGGACCTTCGAGCCGACGAGTGAAGCGGGCGTCGAACTGGTCCGTGGATCGGTCACCGGAGCAGGCGAGACCTCCGGAGTACTTGGTGGATTGATGCCGACCCTGGTGACGTCGGATGCAACGTCGACGATCGTGATCAAGGCGGGCGGCCGAAAGGTCGAGTCGGTGACGGACGCCGACTTGATGATCACCACCGAGAGCAACTGACAGCCGAGGAGCGCCACGTCACCAACAACGTCCTACGGTGCGGGCCGTCAGCGGCCCGCACCGTAGGACGTTAGGGAGTCAGACCTCGAACTGCGCGGCCTCGAGGCGGCTCTTGACCTCCTGGAGGAAGCGGCCGGCGTCGGCGCCGTCGACCAGCCGGTGGTCGTAGGTCAGCGCGAGGTAGACCATGTGGCGGATCGCGATCGTCTCGCCGAGGTCGTCGTCGTCGATGACCACGGGGCGCTTCACCACGGTGCCGGGACCGAGGATCGCGACCTGGGGCTGGTTGATGATCGGGGTGTCCCAGAGGGCGCCCACGCTGCCGAGGTTGGTGATCGTGAAGGTGCCGCCGGACAGCTCGTCGGGGCCGATCTTGTTGTCGCGGGTACGGCCGGCGACATCGGCGATCTTCTTCGCGAGGCCGGACACCGACAGGTCGCCGGCGTCCTTGACGACCGGGGTCAGCAGGCCCTTCTCGGTGTCCACGGCGAACGCGATGTTCTCGCGGTCGTGGTAGGTCACCTCGCCGGCCTCGAGATCGAGGGTGGCGTTGAGCGACGGGTGCTGCTTGAGCGCGTCGATGGCGGCCTTGGCGAAGAACGGCAGGTAGGAGAGCTTCACACCTTCGCGGGCGAGGAAGTCCTCCTTGGTCGCCTCGCGCACCCGGGCGATGTTGGTGACGTCGACCTCGACGACCTGGGTGAGCTGGGCCGAGATCTGCACCGACTCGACCATCCGCTGGGCGATGATCTTGCGCAGCCGGCTGACCTTGACGGTCTGGCCGCGCAGCGGCGACGGCGTGGACGACGGCGCCGGCTTCTTGGCTTCTGCGGGTGCCGCCGAGGCGGCCGGAGCCTCTGCCGCCGGCTTCTGGGCCTCGGCAGCGTCGATGACGTCCTGCTTGCGGATCCGGCCACCGACACCGGAGCCCTTGAGCGAGCCGAGGTCGACGCCGTGCTGGGCGGCGAGCTTGCGCACCAGCGGCGTGACGTAGCCGGGACGGTCGTCCCCGCCCGCGTCTGCTGCCGGGCGGGCCGCCTGGCTCGGCCTTCTCCTCGGACTTGGCCTCGGGCTCGGCTTCCTTCTCGGGCTCCGGCTCGGCTCGGGCTCCGGCTCCTTCTCGGGCTCCGGCTCCGGCTCCTTCTCGGGCTCCGGCTCGGGCCTCCGGCTCCGGCTCGGGCTCCGGCTCGGGCTCGGACTTCGAGGAGGCCGGGGATCCGGATCCGATGATGGCGAGCTCGGCGCCCACCTCGACGGTCTCGTCCTCCTCGGCCTTGATCTCGAGCAGGGTGCCCGCGACCGGCGAGGGGATCTCCGTGTCGACCTTGTCGGTGGAGACCTCGAGCAGCGGCTCGTCGACCGCGACCTCGTCTCCGACCTTCTTCAGCCAGCGGGTGACGGTGCCCTCGGTGACGGACTCACCGAGCGCGGGGAGAGTCACCGGCGTGCTCGTCGCCACCGCTGTCGCCGCCACCATCCGAGGCCGCCGGGGCCTCCTCGGCCGGCTCCTCCTGCTCGGACTCCTTCGGCTCGGGCTCGGGCTCGGGCTCCGACTCCTGCTCGTCCTGCCCCGACTCGTCGTCCTGTGCCTCGGACTCGGACTCGTCAGCGGCCTCGGGCTCGGACTCGTCGGACGAGTCCTCCTCGGACGACCCACCATCGCCCGAACCTTCGCCCTCGTCACCGATCACCGCGAGCACGGCGCCGACCTCGACGGTCTCGTCCTCCTCGGCCTTGATCTCGAGCAGCGTGCCAGCGACGGGCGAGGGGATCTCGGTGTCGACCTTGTCGGTGGAGACCTCGAGCAGTGCCTCGTCGACCGCCACGGAGTCGCCGACCTGCTTCAGCCAGCGGGTGACGGTGCCTTCGGTGACGGACTCGCCGAGTGCCGGGAGGTTGACTTCGGTGGCCATGGAATCCTCGTCTTCGCTTGGTGTTCGGTGACTCTGCAGGTGGAGTCAGCTGTGGGTGTGCAGGGGCTTGCCGGCCAGGGCGAGGAACGCCTCGCCGAGAGCCTCGTGCTGGGTGGGGTGCGCGTGGACCAGCGGAGCGACGTCGTCGGGGTGCGCCTCCCAGCCGTAGACCAGCTGCGCCTCGCCGATGAGCTCGCCGACCCGCTCGCCGACGAGATGGATACCCACAACCGGCCCGTCGACCCGGCGGACCAGCTTGACGAAGCCCTGGGTGCGCAAGATCTGCGACTTCCCGTTGCCGGCGAGGTCGTAGGTCAGGGTCGTGACGGCGTCGTCGCCGTACTCCTCCTTGGCCTGCTCCTCGGTGAGTCCCACGGACGCGACCTCGGGTCGCGAGTAGGTGACCCGCGGGATGCCGCGCTCGTCGATCGGTCGCGGCGAGAGCCCGCCGATCTGCTCGGCCACGAAGATGCCCTGCTGGAAGCCGCGGTGCGCGAGCTGGAGCCCGGGCACGATGTCGCCGACGGCCCAGATGCCGTCGACGCCGGTGCGGCAGTGGTCGTCGGTGGTGACGAAGCCACGGTCGAGGGTGACGCCCTGCTCCTCGTAGCCGAGGTCCTCGGTGCGCGGCACCCGGCCGACAGCAACGAGGAGTACGTCGGCGCGCAGCTCCGTGTCGTCGGACAGCGTGACGACCACGCCGTCATCGCCGGAGGTGACGCCCGGTGACCGAGGTGCCGGTGCGGGCGGTGATGCCGCGCTTGCGGAACGCCCGCTCGAGCGTCGCGGAGGAAGCGGCGTCCTCGGGCGGCAGCAGCCGGGGGAGCGCCTCGACGATCGTCACCTCGGCGCCGAAGCTGCGCCACACGCTCGCGAACTCGCACCCGATGACCCCGCCGCCGAGCACGATGGCCGAGCCGGGGACCCGGTCGAGCCGGAGCGCGTCGTCGGACGTGAGCACGTGGGTGCCGTCGATCTCGATGCCGGGCAGCAGCCGCGGCGCGGAGCCGGTCGCGAGCACGACGTTGCGGCCGGTCAGCGTGACCGTCCCGTCCGCGCCCTCGACCGTGACCTGCTTCGGGCCGGTCAGCGTGCCCCGGCCCTCGACGACCCGGATGCCGCGGCTCTTGATCAGGCCGGTGAGGCCCTTGTAGAGCCGGCTGACCACGCCGTCGGCGTAGTTGCGGACACCGGCCGCGTCGACGCCGTCGAACTTCGCCAGCACGCCGAACGTCTCCGCCTCTCGCGTCGCGTCGGCGATCTCAGCGGCGTGCAGCATCGCCTTCGTCGGGATGCACCCGACGTGGAGGCACGTGCCGCCGAGCTTCGACTGCTCGACCAGCGCAACGCTGAGGCCTAGTTGGGCGGCGCGGAGAGCACAGGCGTAGCCGCCCGACCCCGCGCCCAAGATCAGAACGTCGACCACGTTGTCGCCGTCGGCCTCGGCCACCACATTTCTCCCTCACTCGGCTGCGCGCCCATCCTTGCACCACGGGTGGCGCCGAGCGCAACGCCCCTCGCTCATCGGGCACACTTGGAGGCATGGCGTTGTGGGACCGGTTCCGAAGGGGACCGAAGATGAGCGGGCCGGCGCGTGACGCGGCCCGCACGGGGTCGACGCGCGTGCGCGCGGCGGACAAGGTCGACGAGGCACACCTGCACGAGTGGGTGGCGGCTCGTCGCGGCGTCGAAGGCTTCGTCGAGCCCCGCACCGCGGTCAGCGAGGTGACCCTGCTGCTCGTCGCTCACGACGGCGAGTGGACCCGCCGCCGGGTGCCCGGCGTGAAGTGGGCGCACGACTTCTGCAACAAGCACCAGGTCCCGTCGTACGACGCCGCGGTGGTCGGGATCCCCCAGCGGATGCGTGACTACAACTCCCGGGTCCGCAAGGAGCAGAAGGCTGCGGACTACCCGCAGTACAAGCCGCGCGAGCCCTAGATCGCCGACCCGGCAGAAACTCGGCGACGGGTCGGCGCGGTCTACGCCGGAGTTTGTGACGGGTCGGCGAGGGCGCGGGCGAGCTCGACCAGGGTGGCGACGCCGTAGCCGGTCGCGCCCGAGGTCCAGTACCCGGCCGGGCCGCCCTTGTTGAAGGCCGGACCTGCGATGTCGAGGTGCGCCCACGGGAGGCCGCCGGTGAACTCGCGGAGGAAGGCGGCTGCGAAGAGGCCGCCGCCCCAGCGGATCCAGTCGTGCTGGGAGAGATCGGCGATCTTGGAGGTGCGGATCCGCTCCTCCATGTGCTCCGGGATCGGCATCGGCCACGCCTCCTCGCCGGCGGCGACGGCCGCGGCCAGCACCTTCTCGACGATGGCGTCGTCGCCCATGACGCCGCACATCTTCTCGCCGAGCGCGAGCGACATGTGGGCGGTCAGCGTGGCGATGTCGACGATCAGGTCGGGCTTGCGCTTGACGGCCCGGCCGAGCGCGTCGGCGAGCACCAGCCGGCCCTCGGCATCGGTGTTGGTGATCTCGACCGTCGTGCCGTCGTACGTCGTGAGCACGTCGCCCGGCCGGAAGGACGCGCCGCCGACCATGTTCTCCGCGAGAGCGGCGAACCCGCTGACGCGGATCGGCAGCTCGAGCCGCGCGATAGTGAGCACGGCCTGCACCATGGCTGCGGCGCCGGCCATGTCCTCCTTCATCGTCGGCATGCTGGCCGCGGGCTTGATGGTCAGGCCGCCCGAGTCGAAGGTGATGCCCTTGCCGACCAGCGCCAGATGCACCGTGGCGTCCTTGGGGCGGTAGTCGAGCTCGACGAGGCGCGGCGGTGCGTCCGAACCCGAGCCCACGGCGAGGATGCCGCCGCAGCCGAGCTCGGCGAGCTGGGCTTCGTCGTACACCTTGGCCTTGACGCCGACGACCGGCTTCACGGCAGCCACGATCTCGTCGGCGAAGACCGCCGGCGTCAGGTCGCCCGGTGGCGTGTTGACCCAGTCGCGGGCGGCGACCACAGCGTCGACGACGAGCTGCGCCTCGTCGAACGCGGCGATCGACTCCTTGCGCCGCGCCGCGGCCGAGAGTACGACGATCTCGGCCGGCGCCGAGGCGGCACTGCTGCTCTTGTAGCGGGTGAACGTGTAGCCGCCGAGCCGGTAGCCCTCGAGCACCGCGCGCACCAGCTCGGGGGTGTCCGCCGGCAGCGCCAGCGCGACCGACGCCGAGTTCGTGACCGCGCGGGAGGCGGCCCCGGCCGCGCGCCGGACCGTCAGCGGATCGGGGTCGGCACCGAGGCCGACGAGGACGAGGAGCGGTGACGTGATGGTGCCGCTGGTCGGGACCTTGGCGACCTCGCCCGCCTTGCCGGTGATGCCGAGCGACGCCAGCAACGGGGCGAGCCGGCGCCCGTAGGCCTTCGCGACGTCCTCGGCACCGTCCGCGAGCCGGGCATTGCCCTTCCGCCGGCGATCGCCCGGCACCACGCCGACGACCACGGCCTCGGCCCGGGTCTTGGCAGGGCTGGCGGTGCGCAGCGCGAAGGACGTCATGTGGGGGAGGGTAGACGGCGGTGTTGTCGGGAGTGCCGTCGGTAGAGTCGCCGTCATGTCCGACGGAACCCAGCCAGCGTCGTCGCCCGTCCTGTCCCGTTCTCCGTTGCACGAGCGGCACGAGGCGCTCGGGGCGAAGTTCGCCGAGTTCGGCGGCTGGGAGATGCCGTTGCAGTACTCAGGCATCGTCGAGGAGCACAACGCGGTCCGGTCCGCCGTCGGCATCTTCGACGTGAGCCACCTCGGCAAGATCGTCGTCCGCGGCCCCGGTGCCGTCGAGTTCGTCAACGCGACGCTCAGCAACGACCTGGCCCGGATCGGCCCCGGCCGGGCGCAGTACACGCTGTGCCTCGACGCCGACACCGGCGGGATCATCGACGACATCTTCAGCTACTACCGCGACGACGAGCACGTGCTGCTCGTGCCCAACGCGGCCAACAACGCCGAGGTCTTCAAGCGGCTCGCGGCAGCCGCCCCCGACGGCATCGAGGTGGTCAACCACCACGCCGACTACGTCGTACTCGCAGTGCAGGGCACCCGGTCCGACGAGGTGCTGGCCAGGGTCGGCCTCCCCGTCGGCCACGACTACCTGACGTTCGTCGAGACCGATTTCGCCGGCGCCTCGGTCATCGTGTGCCGCACCGGCTACACCGGCGAGCGCGGCTACGAGCTGATCGCTCCGAGCTCCGTCGCGCTCCAGCTGTGGGACGCGGTGATGGAGGCCGGTGCCGAGTTCGGCATCCTCGCCTGCGGCCTCGGCGCCCGCGACACGCTCCGCACGGAGATGGGCTACCCGCTGCACGGCCAGGACATCGGCCCGACCGTCTCGCCCAACGAGGCCCGCCTCGGCTGGGCCGTCGGCTGGAGGAAGCCCGAGTTCTGGGGGCGCGACGCCGTACTCGCCGAGAAGGAGAAGGGTGCCCGCCGCAAGCTGGTCGGTCTGGTCTCGACCGGCCGCGCGATCCCGCGGCCGCACATGTCGGTCTCGCTCGTCCCCGACGTGCTGCTCGGCGAGGTCACCTCAGGCACGTTCTCGCCGAGCCTCAAGCAGGGCATCGGCCTGGCCCTCGTCGCCAGCGTGGTCGCCGACGATGCCGAGGTCGCCGTCGACGTACGCGGCCGGCGTGAGGTGTTCAAGATCGTGAAACCACCGTTCCTCGACACCTCGGTCAGGGAGTCCTGATGAACCTGCCCGAGCCCCCGCCCGCCTTCCGTCAGGCCACGCCCTCCGAACGCCCCTGGTTCTGGCGGCTGGAGGATGCCGACGGCACCGAGGTGGCGCTGGCCGGCGAGGTCGCCGAGGAGTACGGCGAGCGCCGGTTCGCGAGCCAGGCGGATGCCGAGTCCTGGATCGGGGAGACCTGGGCTGCTCTCAAGGAGGCCGGCGTCGCGGCCGTGACCCTCATCGAGCTCGAACGGGTCGTCTACGGCCCGATGTCACTCAGCGCCTAGGCGCCCTAGTTGCGGCACGCCTCGGCGACCACGAAGGCAGTGAACGCGGCCGTGTCGCGGCCGCGCGCGTCGCGGTCGTCGTCGTACTCGTCGGGACCACCCTCGCGGACCCGCAACGCCTCACGCAGCACCCGGTGCCAACGCTCGGGGTAGTGCTCGAGCCCCCAGCGGCCCGCAGCCGACTTGGCGGTCATCTCGTCGGTGACCAGCAGGTGGTGCAGACGCGCCACGCCGAGGACGAACATGCAGCACGCGTCCTCGGCACCGCCCTCGGACGGCGTCTTCGCCAGCGACTCGGCATTCGACCGCCAGTAGGTGTTCAGGTTGTCGACGGTGAAGTCCCGCAGCACGTCCTGCGAGGTCCAGACGTCGAGGTCGGTGATCGGCGGGCCGTGGACGGCGATGCCGCTCCGGTCCAGCTCGTGCCAGGCGATGACGGGATCCAAGGTCCCCTCGCCCCAGAAACCTCCCACGATGGTCGGCCCGGCGGGGCAGTCCCGCGGATCTGCGGCGAGGTCCTCCGCCTGGACGTACATCCCGTCGAACGGGACCGGGGAGTACTCCGCCATCGCCTCGTGCACCTCGCGGAGCGCCGCGAGCTCGTCGTCGGATGGAGGGTGGGTCAGGACGGCGACGAAGTCCACGTCGGACTGGCCGGGGACCCATTCACCGAACGCGATGCCGCCACGCAGGTAGAGGCCATGGACGAGACCGGTCGGCGCGGAGCGGAGGAAGCGGTCGCAGAGGCCGGCGACCGGCGGAGGGAGCGTCATCGGGACCGACGATAGTTCTCGGTACGACGCACCGCGGTCAGCCCCGCCGTACGTCGGTGGCGGCGACTAATGTGAGCCGCGTGCAGGCCTACCTCGATCTCGTGCAGCGGATCCTCGACGAGGGAGCGGAGAAGGGCGATCGCACCGGCACCGGCACGCTGAGCGTGTTCGGCCACCAGATGCGCTTCGACCTCACCGCCGGCTTCCCGCTGGTGACGACCAAGAAGGTCCACACCCGCTCGGTCTTCGGTGAGCTGCTGTGGTTCCTCCGCGGCGACACCAACGTGAAGTGGCTGCAGGACCGGGGCATCACGATCTGGGACGAGTGGGCCGACGACAACGGTGACCTCGGCCCGGTCTACGGCGCCCAGTGGCGCTCGTGGCCGACGCCCGACGGCCGGCACATCGACCAGCTGGCGCAGGTGATCGACGAGATCCGCACCAACCCCGACAGCAGGCGACACATCGTCTCTGCGTGGAACCCGGCCGACATCCCCGAGATGGCGCTGGCGCCGTGCCACAGCCTGTTCCAGTTCTATGTTGCCAAGGGCGCCGACGGACGGTCCCGATTGAGCTGCCAGCTCTACCAACGCTCCGCCGACGTGTTCCTCGGCGTGCCGTTCAACATCGCGTCGTACGCGCTCCTGACCCACATGGTCGCCCAGGTGACCGGCCTCGCGGGTCGGCGACTTCGTGCACACGCTCGGCGACGCCCACCTCTACTCCAACCACCTCGAGCAGGCCCGGCTCCAGCTGACCCGCGAGCCGCGACCGCTCCCCACGCTGGTGCTCGACCCGTCGGTCACCGCGATCGACGGGTTCGACCTCGAGCACATCCAGGTCGAGGGCTACGACCCGCACCCGGGCATCAAGGCCCCGATCGCCGTCTGAGGGTCACTGCATGACGCCCGGCGGCAAGACGGTGACCATGGTCGCCGCGGTGGCGGAGAACGGCGTGATCGGGCTCGCCGGCAAGATCCCGTGGCACCTGCCCGAGGACTTCGCGCACTTCAAGGAGACGACGTCCGGCCACATCCTGATCCTCGGCCGCACCACCCATGAGGGCATCGGCAAGCCGCTCCCGAACCGGACCACGATCGTGCTCACCACCGATCCCGAGTGGCACGGCGAGGGCGTGTACGTCGCGCCGACGCTGCCGGATGCCCTCACCCTCGCCGACACCATGGACGGCGACGTGATGATCGGCGGGGGAGCGGTGGTCTACGCCGCCGCGCTGCCCTACGCCGACGTCCAGATCATCAGCGAGGTCCATGCCTCGCCCGAGGGCGACACGCACTACCCGGAGTTCAGCCGCAGCCGCTGGCGCGAGGTCGCCCGCGAGCAGCGCGAGGGGTTCGACATCGTGCGGTGGGAGCGGACGTTCGCCTGCGGTGGGGACGGCTGAGCGGATCAGTCAGCGGCGGCGCGGGCGCGCGCCGCGCACTCCAGGATCACCCCGGCGACCGCCTCAGCGTCCGCCGGAGTCGACTTCCACGACGACACGCTGATCCGCATCGCGGGACCGTCCTGCCAATGCGTGGCGCCGCACCAGATCCGGCCGTCGTCCTGGACCGCCGCGACCAGCGCGTTGGTCGTGGCGTCGTCGTCGAGGCGCACCAGGACCTGGTTGAGGACGACGTCGTTGAGCACCTCGAAGCCGCCGTCCCGCAGCCGGTCGGCGAGGGCGACCGCGGTGTCGCTGGTGCGCTGGACCAGGTCGGCCACACCGGTCCTGCCGAGTGAGCGGAGCACCGCCCACACCTCGATCTGGCGTGCCCGCTGGGACGACTGCGGCGTGTGGTGCATCGCCTCGAACGCGGCGTCGCCCTCCGGCAGGTAGCCGGCGACAGCGGTGAAGGTACGGCGCAGCGCGGCCGGCTCCCGGACGAACGCGATCCCGCAGTCGTAGGTGACGTTGAGCCACTTGTGCCCGTCGGTCGCCCACGAGTCGGCGCGGTCGAGCCCCGCGACCAGCTCGGTGCGCGTCGGGTCGGCCAGCGCCCAGAGCCCGAAGGCGCCGTCGACGTGCACCCACGCGTCCCGCGCCGCCGCCCAGTCGGCGATCTCGTCGAACGGGTCGAACGCACCGCTGTTGACCTCACCTGCCTGGGCGCACACCAGCACCGGGCCGGTCACGTCCGGCAGCTCCTCGGCCCGCAACCGACCCTGGTCGTCGGCGGGGACGACGATCACCCGCCGGCGGCCGAGGCCGACCAGCCCGAGCGACTTCGACAGCGTCGAGTGGCGGTGAGCCCCGACGACGACGGTGACCGGTGGCGCTCCGAACAGCCCGTCCGCCTGGACGTCCCAGCCGGCGCGCTCGAGCAGCGCGTCGCGAGCGGCCGCCAGGCAGGTCGCGTTGGCGACGGTGGCGCCGGTCGTGAAGACCACCCCGGTGGGTTCCGGCAGTCGCAGGAGGTCGACGAGCCAGCGTCGTACGACGTCGTGCAGGCGGGCGGCCACCGGCGACATCACCGGGAGCGCGGCGTTCTGGTCCCATGCGTCGGCCAGCCATGCCGCTCCGAGGGCCGCGGGGTGGACGCCGCCGATCACGAACCCGAAGTAGCGGTCCGCGGTGCTCGCGACCGTGGCCGGCGTGCCTGCGGTGTCGAGCAGCCGCAGCGTCTCGGCGACGTCAGCCCCGTTCTCGGGCAGGGGTTCGTCGAAGGCGGCGAGGCCACCGATCGCGTCGGGCGTGGGGAAGGCGGGGCGGCTGTCGACCGACGCGGCGTAGTCGAGCGCCGCGGCGGCAGCGTCGCGGAGAGCGTCCATGGGCCAGTCGTACCACTTCGCCGATGCCGTTGGGGTGGGCTGGGAAGGTGGAGACATGACAGTCGAGCTCCGTGTGATGACCGAGCCCCAGCTGGGCGCGTCGTACGACGACCTCCTCGCGGTTGCCCGCACCGCCGAACAGCTCGGCTTCGGTGCGTTCTTCCGCTCCGACCACTACCTGACGATGGACGCCCGCGACGGCCTGCCCGGCCCGACCGACGCCTGGACCACGCTGGCCGGCCTCGCCCGCGACACCACCACGATCCGGCTCGGCACGCTGATGACCAGCGTGACGTTCCGCCACCCCGGTGTGCTCGCGATCCAGGTGGCCGGGGTCGACGCGATGAGCAACGGCCGGGTGGAGCTGGGCATCGGGGCCGGCTGGTTCGCCGAGGAGCACACCGCCTACGGCATCCCGTTCCCGGACACCAAGGAGCGCTTCGAGCGACTGGCCGAACAGCTCGAGATCGTCACCGGCCTGTGGTCGACGCCGGCCGGCGAGACCTACGACTTCGCCGGTGCTCACTACCAGCTGGCGGACTCGCCGGCGCTGCCGAAGCCGGTCCAGTCCCTCGGTCACCGCGGCGGACCGCCGGTCCTCATCGGCGGCAAGGGCAAGAAGCAGACGCCCGCGCTGACGGCCCGGTACGCCGACGAGTTCAACCTCCCGTTCGTCGACGAGGAGACGACTGCGAGCCAGTTCGCGCGGGTGCGCGCTGCCTGTGAGGAGATCGGCCGTGACCCGGACGGCCTCACCTGGTCCAACGCGCTGACCGTCTGCGTCGGCAGGGACGAGGCAGAGGTGGCGCGCCGGGCCGAGGCGATCGGCCGGACCGCCGACGACCTGCGCGCCAACGCGCTCGGCGGGACGGTCCAGGAGGTCGTCGACACGATCGGGCGGTACGCCGAGCTCGGATCCCAGCGGATCTACCTGCAGGTCCTCGACCTCGCCGACCTCGACCACCTGCACCTGATCGCCGACGAGGTCATGCCGCACGTCTGAGGTGTCGCGCCGGTCGAGGAGCTCGCGCAGCGAGCGTCACGAGACCCGCCAGCTTGCGGTCTTGGTCTCGTGACGGTCGCCAGAGCGACCTCCTCGACCGGCGGCGTGGCGGTGGAGGGGATAGCCTTGTTCCCATGAGCTCCGCCCCCTTCGGCACCGTGCTGACCGCGATGGTCACGCCCTTCAGCGAGGACGGCTCGGTGGACCTCGACGCGGTCCAACGGGTCGCCCGCCACCTCGTCGACCACGGCCACGACGGGCTGGTGGTGTCCGGCACCACCGGCGAGTCCGCGACCACCACCAAGGAAGAGGACGGCGAGACCCTCGCCGCGGTCAAGGATGCCGTCGGTGACCGGGCCAAGCTGGTCGCCGGCGTCGGCACCAACGACACCAACACCTCGATCTGGCTGGCCCAGCAAGCGGCGAAGGTCGGCGCCGACGGCGTACTGCTCGTCACGCCGTACTACAACAAGCCCGGCCCGCGCGGGATCCTCCACCACTTCCGTCAGGTCGTCGACGCCGCCGAGCTGCCCGTGATGCTGTACGACGTCCCGGGCCGCACCGGCAGCCAGATCGCCGTCGAGTCCTACGAGGAGATGGCCGGCTGGGAGCCGGTCGTCGCCGTCAAGGACGCCGTCGGCGACTTCGCCCGCGGCGTCCGGATCAAGGAGATGGGCTACGCGGTCTACTCCGGCGACGACGTCGCCAACCTGGCCTGGCTGGCGCACGGCGCGGTCGGCTTCGTGTCGGTCGCCGGCCACGTCGTCGGTGACCGGTTGCGCGCCATGTACGACGCCTTCCACCACGGCGACCCGATGGCCGCGCTCGACATCTACACCGGCATGCTCCCCGCCATCGACGCGATCATGGGCACCCCGAACTACGGCGCCACCACGGCCAAGGCCTCGCTCGAGATGATCGGAGTGCTCGAGAACCGCCGGGTCCGTTCGCCGCTGATCGAGCTCGACGACACCGAGCTGGTCGCCCTGCGCGCTGGTCTCGACGCGGCAGGAGTCCTCGGTTGAGCCACCCGCACCCCGAGCTCGGCGCACCGCCGGAGCTCCCGGCCGGTGGCCTGCGGGTCATTCCTCTCGGTGGCCTCGGCGAGGTCGGTCGCAACATGACCGTCTTCGAGTACGACGGCCGCCTGCTGATCGTCGACTGTGGCGTGCTCTTCCCTGACGAGCACCACCCGGGCGTCGACCTGATCCTTCCCGACTTCGCACCCATCCGGGAGCGGCTCGACGCCGTCGAGGCGCTGGTGCTGACGCACGGGCACGAGGACCACATCGGCGCCACGCCGTACCTCCTGCGCGAGCGCGCCGACATCCCGCTCATCGGCTCCGAGCTCACCCTCGCGCTGCTCAACGGCAAGCTCCGGGAGCACCGGCTCAAGCAGCCGGTGTTCCACACCGTCAAGGAGGGCGACCGGATCAGCTTCGGGCCGTTCGACCTCGAGTTCGTCGCGGTCAACCACTCGATCCCCGACGCGCTGGCCGTCGCGATCCGCACCGGCGCCGGCCTGGTGCTCCACACCGGCGACTTCAAGATGGACCAGCTGCCGCTCGACGGGCGGATCACCGACCTCCGCGCGTTCGCGCGGCTGGGCGCGGAGGGTGTCGACCTCTTCCTCACCGACTCCACCAACGCCGAGGTCCCGGGCTTCACGACGTCGGAGAAGAAGATCACGCCGGTCCTCGACCAGGTCTTCCGTGAGGCCGACCAGCGGATCATCGTCGCCTGCTTCGCCTCGCACGTGCACCGCGTCCAGCAGATCCTCGACACCGCCGTCGCCCATGACCGCCGGGTGGCCTTCGTCGGCCGCTCGATGGTCCGCAACATGGGTGTGGCACGCGACCTCGGCTACCTGACGATCCCGCCGGGAGTGATGGTCGAGGCCAAGGAGCTCGCGGACCTGCCGGTCGACCGGCAGGTGCTGATCTCGACCGGCTCGCAGGGCGAGCCGATGAGTGCGTTGGCGCGGATCGCCAACCGGAGCCACCACTTCGTCCACCTCGAGGCGGGCGACACCGTCGTACTCGCGTCGAGCCTGATCCCCGGCAACGAGAACGCCGTCTACCGCGTGATCAACGGGCTGTCCCGGTGGGGTGCGCGCGTGGTCCACAAGGGCAACGCCCTCGTCCACGTGAGCGGCCACGCCAGCGCCGGCGAGCTCCTCTACTGCTACAACATCGTCCGCCCGCGCAACGTGCTGCCGGTGCACGGCGAGATCCGCCACATGCTCGCCAACGGCGCGCTCGCCAAGGAGACCGGCGTCGAGAACGTCGTCTACGCCGAGGACGGCGTCGTCGTCGACCTCGTCGACGGCGTCGCATCGGTCACCGGAAAGGTCCCTGTCGGCTACGTGTTCGTCGACGGCCCGACGATCGGCGACGTCACCGAGTCCGAGCTCAAGGACCGCCGGATCCTCGGCGAGGAGGGCTTCATCTCGGTGATCGTGGTCGTCGACTCGGTCGCCGGCAAGGTCTCCGCCGGTCCCGAGATCCACGCCCGCGGGCATGCCTGGGACGACACCATGTTCGAGGACATCAAGCAGCCGATCATCGACGCGGTCAACGGGCTGCTGGCCGAGGGCAACACCGACACCTACGTGCTCCAGCAAGCCGTACGACGCACCATCGGCCGCTGGGTGAGCAGCAGCCACAAGCGCCGGCCGATGATCATCCCGGTCGTCGTCGAAGCCTGAGCGGGCGCTGCAGGAATCCCCGGCTGACCGGGGATTCCTGCACTTGTCGGGGTTTGCAAACCCCGACAAGTGCCAGAAACCCGCGGTCGATGTGACGGATGGGGCTCGTGGGTAGTGCTGAGCCCACCCCATCGAGGCCGTGGGGCGCCGGGACGTTTGGGGCGCCGACACGCTCCCGTGATCCATGGGGCTGATGTGACGAATGAGTAGGGTCAGCAGCATGGCGACCCGTACGTCTTCCCCGACGCGGTCGCGCAGCCGGAGCACGTCCAAGAGCCGCGGTAGCGGCAGCAGCAAAAGGGCAAGCACCAGCTCGCGATCGCGGAGTACTGCCAAGAAGCGACCGACCTCGAAGCGGAGCACCGCGAGCCGTCGGCCGGCACCCCGTGCCGTCCGCAACGGGCCCGGTCCGGTGTCGCACGCGTTCAGCGCGCTCGCTCGTGCGATCGCAGCCATCTGGCTCGGGATCGCGCACGGTGTGGGCGCCGTGGTGCGCGGGATCGTCGGGGGTGCCAAGGAGATCGAGCCCGAGCAGCGCCGCGACGGGATCGGCCTGCTGCTGTGCGGGCTCGCTCTCGTGATTGCGGCCGGCGTCTGGTTCGAGGTGCCGGGCGGCGTCATGGAGTTCGTCCGCACGGTCGTCGCCGGCACCGTCGGCAAGGTGGGCTGGTTGGTGCCGTTCCTGGTGCTGCTCGCGGCCTGGCGCGTCATGCGCGACCCGGTGTCCAACGGGCCGGTCGGCCGTCAGGTGATCGGGTGGGCCGCGTTCAGCTTCGGCCTGCTCGGCATCGTGCACATCGCCAACGGCAGCCCGGAGCCGGCCAGCGGCGACACCACGCCGCTGCGCGAGGGCGGCGGCGCCGTCGGGTACGTCGTGTCCGCCCTGCTGCTCGACCTGCTCCGCTCGACGGCGGTCGTCGTACCGCTCCTGCTGCTGCTCGTCTTCTTCGGCCTCCTCGTCATCACCGCCACTCCGCTCTACCGCGTCCCGGGCCGGCTGCGGGAGATGGGCGACTCGCTGCTCGGCCGGCGCCCGGCCACCGACGACGGTGGCGAGCCGACCCAGCCGATCCGGCTCAAGCGCGGCTCTCGGTGACATGGGCGACACCCTCGACCCGCTGATGGGCGACCCGGCGTACGACTCGCCCTTGCTCGGCGAACCCACCAAGAAGCGGCGCGGCCGCAGGGCTGCGGCCGCTGTCGAGGAGTCGATGGAGCTCCGCGAGCCGATCGACGTCTCGCTCGTCGACGACCCGGCGGCCGGCGAGGACGAGACCGGCGACCTCGAGCCGCCGCCGCACACGCCGCTGCCCCAGCGCGTCGAGCAGCTCGCGCTGTCCGGCGACATCGCCTACACGCTGCCGGCCAATGACGTGCTGAAGCCCGGCTCGCCGCACCGTGCCCGATCGAAGGCGAGCGACGCGGTCGTCGACAAGCTGACGCAGGTGCTCGACGAGTTCGGGATCGACGCCCAGGTCGTCGGCTACACCCGGGGTCCGACCGTCACCCGCTACGAGATCGAGCTCGGCACCGGGGTCAAGGTCGAGAAGATCCTCGGCGTCTCGCGCAACATCTCCTACGCCGTCGGGTCGGAGGACGTGCGGATCCTCAGCCCGATCCCCGGGAAGTCCGCGGTCGGCGTCGAGATCCCCAACATCGACAAGGAGATCGTCTCCCTCGGCGACGTGCTCCGGTCCACCGCGGCCCGCAACGACCACCACCCGATGGTGGCGGGCCTCGGCAAGGACGTCGAGGGCGGTTTCGTGGTCGCCAACCTCGCCAAGATGCCGCACCTGCTGGTGGCAGGCGCGACCGGCTCGGGCAAGTCGAGCTTCATCAACTCGATGATCACCTCGGTGCTGATGCGGGCGACGCCGGACGAGGTGCGGATGATCATGGTCGACCCCAAGCGGGTCGAGCTCAACAACTACGAGGGCGTGCCGCACCTGATCACGCCGATCATCACCAACCCCAAGAAGGCGGCCGAGGCGCTGGCGTGGGTGTGCCGCGAGATGGACATGCGGTACGACGACCTCGCCAACTTCGGGTTCCGCCACATCGACGACTTCAACAAGGCGGTTCGGGCGGGCAAGGTCGCCGTCCCGGCCGGGAGCGAGCGGGTGCTCACGCCGTACCCCTACCTGCTGGTGATCGTCGACGAGCTCGCGGACCTGATGATGGTGGCCCCGCGCGACGTCGAGGACTCCGTCGTCCGGATCACCCAGCTCGCCCGCGCCGCCGGCATCCACCTGGTGCTGGCGACGCAACGGCCTTCGGTCGACGTCGTGACCGGCCTGATCAAGGCCAACGTCCCCTCACGGCTCGCGTTCGCGACGTCGTCGGTGACGGACAGCCGGGTCATCCTCGACCAGCCGGGCGCGGAGAAGCTGGTCGGCCAGGGTGACGGACTGTTCCTGCCGATGGGTGCGTCGAAGCCGATAAGAGTCCAGGGCAGCTGGGTGACCGAGGCCGAGATCAAGGCTGTCGTCAAGCAGTGCAAGAGCCAGCTCGAGCCGACCTACCGCGAGGACGTCACCGCGCCGCAGGCCAGCAACAAGGTGCTCGAGGACGACATCGGCGACGACATGGACCTGGTGGTCCAGGCGATCGAGCTCGTCGTGTCGACCCAGTTCGGGTCCACCTCGATGCTCCAGCGCAAGCTCCGCGTCGGCTTCGCCAAGGCCGGCCGGCTGATGGACATCCTCGAGAGTCGCGGGGTCGTCGGCCCCAGCGAGGGCTCGAAGGCCCGTGACGTGTTGGTGAAGCCAGACGAGCTCGACTCCGTGATCGCGACCATCCAGGGGGAGTGACATGACCGACGACCAGAACCTCGACCCCGACCTTCCGATCTCGGACACGACCGACCCGATCGACGAGACCGACCAGACAGACCAGTCCGACCAGACGGACGAGCCCACGACCGACCAGGTGGAGGTACGCCGCAACGTCGTCCTCTCGGGCATCGTCGGCGCCGTTGCCGCCGTACTCACCGTTGCGTTCGCGCTCCGCGCGTTCGACGGCGGGAGCGCTCTCGACTGGGCGATGTTCGTCGTACTCGGTGCGATCACGGTGATCCACGCGGCCGCGGTGGCCGACGGCCGGGCGCCGCTGCTGGTTGCGGACGAGCTCGGCGTGCGACTGCGCCAGGGTGCGGAGTGGCAGGGCATCGCGTGGGACGACATCGAGTGCATGGAGCACCTGCCGCGCCGGCTGCCGCTGCACGACGGACACCTGCTGGTGGTGGGGGAGAGCGGTCAGCAGCTGATCGTGCCGCTGACCCTCGCGACCCGCGTGATCGGCGTCGACAACGGCACCATCAGCGACGAGCTGGCCGCCCTCGCCGACGGCCGCGCCGACGTGGTCGAGGTGGTGGCGGGCATCGAGGAAGACGTCGCCGAGGTCGACGACGTCGTGAGTACGACGGAGCCCGCCCCCGACCACCCCGAGATCGGCCCGCTCGCGGAGGACACCGTGAAGCTCGAGCGGCGCGGGATCGCGGCCGAGGTGGAGAAGCGCTTCCGGTCTCCGCTCGAGCCGCCGGCCGACCTCGAGGACGACGACACCGTCGACTCGATCGACCCCGTGGTCGCCGAGGCGTCGACCGACGAGATGGACGCGATCACCGACGACACGGACCCGACGCCGCCGGCACCCGATCGGCCGGTGTCCTCCGCGGCGCGAGTCGATGTGCAACACACCGGCTTCAACCGCACCTCGCGTGACGACAACTCCGGATCCCACCCGACCATCGGTGCCAACGCCCTGCTCGCCGACCTGGCTGTCGACCCTGACGCCGAGCCGGAGTTGGTCGAGCACGCGCTGACCGTCGTCCTCGCCGACCTGGCCGTGCACCCGGCGGCGGAGCCGGTGATCGGTCCGCAGCTCGAAGCAGCCCGAGAGCGGCTTCGTCTCACTGTCGATCAGCTCTCGGAGCGCACCCGGATCCGTCCCCACGTGATCGAGGCGATCGAGGTCGACGACTTCGGTCCCTGCGGTGGCGACTTCTACGCCCGCGGCCACCTGCGCACGCTCGCCAGGGTGCTGGGCATCGACGCCGGTCCGCTGGTGGCGTCGTACGACGAGACCTACGCCGCCGCACCCGTCGACCCCCGCCGGGTCTTCGAGGCCGAGCTGGCCACCGGCGTCGGCGGGTCGATCCGCGGCACCCGCGGCGGCCGGAACTGGTCGGTGCTGATCGCCGCGGTGATGGCCGCGATCCTGATCTGGTCGATCGCCCGGCTGGTGATGGACGGACCGCTGCCGCTCGACAAGCCGTCGACGCTGAGGCAGACCGGCAGCAACGGCATCGGCGCAGGTGCCAAGGCCGAGGAGGTACCGGTCACGCTGACCGCGACCGCCGGCGGCGCGCGGGTGATCGTGCGCGACGGCTCCGGCGCCGTGAAGTACGACGGCCCGCTCGCGTTCGGCCAGACCGCGAAGGTCAACGTGATCCCGCCGGTCCGCATCTGGACCTCCGACGGCTCGGTCACCGCCGGCGTCGACTGCAAGGACCCGCTGCCCCTCGGCGAGACCGGCGCCGAGGCCTCGAAGTCCCTCCCTGCCTGTTAGAACCGCGAATCGGGGAAGATCCTCGCCGAATCGGAGAAATCCCCGTCGAACCGGCCGACTCGATGGGGATGTCCCCCGATTCGCGGGGGATCTCTCCCGATTCGCGGGGGATTTCTCCCGATTCGGGGAGGCCGCCATACTGGCGAGTAGTCATGACCACCACTGAGACGTCCGCGCCCGCCGGTACCGAGCCCCAGTCGACACTGTCGGTGGCGCTGCTGACCCTCGGGTGTGCGCGCAACGACGTCGACTCCGAGGAGCTCGCCGGACGGCTCGCGGCCGACGGGTTCGCGCTCGTGGACGACCCGGAGGACGCCGACACGGTCCTGGTCAACACCTGCGGCTTCGTCGACGCGGCCAAGAAGGACTCGATCGACACCCTGCTCGCCGCCGCTGACCTCAAGGACCAGGCCGGCGGGTCCAAGGTCAAGGCCGTCGTCGCGGTCGGCTGCCTCGCCGAGAGGTACGGCGCCGAGCTCGCCGACTCGCTGCCCGAAGCCGACGCCGTGCTCGGGTTCGACGACTACACCGACATCGCCTCCCGGCTGCGCTCGATCGTGGCCGGCGAGCGGCCGCACGCGCACACGCCCCAGGACCGCCGCAAGCTGCTCCCGATCAGCCCCGCCGAGCGACCGCCGGCCGCGTCCGGCGACCCTCGAGGCCCGCGCCCGGCTCGACTCCGGTCCGATGGCCGCGCTCAAGCTGGCCAGCGGCTGCGACCGGCGCTGCACGTTCTGCGCGATCCCGATGTTCCGTGGCTCGTTCGTGAGCCGCCGTCCGTCCGACGTACTGGCCGAGGCGGTCTGGCTCGCCGGTCAGGGCGCCCGCGAGCTGTTCCTGGTCTCGGAGAACTCGACGTCCTACGGCAAGGACCTCGGCGACATCCGGCTGCTCGAGACGCTGCTGCCCGAGCTGGCTGCGGTCGACGGGATCGACCGGGTGCGGGTGTCCTACCTGCAGCCCGCCGAGACCCGACCGGGCCTGATCGAGGCGATCGCCACCACGCCCGGCGTGGCGCCGTACTTCGACCTCTCGTTCCAGCACGCCAGCAACGCGGTGCTGCGCCGGATGCGTCGTTTCGGCGACCCGGAGAGCTTCCTCGGCCTGCTCGACCAGGTCCGGGCGCTCGCGCCCGAGGCCGGGGTCCGCTCCAACGTGATCGTCGGGTTCCCCGGCGAGACCGAGCGCGACCTGGAGATCCTCTGCGACTTCCTGACCGCGGCCCGGCTCGACGTCACCGGGGTGTTCGGCTACTCCGACGAGGACGGCACCGAGGCCGAGACGTTCGAGGACAAGCACGACGAGGACGAGATCCGCGCCCGGCTCGCGCACGTCACCGACCTGGTGACCGCGCTCAACGGCGACCGAGCCGAGGAGCGGATCGGGACCACCGTCGAGGTACTCGTCGAGGACCTCGACACCGACCGTCCCGGCCACGTCGAGGGCCGGGCGGCCCACCAGGGACCGGAGGTCGACGGCAGCACACTGGTCCGGGGATGTCCGGACGCCCAGGTCGGTGACCTGGTCCGGGCCGTGGTTGTCGAGAGCGACGGGGTCGACCTGGTCGCGGAAGCGACGGGAGACAAGCGATGAGCAGCGCAGACGGCGGTACGACGACGCCGGCCTCCGAGACGACGGAGCCGCCGAGCAACTGGAACCTCCCCAACGCGCTCACCACGCTGCGGATCGCCTCGGTCCCGTTCTACGGCTGGGCACTGCTCTACGACGGCGGCGACTCGGTCCTCTGGCGCACGGTCGCCTGGGGCATCTTCGTCCTCGCGATGGTCACCGACAAGATCGACGGCGACATCGCCCGCAAGCGCAACCTGATCACCAACTTCGGCAAGATCGCCGACCCCATCGCGGACAAGGCGCTCACCGGGATGGCGTTCGTCGGGTTGGCCATCATCATGGACACCTGGTGGATGTGGACGATCACGATCATCGTCCTGATCCGGGAGTGGGCCGTGACGCTGCTCCGGCTCTCCGTCCTCAAGACGGTCGTCATCGCCGCGGCCCAGAGCGGCAAGTGGAAGACCATGGCGCAGGCGCTCTCCCTCGGCCTCCTCACCCTGCCGCTGCTCGAGGTCGACGGCTGGCTCGACGTCCCCGGCGAGATCGCCTACGTCGTCGCGCTCGTCCTCCTCTTCATCGCCTTCGTGCTCACCCTCTGGTCGGGCTACGAGTTCTTCCGGGACGTCTGGAAGCAGCGTCACGACATCCGCAAGAAGGCTGCGGCGGCCGACGCCGGCTGACCCTAAAGTAAAGAATTTCAGCGGCTGTCGTAGACATTTCACGCTGAAACGGCGTTTCGGCGCGAAATCTTCGCATCAGATTTCCCCGAACATTGCGCACTTGTCGGCGAACGGTCTTAGGGTCCATGTGACTTCCCCCACCCCTGCTCGTGCTGCCAAGCAACTGCATGCGCGGGGCAGGACTCCTGTTGTGCTCGATCCCCGTGGAAAGTGCCCCATGCCTTCAACGAAGCAGCTCATGGTCGGAACCCTCGGACTCGGACTGACCGTCACCGGTCTCTCATTCGCACTCACACCGCCGCCCGCTCAAGCCGGTCGGCGGTGTCTTCATCTCCGAGATCCATTACGACAACGACCGGCACCGACGCTGGCGAGTTCGTCGAGGTCGACGGCGCCTGGCGGGCACCGACCTCGTCGACGTACTCGATCGTGCTCTACAACGCGCGGGGCACCGATGCCACGGACTGTCACTACGACACCGCATCGCGCGCTGTCGGGCACGGTCGCCGATCAGCAGGACGGCTGGGGCACCGGGGTCGTCACACTACCCGCTCGGACGGCGCTGCCAGAACGGCGCCCGGACGGCGTCGCGCTCGGTCAACAACGGACCCCGCGTCGGAGTTCCTGTCCTACGAAGGCACCTTCACCGCTTCGAACGGCCCTGCCAGCGGGGAGTCGTCGACCGAGCATCGGCGTCGTCGAGCTCGGCACCGAGCGCGACCGGTCATGTCACTCCAGCGCCACGAGAACAACACCTGGACCGGCGCCGGCGGCTCCGACAACAGCGGCACGCCGAACGGCTACGACACCGCCGCCGACCGAACTCGCTGCGACCGCCGAGCCGGACGCAGAGGCGACCGTCGACGAGGCGATGGACTCCGGTCGTCCTCGAGGCCACGGGCGGCACGCCGCCGTACAGTGGACCACCGCGAGCACCCTGCCGGCCGGCGTCACGCTGTCCACCGCGGGTGAGCTCAGCGGCACGCCGACCGAGACCGGCTCGTTCCCGATCACCGCGACGGTGACCGACGACGTCGACGCGACCGACGACGTCAGCTTCACCCTGACGGTGAACGAGCCGGCCGCCCCGGTGACCGATCGCTGAGATCCAGGGCACCGGCAGCGGCGACGCCTCTCGCGGAACGAGACCGTCACCACCTCGGGCGTGGTCACCGCGGTCTACGCGACCGGCGGGTTCAACGGCTTCTACATGCAGACCGGCCCGGGGCGCGGACGCGACCCCGGGTGCGTCGGACGGCATCTTCGTCTGTCGGTCCGACCTTCGACGAGAGCACGCTGATCGCGTCGGCGACTCGGTCGAGGTCAACGGCACGGCGAAGGAGTTCAGCAACCTCACCGAGATCGAGGCGCCCGACCGAGATCGCCGACCTCGGCGACGTCGTGGAGAACACCGTCATCCCCGGCACCGGTGCGCCCCGCTGGCGACGCCTGCCTGACCGGCCGACGCGGGACCGCGAGGAGCAGCGAGGGCGAGGTCTGCCCGCGACTCCGTACCGACGCCTTCACGGCTCGGCCTACAACCCGCCAACACGCAGCAGCAGCCTTCGGCGAGATCGGCCTCGCCAACGGCGACCGAGCCGCTCATCAGCCGACCGAGATCATCGACGCGCAGGCGCACCGCCGACATCGCACGGGTCGATCGCACAACAACGCGGCCCGGCGTGATCCTCGACGACGGCGTCGAGCACGAAGTACTGGAACACCAACACCGCGGCGGGCAAGGACACGCCGCTGCCGTGGTTCACCGCCGACCAACCAGGTCCGGGTCGGCGCGGCCGCGACGTTCGAGGAGCCGGTGATCCTGGACTTCCGGTTCGGCTGGAAGATGCAGCCGATCAGCCAGGTGACCGACGACGGCGCCGACCAGGTCGTCCTTCGAGGAGAACCGCCCGACCGAGCCCGTCGACGTCGGCGGAGACATCAAGATCGGCACTTTCAACGTGCTCAACTACTTCACCACCCTCGGTGAGGGTACGACGCCGGCCCGGACCCGAGCTGCACGTTACGTTCACGACCGCAGGGCAACCGATCGGCAACAACCCGATCGCTGGTCGACACAGCTGCCAACGGGCAACGGCCCGCGCGGCGCGTGGGACGCGACCAGCTTCGCGCGGCAGCAGGCCAAGATCGTCAACGCGATCAACACCCTCGACGCCGACATCGTCGCCCTCGAGGAGATCGAGAACAGCTCAAGGTCACGGGCGAGACCGACCGCGACGAGGCGCTGTCGGCCCTGGTCGACGCGCTCAACGCCGACGCCGGTTCGAGCATGTGGGACTACGTCAGCTCGCCGGCCGAGGCGTCGGAGCCGGCAGCCATCGCCGAGCAGGACGTGATCCGCACCGGCTTCATCTACAAGCCGGCGCGCGTCGAGCTCGTCGGCGAGTCCGACATGCTGTTCGGCACCGCCGCGTTCGCCAACGCGCGCGAGCCGTTCGCCCAGGCCTTCAAGGTGGCCGGCGCCAGCGACTCGCAGGGCTTCGCGGTCATCGTCAACCACTTCAAGTCGAAGGGCTGCAGCGGCCCGCGGAGACAACGTCGACGCGGGTGACGGCCAGTCGTGCTTCAACGGCGACCGGACCCGGCAGGCAGAGCCCTCGTCGACGTTCGCCAATGACTTCGCCGACGGCCCGCGGCGTTGACGGCGATCTTCCTCGCCGGCGACTTCAACGCCGCCTCGCAGGAGGACCCGATGCAGGTCCTGTACGCCGACGGCTACGAAGGTCTCGAGGCCGAGGGCAAGTACACCTACAGCTTCGACGGCCAGTCCCAGTCGCTCGACCACGTCCTCGCCAACGAGGCGGCCGCGGCGATGGTGACCGGTGTCGACATCTGGGAGGTCAACGCCAACGAGACGGTCTTCAACCAGTACAGCCGCTACAACTACAACGCGACGATCCTCTACGAAGAGGCGCCCGTTCAGCGCGTCCGACCACAACCCGGAGATCGTCGGTCGACTCAGCGACGTGGCGCTGACGCACGCCGAGGTCCAGATCCTGGGGACGAACGACTTCCATGGTCGGTTGCTGCCGGATGGGTGCCGTCGACCTCGGACTGCCGCCGGTGCGGTGCGGTTGTCCGGCGGCGTGCGGTCGAGTGAGCTCGAGCGCGCGGTGAGAACCCGAACACGGTCGTTCGCTGCTGCGGGTGACTTGATCGGTGCTTCGACGTTCGAGTCGTTCATCCAGAACGACGAGCCGACGATCGACGCGCTGAACGAGGCGGGCCTCGAGGTCTCGGCTGCTCGGTAACCACGAGTTCGACCAGGGTTACGAGGACCTGTCGATCGGGTCGGGTCTCAGCGACCCTGGCGGCGCGACTGGGAGTACATCGCTGCGAACGTGGATGAGCCGGAGGGTCGTGATGACCTGGCGGAGACCTGGACGAAGGACCTTCGACGGCGATCGACGGTCGGGTTCGTTGGTGCGGTGACGGAGGACCTTCCGTCGCTGGTCGTCGCCGGCGGGTATCGAGGGTGTCGACGGTGACCGACATCGTCGGACTGCCAACGAACGCTGCGGCGGCCGACCTGAAGGCCGGCGGTGCGGACCTGGTGGTGTTGTTGGTCCACGAGGGCTCGCCGAGCGACGGACTGCGACAACGTCGAACTTCACCGACGCCGGGACACGGTGTGGGGCAACATCACCGCAGAACACCTCGGCGCGATGTGGACGCGATCGTCTCGGGTCACACGCACCTGGCTTACAACTGCTCGCTACACGGTGCAGGACTGGGTCGACGGTGACCGTGCGGTGACCGAGCGTCCGGTGGTGTCCGTCTGGTCAGTACGGCACAGAACCTGAACCAGCTGGTGTTCAACGTGGACGCGGCGACGGGTGAGGTTGCGGCGAAGACGCAGGACGATCCTGGCGCTGACCGAGGTCGAACTACACCGAGGACCCGGCGGTGGCGAGCGATCGTTCGACGACGCGAAGGCTGCAGGCCGATGTGCTGGGCAGCTGTGGTGCTGGGTCAGATCGAGGCGCCGTTGAACCGGGCGCAAGCTGGCCAACGGCACGACGGAGAACCGTGGTGGGGAGTCCACCCTGGGGAACCTGGTGGCTGAGGTGCAGCGGTGGGCGACCGACACCCCGACGACGGCGTGAGGCGCAGATCGCGTTCATGAACCCGGGTGGTCTGCGGCAGGACATGGCCGGCACGGTCAATGGTGGTGCGCGTGATGTGACCTATCGGCAGGCCGCGGTGGTCCAGCCGTTCGCCAACACGTTGGTGAACATGGACCTGACCGGTGCCCAGATCGAGACGGTGCTGGAGCAGCAGTGGCAGCGCACGGCGGACGGGCCTTCGGGCACGGTGCCGACGCGGCCGTTCCTGCGGCTGGGTGTCTCGGAGGGCTTCACCTACACCTACGTGGAGACGCCGGTCACGGTCGAACGGCGTGGACACGTTCCAGGGTGAGATCACCGACATGTGGCTGAACGGGGTCGCGATCGACCCGGCGACGTCGTACTCGGTGACGGTGAACTCGTTCCTGGCATCCGGTGGCGACAACTTCCGCGCGTTCGCTGGTGGTACGGGCAAGGCGGACACCGGCAAGGTGGACCTGCAGGCGATGGTCGACTACCTCGGACGAGTTCGGTCCCGTGGGTACGCCGCTGCGAGATCGACTACAGCCAGCGTGCGGTCGAGGTCGAGCAACGTCGCGCGCGCAAGCTACACGCCGGGTGAGAACGTCACCTTCAACGTGGAGTCGTGGACCATGTCCACCGCCGACGACGTCAAGGACACCGAGATCCAGGTGAAGCTGGGTGACGACGTGCTCGGCACCGCTGCGCTCGACAACACCATTGGCACCGCGGTCTTACGACCAGCTACGGCAAGGCATCGATCGACGTCGAGCTCCCGGTCGGCACGACGGAGCGGTGACGCCGAGCTGACCCTCGTCGGCGCCAACACCGGCACCGAGGTGCTCGGTCCCGATCACGTCGACGACGGGCTGGAGGATGTTCAGATTCTGGGGACGAATGACTTCCATGGTCGGTTGTTGCCGGATGGGTTGCCGTCGACCTCGGACTGCAACACGGCGGGTGTGGGTTGTCCGGCGGCGTTGTTGTCGGGTGCGGTCAAGGAGTTGCGTGGTGAGAACCCGAACACGGTGTTTGCTGCTGCGGGTGACTTGATCGGTGCTTCGACGTTCGAGTCGTTCATTCAGAACGATGAGCCGACGATCGATGCGTTGAACGAGGCGGGTCTGGAGGTCTCGGCTGCTGGTAACCACGAGTTCGATCAGGGTTATGAGGACCTGGTGGGTCGGGTTCAGGACTCGGCGGACTGGGAGTACATCGCTGCGAACGTGGATGAGCCGGAGGGTCGTGATGACCTGGCGGAGACCTGGACGAAGGAGTTCGACGGGATCACGGTCGGGTTCGTTGGTGCGGTGACGGAGGAGCTTCCGTCGCTGGTGTCGCCGGCGGGTATCGAGGGTGTCACGGTGACCGACATCGTGGATGCCACGAACGCTGCGGCGGCTGACTTGAAGGCCGGCGGTGCGGACCTGGTGGTGTTGTTGGTCCACGAGGGTTCGCCGAGCACGGCGTGTGACAACGTGAACTTCACCGACCCGGGAAACGGTGTGGGGCAACATCACGCAGAACACCTCGGCGGATGTGGACGCGATCATCTCGGGTCACACGCACTTGGCTTACAACTGTTCCTTCCCGGTGCAGGAGTGGGTCGATGGTGACCGTGCGGTGACCGAGCGTCCGGTGGTGTCGTCTGGTCAGTACGGCCAGAACCTGAACCAGCTGGTGTTCACCGTGGACGCGGCGACGGGTGAGGTTGCGGCGAAGACGCAGTCGATCCTGGCGCTGACCGAGGCGAACTTCACCGAGGACCCGGCGGTCGGTGAGCATCGTTCACGACGCGAAGGCTCAGGCCGATGTGCTGGGTGCTGTGGTGCTGGGTCAGATCGAGGCGCCGCTGAACCGGGCGAAGCTGGCCAACGGCACGACGGAGAACCGTGGTGGGGAGTCCACCCTGGGGAACCTGGTGGCTGAGGTGCAGCGGTGGGCGACCGACACCCCGACGACGGGTGAGGCGCAGATCGCGTTCATGAACCCCGGTGGTCTGCGGCAGGACATGGCCGGCACGATCAATGGTGGTGCGCGTGATGTGACCTACCGGCAGGCCGCGGTGGTCCAGCCGTTCGCCAACACGTTGGTGAACATGGACCTGACCGGTGCCCAGATCGAGACGGTGCTGGAGCAGCAGTGGCAGCGCACGGCGGACGGGCCTTCGGGCACGGTGCCGACGCGGCCGTTCCTGCGGCTGGGTGTCTCGGAGGGCTTCACCTACACCTACGTGGAGACGCCGGTCACGGTGAACGGCGTGGACACGTTCCAGGGTGAGATCACCGACATGTGGCTGAACGGGGTCGCGATCGACCCGGCGACGTCGTACTCGGTGACGGTGAACTCGTTCCTGGCTTCCGGTGGAGACAACTTCCGCGCGTTCGCTGGTGGTACGGGCAAGGCCGACACCGGCAAGGTGGACCTGCAGGCGATGGTCGACTACCTCGCCGAGTTCGGTCCGGTGGGTACGCCGCTGGAGATCGACTACAGCCAGCGTGCGGTCGAGGTCCACAACGTGGCCGCCAGCTACACGCCCGGTGAGAACGTCACCTTCAACGTGGAGTCGTGGACGATGTCGACCGCCGACGACGTCAAGGACACCGAGATCGAGGTGCAGCTGGGTGACGACGTGCTCGGCACGGCAACGCTCGACAACACCATCGGCACCGCGGTCTTCGACCAGTACGGCAAGGCATCGATCGACGTCGAACTCCCGGACGGTACGCCGGCCGGACCGCTGACGTTGACCCTGGTCGGCGCCAACACCGGCACCGAGGTGATCGTCCCGATCACGTTCGACAAGGCCACCCCGACGGTGACCGGCACCAACGTGACCGTCAAGTACGGCAAGAGCGCGACCATGAGGGTCACGGTGTCCGCACCGGGCGTCGTGCCGACGGGGAGAGTCTCGCTAACCTCGAGAGGGATCAACCTCGGTTCAGCCCTGCTGACGAACGGCGCGGCTACCGTAGACTGAGTCCCAGCCCGACGGCTCCCGAAGGGCACCCACCCGGTGACGATCTCCTACGCACGGGGACGGCTCGGTGAAGCCGGGCACGGGCACCGCCACCGTCACGGTACTCAACGGACCCCCCCGAGTCAGAACCTCTTAGCGCACGACGGGGCCGGTTCGCCCAGCGAACCGGCCCCTAGGGCGTGCCCACTAGCATCCGGGTCATGCCCGACCCCGACCCGATCGTCGATCGGCTCATCCAACGCCGGAGCGACCGTCGCGACCGCCGAGTCGATCACCGCTGGCCGGCTCGCTGCCCGGCTGACGGACAGCGCCGGCGCTTCGGCCGCGCTACCTCGGTGGCGTCGTCAGCTATGCCACCGAGGTCAAGATCTCCGTGCTCGGTGTGCCGGAGGCGCTGGTCGATGAACACGGCGTCATCTCCGCGGAGTGCGCACGGTCGATGGCGGAGCGCGCACGGACCCTGATGGGCGCGACGTACGGCGTCAGCACGACCGGCGTCGCCGGACCCGACACCCAGGAGGGGCAGCCGGTCGGCACCGTCTTCGTCGGTCTGGCGGGGCCGGACGGGACCCGGGTGCTGCGGCTCGCGCTCGCCGGCGGACGGAGCGACATCCAGGCCGCCACGGTCGACGAGGCACTGTCGGCGCTGGCCGGGATGATCGGCGTGCCGACGTGATCCCGGCCGGTCGTGGACCGGAACATCCGGGCCTCGGGTAGCGTTGGGCCCACAGATCGGTTCAGGACGGATGCGGAAGGAGATCGGCATGGCGCTATTTCGTCGGATGCTCGGTGACGTACTGCGCGAGCGCCGCTCCGAGCTCGGCCTGACCCTGCGTGAGGTTTCCGGCGTCGCCCGCGTCAGCCTCGGCTACATCTCCGAGATCGAGCGCGGCCAGAAGGAAGCCTCCTCCGAGCTGCTCGCGTCGCTGTGCGACGCGCTCGAGGTGCCGCTGTCCCAGGTGCTGCGCCACGTCGCCGACGCGGTCGCGGTCGAGGAGCGCGCGGTCGCTCCGACGCCGATCGGATCGCTGCCGCAGCCCGATCAGGTCGTGGCGTCCGCCGCCTGAGCTCTGGTTCGAGGGTCGCTGCGTCGACACCTCGACCAGCGGCGATCGCTGCGGTCTGCCGACCAGCCGTGCTGGTCGAGCGCGAGGTGCGCTAGCTGGCGAGCGCTCGAACGCAGAGCGCTCGGGCTACTCGACGACCGTCAGCGCTGCTGTAGCGCCGCGGCCTCGAGTCGCGCGATCCGGTCCGCCATCGGCGGGTGGGTGGCGAACAGGCGCGACAGGTCCTGGGCGCGGAACGGGCTCGCGATCATCAGGTGGCTGGCGTTCTGCAGCTCGCGGGTCGGCGGGAGCGGCGCCCGCTGGGTGCCGAGCTCGAGCTTGCGCAGCGCGGAGGCGAGCGCGAGCGGGTCACCAGTGAGCCGGGCGCCGTCCTCGTCGGCGTCGTACTCCCGGGTCCGGCTGATCGCGAGCTGGATGACCATCGCCGCGAACGGCGCGAGCAGCGCCATCGCGATCATCGCCAGCGGGTTGGGTCGCTCCTCGTCGCTGCCGCCGCCGAAGATCGACGTGAACGCCAGGAACTGGCCGACGGCGCTGATCACGCCGGCGACCGCGGCCGCGACCGACGACGTGAGGATGTCGCGGTTGTAGACGTGCATCAGCTCGTGCCCCAGGACGCCCCGCAGCTCACGCTCGTCGAGCAGCTGGAGGATGCCCTCGGTGCAGCACACCGCGGCGTGCTCCGGGTTGCGGCCGGTCGCGAACGCGTTGGGCGCGGCGGTCGGTGACACGTAGAGCCGGGGCATCGGCTTGCCGGCCGCGTCCGAGAGCTCGCGCACGATCCGGTACATCTCGGGCTGCTGCTGCTCGGTGACGGGGGAGGCGTGCATCGCGCGGATCGCGAGCTTGTCGGAGTTCCAGTAGCCGTAGGCCGTGGTTCCGACGCCGATCAGCGCGAAGACCCAGATGAAGATGGCGTTGCCGGTGGCCGCCGAGATGATGCCGCCGACGGCCAGCAGCAGGCCGATGATGGCGGCGAACAGGACGGCGGTTTTCAGTCCGTTGTAGTGGTGGTGCACGTCCAATTCAACGCGATCGGTGGGTCGTGCCCGTTCCCGGTGCGAGCGGGGTCACAGCGAACTCTCAGGCTGGCACGAAGGGCACCAGTACGTCGTCCGCTGTTGGCCCTCGGCCCCGACCTCCCCGGCCCGGATGGTCGTCCCACATCGCTGACACGGCTGGCGCTGACGCCGGTAGACCCACACCGTGCCCTTCCGCTCTCCTGCGGTTGTGGGACGGCCGTAGTAGACGCCGTTCTTGAGCAGCTGTCGCGCCCGCCGCAGGAGGCGGGCGGGGTCGCGCACGGCGCTGACCGGGCCGAGCGGGTGGACGCCCTGGAGAAAGCAGATCTCGGCGAGGTAGATGGTCCCGATGCCGGCGACGACGGTCTGGTCGAGGAGCGCCTCGCCGAGGGGGCGGTCGGGATCGGCAAGGAGGCGGCGCAGCGACTCCTCCTCGTCGAACTCCTCAGCCATCAGGTCGGGACCGAGATGGCCGACGACGTTCGTCTCGTCGGCGGTCGGCACCAGCTCGACCAGACCGAGCGCGAACCCGACCGCCTCCCGACCATCGGTGCGCAGCACGACCCGCGCCTCGTGGGCGGGGCGCGACCAGCGCCGGCCCCCGTCGTACACCCGCCAGACGCCCTCCATCTTGAGGTGGGTGTGGAGGGTGAGCGGCTGCCCGTCGTGGTCGAGCCGCGTGAGCAGGTGCTTGCCGTGCGTGGCGGTCTCGAGCACCTTCGCTCCCGAGAGGTCGACGGTCGCCAGCGAGGGCCAGCGGAAGTCGGTCGCCGTGAGCACGCGCCCCGCGAGGCCGCGGTCGAGCCGGCGCGCGGTGAGGTAGACGGCGTCGCCCTCGGGCATCGCTGCTCAGCCCCGGATCCGCAGCCCGCGCGGGGTGGCGATGAAGCCCGCGGCGTCGAGCGCTGCCCGGAGTGCGCTCGGCCCGGAGCCGAGCAGCGGAGCGCCGTCGGCCTTCTCGACGGTCAGCCGGCCGAGCGTGCCGCGGCGGACCGCGGTCGAGAGTGCCTCGGCAGCGGGCCCGAGCAGCTCGGGCTCGTCGCTCCAGGTGAGCAGGGTGCGGCCGCCGCGTTCGACGTAGAGCGCCAGCGCCCCGTCCACGAGTACGACGATCGCACCCGCCTTGCGGCCCGGCCGGTGCCCGGTCTCCGGGTCGGCGGCTGCCGGCCAGGGGAGCGCGGCGCCGTAGGGGTTGGCGGGGTCGGTGGCCGCCAGCGCGATGGCGACCGGCTTGTCGTGCTCGGAGACGAGAGGCGAGAAGGTGCGCAGCCGGTCGATGGACCCGGCGGTGCCGAACTGGGCGGCACCGAGGCCCTCCACGAAGTAGCCCCTCCGGCAGCGGCCGGAGTCCTCGAACGCAGACAGCACGCGGTAGACCGCGGCGAAGCCGCCCGGGACCCGTTCGCTGACGACCGACCCACGGGTGACGACGCCGTGCCGGTCGAGCAGCCGCTCAGCCGTCGCATGGGCGCGGCGGGTGGGGTCGGTGTCGATCGCGGGGAGGAGCGCCCACCGGCCGGCGGTCTCGGGCGGGCCGGAGCGGGCGACCCGGCCGGGTCGGGGAGCCGCCTGGCGGCTGCGGTGTGCCGGGCGGCCGGAGCGGGTGAGCGAGCGGATCGGGGCGAGGGTGTCGTTGCTGACCCGACCGGACCACACCAGCGCCCAGAGCGCGGCGCTGAGCTTGCCGTCGTCCAGGCTGCCGAACGAGTAGTCGCTGAGCTGACGGAAGAACCACGCGCCCCCGGGCGCGAGCGCGGTCAGCACCTGGCGCTGGAGCTCGTCGTCGATGTCGTGCTGGGGGTCGGGCAGGGTGAGCGAGGCCTGGTCGGCGAGGTGGAGCGACACCCAGCCGTCGCTCCCGGGCAGGGCACCGTGACCGGCCCAGACGACCTCGCCGGCGGCGGTCAGCTCGTCGAGGTAGGCGGGCTCGTAGTCGCGCACCCGCGATGCCAGCACCAGCGGCTCGAGCGCGGACGCGGGCACCGGGGCGCCGGCCAGCTGCTCGATCGCGCGGAGCAGGCCGTCGGTGCCGCGTAGGCCGCGACCTGTCGGCAACACCTGCTGCCACGCCGCCGAGAACCGGGCGAGCGCAACCGGCTCGACCGGTTCGATCTCGTGACGCAGCTTGGCCAGCGACCGCCTCCGGAGGCGACGCAGGACCTCAGCGTCGCACCACTCGTCGCCGACACCGGTCGGCCGGAACTCGCCGGTCAGCACCCGGCCCTGCGCCTCCAGCCGCCGGAGCGTGTGCCGGACCACGGCCGCCCCGAGGCCGAGCCGCTCGGCAACCTGCTGATCGGTGAACGGCCCGTGAGTGCGGGCATAACGCGCCACCAGGTCGGCCAGCGGATCCTCGACCGGCTCCGTGAACGTGGCCGGCGTGCCGGGCGGGACCGGCACACCGAGTCCGTCGCGCAGTCGGGCGACGTCCTCGACGATGGCCCACGCGTCGCCGTACGCCATCCGGACCTGGACCACGCGTCGCGTCGCCGCGAGGTCGGCGAGCCAGTCGGCCACCGGGGAGTCCGGCTCCGCGCGGGCGATGGCTTCGTCGATCGTGAGGGGGCCGAGGAGGCGCAGCAGATCGACCATGCCCTCGGCGTTGCGGGCTCGCCGGTCGGGGGCGACCCGCTGCAGCTCGGCCTCGACCTCGGCGAGCACGTCGGGGTCGAGCAGCTCGCGCAGCTCCGCCCGGCCGAGCAGCTCGGCGAGCAGGCCCTGGTCGAGGGTGAGCGCGGCGGCGCGGCGCTCGGCGATGGGGGAGTCGCCCTCGTAGACGAACTGGGCGACGTAGCCGAACAGCAGCGTCCGGGCGTACGGCGACGGCGCGCTCGTCTCGATGTCGGTGACCGTGACCTCGCGCCGCTGCACCCGGGTGAGCAGGGCGGTCAGGCTCGGCAGGTCGTAGACGTCGTTGAGCACCTCGCGGACGGTCTCGAGCACGATCGGGAACGACGGATAGCGGGCGGCCACCTCGAGCAGCGCCGCGGCGCGCTGCCGCTGCTGCCACAGCGGGCTGCGCCGGCCCGGGTCGCGGCGTGGCAGCAGCAGCGCGCGGCCGGCGCACTCGCGGAACCGGCTGGCGAACAGTGCGGATCCGCCGACCTCGCGGGTGACGATCTCGTCGATCTCGTCGGGCTCGAAGACCACCAGATCGGCGCCGGGTGGTTCGGCATCGGTGTCGGGGATCCGGATCACGATGCCGTCGTCGGAAGCGATCGCCTGGCTGCCCTGGCTGCCGAGGCCGTAGCGCTCGCGGAGCCGGGCATTGATCGCCAGCGCCCATGGTGCGTGGACGGCGGTGCCGTAGGGGGAGTGGAGCACCAGCCGCCAGTCGCCGAGCTCGTCGCGGAACCGCTCGACGAGCAGGGTGGTGTCGCTCGGGACCAGGCGGGTCGCTTCGACCTGCTCGCGGACGTAGCCGATCAGGTTGGCCGCGGCATTGGCGTCGAGCCCGTCGGCGGTGACCCGGGCCGTGGCCTCGTCGTCGGGCATCGCGGCGAGCTCACGCGTGAACGCGCCGACGGCGGCGCCGAGCTCCGCCGGCCGACCGAGGGTGTCGCCCTTCCAGAACGGCAGCCGGCCGGGGACACCGGGAGCGGGCGAGACGAGCACCCGGTCGTGGGTGATGTCCTCGATCCGCCAGCTGGTGGCGCCGAGGGCGAACACGTCGCCGACCCGGCTCTCGTAGACCATCTCCTCGTCGAGCTCGCCCACGCGACGGCCGGTGCCCTCACCGACGAGGAAGACGCCGTAGAGGCCGCGGTCGGGGATGGTGCCGCCGCTGGTGACGGCCAGCCGCTGTGCGCCCGGGCGACCGGCGATCCGACCGGTGACCCGGTCCCAGGTGATGCGCGGCCGGAGCTCGGCGAACTCGTCGCTCGGGTAGCGGCCGGCCAGCAGGTCGAGGACGGCGTCGTAGGCGGACCGCGGGAGGTGGGAGTACGGCGCCGAGCGGCGCACCGTGTCGAACAGCTCGTCGACGTCCCACTCGTCGAGGGCGGTCGCGGCCACGATGTGCTGGGCGAGCACGTCGAGCGGGTTGGCGGGGATGCGCAGCGCCTCGATGCCGCCGGTGCGCATCCGGGCGACCGAGACCGCCGCCGGCGCCAGGTCACCCCGGTGCTGGGGGAAGAACACGCCCTTGGACGTCTCGCCGACCTGGTGGCCGGCCCGGCCGACCCGCTGCAGCGCGCTGGCGACGCTCGGTGGCGAGGAGATCTGCAGCACCTGGTCGACGGCACCCATGTCGATGCCGAGCTCGAGGCTGCTGGTGGCGACGACGGCGGGCAGCCGGCCGGCCTTGAGGTCGTCCTCGATCTGGGCGCGCTGCTCCTTGGAGACCGAGCCGTGGTGGGCCTTGGCGAGCAGCTGTGCGGATCCCGCCGACGCACCGGACTGGGCCATCACCTGTGCGGGCGGGATGACGCCGTCGGCGCTCTCGCCGGTCGCGATCTCGTTGAGCCGCGCGGTCAGCCGCTCGGCGGTGCGCCGGGAGTTGGTGAACACGATCGTCGACCGGTGCTGGCCGATCAGCTCCGCCACCCGCTCCTCGACGTGGGGCCAGATGCTGGCCTTGCGCCGCTCGACCGATTCGCCGAGGTCGTCGTACTCCTCCACCTCGCGGCGGCCGGCATCGGGCTCGGTCATGTCCTCGACGGGGACGACGACCTGCAGGTCCCAGGACTTGTGCGCCGGCGGGGCGACGATCTCGACCGGGGCGTGACCGCCGAGGAACCGGGCCACCTCGTCGGTCGGGCGGACGGTCGCGGACAGCCCGATCCGCTGGGCCGGCTTCGCGAGCAGCGCGTCGAGCCGCTCGAGGGTCACCGCGAGGTGGGCGCCACGTTTCGTGCCGGCCACCGCGTGCACCTCGTCGACGATGACCGTCTCGACGCCCTGGAGCGACTCGCGGGCCCGGCTGGTCAGCATGAGGAACAGCGACTCGGGGGTCGTGATCAGGACGTCCGGTGGTCGGGTCGTGAGAGTACGGCGCTCGTTGGCCGGTGTGTCGCCCGAGCGGATGCCGACCCGCACGTCGGGCAGGCCGCTCGCGACCCGGCGCCAGCCGCTCCGCCGTGTGCCGGATCCCGGCCAGCGGCGCCCGCAGGTTGCGCTCGACGTCGACGGCCAGCGCCTTGAGTGGGGAGACGTAGAGCACCCGGGTGCGCTTGGTCTTGTCCTCGGGTGTCGGGGTGGTCAGCAGCCGGTCGATCGAAGCCAGGAACGCGCTCAGCGTCTTGCCCGAGCCGGTGGGCGCGACCACCAGAGTGTGGTGGCCACTCGCGATCGAGGCCCACGCGCCCGCCTGCGCCGGCGTCGGCTCCGCGAACGCGGCCCGGAACCAGGTCTGGGTCGGCTCGCTGAATCCACTCAGCGGATCGGGGTACTTCGGCACCAGAACATCCTTGCGCACGCCACCGACACGGAAGACGGTAAAGGACATGGAGTATCCGCACCTCCTCCAGACCGCCATCGACACCACCGACTGCCGGGGCCTCGCCGAGTTCTACCGGGAGCTGCTCGGCGCGCAGTACCGCAAGGGGGACGAGCCGCCGAGCGACGGATCGCCCGACGATGCCGACTGGCTGGTCCTCGTGGCCGCCAACGGCCATCGCCTGCTCGCCTTCCAGCAGGTCGAGCGGCTCGAGCCCACGACCTGGCCCGACCACGACGTGCCGATGCAGATGCACATCGACATGACCGTGGCCGACCGCGAGGAGCTGGAGTGGAACAAGGCGCGCGCGGAGCTGCTGGGCGCGAAGGTGCGCCTGGACCGCTCCGACGACGAGGACGAGCCGCTCTACGTGTTGGCCGACCCCTCAGGCCACCCGTTCTGCATCTTCGTGCGCTGAGCGGCCGCTACTTCGCCGGCAGCGACCCGGCGTACGCCGCACCGCGGCGCACCCACTCGTCGAGCGCGTCATCGGAGGCGAGGTCGGCGCCGTCGACCCGGAGCCAGCCGGACATCTCGCGCCCGCGCATCTCCATCGGGTGTGCCGCTGTCGTGGCGATGAGTCGTTCACCCTCCTCGGGGTCGACCCGGACCAGGATGCCGCCCTTGCTGCTCGCGGCGACCGCCATGTTGCCGCCGACCATGAACCCGAGTCCGCCGAACATCTTCTGCTCGGTGAGCAGTGGCTCGCCGCTGATCAGCTCGCGGATCCGGTCGGCCAACGCTTCGTCGTACGCCATGGCTGGAGCGTAGGACTGGTCGCCGACAGTGGCTCACAATGGAGCCCCGACCGGAACCCGAGGCGCCATGAACCGTCGCTCAGCCTGGATCGCGGCCGCGACGGCCGCGGTCGTGCTGGTGGCGTGCGGTCTCGCCTGGTGGTTGCAACGCTTCGACGACCGCGATCCGCGGACGGACGCCGCCCCGGCGGCGGTGGCGTCGACCGCGACCGGGTCGGCACCGACCATGGAGGCCGAGCAGGGTCCGTGCGACCGGGCCGCGCCCAAGCCGTTCACGCCCCACCGGATCGCGATCGCGGGCGTCGTCGAACGTGCCGAGGTGGTCGGGGTCGCCCGCGACAGTCAGGGCGTGGCCGGGGTCCTGCCGATCAGCAACAAGCTCGACTTCGCATGGGACGTCGGCGGGATCCGGCCCGGCGACCGGCGGGGCAACGTGCTGCTCAACACCCACACCTGGCCGGACGGGTCGGCGCTCGGCAACGCGCTGCTCGACCGGCTTCACAAGGGTGGCCGGATCGTGCTGCAGGGCAGCAACGGCGCCCGCCTCTGCTACCAGGTCAGCCGGCGGGTCGAGGTGGTCGCGAGCGAGGGCTACCCGCCGTACTACCGGGACGACGGCCCGCCCCAGGTCGCGATCATCGTGTGCTCCGGAACCCGCAGCGGTGCGGGGGACTGGAGCCACCGCACCATCTGGTTCGCGCGACCGCTGACCTGACGTGGGGCACGATGGAGCCATGACCAGCGAGCTGACGCCGTACCTCTGCGTGCCGGACGCCCGAGCCGCGATCGAGTGGTACGTCGACGTCCTCGGCGCGGAGGTCGTCTACGAGCCGATCGTGATGCCGGACGGGAAGGTCGGGCACGTCGAGCTCGCCATCGACGGGGCGCGGTGGATGATGGCCGACCCCTATCCCGACTGGGAGTCGAGCCGCCGCTGGCGGATCGCGGGTCGGCGGTGTCCCTGCACGTCACCGTGCCGGACGTCGACCGGCTGTGTGCGGCCGTGACCGCGGCCGGCACCGTCCTCGACCGCGGGCCGGAGGACAGCCCGCCGGCCGGCCGGGTCGCGGTGTTCCGCGACCCGTTCGGGCATCGCTGGTTCCTCAACCAGCCGGTGCCCGGCATCACTCAGCCCTGAGGCGTCCACTCCGGGTCGCGCCCGATGAAGCCGAGCATCTTGGTCTGCCAGTCGGCGTCGTCGGGCACGGGGACCTTGGCGCCGTACTGCCCGCTCTGGCGCAGCACCTCGTCCATCGGCTCCATGCCCTCGAACAGCTGCCGGCACTGCTCCTCGTCGAGCCGGTCGTCCTGTCCGGTCGCCCGGGCGAGGTCCCAGGTGTGCATGAAGACGTCGTTCGTGTAGAACCGCGAGATCGCCTGGGGGAGCGGCATCTCGGGCAGGTGCGGATGGGCGAAGGTGACGTCGGCGGAGGCCGGGTCGTCGAGGACCTCCTGCACGGCGGCGGCGTGGTGCTCCCACGCGGCGGCAGGATCGTCGTCGACCGACGGTCCCGGCGTCAGCTTGATGTCGGAGCCACCGGCGAGGAACCCCGGGAACCACTCCACGAGGTGGCGTACGACGTCGCGGGCCCGCCAGTCCGCCACCGGGCTCTGCGCGTCCCACCCGTCGCCGGTGACGCCGCGCGCCCGGTCGGAGAAGGTCCCCGCGATGGTGCGGTGCTCCTCGGCGGGCTCGGAGGGGATCATGCGTCCATCCCGGCGAGCAGGGCGTCGAGGGCGGCGTAGCCCTCGTTGATGCCGACCTCCATGCCGCTGGCCATCATCCCGGCCTGGGCCTCCATCGACTCCACCACCGACGTGATCTCGAGCCGGGTGCGGCCGTTGCCGAGGTCGATGGAGGACAGGGTCTCGAGGCGACCGCCTCGGGCATCTCGTCGAAGCCGAACGTCTGCATGATCTTCTCGTTCTCCCACACCCGGTGCACCGAGCCGTAGAAGTGGGCGATCTCCTCGCCGTCCCGGAGCGCGGTGTAGCGGTACTCGCCGCCGGTGCGCATGTCCCAGGTCGTCGATGTCCATGTCGATCGACCGCGGGCCCATCCACTGCTTGACGAGCTCGGGGTCGACGTGCGCGCGGTAGACGAGCTCCGGCGGGAGCGTCGAACTCGCGGAAGATCCGCACCACGGGGATCTCGGGGTCGGCCTCGATGACGGCCTCGGGCTGGGTCTGGGTGTTCATCCTGCTGCTCCTTCGTTGGGTTGGGTGTCGGTGCTGTGCTTGCTCGCCCGGCCCTGGAGCCGGTCGAGGAGCGCGTCGAGTCGTTGGTAGCGCTCCTCCGCCTGCTGGCGGTACCGCTCGATCCATTTCGTCATCAGGTCGAAGACCTCCGCGTCCAGGTGCACCGGGCGGCGCTGGGCGTCCCGGCTTCGGCTCACCAGGCCGGCCTCCTCCAGCACCTGGATGTGCTTGGAGACCGCCTGCAGCGAGACGTCGTACGGCGCCGCCAGCTCGCTCACCGTCGCGTCCCCGGCCGCGAGCCGGGCGACCATGTCGCGGCGGGTCGGGTCGGCGAGCGCGGAGAAGACCCGTGACAGCCGGTCCTCGTGTTCAACCATGCGGTTGAGTACAGCACTCGACGGAGATCGTTGTCAACCGTCCGGTTGAATATCCCGCGAATCCGGAGACATCCGAACCGAGACCGCCGGTTTCGGCTCGGCTCTCTCCGGATTCGCGGAGAGGGCGTCCGAGATGGCTGCCAGGACCCGGTCGAGCTCTGCGTCGGTGACCCCGCCGAACCCGACCACGAGCCCGCTCAGCCGGGCGGACCGGCAGTAGTTGGAGATGGGCGCGACCTCGAAGCCGGCGTCGCGCGCGGCCGCCACGGCGAGGCGTACGGCGGGGGCGGGCAGCAACCAGGTCGAGTACATGCCGGCTGCGGGGCCGGCCGGTCTCGCGTGCGGCGCGAGGGCTTCGGCGACCCGAGGGGCGCGGTCGGCGTACACCCGGCGCGCGGTGCGCACCACCTTGTCGACCCAGCCCTCACGCAGCAGGGCGAGCAGCGCCCGCTGGGCCGGCCAGGACGGCATGTCGTAGGTGTGCTCGCGATGCTCGAGGAGGGCGCGTGAGCAGACCCGGTGGCGGCACCATCCACCCGACCCGCAGGCCGGGCCCGACCGACTTGGAGGCGGTGCCGAGGTAGGCGACGCGGGTCCGGTCGAGGGAGGCGAGTGCAGGGATCGGCGCGACGTCGTACCGGAACTCGGAGTCGTAGTCGTCCTCCACGATGAACGCGTCGTGCTCGTGCGCCGCGGCGAGGAGCGCCAGCCGGTCGGCCGCAGGCATGACGTAGCCGAGCGGGTGCTGGTGCGCCGGGGTGACGTAGGCGGCCGCCAGGCGGGCCATCGGGATCTGTCCGGTCGGCCGCAGGTCGACGACCTCGCGGCCGGCGACGCGGACACACTCGACCGCCGCCCGGTAGCCGGGGTCGTCCACGCCGATCGGCCCGGCCGGCAGGTGGGGGAGCAGCTGCCGGAGGCCGTCGGTCGTGCCGGAGGTGAGCAGCACCTCGTCGGGGTCGACGACCAGCCCGCGGGTCCGGGCCAGCCGCTCGGCGATCGCGACCCGGAGCTCGGGGATGCCGCGCGAGTCGGGGTAGCCCGCCGGCGGCGTCGCGACCGACACCTCGCGCCAGGCCCGCCGCCAGCCGGCGGCGTGCCGGGGGTCGATCCAGGGCGAGCCGAGGTCGAGGCTGATCAGGTCCTGGGTGGCGGGACGCTGGAGCCGCGGCCGGGCCGCCGCCTGGGGAGCGCCGCCGGAGGCCACGAAAGTGCCGGCACCCTGCCGGGCGGTGAGCCAGCCCTCCGCGAGCAGCTGGTCGTAGGCCTGCTCGGTGACCGAACGGGCCACCCCGAGCTCGGTGGCGAGCGCGCGGGTGCTCGGCAGCCGGTCGCCGGGCGCGAGCGTGCCGGCGACGACGAGGTCGCGGACCTGGGTCGAGAGCTGTACGCCGAGGGGCTCGGGCCGGTCGCGATCGAGCCGCACGGGGAGGGTCCTGGTCATCATGGCCTGCTTCGGCTCGGCGCTTCGGGCGCGTCGCGGCGGCGAGCTCGAGTCCCGGGGCGAGCGACTCTGTCCTGGCAAAGAGCCGTTGCGAAAAGTGGCCCGTGACTACGGGCCAATAGTTCGACAGGCTAGTCCCATGTCGACGCTCTCGCCCACCATCAGGACCACCGCGACCCGGGAGACGCACCGCGCCGTCGCCGAGCGCGGCCGGATGCTGGCGCTGCTCGGCGACGCCCTGATCGCCCACTTCGGAGCCGTGGTGACCCGCGACGGCGTGACCCACCCGGTCGTGCTGCCGATGGCGTTCGCGGTCGACCCGGACGGCCCCGACGCCGACGGCACCCTCTACCTGCACGGCTCGACCGGCGCCGGCTGGCTGCGCCCCGCGCTCGCCACCGACGTGTGCGTGACCATCACCGAGCTCGACGGCCTGGTCGCGGCGCGGAGCGGGATGGAGCACTCCATGAACTACCGGTGCGCGGTGATCATCGGTCGGGCCCGGGCCGTCGACGATCCTGCCGAGCGGGCTCGGGCGCTCGACCTGATCGTCGACCACATGATCCCGGGACGGGCCGCCACGCTGCGGGCGCCGACGCGCAAGGAGCTGGCCGCGACCGCCGTACTCGCCCTCCCGCTGCGGGAGGCGTCGATGAAGGAGCGCGCCGGCGGTCCCGACGACGAGGACGACGACATCGCTGCGGGCGTCTGGGGCGGCCACATCCCGCTGCGGCGGGTCGCGCTGCCGCCGGTCAGCTCGCCCGACTCGCACACTCACGTCCCGGCCGACGTGCGGCTGCGCGCGGAGGCGCTGGCGTGAGTGCCGACCCCAAAGGTGGGTCGCTCTCGGTCATCCAGGGCACTGCGCTGACGCTCGCCGCGGTGCTCGGCGTCGGTGTGGTGACGCTCCCGGCGCTCGCCGTCGAGGCCGCGGGACCCGCGTCGATGGTGGCGTGGGCGGCGCTGATCGCGGTCTCGGTGCCGCTGGCGGCGACGTTCGCGGCGCTCGGTGCGCGCCACCCGGACGGCGGGGGCGTGGCGACGTACGCACGGCTCGCTTTCGGCACCGGGTCCCGACGATGGTCGGGTGGGCGTTCTTCCTCGCGATCCCGATCGGCGCGCCCGTGGCGGCGGGGTTCGGGGCGTCGTACGTCGCGGACGCGGCGGGTGGTGGGCGGACGACGGAGATCGGCGTGACCGGCGGCGATCATCGTCGTGGTCACCATCATGAACTGGCTCGGGCATCCAGGTCTCGGCCGGCGTCCAGCTCGGCATCGCAGTCGTCATCGCGACCCTCCTGCTCGTCGTCATCCTGGCGTCGCTGCCGCGGGTCGACACCGACAACCTGACGCCGTTCCTGACCCACGGCTGGTCGGGCGTCGGCGTCGGCTGCCGCGCTGCTGGTGTGGGCGTTCGCCGGGTTGGGAGATCGTGAGCTCCCTGTCGGCGGAGTACCGCCACCCGGAGCGCGACATCGTCCGCGCCACCGGGATCACCCTGGGTCGTGGTGACCGTGCTCTACCTCGGCATCGCGTTCGTGACCGTCGCCGTGCTCGGCACCGGCGGCGGCCGGGCGCCGCTGGCCGACCTGCTGGCCGGCGCGTTCGGCGACTGGGCGCGGCCGCTGACGACGATCATCGCGGTGCTGCTCACCATCGGCGCCATCAACTCCTACTTCGCCGGCGCGTCCCGGCTGGGCGCCTCGCTCGCGATCAGCGGCGCGATGCCGCGCTGGCTGGGTTCCGACATCGGCGACGGCCGGGCGACGCCGCGGCACGCCCTGCTCGGTCGTCGCCGGGCTGGGCCTGGCGGTGCTCGTCGGCGTGGCCGTGCTCGACCAGCCGACCGACGCCACTCTGCTCTTCACGACGGGGCACGTTCGCGCTGGTCTACGTGGTCGGTACGGCGGCCGCCGTACGACTGCTGCCCGGAGGCTGGCCGCGCGCTGCGGCGGTCGTGTCGTTCATCGCGTCCGTGGGCCTGGTCGTCCTGACCGGGCTGCCGGTGGTGCTCCCGATCGCGATCGGGCTGGCCGGGCTGTGCTGGACGCTGTTCAGCGCTCGCGGTCGAAGCGTCGCCGAGGTCGCCCTCGTCGGTCGCCGATACGAGCGCGAATCGCGCCAGATCCCCACCGAGTCCGGCGGTCTCGGCGTGGATCTGGGCGGACTCGGCGGTCAGCCCCGCACCATCGGCGGTTGTACGACGGTCGCCGGGCCACGTCGGTAGAGCAGCGCCCGGCGCCCACCCGCGCCGGTGGGGGAGCCGTGGGCGTCGGTGGGGATCACGAACCCGTCGGTGCCGAGCACCTTGCGTCGGAAGTTGCCGAGGTCGGGCGGGGTGCCCCACACGGCGGTGTAGACGCGGCGCAGCTCGGGGAGGGTGAACGGCTCGGCGACGAACTCGGTGGCGAGGGTCGTGTACTCGAGCTTGGCCCGCACCCGCTCCCGGGCGTCGATCAGGATCTGCCGGTGGTCGAAGGCCAGCTCCGGCGCCTCCTCGGCCGCCGCCCCGGTCGGCGAGAGCAGGTCGTCGACGACCCACCAGCGCGCGTCGGCGGCGTCGGTGCCGGCAGTCGGGTTCGGGGAGGTCGGGCGCGAGCGCGACGTGCGCGACGGAGACGACGCGCATCCGCGGGTCCCGGTCGGGGGCGGAGTAGGTGCGGAGCTGCTCGAGATGGCCCGAGAACTTCGCCGACGACTTCAGCCGGTCTCCTCGTGCAGCTCACGCCAGGCCGCCTGCTCGGCGTCCTCGTCCGGCTCGACGAAGCCGCCGGGCAGGGCCCACTGCCCGGCGTACGGCTCCTCGCCGCGCTCGACCAGGAGCACCGACAGCGCGCCGTCGCGGATGGTGAAGATCGCGAGGTCGACGGCGACCGCGAACGGCGGGTGCTCGCTCGTGAGGTCATACGAGGACACCCGCCTCCGCCATCTCCGCGACCGCCGCCGCGCTCGTCTCGGGCGCGACGCCGGCGTGCAGGCCGTCGAGCACGCGTACGGCGAAGCCCTCCCGCCGCGCGTCGAGCGCGGTCGCCCGCACGCAGTAGTCGGTCGCGATCCCGGTGATCTCGACGTCGGTCACGCCGGCGGTCCGCAGCACGTCGGCGAGCGTCGCGCCGTCGTCGGTGACGCCCTCGAACGCCGAGTACGCCGGCACGCCCTGGCCCTTCTGGAGGTGATGGGTGATCGCGTCGGTCACCAGCTCGGGTGCGTAGTCCGAGCCCGGCCCGTCCGACACGCAGTGGACCGGCCAGGTCGTGTCGTAGTCCGGCTCCTCGCCGGGCGCCGCGAAGTGGCCGCTGTTGGTGCCGTGGCCGTGGTGCCAGTCGCGGGACGCGGCGATCACCGCGTAGTCGTCCGCGTGCGCCGCGAGGTGCTCGCTGATCCGGGTCGCGACGTCACGGCCGCCGGTGACGCCGAGGGAGCCGCCCTCGACGAAGTCGTTCTGCACGTCGACCACGATCAGGGCCTTGGTCGGCCCAGCATCGGAAATGCTCATGTCTTCTCCTCCTCGATGAGCGTGACGGTGAGGTACGGCGCGCCGGCGGCGACCGAGAGTGCCTCGGTCGGCAGGGTCGCCAGCGCTCCTGCGGTGAAGGTCCGGATGTCGTCGGTGCCGGGTGCGTGGACGGTGGAGCCGCGCCGCATCACCGGGACCTGCACCCGGTGCGGGCGTCGGTGGGTGCGACGAGGGTCGCCGGGCACGGTGAAGCGCTCGCGCACGAGCAGGCCGGCGTCGTCGTACTCACGCCAGGCGGTCTTGTGGCCGCCGACCGACACCTTGTCCTTCGACTTCTTCGAGACCGCCCGGAGCGGTCCGCCGGCCGCGTCGCTGACCGCGACCAGCTTGTAGACCATGCTCGCGGTGGGATGTCCCGATCCGGTGGCGACGCGGGTGCCGACGCCGTACCCGTCGATCGGCGCATCCGCGAGCGCGGTGATCACGAACTCGTCGAGGTCGCTGGTCGCGACGATCCGGGTGTTCGTCGCGCCGAGCTCGTCGAGCAGCGCCCGCGCCTTCGTCGCCTCGTCGGCGAGGTCGCCCGAGTCGATCCGCACCGCGCCGAGGGCAGGCCCGGCGACCCGGACCGCGGTGCGGATGCCCTCGGCGATGTCGTAGGTGTCGACCAGCAGCGTCGTGCCGGGACCCTGCGCCTCGACCTGGCTGCGGAACGCCGCCTCCTCGCTCTCGTGCGCGAGCGTGAACGCGTGCGCCGCGGTGCCGACGGTCGGGATGCCGTAGCGCCGACCGGCGGCCAGGTTGCTGGTCGACGCGAAGCCGGCGAGGTAGGCGGCACGCGCGGTGGCGATCGCGGCCTGCTCGTGGGTACGACGGCCGCCCATCTCGATGATCGGCCGCCCGCCCGCGGCGGTGACCATCCGGGCCGCCGCCGACGCGATCGCGGTGTCGTGGTTGAGCACGCTCAGGACCAGCGTCTCGAGGACGATGCCCTCGCCGAGCGTGCCGCGGACGGTCAGCACCGGGCTGCCGGGGAAGTAGAGGTCGCCCTCGGGGTAGGCGTCGATGTCGCCGCGGAACCGGAAGTCCCGGAGGTACGCCGCGCCCTCCTCGCCGACCACGCCCTGCTCCTGGAGCCAGGCGACCTCGTCGGGGTCGAACGTGAACGACTCGATGAGGGGGAGGAGGCGCCCGAGCCCGGCGAGCACGCCGTACCTCCGGCCCTCGGGCAGTCGCCGCGCGAACACCTCGAACACCGCGCTGTGGTCCGCCGAACCGTCCCGCACCCAGGAGTCGAGCATCGTGAGCTCGTAGCGGTCGGTCAGCAGGCCGGTGCGGTCGGTCACGGTGACGCTCCTTGTTGTAGTCAATCTGACTATAACACGTTGCCGCCGCTGGTCGAGGAAGTCGCGCGCAGCGAGCCTCGGACTGGGACGCCGTAGCCTGCACTCCGTGGACGAGCGGGAGCGGGCCGAGGCGCTCGCGACTGCTTATGAGGACCGGCTGGTCGGCGAGCTGGCCGACGACCGGCGGGCACGGGGCGCGTTCTACACCCCGCCCGACCTCGTGGCCTGGATCCTCGACCGAGCCCTGACCGCCGGCACGACGCGGGTGCTCGACCCGGCGTGCGGTACCGGGCACTTCCTGGTCGCCGCGGCCCGTCGGGTCGGCGTGCGCGCGGTGCACGGCTCGGACCTCGATGCCGAGGCGGTCCGGATCGCCCGGCTCCGGTTGCAGGCCGAGGACCCGTCGGTCCCGGCGGACGAGATCGAGGACCGGGTGCGGGTCGCGGACGGGCTCACCGCCTGGGACGGACAGCAGTTCGACGCGGTGATCGGGAATCCGCCGTTCCTCGGCCAGCTGAAGCGACGTACGGCGGGCCAGCGCGGCGGGCTCGCCGCCTACACCGACACCAGCGCGGCCTTCCTCCACCAGGCGCTCGACCTCGTCGTGTCCGGAGGGACGGTGGCCCTGGTCCAGCCGCTCTCCGTCCTCGGGGCGCGCGACGCCGGTCCGGTGCGGGCGCGGGCGGCCGAGGCCGGCGCCGTGACCGAGCTCTGGGTGTCCGACCGCCCGGTCTTCCGCGGCACCACCGTCCTCGCCTGCGTGCCCGTCGTCCGGATCGGCGCGAGCGGCGGACCCGGCCCCGACGACTGGGGGCGGCTCGCGGCGCCCGCATTCGGCATCCCGGTCGCCGACGTGTCGCCACTCGGCGCCGGCACGCTCGGCGACATTGGCGTCGTGCACGGCCGACTTCCGCGACCAGTACTACGGCCTGGTCCCGCACGTCCGCGACGCCGGCGGAACCGGGCACGGGGCCGCTGGTGACCAGCGGGCTGATCGAGCCCGCTGCCTGCGACTGGGGGAGGAGACCGACCCGCTTCGCGCGCCAGCGGTACGACGCGCCCGTGGTCGACGTCGCCGCGCTGCCGCCGCCGGACCCGCCTCGGCGCGTGGGCCGATGCGCCGGCTGGTGCCGAAGGTGCTCGTCGCCGGGCAGGGCCGGGTGATCGAGGCGGTCGTCGACGAGCGCGGGGAGTGGCTCCCGTCGGTGCCGGTGCTGACCGTGGTGCCCCGCGATCCCGCCGACCTCTGGCGGGTCCTCGCCGTCCTGCTCGTCGCCGCCGGTGGTCGCCCACGCCGCCGCGCGCTACGTCGGCACCGGCCTCACGCCCGGCTCGGTCAAGGTCAGCGCCCGGCAGCTGGCCGCGCTGCCGCTGCCGGCGGACGAGCGGCGTCGGGCGGCCGGGGCGGCGCTGGCCCGCCGGGCCCAGGGTGCCGATGACCGGACCGCCCGGCCTGCTGGCCGAGGTCGGCGCGGCCATGACGGTGGCATACGGCGCCGACGACGCGTGCCTCGACTGGTGGCGCGCGCGGATCGGGCGCGGGGGCTAGGAGACCGCAGCGAGCACGCCGGCCAGCGGCGCCGGCACCCGCCCCGGCTCGAGCGCGGCGGTGAGGAGTGCGGCGTACTTGTCCTTGCGGCCGCTCGTCGTGCCCCAGAAGCGCCGCAGCACGGCTTCCGGCGGGCGGGCCCGGTGGAAGGGCTGGTTGAGCAGGATGTGCCAGGCGTCGAGGTCGCCCGCACCCGCGACCACGTCGAGGACGGCCGGCATCCCGAGCGCGCGGACCAGCTCGTCCTCGAGGTCCGCGTCGCAGACGAACCGCGCGACGTCGCGGTCGAACGCGGCAAGCGTGCGATCGACGTACGCCGTCTCGCCGGCGTCGTGGAGGACCGCCACCGGGCCGTCGTCGGCCAGGTCGGCCAGTGCGGCCAGGTGGCGGCGGAGGTTGGTGATGCCGCCCATGCTCACGACGTCGACGTCGGTGAGGTCGTGGTCCAGCAGACCGGCGAGGGTCAGGAGGGCGGTCCGGTCGCTGTCGCCCTCGACGAGCACGAGGGATCGGGGCATCGGGTCACGATATTCGAGAGGCCGGTGTCCCTGCCGGTCCCTAGGATCAGCCGGGTGAGCGACACCCTCTCCGACAGTGCCGCGGACAGCTCGATGTCGGCAGCCCGAGCAGGCCGAGCCGATGATCGTCGCCCGCGGCCTGCGGAAGGAGTTCCGCCAGAGCTCGGGCGGCACCTTCGAGGCCGTCAAGGGCATCGACCTCGAGGTGCGCCAGGGAGAGGCGTTCGGGTTCCTCGGCCCAAACGGCGCCGGCAAGTCCTCGACGATGCGGATGATCGCGGCGGTGTCGCCGGTCAGCGGCGGCGAGCTGCGCATCCTCGGCATGGACCCGGCGGTCGACGGTCCGACGATCCGCGGCCGGCTCGGCGTCTGCCCGCAGGAGGACAACCTCGACCTGGAGCTCAACGTCTTCGACAACCTCTACATCTACGGCCGCTACTTCGGGCTGCCCAAGCAGGTGGTGCGCGACCGGGCCGACGAGCTGCTGGAGTTCGCCAAGCTCACCGAGAAGGCGAAGTCGAAGGTCGACGAGCTCTCGGGCGGCATGAAGCGGCGGCTGACGATCGCCCGGTCGCCTCATCAACCGTCCCGACCTGCTGCTGCTCGACGAGCCGACCACCGGCCTCGACCCGCAGGCGCGGCACCTGCTGTGGGACCAGCTGTTCCGGCTCAAGCACGCCGGGCGTGACTCTCGTCATCACGACGCACTACATGGACGAGGCCGAGCAGCTGTGCGACCGGCTGGTCATCATGGACAAGGGCGTCATCGTCGCCGAGGGTGCACCGCGCGACCTGATCCGGGAGCACTCCACCCGCGAGGTCGCCGAGCTCCGGTTCGGCGTCGACGAGCACGCCGCGCACGCCGAGGTGCTGCGGCGACCTCGGTCAGCGGGTCGAGGTGCTGCCCGACCGGCTGCTCGTCTACACCGACGACGGCGAGGAGGTGCTGGTCCGGACGCACGAGCGCGGCCTGCGAGCCGATCGCCACCTTGGTACGCCGCTCCACGCTCGAGGACGTCTTCCTCCGCCTGACCGGCCGGACCCTGGTCGACTGATGGCGGTCATCCCGCTCCCCGCGCCGCGGGACCTGCCGTTCCTCGACGGCGTGCTGCCGGCAGGTCGACTACTGGGCGATCCTCTGGTCCCGCACCTGGCGCGGGGTCCTCGCCTCGTCGTTCCTCTCGCCGTTCCTCTACGTGCTGGCGATGGGCGTGCTGCTCGGGGGGTTCGTCGAGGCCGACCCCGACCAGCTGGAGGGGGCGACGTCGTACCTCGCTTTCGTGGTGCCCGGCCTGATCGCCGCCCACGCGATGCAGACCGCCGTCTCCGAGACGACGTTCCCCGTGATGGGCATGATCAAGTGGCGGCGGATCTACGAGTCGATGCTGGCGACGCCGCTGCAGCCGCGTCACGTCGCGGGGCGCACCTCGCGACGGTGGCGCTCCATCTCGCTGTCGACCTGCGGGATCTTCACGGCGGTGATGGCGCCGTTCGGTGTCTACGAGTCCTGGTGGGGACCGTTCCTGGCGTTCGGCTCGCAGGTCCTGTGCGGCATGGCGTTCGCGACCCTGGTCTACGCCTTCACCACCCGGAACAACTCGGAGGAGGCGTTCGGCGTGCTCTTCCGGCTGGGCGTGTTCCCGCTGTTCCTGTTCTCCGGCGCGTTCTTCCCGGTGTCCAACCTCGGGGACGTCGGCTCGTGGCTCGCGCGGCTGACGCCGCTGTGGCACGGCGTCAACCTCTCCCGGATGTTCGCGCTCGACGAGGTGACCTGGTGGTCGCCGGCGTCAACGTCGCCGTCCTGGTGGTGCTGATGCTGCTGGGCTGGCGCTGGTCCGTGTCCGGCCTGACGAAGCGGATGCTCTCGATGAGCTCGCCCCCCGCGCGCCGCACTCCGTACCGCTGCCGACGCGACCGAGGTCCGGCCGCTGACCGCGGCCGAGGCCACGCGGTTCCTGGTGGCGCGCAACTACATCGTCTACCGGGCCCACTGGAAGCTGTTCCTCACCGGCTTCCTCGAGCCGGTCTTCTACCTGCTCTCGATCGGCATCGGCGTCGGCGCGCTCGTCGAGGGGTTCGAGATCGGCGGCAAGGAGGTCTCCTACGCCACCTTCGTGGCCCCGGGGATGCTGGCGGCGTCGGCCTTCAACGGGGCGCTGCTCGACTCGACGTTCAACGTCTTCTTCAAGCTGAAGTACGTCAAGCTCTACGACCAGATGCTCGCCACGCCGCTGTCGACGGGCGACATCGCCCGCGGGGAGATCGCGTGGGGCCAGCTCCGCGGGGTCGACGTACGCTGCCGGGTTCCTGCTGGTCATGCTCGCGATGGGTCTGATCGAGTCGTGGTGGGCCGTGCTCGCGCTTCCGGCCGTGCTGCTGATCGGGTTCGCGTTCAGTGCGGTCTGCATGGCGGCGACCACCTGGATGCGCAACTTCCAGGACTTCGACAAGATCACGCTGTTCCAGCTCCCGTTGTTCCTCTTCTCCGCGACGTTCTTCCCGGTCGACAGCTACTCCGGGCCGGTGCGCTGGATCGTCGAGTGCACCCCGCTCTACCGGGGTGTGGTGCTGTGCCGCGAGCTCACGACGGGCACCGTTTCGGTCGCTTCGTTGGTGTCGGTCGTCTACCTTCTGGTGATGGGAGTGGTCGGCCTCCTGGTGGTGCGCAGGCGGCTCGACACACTGTTGCTGACCTGAGGAGAGATGGCCGATGAGCCGCAAGAAGGCAGTTTGGCTGAGCGTCGGCGGTGTCCTGCTCGTGGTCGCAGTGGTCGCCCTGCTCCTGTTCCAGCCGTGGCTGCTGTTCATCGACGACAAGGTCGACGAGGCCGACGACACCGGCGAGGTGGTCGGTACGGCGTCCGAGGGCCTCTCCCAGACCGCCTTCCCCAGCGACCAGCCCAGCGATCCCGAGACCGACGACGCCCCGAAGCGGGTCGAGCTGGCCGCCGCGGACTTCATCGACGCGGAGCACGGCACGTCCGGCCGGGCCGTGATCTACCTCCGCGACGACGGCAGCCGCTACCTGCGACTCGAGGGGTTCGAGACCTCCAACGGTCCCGATGTCCACGTCTGGATCACCGACCAGCAGAGCGGCGGTGACTGCGAGGGGTGCAGCGACTCGTGGGGCATCTACGACGACGGTGACTACGTCAAGCTCGGATCTCTCAAGGGCAACATCGGCGACCAGAACTATGAGATCCCCGGCGATGCCGACCTCGGGAACATGAAGTCGGTCGTCATCTGGTGCGACCGGTTCAACGTCGCTTTCGGCACGGCTGCGATCGCCTGATCAGGTGATCTCCGGCAGGTCCTGCTCGACGTCGAGCAGCGCGCGGAAGGGGTCGCCGCGCTCGTCGAGCCGGTCGAGGACGGTCCGGATGGTCCAGCCGGTCGGGCCGCAGGTCGGGTCGTCGAGCTCGTCCCAGCCGATCGGCACCGAGACGGGCGCGCCCGCCGCCGGCCGGGTGGAGTACGGCGCGACGAGCGTCTTGTTGATCGCGTTCTGGGTGTAGTCCAGGCGGGCCAGACCGCCGCGGTCCTTCTTCTCCCACTTCCAGCTGACCAGGTCCGGCTGCACCTTCCCGATCGTCTTCGAGAGCCGCTCGGTCCAGGCTCGGGTCTCGTCGAAGGTGTAGCCCGGCCGCGACAGGGATCCAGACCTGGATGCCACGCTTGCCGGTCACCTTCGGCCGTCCCGTGACCCCGAGGTGGTCGAGCGCCGTCCGGTGCAGGCGCGCCAGGTCGAGCAGCTCCTCCCACGTGGTGCGCTCGCCCGGATCGAGGTCGATCATGGCGTACGTCGGCTCGTGCATCGCCGCCGTGCGCGAGGTCCACGGGTGCCATTCCAGGGCGCCGAAGTTCGCCGCCCAGAGGAGCGCGGCGGGCTCGTCGACCACGAGGTAGGTCGTGGTCTCACCGCGATCCGCCTCGGGGTTGTCCCAACGGGGGAGCCAGTCGGGCGCGTGCTTCGGCAGCTCCTTGTGCCAGAACCCCTTGGTGTCGGCGCCGTCCGGATAGCGGTGCAGGTTGATCGCTCGCCCCTCCAGGTAGGGGAGCGAGAGCGGCGCGATGCGCGCGACGTACGCGAGCAGCTCGCGCTTGGTCACCGGTGGGTCGCCGGGGAAGAGCACCTTGTCGAGGTTCGTGACCTTGAGCTGCCGGCCGAAGACTTCCCAGGTGCCCTGCTTGCCGAGGTCCTCGAGCGCCGCGATCGCTTCGTCGTCGACGGGCTCGGGCAGGACAGAGACCTCCGCCTCGTCGGCCGGAGCGCCGGACTGCCACAACCGGTCCGGGTCCGCCTTCACCTCGTCGTTGGTCCGTCCGGTCAGGACCGACTTCGGGTGCTCCTCCGGGTCCCAGCCGGCGACGGCGTGCTCGTCCTTCTTGTGCAGCAGCAGCCACTGCTCCTTGTCGCCGGCGCGGTCGTCGCGCCGGACCAGCACGAGCCGCCCGTGGAGCTTCTCGCCGTGCATCTCGGCGTGGAGCTCGCCCTCCGCGAGGGCGGCCGCGGGGTCGTCGGTCTTCGCCGGCTCCCAGGTGCGGTGTCCGCAGAGGATGACGTCGCCGGCGCCGTACTGGCCGGACGGGGATGATGCCCTCGAAGTGGAGGTACTCTATCGGGTGGTGTTCGACGTGGAATGGCGAGCTGTGCGCAGGGGGATGGAGCGTAGGACACTTAAGGCAAGGCAAAGCTGAGAGACGGTGTCCCACACGATCACGTCGCCCCCGCCGTACTGTCCGCCGGGGATGACCCCCTCGAAGTTGATGTACTCGATCGGGTGGTCCTCGACGTGCACGGCCATCCGCTTGACCGACGGGTCCAGGGTCGGCCCCTTCGGGACCGCCCAGCTCACGAGGACACCGTCGATCTCGAACCTGAGGTCGTAGTGCAGCTGGCTCGCCCGGTGCCGCTGGACGACGAAGCGCCGCTCACCGTTCCCGCCGTTCGCGTCCCCACCGGCCGGCTCCGGCGTACGCCGGAAGTCCCGCTTGCGGCGGTAGGTGTCGAGCGCGCCCATGCCTCAGCAGTGCCCCCTTCGCTGTCGATCACACGATCGGTCTGTGACCGACGCTGTCGTCGACACCGGACGCGACGCTCAGCGGCTGGGGGATGCTTCCTGAGCGCCGCGACCGGTTGATCGCGAAAGCAGCGCCAGGACAAGGGGGAAACTGGGCCGCAGCAGGGGCCCGGGCTCCAATACGCGCCCCTCTGTCGCATGCTCACCGTAAGCGCGCTCGGAGCGATCGCGCATCAGGCGCCGAGGATTCGCCCGCCAGATCTGGTAGCGCTGTCAGCGCCCGCCGAGCCGCCGGCCCAGCTGCTGCGCTGTGCGCACGACCGCCGCAGCGAGTACGGCGACGTCGGCCTCGTGGGTGGGGAAGGTGACCGCGATCCCCGCTACCGGGTGGTCGTTGTGGTCGAGGACCGGCGCGGCGACGCTGGCCAGCCCGGTCGTGACCTCGCCGTCCTCGCGGGCGTGGCCCCTGCGGCGGGTGTCGGTGAGCACGGACCGCAGCGCGGTGAGCGACTGCGGGCCGACGCTGGTGCGGTCGACGAAGGCCGACCGGTCCGGGTAGAGCGCGCGGACCTGCGCCGCCGGCAGGTGGGCGAGGATGGCGCGCCCGCTGGCGGTGAGGTGGGCCGGCAGCCGGACGCCGACGTCGGTCACCAGCGACGGTCGTCCGGGCGCCCGCTCCTCGAGGACGTAGAGCACGTCGCGACCGTGCAGCACCGCGAGGTGCGCGGACTGGCCGACCTGGTCGACGAGCGCGGCCAGCGGCCGGCGGGCGATCCGCTGCAACGGCTCCTGGCGGGCGTAACCGGAGCCGACCTCGAACGCGGCCACGCCCACGCCGTACCTCCGATCCTCGGGGAGGTGCACGACGAAGCCCTCCTCGACCATCGCGGTGAGGAGGTGGTACGCCGACGAGCGCGGGATCCCGACTGCGGCCGTCACCCGTTCCAGCGGAACGGGCTCCGGCTGCGCGGCTAGGAATCTCAGCACCCGCAGCGCCCGGGTTGCGGACGGGACCTGACCCATGCGGTCAGTTTGCCGTGGGCATGTCTCCTTGTGCCTCGGACAGGCCGATCACGCCGAACGCCTCGCCCTGGGCGCCGGTCACGACTGCCATCCGGCCGAACGGGCGTCGGCATCGTCGGTGGCGATGTACGTGGCCCAGTTGCTCGGCATCTCAGGCATCGGCTTCGGGCCGACGCCGGCCACGGGTCGGCCGTCCTTGGTGGCGATCCGGTAGCCCTGGGCGTCGTCGGATGCCGGCTCGACGGTCCAGCCCAGCAGCTGGCCGTAGAACTCGGCGGCGGCGTCGGTGTCATCGGCTGACAGGTCGACCCAGCTGGGGGTGCCGGCCGGCCAGGCTTCGTCGCGTGTGGGCATGGGGGTGCTCCTTGCTCGTCGGTGAGCGGTGCGCGTGATGGGCATCCTGCCGCTCGGGTCCGACATCGGGACGACGTCGGAGTGAGCGGCAGGCGAAGGGCTACTTCTTGGGCTTGGGCGGGAACGTCGAGACATGCGCGCAGGCCCGCTCCACCCAGGCGCGGGCCTCGTCAGCGGGCAGGTCCGGGGGGAGCGCGACGTAGCCGCCCATCGGCCGCTCGGCGGGACCGAACGGCCCGGAGCCGGGGACTGCCTCGAGCTCGGCGCGTCCACTGTCGTCGAGCTTGACCCCGACGGCCGGGGCGAACAGGCCGGCGAACATGTTGCCGTTCACGAACGCGCCGAGCTGACCGAACATCGGCTTGACCTCGACGCCGGGTGCGTCGGGCACCAGCGAGCGGAAGTGCTCCTTGTCGGCGTCGGTGGCCTTCGGCATCTTCATCGGCTCATCACCTTCATGGGAGTCCGGCCGGCGAAGGCCGCGAACCGGTCGAGGGGAGCGGCGCCGTCGGGAGCCGGGACCTCGTCGGCGAAGGAGCGACCGCGCGCCGTCGGCAGGATCGGCTCCGACAGCCGGTGGAGGTAGGCGGCGACGTCGTCGGACACGTCGAGCGTCCGGCCGAAGGCCTGCGCGAGGTCCCACCCGTGGAGGATGATCTCGGCGCCGAGCAGGGTGGCCGCGACGCGCGCCGGCATCTCGCCGACCGGTCCCGCCACCATCGAGTCGAGGTCGGTACCCCGCCACGCGGTGATCGCCTGTTCGGCGGCGACGGACACGCGGTGCTCCGCCGAACCCTCGGCCTCGGTGACGGTGGCGCCCACCATCGCGCCCAGCCCGACCATCGACCTGACCAGGTGGTCGACGAGCGGACCGACCGGGAGGTCCGGGCAGGGCGTCGGCCGGTCGGCGTCGTCGGCGGTGATCAGCCGCAGGACCGGCTGGACGGCGGCGAGTGCGGCTTCGGCGGCGAGCAAGGGGGTCAGGCCCTCGGGAGAACCCTTGAGCGGCTTCATCGGGCGACCTCGGCGGCGACCATCGGCACCCGGCCGGCGAAGGCGGCGAGCCTGTCCATGGCTGAGCTGTCGTCGGCGACCGTGACCTCGTCAGCGAAGGAAGTGCCGCGTCCGCCCGGCACGATGGCCTGTGCCAGCTCGGCGATGTACGACACCACCTCGTCCGACACGTGCAGGGACTGCCCCGTCGACTGAGCGATGTCCCAGCCGTGCAGGAGGAGCTCGACCGGGAGGATCCCGACGGCGAAGCTCGCGGGCATCTCGCCACCCGGATAGGGAACGGTGCCGTCGAGGTCGACTCGCCGCCAGGCCTCGATCGCCTGACCGGCCATCACCGACACCTTGTGCTCGGCGCCGCCCTCGTCCGGCCTGGTCACCGTGCCGCCTGCCATGCCGCCGAGCTGGACCAGCGAGGTCATGAGGTGCTCGACGAGCTGGTGGCAGCTGAGGTCGGTGCACGGCGTCGGCTTCGGCTGGTCTGCGGGCGTGAGGTTGCGAAGGATGGGCTGGATCACGGCCAGGGCTGCCTCCGATGCGACGATCGGGGTGAGGTTCTCGGGGCGCCCAGGCCCAGGGGTCCTGACCGGCGTCGCCGGTCGCGGCGAGCGCTCTCGAGCCGCTCGAGGAAGTGGTCCCAGCCCTCGGCGTGGCCGGCGAGCAGAGCCTCGGGGAGGTCGGCGTGCTCGAGGGTCACCAGGGAGCCCTCGGCGCTCGGCTCGATGGTGATCGTGACGGTCGAAGCATCGGCGGGCAGCGTCTCGTCGTCCTCCCAGCCCCAGCCGAACACGACCCGGCGGCCGGGCTCGACCTCGCGGATCGTGCCCGCGACGTGGTGACCGGGCGTGACCGTCCAGCGGAAGTCGCCGCCGGCGCGGAGATCGACGTACGCCGACACCGTCATCCAGCGACGGAGCCGCTCGGGTTCGGTGACGAGGGCGAACGCCTCGTCGGGGGAGACCGGCAGGGTCGACGGTCTTGGTGTAGGTCATGGCTTGCTCCTCAGTTCTTGCTGTTCAGCGTGGGCATCGGCGACGAGCCGGTCGAGCTCGTCGGTCCAGAACCGGTCGATCTCGGCCTGCAGCGAGCGCAGGCCGGTGGGGACGACGCGGTAGATCCGTTGACGGCCGACCTTCTCGGCCTCGACGAGACCCGCGTCGGCCAGCAGCAGCAGGTGCTGGCTGATCGCCGACCGGGTGACGGGGAACTCCGCAGCGATGTCGCTCACCGTGCGGGGCTCGGACGCGAGGAGCTGCAGGATGCGGCGCCGGTTGGGCTCCGCTGCTGCACTGAACGCGTCCATGCGAATACGTTAGTCATCACTAACGCATTCGTGTCAAGGCCGACAGATGCGTTGTCTCGTATCCGAGACAACAGTCGGGCCGACCTGCTGGTGGAACGGACGCCGACGGGCGTTGGATGGGCGCATGGAGCACACGTACGTCGACGTCGGCGTCGGACCCGTCTCGTTCACCGATGTGGTCGCGGTCGCCCGTGAGGGTGCCGCCGTCCGGCTGGAGGCAGAGGCACTGACGGCGATCGACCGCGCGCGAGCCGTGGTCGAGGAGCTGGCGGCGTCGCCGACGCCGACGTACGGCGTCTCGACCGGGCTTCGGCGCGCTCGCGACCCGGCACATCGCCCCGGAGCTGCGCACGCAGCTCCAGCGCTCGCTGGTCCGGTCGCACGCGGCCGGGTCGGGACCGGAGGTCGAGCGCGAGGTGGTCCGGGGGCTGATGCTGCTGCGGCTGTCGACGCTGGCGACGGGCCAGACCGGAGTACGCCGCGAGACCGCCGAGCTGCTCGCCGGCCTGCTGACCCACGGCATCACGCCGGTGGTCTACGAGTACGGGTCGCTCGGGTGCTCCGGAGACCTGGCGCCGCTCGCGCACTGTGCGCTCGCGCTGATGGGGGAGGGCGACGTCCGCAACCGCGACGGCGACCTGGTCCCCGCCGCCGACGCGTTGGCCGCCGCCGGCCTGGCTCCGGTGGAGCTGGCCGAGAAGGAGGGCCTCGCGCTCATCAACGGCACCGACGGCATGCTCGGCATGCTGGTGCTGGCGATCACCGACCTGCGCCGGCTGCTGCGCACCGCCGACATCGCCGCCGCCATGTCGGTCGAGGGCCAGCTCGGCACCGACCGGGTGTTCGCGCCCGAGCTCCAGGCACTGCGCCCGCACCCCGGCCAGGCCGACGCGGCCGCCAACCTGGTCGCGCTCCTCGCCGACTCCGGCGTGGTCGCCTCGCACCGCGGGCCGGACTGCAACCGGGTCCAGGACGCCTACTCGCTGCGGTGCTCGCCGCAGGTGCACGGCGCCGCCCGCGACACGGTGGAGTACGCCGCCACCGTGGCCGGTCGCGAGCTGGCCAGCGCGGTCGACAACCCGGTCGTGTCTTGCCGGTCAGGAGGTCGCCGAGCACGTCTCGACAGCGGCCGGCTCGAGAGCAACGGCAACTTCCACGGCGCGCCGGTCGCCTACGTGCTCGACTTCCTCGCGATCGTGGCAGCCGACGTCGCCTCGATCAGCGAGCGACGTACGGACCGGTTCCTCGACAAGGCCCGCAACCACGGCCTGCCACCGTTCCTGGCCGACGACCCGGGCGTCGACAGCGGCCACATGATCGCGCAGTACACGCAGGCCGCGATCGTCTCCGAGCTCAAGCGGCTGGCCAACCCCGCCAGCGTCGACTCGATCCCGTCGAGCGCGATGCAGGAGGACCACGTGTCGATGGGCTGGTCCGCCGCCCGCAAGCTGCGCCGTTCGGTCGACGGGCTGACCCGGGTGGTCGCCATCGAGATCCTCACCGCGGCCCGGGCCCTCGATCTCCGAGCGCCGCTGGAGCCCTCGCCGGCCACCGGCGCCGTCGTACGAACCCTGCGGGACGCCGGCATCGCCGGTCCCGGCCCCGACCGCCACCTCTCGCCCGAGATCGCGACCGCCGTCTCGCTCGTCCACAGCGGCGCGGTGCTCGCCGCCGCCGAATCCGTGATCGGAGACCTTCGATGACCGCTCAGCCGAACAATGACCGCCTGCCGATCCACGCCCCGCAGGGCACCGAGCTCAGCGCCAAGTCCTGGCAGACCGAGGCGCCGCTGCGGATGCTGATGAACAACCTCGACCCCGAGGTCGCGGAGCGCCCCGAGGACCTGGTCGTGTACGGCGGCACCGGCAAGGCCGCCCGCAGCTGGGAGGCGTACGACGCGATCCTCCGCACCCTGCGCGAGCTCGAGTCCGACGAGACCCTCCTGGTGCAGAGCGGCAAGCCGGTCGGCGTGATGCGGACCCACGAGTGGGCACCGCGCGTGCTCATCGCCAACTCCAACCTGGTCGGGGACTGGGCGAACTGGGAGGAGTTCCGGCGGCTCGAGGACCTCGGGCTCACCATGTACGGCCAGATGACCGCCGGATCGTGGATCTACATCGGCACCCAGGGCATCCTCCAGGGCACGTTCGAGACCTTCGCCGCGGTCGCGGACAAGCGGTTCGGCGGGACGCTCGCCGGGACCATCACGCTGACCGCCGGGCTCGGCGGCATGGGTGGCGCCCAGCCGCTCGCGGTCACCATGAACGACGGTGTCGTGATCTGCATCGAGTGCGACCAGTCGCGGATCTCCCGCCGGATCGAGCACCGCTACCTCGACGTCCAGGCAAGCTCCCTCGAGCACGCGCTCGAGCTCGCGACCGAGGCACGGGACGCTCGCCGCGCGCTCTCGATCGGCGTGCTCGGCAATGCCGCCGAGATGGTGCCGGCGCTGCTCGAGCAGGGGGCGCCGATCGACATCGTCACCGACCAGACCTCGGCGCACGACCCGCTGTTCTACCTGCCGGTCGGAGTGCCGTTCGAGGAGTGGCAGTCCCAGCGTGAAGCCGACCCCGTCGGCTTCACCAAGGCGGCCCAGGCCGCGATGGCCGCGCACGTGCGGGCGATGGTCGAGTTCCAGGACCGGGGAGCCGAGGTCTTCGACTACGGCAACTCGATCCGCGACGAGGCGCGCAAGGGCGGCTACGACCGGGCGTTCGAGTTCCCCGGCTTCGTGCCGGCCTACATCCGGCCGCTGTTCTGCGAGGGCAAGGGGCCGTTCCGCTGGGCGGCGCTGTCCGGCGACCCGGCCGACATCGCCGCGACCGACCGCGCGATCCTCGAGCTGTTCCCCGACAACGAGCGGCTGCGGAAGTGGATCACCATGGCCCAGGAGCGGGTCCACTTCCAAGGGCTCCCGGCGCGGATCTGCTGGCTCGGGTACGGCGAACGCCACCTCGCCGGCCTCAAGTTCAACGAGATGGTCGCGTCCGGCGAGCTCTCGGCACCGGTCGTGATCGGCCGCGACCACCTCGACTGCGGGTCGGTCGCATCGCCGTACCGCGAGACCGAGGGCATGACCGACGGCTCCGACGCCATCGCCGACTGGCCGCTGCTCAACGCGCTCGTCAACACCGCGTCCGGCGCGACCTGGGTGTCGATCCACCACGGCGGCGGGGTCGGCATGGGACGCTCGATCCATGCCGGACAGGTGTGCGTCGCCGACGGCACCGAGCTCGCGGCCCAGAAGATCGAGCGGGTGCTCACCAACGACCCGGGCATGGGCGTGATCCGGCACGTCGACGCGGGCTACGACCGCGCCGACGAGGTGGCCGCCGAGCGCGGGGTCACCGTCCCCATGCAGGACGGTCGATGACCTTCGAGTCCCTCTGGCGCGACCTGGCGCCGATCGGCCGCTCCGGCCTCGTCGGGCGGCTACTTCCGGCAGCCCTGGGCCAGCGCGGAGCTGGAGCTGCGGGTGTGGTTCCGGGAGCAGGCCGCTGCCCGGGAGCCTGGCGGTCGAGGAGGACCCGTTCGGCAACCTGGTCGCCTGGTGGCGGCCCGCCCCCGTGGCCGGTCGGGTCGACGTGCTGGGCGTCCTCACCGGCTCCCACCTCGACAGCGTCCTCGACGGCGGTGCGTACGACGGCCCGCTCGGTGTCGTCTCCGCGCTGGCCGCGATCGACCGGATGCGCGAGCGGGGCGTGCAGCCCGCCCGCGCGCTGGGCGTCGGGGTGTTCGTCGAGGAGGAGGGGTCCCGCTTCGGCCGGGCCTGCCTGGGCTCCCGGCTCGCCACCGGTGCCGCGCAGTGGGAGGACGTGGAGGGACTGACCGACCGCGACGGCGTACGTCTCGGCGTGACCTCGTGCGCCGGCGGCGCGCCGACGCCGTGGCTGGACCAGGTCGGCTCGTTCGTGGAGCTGCACGTCGAGCAGGGGCGTGGCCTCGTCGACCAGGACGCGCCGGTCGGAGTGGCGAGCGGGATCTGGCCGCACGGGCGCTGGCGGTTCGACGTCGCCGGCCGCGCCGACCATGCCGGGACGACCCGGATGGAGGACCGCGCCGACCCGATGCTCACCTACGCGATGACCGCCCTCGCCGCCAACAAGCAGGCCCGGCTGGCCGGGCAGCGCGCGACCTTCGGCCGGATCGAGGCCCACCCCAACGGCACCAACGCCGTACCGTCCCGCGTCACCGCCTGGCTCGACGCCCGCGCCGACTCCGACGAGGCCCTCGCCGACCTGGTCGCCGCGATCGAGAAGCAGGGCGCCGAGCGGGCCGCACGCGACGGCACCCTGCTCGCGGTCACGCCCGAGTCGGTGACCGGCGAGGTCGCCTTCGACGTACCGCTCGCCGAAGCGGTCGGGGCCGGGCTGCCGGTGCTGCCGACCCAGGCCGGCCACGACGCCGGCGTGCTCCAGGCGGCCGGGATCCCGTCCGCGATGCTCTTCGTCCGCAACCCGACCGGCGTCTCGCACTCGCCGGAGGAGTTCGCCGAGACCGCCGACTGCGAGGCCGGCGTCGACGCGCTGGCCACCGCGCTGACGGGTCGTGGCTGACGTGACGCGGCTGACGGTCCCCGGCGTTGGCGAACGCCCACTCGCACGCGTTCCACCGCGCGCTGCGCGGGCGCACCCAGCAGGGCACGGGGAGCTTCTGGACCTGGCGCGAGCAGATGTACGACCTCGCCGCGCGACTCACCCCGGACCTCTACTTCGACCTGGCGCGCGCGGTGTACGCCGAGATGCTGGCCGGCGGGATCTCCGCGGTGGGGGAGTTCCACTACCTGCACCACCAGGCCGACGGGACGCCGTACGACGATCCCAACGAGATGGGGCGCGCCCTCCTCGCCGCCGCCGACGACGTCGGGATCCGGATCCGGCTGCTCGACACCTGCTACCTGACGGCAGGGATCGGACAGCCGGCCGAGGGCGTGCAGCGGAGGTTCAGCGACGGCTCGGCCGACGCGTGGGCGCGAGCGGATCGCGGCGTTCGACGACGACCGGGTCGGCGCGGCGATCCACAGTGTGCGCGCGGTGCCGGCGGACCAGATGAGCACGGTCGCGGCGTGGACGGCGGTCTGGCCGCTGCACGTCCACCTCTCCGAGCAGCCGGCGGAGAACGACGCCTGCCGCGCGGCGTACGGGCTCACCCCGACCGCGTTGCTCGCCGAGGCCGGGGTCCTCGGCCCGCGGACGACGCTGGTCCACGCGACGCACGTGACCGATGCCGACGTCCGGATGATCGGCGACGCGGGGTGCTTCGTCTGTCTCTGCCCGACGACGGAGCGGGACCTGGCCGACGGCCTCGGTCGGGGTGCCGACCTGCGCGCTGCGGGTGCGCGGATCTCGCTCGGGAGCGACAGTCACGCCGTGGTCGACCTCTTCGAGGAGATGCGCGGGGTCGAGATGCACGACCGGCTGCGCACCGGGGTGCGCGGCCACTGGACGGCCCAGGCCCTGCTCGACTGCGCGACGGTGCACGGCCACGCGTCGCTCGGACTGGAGGGTGTCGGGATCGTCACCCTCGATCCGGCGAGCCCGCGAACGGCCGGCGCCGGGGCGGACGAGCATGCGGCGGTGTTCGCCGCGACGGCTGCCGACGTGACCGAGGTCGTGATCGACGGCCAGGTGGTCTTCGACGGCGACCACGCGCGCGTCGGCCGCGAGCTCGAGGCCGCGATCGAGAAGGTGTGCCCGTGAGCGAGCTACGCGGCCGGAATGAACCTGCAAGCCGACGACGGCATGCCAACCAAAGTCTCGCGTGCGAGCGAACGAAGCTGGTCGACCCGTGAGTGTCCTCATCACCAACATCGGCGAGCTGGTCACCAACGACCCGGCTGCCGACGACCTGCTCGGTGTCCGGACCGACGCCGGGATCGTGCTCGACGAGGGGCTCGTCGCGTGGGTCGGGAGTGCTGCCGACGCGCCCGCTGCGGACGAGGTGGTCGACGCGGCCGGTCGCGCGGTGCTGCCGGGTTTCGTCGACAGCCACAGCCACCTGGTGTTCGCGGGTGATCGGGCCGAGGAGTTCCGTGCGCGGATGGCGGGGGAGCGGTACGCCGCCGGCGGCATCCGTACGACGGTCGCCGCCACCCGTGCCGCCAGCGACGACGCCCTCGCGGCCAACGTCGAGCGGCTCGTGGCCGAGATGCGGCGCCAGGGCACGACCACCGTCGAGATCAAGTCCGGCTACGGCCTCACCGTCTCCGACGAGGCGAGGTCGCTGGAGGTGGCAGCCCGGTTCACCGACGAGACGACGTTCCTCGGGGCGCACGTCGTGCCGCCGGAGTACGCCGACGACGCCGGCCGGCTACGTCGCGCTGGTCACCGGCCCGATGCTCACCGCCGCAGCGCCCCACGCGCGGTGGATCGACGTCTTCTGCGAGACCGGTGCGTTCGACGAGGACCAGGCGCGGGCGGTCCTGGCGGCCGGCGCCGCTGTCGGACTGCGCGGCCGGCTGCACGCCAACCAGCTCGGACCCGGCCCTGGCGTCGCGCTTGCCGCCGAGCTCGGGCTGGCCGCGGTCGACCACTGCACCTACCTGACCGACGCCGACGTCGACGCGCTGCGGGACAGCGGCACGATCGCCACCCTGCTGCCCGGTGTCGAGTTCTCGACGAAGCAGCCCTATCCCGACGCACGCCGGCTGCTCGACGCCGGCGTCCGGGTCGCGCTGGCGAGCGACTGCAACCCCGGCTCGTCCTACACGAGCTCGATCCCGCTCTGCATCGCGCTGGCCGTGCGGGAGATGGGCATGACGCCCGCCGAGGCCGTGCACGCGGTGACCGCGGGCGGCGCGGCCGCGCTCGGGCGCGCTGACGTCGGCGCGCTGGTGCCGGGGAGGCGGGCGGACGTCGTACTCCTCGAGGCGCCGAGCCACGTGCACCTCGCCTACCGCCCCGGCGTGCCGTTGGTCCGGCAGGTCTGGCTGGGCGGCGAGGCTGGCTACCAGAGCCCGTAGATCGGCCCGACGAGGAAGAACGACACGAAGCCGATCGTGTCGACGAAGCCATGGGCCAGGATCGGCGCCCAGAGTGTCGACTGCCAGTAGCGCAGCACTCCGTAGACCAGGGCGTCGAAGCCCGCGATCACAGCGCCCACGACCCCTTGCTCGGTGTGCAGGGTCGCGAAGAGCACGGCGGAGAAGGCGAGCGCGACGACGACGCCGGTTCGGGAATCGCCCAACAGGTCGGTGGTCCGGGTGAGCAGGTAGCCACGGAACGCCAGTTCCTCCACGAACGCGGCCAGGGTCCATCCGAGCACGAGATACAGGGCGAGCAGGGCGAGGTTCCCCTGCAGGTCGGCGAATCCGCTGAGGTCCTGGTGCCCTCCGCTGACGTGGTTGGCGATCGGCATCAGCAAGGCGATGTTCAACAGGGACATGCCGACGGCGACGCCCAGCATCTGGCCGACCAGACGCACCGGACGAGCCACCCGGTGGAAGCCCAGCGAGGCGGGGCCGGTACGACGCACGACGAGTGACAGCGAAGCCATCGCCACCAGGACCAGTGACGGGATGAGTGCGTCGGACAGCACGGCGATCGCAGCCGCAACGAGCTCGAGGCCCGCAACGACGCGCCAGCCGCGAGCAGCGCCGGGGCCCGTTGCTCCCGCGCGCCGGAGGGACGTCTGGGCCTCGGTGGGGGCCGCTACCCGTTCGGTGCCGACCATGGTTGCTGCCCGCCGTCCGACCGGGCGTGGGCGATCGCGAGGAAGCCGGTGCACGACGGCCCCGAACGGCGGCGCGATCAGCGCGGCGAGTGGGATCTGCGTGGGGTCGGTGCCCGTGATCAGCGGGGCACGGCGATTGCCACAACGGCGACGAAGGCCCAGACCAACGAGACACTGACGACGAGATCGCGAGCGCTCCCGCCCCGGCCGGCCATGACGACGTACCCGATCGCGGCGGCCGTCCACGGCCAGACTGTCAGGGCAGCCAGCGGCAGGTGCTCCTGCTCACTGCCGGTGACCATGTCTGGAGCCATGACTGCCAGCGCGGTGGAAGCGGCGACCACTGTCACGACGGCCGCAGCAGGACGGTCCCACCATGCCGGACTGCGGGTGTTCTCCGATGGCGTGCTCGTCGTGAGGTGAGTCATCGCGCCCTCCTGGTTGCTTCCATCCAACGCCGCGGACGGTGGCGTGTGGAGGGGCAAAGGTCCCCGGCGCGGGGTGCGGAACTACCTCGGTTCGACCGGGTGCGCAGCAGCCCGACCACGCACGCCTGGCACCGTTGACGCTCCGGTCGCGCGGGCGGACACTGGGCGCGTGGTGACGCGTCGCGCAAGCCGCGCTCTCGGTCCCGTCCTGGTCGGATCCCTGGCCGTGACGCTGGTCCCGGCTGCGGCGGCGCAGCGAAGGACCGAGGTGGTTCCGGGGACCGGAACGTCGCGGTGGAGGTCCCCTCTCAGGACGGCACCATCCGACGGATCTGGATGAAGGAGTCGGACCAAGGCGCCACCGAGGGCGTGGCGCATGCCGACGTCACGCCGATCCAGGTCTCTGGTCCGGTGGGCAACCGGATCGACCTGGTGTTCGTGGGTGACGGCTACACCCGCGCCGATCTCGACACCTTCCACCAGCACGTCGAGAGCAAGTGGGAGGAGCTGGCGTGGGAGCGATACGGAGCTTTAACTGTGGTGATGTGTTGTGGGAGGTAAGGCGACTCGACACCTTCACCAGCACGTGAGAGCAAGTGGGAGGAGCTGGCAGTCGGTCGAGCCGTTCCTCACCTACCGCGAGCTCTTCAACGTGTGGGCGGTCGACGTGGTCTCGCGCGACTCCGGCGTCGACAACGACCCCACCCAGGGCATCGAGCGTGACACGGCGCTCGACTCGTACTTCTTCTGCTTCGCCATCGAGCGCCTGCTGTGCGGCAACCGCGGCCGCGCCTACAGCTACGCGAGCCAGGCTCCGGCCGTCGACCACGTGGTGCTGCTGGCGAATTCGACGAAGTACGGCGGCGCGGGCTACACCCTCGGCGCGATGGCGACCGCGTCCGGCGGGCACGCGCTGTCGGGACAGATCGTGGTCCACGAGCTCGGCCACTCGATCGGCCAGCTCGCCGACGAGTACGAGTACGGCGGCCCGGAGACCTACACCGGGCCGGAGCCGCGCGAGGCCAACGTGTCGACGTACACCGCGGACGAGATGGCCGCCGAGCAGCTCAAGTGGTGGAAGTGGCTCGGCGAGGAGTCACCGGACGGCGGCACGGTCGGCACCTACGAGAGCGCGAACTACTCGCTCTACGGGATCTACCGGCCGACCGAGGCCTCCCTGATGCGGGTCCTGAACAGCGAGTTCAACCTGCCGGGTCGCGAGGCGATGATCGAGCAGTTCTACCTGCTGGCTCCACCCCTCGGCAGCGTCGGTGATGCGCGGATCCGCGGGAACGCGACCGTGGACCTCGGCCTACCCGACCTGGTCGGCGCCAGCTACGACATCACCTGGTACGTCGACGGGGTCGAGGTCGCCGCATGGGCCGACCAGGAGACCGTCCAGCTCAACCTGACCGGCCGCCACCGCCTCGATGCCCGGATCGTCGACCCCACGCCGTACGTGCGCGACGAGCAGTTCCGCGACAGCCACATGACGTTCCGTCTTTCGTGGAACGTGTCCTGACGGGGATCAGCGGAGCTCGGCGCAGGTAGCCGCCAGCGCCGACGCCAGCTGGTCGACGTGCTCGTCAGCGAAGACCAGTGGGGGTCGGATCTTCAGCGTGGCGCGGTCGCGACCGGTGCGGCCGATGAGCACCCCACGGTCCCGCATGCCCTCCACGATCCTGCCGGCGCGTTCGGCGTCCGGCTGCCCGGTGGCAGGGTCGACGATGTCGACGGCGAGCGCCAGCCCCCAGCCGCGCACCGCCGACAGGTCCGGGTGCCGGTCGCGACCTCGGACAGGGCGTCCGAGCAGGTGCGCACCCACGACGGCGGCACGGTCGACGAGACCCTCCTCGTCGATGGTGCGCAGCACCGCGAGCGCCGCGGCACAGGCGGCGGTGCTGCCGCCGAAGGTGCTGAAGTAGTCGGTGCCCTGCACGAACGGGTCCACCAGGGCGGCCGGACCGATGACGGCGGCCACCGGGTAGCCGTTGCCCATCGGCTTGCCCAGGGTGACGAGGTCGGCCGGCACGTCACCGGCCACGAAGCTCCACAGGTGCTCGTCCGGTACGGCCGTGGCCCGCCTGCACCTCGTCGGCGACGTACAACCCGCCTGCGTCGTGGACGGCCGCGGCAGCCGCCCGCGTCCACTCGTGGGCGGGCCCGAGCACCCCGTCGCTGGTGAAGACCCCGTCGACGAGCATCGCGGCCACTCCGTGGCCGGACGTCTCCAGGCTGCGGACCGCGTCGACGACGCCCGAGGGCTCGGGCGGCGGCGGCACGACCCGGATGTGGGCAGGCGGGCCCGCGCCGCGCCAGCTCTCGGGGGAGAACGCGTAGGTGGCCTCGGTGACGCCGTGGTAGGCCCACTCGGTGGCGATGCCGCCCGCCATGCCGGTGGCGTGGCGCGCGATCCGCCAGGCCAGGTCGTTGGCCTCGCTCCCCGAGTTGACGAGCAGCACCCGGTCGAAGCGTTCCGGAACGGTCGCCAGCAGCCGCTCGGCGAGCTCGACGGGCGCGTCCTGGAGGTAGCGGCTGTTGGTGTTGAGCGTCGCCAGCTGGGCACTCGCCGCCTCCACCACGGCTGGGTGGGAGTGGCCGAGCACGGGCACGTTGTTGTAGGCGTCGAGGTAGCGCCGGCCGTCCGCGGCATGCGAGTACGACGCCCTCACCCCTGACGAGGTGCAGCGGCTGGTCGTAGCTCAGCTCCTGGCCGCCGAACGAGCGCGCCCGGGCGTCGGTCAACGTCTCCGTGGGCCGGCCGGCCCGGGGCGGCGTCGTCGTGAACCGGGTCGCCAGGGCGTCCAGCCCGGCGGCCAGCATCATCTCGAGCCGGACGAAGGCCTCGTCGTCGATCGCCGGCGCCCACCCCTGCTCGCGGGTGCGCCAAGCGGTGATGAGGACGCTCGCGGCGTACCGGCCGGCCATCAGGTCGGCGACGAGTGCGAGCTCCTCCGGCTCGAGCGGGGTGACCGAGTGATAGCCGGCGACCACCTCGCTCGCCCGCTCGAGCCCGTCCGCGCGCCCGCTGAGCACGTCGGCCGCTGCGACCGCCAGGTCGCAGACCAGGGCGGTGTGGGTCAGGTCGCCGAAGTCGGTGATGCCCGTGACGACCAGGCCGTCGTCCACCAGCACGTTGGTCGGCGCCAGGTCGTTGTGCACGACCTGGGCGCGCAGCCTGGGCAGCGCAGGGACGACCTGCTGGTCGAAGCGGTCGAGCACCGCTTCGACAGCCGGTCGCCGGTCCGCCGCGACCGCGGAGAGCCAGGGCCGTAGCTGTGGCAGTCGCTTGATGTCCCACAAGATCGGATGGGTCGCGGCCGGGTGGGCGAAGCCCCGCAGCGCCCGCCCGAGCCGGGCACTCGTGCGCCCCCACTCGTGCAGGTCCACGGCGTCGGGCTCGGGGTGCCGGCCATCCAGCCAGGTCAGCACCCACGCCAGCGATCGGCGGCCGTCGCGGCCGGTCAGCTGCACCCATGGCCGGCCGTCGCGGGTGGGTACGACGTCAGGTACCGGCAGGTCGGGGGCCACCGACCGCAGGTGCCGCAGCGCCGAGCACTGCAGGTCGAGCACCGACTCGCGGTCGGCCGGGTTGTGCACCTTGAGCAGATGGCGCCCAGCACCGAAGTCGAGCCGGAAGTTGCGGTCCCGCTCTCCGTGCAGCGGCGTGAGGTCGCCGGTCAGGCCCCAGTGCGTCGCGACCGAGGCCAGCAGGTCGTCGAGGTCGAGGTCGGGACTCGGCACGGACAGCGGGTCGTCGTGGGTCGCGCTCACGTCAGGCCGGCCCCTCCTTGTCGAAGACCACGGGACTCTTCGGGCGGGTGTCGACGTGCAGCGTGAAGACGTCGGGTCGTGCGTAGTGACCCACGGGGTCGAACATCCTCCTCTGCTGCTGCACCTCGGCCAGGTCGAGGTCGGCGTAGAGGATCTCCTCGCGCTCCAGGACCGGTCCGGCGATCACCTTGCCTCCCGGCGCCACGATCGTGGTGAGACCCCGGGACATCCAGTCGTCCTCCAGCCCGTAGATCGCTCCGCGCAGGTCCTCGGGTACGTCGGAGCCGCGCAGCAGCGGCGCGACGCCGATGACGAACTGCCTGCCCTCCTTGGCGATGTGCCGCAAGGTGCTCACCCACGTGTCGCTGGTGTCCCACGTCGGAGCCAGGTAGATGTCGCACTGCTGCGCGTAGATCGCGGCGCGTGCCAGCGGCATGTAGTTCTCCCAGCACAGCAACCCTCCGACGACGCCGAACGGCGTGGTCACCACACCGAGCTCCGAGCCGTCGCCCATGCCCCACACGGTCCGTTCCCCGCCCGTCGGCATCAGCTTGCGGTGCCGCTGCAACAGCCGTCCGTCCGGGCCGAGGTAGAGAAGGGTGTTGTACAGCGTGCCGCCGTCGATCTCGGTCACCCCGATGACGACGTACGCCGACGCCTCCGCTGCGGCCTCGCCGATGCGCTGCAGGGTCGGTCCCGGGACGCTCACGGCGTTCGCGTAGAAGCGCTTCACGAACTCCTGGTCGCTCCACGCCGGGGTGCGCCACACCCAGTCCGGATAGGCCGGGATGAAGGACTCCCCGAAGACGATCAGCTCAGCGCCGTGCTCCGCTGCCTCCTTGACCAGGGCGCAGACCTTGTCCGTGGTCGCCTCCAGATCGAGGAACACGGGAGTTGCCTGTACGGCGGCCACAGTGACCATCAGTGCCTCCAGTCGGGAGCAACGGCGTCGAGAGCGCGGTCCACGTCGGACTGCGTCGAGTAGACGTGGAACGACACCCGCATCCGACCTCCGCGGACGGATGCGCGGAGGTCGGCGGCCGCGAATCGTTCTTCGGCGCCCGGGACGTCGGCCGACACGATCGCGGAGTTTCCGGGATCCATTCCCAGTCCGGCGCGAAAGGCGTTGGCCAGGCCGACGTCGTGCCGGTGGATGGCGTCGACGCCGATGGCCTCGACCAGCTCCAGCGTCGGTGCCGCGGCGACGTGCGTGAACCAGGTCGGCGCCTGGTCGAACCGTCGAGCCTCCTCGAACAACCGGGCGTCGAGGCCGTAGTAGCGGTCGTCGACCGCCGCGGTCCAGCCGGACTGGGCCGGGTGCACGAGCTCCTGCAGCTGCGGTGACAGGTAGCCGAAGGTGGCACCCCGTGGCGTCATCAGCCACTTGTAGGTGTCGGCCACGCAGGCGTCGGCCAGGCGAGCGTCGACCGGCAACCAGCCCACGGCCTGCGTGGCGTCGATGACCACGAGTGCGCCCGCCGCCCGAGCCGCCGCGCTGACCGCGGCGAGGTCGGAGACCTGCCCGGTCGCGGACTGGACGAGTCCGATGGCGACGACGTCGACGCTGTCGTCGATCCGCTCGACCACCTGGTCGACGGGTGCCGCGACGACCTTCACGCCGCGGTGGGCCTGCGCTGTCCAGGGGAAGACGTTCGACGCGAACTCGATGTCGGTCACGAGAACCGTCGAACCGTCCGGGATCGCCGCCGCGATCAGTGCCAGCGCCGCGGAGACGGTGCTGCCCGAGAAGACGTCGTCAGCTCCGACGCCGACCAGCCGGGCGAAGGAGGCACGCGCGCGGTCGGCCGACTTCTGCCACTCCTCCCAGGCTCCTCGGCCCGATCGCCATTGCGCCAACGCATCCTGGAGCGCGTCCCACGCGACCCGCGGCGGCAACCCGTAGGAGGCCGTGTTGAGCCAGCCCGGGTCGGCGTCCCACTGGCGCCTGCGCCTCGGCGATGGCCAGGGTCATCGAGACTCCGCCTTCCGCAACACCGACTGCAGCTGCTTGCCCAGCACCCGCGCTCCGACGACGGGGATCAGTGCGCCGACGATCTTGCCGCGGACGGATTTCGCGACGCGGGTCAGCGTGACGTGCACGTCCGTGCCCCCGTCCGCCGCCGTGAGCTCGTAGCGCCAGCCGCTGCTCGGTCCCCACAGGTTCGAGTCCAAGGTGTCGATCGTGACGGTGCCGGCCGCGGCGTCCCACTCATAGCGCTCCCGCTCCCAGCCGGCCCCGGTGCCCTCGGTCACCTCGGCCCAGTCCGGGCCCACCTCGTGCACCTGGAAGTGGGCATCGTTGATGTTCGGCCAGTTCTTGGCCCGATCCGGGCCGAAGTCGGTCAACAGGCCCAGCACCTCGCTCGGGGCCAGGCTCGTGTGCACCGTGAACTGCGTTGTGGGCATCGTGGTCTTCCTTCGCTCGGCGGCGGGAGACCCGCCGTACCCGTCCATCATCCGCGCATCCTGTTGCTAGGAGGCCTGTCACCTCGAACCTTGGCAGGGGATCGTGCCTCCGTGGTCGGATTTGGGTCGCGCCTGTCGGTGGGGAGCGGGAGGATGTCTTCCGTGACTTCACCCGCTGAGATCGAGCCCGACACCAAGGACTGGACCTGGGTCCTCGAGCGCGCCTGCGCGGAGTGCGGCTTCGACGCCGGCGCGATCGACCGCGTCGACCTCGGTGCGATGCTCCGCGACAACGCAGCAGGATGGCAGCGGGTGCTGGCCGCGCCGGAGGCGACGCAGCGGCCGGGTCCGGCGGTGTGGTCGCCGACGGAGTACGCCGCCCACGTCCGCGACGTGCACCGGATGTTCGCCGGGCGGGTGCGCCTGATGCTGAGCGAGGACGACCCGACGTTCGCCAACTGGGACCAGGACGAGACCGCGCTCGCCGAGCGCTACGACCTGCAGGACCCCGCCCAGGTGGCGCCGGACCTGCTGGCGGCGGCCGAGGAGGTCGCGGCGGCGTACGACGCGGTGGCCGGGGAGGACTGGGAGCGTCGCGGCACCCGCAGCAACGGCAGCGTCTTCACGGTCGACTCGCTCGGGCGCTACCACCTGCACGACGTCGTGCACCACCTGTGGGACGTGCGCTGGGTCGAGGGTGGGCTGATGGAGTGAGGCACACCGAGTTCTGGGCACGGCTCGACCACCACCTCGGGCCGGCCTACTCGCGCACCTGGGCCGATCAGCAGGTGATCGGTGAGCTCGGCCACCGGACGGCCGCCGAGGCGCTCCGGGCGGGGGTCCCGCCGAAGGAGGTCTGGGCCGCGGTCTGGGAGGACCTCGAGCTGCCGATGAGCGAACGATGACCGCAGCCACTCCAGCACCCGTCGAGCAGCAGGTCGAGGTCGCGGTCATCCAGCGCCGGACGGTCCGGGTCCTCGTGCTGACCCAGGCGGTCGGCGCGCTCGGGATCACGATCGGCATCGCCACCGCCTCGCTGCTCGCGAAGGACATCTCGGGCTCCGAGGCGCTCTCCGGCCTCGTCCAGACCGCTCAGGTGCTCGGCGCGGCGATCATCTCCTTCCTGCTCGCGGCCGTGATGTCGCGCCGCGGCCGCAGGATCGGGCTGACCACCGGCTATCTCCTCGGCGCGGCAGGGGGCGGGCTCGCCGTACTCGCCGGTGTCGTGGGCTCGATGCTGCTGCTGCTCGTCGGCGCCGTGCTGCTGGGCGCAGGGACGTCGGCCAACAGCGCGGCCAGGTTCGCCGCCACCGACCTCGCCGACGACTCCAACCGGGCGCGGTCCCTGTCGGTGGTCGTCTGGGCGACCACCATCGGCGCCGTGCTCGGGCCCAACCTGACCGGGCCGGCCGGTGCCTTCGCCGACGCGGTCAACATCCCGGAGCTGACCGGGCCGTTCGCGATCGGCGCTTTCGGCATGCTGGCCGCTGCCCTCGTCGCGTTCGTGTTGTTGCGCCCGGACCCGCTCTTCGTCGCGCGCGAGCGGGCCGGCCAGGTCAGCGTCGGCCACGTGGCTGTGGGCTCCTCGGCGTCGCGGGCGTGGCGCGCGGTGCGCGAGCGGCCGGTGATCGGGTTCGCGATCGCCGGCCTGTCCCTCGCCCACGCCACGATGATCAGCGTGATGGTGATGACGCCGCTCCACATGCAGCACGGCGGCGCCGAGCTCGACGTGATCGGCCTGGTGATCAGCGTCCACGTCCTCGGGATGTTCGCGTTCTCACCGCTGGTCGGCATGCTCGCCGACCGGGTCGGGCGGCCGCTGGTGCTCGGCTGCGGGGGACTGGTGCTGGTCGTGGCGCTGCTGCTGTGCGCCTCCTCGCCCGAGGGGATGTCGTGGCAGGTCACCGTCGGCCTGTTCCTGCTGGGCCTCGGCTGGTCGCTCGCGATGGTGTCGGCGTCGACCATGGTCGCCGAGCACGCACCGCTGGACGCCCGCACCGACGTCCAGGGCAGCTCCGACCTCGTCATGGGCGTCACCGCGGCATCGGCGGGCGGGCTGGCCGGTCTGGTCGTCGACATCGCCGGCTACCCGGTGCTCGCGCTGGTCACCCTGGCCCTCGCGTTCGGGGTCGCCGGCTGTGCCGCGCGCGCCCAGACCGCTTCGACGGCTTCGGTGGTCGAGTAGCCCGAGCCGCCAGGCGAGGGCGTATCGAGACCCGACACGCCGTACGCCAATCCCGGCACTTCGAACAGGTGTTCGGTAGCGTCCGGATCACGACGTTGGTGCTGGCCGCCAACCGTCCACAGGTACGACGTGAATTCGGGCTTCTCCACAATCCCGACATTGCTGATCAGGCTGTGTCGGACCCTCGCCCTAGCGTCGCCGATGTACCTGGCTCGACCACCAGACGAAGGACGTGAGGACATGGCGGATGACCGCCTCAAGGCGCTCGACGCAGCGCTGCTCAACATCGAGAAGCAGTACGGCAAGGGCTCGGTCATGCGCCTCGGCGACGACACGCGTGCCCCGCTCGAAGTGATTCCGACCGGCTCGATCGCGCTCGACGTGGCGCTCGGTGTCGGCGGTCTCCCGCGCGGCCGTGTCGTGGAGATCTACGGTCCGGAGAGCAGCGGCAAGACGACCGTCGCCCTGCACGCGGTGGCGAGCGCCCAGGCTGCCGGCGGCATCGTGGCGTTCATCGACGCCGAGCACGCCCTCGACCCCGACTACGCCAAGGCGCTCGGTGTCGACACCGACGCGCTGCTGGTCTCCCAGCCCGACTCCGGTGAGCAGGCGCTCGAGATCGCCGACATGCTGATCCGCTCCGGCGCGCTGGCCCTGATCGTCATCGACTCCGTGGCCGCGCTCGTGCCCCGGGCCGAGATCGAGGGCGAGATGGGCGACAGCCACGTCGGCCTCCAGGCCCGGCTGATGAGCCAGGCGCTGCGCAAGATGACCGGTGCCCTCAACAACTCCGGCACCACGATGATCTTCATCAACCAGCTGCGCGAGAAGATCGGCGTGATGTTCGGCTCGCCCGAGACCACGACCGGTGGCCGGGCGCTGAAGTTCTACTCCTCGGTGCGTCTCGACGTGCGTCGGATCGAGACCCTCAAGGACGGCACCGACATGGTCGGCAACCGGACCCGGATCAAGGTCGTCAAGAACAAGGTGGCCCCGCCGTTCAAGCAGGCCGAGTTCGACATCATGTACGGCAAGGGCATCAGCCGCGAGGGCAGCCTGATCGACGTCGGCGTCGAGGCGGGCCTGGTCCGCAAGGCCGGCGCTTGGTACACCTACGAGGGCGACCAGCTCGGCCAGGGCAAGGAGAACGCCCGCCAGTTCCTGTTCGACAACCCCGACCTCGCCAACGAGCTCGAGAAGAAGATCCTCGAGAAGCTCGGCGTCGGCCCCCAGGTCGACAACGACGCGCGATGTCAGCGACCTCACTGACGAGCCCATCGGCGTCGATAGCTTCTGACAGTTGGCTGGCGAGCGTCGTCGCACCATGCGCTGCGAGCGCCGCCCGGACCATCGCTTCGCTCGGTCCAGGGCCGCCGCACGATGCGGGCTTCGCCCGCGGTGCGCCACGCTGCCGCGCTCGCAGCTCGACTACCGGATGCCGCTGGTTGAGGTGCGAGCGAAGCGAGCCTCGAAACCAAGGCGCCGAGCAGGGACCACCTCGGACCCGAGCCGTTCGAGACGGACGAAGAGCGAGCTCTCGGACCCACCCGACCATGAGGCGGTCGCGCGCAAGATCCTGCTCGACCAGCTGACCGGCCAGGCCCGGAGCCGCCACGAGCTCGCCGACCGGCTGGCCCGCCGCAACGTCCCCGACGACGTGGCGGGCCAGCTGCTCGACCGGTTCGAGGAGGTCGGCCTGGTCGACGACGAGGCCTTCGCGCGGTCCTGGGTCGACAGCCGGCAGCGGACCCGTGGCCTGGCCCGGCGTGCGTTGGCGCAGGAGCTGCGGCGGAAGGGCATTGCCGACGAGACCGCCCGCGAGGTGCTGGCCGAGGTCGACCCGGCCGACGAGGAGCAGGCCGCGCGCGAGCTGGTCCGCAAGAAGCTGCGTGGCCTCCGGGGCGTCGACGACACCGCCGCAGCGCGTCGGCTCGCCGGGATGCTCGCCCGCAAGGGCTACTCGGCCGGCCTCGCTTTCGCGGTGGTGAAGGACGAGCTCGCGACGGCAGGCCGCGAGATCTCCGCCGAGGAGTAGTCGCAGGCGGTGTTGTCCGCGAGGACCGCACGGCACAATGGCGCGGGTGACGAGCGACGAGGCCCCGGTCCGCGAGATCCTCACCTACGAGCTGTTCGGCACCGCCGTGCGCGAGCTCGCCCAGCAGGTCGTCGACGACGGCTACGAGCCCGACATCGTGCTGGCGATCGCCCGCGGTGGCCTCGGACTCGCGATGGGCATGGGCTACGCCCTCGACGTGAAGAACCTCAGCGCGGTGAACATCGAGTTCTACACCGGTGTCGACGAGCGCCTCGACGTACCGATCATGCTGCCGCCCACGCCGGCCGCGATCGACCTGACCGGCATGAAGGTGCTGATCGCCGACGACGTCGCCGACACCGGCAAGACACTCGAGGTGGTGCGGGACTTCGTCGCCGACCACGTCGCCGAGGCGCGCACTGCCGTGATCTACGAGAAGCCGTGGACCGTGATCAACGCCGAGTACGTCTGGCGCCGGACCGAACGCTGGATCGACTTCCCCTGGTCGTCGACCCCGCCGCTCGTCGACCGTCGCGGTGGCCTCGCGCACTGACCGATGACGGCGACCGATCCACGCGGGGACGTGGTCGTCGGGCTGCGCCCGATGACCCGCGCCGACCTCCCGGACCTGCTGCGCTGGCGGCGCGAGCCCCATGTCGCGCGCTGGTTCGCCGAGAGCGGTCCGGTGACGCTGGAGATGATCGAGGAGCGGTACGGACGGCGCATCGACGGTGACGACCCGACCCGGATGTTCATCGTCACGGCGGGTGGCGGGCCGGTCGGGTTCCTGCAGGACTACCGGATCAGCGACCACCCCGAGTTCGCCGTACTGGCTCCCGACCCGGACGCGATCGGCGTGGACTACTCGATCGGCGATCCGACGTGGGTCGGGCGCGGAGTGGGGCTCGGGATGCTGCACCGCTGGTTCGACGTCGCCCACGCGGGCTACCCCGACGCGGCGACGTACTTCGCCGCGCCGGACCACCGCAACATCGCTTCGCGCCGGCTGCTCCTCAAGGCCGGCTTCGTCGAGGGCATCTGGTTCGACGAGCCGCAGCGGGACGGAAGCACGGCGACCGTCGTCGGTCACAGCCTCGACGTCGCATCGGTGCTTGGATAGCGCCCATGACCGACACCGCCTCGCTGGTCGCATCCCTCCGGATCCCGGTCGGGCCCGTCGACCTCGCTTCGATCGACACCGACAGCGCGCCCGGGTTCGCGGGGGACAAGGCCGACGGCAAGGAAGCGCTGGAGGCGCTGGGTCCCGCTCTGTCCGACCTGCAGGAGCGGTTGTTCGCCGAGGGCAAGTCCGGACGGCGACCGGAGCCTGCTGCTGGTCCTGCAGGGGATGGACACGTCCGGCAAGGGCGGCACGCTGCGGTCGACGGTCGGGCTGATGGACCCGCAAGGGATCCGGATCACCTCGTTCAAGGCGCCGACTCCCGAGGAGCTCGAGCACGATTTCCTGTGGCGGATCAAGAAGGCACTGCCCGAGACCGGGTACGTCGGGGTCTTCGACCGCTCGCACTACGAGGACGTGCTCATCGCCCGGGTCCGCGGGCTGGCACCGCCGGAGGAGATCGAGCGGCGGTACGACGCGATCAACGCCTTCGAGGCCGAGCTGGTCGCGAGCGGCACCACGATCGTGAAGTGCATGCTCCACCTCTCCTCGGACGAGCAGAAGGCCCGGCTGCTGGCCCGGCTCGACGACCCGACCAAGCACTGGAAGTACAACCCGGGCGACATCGACGAGCGACGGCACTGGCCGCCGTACCAGGAGGCCTACGAGATCGCGCTCGAGCGCACCAACACCGAGGTCGCGCCGTGGCACGTGATCCCGGCCGACAAGAAGTGGTACCGCAACCTCGCGATCGGCCACCTGCTCCTCGCCACGCTCGAGCGGATGGACCCGCAGTGGCCGAAGGCCGACTTCGACGTCGCTGAGGAGAAGCAGCGGCTGAGCGACGAGGACCCGATCTCGTGACCCTGCCGACCGTCACGGTCACCCGCTACGTCACGCCGCTCCGCGAGGGCGGCAGCCTGCCCGGCATCGTCGAGGCCGACGACCTCGGCACCTACGTCTGCAAGTTCCGCGGTGCGGGCCAGGGCTTGCGGGTGCTGGTGGCCGAGGTGATCGTCGCGGGCCTGGCCGAGCGGATCGGGCTCCGGACGCCGCGTCAGGTGGTCCTCGACCTCGGGGCCGACATCGCCCGCTACGAGGCCGACGAGGAGGTGCAGGACCTGCTCCGGGCCAGCATCGGGCACAACCTCGGCATCGACTTCCTGCCGGGCTCGTTCGGCTACGACGGCGACCTCGCCCCGCACGCCGACGTCGCCGCGCGGGTGCTGTGGCTCGACGCGTTCTGCGCGAACGTCGACCGCTCCTGGCGCAATCCCAACCTGCTGCTGTGGCACGACGACCTGTGGGTGATCGACCACGGCGCCGCGCTCTACTTCCACCATGCCTGGGGCAGTGGCGTCACCGACCCTCAGCGGTTCGCCGGGCAGCCGTGGGACGCCTCCGACCACGTGCTCCGGAGCTATCGGGCCGGCCTGCCCGCCGCCGACACCGAGATCAGCGGGCGGCTCACCGAGGCCGACCTGGCCGAGGTCGTCGGTCAGGTGCCCGACGCCTGGCTCGAGCCGGTACCCGGGCGCCGAGACGCCCGATCAGCTGCGCACGGCGTACGTCGCGTTCCTCGCCGCCCGGCTCGCGACCCGCCAGTGGCTCCCGGTCGCAGGTGCCGCATGAACACCTCGATGCCCTACCAGTACGTCGTGCTCCGCTGCGTGCCGCGCGTGGACCGCGAGGAGTTCGTCAACGTCGGTGTCGTGCTCTACTGCCAGGCCGCCGACTACCTCAGCGTCACCTGGCACTGCGACGCCGACCGGCTGCGTGCCGTCGACCCGTCGGTCGACGTCGACCGGGTGTGCGACGCGCTGGCCTTCGTCGACGGGGTCTGCGCGGGCGACGAGCGTGGGGGAGAGGTGGCCGGCCAGCCGCTGACCCAGCGCTTCGGCTTCCTCAAGGCGCCGAAATCGACAGTGCTCCAGCCCGGCCCGGTCCATGGTGGACTCACCACGGATCCGGCCCGGGAGCTGGAGCACCTGTTCGGGCGTCTCGTCGGCTAGCCCGCGACCCGGCTCGTGTGACCTCCGAAATCACGCCGAGTCGGCTCGTCTGACCCCCGGGCGTGCGGCGAGTCGGCACAAAGTCATTCGCGCCGACTCGGCGCAGTGGCAGAGGTCATAAGAGCCGACTCGGCAAAAGGAATCAGACGGGGACGAGCTCCACGGCGCCGACTGCGTAGCGCGCCAGCACGGTGCGGGCGATCTCCGGGTGGGCGCCGAGCGGCTCGGACACGGCGACCGCGCCGGCTTCGAACGCCAGCTCCGTCGCGCGGTCGAGGAGGCTGCCCGGCGCGAGGAAGAGCGACGCCACGGCGATGTGCCGCCGGCCCTCGGCACGGAACGCGCGCACCGCCTCACCGGTCGCCGGCGGAGCGGCGGCGGCGTACGCAGCGGTGACGGGCAGCTTGTGGTGCGTGCCCCACACCCGTGCCAACCGAGCGACCGCCTGGTTGGCCAGCGGGTCGGACGAGCCGGCCGCCGCGAGCACGAGTGCGTCGAGCTCGCGGACCCGGGCGTCCTTCAGGGCCGCCCGCATCCGCTCGTCGAGCACCTCGAGGAACCGCGCCTCGAGACCGAGTACGTCGGTCGCGCGGATCTGCAGCCCGGGGTGACGGGTGGTCGCCTCGGCGATCTGCTCGGGTACGTCGACGCGGGCGTGGAACGCCTCGTTGAGCAGGAGGGGTACGACGACGATCTCGTCGTAGCCCGCCCGCACCAGCTTGTCGACGACGGTCTGGAAGTTGGGCTTCGCGAGCTCGAGGAACGCCCTCTCGATGCGAAGGTCAGGGCGGAGTGCCTTGACCTCGTTGACGAGGGCGGTCACGGTCGCGGCGGATCGGGGGTCCCGGCTGCCATGAGCCAGGGCCACCAGTGCAGGAGCGGCCATCAGCAGCTGTCTCCTCTCATGTGGTGCACGGATGTTGGTGAATGGTCACGGGGCGGGATCACGAGTGGATGCCGCACTCCGTCTTGTTGGTGCCGGCCCAGCGCCCACTGCGAGGGTCCTCGCCCGGGGCTACTCGGCGCGTGCACGGCCAGCACCCGATCGAGGGGTAGCCGTCGTACACCAGGGGATTCACGAGGACTCCGTTGTCCGCGATGTAACGCTCCACCTGCTCGTCGGTCCAACGAGCGAGCGGAGAAACCTTGACCTTCTGCTTCTTTGCATCCCAGCCGATGACCGGCGCGATCACCCGGTTGTGGGTCTCTGCGCGCCGCAGGCCGGTGGCCCAGGCGTCGTACCCCGACAGTGACTCCTGAAGAGGCATCACCTTGCGTAACTTGCAGCAGAGGTCGGGGTCACGCTTGTAGAGGTCCTTGCCGTACTCGGCGTCCTGCTCGGCCACGCTCTGCACGGGCGTGATCGTGATCAGGTTGACCGGCAGCGTGTGCTTGACCGCGTCGGCGGTGCCGACCGTCTCGGCGAAGTGGTAGCCGGTGTCGAGGAAGACGACGTCGATGCCGGGGACGACCGTGGACGCGAGGTGCGAGAGTACGGCGTCGCCCATCGACGAGGTCACGCAGAAGCGCTCGCCGAACGTGGCAGCCGCCCACTCGATGATGACCTCGGCCGGCGCGAGCTCGAGCTCGGCACCCCAGTGCGACACGATCTCGCGGAGCTCCTCGGGGGAGCGGCCGGCGGTCTCGGCGCCGCGGGCGAGCCGGGCCTTGGCGGTGGAGACGCTCATGCCCGATCACCTCCCGGACGCACCATGCCGAGCATCTTGACGGTGAACGCGCGCAGGCACGACCGGCACTCCCACCCACCGTGAGGTGCAGCCTCGGACGCCTCGTGCGGCCAGAGATCTCCCTCGCCGCAGAAGGGGCAGTGGAACGGCACTGCGCGCTCGCTCATGCCAGCGACTCCAGGACCTTGTCGCCGCGGAGTGCGTCGTCGTCGGCCCGGGCGGCCCAGTCGGCGAAGCTCTCGTCTTCCTTGCGGTCGGTGAGGTAGTTGGTCACGACGTTGGTGACGTAGTCGTCGAGACCGGCGCTGGTCACCTTGTGAGCGCGCAGCTTGCGGCCGAAGTTGGCGCCGAGCCCGGTCGCACCACCGAGGTGCACCTGGAAGCCCTCGACCTGGTTGCCGTTGTCGTCGAGGACGAGCTGGCCCTTGAGGCCGATGTCGGCGACCTGGGTCCGGGCGCACGCGTTCGGGCAGCCGTTGACGTTGACCGTGATCGGGGTGTCGAGGTCGGGGAACCGGCGCTCGAGCTCGGCGACCAGGTCGCGGGCACGGTCCTTGGTGTCGACGATCGCCAGCTTGCAGAACTCGATGCCGGTGCAGGCCATCGTGTTGCGCCGCCAGTACGACGGCTTGGCGGAGAGGCCGATCTCGTCGAGCCGGCCGAGCAGCCCGTCGAGCTTGTCCTCGTCGACACCGATCAGCACGATCTTCTGGTACGGCGTGAGCCGGGCGCCGGCGACGTCGTACTCCTCGAGCAGGTCGGCCAGCTGCACCAGCAGCGTGCCGGACACGCGGCCCACGATCGGCGCGACGCCGACGTAGAACTTGCCGTCCTTCTGCGCGTGCACGCCGATGTGGTCACGGTGGCCGACGGGGGAGGGCGGCGACGGATTGGTGACGAGCTGCTTGCCGAGGTACTCGTTCTCGAGGACCTCGCGGAACTTCTCGAGTGCCCCAGTCGGCGACCAGGAACTTGAGCCGGGCCCGCGAGCGCAGCCGGCGGTAGCCGTAGTCGCGGAAGATCGAGGCCACGCCCTCCCAGACGTCGGCGACGTCGTCGAGCGGGACCCAGACGCCGAGCTTCTGGGCGAGCATGGGGTTGGTCGACAGGCCGCCGCCGACCCACACGTCGAAGCCCGGGCCGAGCTCGGGGTGGACAGTGCCGACGAAGGAGACGTCGTTGGTCTCGGGGGAGACGTCGTGGCTGGGGTGCCCGGTCAGCGCGGTCTTGAACTTCCGGGGGAGGTTCGAGAAGTCCTTGTTGCCGATGTAGCGGCGCTCGATCTCCTCCAGTGCAGAGGTGCCGTCGATGATCTCGTCGGCGGCCACGCCGGCGACCGGCGAGCCGAGGAACGGCCGCGGGGAGTCACCGCACGCCTCGAGTGAGTGGAGGCCGACCGCGTCGAGGCGCTCCCAGATCGCGGGCACGTCCTTGATGTCGATCCAGTGGTACTGGATGTTCTGGCGGTCGGTGACGTCGGCGGTGTCGCGCGCGTAGTCGACGCCGATCTCGCCGAGGGCGCGGACGGCCGCGGGGGAGAGCAGCTTGCCGTCCGAGCGGACCCGCAGCATGAAGAAGCGGTCGTCCAGCTCCTCCTCTTCGAGGGCGCCGGTCTTGCCGCCGTCGATACCGGGCTTGCGCTGCGTGTAGAGCCCCATCCAGCGCATCCGGCCGCGGAGGTCGGCGGGGTCGATCGAGTCGAACCCGCGCTTGGAGTAGATGTAGAGGATCCGGTCGCGGACGTTGAGGGCGTCGTCGTTCTTCTTCGACTCCTCGTTCTTGTTGAGGGGCTCGCGGTACCCGAACGACCACTGCCCCTCGGCGCGGCGGGGGCGCGGCACGTCGGTGTGACGTGGCGGCTGCGAATCGAAGCGCAGGTCAGACATGGCGGCTGGAAGGTCCTTCGCTGATGGGCGCGTACTGCGTGCGCGGCTGAGGTCTGGAAGCGAGGCGGATCAGCGAGGCCGACACATCATGCTGCGGGTGCGCCCGAAGTCCACGTGGCGACGTACCACGAGGAACGCATGGGTTGCAGCAGAGACCATGTCAATGAGTCTCAGTCTGCGGACGGTGGTTCCACAAATCGGAATCCCATGATGTGGACGGCAGTCTCATGATTTGGACGCGCTGCGCTGGTTTCTGCCGTGGCAACGGGCGGCGTGCGACCCACGTCACACTCGCGGACCGCAGTACGCAGAGGGGTCACGGTGATCAGAACACCCGTCACCCCTACGATCTTCCGCATGAGCGACGCCTCCTCCAGCAGTCTCGTCAGCAGTGCCTACAACCAGGCCCTGGAGGTGATCGCCAGCGTCGAGCCGCGGATCGCCGATGCAACCCGCAAGGAGCTCGCCGACCAGCGGGCGTCGCTCAAGCTGATCGCCAGTGAGAACTACGCCTCGCCGGCGGTGCTGCTGACCATGGGCACCTGGCTGTCACGACAAATACGCCGAGGGCACAGTGGGGCACCGGTTCTACGCCGGCTGCCAGAACGTCGACACGGTCGAGGCACTCGCGGCCGAGCACGCGCGCGAGCTCTTCGGTGCGCCGTACGCCTATGCGCAGCCGCACTCGGGCATCGACGCCAACCTGGTCGCCTACTGGTCGATCCTCGCCCACCGGGTCGAGGGCCCGTGGCTGGAGAAGTACGGCAAGAAGAACGTCAGCGAGCTCTCCGACGAGGACTGGGAGAGCCTGCGTCACGAGCTGGGCAACCAGCGGCTGCTCGGCATGTCGCTCGACTCCGGCGGCCACCTGACCCACGGGTTCCGCCCGAACATCAGCGGCAAGATGTTCCACCAGCAGCAGTACGGCACCGATCCCGAGACCGGCATGCTCGACTACGACGTGGTCCGCGCGAAGGCCAAGGAGTTCAGGCCGCTGGTCCTGGTGGCCGGCTACTCGGCGTACCCCCGCCGCATCAACTTCGCCAAGATGCGCGAGATCGCCGACGAGGTCGGCGCCACGTTGTTCGTCGACATGGCCCACTTCGCCGGCCTGGTCGCGGGCAAGGTCTTCACCGGTGACGAGGACCCGGTGCCCTTCGCCCACATCACTGCGACCACGACCCACAAGTCGCTGCGTGGCCCGCGCGGTGGCCTGCTGCTCGCCCAGGAGGAGTACGCGTCGTCCGTCGACCGTGGCTGCCCGATGGTGCTCGGCGGCCCGCTCTCGCACGTGATGGCCGCCAAGGCGGTGGCCCTCGCCGAGGCCCGCCAGCCCGCGTTCCAGACCTACGCCCAGAACATCGCCGACAATGCCAAGGCGCTGGCCGAGGGCTTCCTCACCCGCGACGCCAAGCTGGTCACCGGCGGCACCGACAACCACATCGTGCTGCTCGACGTGACGTCGTTCGGGCTGACCGGCCGCCAGGCCGAGTCCGCGCTGCTCGACGCCGGCGTCGTCACCAACCGCAACTCGGTCCCGGCCGACCCGAACGGCGCCTGGTACACCTCCGGCATCCGGCTCGGCACCCCGGCGCTGACCACCCGCGGCTTCGGCAAGGACGAGTTCGACCGCGTTGCGGAGCTGATCGTGCACGTCCTGCAGAACACCCAGCCCGGCACGACCAAGGCCGGCACGCCGTCGAAGGCGTCGTACGCCCTCGCCGACGGAGTCGCCGACAAGGTCAAGGACGCCTCGGCCGAGATGCTGGAGAAGCACCCGCTCTACCCAGGTCTGAACCTCGTGTAGCGAGCGCAGCGAGCTACCGCCGTGGCCTTCGAGCTCGCCTGACCGCGCGGCGGGCGTTCACGCCGAGCAAGGAAGGACCTCGTCCAACGGGACGGGGACGATCGCCGTGTCCGTGCCGACGTGGAGGACCTCCATCGGGACACCCGCACTGCGGCCGGCGGCGTAGAGGCTGCGGCAGCAAGTCCTGTCCTCGGCAGTCAGGTGCGGGCCGCCCGGTCGACACACCAGGATCGCGACCGAGCCTCTCGGCTCGTGCTCGTGGAGCAAGTGGACGTAGACCTGCATCAGCGCCTGCGCGTCTCTTTCGGTGAACCGGTCGGGGATGTCGTCGATCTCGACGACGACCGAGGTCATACGTCGATCTGCGTCCACGAGGATCACGTAGACACGAGAGTTGTGCCAGCCGAGTGGGCTGATGAGGGCCTGCCACATCGTCGTGACATCGGCGTCGGTGGTGAGGGTGGGACGGTGGGACTTCCGAGAAGAATGCGTCATCCCGCCCATCGTGGATGCAGTCGGCGCCCGACGCGAGCGGCCCGCCCGCGCCCTGTGGACAACCGCGACGCCCTCAGGGGGCCTTCCGCCAGACCGACACGTGCTTCGTGCTGTCGTCGGTGAACGGACTCCGGTCCCAGTCGGCGTACCGCTCCTCGAGCCGGAGGCCGGCGATCCGGGCCATCAGGTCGAGCTCCGACGGCCAGGCGAAGCGGAAGCTGCCGGCGTCCCGCCGCCAGCTCCCGTCCGCGGTCCGCGTGAAGTGGTGGGACGTGCAGCGCTGGGTCGCGAGCTCGTAGGTGTCGAGCCCGACGTGCTGATCGGAGACGTCGAACGGCGCGGCGATCTGGCCGGGTGGGAGCCGCCGCAACGGCGGCAGGAACAGCTCGATCACGAACCGCCCACCGGGAGCGAGGTGACGGGCGGCGTTGACGAAGCACTCGACCTGCTCGTCCTGGGTCTGCAGGTTCGAGATCGTGTTGTAGACGAGGTAGACCAGCGAGAACGACCCCGCGCCCTCGACGGCGGTCGTCGCCATGTCACCGATCGTGACGGGCAAGTTGCTCCTCGGTGACCTTCGCCCGCAGCTGCGCTGCCATCGGCTCGGACAGCTCGATCCCGGCGACCGGCACCCCGCGCTCCCGCAGCGGTACGCCGACCCGCCCGGTGCCGATCGCGAACTCGAGCGCCGGGCCGTCGCCGGCGAGCTCCGCCAGCAGGTCGACGGTGGGGCCGAGCACCTCGGGCGCGAACATGCCCTGGTCCTCGGCGTCGTACCGGGCTGCGGTCTCCGCGCCCCACACCTCACTGCTGGTCACGTCGCACACCTTCGTCTCGGTGTCGCGAGATGTCGACCGGTTTCCGACGGTTCGCACACGGACGTACCAAACCCGGTCCACGCGGATGTGCTCACGCGGCTCCGCACCGCGGGCACACGACTTTGGTACGTCCGCGTGCGAGGGCGACGGCGGCGACCAGCACCGATCGGACGAATTCCTGGTCGAACATGACGTCCTCCCAGGCGAACCGGAGGACGATCCACCCGTCGACGACCAACAGGTCGTAACGGCGCGAGTCCCGCCGCAGGGCAGCGCGGTCGCCGTGCCACTCGAACGAGTCGGCTTCGAGCACGATCCTGAGATCCTCGTCGACCAGATCCGGGCGAGCCCAGGGCGTGACCGACGTGATCAGCCGCTGCGGCTCGACGGATAGCCCGTCGACGGTGTTGGCGATCGACCTGAGGACGGACTCGAAGGCGTTCGCCGCATCGGCCCTCGCTTCGCTCGCCCGTCGCCGGATTCGCTCGGCACCGCGACCGGATGCGGTGGCTCCGACCCTGGCGAGCACGGCGAGGTCGCCGGCACGTGCTGCCGAGTCGGCGATCGCGAGCGCTTCGTCGTCGGGCAGCGACCGCAGGCACTGAGCCAGCGTCACCTCCTTGCTCGTCGCGACCCCGTCGACGATCTCCTCCCTCGTCAGGTCGTGACGATGTGGTTCGACGATGCGGAGCTGCGCGGCAGTCAGCTTCCGGTTGCGCCGGAACGAGACGTGCGGCCGCTCGGGGATCTGCTTGACCGCCCACCCGTGGTGGAGCGCGGCGCTGGTCAGGCAAAGGATCCCGCTGACCTCATGGGCGATCCGGACGGCCTCGTCTGCAGACGACAGTGTGTATCTGTTCCGAGCCGGGTGAAGAACGATGCCCTCGCGCACGGCGCGTTCGAGCACCGATCGACGCACGCAAGCGAGGAGTTGGGAACGGGTTGCGACACCGCCCAGGCGAACGAGCGCCTCAGCGACGTCGAGATGATCCATGCCCTCGGTGGTGCCGACCCGCCGACGTACCAAAGTCCTGCTGGGGCGCGAGGTCCCGCGGGGGCTTCGAGGCTGAGGACGACTTTGGTACGTCCGTACGTCGGGTGATCCACGTGGTCATGACGCCCATCGTGTTCGCTGCGGCCCGGCAGCGGGAGACCCTCGTCGCGTGCTGTGGACAACGGGCGCTGCCGCGCAGGTCAGGCGCTGGCGTCGAGCAGGTCGAGGCTGAACCGCGCGATGTCGGCGCGGGTCGTCGCGATCGCGTGGTGGTCCGGCGTCGGTTGCTCGCCGAGCATCTCGATCGGAAGCGTCGAGAGTCCAGTGAAGAGCAGGAGCAGCAGCGCGTGGGCGCGGGTCACCGTCGCGAGCGGCAGGTCCAGGCCGGCGGCGGCCAGTCCGTCGCGGTACGCGGGCACGCAGGCCGCGTCCCGCTCGGCGAGGTCGTCGGTGCCTCGCTTGCCGATCTGGACATCGCCGACGAGCAGCTGACCGAGGTCGAAGCCGACCGGCATCGGGGCGAGGTAGCCGAAGTCGATCATCGTGAGCCCGGGGCGGTCCGGGCGCACGAGAAGGTTGTTGGGGCAGGCGTCGCCGTGGGCGACGAGCAAGGGGAGTGACGCGAGCTCGTCGGCGTACGCCGGCACCTGGTCGGCCGCCGCGAGCAGCCGGTCGCGCAGCGGTCCGAACGTCTCCGCGACCAGCGGGTGCTGCCAGGCGCCGTCGTCGCGCAGCATCGGCAGCACCTGGTGGGCGAGGCGTCCGGCCACGTAGGAGTGCACGCCGACGTCGTGGCCCCCGATGCCAGCGAGTGCGCGGATGCCCGGCGTGGCTGCGAACCGGCCGAGCAGCTCGGCGGCGGCAACGTCGCGGGCGAGGTCCCAGGCGACGTCGACGGTCGGCACCACCTCCAGCCAGACGGCGTACGACGACTCGTCGATCTCCCGCACACCGACCGCCCGCGGGACGGCGAGGCCGGCCGGCAGGTGGTCGGCGAGGTCGGAGCGGTAGATCGCGCCCTCGGTCCGCCACGGCACCGATGCGCGGGCGAACTCACGGATCTCCGCGGGGACCTCCGCCCAGAACGGCGAGCGGATCCACTCGTGGACGTGCTTGACGAAGAAGGAGTACGGCCGCGGCTCACCGTCGACGATCGCCTCACCTTCGACGCGGTAGCGACCGGCGGTCGTGATCGCCGGGATGTCGTAGGCCACGTGCTCCGCGTGCGACGAGACGACCTCGGCGGTCGGTACGCCGAGCAGGTCGGCCACCATCTCCGCGAGGTCGTCGTCGCTGACGTCTGCGTCGCCGAGCGCGCTCCGGTCGTGCATGCCCGGCACGCTAGTGGTCACGCAACCACTAGCGCCTCCACTGGTAGGCGACCTCGGGCCGGCCACCGCCGCCGCTGTAGCGCGGCTGCCGGTCGGCCAGCCCCATTCCGGCGAGATGCTCGAGGTAGCGCCGGGCGGTGACCCGGGAGATGCCGACGGCGGCCGCGGCCTCGCTCGCGGACAGGCCGTCCGTCGCGGCCCGGACGGCGGAGGTCACGTCGCGGAGGGTCTCGGCGCTCATCCCCTTCGGCAGCGGCGCGGTCCCGGTCTGCCGGAGCGATCCGAGCAGCTGGTCGACCTCGTCCTGGACGACCTCCCGTGGTGACGACGCGAGGTGCTCGCGATAGGCGGCGTACTGCTCGAGCTTGGAGCGGAACGTCGCGAACGTGAACGGCTTCAGCAGGTAGAGCACGACGCCTTGGGCGACGGCATGGCGTACGACGTCGGTGTCGCGGGCCGCGGTCACCGCGATCACGTCGCAGAGGTGGCCGGCGGCGCGGACGCCGGTGAGCAGCCCGAGCCCGTGCCCGTCGGGCAGGTTCATGTCGAGCAGCAGCAGGTCGACGGGGCGGCCGGCGGTGCGCGCGGCGTCGAGCAGTCGCATCGTGTCGGCGACGGAGTGGGCCACCCCGGCCACCTCGAAACCCGCCACGCGTCCGACGTACGACGAATGCGCCTCTGCCGTCCGGACCTCGTCCTCGACGACCAGCACCCGCACGCTGTTCATGTCGTCCCCTCCTGCCGCAGCACGACCGCGAACCGCGCGCCGCCCAGGTCCGAGCGGCCGATGGTGACGTCGCCGCCGTGCCGCCGGGCGACCTGGACGACGAGCGCGAGACCGAGACCCCGCCCGGTCCCAGGTGCGGCCTTGGTCGTCCACCCGCGCTCGAGCACCCGGGCGGCAGCCTCGTCGTCGAGGCCCGCGCCGCTGTCGTCGACCACGATCGTCAGCGCCCCGTCGGCGTGCTCCAGGTGCACCCGCACCCGTCGTTCCGCTGCGTCGGCCACCGCGTCGAAGGCGTTGTCGACGAGGTTGCCGAGCACGGTGACCAGGTCGCGGCTCGGGACGTCGCCGGTCTCCGCGACGCTGCCGGTGATCGCGAGCTCGATGCCGCGCTCGGCCGCCTCCGCCGACTTCCCGAGCAGCAGCGCGGCCACGACCGGGTCGTCGACGGCGCCGACCACCCGGTCGGCCAGCAGCTGGGCGACCTGGAGCTCCTCGGTGGCGAAGTCGACCGCGTCGTCCGGCCGCCCCATCTCGATCAGCGACACGACGGTGTGGAGCCGGTTCGCGGCCTCGTGGTTCTGGGAGCGGAGCGACTCGGTGAGCTGCCGGACCACGTCGAGCTCACCGGTCACCGACCGCAGCTCGGTGTGGTCGCGCAGGCTCACCACCGAGCCGACCTCGCGGCCCTCCCAGCGGGCGGGAGCGGTGGAGACGACGAGCATCCGGTCGCCGGCGAGGTAGAGGTCGTCCGACTCCGCCGTCCGGCCGAGCGCCGCGGCGACCAGGCCCGGGGCGAGGCCGAGGTCGGCGACCTGGCGCCCGATCACGTCGTCCGGGAGGTCGAGCAGGCGACGCGCCTCGTCGTTGGCCAGCTCGACGCGGCCGTCGGGGTTGAGCAGCAGCAGTCCCTCCCGGACCGCGTGGAGCACCGCCGAGTAGTACTCATACATCCGCGCGATCTCCCGCTCGCCCATCCCGTGCGTCATCCGCCGGAGCCGGCGGCTCACCAACGCGGCGCCGAGCAGGCCGAGCGCCAGCACCGCGGCGGCGCACAGCAGGATCACCACCACGTCGCGGCGGAGCTGCTTGTCGATGTCGCTCACCGTGATGCCGACCGAGACCAGCGCGATCACCTCGTCGCCGTCGGCATCGCGGACCGGGACGACGGCGCGCACCGACGGCCCGAGCGTGCCGGTCGCCTGCTGGGTGAAGACCTCACCGTCGGGCGCGTCGCCGAGGTCGCCGACGAACGGCTTGCCGATGTTGTCGGGGTTCGGGTGCGTGTAGCGCGTGCGGTCGAGCCCCATGACGACGACGAAGTCCGTGTCGGTGTCGACGCGGACCTGCTCGGCGTACGGCTGCAGCGTCGCGGTGGGATCCGTCGACACCACCGCCGTCCGCACGGTGGGGGAGTCCGCCACCGCCTCGGCAACGGCGACCGCGCGGTCCGTCGCGTGGTCACGGACGTCGCGGCGGGCGTCGTACGCGGTCAGCGCGATCGCGACCGCAACGAGTACGACGACCACGCCTACCTGCAGCAGCAGGATCTGCCGGGCGACCGAGAGGTCGGCCAGGGGCCGGGGGCGACGCACGTCGTCATTGTGGCCCAGCGATGACGCCTCGGTGTGGCCTGCGTCACGAACACAACGAACGCAACGGTGACGCAGGTCACCTCCGTCGGGACAGTCGGTGGCAAGCCGGGTCGGCCGGCATCCCCAGGAGGTCAACCATGAGCAACCCCTTCAACCGCGGGGTCACCACCCCAGCAGGCCCGCGGGCCCGCCGGGACCGCACCCACTATCTCTACGTCGCCGTGATCGTCGCTGTCGCCGCCGGCATCGCCGTCGGGTTGGTGGCGCCGTCGTTCGCGGTCGAGCTGAAGCCGCTCGGCCAGGCGTTCGTCGCGCTGATCAAGATGATGATCCAGCCGGTCATCTTCTGCACGATCGTCCTCGGCGTCGGGTCGGTGCGCAGCGCTGCCCGGGTCGGCAAGGTCGGCGGGCTCGCGATGGCCTACTTCGTCGTGATGTCGACCGCCGCGCTCGCCATCGGCCTCGTCGTCGGCAACATCCTGCACCCGGGGTCCGGGCTCGACATCACCGATGCGACCGCGTCGGCCGGCGCCGAGCAGGCCGCGGCCGGTCACGGCAGCACCACCGAGTTCCTCCTCGGCATCATCCCCACCTCGATGTTCTCCGCGCTCACCTCGGGCGAGGTGCTCCAGACACTGCTGGTCGCGCTGCTCGTCGGGTTCGCCCTCCAGGCGATGGGGTCGGCCGGTGAGCCGGTGCTCCGCGGCGTCGGGCACCTCCAGAGGGTGGTCTTCCGCGTCCTGGCGATGATCATGTGGGCCGCTCCGATCGGCGCGTTCGGTGCGATCGCAGGCGTCGTCGGCGAGACCGGTGTGGACGCTCTCAAGAGCCTCGCGGTGCTGATGGTCGGGTTCTACGTGACCTGCGCGCTGTTCGTCTTCCTGCTGCTCGGCACCGTCCTGAAGCTGACGACGGGCGTCAACATCTTCGCGCTGCTGCGCTACCTCGGCCGCGAGTTCCTGCTGATCCTCTCCACCTCGTCGTCCGAGTCGGCCCTGCCGCGCCTGATCGCGAAGATGGAGCACGCGGGCGTCGACAAGCCCACCGTCGGTGTCGTGGTGCCGACCGGCTACTCGTTCAACCTCGACGGCACCGCGATCTACCTGACGATGGCCTCGCTGTTCATCGCCGCCGCCATGGGCGACGCGCTGTCGATCGGCGAGCAGGTCTCCCTGCTGCTGTTCATGATGATCGCGTCCAAGGGCGCCGCCGGTGTCACCGGCGCGGGCATGGCGACGCTGGCCGGTGGCCTGAGCTCGCACCGTCCGGAGCTCGTCGACGGCGTCGGCCTGATCGTCGGCATCGACCGGTTCATGTCGGAGTGCCGGGCGCTGACGAACTTCGCGGGCAACGCGGTCGCCACGGTGATCATCGGCAGCTGGACCGGCGGCGTGGACCGCGCCCAGCTCGACCGGGTGCTCGCCGGTGACGACCCGTTCGACGAGACCACGATGGTCGACGACCACGGTCCCGCGCCCGAGACGGCGGCTGACGAGGCCGCCGACGAGACGGCGGACAGGGCGCCAGCCCTGGTGTGACCCGATCGACGCCGGGAGCCGGTCCACGCGAGGCGTGCCGGCTCCCGGTGTCGTGTGCGACTACCGTTGCCGGCGTGGAGGATGAGGTTCCGGAGACGCCGGCGGCGGACGCCGAGCCGGCCGACCGCACCCTCCTCCAGAAGGTCCTCGACACGCTCTGGCGGCTGGTGGTCACGACCGTCGGCTCCTGCCTCAAGCACCGGGTGACGGGTCTGGCGGCCGAGGGGGCGTTCTTCGCCGTACTCTCCGTGCCGCCGCTGATCTTCGCGCTCATCGGCGGCGTCGGCTACGTGTCGGACAACTTCAGCGCCGCCCAGATCGACGACATCCGGCAGGCGGTCATCGACCTGTTCTCCACGTTCCTCACCGACCGGGCCGTCAACCAGGTCATCGAGCCGACGCTCAACCAGGTGCTCAACGGCGGACGGTTCGACGTCATCTCGGTCGGCTTCGTGCTCGCCCTGTGGTCGGGCTCGCGCGCGCTCAACGTCTTCGTCGACACCATCACGATCATGCACGGGCTCGGCGGGCACCGGGGGATCGTCAAGACCCGCGCGCTGTCCTTCGTCCTCTACATCCTCGCGCTGATCACCGGCGCCGTCACGATCCCGCTCGTCGTCGCCGGCCCGACCCTGGTCCGCGGCTGGCTGCCCAACCGGGCGGACTTCCTGATGAACTTCTACTGGCCGACCGTCCTGATCATCTGCATCTGCTTCCTGGCGACGCTCTACCACGTGTCGGTCCCGGTCCGGACCAACTGGAGCTTCAACCTGCCGGGCGCGACGTTCTCGCTGATCGCCTGGATCCTCGGGTCCTATCTCCTGCGCTGGGTCATCACGGTGACCGCCACCGATTCCAGGTCCATCTACGGCCCGCTCGCAGCCCCGATCGCGGTCCTGCTCTGGCTCTACATCGTCGCGCTCGCCGTACTCATCGGTGCCGCGGTCAACGCCGCCTTCGACACCGTGTTCCCCCAGGAGATGACGACGCGCGCCCGCCGCGAGCTGGTCGCGCGGCTGCGCAGCCGCGTCGCACAGGCGAGGGAACGCAGCGGCGAGCCAACGGTCGACTAGATTCGCGGCTGTGCAGGACCTCTCGTCGCAGGAGAACCGCCAGGCCGGCAGCCTGGTCGCGTTGCCCGAGCGCGCCCGGTCGCCGTGGTGGGAGCTGGGCCGACGACTGCTCATGGCGTTCGCCATCCTGGCCGGCACCGTCCTGCTCGTGATGATCGACCGCGACGGCTACCGCGACTCGGGTGACGCCACGCTCGCCAACCCCTACGGGACGATCTCGCTGGTCGACGCGATCTACTACACGACGGTCACACTGAGCACGACCGGGTACGGCGACATCGCACCCGTCTCCGACCAGGCCCGCCTGGTCAACGCCTTCATCATCACGCCGCTCCGCATCGCGTTCCTCGTGCTGTTGATCGGCACCACGCTCGAGGTGCTCGCGCAACGCGGGCGCGAGATGTTCCGCATCGCCCGTTGGAGGAAGCACATGGGACACCACGTGGTCGTCATCGGCTATGGCACCAAGGGCCGCAGCGCCGTCGAGACCCTCGTCAACAACGGGCTCGAGCGCGACCACGTGATCATCGTGGACCCGAGCCCCGAGGCACTGGCCGACGCGCACGCCGACCAGCTCGCCGTCATCACGGGCGACGCGACCCGGCGCGAGGTGCTGCGTCGCGCCGGCATCGCCACCGCCGACCAGGTCATCGTCACCACCGACCGCGACGACACCAACGTGCTGGCCACGCTGACCGTCCGCCAGCTCAATCCCGACGCGTTCATCGTGGCCGCGGTGCGTGAGCAGGAGAACGCGCCGCTGATCCGGCAGTCCGGCGCCGACTCGGTCATCATCTCGGCCGACGCGGTCGGCCGGCTGCTCGGCCTGTCGACGCTGTCACCCACGCTCGGCTCGGTGATGGAGGACCTGCTGACCTACGGCGAGGGGCTCGAGGTGGCCGAGCGCGAGCTGCTCGTCACCGAGGTCGGCGTGCCGCCGCAGTCGCTGCCGGACCAGGTGATCGCCGTCGTGCGGGACGAGAAGGTCTATCGCTACTTCGACCCGGTCGTGACCTTGTTGGCCCGCGGCGACCGGCTGGTCGTCGTACGCCCGGCCAAGGAGCTGCCGTGGGCGCCGCGTCCGGGCACGCACGACGAGGACTTCGCCAACGAGGACGACGATCTAGCTGCCGCGTCGTGGTTCAGGCCGAGGCCGACTCCGGCTGGAGCATGAACTCGTCGATGTGGCGGGCCATCAGGTCGAGGACCATCTCGGAGTTGCGGTCGTCGCGGCGGACCAGCCAGTCGAGCGTGATCCCGTCGATGGTCGCCGCGAGGTAGCGCCCGAGCACGTCGGGGTGCACCGCGGGCTGGGCGCCGATCGCGTCGAGGACCGCGATGAACGCGTGGGCGTAGTGGTCGTACTGCTGGCGCGCGACGGCGGCGTAGCCGGGCTTGCGGAGGCAGTACTGCGTGAGCTCGTAGGTCAGCAGGTGCTGGTCGGGGTTGGCGGTGACGTGCTTCCAGTACGCCGCGAGGCCCGCGCGGATCATCTGCTGCCGGCTGGCACCGACGTCGAACGACGCCTCGGCGAGGTCCACGGTCCTGCCGACGAGCGTCTTGATGACCGCGTCGAGCAGCTCCTGCTTGGAGTCGAAGCAGTAGTGGAAGACGCTGAGCGACGTGCCGGCCTCGGCGACGATCGCCCGGGTGGTCGCCTTCGGCACCCCCTCCCGGGTGAGCACGGCGATGGCAGCGTCGACGAGCTGTTGCCGTCGCTGTGCCAGCGGCATCCGAGCCATCAGTGGTCCCCCTTCTCGGTCGCCGAGCCGACCCCAAGGGCGGCAGGGAATGCACCTGCTTCCCCCGGGGGCCGGGCCATTCTCTCAGCGATTCTCACCCGACGACGGACGTTCGGCCTAGAATCCGCGGGTGTCACTACTCCGTTCGAGGGGCGTCGTGCTGCCGCTCGTCGGCTGCGTGGCCGTCATCTTCGCCCCAGCCTGCGCCGTCGTCGCCCCTGAGGTGGTCGCCGAGTACCGGTTCAACGGCGGCTCGATCGGCGAGCCGATCGGGGTTCCGGCCAACCTCGGCAGCGACCCGGACGTCGTTGCGTCCGTCGTGACCAGCGACGGCGGTCAGGCGGTGACGGTTCGCTCGCGCGCCGGTCATGGCCGGGCGGTCGACTTCCCCGACGCGACCGATAGCGCCGCAGGGCGCCGGTCCGTGCTGTCGATCACCGATGTCGACACCAGCGACGGCGATGCGCTGAGTCCGGGCCGCCGCAGCTTCACGCTGCGCGCCGACTTCAACCTCGACGCGGGCGACACCCAGGCCGACGGTGGCAACAACCTGGTCCAGCGGGGGCTCGCGACGAGCACCGACCAGTTCAAGGTCCAGGTCGATCTCGGGGGCGGGCAGGCGTGGCCTGCCTGCGCAGTGGGGCAGACCCGCGATCGCGAGTGGCAGGTAGCCGTCGCCACCTCGCCACGCCCGGTCCAGCCGGGCCAGTGGTACCGCGTGCGTTGTCGCCGTACAGCGCACGCCCTCGCCCTCACCGTCTTTGCGATCGTGGACGACGGCACCCTTGCCAGGTTCTCCCGGATCCGGGTCTCCGGCATCCACCGGTTCAACCTGTGGTGGCCGCCCGACTCCACCGTGCCGATGACGATCGGCGGCAAGCTGCGTCCGAACGGCCGGTTCCATCCGCAGAGCGACCAGTTCAACGGGGTCGTCGACAACGTCAGCCTGCGGGTCAGGGAGACGACGTAACCGAGCCGACGCGACATCGTTGATATCAGGACAACTGACCTGATAGCGCGAGGTGGGCCCGTGCTCGCCGCGCTCCTCGCCGGGGTGCTGGTGCTGCTCGCACCCGCCGGCGGGGCTGGTGCCGTTCCCCGCGAATCGACGGAGTCCGCACGTCGAACTGGGCCGGTTCAACGGGTGAAGTCCCGCGATTCGCGGGCTCCGGCGCCGAGCGGGAGCGGTGGCACACGAAGGGTGCTGGCGATGGTCGACGCGCCGGGCCGGCCCGCGCACGTCGTACTCCATCTAGGAGTCGAGGATCCGGGCCTTCTCGGTCTCGAACTCGGCCTCGGTGATCACGCCGCTGGCCTTGAGGGCCGCGAGCCGCTCGAGCGCCGCGACCCGGTCGTCGGCTGCGCCGGGGCTGTCGGCCGGCGCACCCTCCTGAGGAGGCGGGGGCTGCATCCCGCCCATCGCGCTGGCGATGAGCCCTTGCACGAGGCCGCCGCCGGGGGCCGCCGCGCCGCCGGCGATCAAGCCGTCGCCGTCGAGGTCCATGCCGGTCATCGCCTCGTACTGCTTCAGCTCCTCCGGCGTCGCCGGGCGACCGTTGATCATCACCATCGGCGTGCCGGGCTGTGCCCGGTGTACGGCGGATACTGCGGGTCGCCCTCACCCGCGGGCGGCGGTTGCTGGTTCAGCGCCGCGGCGATCTGGGCGGCCTGCGCCGAGGCGGTGTCGTCCCAGTTCGGGATCTCGTCCCACAGGATCTTGAACTTCGTCGGGTCCGATTGGGACGCCACGATCGGCAGCGCCTGGCCGGGGTGCGGCCACTTCTTCACCTTGATGATGAAGCTGTCGTCGACCGCGAACGACTGGTGCCCGGGCACGCTGACGACCAGGTGCATCCGGCAGTTGCCGGACGTCGCGTTCTGGGGTGCCTGCGTCGAGGAGACGATCTGGGCCGAGCCACGGACCGGGTCCTTGATCCGCTTGAAGCCGTCGAAGAAGCCCATCATTGCCCTCCAGGTCATCCGGTCCTCGGATTGTGCCTCAGCGGTGCTTCGCTGGTCGAGTGGGAGCGAGTCCAGCGGATGACCGACGAGGAGTGGGTGCGCGGACCTAGGGTGAGCCGCATGTTCCCGGCAGCTCTCGTCCCCACCCGCAGCGGCTGACGTGCGCATCGTCGTCGCGCTCGGTGGCAACGCGCTGCTGCAGCGCGGCCAGAAGCCGGACGCTGGGATCCAGCAGACGAACGTCGCTCGTGCAATCGCGGCGATCGCGCCGCTCGCCGCCCGCCACGAGCTCGTGCTGACCCACGGGAACGGTCCGCAAGTGGGTGTGCTGGCGTTGCAGAGCGCGTCCGACCCGAACCTGTCGATGCCGTACCCGTTCGATGTCCTGGGGGCGCAGACCCAAGGGATGATCGGCTACTGGCTGCTCCAGGCGATGCAGAACAGCGTGCGGGGGCGCCGGGTTGCCGCGATCATCAACCAGACCCTGGTCGAGGCCGCCGATCCGGCGTTCGACAACCCGACGAAGTTCGTCGGCGAGGTCTACGACCGCATCGAGGCAGAGCGCCTCGCCGAGCAGCGCGGGTGGACGGTGCGGCAGGACGGCGACGGCTGGCGTCGGGTCGTGGGTTCGCCGCGTCCGCAGCGTGTCGTCGAGACGCGACTGATCCGGCTGCTGCTGGAGAGCGGCGCGGTGGTGGTGTGCGCCGGCGGTGGGGGAGTGCCCGTCATCCGGGACGAGCGCGGTGATCTCCGAGGGGTGGAGGCCGTGGTCGACAAGGACCTGACCAGTGCCGTGCTCGCGGAGTCGTTGGACGCCGACGTACTCCTCGTGCTGACCGATGTGCCCGCCGTGTTCAAGGACTTCGGCACGCCTGATCAGGAGCCGATCCGCCGCGCGACGCCTGCGGGGCTACGGGAGCTCGACTTCGCCGGTGGCTCGATGGGACCGAAGGTCGATGCGGTGTGCCGTTTCGTCGAGCTGACCGGCGGCATCGCGGCCATAGGGGCGCTCGAGGACGCCGTCAGCATCCTGGCCGGGCGGGCGGGCACCGTGGTCACCGCGTCCGGAGAGTACGACGGCTGATCCGCTGGTCAGCCGTACGCCGAACCGGTGCGCGGCGGAGACTCGACCGGCCGCAGCTCGTCGGCCGGTACCCACGCGGTGATCACCTTCCCCCGGGTCTCGACCCACGTCACGAGCGCCTGCCACGAACCGCTAGCGTCGCGACGCCACTCCAGGACCAGGCCCGGCATCTCTGCGGGCGCGAACGCGGGACGCACCCACACGAACCGCGTCCTCGTCATCCCATCACAATAGAACACATGTTCGAAAGCGTGACAGCGACTGCTCGCCCTCGTTGATCCAAGTGGTCGCGCCAGCGACCGTAATGACACTCGGGAGTTCCCATGCACCCTTTTCGCAAGGCAGTCGAAGCCCGCGACGTCGAGGCGATGACGGCGCTGCTCGCCGACGACGTCATCTTCACCAGCCCGGTCGCGTTCAAGCCGTACGCCGGCAAGGCGATCACCGCTGCCATCCTGGCCACCGTCGTCGAGGTATTCGAGGACTTCCACTACGTACGGGAGATCGGCGACGACACCTCGCGCGACCATGCCCTTGTGTTCGAGGCCAAGATCGGCCGCAAGGCGATCACCGGCTGCGACTTCATCCGTACCAACGACGACGGGCTGATCGACGACTTCATGGTCATGGTCCGCCCGCTCCGTGCCGCGCAGGCGCTGTCGGAGGAGATGGCCGCCCGGTTCGACGACGTCGTACGGCGCGCGTCCGGGGGCTGACTCTCAGACGGCCTCGGCCTCGGCCTCGGTCGCGACGGCGTCGACGCCCGGCGCGAGCCGGTTCCAGAGCAGCAGGAGCAGGGCAGCAGTGAATGCCATGCCCGCGCCCACCGTCCAGGTGAGCGCAGGGTCGATCGGGTAGCTCAGGCCGACGATGGCCGGCGCGGTATCGACGGTCCGCAACGCCTCATCTGGTACCGCCGAGCAGGCGTGCCCCGAACAGCACCGCGAGGGCATTGCCCTTCGGCAGGACCCGGCCTAGCGTGCGAAGAGGTCGTCGCGGCGTCGGCAACCGCTCTGCCGTGTGAACGACCGCGGACACGACGGGAGCCACCATGCGCAGAATTCTGCTCTCGGGCGTCGCCGGCGCGGCGCTCTTCCTCCCACTTCTCAGCACCGCTACCGGGACCTCGACGGCGGCGCCGCCGCCAGTCGTCGACATCGGCGACGACGTCGCGGTCAGCGACGACGGCGCGTACACCCGCCACGACGGGGGCACCGATCAAGCGATCGCCCACTGCTCGACCGGGGGGAGCAACCCTGCGGACGACCCCGTTGCCGACGACGGCGACGCGGACAGCAACGACGGCGGCAACCGCAGGCAGGGCAACGAGCCCACGTTGGCGATCGATCCGAGCAACCCCGATGTCGTTGTCGCCGGCTGGAACGACTACTGCATGACCGACCTGGCCGCCGGGTGGATGGGCCTCGCCTTCTCCACCAACGGTGGCTCGACCTGGGCCAACTCCGCGCTGCCCGGCTATCCGCTGGACGACTCGACGGAGGGCTCGGGTCCCCGCTGAAGGGCCGCACCGACTCCGGTGACCCGCTTGTCGCGTTCGACAGCGACGGCCGGTTGTTCGTCGGCGGCATCGCGTTCAACCGCGTGAAGCCGCAGCGTGGCTCGGTGTTCGTGTCGACGTACGGGCCGAACCCCGGCCCCGCCGGTCCCACAGGGCAGCTGCCGAAGGACTACCTGCGAACGGTCATCGTCGGCAAGGCCGGGACGCCGGCCATACCCGGCATCTTCCAGGACAAGCCGATGATGGAGGTGGACCGGACCGGCGGGCCCGGTGACGGCAACGTCTACTACTGCTTCAGCACCTTCCAGGGCAACTTCGGGCGCAACAAGATCTACTTCGCTCGTTCCACCGACGCCGGCCGCACGTTCAGCCGCCCGGAGATCGTGTCGGAGGGCTACGTCCAGGGCTGCGACATCGCCGTGGAGCACGACGGTGACGTCTACGTCTCGTGGCGCACGGGTGCCGCGTCGGCGAAGAAGCGCGTTGCAGGGATGGCGGTCGTCCGGTCGACCGACTTCGGCGCATCGTTCAACAACCCGCGGCAGTTGGCAGCCTTCACGCTGTACTTCCCGAGCCAGGGACCGCGCGACTGCGGCGACGGGCCGTTCTTCTGTGGCGCTCCCGGCTACGCCTTCCACCGGGTCCGCTCGAGCCGCGGCTGACCGCCGACCAGACCGGCACGCTTCAGGGTGTCTTCGCCACGTGGAACGCCGTGGACCCCGCCTCCGTGGTGCCGAGTACGTCGCCGTACAGCTCTGCGGGCTCCGGCCTGGTCGGCCGGTCGTTGGTGTACGTCGCGCGCTCGACTGACAACGCGCGGACCTGGGGCGCGCCGACACCGGTCGAGAGGTCCAACGGCGACCCGGACACCAGTACTTCTCCGACATCGACGCGCTGGACGGCGTCCTGCTCGCGGTGTGGCAGGACAACCGCACCGACGACGCATACTCGGTGCAGCTCCCGATCGGCAACAGGGTCGGAGCCGACGGTCGGGCGCGCAGCAGTGGGGACGACGTGATCGCGACGTACGCCGCGGTGTCGACCGACGGGCTGACCTGGACTCCGCTCGGCGCGGTGTCCGATCAGACACATGAGTCGCAGAAGGAGATGTTCGGCAACCGCGACATCCCGTTCCAGGGCGACTACAACTGGGTGGCGATCGCCGAGGACGGCGACGGTCTGGTCGCGAACATGGCCTGGACCGACAACCGCGAGGTCGTCGACGGGGCGGACCCACGTGAGCTCGAGGCCGACGGCTACGACGACGGCTTCGACGTGCGACAGTGCCGCACCGACCTGGCAGCGCCCCGCCCGTCCTGAACCCGGACCTCCCGCTGTTCCGCCGGGACGCGCCGTACTCCGGCGACACCTGCGGCAACAACGGCGGGCTGGACCAGGACATCTTCGGGGTGCGACTGCTCCTTCCGTGACCTGCAGCCGCGACGCCCTCGGCGAGGGCGTCGCGGCTGGAGTGAACTACCAGGTGCGCGCCCAGAGGCAGTGCTCCGAGCGCCGCAGGCCTTCGACGGCGTCGGCCGAGAGCGGCTCGGACGCGTCGGTGACCACGTAGCCGAGGGCGTCCCTGGTCGACAAGTGTTGGTCGACCACGTTGCCGCCGGCGGCGGCGAACGCGGGTTGAGGTCGGCCAGCACGCCGGGGACGTTGCGGTGCAGGAAGCCCAACCGGTGCCGGGACGTCTCCATGGCGGAGGGAGGACCGGCGGCAGGTTGACCGAGAGCGCCGTACTCCCCTCGAGAGCGAAGCGCGCGAGCTTCTCTGCGACGAACCAGCCGATCTCTTCCTGCGCCTCCTGCGTCGAGCCGCCGACGTGCGGGGTGAGGATGACGTTGTCGAGGCCGCGCAGCACCGACTCGAACGGGTCGCCCTGCGCCTTCGGCTCGACAGGGAAGACGTCGAGGGCGGCGCCGGCGATGTGGCCGGACAGCAGGTGGTCGCGCAGCGACTGGTCGTCGACGACCATGCCCCGCGACGCGTTGATGAAGAGCGACCGCGGCTTCATGGCCGCGAACTCCGCGGGGCCGAAGAACCCGGCGTTGCCGGGCCGTCCGTCGACGTGCAGGCTCACGACGTCGGCGACCTCGAGCAGCTCCGCGAGAGACCTGGTACGACGCGCGTTCCCATGCGCCGGCCGGTCCGCCTTGTCGTAGAACACGACGCGCATCCCGAGCGCCTCGGCGACGTTCGACAGCTGCGTGCCGATGTTGCCGTAGCCCACGATGCCCAGGGTCCGGCCGCGCACCTCGTGGCTGCCGCGCGCCGACTTGTCCCACACGCCGTCGTGCATCCGCTGCGTCTTCTCCGGCAGCCGGCGGGCGAGCGCGATGATCTCGCCGATCACGAGCTCGACCACACTGCGCGTGTTGGAGTACGGCGCGTTGAACACCCCGATGCCCCGTGTCGCCGCGGCGCCCAGGTCGATCTGGTTGGTGCCGATGCAGAAGCAGCCGACCGCCTGGAGGTCCGGTGCCGCTTCCAGGACCCGCGCGGTCACGGTGGTGTTGGAGCGGATGCCGAGCAGACTGACACCGGCCAGGGACTCGACCAGCTCGTCCTCGGACAACGCGCCCGAGCGCAGGTCCACCTCGTAGCCGCGGCCGCCGAGGATCTCGGCGGCCGTCGGGTGGATGTTCTCCAGGACGAGAGCCTTCATGCCATCACCGTAGGGGTCGAAGGTTCACTGATGCTTACGTGGGCGGCTCGGGTGGGCGGAGCGCGCGGACAGGGAGCCCGACGGCGTACTCCAGCGGACCGCGACGTCCCCACGCGACGAAGACTGCGCCGATCGCCAGTAGGACGAGCACGTGTGTGCCGTAGGCGCCGGGGTCGTCCGGCGGCCAGACATCCGGTGTCCGCAGGACGACATGGAGGCTGTAGAGCGTGAGCGTCATGGTGCCGGCGCCGAACAGTACGGCGAGGAACGTCCTCCCAGCGGCGGGGAGCGCACGCTCGAGGAGCAGGCAGGCGCCGATGACGAACAGGGCGCTGCCGATGGTCTGCGCGAGGTCGAACGGCGTCGCACTGTGTGGCGCGACCAGCAGCAGCCACGACCAGTCGCCGTCGGGAGGTGTGGTGCCGTGCATGCCGCCGGCGTTCGGCTCGCTGACCGCGGGGTCGACCAACGCTCGCGAGACCAGCGTCGCGAGCGTCGCGAGAGCCAGGCCGCCGGCCGTCGAGTACGACGAGCAGGCGTCGGTCCCGGAGGTCGCACCGGCCGAGCGCCATGCCCGCCAGCAGGTAGGCAAGCCAGGGGATCACCGGGTAGTAGCCGGTGAACAGCAGCTCGCTGGCGAGGCGTCCCGGATCCCCGAGCTGGTCGAAGCCCGGGCTCGCGAAGCCGCGAACCGGAAGGTCCGGGCGGATCAGGTGCGAGGCGATGGGCGCCAGCACGACCCACGCGGCGGCCAGCAGCGCGAGGGAGCGGGCGCGCAGTCCGACGAACGGCAGTCCGAGCAGGAACAGCACGCCGTAGTAGGTGAGGATGATCGCCAGGCCGCTCTCGAGCTCGGCGAGCAGCAGGCCGAGCGCGGCGATCAGCAGCGCCCGGACAGCGAGTCCCGCTGATGCGCGCACCCTGTCCCGGCCACGGAACGGCTCACGTCGTCCGGTCATCAGCGCGATGCTGACCCCGGCGAGGACGGCGAACAACGCCGAAGCCCGGCCGCCGGCCAGCCACTGGCTGAAGGTCAGGTCGCCCTCAGGGGTGAAGTCGAGCAGGACGTGGGTGGCGACCATCCCCAGCAGCGCCAGGCACCGGGCCACGTCGAGACCCACCAGCCTGGAGGCGCGTGGACCGATCACCATCCCGGAACTCTGGCACAGCGCCACTGTCGCGACGTTCAGTCAGACTCCGAACCGTCGGTGAGTATCGCTTCGTAGTCGCGGCTGCCGTGAAAGACGCCGAGGATGGCAACGCTGTCCCCAAGTACGGCGAAGGCGACGACCGTCCGCTTGCGGTAGGTCGTGGTCCGTAGGCCTGGCCTAATGTCGTCCCGCGCCTTCCCGCGAAGTGGAAAATCGCTCAGGCCCTCGCAATGGCTGACGATCCCATCGATGTAGTTGGCCGCGATGTCTGCCGTCGCAGCGTCGGCGATGTAGCGGAAGAGCTCGTCCAGGTGGTCCTCGGCCTCCCCGCGTGAAAGACCACGCGGTGGTTCACTGCGCCCCGGCCCGCCTCGCTGCCAGCCGTGCGCGCAGGTCGTCGGCGCTCACGCCGCGAGAAGGATCGGCGACAAGTGCGTCGAACGCGTCGGCGACCTCGCCCCGGAGCCACGTCTCGATGGCCCGGTCTCGTGCCCACAAGGTGCGGAGGCCTTCGCGGATCACTTCGCTCTCGCTGGCGTACTCACCCGACTTGACGCGCTCACGGAGAGCGTCGGCCATTTCATTGGGCAACGTGATGCTGAGCTGTCGTGTTGTCCGCATGACCGCCTCCTGGCTCCGAGTAGGACTCAATCCTACTCTGTGGATCGATCCGGTCATGCGTTTTGGTGGCCGTTCACCCTGGAGATCATGCGTCCACGCTGACACCAGGGTCCGACGGATCCTGGAGCTCGGCGGCAA
>CAWKIP010000014.1:0-144473 GCA_963849765.1 uncultured Actinomycetota bacterium
ACGGTGCGGAACTTGTCTCCGCCGTACTCGCCGGCCAGGGCGGGGTGGACGCAGCCGAGCACGTCCATGTCCGTGCGGATGTTGGTGATCTCGCGGGGTGGGGTGCCCATCCATGGCTCCGATGGCTCGCCCACGAACGGCAGGTCGACCGGCGAGAGCATCGCCGGGACCTCTCCGGCGGCGTACGGCGGCACCTCCTCGGTCGCGGTAGGAGCGCCGGCGCAGCGGCCGGCGTCGGGCAGCGTGCACAACCGGTCGACGGCTTCGCCGAGCAGCTCCACGACGCCTCCGCGGTCCGCCGCGAGGGGCCCGACGTCGGTCCGGAGCGCGACGGTGGTCGAGAAGAGACCGGTGCGCGCGACGCCGACGACGTACGTCGTGAGCTCGGGGTACTCCGCGTTGAGGACGAAGATCGCCGACGCGTCGGCCAGCTCGGGATTGGTCGCCGTGCTGATCAGCCGAACGCCGGGCGTGAGGCAGTCGGCCATCCACCCACGGAGCCGGTGGTAGGTCTTGCGCGCCCGCTCGGGGGTGCGCGACGCCTCGATGACCTGGGTGACCTTGCGCGGCGACTCGCCGGCCGGGCCGTTGCGGAAGACGCGCACCCAGGCCGCGGTGCCCCGCGGGTCGGCGTAGCGCGAGCCGGGGTCCTCCGGCTGGCACGGCAGCACGACGCCGTTGCCGACCGAGTTGTCGTGGGTGGGTCCCTGCGCCCAGTCGCCGATCAGCGTGCGCCGTACGACGTCGCCCGGGAGGAGGCTCGACTCGGGCAGGACGACCTCGGGATCGGGCGCGACCTGGTTGGCGGCAGGGCCGGCGACCTGCTCCCGATCGAGGGTCGGTCGCACTCCGGTCGCGTCGGTCACCGCGGCGCCGCTGGCGACGAGGACGGCGACGACCGCACCCGCGCCGACGACGGTGTGCATCCGGCGGCGGGCGGCGCCGGCCCGCCGGAGGATCGTGACCCGCGGCCAGGTGACGTCGGTCGTCGCGGTCGCGAGCGCCGCGAAGGTCATCGGGATCGACGACGCCGGGATGTTCTTCTGGGTCGCGAACTGGGAGGCAGCGTTCTGGAGCTCCCGCTGGGCGTCGTCACTCGGCACCCCGATCTCGCGGGCCATGTCCTCCATCGAGACAGCTGCGAGCTGGGTCAGGAGCAGCGCCCGGCGCTGCACGTTCGTGAGCGCAGCGAGGGCCTCGAGGGTCGCCCGGTTGTCCGGGTCGAGACCCTTCTCCTTGTGCCACGGACGAACGGTCGCCCGGCGCTGCGCGTGCCGCCACGCGTGCGGTCGCACCGACGACTCCGGGTCGCCGAGCCGGGAGATCTTCCGCCAGTGGTGCCACGCGACGACGTACGCATCCCGCACCGCGCTGCGGGCCGCCCCGAGGTCGCCGGTCAGCGCGTAGGTCTGCAGCAGCAGTCGGTCGCGCGCAGCCCTGTAGAAGGCGTCGAACTCGGCGGTGGCATCCAGCTGCATGACCGGACCAAGGTACGACGCCGCGCCCGATCGGCTGCAACCGGCCGTCCTTACCAAGCGCGGCGTGGCACCGCCGTTCCGCCCTGGTCCCGCGTGAAGATGAGTGAGTCATGACGTCGCTCCACTCGCCACTCGCACGGACGACCGCCCGTCAGGAGCCTCGCCAGGAGTCCGAGCTCCGGCAGGCGCTGGTGACCCGCCGACCTCTGGTGCCGACGGCCACGCTCGGCGGGGCGCTCGCCGCGGCCGGCCCGCTGCTCGTCTGCATGGCGGTCGCGGTCGTCGGCTGGTTCCTCACCGACGCCGGGGGCCACGGCACGCCGAGCGGCGCACTCCGGGTCGGCGCGCTCGGTTGGCTCGCCGCGCACGGCTCGGGCGTCGCGATCGAGGGCATCCGGATCACGGCGGTGCCCCTCGGCATCACCTTGCTCAGCGTGTGGTCGGCCTGGCGGGTCGGTCACCGGGTCGGGGAGTCGATCTCCGGCCACGGACCCGACGCCGATCGGATCGCCGACGGTGAGCGCGACTGGACCGTCGCTTTCGCGGGCGGTCTGTTCACGACCGGCTACGTCCTGGTCGGCGTCCTCGCCACCAGCCTCGCGTCGACGATCGAGACGGCCCCCAGCACAGGTCGGGTCGTCCTCTGGTCGACCGTCATCGCGGCCGGTGCCGGACTTCCTGCGCTCGCGCGCGGCTCGGGGCGGGCGGCGATCTGGTTGCCGGCGATCCCGGTCGCGGTCCGCGACACGGCGGTGCTCGTCCGCTCGATCCTGCGGGCCTGGCTCGCGGTCGCGCTGGTCGCGCTGCTCGTCGCCCTGGTCCTCGACTTCTCGACCGCGGCCAACATCGTGTCGCAGCTCGACAGCGGCGCGGGCGACATCGCGATGCTCGGTGCGCTGACCCTCGTGGTGCTGCCCAACGCCGTGCTGTTCAGCAGCGCCTACCTGCTCGGCCCCGGCTTCACCGTCGGCACGGGCACCCTGGTCTCACCCGGCATGGTCGTGCTCGGCCCGTTGCCGCTGTTCCCACTCCTCGCGGCGCTGCCCGACGGGGGACCCACGCCGGCCTGGGCCGGGTGGCTGATGGTCAGCCCGGTGCTCATCGCCGCCGCGGCCTCCGCGCTGGCCCACCGCTCGCGCCCCGCCGCCGCCTGGGACCAGGCAGCGATCCGCGGCTGCGCCGGAGGACTCGTCGCCGGCCTGGTCCTGGGCTTCCTCACGTCCCTGGCGGGCGGTGCGGTCGGGCCCGGCCGGATGGCCGACGTCGGACCGTTCCCGGTCGACGTGTTCCTGCACGCCATGACCGGCTTCGGCATCGGCGGGCTGCTGGGTGCGCTCGCGATGACCTGGTGGCAGCGACACGGTGGCGACCTGGCCCGCCGAGGACTGAGCCGGATCCGCCCGAGCCGCTGAGGCGCCGCGGCCCATCCCGTCAGAAGCTGTCGGCGACCCGGATCTCGTCGTAGTCGTCGACGAAGTCGTCGGCCGAGAAGCAGTCCATGGCGCCGCTGCCCCTTCCCCCGAGCGGGCGGGTCGAGCAGCTGATGATGCCGACCAGCTCGTCCCCGCGGTAGAGGCTGAACTCGAAGAAGGCGGAGCGGGGGCGCACGGTCTGGTTGGTGAGCGTGAGGTCGGCGATGTCGAAGGCGCCTCGCTCCTCGACGACCTCCCACCCGTCGTCGGCGACGAACGAGTCGTGGCGGAACCCGTCGCCCGGCTCCACCGACGAGGGAGCGTCGTTGCGCCGCTCGACGACGGTCCGTACGGCGAGCAGGAGGGCCACGCAGCAGGCCAGCCCGATCGAAGGCGCCGACGACAGCGAGAACGATCCACTTCGTGCGGTTCCGCTGGGTCAAGGGTCACCCTCCGACTCGATGTCGCGGAGCCTAGCGGCGTGCCCAACCCGACGATCACTAGACTCCGGCCCGTGCCCGCCACCCCCGCACGCCTCGTCGTGCTCGTCTCCGGTGCCGGCACCAACCTCCAGGCGCTGCTCGACGCGTGCCGCGATCCGGAGTACGGCGCATCGGTGGTCGCCGTCGGCGCCGACCGCGACGACATCGAGGGGCTGGCGCGCGCGGAGCGCGCGGGGATCCCGACCTTCGTGCACCGGGTCAAGGACCACGAGACCCGCGACGACTGGGACGCCGCGCTGACCGCGACCGTGACGTCGTACGAGCCCGGACCTGGTGGTGCTCGCGGGCTTCATGAAGCTGGTCGGAGCGTCGTACCTCTCTGTCCTCGGCGGCAGGACCGTCAACACGCACCCGGCGCTCTCGCCGTCGTTCCCCGGGATGCACGGGCCGCAGGAGGCGCTGGAGTACGGCGTGAAGGTCACCGGCTGCACCCTCTTCGTCGTCGACGCCGGCGTCGACAGCGGCGCGATCGTCGCCCAGAGCGCGGTGCCGGTCGAGGACGACGACTCCGTCGAGAGCCTCCACGAGCGGATCAAGGTCGCCGAGCGCGCGATGCTCGTCGACACGGTCGGCCGGATGGCCCGCGAGGGTTGGACCGTCGACGGGCGGCGGGTTCGGCTGGGAGGCTGACCGGCTCGATAAGGATGAGGGCACAACGACTGGCGTAGGTGGGCAACCACCGGGGAGTGTGAGCCGGCATCGACCGCCTGGGTGCCCTCATCGTGATGCACCGACCGATGAGGAGACCCCTGTGAGTGAGCGGATCCCGATCAAGCGGGCGCTCGTGTCCGTCTACGACAAGACCGGACTCGACGAGCTGGTGCGCGGCCTCGCGGCCGCCGGCGTGGAGCTGGTCTCCACCGGCGGCTCCGCGTCGCTGATCGAGTCGCTCGGCCTGCCGGTCACGAAGGTCGAGGACCTGACCGGCTTCCCCGAGTGCCTCGACGGCCGGGTCAAGACGCTGCACCCGCGGGTGCACGCCGGCATCCTCGCCGACCGGCGGCTGCCCGAGCACGTCGCGCAGCTCGAGGAGCTGGGCGTGGCGCCGTTCGACCTGGTGGTCGTCAACCTCTACCCGTTCACGGACACCGTGATGTCGGGCGCCTCGGTGCAGGAGTGCATCGAGAAGATCGACATCGGCGGCCCGTCGATGGTCCGCGCCGCGGCCAAGAACCACGCGTCGGTCGCGATCGTCACCGACGGCGCGGACTACGCGAGGGCCCTCGAGGCAGCGCAGGTCGGCGGCTTCACGCTGGCCGAGCGCGAGGCGCTCGCGGCGAAGGCGTTCATCCACACGGCGACGTACGACGTGCACGTGGCGTCCTGGATGGGCAACGTGCTCACCGACACCTCCGAGGGAGCGGGCTTCCCGAGCTGGGTCGGCGCGACCTGGGACAAGAGCGCGGTGCTGCGGTACGGCGAGAACCCGCACCAGCCGGCCGCGCTCTACCGCTCGGGCTTCGGGCCCGGTGGCCTGGCCGCGGCCGAGCAGCTGCACGGCAAGGAGATGTCCTACAACAACTACGTCGACACGGACGCGGCCCGGCGCGCGGCGTACGACCACGGCGACCAGCCGACCGTCGCGATCATCAAGCACGCCAACCCGTGCGGGATCGCCGTCGGCCGGCACAGATGTCGCCGACGCGCACCTGCGCGCCCACGAGTGCGACCCGGTGTCCGCGTTCGGCGGCGTGATCGCGACCAACGTGCCGGTCTCCGTCGCGATGGCCGAGCAGGTCGCCGAGATCTTCACCGAGGTGATCGTGGCGCCGGCGTACGACGACGGCGCGGTCACCGTGCTCCAGGGCAAGAAGAACATCCGGATCCTCGTCGCCGAGCCGCCGTCGCAGGGCGGCGCGGAGATCCGGCCGATCAGCGGCGGGCTGTTGATGCAGCACACCGACGCGTTCCAGGCCGCCTCAGATCAGGGTGGTGACGATCCCGTCGTTGTGGTCCCTCGCGACCGGGGACGCTGCCGACGAGGCCACTCTCGCCGATCTCGCGTTCGCGTGGCGCGCGGTGCGGGCAGCCAAGTCCAACGCCATCCTGCTCGCGTCCGGCGGCGCCTCGGTCGGGATCGGCATGGGCCAGGTCAACCGGGTCGACTCCTGCCGGCTCGCGGTGACCCGGGCGGGGGAGCGGGCGGCCGGCTCGGTCGCCGCGTCCGACGCGTTCTTCCCGTTCGCCGACGGCCCCCAGATCTTGCTCGACGCCGGGATCAAGGCCATCGTCCAGCCGGGCGGGTCGATGCGCGACGACGAGACCATCGCGGCGTGCCAGGCGGCCGGGGTCACGATGTACTTCACCGGCACCCGCCACTTTGCTCACTGAGCGGACGCGTGAGCGGCCGCGTCCAGTGAGCAGGTTGAGCAAGCACCGCGGCCGAGGAACGAAGCCGCGACGTGCGCGTCGAAACCCAGTGAGGCAGCAACCGACGGTGACCACAGACTCGATGACAGGATGAACCCGTGACCGCACAGAAACTCGACGGCAGCGCGACCGCGGCCGCGATCAAGGGCGAGCTGCGTGAGCGCATCGCCAAGCTCGCCGAGCAGGGGGTCACCCCGGGTCTCGGCACCGTGCTCGTCGGCGACGACCCCGGCTCGCGCTGGTACGTCAACGGCAAGCACAAGGACTGCGCCGAGGTCGGCATCGCCTCGATCCGGGTCGACCTGCCCGAGGTCGCCACCCAGGACGAGATCGAGGCCGCCGTCGCCCAGCTCAACGCCGACCCTGCCTGCACCGGCTACATCGTGCAGCTGCCGCTCCCGCGCGGCCGCGACGAGCACCGGGTGCTCGGGCTCATCGATCCCGCCAAGGACGCCGACGGCCTGCACCCGACCAACCTCGGCTGGCTGGTGCTCGGCAACGAGGCCCCGCTGCCGTGCACGCCGTACGGCATCGTCGAGCTGCTGCGCCGCCACGACGTCGCGATCGCGGGTGCCGACGTGGTGGTCGTCGGTCGTGGCATCACCGTCGGCCGGCCGCTCGGGCTGCTGCTGACCCGCCGCTCGGAGAACGCGACCGTGACGCTGTGCCACACCGGCACCGTCGACCTCGCCTCGCACGTCCGCAAGGCCGACATCGTGGTGGCGGCGGCCGGCGTACCGGGCATCATCACCGGCGACATGGTCAAGCCCGGCGCCGCCGTGCTCGACGTGGGCGTCTCGCGGGTCGACGGCAAGATCGCCGGCGACGTCGCCGACGAGGTGTGGGACGTCGCGGGCTGGGTCTCGCCCAACCCCGGCGGGGTCGGGCCGATGACCCGCGCCATGCTGCTGGCGAACGTCGTCGCGATGGCCGAGAAGCAGGTGTCGCGCTGAACGACGAGACGCCACCGGAACCGCGGCCGGAGCCCGAGGGCCCGGCCCGGCGGCGCTATCCGTCGACCATCGGTGGTGCGCTCTACATCGTGGTGCTGATCGCGATGGCCGTCGGGATCTGGATCACCTGGCAGTCCCACGACTGGCGGCTCGGGATCCGGATCGTGGCCGCGTCCCTCGCTGCCGCCGCCACGCTGCGACTGGTCCTCCCCGAGCGCGACGCGGGCATGCTCGCCGTACGCTCGCGCGCGGTCGACGTCATCATGGTCGGCGCCATCGCGGTCGCGCTCTTCGTGCTGGCCGAGAACATCCCCGACCAGCCGGTCTGACGGCTCCGCCGCTGATTGAGGTGCGAGCGCAGCGAGCCGCGGAAACCAAGGCGCTCGGTGGCGTTCGAGGCTCGGCGCTGGCGCGCCGCGCACCTCAACCGGCGAGCGCAGTTGTCAGATGAGGCCGAGCTCGGTGACCGCGTCCCGCTCCTCGGCGAGCTCGGCGGCCGACGCGTCGATCCGGGCCCGCGAGAAGTCGTCGATGTCGAGGCCCTGGACGATCTCCCAGTTGCCGCCGGAGGTCGTGACGGGGAACGACGACACGAGGCCCTCGGGTACGCCGTAGGAGCCGTCGGAGAGGACGGCCATCGAGACCCAGTCGCCCTCGGGGGTGCCGTGCAGCCAGTCGCGGGCGGCGTCGCACGTCGCCGAGGCGGCGGACGCGGCGGACGATGCGCCGCGGGCGTCGATGATCGCCGCGCCACGCTTGGCGACGGTCGGGATGAAGTAGTCCTCGACCCAGGCCTGGTCGTCGACGGTCTCGGCGGCGTTCTTGCCGCCGATCTCGGCGTGGAAGATGTCGGGGTACTGGGTCGCCGAGTGGTTGCCCCAGATCGTCATCTTCTTGATGTCGGTCACCGTGGCGCCGGTCTTGGCGGCCAGCTGCGAGATCGCCCGGTTGTGGTCGAGGCGGGTCAGCGCGGAGAAGCGCTCCGAGGGGATGTCGGGGGCGTTCTTGAGCGCGATCAACGCGTTGGTGTTGGCCGGGTTGCCGGTCACGCCGATGCGGACGTCGTCAGCGGCGACCTTGTTGAGCGCCTTGCCCTGGGCGGTGAAGATCGCGCCGTTGGCCGACAGCAGGTCGCCGCGCTCCATGCCCGGGCCGCGCGGGCGGGCGCCGACGAGCAGGGCGAGGTTCACGCCGTCGAAGATCTGCTCCGCGTCGGCGCCGATCTCGATGCCGGCGAGGTTCGGGAACGCGCAGTCGTCCAGCTCCATGACGACGCCCTCGAGCGCCTTCAGCGCCGGCTCGATCTCGAGCAGGCGAAGCTCGACGGGACGGTCGCCGGCGATGGCTCCGCTGGCGATGCGGAAGAGCAGGCTGTAGCCGATCTGGCCGGCGGCGCCGGTGACGGCGACCTTCAGAGGCGTGTCGCTCACGGGTACTCCTTAGGAATGAGTGCGGCTCGGCCCACGACTACACCGAGACTCGGTGACTCGGACGCTAGCAGCGGCCGGGTCGGTCGCCGTACCCGGCCCGACGACGTGTCCCGCGGTGCGAGACGATGCCCGCATGCCCCTCTCCGCGCGGCTCGCCGTCGCCGCCGTGACGACGTCGCTCGTGCTGACCGGGTGCGGCAGCGCGTCGGAGCCGAGCCCGCCGACGGGGATCGACGAGCTGGTGATCCCGACGCCGTCGCTCGATCCAGCCGACTTCGTCGACGCCGTCGACAACCCCTGGCTGCCGCTGCTGCCGGGGAGCAAGTGGGAGTACCGCAGCGACGTCCTCCGGCGAGCTCGACCCGGATCACGGTCACCGTCCTCGACGACACCCGCGAGATCCAGGGCGTGACGGCGACGGCGGTCAGCAGGGCCGTCGTCGACGGTCGCGGCCGGCCGGTCGAGGAGCGCGTGGACTGGTTCGCCCAGGACGCCGACGGCAACGTCTGGCACCTCGGCGAGGAAGGGGCGTGGGAGGCCGGCGTCAACGGCGCCGAGGCCGGGCTGGCGATGCCGGCGCGGCCGCGGGTCGGCGACGGCTACCGGAGGGAGTACGCCGAAGGCGTGGCCGAGGGCCGGGCAGAGGTACTGAGCCTCGACGGCTCCGCCTCGGTTCCGTACGACGACCTCACCGATCTCCTGGAGACCGAGGACAGCAGCCCGCTCGAGCCCGGGGTGGTCGAGCGACCGGCTCTATGCGCGGGGCATCGGACTCGTGCGCGAGCAGACCATCGCCGGAGGCGACGAGCTCGTCGACGCTCGTCGCCTTCAGCGAAGGGTGACCGAGGCGGATCAGCCTGCTCAGGCGTCCGGCGGACGGACCTGCGTGTGCTCGGCGGTCCCCGGAGGAGGCGCCCAGCCACCCGGCTGGTCTGCCTGCGGGGCAGGCGGCTGCTGCTGGGCCGGGATCCACTGCTGCGTCGTGGGATCCCACTGCCAGCCGTCCTGGATGATCGGCTGCTCGGCGGACGCCGGTGCGGCGTACCCGGCCTGCTGGGCGGCCGGCTGCTGGTCGGCCGGCTGCTGGTTCCACTGCTGCTGGAACGCGTCCGGAGCACCGAGGCCGGGCACGGTCGCCGTCGCGCCGCCGGCAGGGAAGCCGGAGCCGGCCACCGGGGCGCTTCCGCGGCCGAAGATCATCGGGTAGAGCAGACCGGCGACGGCGCCGCCGATGAGCGGCGCGACGATGAACAGCCACAGCTGGGCGATCGCGTCGCCGCCGGACTCGAAGGCGACGCCGATCGACCGGGCCGGGTTGACCGACGTCCCGGTGGCGGGGATGGCGACGAAGTGGATCGCGGCGAGCGACAGGCCGATCACGAGCGGCGCGAACGCCGCGGTGTCGTTGCGCTCGTCGGTCACGCTGAGGATGACCAGCAGGAAGATGAAGGTCAGCACGATCTCGATCAGCAGCGCACCGAAGAGCTCGACGCCGCCCTGGTCGCCGAAGCCGTTGCTGCCCATCGGGTCGCCGAACTCCCAGCCGACGTCACTCGCGAGCAGGATGATCGCCAGCACGATGCCGCCGAAGACGGCGCCGGCGACCTGCGCTGCGGAGTAGAGGCCGGTGTCCTTCCAGGACAGCCGACCGCTCAGCGCGGCACCCACGGACACCGCAGGGTTGAAGTGGCCGCCGGAGATCCGGCCGAACGCGTAGGCCATCGCGACGATGGCGATGCCGAAGGCGAAGCCGGTCGACACGATGTCGCCGCCTCCGACGACGACCGCCCCGCAACCGAGGATGACCAGCACGGCGGTGCCGATCGCTTCTGCGGCGAGTTTCTGGACGAGGGTGGGCGGAGCTTCGTCCGCGGTGGTGGTCATCTGCTCGGTCATGGGTTGAGCACTCTCCTTCGGTCGGCTCCCGAAACCCGCGAGGTTCGCCAGAAGACTAGCCATATTGCCGCCTCACGCGGGGGATGCAAGGCTGGCCGGGGCCGCCCGCGCCGCGCTGGCCTGCGTCCGATATCTTGACGTCAAGCAAAATCCCCGTCTCAGGAGTGCCGCCCGAACATGTCGAGCATCATCTACACCCACACCGACGAGGCGCCGCTGCTGGCGACGTACTCCTTCCTGCCGATCGTCGAGGCGTACGCCGCCAAGGCCGGTGTCAACATCGAGACCCGTGACATCTCGGTCGCGTCGCGGATCCTCGCGCAGTTCGGCCTCGCCGACGACGCGCTCGGCGAGCTCGGTGCCCTGGCCAAGACCCCGGAAGCCAACATCATCAAGCTGCCCAACGTCTCCGCGTCGGTCTCGCAGCTCAAGGCCGCGATCAAGGAGCTGCAGGACAAGGGCTTCGACATCCCGAACTACCCGGAGTCGCCGGACAACGACGCCGAGCGGGAGGCCCGCGCCAAGTACGACAAGGTCAAGGGCTCGGCCGTCAACCCGGTGCTGCGCGAGGGCAACTCCGACCGGCGGGCGCCGGCGTCGGTGAAGAACTACGCCAAGAAGCACCCGCACACCAACAAGCCGTTCGCCGACGGCTCGAAGACCAGCGTCGCGACGATGAGCGACCACGACTTCGCGAGCAACGAGAAGTCGGTGACCATGCCCGCCGACGACACCCTGTCGATCGTGCTCGAGACCGCCAACGGGACGACCACGCTGAAGGACGGCCTCCAGGTGCTCGCCGGCGAGATCGTCGACGCCACCCGGATGGATGCCGGTGCGCTCAACGAGTTCCTCGCGAGGACGATCGAGCAGGCCAGGAACGACGACGTCCTCTACTCGGTGCACCTCAAGGCCACGATGATGAAGGTCTCCGACCCGATCATCTTCGGCCACGTGGTGAAGGTCTACTTCGCCGATGTCTTCCAGAAGTACGGCGCCGACCTCGCCGCCGCCGAGCTCTCCCCGAACGACGGCCTCGGCGGGATCCTGGCCGGCCTCGACGCGCTCCCCAACGGGGCGGAGATCAAGGCTGCGTTCGACGAGGCGCTGGCCAACGGGCCGCGGCTCTCCTACGTGAACTCCGACAAGGGCATCACCAACCTGCACGTCCCGTCCGACGTCATCATCGACGCCTCGATGCCGGCGATGATCCGCAACGGCGGCAAGCTGTGGGGTGTCGACGGCGGAGAGGACGACACCCTCGCGGTGATCCCCGACTCGTCGTACGCCGGTGTCTTCGACGCCGTCATCGAGGACGTCAAGGCCAACGGCCCGCTCGACCCCGCAACCATCGGCAGCGTCCCCAACGTCGGCCTGATGGCGCAGGCGGCCGAGGAGTACGGCTCGCACGACAAGACCTTCGAGATCCCGACGGCCGGCACGGTGAAGGTGTTGAACAGCGCGGGGGAGACGCTGATCGAGCACGCGGTCGACGCCGGTGACATCTGGCGCGCCTGCCAGACCAAGGACGTCCCGGTCCAGGACTGGGTCAAGCTCGCCGTCAGCCGGGCCCGCGCCACGCGGCTCGCCGGCGATCTTCTGGTTGAACGAGGCGCGTGCGCACGACCGCCAGATCATCGAGAAGGTCAACGCCTACCTCCCCGATCACGACACCGAGGGCCTGGACATCCAGATCATGGCTCCGGCCGAGGCCGCGGCGTTCTCCGTCGAGCGGATGCGCAAGGGCGAGGACACCATCTCGGTGACCGGCAACGTGCTTCGTGACTACAACACCGACCTGTTCCCGATCCTCGAGCTCGGCACCTCGGCCAAGATGCTCTCGGTCGTGCCGCTGATCGCGGGCGGCGGTCTCTTCGAGACCGGTGCCGGCGGTTCGGCGCCGAAGCACGTGCAGCAGCTGATCGAGGAGGACTACCTGCGCTGGGACAGCCTGGGCGAGTTCTTCGCGCTGGTGCCGTCGCTGGAGAAGTACGCCGAGCAGGCCGATGCGCCGGCGGCGCAGGTCCTCGCCGACGCCCTCGACCGGGCCACCGGCACGTTCCTCGACGAGAACCGGTCGCCGGGTCGCAAGCTCGGTACGACGGACAACCGTGGCTCGCACTTCTACCTCGCGCTCTACTGGGCCGAGGAGCTCGCCGCGCAGACCGACGACGCCGCGCTCGCCGAGGCATTCGCCCCGCTCGCCAAGACCCTCCGGGACAACGAGTCGGTCATCGCCGACGAGCTGCTCGCGGTCCAGGGCAAGCCGGCCGACATCGGTGGCTACTACGCGGTCGACGACGAGAAGACGTCCGCGGTGATGCGCCCGAGCAAGACCTTCAACGAGGCACTCGCCGCGTTCTGACCGTCTGATGGGCCGAGCGCGTCTCCGGAGCCGCCGCCGAGTATTGGCCAGCCGTCGTCGGCTGGCAGGAGGGCGACCGCCGGCGACTCCTCCCGCCGCGCTGCCGGCCGATCGATGGGCGACCTGACGGCCGCGGTCCGCGATGCGTTGCGGGCCGCGGCCGACCCGGCCCTGGCGCCGGGGCAGCAGGCGTACATGAAGTCGGCGATGCCGTTCTTCGGCGTGCGGGTGCCGGAGGTCCGGCGCCTCACGCGGCGGGTCGTACGGGAGCTCGGCGTCCGGGACGCGGGCCAGCTCACTGCGGCCGCCACCGCGCTGTGGGACGAGGCGACGCACCGCGAGGAGCGGTACGCCGCGACCGCGTTGCTGGCGCTCCGCCCGCTGCGGGGCGATGCGTCGCTCGTCCCGCTGGTCGAGCACATGGCGCGCACCGGCGCGTGGTGGGACCACGTCGACGAGCTGGCGCACCGGGTGAGCGAGCTGCACGACGCGGATCCTGACGGCACCGCGGAGCTGGTCCGCGGCTGGTCGCGCGACCACTCCCTGTGGATCCGCCGGCTCGCCATCCTGAGTCAGCTCGGCCGCAAGCAGCGCATCGACCTCGACCTGCTCGCGGAGGTGATCGAGCCGAACCGGTCCGACAGTGAGTTCTTCATCCGCAAGGCGATCGGATGGGCCCTCCGCGAGGCGTCGTATGTCGACCCCGGCTGGGTGCGGGCGTACGTCGACGACCACGAGCTCAGCCCACTGAGCCGCCGCGAGGCGCTCAAGAGGCTTGCGCGCACCTGAGTTCAGTACTCGCCGCGGACGCTGGTGAAGGTGCCGGAGACGCGGGTCACGCCGCCCAGCGTGGGCATCCCCCACGTGGCGTCGGGACGAAAGGCTTCCCAGCCTTCGTTGAAGGGCGCGACCCAAGCGTTGACCTCGCGCTCGATGGTGTCGGCCACGGCGGTGATGTCCTCGGCCTCGGCCCGGGTGTAGCGACCCTGTTCGACAGCGAGGACGAGCTCGTCCTCGTCCTTGCGCTCGATCGTCCGGTCAGGTTCGACCCATACGTCCAGGACCTGGTCGTTGCTCCAGGTCGTGTGGTCGCTCCGCTCGTGGACCGACTCGATGTTGCAGTAGTAGCCGGCGAACACGCCCGTGGTGCTGTGGAAGAACAGCCACGTCGACCAGCGCTGCCCGGACCGGTAGATGCGGAGCACGTCGTAATCCGCCCACGTCGTCTCCCGCTGCCGTCGAGGCGCGGTGAACAGCGTGGCCTTGTCAGCGCGCTTCTCGAGGCCGTCGATCCGCTCGAAGTCGAGGATCGGTGTGTCCATCGCCAGCCACGCGACCAGCTGGTCCGGGCCGTCCTCGACGACGGTCATCGGGTGGACGACGGCGTCGCCGTACCGCCACATGATCTGTTCACCCGGCTGCCAGAAGGAGCGGTGTCGATCCACGCGCTCCTTACTACCAGGACTACCAGGGCTGCCTCAGCGGTCGGCGATGGCGACGATCGCGTCGGTGAGCTCGTCGGGGGCGTCGAGTGCCAGCAGGGTGCGGGCGCCGGGGACCTCGATGAGCTCCGCGTCGGTGAACGCCGCATGGAGGCGTCGGCCGAGCGCGGGCTTGAAGGCGCGGTCGGCCATGCCCCAGATGACGGTGACCGGGATCTTCACGTCCCGGAGCCGGGTGGACAGGTCCAGCAGGTCCTGGGGCCGGATGTTCTTGAACAGTCGTACGGCGTCGCGCCGTACCCCTGCATCGGTGCGCGCCGGCTCGATCCAGGCGCGGGTCAGCTCGGGTGGGAGGTTCTTCGCGAGCAACCCGTAGCCGAGCCAGGAGTGGCGCAGCGGCCGGAGCCGCAGCTGACCGGCGAGCAGCTTCAGCCGCCGTTCGTTGCGGAGGAGGGGGAAGAGCCCGGTGAAGGGCGGAGGCGGGAACTGGTCGAACGCGTCGCAGTTCGCCAGCACGAGCCGGGTGACCCGGGATGAATCCGCGTCGAGGTCGGGATCGACGATGAACTGGCAGATCGCTCCGCCGGTGTCGTTGCCGACGAGCGTGACGTCGGCGAGGTCGAGCGCAGCCATGAAGTCGAGCACCAGGCGGGCGACGCCTCGTGGCGACTGATCGGCATCCTCCGGGAGCGGGATCCGGTGCGAGGCGAGCGGCCAGTCGGGGGCGTAGGACCTGATGCCGCGCGCCGCGAGCCGCTCCATCGACCGGGAGCCAGAGCGAACCGTCGGCCAGGACGGGGTGGATGAAGACGACGGGCGGCGAGAGCGGAGTCGGTCGGGGCCGGCGACGTGGTAGTTCAGGGTGGCGTTGGGCAGTTCGATCGTGGGCATCCGGTCCTCCGCGGTGTGCAAGACTTACCGACAAGGTGTATGTAAGTTACGAACAGACTGTAGGTAAATGACGAGACGAAAGCAAGCGGATCGCACCGCGGCGACCAGGTCGGCCCTGGTGGCAGCGGGTCGTCGGCTGTTCGCCGAGCACGGGTTCGCCGGGGTCGGCACGGAGGCGATCGTCGCCGAGGCGGCGGTGAGCAGGGGAGCGCTCTACCACCACTTCGCGGACAAGACCGAGCTGTTCGCCGGTGTCATCGAAGCGGTCGAGGCCGACGTCACCAACGAGATCGCCGCGGGCGCACTGGCCGGCGACGACCTCACCTTCCCGGCGGTGATGATGCGCGCGATGGCTGCCTGGCTCGACGCGTGCGAGGCGCCGGACGTGCAGCGGATCCTGCTCACCGACGGGCCCTCGGTGCTCGGGTGGGCGCGGTGGCGCGAGCTCCTCCAGCCCTACGCTCTGTCGCTCATCGAGACCACCCTCGTCCAGGGCATCGCCGACGGCGTCGTCGCCGACCTGCCGCCCAGGCCGCTCGCCCACGCCCTCGTCGCCGTCGCCGAGGAAGCGGCGATGTACATCGCGTCCGCCGACGACCCGGTCGCCGCCCGACGCGACATGACCCTCGTCATCGAGCGGACGCTCGCCGCGCTGGCGCCCTGATCGCCGGGAGCGCAACCTTTGTCCAGTACCTGCTTGATCCCTGTATTCGAACTGGTGTACGATTGACGTACGTCGCCAGGAGCGACCAGTCGTCCCCGTAGATTCAGCTCAAGGACACCCCGGCACCAGGCCACCGGATCCCATATCCGTGTGCAGCCGAGAGGGGGTCCCGATGGTCGCCCAGCTGATGCCCGCACCGCACCCGATCCTGGGTGCGATCCAGGTTGCCCAGGACGCGCTGGCCTCGGTGCGGGACTCCCAGCCGGTGTTCTTGATCCCGGCCGAGAAGGAGGCCGCGGTCGCCGAGATCGCCCGGGCAGAGGCGATGCTCGCGGAGCTGAAGCTCCGGGTGGTCGCTGTCGCCGACGATGCTGCTTCCGATGCGGGTGCCCGTGACAACGGCGCCTGGTGGGCCTCGGTGACCCGCGCCGACTTCCCCGCCGGCCGCGCCCAAGGCCGCCTCGCCGAGGCCCTGGACCGGCGCTGGAGCCCGGGTCGCGGCGGGGATGGCCGACGGACTGGTCTCCGAAGCCCAAGCCACCGTGGTGGTCCAGGTCCTCGACGACCTGCCCGACTCACCTGGATCCGGAGCTCCGGGCGCGGGCCGAGACCGAGATGGTCACCCTGTGCGGCCAGTTCCGGCCCAGCGAGCTCCGACGCCTGGGCCGGCACCTGCTGGAGGTCGTGGCACCCGGAGATCGCCGAGGCCGAGGAAGCCAAACGACTCCAGAACCAAGAACAACGAGCCCGGGAGAAGACCAGCCTCCGCACCCGGCATCATCGGTGACGGCCTGGCCCGGACCACGATCGTGCACCCCGTCCCCGACCGGGACCGGCTGCTGACCTACCTGGAGTCCTACACCTCACCCAGCAAGCACCCCGACGCGATCAGTGGTGAGGAAGACCGGATCCCCCACCACCGACTCCTCGGCCAGGCCTTCGGTGCCCTGCTGGAACACCTCGACCCGGCCCAGCTCCCCGCCCACGGCGGGGACGCCACCACGCTGATGGTCACCATCGACCTGGACTCACTCCGCAACGACCTCGGCACCGGCAGCATCCTCGGCGGCGAACCGCTCTCGGCCACCGAGGTCCGCCGGCTGGCCTGCGACAGCAGCCATCATCCCGGTCGTCCTCGGCGGCAACGGCGAGATCCTCGACCTCGGCCGCACCCGCCGCCTCTTCTCGCCTGCCCAGCGCAAAGCCCTCCGAGCTCCAGCGACACCAACACTGCCGCGCCGAAGGCTGCACCATCCCCGCCGCCTGGTGCGAAGCCCACCACCTCAAACCCTGGGCTGCGGGCGGGAAGACGGACCTGGGCAACGGCATCCTCTACTGCAGTCACCATCATCACCGCGCCCACGACCCACGCTACGACACCACCCGACTCCCCAACGGCGACACCAGATTCCACCGACGAAGCTAGACCGACCGCCGACCCGCCCGACGCGCCCCCTACTGCCGAGTAGCGGGCGGAAGCGCTGGGGACGATCGTGGGGACTTGCGGCCTTGGATTGGCCTGCGTTGGAACGTGCCGTCCAAGACCCGTTGAGCGAGGACCCGGACCTTAACGTTCTGGTCCTGCGAGTTCCGGGCCAAGAAGGCGAACGCCTGGTGGCGGTCGACGCTGTAGCGCTCCATCAATATGCCCAGTGCAGCGCCGATATCGCCCCGGGTGTGGAGCGCCACACTCAGCTGCTCGACCTGCTCCGCGTAGCCCAAGAGGGCAGCGGCTTGCCCGGCGAAGAGCTCGGCGAGCTGCGCGGTAGAACAGTCAAAGCTACCCGCTGCACGGGCATAGAGATTCAGCCCCGCCCGTCGGTTGCCGTCGACAAGCTCGATCGCGGCGTGCGCTCCCACGCCGAGGTCAACCGCTCTCGGGGCGTAGCGCGGAAACTCCACAGCAGCAGCTAAGTCGTTGACCAACACGAAGCGCTCGCCGGTGACGACTGCGTAGCAGGGGCCCTCAAGCAACTCATACTGAAGGGCGTCGGCTCGCTCGGCGAGCGGGTCAGTGGCTGCCGCGGTGTAGGGGGAGTTGTCTGTCTCACCCACGGTGATGCTGACAAAGTCCACCCCTGGGACGTTCCCCGCAGCCGAAGCCGCCAGAGACCGAAAGGCTGCCTCTAGGGCTGAATGCTCGCAAGAGCTCTCTGTCGCAGCGGGCATGGTTTGACTCCGATCGAAAAACACATTTCCGAAATAGATAGGGAGCTGCATCGCTGGCGCGATGCCGCTACGAAAACTAGGCCGCGTAGTCGGGCCCAACCACACCCCGCGGGGTGAGGCGGCCTCCCGACCTTGGCTAGACGGAAGTGGCCTCGGTCCCGACCGATCCGACGATTTGAACCGTCGCTGCATGAAAACCCGCAGTCAACCGACGCATGTGATCTGCCGCTGTACGGCTCACGCAACCGCCGATGAGCGTGCTCGAATCGCAGTGCACCTCAGCCGAGGGTGCGGTGAACCGTGGTCCGGTCAGCTGCCAGGGTGGTGCGCCGGGCCTGGGCGTGTCAGGAGGGCGGGGTCCACGGTGCGCAGGGTGTCGGGGTTGAAGCCGTTCTCGACGCCCCAGACCCCTGCTTGGGTGCGCGTGGTTACGTTGATCTTGCGGTAGGCGGAGCGGATGTAGCTCTTCACAGTGTTCATGGCAAGGAAGGCACGCTCAGCAATGTCCTGGTTGCTCAGCCCTGGGTGATCAGCGCAATCATCTCGGCCTCGCGAGAAGACAGACCCGCCGACCGGCCGGGCCAATCACCTACGCCGCCCACGCTGGTCTCTTGGTCGCCGGTGAGGACGACAATGTCACCGCTCATGACCTGCTCGAGAGCTTGGACGATCTCGGGTCCAGTCAGCACCTTCGACAAGTAACCCCTGGCGCCTTGAAGTGATCGCTTGGTTGATCAGCTCTGGCTTGAGGTTCCAGCTGTAGATCACCACCTTCGCGCCGCTCTCGCGGACGAAGTCCGCCAGGTCGATGCCCTCGCCCTGAACCTGGCCGAAGGTGTCGTAGAGCACGATGTCCACGTCGCTAACGACCGGCACCGACGCCCCGGTCTCCACCACGACGGATGCGCTCGGTCTCCAGGAACGAAGCGACTCCCGCGACCACCACGGCGTAGTCGTCGACAATCGCCAACCGCAGAGGACGGTTCGCTGCTTGTTCCATACCCCGCAGACTAGGCCCGGACCATAGGAACCCACCATCGCCCGATGAGCGTCGTCGACGCCGGGCGGCACATGACCCTAGACGCGGGACTACTGGTAACTCGCCCTGTGAGACCGCCAATGCAGTGAATCGCCCGTACTGCCGCCCTGCGTGCTCGCGGCAGCGTCACGCTACTGGCCGCCCTGAGAGTGCGTCGTACTGCCGGTTGTGGACGCATGCTCGGCCCCGACCGTCAACACCCGATACCGGCGGGCCCTGGGGTGTGCCGGAACTCATTCGCACCGCGGGGGCCCGCCGCGGCATCCTGAGGACTGCATGAGGAGAGGAGAACGAATGCCCGAGGTCCCGGCCAGGTTGCGTGCGGAGCTACTGACGGCGTACGACGCGCAGCTGCGCGGGGACGCAGAGGTCGCCGGCGCCGAGGTCTGGGACCACGTCGGACCGTTGTGGCGGGCGGTATTCCGGCACGGCGGGTTCGTAAGCTACGAAAGCCTGGAGAGGCTCGGTGATGTCGCGGCGGTGGACGCGCTGATCGCCGAGACAGTCGCCTACTTCGAGGGAGTCACGGAGGTCGAGGAGTTCGAGTGGAAGACCCGCGGCCACGACTGGCCGGCCGACCTGGACCATCGGCTCCGGGCACACGGACTGGTTCCCGACGAGGTCGAGACGGTGATGGTCGGCGAGGCGGCGCACCTGGCCGCCGACGTGGACCTCCCGGACGGAGTCACCGTGCGCCGGGTCGACCACGTGCCCGACCGCGACACGGTCATCGGTTCGGCGACGGCGATGCAGCGCGAGGTGTTCGGCGCCGGGCCGGCAGCCGAGGACGTCTTGGCTCGGATCGATCTGCTGGACGGCATGGAAGAGTTCTGGGTCGCGGAGGTCGACGGCCGGGTGATCAGCGCCGGCCGACTCACCCGGGTCGCCGGCACCGAGTTCGCCGGCCTTTGGGGCGGCGCCACAATGCCCGAGTGGCGCGGACGCGGCGTCTACCGCGCCCTCACCGCAGCCCGCGCACGCTCGGCTATCGCCCACGGCGTGCGCTACCTGCACAGCGACTGCAGCCCGATGTCGCGCCCGATCCTCGAGCGCTCCGGCCTGGTCGCGGTGACCACGACCACGCCGTACAACTGGCGCCGCGGCGAGTGAGACGCGATCCGCTCGTTCGAGCTCCCGCACGCGAACGCGTCATACCGCCCCGTGACGCCGTGGTCGATGCATCCGCAGATGCCGAGAAGCGGACAGGGCTCGGTCGGGTCGAAAGAACGGGCGCTGCGAGGACGAACGCCTCTGGTCGCCAACGACCGTGAGCAGCAACCTGAGGGAGAGGAGGTATCAGCCATGAAGCAGCCGCTCATGATCTGGATCGCCGTGGCACTCATGCTCACCGGCGGAGTAATGCTTGTAGCTGACGTTGGTGTAGCCGGTCTCTGGATCGCCGTGATCACGATCGGAATCGCTCTAGTAGCCATCAATTCCTTCCTAAGCCGCCAGGGACAGCATCACATCTGACGCTGATGCTCGCTCCCCGGTCGGCCCGAGGAGATGGTGTGACGGGCTCTGAAGACGCCCGCTACCGCCGCCCTGAGTGCGCGATCTGCCGAGTGGCGGGCGCTCGCTGGAACCAAGCCCCATCATGAGGCTGTGAGCCGGACATGATGGAACGGCAGTCGCCTTCGAGCCGTCGTAACGGTATGCGGAGACGTGGCGCGTGGTTGCCTGCCCTGGCGGGTGTGCTGGTCCTGCTCGGATGCTCACACGAGAACAACGGGGACGACGACATCTTGAAGGGCGATGCGGCTATCTGGTCGCTTGAAAGGGACATACGGCTGTCGGCCTCCACGACCGACTTCACGGCTATCATCCAGCGGCTCGATTGCAACAGTGATCTTACCGGGACGGTTCTTGAACCAAGTGTCGAGTACGACGACGCCCAGGTCACCGTTGTCTTCGTTGTCGAGCAGGCTCCGCAAGGTGCAGCGGACTGCCAGGCCAACGAAGAGGTCCCGTACAGCGTCGTTCTTAGCGAGCCTCTTGGCGAGCGAGAGCTGGTTGATGGGGCATGCCTGTCGGGTAGCGAGGCTTTGGCACCTCGTTCTGTTCACCGGACGGCGTGCGATGGTCAGAACGGCGCGCTGCTGCGCCAACACGCGATGACCCTCCTGCGGAACTGTTGACGCTCGCTGAGTGGCAACTGGCGGGTGACCCGCAATCTCCACGTCTGCGATCCGGCTCGACGGCACGATTGACGAGGGACGCTTCTGCCGGACGGTCATCTTCGGGCAGTACGAGCCGACTGCTCCCAACGTGTACGACTTCACGCGGAATCTCCGGCAAGCCGCGAGAGGACTCGCCGCGACGCGACCTGAAGGTCGGTGAATGCATCCGCATCGGCGCTTGCCGGGCAGACAGCGTAGAAGATTGCGAATTAGTAGGCGTGTTCGCCGTAGGTCGCCACGACCTGTCCTACGCCTACGCGATCGTCGCCAGTCGGGACACTGAAGACGTCTCCGACCGTCGGTCGAACCACTGATCCTCCAAGCACGCGATAGGCGATGAACCTGGGAGAAGTAGGTCCCAACCGTAGCCCCTGAACCGTCTGGTACTGCCGCCCTGCGTGCGTGCGGCAGGTGTGGCTACGGCCGCGCTGCGGGCGCGCTCCTGCCAACGAGCGTGCACGAGTCGCCCGAAGTGGGAGGGTGATGGCACGAGCGTGATACCCCGCATCGCGAGAGCGACGCGGACCGCCGTTCGTGTGGGAGGTCGACGGCACATCTCCCGTCTGGGTCGTCCCTGAGCGACGTGGCCATCGGGTCGGCACGACGCTTGTCGAGGCATGGGGGAAGTCCCAAGTCGCCGTTGGCCACACCATGGTGCTCACTTCTACGGTGTCCGCCGAGAGGGCGCAGCATCTCTACCGACCGGCTCGGGTACGTCGACAGCGGCGCCTGCTGCTTTCCGAGAGCCGACAGAAATCACTCCCTCCGCAAGCCGCTCGCGAATGGTCGTAGAGATCGACGGCAAAGGGCTGCGGAGTCCTCAGGATTCCTTGCGCGCCAGGAGCATCAGCCAGTGGTTCTCGTCGGAGTCCCCACCACCGAGGCTCCACTCGACGCCGAGCCCGGCATCCCCGAGCAGGGCGCGGAACGCGGGACTCGTCCCAGAGCACGGTGAAATAGGAGTTGCCGAGTCACCGACCTCCCAGTGCTCACCGACACCTACGCGGATCGCGACCAGGAAGACCCCGCCGGGCTGCAGCGCCGCGGCAACTCTGTGCAGGAGTGATCGGATATGAGCCCGGGCGACGTGTTGCAGAACCGCTAGCGCGATCACCGCGTCGTAGGGACCGCCGAGCTCGTCGCTGGTTACATCGAGCTTCTCGACGTGCTTGCCCCGTTCGACCTGGAAGTCGATGAACGCCTCAGCGACTTCGGTGCGCCGCACCGCGACACCCTTCGACTCAACGAAGTCGGCGTCCCAACCGGGCCCCGATCCCACTTCGAGCACAGTACCGCCGGCCGGCACGGCGTCAACCAGGCGACGCAAGCCTTGCCGCTGAACTCTGCCACGCCAGATGAATCAGGAGCGGTGTCATCGGCGTACTCCCGCGCGACCTGCTCGTAGGACTCGATCGTGCGTCGTTTGGACGAGTCGATACCGTCCTCCGGCTCGGGAGTGCGTCGACGTAGGGGCACGATCTGCCACCCTAGTTGTCGCGCGGAAGGATCGGAGCGGCCATTGCGGATTTCCGCGTTCGCGTCCGCGATGCACGCGATTGCCGCAGGTAGCGCGCGATCGCGCCGCTGAGCGGTCGGATCTGCCGGGCGTTGCCCAACGCACCCAAAGGGTGCGAGCCTTCCCGCAACGGATGTGGCGGATGGCAGGGAGCGACGAGCCAGTTCGACTCGTCTTGGCCTACATCGAGGCGGCGCATCGCGCGCGAGCCACCGGACTGGCGGCTGATTGGGATGCGGTGCGGCGCTTCCTCTCCCCGCACGTCGTATTCAAGATGGCCAGTCCGTGGACCGACGAGCCATGGCGAGTGTTCTACACCAGCGCTGACGCCGTGATCGAGAGAGCTCAAAGCACCGATCAACAGCGCGTCTTCACTCACCACGGAGAACGTCAACGTGCAACTTGCCGGTGACGACGTCATGGTCGAACAACTGTCGATCGTCACAGATGTGGGAGGTCGGCACGTCAGCATGGTGTGCCACATCTTCTCGGTGCAGGACGGCGTCATCACGGGCGTCCGGGCCTACCGCAATGACAACGGGATTCCGGTCGGCTGACACGCACACTACTGCTGCCCCGCGTGCGCGCTTCTGCGTTGAGACGGGCGGGCCGCCGCGGTCGGTCTCATCTGTGTCGAGCCACTGCTTCTTGAGCGCTGTCAGAAGCCGCCGGGCTCCATGAGGTCCGCGCACTTAGCCGCGCGCATCCGTGAACTCCCGCTGATCGCCGGCATCCTTCACGTCCATCAGGAGGTCTGCTACTTCGCCGAGCATGTCGGCATCACTCCGGGACGCGACCGCGAAGTCGTCGATGAGCGACGACGTTCCGCCCGGGTCGTAGACCGGCGGCGCAAGGACAACCGTGATGATGACGAATCCATCCACGTCCCCGTCGCGTCATCGTGCACGAACGTGCAGACCTGATGGTCCTCCACGAGACTGCCATCGACTTGACCATAACCAGACCGACCGTCCCTGACTGCGCACGGCGTGCTCGCGGCCGAGATCGGTCTTCTGCGTGCCGGACTGTGTGGGTGCAGTACGCGGCTCGGACGACCGCCGACATTGACGCCGTTCGCAAGTGAGTTGTGACACGTACGCTGCCCAGATGGTTCGCGCGGGTTCCGGTTCCGCCCTCGGAATGTCTGGCCGGCCGTCGGCGGTTGAGCCCTCACGTGATTCGATGCCTCCCGACCTGCGCCGGATGACCTCGGCCGAGGTCGAGACGTTGACCGTTGATGACCCCTCGTTGCGGACCGCCAGGCCCGCTCCTCCCACGCCGATGACCTGCTGCCCGATGACGCGACGTCGAGGTCGCCACGTCGGAGGCCGGCGGCCCCATCGTCGCGACGGCCCGGCCCGCCTTGGCGATCCTGGCGCTCGCGGTCGGCGGTTTCACGATCGGCACCACCGAGTTCATGACCATGGGTGTGCTGCCCGAGATCGCGGACGGGCTCGACGTCTCGGTACCGACCGCCGGGCACGTGATCTCGGCGTACGCACTCGGCGTCGTCGTCGGCGTGCCGATCCTCGCGTTCTTCGGGGCCGCGTTGCCGCGGCGGGCGATGCTGGTCGGCCTGATGGCGGCGTACGGCGTCTTCAACCTGATCAGTGCGCTCGCGCCCGACTATCGCGTGCTGATGGTCGCGCGGTTCCTCGACGGACTGCCGCACGGCGCCTTCTTCGGGGTGGCCAGCCTGGTCGCGGCGAGCCTGGTCGCGCCCGGCGCGGCGCGGTCGGGCGGTGGCGAGCGTGATGCTCGGCCTGTCCGTCGCCAATGTGGTCGGGGTGCCGCTCGCGACCTGGCTCGGGCAGCAAGCAGGCTGGCGTGCGACGTACCTCCTGGCCGCCGTGCTCGCCCTGGTGACGGCCGCCGGCGTGCTCGCCGCGGTCCCGTCGGTGCCGGGCGACGCGGACACGAGCGGCCGCAAGGAGGCGCGCGAGTTCTTCGGCAGCCTGCAGGTCTGGCTGACGCTGGCCGCCGGTGCGATCGGCTTCGGCGGGATGTTCGCGGTCTACTCCTACATCGCCAAGACGGTCACCGACGTCGGAGGCCTCGAGCGGAGCACGGTCCCGGTCTTCGTGCTGGCGCTGGGCCTCGGCATGGTGGCCGGCACCTGGCTCGCCGGTGAGCTGGCGGCATGGTCGGTCTTCCGCAGCCTGCTGCTCTCCGCCAGCTTCGGCTCGGTGGTCCTGCTGGCCTACTACGTGGCTGCGCCGGGCGGCTGGACGCTGCTCCCCGTCGCGTTCCTCGTGACGGCGACCGGGTCGGTGCTGGTGGTCAACCTGCAGCTGCGGCTGATGGATGTCGCCGGAGGCGCCGTGACCCTCGGCGCCGCGATGAACCACGCGTCGCTCAACGTCGCCAACGCCCTCGGCGCCTGGCTCGGTGGCCTCGTCATCGCCGCTGGCTACGGATACCGGGCGCCGGCGATCCTGGGCGCCGGCCTCAGCGCGCTGGGCTTCGTGATCCTGTTGTGCTCGGCACTGGTGCATCGCCGGGGGCGCGCCGTACCGGCGGCCTGACCGCGAGCCGAGTGCACCGCGGATCGGGACTCCTGAGAGAATCCCTGCCATGTCCGCGACGACCGAGAAACCGCCGCTGCCGGAGACTGCGCAGCCGGTGGTGCCCGAGGGCGGGGCGCGTCCGCGCGTGCTGTCGGGCATCCAGCCGACCGCGGACTCCTTCCACTTCGGCAACTACCTCGGCGCGCTCCGCCAGTGGGTCGACCTCCAGCGCGACCACCAGCCGTTCTTCTTCATCGCCGACCTGCACGCGATCACCGTCGAGCAGGACCCCAAGCTGCTGCGCGAGCGCACCCTGCGGGCGGCCGCGCAGCTGCTCGCGATGGGCATCGACCCGGCGCGGTCGTCGATCTTCGTGCAGAGCCAGATCCCCGAGCACGCGCAGCTCGGCTGGGTGCTCAACTGCCTGACCGGCGTCGGCGAGGCCCGACGGATGACCCAGTTCAAGGACAAGGCGGCCAAGCAGGGCGAGGGCGCGGCGTCGGTCGGCCTGCTGACCTACCCGATCCTCCAGGCCGCGGACATCCTGCTCTACCGTCCGCACTTCGTGCCGGTCGGTGCGGACCAGCGCCAGCACCTCGAGCTCACCCGCGACCTGGCCCAGCGGTTCAACAGCCGCTACAAGAAGACGTTCCGGCTCCCCGAGCCCTACATCCTCAAGGCGACCGCCAAGATCGGCGACCTGCAGCGAGCCGACAGCGAAGATGTCGAAGTCGGCCTCCGCGCCGCAGCGGGATCATCGAGATGCTCGACGAGCCGACGGTCAGCGCGAAGAAGATCCGCTCGGCGGTGACCGACTCGGACTCCGAGATCCGGTTCGACGCCGACGGGAAGCCCGGCATCAGCAACCTGCTCACGATCTACTCCGCGCTGAGCGGCGAGCCGATCAGCGCGCTGGAGGAGCAGTACGCCGGCAAGGGGTACGGCACGCTCAAGGGCGATCTCGCGGACCTCGTCGTCACGTTCGTGACGCCGTTCCGTGAGCGGACCCTCGAGCTGCTCGACGACCAGGCCTACCTGAGCGCGGTCCTGCAGCAGGGCGCCGAGACCGCCGGGCCGGTGGCCGAGGCGACCCTGCGTGACGTCTTCCAGCGGGTCGGGTTCGTCGCGCCGAGCCGCGGGCCGGCAGGGGCCTGACGGCGTGCCCACGATCGGCGTCGCGATCGCCGTCCCTGAGCCTTGGGCGACCGAGCTCTGCGACTACCGGCTCCGGATCGGTGATCCCACGGCATCCGGCGTCCCGAGCCACATCACCCTCATTCCGCCGCTCGACGTGGACGGGACCCTCGAGGACATCGAGGCGCACCTCGAGTCGCTGCCGGGCGCCACCCAGGGTTTCGGGTACATCTGCGCGGAACGGGTACCTTCCGGCCCGTGTCACCGGTCGTCTTCATCACCCTCGCCGAGGGGATCTCCCAGTGCGAGCAGCTCGCCGACGACGTACGGGACGGTCCGCTCGACCTGGAGCTGAACTTCCCCTACCACCCGCACGTGACGGTGGCCCACCACCTCGGCGACGACGAGCTGGACCGGGCCTTCGACGACCTGGCCGACTTCGAGTGCTCCTTCGATGTCGCGGAGTTCCATCTGTACGTCCACGAGGGCGAGCTGGGCTGGCAGTCGAGCCGCTCGTTCCCACTCAACCGCGAGTAGCTGACGCAGACAGGGGTGTTCTCGGTGCCCTCGATGGTCGACAAGGTCAAGCAGCGCGTCGCCGACGCGCGTGAGCGGCGGCCGCTGCTGGACCAGGTGGTGCGCATGGTCGAGCACTACGGCAGCGTCAAGGGCAACATCCAGGCCGGCGCGATCACCTACTTCGGGTTCATCTCGTTCTTCCCGATCCTGGCGCTGGCGTTCGCGGTCGTCGGGTTCGTTGCGCGGGTCTACGACGGCGCGGAGAGCGACCTGGTCGAGGCCATCAACTCGGTCCTTCCCGGGATGGTCGGCGAGGGCGAGGGGCAGATCTCGCTCAGCGACATCCGCGACTCGGCTCCCGGCATCCTGTCGGTCGGCATCGTGGTGGTCCTGTACTCCGGCCTCGGCTGGCTGTCGAGCATGCGGGACGCGCTGATCGTCATGTTCGCTCTGCCCGAGCGCGAGCAGCCCAACTTCGTCATCGGCAAGGTCCGCGACCTGATCGCCCTGGCCCTGCTGGGCCTGGTGCTGATGGTGAGCGTCGGTGTCTCCGGTGTCGTCCGCGGCCTCTCCGAGGAGATCCTCGACCGGATGGGCCTCGGATCCGACCTGGGGTGGTTGCTCGGCATCATCGCCGTGGTGTTCGGCCTGGCCGCCAATGCCCTGCTGTTCTTCGCCCTGTTCAAGGTCCTCGCCGACCCTGACCTGCCTCGCCGGGCACTCTGGTCGGGCGCGTTGGTCGGTGCGGTCGGGTTCGAGGTGCTCAAGCAGATCTCGCAGCTGCTGCTGCAGTCGACCGCGAACTCGCCGGCCTTCCAGGCCTTCGGCATCGCGCTGATCCTCGTGGTCTGGATCTACTACTTCTCCCGGGTCGTCATGTACGCCGCAGCGTGGGCCTACGTCCACCCCGCCTCGCGCGCGCTGCGGCCGGAGGGTCCGGCGCCCGTCGAGGGACCGCAGTCCCCGCCGCTCCAGTGGCGGGACCGGCTCGCGGCCGACCGAGAGTCCGAGTCCGCCGCCGCGCGCTGGGCGATCCCGTTCGCGGCCGGCAGCGCCGCCACGGTCGCCCTGGTCGCCGTACTCCGTAGGACCGGCAACAAGAAGTAGAAGTACGCAACCGATGTGGTTCGCCGCGCGTCGTTAGTTCAGTGCTGCATACTCAGCAGCCCACACCGATGACCCACCGGAGGTCGCGAGATGAGTCGACGTCAGCGTTCGGCGATAGCCAAGGCGCAGCGAGCGCGCGTCGCTCTGGACAAGTCGCTTCGGCGCCGCGCCCGCACGCGACGAGCGGCGACGGCGGCTGCGGCTGCTCTCACCCTGGCCGGCACCGGAGGCGCTGCTTCGGCGTCACCGACGACAGCCGGTTCGGCCGCGCCTGCCTCGTCTGCCTCGCTGCTGGACTGCGCCGGCGCGACCACGCCCGGTAGCTCCCCGAACAACCTCACCGACGTCGACGGAAGGCTGTTCTTCACCGCCTCCGACGCCAGGGGCAGCGCGCTCTGGCGCTCCAACGGGACCGCGGGCAGCACCGTCCTGCTCAAGAGGATCGGGTCGAACGGCTACGACTACGACTACGACAACAACAACATGGTCGGCGTCGACGGGACCTTGTTCTTCACCGTCGAGGGCGACGACGACAACTACGAGCTCTGGCGATCTGACGGCACCCGGGCCGGCACCGTGCTGGTCAAGCGCTTCGCCTCGGACGACAGTGAGTACGGCGGCGACGGCCCCGAGAATCTGACGGCGGTCGGCGGCACCTTGTTCTTCACCGCGTCCGACGACGTCCACGGCGAGGAGCTGTGGCGCTCGAACGGCACCAGGGCCGGCACGGTCCTGGTCAAGGACATCCGCGCCGGTGACGGCGGACGACGACTACGACTACGAGTACGGCCCCTCGAACCTCACGGCGGTCGGTGACACCTTGTTCTTCACCACCGACGACGGGATCCGTGGTCAGGAGGTATGGCGCTCGGACGGCACCAAGGCCGGGACGGTCCTGGTCAGGAACATCCGGGCGGGCGCCTACGGCAGCTACCCCGGTCGGCTCACCGCCGTCGGGGACGAGCTGTTCTTCCGGGCCAGGGACGGTGTGCACGGCAGCGAGCTGTGGCGCTCGGACGGGACGAAGGACGGAACGGTCCTGGTCGAGGACATCCGGCCGGGTAGCGCATCCGCCAGTCCCGAGGGGCTGGTCGTGGTGGACGACACGGTGTTCTTCTCCGTCGACGACGGGGCGTCGGGTCACGACCTGTGGGTCTCCGACGGCACGGAAGCGGGGACCGTCCACGTCAAGGACTTCGTGACGTCTGACGACGACTACAGCTACGGCCTCGGTGACATGACCGCGGTCGGCGACGGCGTGTTCTTCGCTGCCGACGACGGCATCCACGGCCTCGAGCTGTGGAGCTCCGACGGCACGGAGGCCGGAACGGTGCTGGTCAAGGACATCCGGGCGGGCGACTACCCGAGCTATCCGGGCTTGCTGACCGCGGTGGGCGACACGGTCTTCTTCATCGCGCGGGACGGTGTGCACGGCCGGGAGCTGTGGCGTTCGGACGGCACCAAGGCCGGCACCGCCCTGGTCGAGGACGTCGACCCGAACGGCAGCGCGGACCCGCGGGAGCTGACCGAGTCCGGGGGCGAGCTGTTCTTCCAGGCCGACGACGGCCTCCACGGCGACGAGCTGTGGCGTTCGGACGGCACCGAGCCCGGCACGAACCTGGTCGTCGACATCAACAAGGGCGGCGCGTTCGACGTGTCCACCAGGGCGGACTTCAACGCCGAGAACAGCACGCTGCGCGTCCGGGCCGCGTTCGAGGGATCCGGGACGGTCTCGGTCGCCCCGGCCGGCGAGGGTGGGATCAAGATCGTTCGAGCGGGACGTCAACGGGTCGGACGTCGTCCGGCTCACCCTCACCTTGGAGCTGACCCGGGCCGCGAAGCGGACGCTCCGGCGGACCGGACAGGTCGAGGTGGGCGCGAAGTTCACGTTCGCATCGTGCGGTGGTGCCGTCAGGAGCGTGACCCGGCACTACACCGTGAAGATGCGGTGACGGCCGCGGACGAGACGGCTGCGTCGGTCGACGGCGGCCCCACCGAGGTCCGGTTCCACCACAGCACCGGCCTTCCCGGGCTCCTCGAAGAGGCGCGATGCTCGCTGCTGATCTCGACGTACCAGGCCGGACAGGTGGTCGCCGTCGGAGTCGCGGACGGAGAGCTGACGTTCTCCTTCCGCAGGTTCGACCACGCCATGGGCCTTGCGCTGGGCGCCGACCACCTCGCGGTCGCCGGGAAGGGGCAGGTGTGGATGCTCCGGGACCACTCCGAGCTCGCCCCGGCGATGGCTCCCGCCGGCGTTCACGACCGATGCTGGCTGCCGCGATCGTCGATGGTCACGGGCGGGATCCAGTGCCACGAGATCGCGTGGGGCACCACGCCGAGCGGTGAGCCCGACCTGTGGATGGTCAACACCCGGTTCTCCTGTCTCGCCGGCCTCGACCCGGGATACAGCTTCGTGCCGCGATGGCGGCCGCCGTTCATCTCGAGCCTGGCACCGCAGGACCGCTGCCACCTCAACGGCCTGGCCATGCGTGACGGGTCACCGGCCTTCGTCACCGTGATGGCGTCCAGCGACGAGCCGGGCGGGTGGCGCAAGCAGCGCAACGACACCGGCACCGTCCTCGACGTGGCGACCGGGGAGCCGGTGACGACCGGCCTGGCGATGCCGCACTCGCCGCGGTGGCACGACGGCCAGCTGTTCGTGCTGAACTCCGGCATGGGGCGGCTCGAGCGCGTCGACCTCGCGACCGGGCGGGCGCGACGTGGTCGCCGTCCTCCCGGGATATGCCCGCGGGCTGGCGATCCACGGCGATCTCGCCTTCGTCGGGCTGTCGAAGATCCGGGAGACCGCCATCTTCGGGGGCGCCCCCATCGCGGCGTACCACGACCAGCTCAAGTGCGGCGTCGGCGTCATCGAGCTCAGCACCGGCACCACGGTCGGCACGCTCGAGTTCGCCAACGGCGTGGAGGAGATCTTCGACATCCAGGTGGTTCCGGGCGCGCGTTGTCCTACCTTCGGGGAGTCGGCGACGGACGCCGACGACGTCTGGGTCCTGCCGCACCAGCGCCATAGTGATGACCCGTGGGGTCAGTGCCCGTGCCTCATCGCGGTCCGGAGGTCCTTGTTGAGCTGGCTGATGACGTCCAGCGGGATCTCCTTGGGGCACGCCGCGGTGCACTCGCCGATGTTGGTGCAGCCGCCGAAGCCCTCGTAGTCGTGCTGGGCGGTCATGTCGACGACCCGGCTCCACCGCTCCGGCTGGCCCTGCGGCAGCTCACCGAGGTGGGTGATCTTGGCGCCGAGGAACAGCGAGGCGGAGCCGTTGGGGCACGCGGCGACGCAGGCGCCGCAGCCGATGCAGGTCGCGACGTTGAAGGCGCGGACGGCGTTGTCGCGGGGGACCGGGACCGAGTTCGCCTCCGGCGCGGAGCCGGTGTTGGCGGAGATGTAGCCGCCGGCCTGGATGATCCGGTCGAACGCGGAGCGGTCGACGCAGAGGTCCTTGAGCACCGGGAACGCCCCCGAGCGCCAGGGCTCGATGGTGATCGTGTCGCCGTCGTGGAACGAGCGCATGTGCAGCTGGCAGGTCGTGGTGACCTCGGGCCCGTGCGGCTCGCCGTTGATCATCAGCGCGCACATGCCGCAGATGCCCTCACGGCAGTCGGAGTCGAACGCGATCGGCTCCTCGCCGAGCTCGTTGAGCTGCTCGTTGAGGACGTCGAGCATCTCCAGGAAGCTCATGTCCTCGGAGATGCCGGCCACCTCGTAGGTGTGGATCCGGCCCTTGTCCTGGGCATCGGTCTGCCGCCAGATCTTCAGCGTCAGATTCACTTGTAGGACCTCTGCTTCATCTCGATGGCGGTGTAGACCAGGTCTTCCTTGTGCAGGATCGGCGTCCCCATCTCGTCGATCCGTCTCGCCCGCCCATTCCCACGCGGCGACGTACGCGAACTCGTCATCGTGGCGCAGCGCCTCGCCGTCCTCGGTCTGCGACTCGGCCCGGAAGTGACCTCCGCAGGACTCGCGCCGGTTGAGCGCGTCGATGCACATCAGCTCGCCCAGCTCGATGAAGTCGGCCACCCGGCCGGCCTTCTCGAGGCTCTGGTTGAGGGTGTCCGCGGTGCCGAGGACCTTGAGGTCGGTCCAGAACTCGCGCTTGAGCTCGCGGATCATGTCGATCGCCTTGCGCAGGCCCTCCGCGTTGCGCTCCATGCCGCAGTACTCCCACATGATGTGGCCGAGCTCGCGGTGGAAGCTGTCGACGGAGCGGTTGCCGTTGATCGACAGGAACTTCTCGATCCGCTCCTGGACCGACGCCCGCGCTTCGACGACGGCCGGGTGATCCTCGTCGATCTCCTCGAACGGACCCTCGCTGAGGTAGTCGCGGAGGGTGTGGGGGAGCACGAAGTAGCCGTCGGCGAGGCCCTGCATCAGGGCGGAGGCGCCGAGCCGGTTGGCGCCGTGGTCGGAGAAGTTCGCCTCGCCGGTCACGAACAGCCCGGTGATGCTCGACTGGAGGTCGTAGTCGACCCACAGGCCGCCCATGACGTAGTGCACGGCGGGGTAGATCCGCATCGGGACCTGGTAGGGGTTCTCGCCCGTGATCCGCTCGTACATGTCGAAGAGGTTGTCGTACTTCTCGCGGATCACGTCCTCGCCGAGACGCTCGATCGCGTCGGCGAAGTCGAGGTAGACGCCGCGGCGGAAGTCGCCGACCATCGGGCCGACGCCGCGGCCCTCGTCGCACATGTTCTTGGCCTGGCGGGACGCGATGTCGCGGGGGACCAGGTTGCCGAACGAGGGGTAGATCCGCTCCAGGTAGTAGTCGCGGTCCTCCTCGGGGATCTCGCGCGGGTCCTTGGTGCAGTCGTCGGCCTTCTTGGGCACCCAGATCCGGCCGTCGTTGCGCAGCGACTCCGACATCAGGGTCAGCTTCGACTGGTGGTCGCCGGAGACGGGGATGCAGGTCGGGTGGATCTGCGTGTAGCAGGGGTTGGCCATGTAGGCGCCCTTGCGGTGCGCGCGCCACGCCGCGGTGACGTTGGAGCCCATCGCGTTGGTCGAGAGGTAGAAGACGTTGCCGTAGCCACCGGAGGCGAGTACGACGACGTCGGCGAGGTGGGTCTCGATCTCGCCGGTCACCATGTTGCGAGCGATGATGCCGCGGGCCCGGGATTGGCCGTCGGCTCCCTCGACGACGATCACCTCGAGCATCTCGTGCCGGGTGTACTCGGTGACCGTGCCGAGCTTCACCTGCCGCTCCATCGCCTGGTAGGCGCCGATCAGCAGCTGCTGGCCGGTCTGGCCGCGGGCGTAGAACGTGCGCGACACCTGGACGCCGCCGAACGAGCGGTTGTCGAGCAGGCCGCCGTACTCACGGGCGAACGGGACGCCCTGCGCGACGCACTGGTCGATGATGTTGGTGCTGACCTCGGCCAGCCGGTAGACGTTGGACTCCCGCGAGCGGTAGTCGCCGCCCTTGACCGTGTCGTAGAAGAGCCGGTGGACGGAGTCGCCGTCCTCCTTGTAGTTCTTCGCCGCGTTGATGCCGCCCTGGGCGGCGATCGAGTGCGCCCGGCGGGGGGAGTCCTGGTAGCAGAAGGACTTCACGTTGTAGCCGGCCTCGCCGAGCGTGGCGGCCGCGGCGCCACCGGCGAGGCCGGTGCCGACGATGATGATCGAGAGCTTGCGGCGGTTGGCCGGGTTGACCAGGCGGGCCTCGAACTTGCGGGTCTGCCAGCGCTCGTCGATCGGGCCGGTCGGTGCCTTGGTGTCGGCGATCGGCTCGCCGGCGTCGTAGTAGCCGGAGGCGTCGTCGTACTGCTCCGGCGAAGGAACGTTGTGGCTGGTGCCGCCCGTGAGCGTGGTGTCCGGCATGTCAGTCATGTCAGTGCTCCGTCGAATCATTTGGCTCTGCATGAGGCGGTCAGTCGATAACGCCGGCGACGACGAAGATCGGGACGAGTGAGAATCCGCCGGCGATCAGGATCGCGATGGCGAACGAGATCGTCTTGACCCGGGCGCGGCTCTCGGCGGTCCCGGTGAGGCCCAGTGTCTGCATCGAGCTCCACACCCCGTGGTGGAGGTGCGCGCCGAGCATCGCCATCGCAGCCAGGTAGATCAGCGTCATCCACCAGACGTCGAACGTGTCGACGAGGAGGTTGTAGGGGTCGTCCGTCTCGCCGCCCTGCACGTTGACCTTGCCGAAGGTGAAGTTGATCAGGTGCCACACGATGAAGAAGAAGAGCGTGAGCCCGCCCCAGCGCATCAGCCGGCTGGCCGGGATCGCGCCGGTGTGCTTCTTGACGACGTACTTCACCGGGCGTGCCCTGCGTGCGCGGCGGGTGAGCTCGATCGCGGCCGCCACGTGGATGACCAGTGCGATCAGCAACCCGGCGCGCATGATCCAGATGAAGCCCATGTGGGGGAGCAGCGGCTCGCCGAGCTCGCGCAGGTGATGGGCGTACTCGTTGAACGCGTCATGGCCGGAGAAGGCCTTGAGGTTGCCGTACATGTGCCCGAGCACGAAGCCCACGAAGGCGAGGCCGCTCAAGGCCATCAGCAACTTCAGGGCGATCGTCGTGCGGGACGCCCGCGCGCCCTCGACGAGGGTGGGCCTGGTCGTAACGGGATCTGCCACGGCCAGTGACGCTACCGCGCGCGTGACGCCGTCGCCCAACCAGTGCCGTGTGAGGTTTGTCCGGTTAGGTGACCCTTACCCGCTTTCTCGTCTTGTTGCGCGGACGTGTCGGTGTGGCCCCTTTCCCAAACGCAGTCGAGTGTGCAGACTCAGGCCCCGTGACTGGGAGGCAGTCGCGGTCCGAGCTGGAGGTGCAGGTGTCGACAGGCGTACAAGGGCCAGGTCGAGCGAAGATCGAGGAGCGAACGCTCCGCACGGACCGATGGTGGTTGACGCCGCTGGCGACATTCCTGGTCTTCAGTGCGTTCGTCGTCTACGCCACCGTCCGGGCGTTCATGGGGCGTGACTACTTCGCCGAGCCCTACCTGTCGCCGTTCTACTCGCCCTGCCTCGGCGACTGCGTCGAGGGCGCCTCGGACTTCGGACAGCCGTTCCAGTGGTGGCCGCTCTCCGCTGCGCTGATCATCCTGATCTTCCCGCTGGGCTTCCGGATGACCTGCTACTACTACCGGAAGGCCTACTACCGGGCGTTCTGGCTGTCGCCGCCCGCGTGCGCCGTGGCCGAGCCGCACACCGCCTACAGCGGCGAGACGCGGTTCCCGCTGCTGATGCAGAACGTCCACCGCTACTTCTGGTACGCCGCCGTCGTGGTCGGCGTGATCCTGACGTACGACGTGTTCCTGGCCTTCCGGCCGGCGCCGGGCGAGGACGACGGCATCCACATGGGCCTCGGCACCGTGCTGATGGCGATCAACGTGATCCTGATCTGGCTCTACACGCTGTCCTGCCACTCCTGCCGTCACATCGTCGGCGGCCGGCTGCGGCACTTCTCCAAGCACCCGGTCCGCTACCGGCTGTGGACCTGGGTGTCGAAGCTCAACGCCCACCATCCGCAAGTACGCCTGGTACTCCCTGTTCTCCGTGGCACTGGTCGACCTCTACATCTACCTGCTCGCCGCCAACGTGTTCGACGACCCGAGGTTCTTCTAGATGGTTTCGACAGGCTCAACCACCGGCGGGACGCGCCACCCCATGACCGGCAACGAGATGTCCGGCGACGCCTCGGGCGGCATCGAACGCCACCAGTACGACGTGATCGTGATCGGGGCCGGTGGGTCCGGCCTGCGGGCTGCGATCGCTGCCCACGAGGCCGGTGCCAAGGTCGCCGTGGTGTGCAAGTCGCTGCTCGGCAAGGCGCACACGGTGATGGCCGAGGGCGGCGCCGCCGCGGCGATGGGCAACCTCTATCCGGAGGACAACTGGCAGGTGCACTTCCGCGACACCATGCGCGGCGGGAAGATGCTCAACAACTGGCGGATGGCCCAGCTCCACGCCCAGGAGGCACCCGAGCGGGTGATGGAGCTCGAGGACTGGGGCGCGCTGTTCGACCGTACGGCGGACGGCCTGATCAGCCAGCGCGACTTCGGTGGCCACCGCTACGCCCGGCTCGCCCACATCGGCGACCGCACCGGCCTGGAGATGATCCGCACCCTCCAGCAGCGGCTGGTCGCGCTCGGCATCGACGTCTACATGGAGTGCACGGTCACGGACCTGCTCAAGGCTCCATCGGATGACGGGCAGGGCGCCATCGCGGGTGCCTTCGCCTACTGGCGCGAGTCCGGCCGGTTCATCGTGTTCGACGCGCCGGCGGTCGTGCTCGCCACCGGTGGCTTCGGGAAGGCGTGGAAGGTCACCTCGAACTCCTGGGAGTACACCGGTGACGGTCACGCTCTGGCGCTGCGCGCCGGCGCGACGCTCATCAACATGGAGTTCGTCCAGTTCCACCCGACCGGGATGGTCTGGCCGCCCTCGGTGAAGGGGCTGCTCGTCACCGAGTCGGTGCGCGGCGACGGCGGCATCCTCAAGAACTCCGAGGGCACCCGGTTCATGTTCGACCACATCCCGGAGTACTTCCGGGCGGAGACGGCCGACTCCATCGAGGAGGCCGACCGGTGGTACGACGACAAGAAGAACAACCGCCGACCTCCTGAGCTGCTGCCGCGGGACGAGGTGGCCCGGGCCATCAATGCCGAGATCAAGGCCGGCAGGGGATCACCGCACGGAGGCGTCTTCCTCGACATCGCCTCCCGTCGTACCCCGGAGTTCATCCGCAAGCGGCTGCCGTCGATGTACCACCAGTTCAAGGAGCTGGCGGACGTCGACATCACCGCCGAGCCGATGGAGATCGGCCCGACGTGCCACTACGCGATGGGCGGCATCGAGGTCGACCCCGAGACCGAGCTCTCGGTCGTGCCGGGCCTGTACGCCGTGGGCGAGTGCTCGGGCGGCATGCACGGCTCCAACCGGCTGGGCGGCAACTCGCTCTCGGACCTGATCGTGTTCGGGCGCCGGGCCGGCGACGCGGCAGCGACCTACGCGGCGGGCCTGGCGTCGCGCCCGCAGATCTCCGACGACGACGTCGCGGTCGCGCAGACCAGCGCGGTCGCACCGTTCCTGAGGTGCGAGGGACGCGAGAACCCCTACACGATCCAGCAGGACCTGCAGCAGGCGATGAACGACCTGGTCGGCATCATCCGCGAGGGCTCCGAGCTGGAGGAGGCGCTGAGGGAGGTCGAGCGGCTCAAGGCGCGGGCCGCGCAGATGCACGTGGAGGGCAACCGGCAGTACAACCCGGGGTGGCACCTGGCGATCGACCTGCGCAACATGCTGCTGGTCGGGGAGTGCGTGGCGAAGGCCGCGCTCGCCCGTCAGGAGTCGCGTGGCGGCCACACCCGCAACGACCACCCGGGGCCGGATCCCGAATGGGGTAGCAAGAACCTCGTGCTGCGGCTGAACGCCGAGGGCACGGGCGTCGACATGACCGAGCAGGCCATCCCGGCAATGCCCGACGAGTTGAAGAAATTCTTCGAGGAGTGAGCCGAGAATGAGCGATGGCTACCAGCTGAAGATGCGGGTCTGGCGTGGCGACGCCGACGGCGGTGAGCTCGGCGACTACTCCGTCGAGGTCTCCGAGGGCGAGGTCGTGCTCGACGCGCTGCACCGGCGTCCAGGCCACGCAGGCCGGCGACCTCGCGATCCGGTGGAACTGCAAGGCCGGCAAGTGCGGCTCGTGCAGCGCCGAGATCAACGGGAGGCCGCGGTTGCTGTGCATGACCCGGCTCTCCGACTTCGAGCCGAGCGAGACCATCACCGTCACGCCGATGCGGGCGTTCCCGGTCATCCGGGACCTCGTCACCGACGTGTCCTACAACTACGAGAAGGCGAAGGAGCTGCCGGGCATCGAGCTCGGTCCGCGCGACGCGGACGGCAAGCGCCGGATGATGCAGGTGGACGTCGAGCGCGGGCAGGAGTTCCGCAAGTGCATCGAGTGCTTCCTCTGCCAGGACACCTGCCACGTCGTCCGCGACCACGAGGACAACAAGCCCGCCTTCGCCGGTCCGAGGTTCTTCCTCCGCTACGCCGAGCTGGACATGCACCCGCTCGACATCCGCGACCGGCGCGACACGGTGCGGGAGGCGGCCGGGATCGGGCTGTGCAACATCACCAAGTGCTGCACCGAGGTTTGCCCGGAGCACATCAAGATCACCGACAACGCGATCATCCCGATGAAGGAGCGCGTCGCGGACAAGAAGTACGACCCGCTGGTGTGGCTCGGCAACAAGATCGGACTGCGCAACAAGGACAACGACGGCCGTACGGCGACCTGATCCCGGCTCCGCGCAAGTGCGATCAAGCGGCGTACGGCGTCGATGGCGCACCATCATGAGGTGACCGCGACCGACTCCTTCCACGACTTCGTCGACCAGCTCGCCGATGCGCTGGCCGACGGCGAGGCCGTGGACGGAACGGGTGAGGAGTGGGCGGCCCGGTTCCACTTCTCGCGCTACCACTTCGACCGGATGATCAGCAGCGTCGCGGGGGAGCCGCCGGCGACGTTCCGCCGCCGGATCCTGCTGGAGCGTGCTGCCTACCGGATGATCACGACGGCAGCGCCCCTCATCGACATCGCGGTCGAGGCCGGCTACGGGTCGCACGAAGCGTTCACGCGTGCCTTCGCCCGGGCCTACGGGACGTCACCCGCGGCCTGGCGACGGAACCCCACCCAGATCCGGATCGCCGCGCCGAGCGGCGTCCACTTCCACCCACCCGGGAGCCTCCGGCTGCCCGCGCGACCCACGAAGAAGGTGACCTCGATGGAGCTGCTGACCGCGATGGTGGAGCACCACGTGTGGCTCACCGGCGAGATGATCCGGGTCGCCGGCCGGCTCGACGACGATCAGCTCGACCAGCCGATCGTGCTCGACGTCGACGACGACGAGCAGACCATCCGGTCCCTGTTGTCCCGGCTGGTCGGGCAGATGGGGATGTGGAACGCCGTGATGGCGGACCGTGAGTACGACTGGTCGGTCGAGGACCACGAGTCCCTGGAGTCGCTGCGGGCCCGGCTGGAGGTCGAAGGTCCTCGCTACCTCGCGCACGTGCGTGACGTGGTCGGCCGTGACGCACTGGACGAGACCTTCGTCGACGCGTGCGGCGACCGGCCGTACGTCTTCACGTACGGCGGCAACGTCGCGCACGTCCTGACCTTCGCCGCACACCGCCGGACCCTGGTCGTTCTCGCCCTGGCCCGGCACGGCGTCGACGAGCTCGGGTGGGGCGACCCGATGCGCTGGGTCGCCGATGCAACGGCCTGAGCCGCCGGCCTCGGCTGCCGTGCCCGATTGACCCCGACGGTTGGGCGCCACGCGGTATCGTCGCCCCGCGTGTCCGACCTAGGGGGACCATCTGCCATGAAACCGACTTCGCGTCGCCTGCTGGCCGCGGCTGCCCTTGCGTCGGTGCTCCTCACCGGGTGCGGCGTCGGCGACGTGTTGGACAGCGACGACCACCGACCCCGATGCCGAGCCGTCGGTCGCCGAGCCGGACGACGACGCCACCGACCTGGAGGGCGCGCTGGCGATCGGTGACACCTACGAAGGCGACGCTTCGACGACGGTGGAGTCGATCCTCCGGGGCGAGGGCGACGACTCGTGGGTGCCGGCCGGCGACGACTTCGAGTGGCTCGCGGCCACCGTGAGCACCTGCGTCTCCGCCGGAGGGTCGCAGACGGAGGTCGGCTGGTACCAATGGGCCGCCACCGGCCCCGACGGAGGCTGGTACCCGGCCGACCTCGACTACGACGGCGAGCGGCCGTCCGGTCGGTACCCACTACTGGAGGACCTGGCACCCGGCGAGTGCGCCGAAGGGCAGATCCTGATCCCTGTACCGCGTGACGCCGAGCTGATCACCCTGATCAACGCGGACCGGGCCGGCATGCCGCAGGGCACCTGGCTGATCGGCGACATCGGTGTCCCGGCGGTCGCCGATGGCGCGTGACTCCTCCGGGTCCCAGCCGCCCCGCGTCGCGTTCGTCATCGGGACCGGTCGCTGCGGGTCCACGCTCGTCCACGAGATCCTGGCCCGTCATCCGGGCAACGGGTTCATCACGAACCTCGACGACAAGGGCATCCGCACCAGCTCCCGGTTCCAGAACCAGGCCTGGCGCCAGCTGCCCGCTTCGGTCACCACCAAGGGCCGCTTCCGGTTCGCGCCGTCGGAGGCCTACCGCGTGCTCGCCCGCGAGGTGAGCCCCGCGCTCGTCGACCCGGTGCGGGACCTGCTGGCCGCCGACGCGACACCCTGGCTGGCCGAGCGGATGCAGGCGTTCGTCGCCCGTCGTACGACGCGGCTCCGGTCGGAGGTCTTCCTCCACAAGTTCACGGGCTGGCCGCGCACTCGGCTTCCTCCAGGCGTGCTTCCCCGACACCGTGGTGATCGAGATCGTCCGCGACCCGCGCGCGGTCGCCAACTCATGGCTCCAGATGCCGTGGTGGCACGGCCACCGCGGGCCGGGGGAGTGGCACTTCGGGCCGCTGTCCCCCGAGCAGCAGGCGGCATGGGAGGAGCACTCCCGCTCCTTCCCGGTCCTGGCGGCGATGGCGTGGCAGATGTTGATGGACGCCTCGGACCGGGCGCGATCGGCGTTCCCGGCGCAGCGGTGGGTGACGGTGCGCTACGAGGACATCGTCGCGAACCCCCGCGACAGCTTCGCCGCCCTGCTCGCGCATCTCGACCTCGACTGGAGCCCTGAATTCGAGGCCGGCTTCAACCGGTACACGATCCAGGCGGCCCGGACCGACGCGTTCCGGCGGGACCTCGCGGCCGCGGATCTCGCTGCGATGGAGGACGTGCTGTCGGGCTCGCGCGCCTTCACGGACCTCTACACCTGATGCTGCGATCGTCGGTGGCGTTTGCGCGAGGCGCATATGCTCACGCGGTGCGCTTGGGGTTGACTCGTTCTGCCGTCGCACTGGTCCTTGCGCTTGGACTGGTGGCAGCGGTGGACGCGCCTGCCCCTGCGGATCAAGACGTGGTCGTCTCTCCGACCCCGGACCCCAAGCACCCGCGGATCATGGACGGGAGGGTCTACGGCATCGCGAACTCCGGCCCCGATGTCCTCGTTGCCGGAACGTTCACCACGATTCGCAACGGCGCCTTCGGAACCCCCGAGGTGTCGCAGCCGCGACTGTTCCGGTTCGACTCCGACACCGGCCTGATCGACCAGTCGTTCCACCCGCACATCAACGGTGACGTCGAGGCGGTGACCTACGCCGACGGTGGCACCTCGATCCTGATCGCCGGCGACTTCACCAGGGTGAACGGCCATCGTGCCTTCCGGATCGCGAAGCTGCGCCTGAACGGGACGCTGGACACCAGCTTCAGCGCGAGCGCGTCGAGGCGGGTCAAGGACTTCGCATTGGTCGGCGGCCGGCTGATCCTGGGTGGCGAGTTCAACAAGATCAACGGCAAGGACGTGAACCGGCTGGCGGCCGTCAATCCCAAGCACGGGCGCCCTGCACAAGTCGTTCAAGCTCGGGGTCACGGGCTCGCGGGACCACTTCGCGCCGTACGTGCAGGAGCTGGACGTGTCCGCCGACGGACGCTGGCTCGTGATCGGCGGCAACTTCCAACGGGTCGGCTGCGCCGAGCGGCACCAGGTCGCGGTGATCAACCTGAGCGGCACAGAGCCCGAGGGTCGCGTCCTGGTCGACCGGCCGCTACCGGGACGACTGCGCGAAGTCGTACCACGACACCTACATCCGCGGGATCGACATCTCGCCGGACGGCTCGTTCTTCGTGGTCAACACGACCGGCGCGTACATCGCCTACGACCGGATGTGCGACTCCTCGGCGCGGTGGGAGCTGCCGCCCGCCGGGGGCCGCGGTGCACAGCCGACCTGGGTCACCCACTCCGGCGGTGACACCTACTGGGCGGTCGAGATCACCGAGTCGGCGGTCTACGTCGGTGGTCACATGCGGTGGGTGAACAACTCGCGGCCGTCGCCCGGAGGCGACGACGACGGCCCGGGCGCAGTCGCGAGACCGGGGATCGCCGCGCTCGACCCCTACTCGGGTGTGCCGCTGTCGTGGAACCCCGGACGCGACCGGGGCCGTGGTGTCGAGGCGATGCACGCGACGGACGACTACCTGATGGTCGGCAGCGACACCGCCTACTTCGCGGGAGAGCTGCGGCAACGGCTGGCGATGCTGCCGGTGACGGGTGGGACCGCGAACCCGGAACCGCAGGACGTGAAGCTTCCGGTGCGGTTGTTCTTCGCGACCGACTCCACGCTGCGGGCGATGCGCTTCGACGGCACCGACTTCGAACCTCGCGACCACGGTGAGCGGCCCCGGGGTCGACGAACTCGACTGGTCCCTCACCCGGGACGGCTTCGTGCAGCATGACCGGCTGAGCTACTTCGGGGCCGACCAGGCGTTCTACTCGCGGCCGTTCACCAGCAGCACCGTCGGTGAGCCGGTGCGGAACCTGTCCACCACGGTCGGGTACGTCGACGCCAATCGGAACCTGACGCCCTACGACCAGCCGTACGGCGTCGCGGAGACCCGGACCGCGGCCTTCGACGGCGGCCGGGTGCTCTACACCAAGACAGGGAGCTCGAAGCTCTTCTACCGCGGCTACTCGCTGGAGAGCGGAATCCTCGGGAGCTTCGAGTGGGTCGCGTCGTCGCAGGACTGGAGCGGCGCCCGGTCGTTGGAGCTCATCGACAACTGGCTCTATGCCGCGTGGAGCGACAACAAGCTCTACCGGTTCTGGGCGCCCGACGGTCTGCCCGTGTGGACCTCCCGCGCCGTCGTCGACAACGGCAACAACTCGGGGATCCCGTGGTCCACGATGCACGGGATGTGGGCGACGACGGTCAGCGGCGACGCGCACCCGCCCATCCCGCCGCGCGGCTGACCAGCAGCTTCCGAGAGCGGGTCACACCCGCCTCACACCGTGACAGGGCCGTCTTGTAATCAGATCCGCTAATTCCGTTGGTAAATGGTGATCAGATCTGCGAATTTCCGGACGTCACAAGCGGTGCAACCTTCTGTTTCAATCCGTGAAGACCTTCGTGCGTCGACTCCGCGCACTCGGGACGAAGGTCGAACGGGTCGGCTCCAAATTCAACGACCCGCCAACGGTCTGGGTTGGGGAACCCAGACCTCGGGGAAAGGTTCGTCGCGTGGCTTGGGGGACGCTTGATCGTGCAATTGGCGGAAGCCGGTTCAGCACACTGGACCTGACAGGGTCCGACGCAGTGACCGGGGGCGTTGTCGCCCCGATCATCTTTGACACGACCACCGTTGCGCCCCGAGCAAATCGGGCGAGCAGGGTGGTCAAGGCGACGCTCGACGTCGTCCTCGCGGCCATCCTGCTGGTCCTGCTGTGCCCGCTCCTGCTGGTGCTGATGATCGCCGTCCGGCTCGACTCCGCCGGCCCGGCCGTTTTCCGCCAGGTGCGGGTCGGCAAGGACGGCAGGCACTTCCAAGTCCTCAAGCTGCGCACGATGGTCAGCGGCGCCGAGGACCTCAAGGCGGGCCTGCTGGCCGCCAACGAGTACGACGGCGTGCTCTTCAAGATGAAGCAGGACCCACGGATCACGCGGTTCGGTGGCCTGCTCCGGCGCTCGTCGATGGATGAGCTGCCGCAGCTCGTCAACGTGCTCCGCCGCGAGATGTCGCTGGTGGGTCCGCGGCCCTCGCTGCCGGACGAGGTCGCGGTGATGGACGAGGAAGCCATGCGGCGGTTCGTCGTACGGCCCGGCATGACCGGCTTGTGGCAGGTCAGTGGCCGTTCGAATCTCGGGTGGAGCGAGGCGAAGGCCCTCGACACCTACTACGCCGACAACTGGACGGTGTCCGGCGACATACTCATCCTCCTGCGCACCGCCAAGGCCGTCGTCTCGGCCGAAGGCGCCTGCTAGATGCCGGGGATCGAGTGGAACGGCCGATGCGCATCCTGCACGTCAACAAGTTCCTGTACCGCCGGGGCGGTGCGGAGGGCTACATGCTCGACCTCGCCGAGCTCCAGCGTGCCCGCGGCGACGAGGTCTCCTTCTTCGCGATGGAGCACCCGGACAACCAGGACGACCCCAACGCGGACCTGTTCCCGCCACGGATGGAGCTCAACCCGCCGCCGAGCGGGTTCGCCGCGCGGGTCTCGACCTCCGTCGACATCGTCTACCGGCGCAGCGCCCGGATCGCGATGGAGGCCGTGCTGGACCGGGTCCGGCCCGACGTCGTGCACCTGCACAACATCTACCACCAGCTGTCCCCGTCGATCCTGCGGCCGATCAAGCGGCGCGGGATCCGGACGGTGATGACGCTGCACGACTACAAGCTCGCCTGTCCGACGTACCAGTTCCTCGACAACGGCAAGATCTGCGAGGCGTGCGTCCCGGGGAAGTTCCGCAACGCGGCGCTGAAGGCATGCAACGGGTCGCGCAGCGCCAGCGCGCTCGCCGCCGTCGAGCTGACCCTCCACACCGTCCTCGGCGCCTACAAGCCGGTCGACGTGTTCATCTGCCCCAGCGACTTCATGCTGCGCAAGATGCGGGAGGCCAAGGTGTTCCCCGAGCGGCTCACCCACATCCCGCACTTCTGCGACCTCGCGCAGATCGAGCAGGCGACGGCGCCCGGCGCCGGCGTCCTCTTCGCCGGTCGGCTCTCCTCCGAGAAGGGGGTCGACACCCTCATCGACGCGGCCGCCCTGCTGCCCGAGAGCATCCCCGTCACCATCGCCGGCGACGGCCCGGACATGGGTGAGCTCCGGGCGCGGGCCGAGCGGGCCGGAGTCTCCGACCGGGTCACCTTCGCTGGTCGGCTGCCGTCCGGCGAGCTGCACCAGCGGATGCGAGACGCCGCCGTGGTCGTCGCGCCGTCGCGTTGGTACGAGAACCAGCCGATGGTCGTGCTCGAGGCGTTCGGCGCCGCACGTCCGGTGATCGCCACGGACCTCGGCGGATTCCCCGAGCTCATCACCGACGGCGTCACCGGTCGACTCGTGAAGCACGACGACCCCGCCGCTCTCGCGCACGCACTGACCGAGCTCGCCACCGACCCGGTGCGGGCTCACGAGATGGGAGTCGCGGCACACCGCGACGCGATCGAGAGATTCGCCATCGACCGTCACCTGGAGCGCCTCGATCAGGCGTACGCCACGGCGGCGGACTTCACGGGAGGAGTGGTCCACCATGGGACTTAAGATCGCGATGCTGGGCACCAGAGGTGTCCCGGCAAGCTTCGGCGGGATCGAGCATCACGTCGAAGAGGTCGGTCGTCGCCTGGTGGCTCGCGGGCATGAGGTCACCGTCTACTCGCAGAGCAAGTACCTCGGAAGAAGCGCGTGCCAGGACCACCTCGGCATGCGCGTCGTCCGGGTGCCCACGCTCCCCACGAAGAGCCTCGAGGCCATCGCCCACTCGGCCCTCTCCACCGTCGCCGCGATGACCGGTGGCTACGACGTCGTCCACTACCACGCTGTCGGGCCGGGGCTGGTCGCTCCGCTGCCCCGCTACTTCGGCCGCGCCCGCGTCGTACAGACCATCCACGGTCTCGACGGTGAGCGCGCCAAGTGGGGGAGGGCCGCCCAGACGATCCTCAACCTCGCGACCTGGATGAGCGCGCGGGTGCCGCACGACACCGTGACGGTGTCGGCGGCGCTGGCCGACCACTACCGCACGCGGTACGACCGCGCGTGCGCCACGATCGTCAACGGCGTCACGCCCCGGGCCGCCCGACCCGCCGACATCATCCGGACCAAGTACGGGCTCGCCGAGGGCAGCTACGCCTTGTTCGTCGGTCGACTGGTCCCCGAGAAGCGTCCCGACCTGCTGATCAAGGCCTTCGCCGAGCTCGACACCGACGCCCGCCTGGTGATCGTCGGTGGCTCGAGCTACACGGACTCCTACGTCGACGAGCTGCGCCGGCTCGCCGGCAGGGACGACCGCGTCATCATGCCCGGCTACGTCTACGGCGACGAGCTCGACGAGCTCTTCACCAACGCCCGGACCTTCGTCCAGCCGTCCGCGCTCGAGGGTCTCCCGCTCACGCTCCTGGAAGCGATGGGCAGCGGCACGCCGGTGATCGCCAGCGACATCGCACCTCACCAGGAGGTCGTCGGCCGCAGCCGCACCGGCGCCCGCCTGTTCCACGAAGGCGACCTCGGCAGCCTCGTCGAGGCCTTGCAGTGGGTCGACAAGGACCCGGAGGCCGAGCGCCGCGCTGCGTCGTACGACGCGCCGCACGTCGCGCGCAACTTCGACTGGAACGCCTGCGTCGACCGACTCGAGGCCGTCTACGCCGGCCTCCCCATTTCTGCCCCCACCGCTGCGCTCGGGGTTCCCCGAGCGCCCGCCACCCATGGACTCTCGATGATCGGTAAGGACAGCGCAGCATGAGATCTCTCAGAACTCGACGCGGCCGGTTGGTCGCTTCAGGCATCGTCGCGGTCGCGCTTGCGTCCGGGCTCGTGATGGGATCCGGCGCGCCGGCTCCCGCCGACCAGGACGTCGTGGTCTCGCCGACCCCGGAGGCGAAGCACCCGCGCGTCCTGGACGGTCGGATCTACGACATCGACAACAAGGGACCCGACGTGCTGGTGGGCGGGACGTTCACCACGATCCGCAACAGCGCAGGTGGGTCTCCCAACCTGGCGCAAGGGAAGCTGTTCAAGTTCAGCTCCGACACCGGGTTGATCGACCAGTCCTTCAACCCCGTGATCAACGGCAACGTCGAGGCGGTCACCTACACCGAGGACGGCCAGGGGATCCTGGTCGCCGGTGCGTTCACGACCATCGACGGGCAGCCGGCCCAGCGGATCGCGAAGCTGCACCTCGACGGCACGCTGGACAACAGCTTCAGCGCGAGCGCCGGGACGACGGTCAAGGACTTCGCCCTGGTGGGCGACCGGCTGATCCTCGGCGGCGAGTTCGGCAAGATCAACAACCAGACCGTTCGCGGGCTGGCCGCGATCGACCCCGACACCGGGGCCTACGACAACTCCTTCAACCTCCCGATCAGCGAGTCGCGCGACGCGTTCGCGCCGTACGTCCTCGAGCTCGACGTCTCGGCCGACGGCAACTGGCTCGTCGTCGGCGGCAACTTCAAGAAGGTCGGCGGGTTGACGCGCTACCAGCTCGCCGTCATCGACCTCTCCGGCGCCAGCCCGAAGGTCGCGCCGTGGTCGACCGACCTGTACGAGCGCCAGTGCGCCTCGGTCTACAACGACACCTGGATCCGCGGCATCGACATCTCGCCGGACAGCAAGTGGTTCGTGGTCAACACGACGGGCGCCTTCTTCGGCAACAACACCCTGTGTGACACGGCCGCGCGGTGGGAGCTGCCCGCCGACCAAGACCGGCGGCGGCCTGGAGCCGACCTGGGTCAACCACACCGGCGGCGACACGCACTGGGCCGTCGAGGTCACCGAGACCGCGGTCTACATCGGCGGCCACCAGCGGTGGTCCAACAACCCCAACCCGTCGCCCGGCGGCGACAACGACGGTCCCGGCGCGGTCTCGCGGCCCGGCATCGAGGCGCTCGACCCCTACTCGGGCGTCCCGCTCTCGTGGAACCCGACCCGTGACCGCGGCCGCGGCGTCGAGGCCTTCCACGCGACCGACGACTACCTGATGGTCGGCAGCGACACCACCATCTTCGCCGGACAGATCCGGCAGCGGCTGGCCATGCTCCCGGTGGCCGGCGGCACCGCCCAACCCGGTCCCGGAGGACGTCCCGCTGCCGGTCAACTTCTTCTACACGACCAGCGGCATCGACCTGAACCGGATGGCGTTCGACGGCTCGACCTTCGGGTCGATCTCCACGGTCAGCGGTCCGCTGCAGGACGGCGTCAACTGGAGCGGCACCCGGGACGGGTTCGTCCAGCACGACCGGCTGAACTACTACGGTCCGTCGCAGGCGTTCTACTCCCGGTCGTTCGACGGCACCACGGTCGGCACGCTCGGTGACCAACCTGTCCACCTCGGTCGGGTACGTCGACACCAACCACAACCTCACGCCGTACGACCAGCCGTACGGCGTCGCCGAGACCCGCTCGGCCGCGTTCAAGGGCGGCAGGGTGCTCTACACCAGGACGAACAGCTCCACCCTGTTCTGGCGCGGACACTCGCTGGAGAGCGGCATCCTCGGGGGGCAGGAGTTCGTCGCCTCGTCGAAGGACTGGAGCGGTGCCCGGGCCATGGAGTTCGTCGGTGACTTCCTCTACGCCGCCTGGAGCGACAACCGGCTCTACCGGTTCTACGCGCCCGACGGCCTGCCCCAGTGGGGCACGCGGACGCTGGTCGACAGCGGCAGCACCTCGGGCATCCCGTGGTCGTCGATGACCAGCCTGATCGCCACCCCGATCAGCGGTGGCTCGATGCCCCCGGCTCCGCCGACCCCGCCGAACTGCACCGGCGCGACCCCGTGGAACATCAACTTCTACCCGAACCGGACGCTGGCGGGCGCCCCGGCCGTGGTCGGTTGTGACGACACGATCAACGAGGCCTGGGGCACGGGGTCGCCGAACAGCGAGATCCCGTCCGACCAGTTCTCCGGCCGGTTCACGCGAGACCTGACGCTGGCGGGAGTCGGCGCAGGTCAAGGTCACGGCGAACTCCGACGACGGCGTCCGGGTCTGGATCGACGGTGAGCGGGTGCATCAACACCTGGAGCGACGGCGTCTTCAACGGCCTCACCGGCACGTCGCCGACACTCGAGCCCGGGAACCACAAGGTGAAGGTGGAGTACTACGAGAACGGCGGCGGCGCGTTCATCGCCGTCGCTCTGGAGATCATCCCGGCCGCCCCGCCGCCGGCGCCGGACACGATCGCCCCTGACGACGACGGCGACGAGTCCGGCCGCCAACTCCACGGTGCCGGCCGGCTCGGTGACCGGCACCGGCACCGCGACCGACAACGTCGGCGTGACCGAGGTGCGGGTCGGGTGTCCGCGATCGCGATTCCGGGTTGTGGCTGCAGGCCAACGGCACGTGGGCTCGGCGTACGCCTATCGGCTCGCCTCGCTGTCCGCGCCCGGCGGTACGTCGACCAACTGGTCGCTGAGCGTGAACCTTCCGGCCGGCAGGTTCGCATTCGACGCGACGGGCGCGTGACGCTGCTGGCAACATTGACGGCAGCGCGGCGTTCAGGCCGTTCGTCGTGCAGTAGTCCACGTCGAGACAGGTGTGCCGGTGACCAAGCAACCTGGCACCGGCAACCTGGCGACCGATGGTCGCCGGAGCATCGCCGGCGCCGTGATCAGCAACGCTGCGACCTTCCTCGTGGTGTTGCTGATCGCGCGCCTCTCGGGCGAGGCGCTGCTCGGCGCCTTCGCGATCCTGTTCGCGCTGCGAGCGATCATCGCGCTGATGTGCGGGCTCGGCATGCGGATCGCGATGACGAAGTTCGTGGCCGCGAGCCGGGCCCGGTCCGACCACGCCGAGCTCCGGGGCGCCGTACGGATCGGCGTCGGCGCGACCTTGTCCGCAGCGGTCGTTGCCGGTGCCGTGCTGGCGCTGCTCGCGCCGGTGCTCGCGGAGCAGGTCTTCGACCTGCCGTCGATGACCGGACCGATTCGCGTCGTCGCCCTGAGCCTGCCGTTCGCGGTGCTCCAGGACGTCACCCTGGCGGCCACCCAGGGGTTCCAGTCGATGCGGGCGTTCACCCGGATCGGCATGATCCTCGAGCCGCTGTGCCGGCTCGGTTTCGCTGCGCTGTCACTGTGGGCCGGCTGGGACCTGATGGGCCTCGCCGGAGCCTTGCTGGCGGCAAGCATGATCGGTGGTCTCAGCGGTGCGGTGGCGCTCTCCCGGCTGATCCGGAAGCTGCCGCCCGCTGACGCGATGCTCCCGTGGCGACACCTCGCGACCTTCGCCGGCGTGAGCTGGGTGGCGTCGATGGCCACGCAGGGCATCCTGTGGGTCGACGTGGTGCTGCTCGGTGCGATGGTCGCGGCGGCCGACGTCGGCGTCTACCAGGTCGCGACGCGCGCAGTGACCGCGTGCATGATCGTCATCGTGCCGCTGACCTCGGCGATGGCACCGCGGATCGCGCACCACTGGGAGACCCGCGCCCTCGACCAGGTCGCCGAGAGCTACCGGTACGTCGTGCGCTGGACGTGGCGGCTGACGATCATGCCGCTCGCCCTGGTGTTCGGCGCGCCCGCAGCGGTGCTCGCGATCTTCGGTCCGGGGTTCTCCGAGGGCGTCGTCGTGATGCTCATCCTCGGGAGCGGCGCGCTGGTGGAGGCGCTGGCGGCGCCGTCGGCGGTGCTGCTGAACCAGACGGGCCACAACCGGCTCAACATGAGGATCAACGTCAGCGCGCTCCTCGGGAACATCGCGCTCAACCTCGCGCTGATCCCGGTCTTCGGCATCGCCGGTGCGGCCGCCGCCTGGCTGCTCACCCTGCTGGTGCCCGGGCTGATCCGGATCGCCGTCGTCCGCCACCTGGTCACCCACGCGTGGCCCGTGCGTCGGCCTCACCTCGTGTCCGCGGGTGCCGGACTGCTCGCCTTCCTGCTCATCCGGCTGCTGGTGGCGACGACCTCGTTCGACGAGATCGTCACGCTGGGGCTGGCCGCGGGGATCGTGGTGCTGGTCTATCCGCCGCTGGTGCTCAGGTTCGGGTTGACCCGCGACGAGCGGAAGACCGCCCGGTCCGCGGCCGTGCGCGCGCGGCGCGAGCTGCTCGTCCGGGTGCCCGTCCTCCGTCGCTGGGTCAACCGGTGGCGAGTACGGCGGCTGCGCCCCGGCACCGAGCCGATCCCGGTCGACCAGCTGGTCAGCCCGCACCGGTCGGACATCCTGGCTCGGATAGCGGTCTTCGACCTCGCCGCCGAGCATCGCGACATCCTCGACACCGAGGAATTCTTCGCGCTCGCGAGCGAGAGCCTCTACGGCGTGTGGTTCCGAACCATCGTCGTCCCCGGGCTCGGTCTTGCCGGCGTGCCGGAGCAGGAGCAGGTCACCCTGTTCCGGCAGGCGGTGTCCCGGGCCACACACCTGTTCGCCAGCTTCGAGGCGACCGGCTTCAACACCCAGCACCCGATCACGGTGACCAAGGTCCCCGCGGGGAGCGAGATCGCCGGCAGGGCACTCGCCGAGGACCGGTGGCTGCCGGTCGACGGCAACCACCGGTTGGCGCTGCTGGTGCGGTCCGGCCAGACCCACATCGAGACCGACCAGTACGTGATCGACCCCGACGGCGACCGCCGCCACAACACCGCGACGATGCGGGACGCGCTCGGGCAGACCGAGAGCGAGGCGGTCCGTTTCCTTGCCCGGGGGCTGTGCCGCCCGGGCAGCACCGCAGCGACCTGGATCGAGCTCCTCGACGATCTCGAGGTCCCTGCGAACCGCACCCATCTCGAGCGGTGGCCCGAGGCCGCAGCTCTACTCCCGCGCGTCCTCAGCCCACCCATGACGGCGGCCGGTCGAGGAGTCCCTCGAGCCGTGCGACGTCGTCGGCGACCGCCGCTCGGATCATCGCTGCCGCTTCGGCCGGGACCGCGCTCGCCGACTGACCCTTGAACGTCCCGTACGACTCCATCGGCACCGGGTCGAGCGAGAGGTGCCGGAAGACCCGCTCCATGGTCGCGCCCGGCTCGTCGAACAGCCGCTCGCTCTCGATGACGAGCAGCTGCTCCGGGTCGAAGTGGGCACGGAGCCGGACCACCTGCTCGGCGTACCGACTTCGCGCGGCGTAGCTGAAGTGGCGGTGGTTGCGCTCGCGGGTGGCGGTGTCGCCGTCGGCCAGCCGCTGCTCCTCGGTGGCGAACGCCTCGGGCCAGTCGAGCGTCTCGAAGCCGCGCGCGACCTCGTAGCGGTAGTGCGACCAGGCTCGCTCGACCGGGTCGCGGAGGACGAAGATGAGCCGGGCGTCGGGGACGTCCTTCGCGATCCGCGCCGGAGCCTCCGGGTGGAACGCGTAGTAGGGGCTCGACTCACCGAGGATCGGACGCTGCCCGAGCTTGCGCTCGAGCCGGTCGACCTCCGCCACCGGCAGCAGTTGCTGCCGGAACCACGCGGGTCCGCGGCTGTAGTTGACGTCGTAGTAGCGGCAGCCCTTCTCGACCAGTCCGCGCAGGACGAGCGGGTGGGCGTTGATGTACTCGTCGAGCGACGTCGTACCCGCTCGCTTCGCGCCGACGATGAAGTACGTCGGGAGCTCGCGGGGACCCGGCCGCAGCCGGTATCCGGCGCGTCGTACGCGATGCAGCGCTCGCCGGCGTCGCGGCGCGAGCAGATTGCCGCCGCTCACAACGCGGTCCATCGCTCGGAGAGCCGGGCGCGGAGCCGTGCCCGGAGTGCGATGGGCCCGGACCAGGGCCAGGCGGGGCGCGTGGGCGACCCAGGACACCACAGCCAGGGCGGGCAGCACGACCCAGAGGGTGGTCACGTTCTCCAGCAGGTTCTCACCCGTCGACGCGACGATGAACGCGACGGAGTAGGCGAACAGGCCGACGGTGACGGCCTCGACGAGGGGCTCGACGGGCAGCCCTGGGTCGATGACCCGTCTGGTCGCGCGGAAGCCGGTGACAACGGCAGCGCCGAGGAACCAGAGATAGACGGCCATGCCGACCACGCCCATCTCGACCAGGACGAGCAGGAAGTCGTTGTGCGGGTCCTTGCCGGTACGGCGGGACGTCTCTTCGAGCCCGATCCCCGTGATTGGCGACTCCTTCACCATCGGCAGTACGTCGGTCCAGTGCCCGAACCGCCAGGTGAGCGAGCTCTCGGTCCGGGTGTCCGCCGGGTCAGGCACGACCGACGTGACGCGCTCGGACACCGATGGCACGAACGCGATCAGCAGCACCGGTACGACGAGCGCGCCCAGGAGAAGCCTGCGGTCGAGCACGGCGCCCACGATGAGGATCCCGACGATCGCGGCGATCCAGGCACCGCGGGTCTCGGTCAGCAGCAGCTCGACAGCGAGGCCGGCAGCCACGAGGTAGAGGACGAGACGGGCCCGGCCATGGGCGTGCGCGGCCAGCGCGACCACGACCAGCACGATCGGGACCAGGAAGTGGCCGAAGTTGTTGGACAGGAAGAAGACCGACTTGAGGGCAGCGATGCCGTCCTTCTCGTGGGAGACCGTCACGCCGACCACGCCCAGCAGTGGGTAGAGCACCGGGACCACGGCGCTCGCGGCGAGCGTGCCGATGAGGTGGACGACGGACATCCGACCGGTGGTGAGCAGCACGATGAGCACCAGGAAGACCGCGGCGCCGGCCGCGATCCCGGTCGCGACCGGCATCGACTCCATCGGCCGTGGACTGCTGAGCGCCGACAGCAAGGCGACGGCCACGAGGCCCAGCACGGGAAGCGTCAAGGGCTCGCGGAGGCGGGGGACGAGCTCGGCCCGGTGGATCAGCAGCCAGCCGACGCAGATGAGCAGCGTGCCCACGCCGATGAGCTCGGGGATGCCGATCCCCTGCGTCGCCGTGAGGTCCACGATCGGCCGAAGCACGAGGGCGGCCGAGAGAAACCACGCGAACGACCGGCGGGCGACGAGGAGGGCAGCGGTGCCGACGACGATCACGGCAACGCCCATCGCCATGACGCGCAGATGTCCGAGGCCGGTGACGAGGCCCGCCGCGGCGACGACGAGGACGACCGCGAGCGCGATCGCCCCTATGCGGGGCGCGGACGTGAGGGGCCGGGTGGTGTCAGTAGCCATGGGCCCGCCGATGCGTCGTCGTGATCGCGGAGACCATCAGGCGGTCGCGGGTGGTGAGGTCGGAACGCCAGGTCGTGTCGGCACGGAGGGTGATCGGCCCCGACCGCATCCGGTTGGGGTTGCCCGCGACCGCGTGGGAGGGGCGGAGGTCCAGCACGCCATCGCGGACGAAGCCGGTCTCGGGCGCGATCCCGGCGAACGTGGCGATCCGCTGCAGGGTGGCGGCCGGGTCGACGACGAAGTCCTCGTAACGGACGTCGATGATGTCGACCCCCTTCCGCCGGAAGGCGGTGCCGACGCTCACCGTGGAGTGGAGCCACATCGCGGCCGCCTTGCCGGCGTGGAAGCGCTCCATCTCGCCGTCGTACCCCGGCACTGCCTGGGAGGCAACCTCGCGCTGCCATGAGTACGCCACGGCACGCGGGTCACGCACCAGGTGGACCGGCTTGACGTCGAGCATCGTGCTGCGCGAGAGCAACGCCCCGAAGGTCGCGATCTTGGACGAGTCGACAACGGTCGTGGCTCCGCTGGCCACGGCGAGGTTGGCGATCAGCCGCCCGTGCAGGTCGATCAGGTCGTCGGCCTCGGGGCTCGTGCGTCCGCTCGCCCACCAGCGGATCCGCCGGCGACGGACGAGGGCGCTCAGCGCGGCGTCGAGACGCAGCGCCTCGTCCCGGCTGGGAATCGTCCCGAACGTGTTCGTCAGGGCGGGCTGCCACACCGGGCACTCCACGACCAGCTCGCGACAGCCGCACGTCCCGCGCTCGGCGATCCCGCGCCGCAGCAGGAACCGGATCTCGCCCGCGCTGAGCGCGCCCGGGAGGCTGCCGATCGCGTTGCCGAGAAGGGTCGATCCGCTCCGGCCGGTGCCGGTCAGATAGATCACTCGGACCGGCGAACGGCCGTTATCGCCGGCGCTGGCCATCGTGCCCCCTACGCGTGCTCGCCCGGACTCGGAATCCCGCCCGCCCGGCTGGCGGTATCCTAAGTGGGAATTCGACTCCCGAAGTATTGTCGGTCGACGAGGCGCGCGTCAGGCATTCGCGTCATTGCTAGTGCGAGGGGAACGCATGCCGAAGGCTCAGCCGGTGACGCCCGGAGTCGGTGCGACCGTTGTCCGCCTGTGGTGGGTGGTCGTGCTCGCGGCGTTGATCGGGGGCGCGGTGGCCTACGCCGCGGCGGACCGCAGCACCACCGACCGGATCTACGGGGTCGTCAACATGAGGCCCGTTGCGACGCTGGCCAACGACCGGGTCGACCTGGTCGAGGACCTCGACGCGGCGCTCACCCTGCCGTCAGTGCTCAGCGGTCCTGCTGAGGAAGCCGACCTGAGCGTGTCCACGCTGCGGCAGGACCTGAGCGTCCAGCCAGTGGGTGCAGACCAGCTTCGTCCGGGTCGGCGTCGTCGTGCACGACGGCGACGAGGCCGCCGCCGAAGAGGTGCTCCGCGCAGTGGTCGCATCCGCGTCGACGTTCATGTCGGGCGAGAACTCGGGCGTGGTCGCCGACGACTCGCTCGAGACCCAGCTCCGGTTCGCGACGCAGCGCGAGGACGCCATCGAGGTGGCTCTGGCGGCCGAGCCGGCGGAGTCGCCCGCCCGCGACGGCGCTCGAGGCCGAGCGCGAGTCGGCCACGCAGCACCGCCGAGCGGTCGAGGAGCGGGTCGCCTCCAGGAGGAGGCCGAGGCCGCGCGCCGGGTCGTCCTGCCACTGACGATGCAGGGGACGGACGTGTCCTCCGGCGGCTCGGACACCCAGGTCCGCAGGGCGGCTGCCGGTGCCGCCGTCGGCGGCCTGATCGCGGTCGTTCTCATCGCAGCCTTCAGTGTCCGCGGCCGACGTCGTCAGGCTCTAGGGTCGCTCCCGCACTCAGCTGCTGACCGGGCAGTTGCCCAGGAGTGCGTCGTGCACCTCGCGGCGTTCGTCGTCGGACAGCTGCTGGAACGCGGCGTACTCCAGGTAGCACGCGCCCATCTCCACCCCCGCCCACGCAGCCGTGCTCATCGAGCCGTCGTTGAGCGTGAGCTGCCAGCCGTGGGGAGTGTCACCCGGGGCCAGCCCCGCCAGGTAGCAGTGCCAGGTGCCGGCGGTCGCCGCAGGCTCGCCGGGGACCGGGCACACCTCGTCGTCGGGCCCCAGACCGTGGTCCTCGAGGACCAGCCGCCCGGGATAGCTCTCACGCAACTCGTTGAGAAGCTCGCGCTCGGCCTCCCAGGACCGGCCGTCGGTGAACTCCCAGGCACTGTGCCCGGCAAGGGACACGCGGGTGCGGGTGAAGCTCGACATCATCGCCTCGGTCGACCCGACGATGCAGTCCCGGTGCTTCGTCGTGGTCAGACCGGCGTCCTCCAACAGCTCCAGCGAATGGTCGTCGACGCCGAGGATGAACGGCTCGGCGAACGCCGTCGAGCACGCGCTGTTGGCGACGTCGACGATCTGCCAGTCCTTCTCGTAGCGGCGTGCCACCTCCGCCATCAAGACGGAGTAGTGCTGCAGGAACGCCTCGTCCCAGTACTTCGCGGTGCAGCCACTGGCGCCGTTCTCGGTGGACGGCTGCACGGTGATGCAGCCGCCCGTGGCCTGCTTGAGCCAGTACGGCGCGTCACTTCCGGTCCGGATCCGGAGCCGGAACCGGATGTCCGGGTCCTCGCTGAGGATCTCGTCGATCGCGGAGAAGTCGAAGCTTCCCTGGCCGGGCTCCACCTCTGACCAGGTCGTCGTGATCGTCCCGAACTCCGCGTAGGGCACGGTGGCGAGCGCGGGGGCTCGGTCACGACCAGCCCGGCGAGGGCCGGCTTGAGCCCGTCCGCTCCGACGTCGGACGGCGACGTGTCGTCCGGCGGATCGTCGCCGGTGGTCCCCTCGCAACCGGAGCCCAACGCACCGACGCACGCCAGCGCGGTCAAGCAGGAGACCAGTCGCCGTCGCAACATCCCCAAGGGTGGTTCCTCTCTCACGCGGTGCCTACACCGTAGACAACGCCGAGAATGCCGGGCCGACCGCGCTCGCCCGGTAGTCCCAACTGACCACGACAACTGCGCCCGCCAGAGGAAGCCGGGGACCCGGCGGCGGACTTACGCTCCGGTCTGGAGATCTGTGACGGGGAGGGGTCCATGGGTCGAGGGGGGATTCGCGCGCGCCTGCACGGCGCAGCGGCAGCGACGCTCATGGTGGTGGCTGCCGCGACGATCATCGCCGCGCCCGTGGCCGATGCCGGGGAGCCGGTGCCCGCCCAGCCGGGCGCACCACCGAAGCCGGGTGGCACCGCGTTGACCTGGGCGCCGACCCATATGTCCGAGCAGCACGACTACACCCGGGACGAGGCGATCGCGATCGCCGAGAACCACGATCTCGTGACAGCGGCGCCGGTCGCGTTCGCCGACCACGTCGCCGCGATGCGCGCCGTCAATCCCGACCTGACCTTGCTGGCCTACATGAACGGCACGTTGGCGAAGCCGACCAACGTGAGCCAGCTGCCGGAGTCTGCGTTCGCGCACGACTCCGCGGGACGGCGGATCACGTCACCGATCTGGGGCACCACGCTGATGGCCCCGACGAGCCCCGACTGGCGACAGGAGGTGGATGCGGTGTGCAGCGATCGGGCGGAGCAGGGCGGGTACGACGGCTGCCTGGTCGACTCGATGGGTCTCGGCATCTTCTCCCCGTCCCAGAAGTTCACCGGGGTGCCGGTCAACCCGGCGACCGGTGCGCCGTACACCCAGGCGGAATACCGGGCCGCGCAGGCCGACCTGGCCGACGCGATCCGGGCCGCCTCGCCCGGGCTCGTGCACGTGTTCAACCTGGTGTCGAACGACTGGCGCTACTGGCGTGACGAGGTGCCGTCCCGGCCGCTCGCCCTCGGCCGGCCGGCGGTGCAGATGGAGGACTTCCTGCGGGCCGCCACGACGAGCGCGAGCGGGTTCCCGGACGTCGAGAAGTGGCTCCGGAGCGTCGACGTGATCCGGGACCTGGAGGCGAACGATGTCGCCGGGTTGTTCACGACCAAGCTGTGGGCCACGCACAACGCTGCCCAGGCAGCCCAGTGGCAGGCCTTCTCGATGGCGTCGTTCCTCCTGGGTGCGAACGGCAACTCCTACTTCGCATTCACCCAGTCCCGCGACCAGGCTGGGGCGACCGGGACGAACGCGCCGTACTCTATGCCGGACGACATCGGGCTGCCCCAGGGAGCGATGGTGCGGACCGGCACCGGCGCCTACCCCCGCACCTTCAGCAACGGCCTGGCCGTCGTGAACCCTGGCACGACCACGGTCACGGTGAGTCTGCCGTCCGCGATGCGACGTCTCGACGGGGTGACCGTGACGTCGGTCGAGCTGCCGCCCAGCAGCGGCGAGGTCCTCACCACGGTCGTCGCGACCGACACCGTTCCGCCGACGGGCGCCTTCACCAGCGCGTCCGGCGACGGTGGTCTGTCCCTGTCCGGGACCGCCGACGACGATGTCGCCGTCCGCCGCGTGTCACTGGCCATCAAGCGGATCTCCGACGGCCAGTGGCTCCAGTCCGACGGTGCGTGGACGTCGACGCGCAAGCGGGTCACGGCGGCGCTGACCGAGCCGGGGGCGGCGAGCACGAACTGGTCCTATGCGATCCCGCTCGGCCCGGGCGAGTATCGCGCGACGCTGATCGTCAAGGACAGTGCCGGCCAGCTCAACTCCGCGCCCCGGCCCCGCCGGAAGATCACCGTGCAATAGCTGCCGCGCCCGGACGTCGCGAATTTTGGAAGTTCGTAAAGTGCCTTATGGTCGACGGTCTGGGGTTCTGACCGGGGAGGGTCAATGATTCACGGCGTAACGCTCGCGCGCCTGGCAGGCGCGGCGGCAGCCTCGATCGCGGTGCTGGCCGCCTCGACCTTGACGGCACCGGTGGCCGATTCCGAACCGTCACAACCCGGCGCGCCGCCGAAGCCGGGTGGGGTCGCGCTCACCTGGGCGCCGACGCACATGTCCGACGACCACGAGTACAGCCGGACCCGCGCGATCAGGATCGCGAGGAGGTTCGACCTCGTGTCGGCGCCGCCGGTCTCGTTCGCCGACCACGTGCGCGCGATGCGGAGGGTCAACCCGGACATCACGCTGATCGCCTACCAGAACGGCACCTTGGTGCAGGCGTCCAAGGTGCGCCATCTACCGGAGTCGGCGTTCGCGCACGACTCCCAGGGGCGGCGGATCACGTCGCCGATCTGGGGGACCACCCTGATGGCCCCGACCAGCCGCGCCTGGCGGCGGTTCGTGACCGCCGAGTGCCGCGACCGCGTCCAGCGAGCCAGGTACGACGGTTGCCTGGTCGACTCGATGGGTCTCGGCATCTTCTCCCCGTCGCAGAGGTTCACCGGGATCCCGGTCAACCCCCGGACGGGCTCGAGGTACACGCAGCGCCAGTACCGGGCCGCCCAGGCCAAACTGGCCGACGCGATCCGGGCCGCCTCGCCCGGTCTGGTGCACGTGTTCAACCTGGTGTCGAACGACTGGCGCTACTGGCGCGACCCGGTGCGCTCCCGACCGCTGGCGCTCGGTCGGCCGGCGGTGCAGATGGAGGACTTCCTGCGCGGCGCCGCCACGGGTGTGACCGACTTCCCGGACAAGGAGAAGTGGCTGCGGAACGTCCGCGTGGTGCGGGATCTGGAGGCCCACAACGTCTCCGGAGCGTTCTCGACCAAGCTCTGGGTCGCACACAGCACTGCGCAGGCAGCCCGCTGGCAGGGCTACGCGATGGCGACCTTCCTGATGGGGGCGAACGGGAATTCCTACTTCGCCTTCACCCGGTCCCGCGACCGTGCCGGAGCGGCGGGGAGCAACGCGCCGTACCGGATGCCCAACGGGCTCGGCTCGCCCCTGCGAGTGATGAGGCAGACCGCGACCGGGCTCTACAAGCGCAGGTTCGAGAACGGCCTGGCGGTCGTGAACCCCGGCGCGTCCACCATCACGGTGCGGCTGCCTTCCGCGATGCGCCGCCTCAACGGGGACGTCGTGACGTCGTTCCGGCTGGAGCCCAAGCACGGCGAGGTCCTGAAGGAGATCAGATAGCGGCGAAGGCCTCCGCCGGGGCGGGATAGAAGGAACCGACCAGCTCGTCGACGGCGTCGACCCAGGTACGGCGTGCGACGAGCTCGCGTGCCGCCTCGCCGAGGAGCCCGCGGTGGCGATCGCCTGCGACGGCGGCAACCGCGCGGCGCAGGTCGCGGTCGTCCGCGGGGTCGTAGAGGACACCCGTCTCCAGGTGGCGCACCACGTCGGCGGCCCCGCCGGACCGAGGTGCCACTGCCGGGATGCCCGACGCGGCGGCCTCGCGCAGAGCGTGGCAGTCGGTCTCGTGCTCACCGGGGTGGACCAGCACGTCCAGGGTGGGCAGCGCGACGGTCAGGTCGCCGGTCTGCAGCGGGCCGGTGAACCGGGCGTCCGGCAGCCGCCGCTCCAGCCACTCCCGCTCGGGCCCGGCACCGATCACCACGAGCCGGATGCCCGGGACCTTCGTGAGGTCCGCGAGGCGTCGTACGCCGTTGCGCTTGTGGAGGCTGCCGACGTAGCCGACGACGACCCGGGCGCCGTCCTTCGACCGCGCGCGCGACCACGAGTCGTGCAGCCAGGGGTCGCGGAGAGTGGGCGTGAACGCGAGCGGGTCGACGCCCGGCTGCCACAGCGTGGCGTCGGCGCCGAGCTCGGCGACCCGGCCGACCATCCACGGTGCGGTGACGAGCAACGTGTCGGCACGGTCCGCCACCTTGGCCCGCCAGTAGTCGGCGGCCAGGTCGAGGATCGGCGACTGCTCGATGACGAGCGTCGGGACCCCGGTGCGCCGCGCGTGCTTGAGCGCCTTGCGGCCGACGAAGCGAGGGGAGAAGGCTTGGACCAGATCGGGCTCGAACGAGTCGATCGCGGCCCGGATCTGGCCGCCGGTCGGCTCGAGCGGGCGGACCCGCACCACGTCGCAGCCGCGGTACGACGCCAGGCCCGGTCCCGGCGCGACGATCCGAACGGTGTGGCCGAGGTCGACGAGCCGGTCGGCCGTGGCCTTCAGCGTGGTCGTGGTGCTGTCGACGGCGGGGTAGAAGGTCTCCGTCACCAAAGCGATCCTCATGGCGTCAGCGTGCGCGGCGGACCTTTCACGTTGCCCATCCGGCGGTGGATGTCGGGTGAACGGCTGTCGCTGGTTGCCTGTCCGTGGCGCCGCCTAGGTTGGGTCGCATGGACATCAAGCTCGAGCTGGTAGCCGTGCCCGTGACCGACGTGGACCGGGCGAAGGAGTTCTACGTGCGAGCGGGGTTCGTGGTCGACCACGACCGACCGTCAGCGACGAGATCAGGTTCGTGCAGCTGACCCCGCCCGGGTCCGCCTGCTCGATCGCGATCGGCAAGGGGCTGACGACGATGGCGCCCGGATCGCTCGACAACCTGCAGGCGGTGATCGCCGACGCCGACGCGGCCCAGGCCGACCTCACCGAGCGCGGCATCGAGGTGAGCCCGGTCGACGACCAGCCCTGGGGCCGGTTCGTCTACTTCTCCGACCCCGACGGCAACCGCTGGTCGCTCCAACAGCTGCCCAACTGGGGCTGATGCGCCTCGGCCACCGCTGGTCGAGGAGGTCGCTCTGCGACCGTCACGAGACCCCTCGCCCAGCCGCGGTCGTGGGCGGTCTGACGAAGGACGTGCCGCCGCCGTGGTCGGCGCTGTCCCCGCGGCCTTGCCCGGGCGCCGTTGTCGAGGTGTCGCTGGGGTTGCGGTCAGGAGTCGTGACCACCGTTGGTCGAGGAGGTCGCTCTGCGACCGTCACGAGACCCCTCCGCCGGGTGCTTGCGGTCCACTGTTGGCTGGGTCCTCTGCGAGGGACGGTCTCGCCGTCGTTGGTTGAGGATGTCGCGCTGCCCGGGTGCGGCGTTGCGGAGGTGCTCGCGGTGCTGCGGACCGTGACCACCGCTGGTCGAGGAGGCCGCAACCACCGTTGGTCGAGGAGGTCGCTCTGCGACCGTCACGAGACCCCCTCTGCCCGCAGCTTGCGGTCCGCTCTGGGCTGGGTCCCCTGTTGACGAGGGACGTGGTGGCTCGCCGTCGTGGGTTGCGGCGCTGTCCCCCGGGCCCTGCCCGGGCGCGGCGCTGCTTGAGGTGCTCGCTGTGGTTGCGGTCGGGGCGTCATGACCACCTTTCGTCCACACCTCGATCGCCAGAACGGTCTGTCCACAGGCAGGTTCCGGGTCGTTTGGTTGTGTCGGATGTTCCATATTGAATAGGTGTCATGGATCTCGGGACCGCACCGCTCTTCGACCTCACCGCCCCCGCGGCCGAGGCCGGCGAGCCGGCTGCGGTGTCGCGGTCCGATGAGCTGCTGGCCGAGATCCGCGACGCCGAGCGGTGATCGCCGAGCAGGAGATCGCCACCGTCCGCGCAGATCGCCGAGTGGGCCGGCGAGCACGTCGTCGACGACGAAGCTGCTGCGGCGACGTTGATCGAGCGTGGTCTGGACACCGGGCTTCCGCTCGCCGGACCCGGCGCGCCGTTGATCTCCGACTTCGCCGTCATGGAGCTCTCCGCACTCGCTGGGTCGGTCGCTGGACTCGGGCCGCAACTACGTCGGACAGGTCATCGAGCTCGCCCACCGGCTCCCGCGGACCTGGGCCCGGCTGCTGGACGGTGAGGTGCCGGTCTGGAAGGCGCTGCGGATCGCCGACCACACCCGCCTCCTGCCCGCTCGATGCCGCGGGGTTCGTCGATGCACAGCTGGCTCCGTATCGCGCACGGCTGCAGCTGGGCGCAGGTCGACCGGCTCGTCGAGGAAGCCCTGGTGCGGTTCGACCCCGCAGCAGCCGAGGAACGCCGCCGAGACGCCCAGGACCACCGCCACGTCGACCTCGGCCTGGACCAGGTCGGCTACGACGGGATCGCCCACGGCACCACCGCCCTCGACGCCGCCGACGCCCTCGACCTCGAACAAGCCATCGCCCGCCGCGCCAAGCTCAACGGCCAGCTCGGCGACACCGGACTCCCTCGACGTACGCCGCGCCAAGGCGCTCGGTGAGATCGCCCGGGAGGACCTGGTCCTCGACCTGCAGGTCGCCGACCCCGAGACCGGGGAGATCACCAGGACCATCCCCGGTCGCAAGACCGAGCTCATCCTCCACCTCTCCGCGACCGACCAGACCGTGGGCCGGTTCGGGAACACCCGCACCCCGATCTCGGTCGAGCAGATCAAGTCCTGGCTCAGCCTCGCGAACACCGTCGTGATCGTCCGGCCGGTCCTCGACCTCGCCGGCCACCAGCCGGTGGACTCCTATGAGATCCCCGACCGGATCCGCCCGCCAGGTCACTGACGCGACCACCACTGCGTCTTCCCGCACTGCACCAGACCGGCCGAACGCTGCGACCTCGACCACATCGAGCCCCACGCCGAGCGGCGGAGCGACCTGTGCCGTGCAACCTCGCACCCCTGTGCCGTGGACACCACCGGCTCAAGACCGCCGGCCGCGCCTCCTACCGGATGCTCACCCCCGGCACCTACCACTGGACCCTGCCGTCCGGGACCTACCTGGTCGACCCCACCGGCACCCACCCGCTCACCGGGTCCGCGCACCCGACCCGCCCGAGGAGTAGCTACCCAGCCCCGAACCCCGCCACCGGCGGGGCTACGGCATGTCCGGGGTCTCGATACGCCCTCGCGCAGAGCGCTGACTCGACCACCGAAGAAGCCTCCCTCCGCGGACCGCAACCACAGCGAGCACCTCAAGCATCCCCGCCCGGGCAGGGCCCGGGGACACAGCGCCGTAACCAACGGCGGCGAGCCACCACGTCCCTCGTAAGACCAGAGGGACGCTCGGCCAGCACCCTGCGCGCCCAGATGCCGGACGTCTCAAACTTCACACTCTGTAGCGACCGCGACACGCCGGTTCGTAGGGTGCGCACTATGACTGACGTCGACGAAGCTGCCGACGCCGCGGAATCCACTCGCCCTCGCGCAGCCCGAGGACCAGCACAGCCGGGAGGAGTGGGAGGCGGCCACGGCTGCCGTCCTGCGCAAGGCTCGCAGGCTGACCGAGGACGACCCCGACGCGGCGGTCTGGGACAAGCTGACCCACACCACGCTCGACGGCATCGCCATCACCCCGCTCGGCGTCGCGGGCGCCCCACAGCCGAACGTGCGGCCGGACCGGGCAGGCGCGTGGGACATTCGCTCTCTCATCTCGCACCCGGAGGCCAAGCTCGCCAACGAGGAGGCGCTGGTCGACCTCGACGGGGGCGTGACCAGCCTGTGGGTCGCCGTCGACGAGACGACCGACCTCGCCGCAGTGCTGGACGGCGTGCTCCTCGACCTGGCGCCGATCGTGCTCGACGCGCCCACTGCGCCGACCGAGTCCGCGCGGGCACTGCTGGCGTACGCCGACGAGCGCGGACTCGACCTCCACCCCGACAGCAACCTCGGCGCCGATCCGCTCGGCGCGATGCTCCGCCAGCTGCCCCTCGCGGTCGACGAGGCCGTCGGCGAGCTGCGTGACCTGGCCGCCCAGGCGAAGGACGCCGGTGTCCGCGCCATCGTCGTCGACGCGACCGCGGCCCACGACCTCGGCGCCAGCGACGTCCAGGAGCTCGCCTGGTCCATCGCCGTCGGCGTGGCCTACCTGCGCTGGCTCACCGACCACGGTCTCGACCTCGCCGACGCCGCGAACCTGATCGAGTTCCGCTACGCCGCGACGGACGAGCAGTTCCCGACCATCGCCAAGCTCCGCGCCGCGCGCCAGCTGTGGGCGAGCGTGCTCCAGCACTCCGAGCTGCCGGCCGACGTCGACGTGGCGCAGCGCCAGCACGCGGTGACCAGCCGGCCGATGCTCAGCAAGTACGACCCCTACGTCAACATGCTCCGCGGCACCGTCGCGGCGTTCGCCGCCGGCGTCGGCGGCGCCGACGCGGTGACCGTGCTGCCGTTCGACTCGGCGCTCGGCCGGCCCGAGGGGTTCGGCCGCCGGATCGCCCGCAACGTCAGCCACCTGCTGATCGACGAGTCCCACGTCGCCGCGGTCGCCGACCCGGCGGGTGGCGCGTACGCCGTCGAGCAGCTCACGGCCGACCTCGCCGCGGCCGGCTGGGCCGCCTTCCAGCAGCTCGAGGACGAGTGGGAGGGCGGCCACGACCTCACCCCGTTCCGCGAGCGGATCGCGGCAACGGCTGCCGAGCGCGAGCGCCAGGTCGCCCGCCGCAAGCGACCGCTGACCGGTGTCACCGAGTTCCCCAACCTCGCCGAGGAGCTCCCCACCCGCGCCGCGGACCCGCTCAACGACCGCGCCGCGCGCTACGGCGCCTCGTTCGAGGCGATGCGCGACGAGCCGGCCGGGAAGCCCGTCTTCCTGGCCACCCTCGGCACGATCGCCCAGCACACCGCACGTGCCACGTTCGTCTCGAACCTGTTCGCCGCCGGCGGCATCGCGGTCGAGGTCGCGGGGCCGACCTCGGGCGTCGACGAGCTGCTGGCGGCGTACCGAGCAAGCAGTGCCGAACCCGCCGTCGTCTGTCTGGCCGGCACCGACGCCGCCTACGCCGAGTGGGGCGCGGCCGCGGTGGAGGCGCTGCGGGGCGCCGGCGCCCAGCACGTGATCCTCGCCGGCAAGCCCGACGCCGTGGACGCGGAGGTCGATGACGCCGCCGCGATGGGCGTCGACGCGCTGGCGTTCCTGACCGCGACGAGGCTTGTCCTGAGGTCGCGAGGGACGAGCGTTCACGAAGGGGAGAAGCTGTCGTGACGATTCCCAAGAGCTTCGCCGACCTGCCGCTGGCCGGGTCTCGTGACGCTCGCCAGGGGGACCCGCTCGACCAGCGAGAGGGCTGGCACAGCCCCGAAGGCATCGAGATCAAGCCGTCGTACGACGCCGCCGACCTCGACGGTCTCGACGCACTCGACACCTGGCCGGGTCTGAGCCCGTTCCTCCGCGGTCCCTACCCGACGATGTACACCACCCAGCCGTGGACGATCCGGCAGTACGCCGGCTTCTCCACCGCCGAGGAGTCCAACGCGTTCTACCGCCGCAACCTGGCGGCCGGCCAGAAGGGCCTCAGCGTCGCGTTCGACCTGGCCACCCACCGCGGCTACGACTCCGACCACCCGCGGGTGCGGGGCGACGTCGGCATGGCCGGCGTGGCGATCGACTCGATCTACGACACCCGGACACTCTTCGACGGCATCCCGCTCGACGAGATGAGCGTCTCGATGACGATGAACGGCGCGGTGCTCCCGGTGCTCGCGCTCTACATCGCCGCGGGCGAGGAGCAGGGGGTGAAGCCGGAGCAGCTCTCGGGGACCATCCAGAACGACATCCTCAAGGAGTTCATGGTCCGCAACACCTACATCTACCCGCCGGCGCCGTCGATGCGGATCATCTCCGACATCTTCGCGTTCACCAGCCAGCGGATGCCGCGGTTCAACTCGATCTCGATCTCCGGCTACCACATGCAGGAGGCGGGAGCGACCGCCGACCTCGAGCTCGCCTACACGCTCGCCGACGGCGTCGAGTACATCCGCGCAGGCCTGGAGAGCGGCCTCACCATCGACCAGTTCGCGCCGCGGCTGTCCTTCTTCTGGGCGATCGGCATGAACTTCTACATGGAGGTCGCCAAGATGCGCGCGGCCCGGGCGCTGTGGAGCCGGCTGGTCCGCCAGTTCGACCCCCAGAACCCCAAGAGCCTCAGCCTCCGCACGCACAGCCAGACCTCCGGCTGGAGCCTCACCGCCCAGGACGTCTTCAACAACGTCGGCCGCACCTGCATCGAGGCGATGGCGGCGACCCAGGGCCACACCCAGTCGCTGCACACCAACGCCCTCGACGAGGCCATCGCGCTGCCGACCGACTTCTCCGCACGGATCGCGCGCAACACCCAGCTCCTGCTGCAGCAGGAGAGCGGTACGACGTACACGATCGACCCCTGGGCCGGCTCCTACTACGTCGAGAAGCTGACCCATGACCTCGCGGAGCGGGCGTGGGCGCACATCGAGGAGGCCGAGGCCGCCGGTGGCATGGCCGCCGCGATCGAGCAGGGCATCCCGAAGATGCGCATCGAGGAGGCCGCCGCCCGCACCCAGGCCCGGATCGACTCCGGTGCGCAGAAGGTGATCGGCGTCAACACGTTCCGGCTCGCCGGTCGAGGACAAGCTCGACGTGCTCCGGGTCGACAACGACGACGTCTACCGCCAGCAGATCGCCAAGCTCGAGCGGCTGCGCGCCGAGCGCGACCAGACCGACGTCGACGCCGCGCTCGAGGCGCTGACCCGCAGCGGCCGACACGGGCGACGGCAACCTGCTCGAGCTCGCCGTCGACGCCGCCCGGCACAAGGCGACCGTCGGCGAGATCTCCGACGCCCTCGAGAAGGTGTACGGGCGGCACCAGGCCGTGATCCGTACGATCTCCGGCGTGTACCGCGACGAGGCCGGCCTGGCCAATGACGGCGAAGGGGACTCCTTGGTGGCCCAGGTGCGCGCGGCGACCGACGAGTTCGCCGAGGCCGAGGGCCGGCGTCCCCGCATCCTGGTCGCGAAGATGGGCCAGGACGGTCACGACCGCGGCCAGAAGGTCGTCGTGTCCGCGTTCGCGGACATGGGCTTCGACGTCGACGTGGGCCCGCTGTTCTCCACGCCCGAGGAGGTCGCGACGCAGGCGATCGACGCCGACGTGCACATCGTCGGTGTCTCGTCGCTCGCCGCCGGTCACCTCGCGCTGCTTCCCGCGCTCAAGACGGCGCTGGCGGAGCACGGTCGGGAGGACATCATGGTGGTCATCGGCGGCGTCATCCCGCCCGACGACGTACCGACGCTGAAGGAGATGGGCGCGGCCGCGGTGTTCCTGCCCGGCACGGTCATCGCCGAGTCGGCGCTCGACCTGCTCGCCAAGCTCCGCGACCAGCTCGACCACTGATGGGCTGAGGCCCTGATGGACGTCGACCGGCTGGTCGAAGGCATCCGCGAGGGCAGGCGTGCCCAGGTCTCGCGGGCGATCACCCTGGTCGAGTCGACGAGCCCCAAGCACCGCGCCCAGGCCCGCGACCTGGTCGCCGCGCTCGCCGTCACTGCGCCGTGAGACAACGCCGTACGGGTCGGCATCTCCGGCGTGCCCGGCGTCGGCAAGTCGACGTTCATCGAGGCGCTCGGCAGCCGGCTGACCGCCGACGGCCACCAGGTCGGCGTACTCGCCGTCGACCCGTCCAGCGTCCGCACCGGGGGTTCGGTGCTCGGGGACAAGACCCGGATGGCCCGGCTGTCGACGGACCCCCACGCGTTCATCCGGCCGAGTCCGTCGGCCGGCACCCTCGGCGGCGTCGCCCGGGCGACGACGCAGGCGATGGCGGTCCTCGAGGCGGCGGGGTACGACGTGATCCTGGTCGAGACGGTCGGAGTCGGTCAGTCCGAGGTGACCGTCGCCGGCATGGTCGACACGTTCCTGTTCCTCACCCTCGCCCGGACCGGCGACCAGCTCCAGGGCATCAAGAAGGGCATCCTCGAGATCGCCGACGTGATCGCGGTCAACAAGGCCGACGGCGATCGAGAGCAGGAGGCCAGGGGAGCGGCCCGCGAGCTCGCCGGCGCGCTGCGCCTGGTCCGCGGCCACCCTGATGACGGAGGGTGGGCGGTCCCTGTCATCACCTGCTCGGGTCTCCACGACGTCGGCGTCGACGACGTCTGGCAGAAGGTCCTCGACCATCGCGGCCACCTCGGCGACGACGGACTGGCCACGAAGCGTGCCGAGCAGCAGCTGGACTTCACCTGGGCGCTGGTCCGCGACGAGCTCGACCAGCGGCTCCGGCACTCGGCCGGCGTGAAGGCCGTCCAGGCCGAGGTGCGCGCTGCCGTGCTCGCCGGTGAGCTGACGGCGCCGCTGGCGGCGGACCGGCTGCTGGCGGCGTACGACGAGGACCCGCCGACTCCGTAGCCGGCCGGCCGCCGCGCCCGCCTTCGGTTTGCGCACCCGCGGCGCCGGGAAGAGCGCGGAGCATGGGGTTCGCCGATCCGGACCAGCTCGAGGAGCTGGCCGGCCAGATCGAGGGCAAGGCATCCGACGTCCGGGGTGAGTGCAGCCGCTTCGCGGACCTCGTCGCCAACGTGACCTGGCAGTCCGCCGGGGCCGAGGACTACCGCGGCGAGTGCGACGGTCTGCGGGCCGACCTGCTGGCGGACGCCGACGGGCTCGACGCTGCCGCGGCGGCGCTGCGCCGGCACGCCGCGGCAGTGCGCAACCGGATCGAGTGGATCCAGGACCGGATCGCCGATCTCAGGAACCTCGCCGAGGAGGGAGTCGAGATCACCCAGGACATGATCGACGACATCGCCCGGTTCGGCGGCGACGTCGCCGGCGAGGTCCAGGACGCCGTCGACGACATGCTCAGCGGGCTCGGTGACCTCGCCGGCGGAGCCAGAGACACCGCGGGCGACGTGATCAAGGGGATCGGGGGGCTGCTCTCGTGATCCGGATCGGGGAGCGCACTCCGCTGGCGCAGCCGCGTCGGCTCGCGCTCGGCGTGGACAAGTGGATGGCACTGCAGCGCGCGGCGGAGGCGACCGGGCTGCGGCTGCCGGAGGACGTCCGGCTCCAGATCGAGCCGGTCGACGCCGTACTCGCCGCCGTCGACCTCGAGGCGGGACTCGCCGACGCGACGACGCTGCTGCGCGAGCACGGGGTGATCGACGACGAGGGGCCGGTGCCCGCGGTGGCCGCGAACCTCGCGGCGCTGGGGGTCGCCGACCGCCGGGTTCGCGTCTCGCTCGCGGGACAGGGTGTCTCCCGCCTCGGGTACTACTGGGTCGACGCGCACCTCGGCGGCTCGTTGGTGCGCGACCGGCTCACCCACACCGTGTCGCTCTTCGACGCCCGCGCGCTCGGGACCGAGCTGCTCGACCTGGTCCCGGAGCCGGAGGCCCCGCTCGAGCGACGAGAAGCCTTCACCGTCCCGCTGGCGGCGGTCGGGCCGGTCGCGCGGTCGACGCCGACGTCGCGGGCGACGTGCTCGCCGCGATGGGCGAGTTCATCGACCTGCATCCGCGCGACGTCACCCGGTTGCACGAATGGACCCGGCGCACCCAGGCGGTGCTGCACGTGACGGTGGCGGGCCGCGAGCGGCCGCCGTACGCCCTGGTCTGGTTCCTCGACCGCGACGGCTGGTGGTCCGGTCGGACCAGCAACGAGGAGCCCCGGACGCTCACTCTCGAGCCGCGGCGCCGCGCCGACCTTCCCGGCGACCTGGGCAACCTGATGTCGGGAGCCTGGCTGTGACGGGCGGGTACGACGTCCACGGCGGCGCCCACGACCTCGAAGCGGACATGGACGACATGGACGCGACCGGCGGCATCATCCGCAGTACCGGCACCGAGGTCGTCGGCCTCGCGGCCTCGAGCCACCGTTTCCTGCTCGACGGAAACCTGCTGTCCAGCGCGCTGTTGTCGCCCGGCACGTTCGCGACCTTCGAGGCCGAGCTGGTGGCTGCCCTGGACGGCCCGCAGGCGCTGTCGGCGCACGGCGTGAAGATGACCGCGGCCGGCTTCGTCATGCAGGCGCAGGCCAACGCCTACCTCGCGGTCGACCAGGCACTGGAGATCGCCGACGACGTGGGGGACTGGGCCCAGGGCTACACGCTCCCGCTGCAGCTCGCGTGGAAGCTCTCGCCCGCCGGCCTGCCGGGCACCGTCCTGGACATCGCCGAGCTCGCCGACGACGGCCTGTTCTCCGACCCGGAGCGGTGGCTGGTCGAGCATCCCGACGAGCTCGAGGAGCTGGTCGCGAGCGCTCCCGGCTTCGTCGCGCTGTTGAGCACCCTGGCGCCGCCCTTGGCCCAGCCGCTCATCGGGTTCCCGCTGACCGTCGAGCAGAGCTCGACGACCCTCGCCGGTCTCTACAGCCAGGAGCTGGAGAGCCTGACCTCGGTGGAGACCTACGCGTCGCAGGCGCCCGCAGACATCCAGGGCGCGCTGCAACGTCTCAACGACGTCGCCGCGCACGAGGACCAGTTCCAGATCGAGGAGGTCGACGGCGTCTACAACGTCTACCTGCCGGGCACGAAGGCCTTCGACGCGCCGGGGTTCGAGTCGGGCCTGGTGCAGAACATGGGCACCAACTTCGCTGCGGTGGCCGGCGACGACAACGCCTACCAGCAGGCCGTGCTCGCGGCACTGGCGGACGTCCCGCCCGGCGCCGAGATCAACTTCATCGGCCACAGCCAGGGCGGCATCGTCGCCGCCCGCCTGGCCGAGGCGATCGCCAACGGCGAGACCGACGTCCAGGGCCACGTCAACGCAGTGCTGACCGCCGGTTCGCCGGTCGACAACATCGAGCTGCCTCCCGACGTCCACATGGTGTCGCTGGTCAACGAGTTCGACATCGTCCCTCGTCTCGACGGCGAGTCGTACGGCGACAAGAGCAACCACACGACGATCGTGTTCGAGGAGCAGAATGGCGGTTCGACGCCCAACCACGCTCTCGGGGAGGTCTACGTGCCGGAAGCCGGCGACATCGTGAGCTCGGACGACGCCGCGGTCGTGGACGCGCTCGCAGGACTCGGCAACCTAGGCGGCGGGAGCGACAGCACCGTCACGACGTACCAGATGGAGCGCGGGTGAGGAGACACGCCCTAGCCGTCGCCGCGCTGGTCGGCGCTGTCGCGTTCGCGGGCGCCTGCGACGCAGAACCGGAGAAGGACCAGGAGGAGACGGTGCAGAACCAGGAGATCGTCGACGCGATCGCGGCGGACATCGACCGTCCTGCCGGCGGCTTCACCAAGGTCGACGGCACCTACCGGGACGACGCCTCCACCGCCCAGGAGGTCACGTTCACGATCCGGTGCGACACCTGCGACGCCCGGGCGGTGATCGACCAGGTCGTCGAGGCGGTGTGGACCTCCGAGGTCGACCCCCTGCGCACCATCTCCGTCTCGGTCACCGGCCCGGACGGCTACCAGGCCGACACCGTCGTGCTCGCCGACCGCGAGGCCGAGCTCACCGACAAGTACGGTGCGCGCCCCGCCAGCTAGTCATCTAGGCTCGGTCCGATGCCCACGACACCGGATCCGCGTGCCGCCGACTCCGTCGAGCGGGTGATCAACCACGTCGTCGACAAGCACACCGACGAGCTGATCGACCTCCGCCGCGACCTGCACCGGCACCCGGAGCTGTCCTGGGAGGAGCGGCGTACGACGGACCGCGTGGTCGAGATCCTCGAGCAGATCGGCTGGCAGGTGACGCCGGCGCAGCGCAGTGGCGCGATCGCCGAGATCGGCGAGGGCGAAAGCGTCGTCGCGCTCCGCGCCGATCTCGACGCGCTGCCCGTCCAGGACGTGACCCGGGACCCGTGGACCAGCAAGGTGCCGGGCGTCGCCCACGCGTGCGGGCACGACGTCCACACGGCAGCGCTCGTCGGTGCCGCACACGCACTCGCCGAGGCGCACGGGCGCGGACAGCTCGGCGGCCGGGTCCGGCTCCTGTTCCAGCCCGCCGAGGAGGTCATGCCCGGCGGCGCCGTCCACCTGGTCAACAACCACGGGGCGCTCGACGAGGTCGAGCGGATCTTCGCGCTGCACGCCGAGCCGGCGGTCGACGTCGGGACGATCGGTGTCCGCACCGGACCGATCACCAGCGCGGCCGACCGGATCGAGGTCCGGGTCGAGGGCACCGGCGGCCACACCTCGCGGCCCCACCTCACCGGCGACCTGACCTTCGCGCTCGCCAAGATCACCAGCGAGCTGCCCGCCGTACTCAGCCGTCGGATGGACCCGCGGGCCGGCGTCAGCGTCGTCTGGGGCGTGCTGCGCGCGGGCTCGGCCCCGAACGTGATCCCCGACCAGGGCATCGCCGCCGGCACCGTCCGGATCCTCGACTCGATCGCGTGGGCGGGTGTCGAGGCCGTGGTGCGCGAGGCCGTGCTCGACATCGTCCGGCCGTACGGCGTCACCGCGGCGGTCGACTACCTCCAGGGCGTGCCGCCCGTGGTCAACGACGCGGTCAGCGCCCGGATCATCAACCAGGCGGTGGACGCGGTGCTGGGCATCCACCACCGCACCGAGGTGCCGCAGAGCCTCGGCGGCGAGGACTTCGGGTGGTACCTCTCGGGCGTGCCGGGTGCCATGTTCCGTCTCGGCACGCGAACGCCCGGCGGCGCGACGTACGACCTCCACCAGGGCGACCTGCGCATCGACGAGCAGGCGGTGGGAGTCGGGGCGCGGGTGCTGGCCGCCGTCGCCGCCCGCACCCTCAGCAGCTGATCTCAGCGGCAATCGTTGTCACTGCTCGGTAACAACCTCAGAAATTTCCGTTGCAACGCCCCCTCGCACCGAAACTCGCCGTTAGGGTGCACGGGATGCCCCGCCGTGGGGCGCGACGACGAATAATGGAGGACGCCGTGAAGAGAACGGCTCGATTTGCTGCGGTGGCTGCCATCGCGGCACTCGCCCTGACGGCATGTGGTGACCGCGAGGACGACGGGGACGACGGCGACAGCAACGCCAGCGACTCGCCCAGCGTGACCGAGGAGACCAGCCCGACCGAAGCCGCGGAGCAGTTCCCCGACTTCAAGGCGTGCATGGTGTCCGACTCGGGCGGCTTCGACGACAAGTCGTTCAACCAGACCTCGCACGACGGTATGGAGACCGCGGCCACTGAGAACGGCGTACAGACCGCCGAGGTCGAGTCCAACGACCCGTCGCAGTTCGCCGACAACATCCAGAGCATGGTCGACGAAGGCTGCAACCAGATCACCACGGTCGGCTTCCTCCTCGCAGAGGACACCCTGGCTTCGGCGAAGAAGAACAAGGACATCGACTACGCGATCGTCGACTTCGCCTACTTCGACGAGCAAGGGCAACAACATCGCGCCCGCCGAACCTGAAGGGCCTCACCTTCAACACCGCCGAGCCGGCGTTCCTGGCCGGCTACCTCGCCGCGGCGAAGTCGCAGTCCGGTGCCGTCGGCACCTTCGGTGGCCTGAACATCCCGACCGTGACCATCTTCATGGATGGCTTCGCCCAGGGCGTCGAGTACTACAACGAGGAGAACGGCGCCGAGGTCCAGGTGCTCGGTTGGAACCGGGAAAGCAAGGAGGGCTCCTTCACCGAGGACTTCGAGAGCACGACCAAGGGCCAGAACATCGCCGAGGAGCTCATCGCGCAGGGTGCTGACGTGATCCTCCCGGTCGCCGGGCCCGCCGGCCTCGGCGGCCTCCAGGCCGCCCAGGACAACGACGTCTGGGGCATCTGGGTCGACACCGACGGCTGCGTCTCCGCCGAGGAGTACTGCGACTCCCTGCTGACGTCGGTCGTCAAGGGGCTGGACGTCGGTGTGACCACGGCGATCCTCGACTCCGCTGGTGGCACCTTCAGCAACGAGCCTTACGACGGGACGCTGGAGAACGGCGGCGTGGGTCTCGCTCCGTACGGTCCGAACGCCGATGTCGATGAGGACCTGGCAGCGACGATCGAAGACCTCAAGGCGCAGATCATCGACGGCACCATTGAGGTCGAGAGGCCTTGATCGGTTGAATCTGATCTGGTGAGACGACAGGTCGGGGTGGTCGACGACCGCCCCGACCTGTCGCGCACATGACGGCGACGATCGGAGGGGACCCGTGCGGCTCGAGATCAAGGGCCTGACCAAGCGGTTCGGCAGCTTCACGGCCAACGACCAGATCGATCTGGTTGTCGAGCCGGGTGAGATCCACTGTCTCCTCGGGGAGAACGGCGCCGGCAAGTCGACCCTGATGAACATGCTCTACGGGCTGCTGACGCCGACCGAGGGCGAGATCGTGCTCGACGGCGAAGAAGGTCGAGTTCGACGGTCCCGGGGACGCCCTCGCCGCAGGGATCGGCATGGTCCACCAGCACTTCATGCTGGTGCCGGTGTTCACCGTCGCCGAGAACGTCATGCTCGGCCACGAGCAGACTCGCGTCGCGGGCGTGCTCAACCGCGAGGCCGCTCGACGTCAGGTGCGGGAGCTCTCGGAGCGATACCAGCTGCGCGTCGATCCCGATGCCCTGATCGAGGACATCCCCGTCGGGGTGCAGCAGCGGGTCGAGATCATCAAGGCGCTCGCCGGCAACGCGAAGATCCTGATCCTCGACGAGCCCACCGCGGTGCTGACCCCGCAGGAGATCGACGAGCTGATGGGCATCATGCGCGGGCTCAAGGCACAGGGCACCTCCATCATCTTCATCACCCACAAGCTCCGCGAGGTGAAGGCGATCGGCGACCGGATCAGCGTGATCCGGCGCGGCAAGGTCGTCGGCACCGCCCCGCCGTCCGCCAGTGAGGCCGAGCTGGCCGAGATGATGGTGGGCCGCAGCGTGTCGCTCACCGTCAGCAAGGACAAGGCCGAGGCGGGCGGTCCCGTGCTGACGGCGGAGAACATCACCGTGATCGATCCCCGCGGCCACGTCGTCGTCAAGGACGTGTCGTTCGAGGCGCGCGCGGGCGAAGTGCTCGGCATCGCCGGTGTCCAGGGCAACGGCCAGACCGAGCTGATCAAGTCGCTGCTGGGCCTGATCAAGCCCGATGCCGGCCGGATCGAGCTCAACGGCAAGGACATCAGCAAGCACGGGCCGCGACAGAGCCTCGAGCACGGCATCGGCTACATCCCCGAGGACCGCTCGCACGACGGCTTCGTCGGCAAGTTCAGCGTGCGCGAGAACCTGGTCCTCGACCTCTACCGGTCGGCGGAGTTCTCCGCGGGTCCGGCGCTCAAGCTCGACAAGATCGCGGCGAACGCCAAGGCGCGGATCGAGGAGTTCGACATCCGCACCGAGTCGGCCGAGACTCCGGTCGCGTCGCTGTCCGGCGGCAACCAGCAGAAGGTCGTCGTCGCGCGCGAGTTCTCACGGCCGCTCAAGGTGCTGATCGCCTCCCAGCCGACGCGCGGCGTCGACGTCGGGTCGATCGAGTTCATCCACAAGCGGATCATCTCGGAGCGCGACAAGGGCACCGCGGTGATCATCGTGTCGACGGAGCTGGAGGAGATCTACGCGTTGTCGGACCGGATCGCAGTGATGTACGACGGCCGGATCGTGGCGACCGTGCCGCCCGAAACCCCGCGTGCGCAGCTGGGTCTGCTGATGGCGGGCGCCACGCCCGAGGGGACGGAGGTGGCGTCATGACCGCGATGTCACCCGCCCCCGAGTCGATCGTTCCTGAGCCCGAGGTGGAGCGGGCCCACGACCTGCGGGCCTGGCTGCCGACGATCCGTGACACCGCGCTGGCGATCGCGCTGGCTCTGGTCGTCGGTGCGTTCCTCATCATCATCTCGGACCCTGAGGTCATCGACGCGCTCGGCAACATGTTCAACTACCCGAGCTCCTTCTTCGTCTACGCCGGCGATGTCGTGCGGTACTCCGCCGAAGCGGTATGGGACGCGTACTCAGCCCTGGTGCGCGGCGCCGTCGGCTCCGGCCCCGCCATCGAGCGGACGCTCGAGCGTTCGGCGCCGCTGATCTGTGCGGGCCTCGGGGTGGCGCTCGCCTTCCGGGCCGGCCTCTTCAACATCGGGGCACAGGGCCAGGCGCTCGTCGGCGCGCTCGCCGCGGGGTACGTCGCGCTTCACCTGGGACCTGCCGGCGGGGCTGCACCTGCTGGCCGCGATCGCCGCCGGCCTGCTCGCCGGTGCGCTGTGGGGCGGCATCGTCGGCTGGCTCAAGGCCGCGACCGGAGCGCACGAGGTGATCACGACGATCATGCTCAACAACGTCGCCCGTTTCGTCGTGCTCTACTTCCTCGCCAAAGAGTCTTTCCAGAAGCCCAACAGCGACAACCTGATCACGCCCGGTCCCGCAGACAGCGCGACCTTCCCGACCATCGCGGGTATCCACCTCGGGATCCCGTTGGCCCTGGTGGCGGCCGCAGGTGTGTGGTGGATCCTGGAGCGCAGCAGGCTGGGCTTCGAACTGCGGGCTGTCGGCTCCAACCCGGACGCTTCCCGGACGGCGGGGATGAGCACGGCCAAGGTCTACATCGCTGGTGATGGCTCTCGCAGGTCTGCTCGCGGGGCTCGCGGCGACGATGACCGTGCTGGGGCTGCGACAGTCGGTCACCGACCAGGTGGTCGGATCGGTCGGGTTCGACGCGATCACCGTCGCCCTGCTCGGCCGTGCGACCCCGCTCGGTACCGTGTTCGCCGGACTGCTCTTCGGAGCGCTCTCCGCGGGCGGGCTCGGCATGCAGGCGTCAGCAGGTGTGCCGCCGGAGCTGATCCAGGTGGTCCAAGCTCTCATCGTGCTGTTCGTGGCAGCGCCGGCCCTGATCCGCGGCTTGACCCGCGTGCGACGCAGACGGGCCAAGGACCGGACCTCCGAGCCGGCGGGAGCAGCAGCATGACCGACGTAGTCGACCGTCCCGCCGGCTGCGCCCGAGCAACCGCAGGTCCGCGACCGCGCCGACGTACGCCGTCAGATCAAGCTCCTCGTCGTCCTCGGGTTGGTCCTCCTGGCCGAGATCTGGTTCACCCTCTCGATCGACGACCCGACGGTCCAGCACCTGTTGAAGGGCAAACGCACGATCGAGAACCAGCCGGTCGTGTTCGAAGGCACCCCGATCTCGTGGACGGCCGTGGTGATCACTGCCGCAGCTCTGCTGCTCGCGGTCTTCAACCGGTACCCGCGGGGTGGGTGGGGTGCATCGCTGGCGGTCGCTCGTCGGACTGGGCTTCTACGCGTCGTTCATCATGTGGGCCTACGCCGACCCGTCAGGCGTTCCGCTCTCCATCACCAACCCGCTTCCAGGGACCATCCGGATCGCCACCGCCCTCGTGTTCGGAGCGCTCGCAGGCGTGCTCTGCGAACGCGCGGGAGTCATCAACATCGCGATCGAGGGCCAGTTCATCGCCGGTGCGTTCTTCGGGTCCCTCTTCTCCAGCTTCGCCGTCGCGAGCCTCGCCTTCATCCCGATCTTCTGGTGCCCGGTCTTCGGCCTGCTCGGCGGCATCCTCGCCGGCATGGGGGTCGCGGCGATGCTGGCAGTCTTCGCGCTCCGCTACCACGTCGACCAGGTGATCGTCGGCGTGGTGCTGGTGGCGTTCGGATATGGCATCACGAGCTTTCTCCTCGGTCAGATCCCGGGCGACAAGAAGGCCGATCTCAACAACCCGGAGCTGCTGCAACCGGTCGAGATCCCCGGTCTGTCGCGACATCCCGTACATCGGGGAACCGCTGTTCGCGCAGAACCTCCTCGTCTACGCGATGTACCTGTCGGTGCCGCTGGTCTGGTTCCTGCTCTTCGAGACCCGCTGGGGGCTGCGGGTGCGGTCCGTCGGCGAGCACCCCCAGGCCGCGGACACGGTCGGCATCAGCGTCAACCGCAGCCGGTGGCAGGCCGTGCTCCTCGGTGGCGTCTTCGCCGGTCTGGGCGGGGCGTCGTTCACGCTGACGACGGGGGCCTTCGACAAGGAGATGACGGCAGGTCTACGGCTTCATCGCCCTCGCAGCCGTGATCATGGGTCGCTGGCACCCTGTCTGGGCCGCCTTCGCGGCGGTGCTCTTCGGATTCCTCCAGAACCTCAAGGACCAGCTCAGCATCCTCGACGAGAAGGTGCCGGGGGAGCTCCTGTCGGCGCTGCCCTACATCGCCACGATCATCGCCGTCGCCGGGTTCGTCGGACGAGTTCGCCCGCCGGCGGCCGACGGTCAGCCGTACATCAAGAGCGACTGATGCGGATGAGCTGTCGACTGGGCGGCGCTGCGGTCAGGCGGCGATCGACGTCGCCGCGCGCGCCTATGCGCCGTACTCCCGCTTCCACGTCGGCGCCGCCGGCCTCGCCGAGGACGGCCGACTGCTGGTCGGCTGCAACGTCGAGAACGCCGGGTACGGCGTCACCCTGTGTGCCGAGTGCGGTCTGGTGTCGCAGCTGCATGCGACGGGCGGCGGTCGGCTGACCCACGTGGTGTGCGTGAACGGCTCGGGCGAGGTGATCATGCCGTGCGGACGCTGTCGGCAGATCCTCTACGAGGCGGGTGGGCCAGGACTCGAGCTGCTCGACGCCCGAGGGTGTTCAGACGATGGACCAGGTGTTGCCCCTCGCCTTCGGCCCCGACGACCTCACATGAAGTGCCGGCCTGATAGGAACACCCGATGAGTTCGCACGACGCCGTCGAGGTCATCTCCGCCAAGCGGGACCGAGGCACCCTGAGCCGCAGCCAGATCGAGTGGGTGGTCGACGCCTACACGAAGGGCGTCGTCGCCGACGAGCAGATGTCGGCGCTCGCGATGGCGATCCTGCTCAACGGCATGGACCGCCGCGAGATCGGCGACTGGACCGCCGCGATGATCGCCTCGGGCGAGCGGATGGACTTCTCCACGCTCTCCCGGCCGACGGCCGACAAGCACTCGACCGGCGGCGTGGGCGACAAGATCACGCTGCCGCTGGCGCCGCTGGTGGCGGCGTGCGGCGTCGCCGTGCCCCAGCTCTCGGGTCGCGGCCTCGGACACACCGGCGGCACCCTCGACAAGCTCGAGTCGATCCCCGGCTGGCGCGCCACGCTCAGCAACGAGGAGATGCTCGCGCAGCTGGAGTCCGTGGGCGCGGTGATCTGTGCGGCGGGCGACGGCCTCGCTCCTGCGGACCGCAAGCTCTACGCGCTGCGCGACGTGACCGGCACCGTCGAGGCGATCCCGCTGATCGCGTCCTCGATCATGAGCAAGAAGATCGCGGAGGGGACCGGCGCCCTGGTGCTCGACGTCAAGGTCGGTAGCGGTGCGTTCATGAAGGACGCCGACCGGGCGCGCGAGCTGGCCGAGGTGATGGTCGCGCTCGGCACGGATGCCGGCGTCCGCACGGTGGCGCTGCTCACCGACATGGACGTGCCGCTCGGGCTCACCGCCGGCAACGCGATCGAGGTCACCGAGTCGGTCGAGGTGCTGGCCGGCGGAGGTCCCGCCGACGTGGTCGAGCTGACCCTCGCCCTGGCCCGCGAGATGCTCACCGCCGCCGGTGTCACCGACGTCGACCCCGCCGACCGGCTCGCGGACGGTACGGCGATGGACGCCTGGAAGGCGATGATCCGCGCCCAGGGCGGCGACCCCGACGCCACCCTGCCGACGGCCCGCGAGTCGCACGTCGTGACCGCCGACGCCGACGGCGTACTGACCCGGCTGGACGCGCTCGCCGTCGGCATCGCCGCCTGGCGGCTCGGAGCCGGGCGCGAGCGCAAGGAGGACCCGGTCCAGGCCGGCGCCGGCATCGTGTGGCACGCCCGGCCGGGTGACACCGTCGCCGCGGGGCAGCCGCTCCTCACCCTGCTGACCGACACCCCGGAGCGGTTCGAGCGGGCGCTGGCGGCGCTCGACGGTGGCTACCGGATCGACCCGCCCGGGACGCCGTACGACGCCCGGCCGTTGATCATCGACCGCGTCGGTGGTTCCTGAGGGCGCCTTCCGGTTACTCGGCCGGCGAATCGGGTAGGTCCGAGAGTGCCTACGATGGCGCAGCCTGCTCGGGCGGACGGAAGGACTCTCGGTGCGATTCAGCCTCAGCGTCGTGAACGGCGCGACCGGTGTGCGGCGCGACGTCCTCGTCGACGCCGACCCGGAGACCGAGGTGGTGGAGCTGCTGCCGCGGCTCCTCGACGCGACCGACGGCGAGATGCACCCCGGTTTCGCGAAGCAGGTCCCGGTCTGGGTCGACGGACAGCCGGTCGAGAACGACCACAGCCTCCGCACCGCGCACGTGCAACCGGGGTCGGTGGTCGCCCTCCACGAGCCCGACGGGTACGACGCCGCGCTGCCGCGCGGGGTCGTGGAGATGCGGGTCGTCTCCGGACCCGGCGCGGGCCGGATCCACCGGTTCGGGATCGGCGAGCACCAGATCGGCAACGGGGCGTCCGGCATGTCCCTGCCCGACCTGTTCCTGCCGACCGATGCCCTCGTCATCCGGGTGACCGCCGATGCCGAGGTCGAGATCGTCGAGCGCAACCGCGCCGTACTCCTGGACGGGCGGGACCCGTCCGAGCCGGACCCCGAGCACGACGAGGAGGACGCCGCCGCCGTCGAGCTCCTCCCGATGGAGGCGCTGACCCGGCGCGAGCGCAAGCGCCGCAAGAAGAACCAACGCCGGGACCGCAAGGCCGACCGCAAGGCCGAGAAGCGGGCGGCGCGCGCCCGGCGCAAGGGCGTCCCGACCGAGGACGAGCCGGAGGAGGAGCTCGGCGACGTCGCCTGGCCGGAGGGCGCCGATCTGCGGATCGGCGAGTCGCTGCTGCAGTGGCACCGGGTCTGGATGCCCGACGCCGACGCCGGGCCCAGCGACGAGGTGCTCGGCATCGACTTCAACCGCCCGCCGCGACTCCTGCGGCCCGAGCGCGAGACGTCGTTCGTGCTGCCGAGCGAGCCGATCAAGCCGCGGCGACAGACCATCCCGTGGCCCGTCGTCTTCGCGCCGATGATGATGGCGGTGCCGATGTGCCTGCTCTTCGGGAGCTGGCGGTTCATGCTGTTCGGGCTGATGTCGCCGGTCCTCGCGCTCTTCAACTTCATCTCCCAGCGCAAGGGCGCGGCCGTCGAGTACCGCCAGCAGATGATCGAGTTCCGCGAGGACACGATCTCCGTGCGCCGCCGGCTCGCGCGCGCCCAGCGGCTGTTCCGCGAGGACCTCCGCCGCGACCGCCCCGACCCGGCCCGGGTGCTGCTCGATGCGGTCGGGCCCGGACAGCAGCTGTGGATGCGGCGTCGTGCCGATCCCGACTACCTCGAGCTCCGGCTCGGGGTCGCCGACCGGCCGTCGCCGATCAAGGTCTCGGACCGCTCCCGGAAGGAGACCGACGAGCCGCCGGAGCCCGACACCCTGGGTGACGTACCCGTGTCGCTCTCGATGCGCGACCTCGGCGTGATCGGCATCTGCGGCGAGGGCGGGGGCGTCGACGCGCTCGCGCGGTGGCTGGTGGGACAGGCCGCGGTGCTGCACGCACCCGGCGACCTGGACGTCGTCGTCCTCACCAACGCGGAGCGTGAGCAGCAGTGGGGCTGGACCCGCTGGCTGCCGCACTGCCGGCGTCCTGGCGAGCCGGTCGCCGCCGTACTCGGCACGGAGCAGCAGTCCGTCTCGCGGCGGCTGGCCGAGCTCAGCCAGCTCATCGCCGACCGGTCGCCGGAGGACCGCCGGGTCGGGCTCCCGGGCGACATCACGCCACGCCCGGACGTCCTCGTCGTCGTCGACGGCGCCCGGCGGCTGCGCGCACTCCCCGGGCTGGTGACGTTGCTGCGCGAGGGCCCCGCGGTCGGCGTCACGGTGATCTGCCTCGACGAGGACGTGCGGCTGCTGCCGGAGGAGTGCCGCGCCGTCCTCGACGTGCACGAGGGCCTGGTCGAGCTGCGGCGTACCGGTTCCGAGGCCGTCGCCCGGATCCGCCCCGACCTGGTGGAGGCCAGCTGGGCGGCCCGCATCGGACGCGCGCTCGCTCCGGTCCGCGACACCACGCCGACCGTCGAGGTGTCGGGGCTTCCGTCGTCGGCCCGGCTGCTGGAGTGCATCTCGCTCGAGCACCCGACACCCGAGGGGGTGGCCCGCCGGTGGGGACCGGAGGCGCGCACCGACGTCGTCATCGGCGAGGGCTTCGACGGCCCGTTCCGGCTGGACATCCGCAAGGACGGGCCGCACGCGCTGATCGCCGGTACGACGGGCTCCGGCAAGTCGGAGCTCCTCCAGACGCTCGTGGCCTCCCTGGCCGTCGCCAACAGCCCGGAGCAGCTGACGTTCGTGCTCGTCGACTACAAGGGCGGCTCGGCCTTCAAGGACTGCGCCCGGCTGCCGCACACGGTCGGCATGGTCACCGACCTCGACACCCACCTGGTCAGTCGCGCACTGACCTCGCTCGGCGCCGAGCTCAAGCGCCGCGAGCACCTGCTCGCCGTACCCGGGGCCAAGGACCTCGAGGACTACTGGGCGCTCCAGCGACGCGATCCCACACTGCCGACGATCCCGCGGCTGGCGATCGTGATCGACGAGTTCGCGAGCCTCAAGGCCGAGCTGCCCGACTTCGTGACCGGCCTGGTGACGATCGCCCAGCGCGGCCGGTCGCTCGGGATCCACCTGGTGCTCGCCACGCAGCGGCCCTCCGGCGTGATCTCCAACGACATCCGGGCCAACACCAACCTGCGGATCGCGCTCCGGGTGACCGACGCCAACGAGTCCAAGGACGTCATCGACGCCGCCGAGTCCGCGACGATCGGTCCCGACCAGCCGGGTCGCGGCTACGCCCGGCTCGGCCACTCGTCGCTGCTCCCGTTCCAGGCCGGTCGGGTCGGCGGTGCCCGGCCGGACGCCACGCCGGTCGAGGACATCGTGCGCGAGCCACCGATCGTCTGGCCGGTCGGCTGGGAGGTCGTCGGGCATCCGGCGCCGGGCCGGCCGAAGGAGGAGGGCAAGCAGACCGACGAGGGCGAGACCGACCTGTCCGTGCTGGTCGAGGCGATCGCCGGCGCGACCGAGCTGCGGGGGATCGGCGCCCAGCACTCGCCGTGGCTGCCGGAGCTGCCCGCGCCGGTCACCCTGGCCACGCTGCGCGACCTGGTCGACGCCAAACCCGACACCGAACGGGTCACCGGCTGGTCCGCGCCCTGGGTGCTCGAGGACCACCCGGCCGACCAGGCGCAGCGTCCTCGCGAGTTCACCCTCGGGAAGTCCGGACATCTCTACATCGCCGGCGGCGCCCGGTCGGGGCGGTCGACCGCCCTGCGCACCATCGCCGTCGGCCTGGCCGAGGTCACCCGGTCGCGGGACCTGCACCTGTACGGCCTCGACTGCGGCAACGGCGCGCTGCTGCCGCTCACCGCGCTCCCGCAGACCGGTGCGGTCGTCCAGCGCACCGAGGTCGAGCGGGCGAGCCGGCTGCTCGAGCGGCTCGGTGACGAGGTCAAGCGGCGCCAGGACGTGCTCGGCCGGTCGGGCTACGCCGACATCGACGAGCAGCGGCAGGCGGTACCGGCGGACGAGAGGCTGCCGTACGTCGTACTCCTGCTGGACCGGTGGGAAGGCTTCATCTCCGACCTGAGCGAGGTCGACGTCGGGCGGCTCAACGACCGGATGCTGGGGCTGCTCCGGGAGGGCGCCAGCGTCGGCATCCACGTCGTCGTCGCGGGCGACCGGTCGCTCCTGTCCGGCCGGGTGGCGTCGCTCGTGGAGAGCAAGCTGCTGCTTCGGCTGCCCGACCGCAGCGACTACACGAGCGGTGGCCTGAAGGCGAAGGACGTGCCGGACAACCTGTCCGACGGCCGCGGCCTGTGGGCCGAGTCCGGGATCGAGGCGCAGGTCGCCGTCCTCGGGGAGGACGTGTCCGGTGCGGCGCAGAGCGCGCTCGTGCGCGAGCTCGGCGCGTCGCTGACGGCCGTCGAGCGAGCCGAGGGGCCGGTGCCGGAGTCGCTGCGCCCGTTCAGCCTGGCTGCGCTCCCGAGCGAGATCGACGCCGCGACCGCGCTCGCCTCACCGCCGCCGTTGCCACGCGGGCACATCCCGGTCGGGATCGGCGGCGACCGGCTCGCGCTCGTGAGCGTCGACGCCGCGAACACGCCGATGCTCGTGGTCGGCCCGCCGTCCAGCGGTCGCACCAACGCGCTCCGGTTCATCTGCCGGTGGGCGCGCGCGGACGGCCGGCAGGTCCTCGGGTTCACGCCGAGCGCCAACCTGCTCAGCGACGACCTGGGTGCCGACGGCCTGGTCGGGATCGACCATGCCCAGGAGGACGTCGTCGAGCGGCTGCGCGGCCTGGGTCACGGCTCCGTCGTACTCATCGACGACGGCGAACGCCTCAAGGAGGGCCCGCTCGCTCCCGTGATGGGGGCACTCGTGCGCCAGGCGCGCGACCGCGGCTTCCACGTGGTCCTCGGCGGCGGGGTCAGCGAGCTGAGCTCCGGCTTCTCCGGATGGGTGGTCGAGGCCCGCTCGGGCCGCAAGGGCCTGCTGCTGTCGCCGCAGGAGGCGCTCCAGGGCGACGTCTTCGGCGGCCGCGTCTCGCGTACGTCGTTGGTGCCGCGGGTGCAGCCCGGCCGGGGCGTGGTCTTCCCCGGCACCGGCGACCAGATCGGCGTCCAGGTCCCGCTGGTCGACTGAGCGCGAGTGCGGTTTCCCGCATCGCGACGGACGGGTGACCGTGCGGGAGGCCCCCCGTTTCGTGCGGCCTTCGCGATGGGCCCGGGCATTGGATCTTCCTACCTTCGAAGTGTGGCCCTCTCGCCACATCCAATGCCCAAGCAGTCCGCCTCGAAAGGCTTCACCATGTCTCACTTCCTCTACCGGATCGGCAACTTCGCCGGGCGCCACCCGTGGCGCGTCATCGCCGCCTGGATCGTCATCGCCGGCGCGGTCTTCATGCTCAACTCGTCGCAGGGTGGTGAGAACGACGAGAGCTTCACCCTTCCCGGCTCGGAGTCGCAGCGTGCCGCCGACATCATCGAGGACCGCTTCCCGCAGGAGACGCTGTACGCCTCGAACGTGATCTTCCACTCGGAGGACGGTCTGACCGACCCGGCCACCAAGGCCGCGATCGAGCAGGCCGTCGAGCAGCTCTCCGAGGGGGATCACGTGGTTGCCGTGAGCAGTCCCTACGACCCTCGCGGACCCACGGTCAGCGAGGACGGCCAGACCGCGTTCGCGACCGTCGCCTTCGACATCGAGAAGGTCGGTGTCGAGGAGTTCGACGCGGCTGAGGACGCCGTCCAGGACGTCCGCGACGCAGGCGTCCAGGTCGAGTACGACGGCGGCCTCGGCTACGCGAAGGTCGCAGCCGGCGGCAACAGCGAGATGATCGGCATCCTGCTGGCGGTCGTCATCCTCGCCATCGCCTTCGGGTCGCTGGTCGCGATGAGCCTCCCCATCGTCACGGCGCTGGTCGCCATCGTGGTCGGGAGCAGCAGCATCGGCATCATGGCGGGCATCGTCCCGGTTCCGGAGATCACCACCGTCGTCGCGATGATGCTGGGGCTCGGGGTCGGCATCGACTACGCGCTGTTCATCCTGACCCGGCACCGCCAGAACCTGGCGTCCGGACAGTCCGTGCCGGTCGCCATCGGGCGCGCCAACGCGACCGCCGGCCTCTCCGTGCTGTTCGCCGGTGTCACCGTGATGGTGGCGATCCTCGGCCTCAAGGTCTCCGGCGTCCCGATGCTGGAGAAGATGGGCTACGGCTCGGCGATCATGGTCGCCATCGTCATGCTGGCGTCGATCACCCTGCTGCCCGCGATGCTCGGCATCGTCAAGCACCGGGTGAACAGCGTCCGGATCCCCTTCGTCAAGCCGAAGCCGGCGTACAACCCTGACGCTGCCTCGGCCCGTTGGGCCCGCCGCGTCGTCGCGAAGCCCCTCCGCTACGGCGGCGTGGCAGCGGTGGTCCTCGGTGTGCTGGCGATCCCGCTGTTCTCGATGCACCTCGGGTTCGGGGACGCGGGCAACGACGCACCGTCCTCGACGACCCGCAAGGCCTACGACCTGATGGCCGACGGCTACGGCCCCGGCACGAACGGTCCGCTGGCGGTGGTGCTCGACGCCGACGGTGCGCAGATCACGGGTGGTGTCCTGAACGACGTCAGGACCGCGCTGGGCAGCCAGTCCGGTGTGGCCTCGGTCGACGCTCCGGTGATCAACGACAGCGGCGACGTCGCGATCATCAACGTCATCCCGACGACGTCGCCGCAGGACGCGAAGACCGGTGAGCTGCTCGAGCGCCTTCGCGAGGACGCCATCCCCGCGGCACTGAGCGGCTCCGACGTCGAAGCGTCGATCACCGGCAACACTGCGATCACCGACGACGTCTCGTCACGGTTGCAGGACCGGATGCCGTTGTTCCTCGGAGCAGTGATCGGGCTGTCGTTCCTGGTGCTGATGATCGTGTTCCGGTCGGTGCTGGTCCCGCTGAAGGCAGCTGCCCTCAACGTGCTCGGTGTCAGCGCGGCGTACGGCGTGGTCGTCGCGGTGTTCCAGTGGGGCTGGGTCGCGAACCTGATCGGCGTGCACGAGAGCGTGCCGATCATGCCGCTGGCGCCGATGCTGATGTTCGCGATCCTGTTCGGCCTCTCGATGGACTACGAGGTCTTCCTGATGAGCCGGGTCCGCGAGCAGTACCGGAAGCACTTCGACCCGCGGCGTGCCGTGGTCGAGGGTATCGGTTCGACGGCCCGGGTCATCACCAGCGCCGCGCTCATCATGATCGGCGTGTTCGCCTCGTTCATCCTGGACGTGGACGTCACTACGAAGATGTTCGGTGTGGGCCTCGCAGTCGCTGTCCTGCTGGACGTGACGCTGATCCGGATGGTGCTGGTCCCGGCGGCGATGAGCCTGCTCGGTCACCGCGCCTGGTGGCTGCCGGCCTGGCTCGAGCGTCGGCTGCCGGCGATCGACATCGAGGGTGGCGCCCACGACGGCGAGGAGCAGCCCGTTGCTGAGCCCGTCGCCGACGAGCCGGAGCGGGTGGCCGCGCTGGTCTGATCCGCTGGTCTGACAATAGAAGCAACACCGCGCTGCGGCCGGCCCGACTGGGTCGGCCGCAGTGTTGCTTCCGGCCGCCGGTTCCGGACCGCGGAAACCTCCCGAGGTCTAGTGTCCGTCGCATGGCCCTTCGCGTCGTGCTCGCCGACGACAACTACCTGGTCAGGGAAGGCATCGTCGCCCTGCTGGCAGAGGTCGACGAGATCGAGCTCGTCGACAGCGTCGCCGACCCCCAGTCGCTCCTCAAGTCGGTGCGCGAGCACCAGCCGGACGCCGTCCTCACCGACATCCGGATGCCACCGACCCACACGACCGAGGGCATCGACGCCGCGAAGCAGATCCGGGTCGACCATCCGTCGATCGGCGTCGTGGTCCTGTCGCAGTACGTCGAGGAGGACTATGCGCTCGCCCTGCTCTCCGACGGCGTCGCCGGGCTCGGATACCTGCTGAAGGAACGAGTGTCCGACATCGACGAGCTGGTTCGCGCCCTCAACGACGTCGCGAACGGCGGGTCGGCCCTCGATCCCAAGGTCGTCGAGGGCCTGATGATGCGCAAGTCCGCCGATGCAGGCTCACCGTTGCGCGGGCTGACCGACAAGGAGCGATCGGTCCTCGAGGAGATGGCCACCGGGCGCACCAACTCGACGATCGCCAAGACTCTCTACATGAGCGAGCGTTCCGTCGAGAAGCACATCAGTGCGGTCTTCCTGAAGCTCGGGCTGGTCGAGGAGGGGGAGACCAACCGACGCGTGAAGGCGGTCCTCACGTTCGTCGAGGCGACCCGCTGACGCGGCGCCGGACACGCCGGCTCGGTGCAATGCGGTTAACCGCACCGGTCTCGGCGGTCTGTCCCATCACCGAGGACTGCGCATGAGCGCACACTGCTTGACATGAGGTGGCTCTCCGCGCGCTGGGTGCGAGATCGTCGGGTGGCCCTGTGCGTCCTCGGCGGCGCGTTCCTGGCGGTCGCGGCCGTCTACGTGCTGGTGGTGCTGGGCGGCGGGATGTTGATCGGCCATACCCGGTCCCCGCACGTCGGCCTGTCGATCCTCGCCACCGCCATCGTCGCCCTGGGGTTCGAGCCGCTGAGGGCCCGGTTGACCGCAGCGGCGACCCGGTGGGTCCACGCCGGACGCTTGGCGCCGTACGACGTCCTGAGCCGGTTCACCGAGACCCTGGCTGAGGAACCGGCCGGCACCGAACGGTCCGAGCTCCCCTTGGTGATGGCCCGGCTGCTTGCTGAGGGAACGAGTGCCAGGTGGGCCCAGGTATGGGTGATGGTCGGCGACCGGCCGGAGCTGGCCGCCGCCTGGCCCCCCGGCATGGACGATCAGGCGCAGTCGGTCGGTGCAAGAGGCCCGGGCGTCCGTTCTCACGACGTGATGCTGGCGGACGTTCGGCTGGGCACGCTGCGGCTGGAGGAGCATCCCGACGCGCCACTGACGCCTGTCGAGGAGCACCTCTTCGAGGGTCTCGCGGCGCAGGCGGGCCTCGTGTTGCGCGGCGCCCAGCTCCGCGCCGAACTGTCCGGTCGGGCCCGCGACCTTGAGATCCTGGCCGACCAGCTGCTGGCGTCGCGGCAACGCGTCGTCGACAGCCACGATGTCGAACGGCGCCGCCTGGAGCGGGACATCCACGACGGGGCGCAGCAGCACCTGGTCGCTCTCGTGGTCAATCTCGGGTTGGCCCAGACGCTCGCCTCGCGGTCATCGGATCGTGCGGCGGCCGTGCTCGCGGCGCAGGGCGCCGCCGTCGACACCGCCATCACGACGCTGGTCGAGCTGTCCCGCGGTATCTATCCGAAGGTCCTGGCAGAAGAGGGCGTGGCGGCGGCGATCCGCAGCATGGTGAGCACCAGCACAACGCCGGTCGCGGTCCACGACCACGGAGTCGGCCGACACTCCGCCGAGCTCGAGGCGGCGCTCTACTTCTGTTGCAGCGAGGCGGTGCAGAACGCCGTCAAGCACGCCGCCGCGAGCCGGATCGAGGTCGAGCTCGACTCGGTCGGGGACCGGGTCACGCTGCTGGTTCGCGACGACGGGATCGGCTTCGAGCCGCCGGCCGACCTGGCGGGTGGCCTCGGGAACATGCGGGACCGGGTCGACTCGGTCGGGGGCGACCTCACCGTCCGCGCCAACGACCTCCGGGGCACCGACGTGGTGGCGTCGTTGCCGGCAAGTCTTGCGTTGGAGGCGGTCTGACGTGCGTGCGTCACGGATCGCCTGGTGCATCGCGGGGGTGAGCGCGATCCTCGCCGTGGTCGACACGGTCCTGGTCGCCGTCTCCTACGACCTGATATCGACGGAGGCGATCGGCATCCACGGCTGGCCGCTGGTCAACATCGCCGCCCTCGGGAGCGCCGTGATCGGCGCCGTGATCCTCGGGTCTCAGCCGCGTCAGCCGATCGGGTGGCTCCTGAACCTGATCGGCCTCTCCACCAGCATCTCGCTCGCGGCCGAGTCCTACGGCGCCTGGATCCTCCAGTACGACGGCCCCGGCACCGTTGCGAACGGACACCTCGGGGCCTGGATCGCCGCGCTTCTCGGCGGCTCCTTGGCGCTGGCCTGCCTCACCGTGGTGTTCCTGCTCGTGCCGGACGGCAGCTTCCTGTCACCGAGATGGCGTTGGGTCGCCCGCGCGGCGGCGGCCGGGTACGCCAGCTTCGCCACGGGTCTCGTCATGATCGGCCCGAGCCGGATCAACCGGAACGCGGAGCCCGTCGATACCGGGCTGGTCGCCGATATCCTGCTCGGTGGCGGCACCATCCTGATCATCTTGATGATCATCGCGAGCGTGGTCAGCCTGCTCATTCGGCTCCGGCGCTCGAGCGGCCCGACCCGGCAACAGGTGCGGGTCGTGGCCATCGGCGCCGGCTCCGTAGGGCTCGCGCTGGTGTTCCTGATCGTCGGGGAGAGCACCCAGGACGGACGGCAGTCGTGGTGGTCGAGCGTGCCGTTGTACGCGTCGTACGCGTTCCTCGTCGTATGCCTGGCCATGGCGGTGCTGCGCTACCGACTGTACGACGTCGAGGTGATCGTCAGCCGTGCCCTGATGCTCGCGATCGCCACGGGCCTCGTCGCGGCCGGGTACGTCGGCCTGGTGGTGGTCTTCAGCGGGATGGTGGGCGACCGGGCAGACGGCGGCTTCTGGCTGTCGTTGCTGGCCACGGTGCTGGTGGCCCTGGCGTTCCAGCCGGCGCGCCGGAGCGTCGTCCGGCTCGCCGATCGGCTCGCGTACGGGAACCGCGCCGTGCCGTACGAAGCACTGGCGGACTTCAGCCGCCGGATCGGGCGGAGCCCGGCGACGAGTCACCTGCTGCCCACGATCGCCGCGGCCGCCGGCGAGGCGGTGCAGGCCGACCTGGTGATCGTCCGCGTCGACGGCGAGGGAGGCGCGCAGCTGACGGCGACCTGGCCGTGGGGCTCCCGGCACCCAGCGTGACCTTCGACCCCGCCGAGGGGGACGTGGTGGTCCCGGTCCGTGACGAATCCGGCGACCTCGGCTCGATCAGCCTGAGGCTGCCGCCCGGACGCGACGTGCGACCCGTCGAGCATCGGCTGCTCTCTGACATCGCCGAGCAGGCGGCGTTGGCCCTTCGCAACGACCGGCTGCAGCTCGAGCTCGCCGCCAGGGTCCGGCAGCTCGACGAGCGCACGCATCAGCTCGCCGCCTCGCGCAACCGCATCATCGGGGTGGCCGACACGGAGCGACAGCGGCTGGAGGCGGAGATCGGACGTCGGGTGATGCCCGCCATGGAGCGCCTCCGTGAGGAGGTCGGTGAGGCCGCGACCGGTGCTACTGATGCCCAGAGGATCGGTGCTTGCTCGGCCCTGGCGACGGAGGCGCTGGAGTCGCTGCGCGAGCTGACGCGCGGGATCTACCCGACGATGCTCGTGCCCTCGGGGCTCGGCCCGGCGCTGACGTCGTACGCGGCACGAATGCAGCGGGCGGAGTCGCTGCACATCGGTCCGAGCGTCGGGGCGTCGAGGTTCCCGGCCCGGGTCGAGGCGGCGGCGTACTTCTGCTGCGTGGAGGTTCTCGACCAGCGCGACCGGCGAGGTCGGCCTGGACCTGAACGCCAGCGGTGAGCTGGTGCTCTCCATGCGCGGGGTGAGCCTGGACGCGCTCAACCGGCTGGCGATCCTCGACCGGGTCGAGGCGTGCGAGGGCTCCATCGACGCGCCCGGAGGTCCCGACGACGGAGCGTCGCTGCGGGTCAGACTTCCTGCGTCGTCGCGGCAGACCACAGCTGTTGCAGCCGATCCGGGCTGAGCGCCGCCTTGGAGAGGTACGCCGCCGCGTTGCAGCCGGACCACTGGAAGTCGTCCTCGTCGTAGGTCGAGAGCAGAATGACCACCGGCGCCGACTCGCCCGCGCTGATCTGGCGGGCCGCCTCGATGCCGTCGATCCCCGGGAGGTTGACGTCCATCAGCACGAGGTCGGGCCTGAGTTCCGCGATCGCTGCGACGGACTCCTCACCGGACGCGACGGCACCGACGACGGCGAACCCGTCGGTCTCCTCCACGACGGCCGCCATGGCCAGTCGGAACGGATCCTGGTCGTCAACGACGAGTACGCCGATGTGAGCGCGCGCGACCGGGGACATGGCTCCATGGTGACGGCCGAGCCGGGAGGGCCACAGGGGGATAACCGCACGGTTCTCGCGGATGCGCGCAACGGCCCGGCACCCTCCGCTGATTCGGGGGAGGGTGCCGGGCCGTTCCGGTGGGTGGCGGCGTCCTGAGCGCGCCGCCGATCTCACAGCTTGATGGTGAAGGCCTGGTCGACCTCGGAGAACGCCGACGACGCCTTGCCGAGGTAGGTCACGAACTCGTCGATGACCGCGAAGAGGTCGCCGGATTCCTTGTTCCACCGGGAGAAGATCTCCTGGAACGACGTACCGGACAGACCCTTGAAGGCGCCGGAGTCGTAGAGGCTCTGGATCTGACCGGTGGTGGTCTGAACCGCGTTCTCCAGCTCGTTCTTGAGGTCTCCGAGGTTCCTGGCCTGGGCCTCGATGGAACCATGATCGATGGAGATGCTGCCGTCGGGTCCTGCCATGTCGAACTCCTGTGTTTGTGGAAAGGCTGACGGCCTCCGGGTTACCCGGGTGGGGATCCACGAAACATCCGGGCGGAGAAAGGGCCGATCGCGCGCCGTATCATGCAGGTCGGCCCACCACCCGATGTCGAAGAAGCAACCGTCGAGGTTCGATCAGCGTCTGAAGGGGTAGGGGGCCCGCAGTGACATGCGGGCCCGCCAGGCGGGCCAGCTCGGGTATCTCGGAACATCTCGGAGGACGTCGTGACCACCGACATCAGCGGCACCGTTGCCGATCGTCAGCGCAGCCGCGCCGGCAGGCGGGCAGCCGCGCCCACCCCGGCCGGACAGATCGCGCCCCCGCGGCAGCGCCGCCCCGCGCTGGCCGCGCTGGCCCTGCTGCTCATCGTGGGCGGTGCGCTCGCGGCCGGCCTGCTCGCCGTTCGGATGGACACCCGTGTCTCCGTCCTCGCGGCCCAGCAGGACATCGAGCCCGGTGCGCAGATCACCGAGGAGGACCTCACCGTCGTGCAGGTCGCCAGCGACAACCTCGGACTGCTCCCCGAGGACTATGCCGACGAGGTCGTCGGCGCCTACGCCACCACCCGGATCGCAGCCACCACGCTGCTGACCGAGAACAACGTGTCGACCGATAACCCGATCCCGGACGGCCGCGCGATCGTGTCGGTGCCACTCGACGGCAAGCTCGCTCCGTCCTCGACGGTCCGCTCCGGCGACCTGGTCCAGGTCGTCCGCGCGACCGGCGCTTCCGGCGGCACGGACAAGGCCGAGGTGCTCGGTACGGCGTACGTCCTGGAGGTCACCGAGCCCGAGACCGACGAGCTGGGTGGCAGCACGGAGGACTCGACCGTGAGCCTGCTGGTGCTCGACCAGGTGGCGCTCTCGGTGATCGACGCCGCCAGCGCCGGCGAGGCCGGCTTCGCGATCCTCGACTCCGGCCTGGATCCCGATGTCGAGCTCGAGGGTGCGCAGTGACCGTCTACGCCTTCGCTTCTGCCAAGGGCTCGCCCGGCGTCTCGACCGCGGCCACCGCGATCGCGGCGGCCTGGCCGGCGCCGGTGGTGCTCGCCGACGCCGACCCGGCAGGCGGTGACGTGATGTGGCGCAACCGCACGGTGCACGGCGGCCCGCTCGACCCCGACCGGGGGCTGCTCTCCCTCGGCGCGGCCGTACGACGCGGAGCCGCCCAGGCCGACCTGACCGAGCACCTCCAGCAGACCGCGATGGGTGTCGACGTGCTCGTCGGGCTCGCCTCCCCGGACCAGCTCTCCGGTCTCGGAGCGGCATGGGGGCAGCTGCCGGCCGTGTTCTCCCAGCACCGGACCGACGTACTCGTGGACTGCGGCCGGGTCGTCCCGGGCAGTGCCGCGATGCCGGTCTTCACGGGCGCCGACGTCGTCGTGCTCGTCACGCGGCCGGACATCTCGGGCACCGCACACCTCCGCGAGCGGCTGCGCTCGCTCGGCTCGACCTTGGGCATCGGCGGCTCGGGCGGCAAGCCGGTCGGCGTGGTCGTCGTGACCGACTACCGCGACACCCGCAGCGCGGCCGACCTCCAGCAGCTGCTCGACCACGAGCGACTGGGCGTGACCGTCCTCGGCATCGTCGCGGACGAGCCGAAAGCCGCGAAGATCCTGAACGGCGAGCGCGTCGGACAGCTCCGGAAGACGCTGCTCGGCCGGTCGGCGGCCCAGCTGGCCCAGCGGCTCTCCGGCGCCCACCGTTCCGCCGATCTCGCGAGCGGGAGGTAGTCGCCCGTGGACCAGCTGCTGGTACGAGACCTGCGGGAGCAGGTCGCCGACATCGTCTCGCGACAGCGTCGCGAGGACGCCGACAACCACCTCCCGCCGATGTCGGCCGAGGACGAGCGGCAGTTCGCGCGCGCCGTCATCGGCCGCGTCCTCGACCAGTACGCCCGCGAAGAGGTGCGCGCCGGCCGCACGCCTCCGACGCCCGACGAGGAGCAGAGCCTCGCGGACGGCATCCACGCCGCGCTGTTCGGTGTCGGCCGGCTGCAGCCGCTGCTCGACGACCCCGAGGTCGAGAACATCGACATCAACGGCTGCGACCAGGTCTTCGTCGGCTACTCCGACGGTCGTGAGGAGCGCGCCGAGCCGATCGCCGAGTCCGACGACGAGCTGATCGAGCTGGTGCAGACGCTCGGCGCCTACTCCGGTCTGACCAGCCGCCCGTTCGACACGGCCAACCCGCAGCTCGACATCCGGCTTCCCGACGGCTCGCGGCTCTCGGCGGTCATGGGCGTCTGCCCGCGGCCGTCGGTGTCGATCCGGCGGGCGCGCCTGTCCCGTGTCTCGCTCGACACGCTCGTCGACTACGGGACCATGTCGCCCGACCTGGCGGCCTTCCTGTCGGCCGCCGTTCGTGCGCGCAAGAACATCATGATCGCGGGCGCGACCAACGCGGGGAAGACGACACTGCTGCGGGCGCTCGCCAACGAGATCGAGCCGTCCGAGCGGCTGATCACCGTCGAGCGCGCCCTCGAGCTGGGTCTCGGCGAGTTCGCCGACCTGCACCCCAACGTGGTGGCGCTCGAGGAGCGCCTCGCCAACGCGGAGGGTTCCGGCTCGATCGCGATGGCCGAGCTGGTGCGCCGTTCGCTGCGGATGAACCCGAGCCGGGTGATCGTCGGCGAGGTGCTCGGCGACGAGATCGTGACCATGCTCAACGCGATGAGCCAGGGCAACGACGGCTCACTGTCGACGATCCACGCCAACTCGTCCGCCGAGGTGTTCAACCGGATCTGCACCTACGCGATCCAGAGCGCGGAGCGGCTGCCGTCCGACGCGGCGATGATGCTGATCGGTGGCGCGATCGACTTCGTGATCTTCATCGAGCGGGTCAACGAGTTCGCCGAGGGCGGCACCCTGCGCCGCATGGTGACGTCGGTCCGCGAGGTCAACGGCGTCGACGGACGGGTGCTCTCGAGCGAGGTCTTCGTCCGCGGTCGCGAGGGGTACGCCGTACCCGCCGCTGCCGTGTCGTGCCTCCCTGAGCTGGAGGCGGTCGGCTACCGCGCCGGTGCCGCGGCGACCTGGGTGGAGCGGGCCGGATGACCCTCACGCCCACCACCCTCCTCATCGTCCTGCTCGGCGCTGCCGTCGGCGGCGCGGTCGTGCTGCTGGTGCGGTCGCTGGTCGGGTTCCCGGTCGACGACCGGGTCGCCGAGAGCGGTGGATCACTCGCGGACAAGATCCAGGCCGCCGGACGCCAGGTGCCGTTCGCCATCGGTGCCTTCCTGCTCGTCCTGTTGCTCACCCGGTGGCTGGTCGTCGCGATCGCCTGCGGGTTGCTGGTGCTGTTCTGGGACCGGCTGTTCGGCGGTGCGCGCGAGGCCCGGCGTGGCCTGGCCCGGCTGGAGGGTCTGGCAGCGTGGACGGAGTCGCTCCGCGACACGGTCGCCGGCGCCGTCGGCCTCGAGCAGGCGATCCCCGCGACGTCGTACGCCGCCTCCCCGGCGATCCGCGCCGACCTGACGACGCTGTCGGACCGGCTCCGGGTCCGGATGCCGCTCCCCGAGGCGCTCAAGCGGTTCGCCGAGGAGGTCGACGACGCGGGCGCCGACCTGATCATCGCCGCGCTGATCCTCAACTCGCGGTTGCGCGGTCCCGGACTCCGCGACGTGCTCACGTCGCTCGCCCGCTCCGCGCGGCTGGAGCTGGAGATGCGGCAGCGGATCTACGCGAGCCGGGCGTCGACCCGGCGCAGCGTCACGATCGTCGTCGGGATCACGGTCGGGGTCGTCGTCGGCCTCGCCGTCTTCAACCGTGCGTACGTCGAGCCGTACTCCTCGCCGCTCGGTCAGGTCGTGCTGTTGCTGGTGATGGCGGTCTTCGCCGCCGGAATCCTGTGGCTGCGCGCCCTGGCCAAGGACGACCTCCCCGAACGCTTCCTCCACTTCCGGCGCTCGGAGGCGGCCCGATGACGATCACCCTCGTGATGCTGGCCGGCGGTGTCGTCGGCGCCGGGATCCTCGTCGGCGTGGTCCTGCTCGCCCAGCCGTCGACCTCCGGACCGGTCGCGCTCGCGCTCCTCGACGCCCGGTTGTCGCGCGGTCGACGCGAGGCGTCGCTGACCTCCGACCGCCGGCATGCCGAGGAGTCCCCTCGCATGCGTCGCTTCGGTGCCAGGCTCGGCGACCTCCTCGAGGGCCAGGGCGTCCGGCTGCCGGCGCGCCTCCAGTCCGACCTCGGCATGGTCGGCCAGTCGCGCGAGATGTTCCTGGCGCGGACGGCCGGCGGAGCGCTGCTCGGCGCGGTGCTGCCCAATGCGGTCCTGATCCCGTTCGCGGTCACCGGCCTGGTCTCCTTCACGATTCCGATGTGGCTGGTGCTGATCGGCGCGGTCGTCGGCGCGGCGGTGCCCTACCTCGAGCTGGTGCGCCAGGCGCGGGAGAAGCGTCGCGCGTTCCGCCACATGGTCAGCGCGTTCCTCGACCTCGTCGCGATGAACCTCGCCGGTGGGCGAGGGGTCCCGGAGGCCCTGCTGGCGGCCTCCACCATCAGCGACAGCTGGGGCGTGGTCCGCATCCGCGACACCCTCGAGGCCGCACGGCTGCAGGGGATCACGCCGTGGGCAGCGCTGGGCCAGCTCGGCGAGGAGGTCGACGTCGACGAGCTCCGCGACCTGGCAGCCGCTCTGGCGCTCGTCGCCGAGGACGGCGCCAAGGTGCGCGATTCGCTCACGGCGCGTGCGGCGTCGATGCGTCATCGCGAGCTCGCCGATGCCGAAGCACGCGCAGAAGAGCGCTCACAGTCGATGTTGATCGCGCAGCTCCTGCTCTGCGTCGGCTTCCTGATCTTCCTGATCTTCCCTGCACTCGCCCGGATCGTGGCTTAGCCGGGCGCCTGCCGGGGTAGGCGTTTGAACACCACATGAGAGGACAACTCGGATGAGTCCAATGCAGCAGTACCTGTTGATCATGGTGCGGGGCCACCTCGCACGGAGTCGAAGCGACGAGCGCGGCGTCTCCGCGGTGGAGTGGATCCTCATCACGCTCGCGCTGATCGGCATCGCGACGGCGGTCACCCTCACCATCAGGTCCGCCATCACGGACAAGGCCGACACGATCAGCCTCTGACATGCGCGCCCCATCCCGTCGACGCCGCCGAGGCGATAGCGGAGTCAGCAGCGTGGAGCTGGTGCTCTACATGCCGCTGCTGATGTTCGTCATCTTCCTCGCCGTGCAGTTCGCGCTCGTCTGGTTCGGCAACCAGGCGGCGAGCGCGGTCGCGCGCGAAACCGCGCGCTCGGCACGGGTCTACGACAGCGAGGCCCAGGCGGTCGCTGCCGGACACCGGTACGCCGCGGCGATCGACGACGGGGTCCTCGAGAACGTCGAGATCCACGTGAGCAGGGTGGGCGACCGCTATCGGGTCACCGTGACCGGCAGGGCCCAGGAACTGATCCCGTTCGGCGTCCCGACGGTCAGCCAGACCGTCGAAGGCCCGGTCGAGGAGTTCGAGGACGACGCGCCATGAGCTGGACCCGGAGCGATGAGCGCGGCTCGATGGCGGTCGAGGTGGTGATCCTCGCGCCGCTGCTGATGATGTTCGTGATGCTGGTCGTCGCCGGTGGGCGCTACGTCAGCGTCCAGGGCGACATCGAGGCGGCCGCGCGCGACGGAGCCCGGGCCGCGTCGTTGCAGGACACCCGCGGGGAGGCGAAGCAGGCAGCCCTCTCGACGATCACGAGCTCGCTCGACGGGTCGGACTGCGCGATCGGCTACAACGACGCGAACTGGGGGCCTGATGGCTCCGTGAGCGTCACCCTCCGCTGCCGGGTCCCGTACGACGACCTCGGGCTGCTCGGGCTCGGGGGCGGCGTCACGATCGAGGCCGAGTCGCACGTACGGCTCGACCCCTACAGGAACTTCGAATGAGACTGCCTCGAACGAGAACGCGGAGAGCCCGCGACGAGCGCGGGTCCGCAGCGGCCTTCGTCGTCGGCATGACGATCACCCTCGTGGTCGTCGCCGGCCTCGTGGTCGACGGCGGCGGTGCGCTCAACGCGCGGATGACGCTGGCCGACGACGTCGAGGCCGCCGCGGTCGCCGGCGCGCAGGCCACGGACGAGCTGCGCCTCCGGGGGCCGGAAGGGGAGCTCGTCATCGACCCCGTCGAAGCCAAGCAGCGTGCCCTCGAGGTGCTCGAGGGCCGCGGATACGAAGGCATCGTGGTGGTCGCGACCGACGACTACGTGAGGGTCACCGCGCACGACACGGTCGCCACCAAGATGCTGCTCCTGATCGGCTACAACCAATTCGACATCGAAGCCACCGCTACCTCGGAAGCCGAGATCCTGCCATGAGCACTACCGACCAAGACGCCGCCCGCCGCGGCCCCGAGCGCTTCACCACGCCGACCGCTGCGACGAAGAAGACCTCCCCGTTCGCGGTCATCGGCGCGGTGCTCGCCCTCGCGGTGCTGCTCGTCGGCGTGCCCGTGGGGTTGTGGCTGTGGCAGGGCCCGCCGCCGTACCCGACCGGGCTGCCGACCCGCGACGACCTGACCCAGCCGCTGACGTTCGACGCGTTGGTCGTCGTGCTGCTCGTGGTGGTCTGGCTGGCCTGGCTGCAGTTCGCCGTCTGCGTCGTCGTCGAGGCCGTGTCCTTGGTCCGCGGTGGCGGCCTGCCCCGCCCGGTCCCGCTGGCGGGCCGTTCGCAGGCGCTGGCACGCGCGCTGGTCGGGACGGTCCTGGTCGGTGCCTCGGTGATCGGGAGTGCCGGTGCCGCCTCGGCCGACGACGGTGGTCGGCCGGCCCGCGACGCCACGGTCGTCGTCCACGACGCGCAGGCCACGGTGGACGAGCCCGGTCGGCCGATGCAGCAGGTCGCGCCCGCCGACTTCGTCGCGCCGGCGCTCTACACCGAGACCAAGCAGGAGCTCTCCGAGGCGGCCAGCGCTGCCCTCGGCCGCAAGGTCGTGACGGTGAAGCCGCCCGAGGGTCGCTACCACCACAACCTCTGGGACATCGCCGAGGAGCACCTCGGGGACGGGCGGCGCTGGAACGAGATCTTCGAGCTCAACAAGGGCCGGCCCCAGCCCGACGGCGGCGAGCTGGTCATCGGGCGGCTGATCCAGCCCGGCTGGGTGCTGGTGCTGCCGGATGACGCGGTGGGTGCGGACCAGGTGAGCAGCAGCCCGCGCGAGCACGACGCCAACGATGAGAAGGGCGGTCGCCCGCACCGGGTTCCGGTGGTCGACCGGGCCGAGGAGCAGACCGACGCAGTCGAGGCCGTCGAGGCAAGGTACGACGGACTCGCGGGCGACCTGCTCGGCGGCGGTCTGCTCGCGGCGACCCTCGTCGGCGCGCTCGCCGCCGAACGACGTCGTCGCCGGGGGGCCGACCCGTCGACCTCGCAGATCGAGACCGAGGTCGCGATGCTCGTCGGCGCCGACACCGACCGTGCCGAGCGGGTCGACCGAGCCCTGCGGCGCCTGGTCGTCAGTGCCCGTGCCGACGGCATCCCGCTGCCGCCCGCCTACGCGGTGACGGTCAACGACGACGAGATCGAGCTCCGCATCGCGCCCGCGGCTCCCAACCCGCCTGCGCCGTGGATCGCGCTCAGGGACGGTCGCCGCTGGCGGCTCGATCGCGAGTCCGCGGAGGCCGACCAAGGTCCGCTCGGCAGCGCGCCGTACCCGGGGCTGGTGTGCATCGGACGCGACGACGACGGCGCCGACGTGCTGATCGACCTCGAGGCGGTCGGTGGCCCGGCGTCGGTCAGCGGGGCGGACGCCGTCGCCCGCGAGGTGGTCTCCGCGCTGGCCGTCCAGCTGGTGACCTCGCCGTGGTCCGACGACCAGCTGGTGCACTCCTTCGAGCTGTCGCCCGTGCTCGCCGACATCTCCGACAACAGCTTCACGGTGGTCGACGACCTGGGTGCCCTGGTCACCGGCCTCGAGGCCGACCGTCCCGATCGCAACAGCCAGGACGTGCTGTCCGGCCGGATGGCGCGCAGGACCGACCTGACCCCGCAGTACCTCATGCTCGGCGCCGTCCCGGACGACGACCTGGTCGACCGGCTGCAGCCGATGATCCGCACCGGCGACCGGGGCCTCGGCGTGGTCGCGGTCGGCAAGCTCCCCGGCACCCGCTGGCACCTCACCGTCGACGAGGCGGGCCACCTGGTCCTGCCGCTGCTCGACATCGCCGTGACCGCCGTACGCCTCACCGAGCGCACGGCCGCCCAGCTGGCCGGCCTGTTCGCCGCCGCGCGCGAGCAGCGGTCGCCGGCGACCGACGGTGGCGTCGTGCTGCCGCGGGCGCCCCGCCCGGGTGACGACGCGCACTGGGCCGCCGCTCCCGTTCGGATCGGCGTCCTCGGTCCGCTGGACGCGCGGGTGCCCGGCCAGATGGACGAGGTCCGGCTCGGGCTCGCGACCGAGGTCGCCACCTTCCTCGGCCTCCAGACCGGGCCGGTGCACCCGAGCGTGCTCGCCGCGTCGGTGTGGCCGCGCGGCGTCACCCCCGAGGTGCGGGACGCGACGATCGAGCGGGTGCGCGAGTGGCTGGGGCACGCGACGGACGGCAGCTACCTGCTCCGCGAGAACGACGAGGGCCGGCTGTTCCTCGCCGACGACGTCGCCGTCGACTGGCACGCCTTCTGCACCCTCGTGCAGCGTTCGCGCGGCTCCGCGGTCCGGACCGAGATGGAGCTGCTCCGCCGGGCGCTGCAGCTGATCCGCGGGCCGTTCCTCGACGGTCGCGAACGCGGGCGCTACGCCTGGCTGGCCCGCACCCGGCTCGACACCACGATCGCCGATGCGGTCGAGGCCGCGGCACACCGGCTGGTCGAGCTCTCCACCGACGACCCCGATGGCGCCGCCGGCGCTGCCCGCGCCGGGCTGCGGCTGGTGCCGCACTCGCAGCTGCTGTGGCGCGACCTGCTGCGCGCGGAGTACGACGGTCCTGGCGGGCCCGGCGTGGTCGCCGCCGTCGACGAGATGTGCGTCGTGCTGTCCGAGCGGGACGCCGAGCTGGAGGCGGAGACCGAGGCGCTGGTCGAGGAGCTGGTGCCGGGTTCGCGCCAGCCGGCCGGGTCGCTGGTCAGCTAGCCGCCGTGTCCAACTCAGTTAGGCAGCAGGAGGACGACGGTCTCGGCGACGCAGGCCGGCTTGTCCTGGCCCTCGATCTCGATCGTGTGCTGGACGGTCAGCTGCTTGCCCTTGGGGATGTCGGTGACGCTCGTGATCGTCAGCCGGGCCCGGATGCGGGAGCCGACCAGCAGCGGGGACGGGAAGCGGACCTTGTTGATCCCGTAGTTGAGCTTGGCACCGGGCGTCGCCAGCTTGAAGACCTGGCTCCCGAGCCAGGGGATGAGCGCCAGCGTCATGTAGCCGTGCGCGATGGTGCCGCCGAACGGGCCGGCCTTCGCGCGCTCGACGTCGACGTGGATCCACTGGTGGTCGCCGGTCGCGTCGGCGAACAGGTTGACCCGACGCTGATCGATGGTGATCCACTCGCTCGTACCGAGCTCTTCGCCGGCCGCCGCCTCGAGCTCTTCGAACGTCGTGAAGACCCGCATCCGTCGTCTCCTTCATGCCTGGTTTGACCCGGTGGAACAATGCTCGGCATGGAACCTACACGCGTGCCGACAGTCGACGAGTTGAGGGCCGCGCCGAAGGTCCTCCTCCATGACCACCTCGACGGGGGACTGCGTCCCGCGACCATCGTGGAGCTGGCGGCGGAGGCCGGCCACGAGCTGCCGACCAACGACGCCGACGCGCTCGGAGCCTGGTTCGCCGAGGCTGCCGACTCGGGCTCACTGGTGCGCTACCTGGAGACGTTCGAGCACACCGTCGGCGTGATGCAGAGCGCCTCGGCGCTCACCCGGGTCGCTCGCGAGTGCGCCGAGGACCTCGCCGCGGACGGCGTCGTCTACGCCGAGATCCGCTACGCCCCCGAGCTCCACGTCCAGCAGGGCCTGACCCTCGACCAGGTGGTCGGCGCGGTGCAGGAGGGCTTCGACCAGGGCGTCGAGGCGAGCGGCGGGCGGATCGTCGTACGCCAGCTGGTGACGGCGATGCGTCAGGCCGCGCCGTCACTCGAGATCGCCGAGCTCGCGATCCGCTACCGCGACCAGGGCGTCGCCGGTTTCGACATCGCCGGCCCGGAGGCGGGCTACCCGCCGACCCGCTTCCTCGACGCGTTCGACTACGTCCGCCAGGAGAACGGCCACGCCACCTGCCACGCCGGCGAGGCCTTCGGGCTGCCGTCGATCTGGGAGGCGGTCCAGTGGTGTGGCGCCGACCGGCTCGGCCACGGCGTCCGCATCATCGACGACATCGCATCAAAGAGGTCGCTGATGACGGTACGCCGCGGAGTATGCGCTGGGCCGGCTCGCGTCGTACATCCGCGACAAGCGGATCCCGCTCGAGATGTGCCCGTCGTCCAACCTGCAGACCGGCGCCGCCGACTCCATCGCCGAGCACCCGATCGGGCTGCTCGCGGACCTCCAGTTCCGGGTGACCGTCAACACCGACAACCGGCTGATGAGCGGCACGTCGATGACCAGGGAGCACCAGCTGCTCTGCGAGGCGTTCGGCTGGGGACTGCGCAAGGTCGAGTGGCTGACCGTCAACGCGATGAAGTCGGCCTTCCTGCCCTACGACGAGCGCTACCACCTGATCATGGACGTCATCAAGCCCTGGTACGCCGACCGCCGCTGACGACGACTCTACACGACCGCCCAGAAGTGGCTCCAGCCGGCGACGCCGACCCGGTGCTCGTGCCACTGGTCCCGGGGGACGGTGACCAGGGCGCCACGCGCGGGATCGAAGAGGCGTACGGCGCCGTCGTGGTCCGCGGCGATCGCGAGGACGACGTGGCGGGGGAGCCACCGGTTGCCGACATAGACACCGACCGGGCGGGTGCGGACCTGCTCGACCAGTACGTCGTGGGCCACGACGGGGTCGCGGGCGGGCGTTGACCGTGGCGATCCGCTCGTCCGTGAGCGCCATCAGGGCGTTGGCGACCGCCCAGGGCGGGGTGCCGAGCCGACGCGGCCACGGCACTTGGAACCGGTCCCGGTGGCTGTGCGCGGACGTGAGCCGGCGGTGCTCGGCCCGGATGGCGGCCTCGGGGTCGTCCGGACGCCAACGCGTGAGGAGGGCCCGGGCCGCGACCATGCTCGCGGCGCCGCAGCTGAGCGCGTCCGGCTGCTTCAGCGCACGCCGGACGCAGGTCAGTGGGCCAGTCCACGCCGGCTGCTCCCGTTGCGGGTGTGCGCGGCCACGATCTCGTCGTACGCCCGATCCCCGGTCGCGACCCGGCAGCCCACGTCGACGGCGCGGCGCACCACGTCCCGCTGCGCCCGGGCGAGCGCGAGGCCGCGTCGTACCAGCACCAACGGTGGCTTGCGGTGCTCGCGCAGGTCGCGGGTGAGCCGCCGCCAGAAGGTGACGGCACGATGCTGGGTGACGCAGTACGCCGCCTCGAGCACCCCTGCCTCGCGACAGGCCCGCACGACGTCCGGCGCGAAGATCCCCTCGGCGCAGAACACCTCGGCCCCTCCGAGGTCGAGCCGCTGGGCGCCGGTGCGGCGACTCTCGGAGATGGAGTAGTCCGGTACGTCGGTCGCGCCGGTGCGGCACAGCTCCAGCAGCGCGGCCACCGCGTCCTCGCAGTGCCAGGTGCCGGGATGGTCCCAGTCGACCAGGCCCTCGTTGCCTGTCCTGAGGAGCCGAGGGACGAGGCGTCTCGAAGGGGCGCCGTCCTCGATCCGCGGCAGGCCGGGCTCGTCGCCGTCGCGGTAGAAGTCGTCGAGCCGCAGCGTCGGCCAGCCGAACCGGTGCGCGAGCCGCTCGGCGAGCCGGGACTTCCCGGAGCCGGACGGGCCGGCGAGCACGATCACACGGGCGGGCACCGACCCACTCTAGATAGGGCGGGTCAGTGCCGCCTGATGAAGACTCGTACGGAGTGAGCCCGGGACCTGATCATCGAGGACGTCGGCAGGAAGCGCGCGACCAGACGGTGGTGGCCGGCCTTCATCCGGTGCAGCCGGATCTTGACCCGGCCGTCGTCGAGCCACGCCTTCCCGACGCGCCGGCCATGCGCGGTGACCACGACCTTGCCCTTCGCGGGGCCGACCTCCGTCGTCACGACCACCACGATCTTGGGCCGGTGCGTGTGCACCCGCTTCTTCGGCAGCCGGGAGTGGGTGCGCGTCTCGAGCCTCGCCACCCGCAGCGGGTTGCTGACCGCCTCGCCGTCGGCATAGTCCACGTGGCTGGCGGTCACCCGCACGGTGATCCGGCGCCCGGCGTCGCCGGGGCGCACCCAGTACGTCGGCTCGTTGGCGTCGAAGATCGGGTCGCCGTTGCGGAGCCACTGGTACTCCACCGTTTCCGGCGTGGGCGTCCACGTCCCGGCGTCGGCCGTCAGGAGCTGGTCCATGTCGGGGACGCCGGTGACCACGGGGGCGATGTCGTTGGTCACGGTCGGTCCCGGCGGGTCGACCGGCGGGACCGTGCCCGCGTCCGCGCAGTTGGTGAGCAGGTCGTCGTGGACCTCGCGGCGCTTCGCCGACGTCGAGGCCCTGGAAGGCGGCGAACTCGAGGAAGCACGCACCCATCCCGACGCCGGCGTCGGCGGCGGTCTCCATCGATCCACCGTTGAGGGTGAACTGCCAGCCGTAGGCCGCGGGGGAAGCGTGGAGGCCGGCCATGTAGCAGTACCAGCTGGTCGCGGAGGATCGGGACTGGCCGGGCATCGGGCACACCGCGTCGTCCGGGCCGAGGCCGTGGTCGTCGAGGACCAGCCGGCTCCCGTAGGCGCTGGACAGGTCGTTGAGCAGCGCGCGCTCGTCCTCCCACGATGCCGCGTAGATGCCGTCATCGGGCCCCCCGGAGCCGGGGAGGATGAACTGCCACTTGCTGTGGCCGGCGATGGACACCCGGGTCGTGCGGAACAGGTTCATCATCAGGCTGGTCGAGCGGCGCAGACAGTTCTCGTGACCCTGCTTGGTGTAGCCCGCCCGCCACAGCCGGTCGATGGACGCGTTGTCCGCACCCAGGATGAACGGCTCCGAGTAGACGGTGGTGCACTCGCTGTTGGTGATCTCGACGATCTGCGGGTCGGCCTCGTAGCGCGCGGCGACTGCTCGCATCAGGTCGACGTAGTCAGCGTGGAACGCGTCGGTCCAGAAGCGCGGCGTGCAGCCGGTGTTCCCGTTGACGGAGTTCGGCTCGATCAGCACACAGCCGCCGGAGTCGTCCTTGACCCACTGCGGGGCGTTGATGCCGGCCATGAACCGCAGCCGGAACCTGACGTCGGGGTGCTTTGCCAGCGCGTCGTCGATGGCCGCGAAGTTGTAGACGCCGGGGCGCGTCTCGATGGTGTGCCACGGCAGCTTCATCGACCCGAAGTCGGCGTACGGGACGGTGCCGAGCGCTGACGGCTGGGTCACGACGAGGCCCTGAAGAGGGGGCTTGAGGCCGCCGGCCTCGCGGCCGTTGCCGTCGTCGGCTCGCGCCGGGGCGCCACTGCATGACGACGGTCGTCAGACCAGCCACCATCGCGGCCATCGCCATCGTCGCAACGAGCGATGAGCCGATGTTGCTGGGTCGAAACCCCATACCATGACCCCCCGTCATTGCCACGCGCGACACGCCCGTCACTCTGGTATCAGTTCCGGTACCGTCTCATATGTGACCAAATGTGACAACTGCCGATCCCTAAAGTGTCACTGAAGGGTTGGCTTGCCTCCACGGCTGAACGGGCCGGGATGAGCTAGTCCGATCGTGCGAAATCAGACGCCGATCGGTCGGTCTAGGACCTCGTGACCCGCAGCCATCCGCTGGTCGCCTGGGCCACGTCGCTCCCACGGGCAGCGGTCACCACCACCCTGAGTCGGCGGCCGGCATCCTTGGCGACCAGCGAGTACGTCGGACCGGTGGCGCCCTCGAGCAGGCGGGAGCCCCGGAACCACTGGTACGTGACCGCGTCCGGCTGGATCGACCAGACACCCGGGCTCGCGGTCAGGGTGTGACCGACCGCTGCCGTGCCGGTGACCTGCGGCAGCGGACACGTTGGTGAGCGGCGGGTCAGCAGATCGGGCCAGCGGGTGAGTCCTCGGGTGAGTCCGCGGGTGGCTCGGTGGGTGAGTCGGCGGGCGGCTCTGTGGGTGAGTCCGGCGGGCGGTTCCGCAGGCGGGTCGGTGGACGGCGTCGCGACCCTGTCCGCACAGTTGGCGATGAGGCTGTCGTGGACCTGGCGGCGCTTCGTCTGGTCGAGGGCCTGGAAGGCCGCGAACTCGAGGAAGCACGCACCCATGCTGACGCCGGCGTCCGCAGCCACTGCCATCGATCCACCGTTGAGCGTGAACTGCCAGCCGTACGTCGACGTCCCGGTGTGCAGGCCCGACATGTAGCAGTACCAGCTGGTCGCGGCTTCGCTGGTCTGGCCGGGTGCGGGGCACACCGCGTCATCGGGGCCGAGGCCGTGGTCGTCGAGGATCAACCGGTCGCCGTACGCCCTGCTCAGGTCGTTGAGGATCGTTCGCTCGTCCTCCCAGGACGCCGCGAAGGCGCCGTCGCCGGGGCCTCCGGGCCCCTGGACGATGGACTGCCACTTGCTGTGACCGGCGAGGGACACCCGGGTGGTCCGGAACAGGCTCATCATCGCGCTGGTCGACCGGCGCAGGCACGCGTCGTGACCCTGCTTGGTGTAGCCCGCGCGCCACAACCGGTCGATGGACGTGGAGTTGGCGCCCAGGATGAACGGCTCCGCGAAGATGGTGGTGCACTCGCTGTTCGCGATCTCGACGACCTGCGGGTCGGCCTCGTAGCGCGCGGCGACCGCCTGCATCAGCGCGACGTAGTCAGCGTGAAAGGCGTCGGTCCAGAAGCGCGGGGCGCAGCCGGAGCCCCCGTTGCCGGAGTCCGGCTCGATCAGGACGCAGCCGCCCGAGTCGTCCTTGACCCACTGCGGCGCGTGGATCCCCGCCATGAACCGCAGCCGGAACCGGACATCGGGATGCTGTGTCATCGCGGCGTCGATCGCTGAGAAGTTGTAGACGCCCGGCTGCGTCTCGATCGTGTTCCAGGGCAGCTTCATCGAGCCGAAGTCGGCGTACGGAACGGTCGCGAGCGCCGTCGGCTGCGTCACGACCAAGCCGCGCAGAGCGGGCTTGAGGGTTGTGGTCTCGACGGAAGTGGTCCGGCGGCGGCTCCGCCGTCGACAGCCGTCAGTCCCGCCACCATGATCGGCACCGCGATCAGCGATGCGACACATCTTCCTGGCTCGCAAGAAACTCACCATGACTCCCGTTTCGATGGCGGGCGTCAGGCGCGCCCCGCTTGCATCAGCCCCGACACCGTCTTGCGATCGAACGATCGCGACAGCGGCCTTGACCTCAAGTCTCTCGGGCGCGTCAGGGGGAGAACTACGGACCTTAGGGCCGGGGATGTCCTAGTCCGAACGTGCGCGGTTACACGCCGATCGGGTGCCAGACAGTCTTGGTCTCGACGAAGTCGGTCATCGTGGCCAGGCCCGGCGCCTCGTTCCAGTCGGGCTCGGCAGCGGGCGCACGGCGTACTCGCTTGAGGTTGTCGGCGGCCGCGACCTCGAGGGCGGTCGCCGTCTCCTCATCGCCGGCGACACCGGCCAGGTCGATCGCGTTGACGTCCATGTGGGCCGCCAGCCAGGGGCCGAGCGACACGGCGTCGCCGGTCAGCAGGTTGACCACGCCGCCCGGCACGTCGGAGGTCGCGAGCACCTCGGCGAAGGTGACGGCCGGCAGCGGCCGGGAGTACGACGACACGACGAGCGCGGTGTTGCCGGTGACGATGACCGGGGCGACGACGCTGATCAGCCCGAGCAGCGACGACGACTGCGGCGCGAGGACCCCGACGACGCCGGTGGGCTCCGGCGCGGAGTGGTTGAAGAACGGCCCGGCGACGGGGTTGGCGTTGCCGACCACCTGGCCGAGCTTGTCGGCCCAGCCGGCGTACCAGACCAGCCGGTCGATGGCCTCGTCGACCTGACGGCCGGCCGCGGCGGCGGTGCCGCCCTCGGACTGCTGGACCGCCTGGACGAACTGCGGCCGGCGGTCCTCCATGACCTCGGCGATCCGGTAGAGGATCTGCGCGCGGTTGTACGCCGTGCGGCCCGACCAGCCGGGGAACGCCTTGCGGGCGGCGACGACCGCGTCGCGCACGTCCTTGCGCGACGCCTTGGCGGCGTTGGCCACGAACTTCCCCTTGCTGTCCTGCACCTCGTAGGAGTGACCCGACTCCGACCTGGGGAACGCCCCGCCGATGTAGAGCTTGTAGGTCTTGCGGACGTCGATCCTCGACGCAGCCATCACGCACCAGCCTTCAGGTACCCGGCGAGACCCTGGCGGCCGCCTTCGCGGCCGTAGCCGGACTCCTTGTAGCCACCGAACGGGCTGGCCGGGTCGAACTTGTTGAACGTGTTGGCCCAGACCACGCCGGCCCGGAGCTGGTCGGCCATGAACAGGATGCGCGAGCCCTTGTCGGTCCAGACCCCGGCGGAGAGGCCGAAGGGCGTGTTGTTGGCCTTCTCGACCGCCTCGGCGGGGGTGCGGAACGTCAGCACCGACAGGACCGGGCCGAAGATCTCCTCGCGGGCGATCCGGTGGGCCTGGGACACGCCGGTGAAGAGCGTCGGCGGGAACCAGAAGCCCTTGGTCGGCAGGTCGCACTCGACCTCCCAGCGCTCGGCGCCCTCGGCGTCGCCGACGTCGGACAGCTCGCGGATCCGGCTCGAGCTGCTCGCCCGAGTTGATCGCGCCGATGTCGGTGTTCTTGTCGAGCGGGTCGCCCATCCGCAGGGTCGACATCCGGCGCTTGAGCCGGCCGAGCACCTCGTCGGCGATCGACTCCTGGACAGCAGGCGGGATCCGGCGCAGCAGACGTGGCCCTGGTTGAAGAAGATGCCGTTGACGATGCCCTCGACGGCCTGGTCGATCGGAGCGTCGTCGAACACGATGTTCGCGGCCTTGCCGCCGAGCTCGAGCGTGGCCTTCTTGTCGGTGCCGGCGATGGACCGGGCGATCGCCTTGCCGACCGCGGTCGAACCCGTGAAGGCGACCTTGTCGACGTCGGGGTGGCCGAACAGGGCCTGGCCGGTGCCGCCGGCGCCGGTGACGATGTTGACCACGCCCGGCGGGAGGTCGGCCTGCTGGCAGATCTCGGCGAAGAGCAGGGCGGTGAGCGGCGTGGTCTCCGCGGGCTTGAGCACCACGGTGTTGCCGCACGCGAGCGCCGGCGCGATCTTCCACGCCAGCATGAGGAGCGGGAAGTTCCACGGGATCACCTGGGCGGCGACGCCGAGCGGCTGCGGCGCGGGCCCGCCGTGCCCATTTCCTGGCAGGGCGTACTCCAGCTTGTCGGCCCAGCCGGCGTGGTAGAAGAAGTGCGCCGCAACGATGGGTACGTCGACGTCGCGGCTCTCCTTGATCGGCTTGCCGTTGTCGATGGACTCGAGCACCGCCAGCTCGCGGCTGCGCTCCTGGATGATGCGCGCGATCCGGTAGAGGTACTTGGCGCGCTCCCTGCCGGGCATCCGCGACCAGCTGCGGAAGGCCTTGCGCGCGGCCTTGACCGCGCGGTCGACGTCGGCGTCGTCGGCCTCGGCGATCTCGGCGAGCACCTCCTCGGTGGACGGGCTGATCGTCTTGAAGCTCTTGCCGTGGCCGTCGACGAACTCGCCGTCGACGAAGAGCCCGTAGGAGGGCTTGATGTCGACGATGGCCCGCGACTCGGGGGCCGGTGCGTACTCGAAGGTCGTCATCTTCCTCAGTCCAGGGTGAAGTAGTCGGGACCGCTGTAGCGGCCGGTGGCGAGCTTGGTGCGCTGCATGAGGATGTCGTTGAGCAGCGTTGAGGCTCCGAAGCGGAACCAGTCAGGTGTCAGCCAGTCGGGACCGGCGACCTCGTTGACCATGACGAGGTACTTGATCGCGTCCTTCGCGTTGCGGATGCCGCCCGCCGGCTTGACGCCGATCTGGACGCCGGTCGCCTCGCGGAAGTCACGCACCGCCTCCAGCATCACCAGCGTGACCGGCAGCGTGGCCGCCGGCTGCACCTTGCCGGTGGAGGTCTTGATGAAGTCGCCGCCGGCGAGCATGCCGAGCCACGACGCACGACGCACGTTGTCGTAGGTCTGCAGCTCCCCGGTCTCGAAGATCACCTTGAGGTGCGCGTCTGCCCATCTTCTCGGCGGCACGCCTCCTTGACCGCCACGATCTCGTCGAAGACCTGGAGGTAGTGACCGGCGAGGAACGCGCCCCGGTCGATCACCATGTCGATCTCGTCGGCGCCGGCCGCGACGGCATCGCGGGTGTCGGCCAGCTTGATCTCCATCGACGCGCGGCCGCTCGGGAAGGCGGTCGCGACGGCGGCCACGTTGACCCGGTCGCCGACGACCTCCTTCACGGACGCGACCATGTCTCCGTAGACGCAGACGGCCGCGACCGATGGGCAGGACGGGTCGGCCGGATCCGGTCGCAGCGCCTTGTTGGCGAGTGCGCGGACCTTGCCCGGGGTGTCCTGGCCCTCGAGCGTGGTGAGGTCGACCATGGTGATGGCCAGGTCGAGGGCCATCGCCTTCGAGGTGGTCTTGATCGAGCGGGTTCCCAGCGACGCGGCGCGTGCCTCGGCACCGACCTGGTCGACACCAGGGAGGCCGTGCAGGAAGCGGCGCAGCGAAGCCTCGCTGGCCGTGACGTCTGCGTACGCTGCGAGCCCCTGGGACGACTCCGTTGAGGCGGTGGCTGGCATTACCCCAGCATAGGCTTGCGTGGTTGTCAGACGATAACCATCGGAGGAGGAGACGAAGTGGGCGACGAGCAGGTCGAGCGGTTCACCGTCTGGAGCAGCAGGATCGTCGGAGTGGTCGGACTGGTGGCCGTGGCCATGGTCGTCCTGCTCGGCGTGACCGGCGCCGGCGGTGACTACCACCCGGCGGTGTACGCCGGCTGCGGGCTGATCGGTGTGGTGATCTGGGTGGCGATCCTCCGCCCGGAGGTGGCGATCGCGGGCGACCGGCTGGTGCTCCGCAACCCGCTCAACACGGTGGGCATCCCGCTCGCGGCGATCGAGCAGATCGCGGTCCGGCGGTGGCTCGCGGTCCGGGTCGGTGACCGCACCCTGACCAACGCCGGCATCAGCCGCAGCCGGCGGCAGGGCGTGCGCGACGACCAGCGCCAGGACGTCACCGGCATCGAGATCGCGGCACTCTCGTACGGCGCGCATCGTGGAGCGCCGGATCCAGCGGCAGGCCCAGGACGCGCGCGACCGGCAGGGGATCAAGATGTACTCCGACGAGCAGCTGGCCCTCGCCGCCGACGTACGGCGGACCTGGGCGTGGCCGGAGATCGCGGCCCTCGCCGTCCTCTCGGTCGCCGTCGTCGTCACGATGCTCGTCTAGGACGCGTTCGCGCCGCTAGATCCCCGCCGCCGTCGCGAAGTCGGTCTTCATCGCGGCCAGCGTCGTTGCCGCCGCCGCTCGGGCCGCGTCGACGTTGCCCTCGGCCACCGGTACGACGACCTCGAGGTAGCACTTGAGCTTGGGCTCGGTGCCGCTCGGCCGAACGATCACCCGCGCCCCGTCGGCGAGGTAGTAGCGCAGGCCGTCGGTCGGAGGCAGCGCGTCGGAGCCGACGCTGAGGTCCTCGGTGCGTTCGACTGCGAGGCCACCGAGGGACGCCGGTGGCGCTTCCCGGAGCCGGGCCATCGCGGCCGTGATCTCGCCGAGGTCGCTCACCCGCACGGAGACCTGGTCGGTCGCGTGGAGTCCGTGCTCGACCGCGATGTCGTCGAGCAGGTCCTGCAACCCGCGGCCGGCGGCCTTGGCCTCCGCGGCGAGCTCGCACAGCAGGAGCAGCGCGGAAACACCGTCCTTGTCGGCCACGTGCTCGGGGTCGACGCAGTAGCCGAGTGCCTCCTCGTAGCCGAACGCGAGCTTCGGGCAGCCGGCCGATCCACTTGAAGCCGGTGAGCGTCTCGACGTACTTCTGGCGCGCGGCCGCGGCCAGCTTTCCGAGCAGCGAGGACGACACGATCGAGGTCGCGTAGGTGCCGCGCTTGCCGCGCTGCAGGAGGTGTGTCGCCAGCAGGGCGCCGACCTCGTCGCCGCGCAGCATCCGCCAGCCGTCCGGCCCGGGGATGGCGGCCGCGCACCGGTCGGCGTCGGGGTCGTTGGCGACGACGATGTCGGCGCCGGATCGCTCCGCGAGCGCGAGGGCGAGGTCCATCGCCCCGGGCTCCTCCGGGTTGGGGAAGGCCACCGTCGGGAAGTCCGCGTCGGGCTGCTCCTGCGCCTCGACCACCTGCGGCGACGAGAAGCCGGCCGTCTCGAGCACCTGCACCACCGAGGTGCCGCCGACGCCGTGCAAGGGCGTGTAGACGATCGCGAGGTCGCGCGGACCGTCGGCGGCGAGCCCGGCCACGGTGTCGAGGTAGGAGTCGATGATGTCCTCACCCAGCACCCGGCCGCCGGTCTCACCCATCGGCTCGCGCGGCACCGACGCCAGGGTCCCGATCGCCTCGATCTCGGCCGCGATCTCGGCGTCCGCCGGCGGCACGATCTGGCTGCCGTCGCCCAGGTAGACCTTGTAGCCGTTGTCCTGGGGCGGGTTGTGGCTCGCCGTCACCATCACCCCCGCGACCGCGCCGAGCTCGCGGATCGCGAAAGCGAGCAGCGGCGTCGGCAGCGGGCGGGGGAGGACCAGCGGGGTCAGCCCCGCGCCGCTCATCACCTCGGCGGTGTCCTGGGCGAAGACGTCGGAGTTGTGGCGGGCGTCGTAGCCGATCACGACTGCGCTGCCGGCGCCCGCCCCGTGGTCGCGGAGGTACGCCGCCAGCCCGGCCGCCGCCCTGATGACGACGACCCGGTTCATCCGGTTGGGGCCGGCACCGAGCGCGCCCCGCAGGCCCGCCGTACCGAACTCGAGCGTGCCGCGGAACCGGTCGGCCAGGTCGGCGACGTCAGCGTTGTCGGGGGCCGGCACGCCGTCCTCGATCCGCGTGACGAGCTCACTCAGCTCGGCCCGGGTCCGCTCGTCGGGATCCTCGGCGAGCCAGGCGCGGGCGCGGGCGAGGAGTACGTCGACATCGGGCGTGGTCATGGACGGCACGCTAGTGCCACGCATTCGGACCGATCGCACCGAGATCTCGCGAAATCCACTGCGTGATCAGATCTGATTACATAGCCTGCTGAGTGGAATGAACACGCTATCCAGGCGCAGCCACTTGACATCCGCGGCCCTGTGGGGCGTGGTCACTCGTTGTCGTCGCAGCTCTCTTCGTCCTGCCGTCGAGCACCGAGGCCAGCAGCATGCGGGGCTCGCTGCGCGTGACGCCCGGTGCCAACTCCTACGGCGGGCAGCTGGTCGTCTTCTCAGGCGACATGGGCAGCGGCCAGCAGCGGATCTTCCTGCAGCGGCGAGGCAGTCCGTCTGCCGCCTGGGCCGACGTCATCGACCCGAGGACCGGGAAGAACTTCACCCGGCTGACGAACCGCGACGGCTCGTTCCGCTTCGAGTTCCCCGCCCCGGCGATGAACTACGTCTACTTCCGCCTCCACAGCCGGAAGGCGGACACGCCGGCTCACCTGTTCAAGAGCAAGCACCAGGACGCCGACATCTCCCTGATCGAGTCGACCCCGGCCGACGTACCTCTGCCGCGTGGGTTCGCCGTGGTGAGCGAGAAGTTCCGGATCGCGGTCGACACCGCCGACCACGACCGGAGCGGGAAGCCGACCAAGCCGATCCTGGTCGGGCGCGTGGTCACGCTCCAGGTCCGCAGCGGCGACGCGTGGAAGTCCACCGGCATCACGGGGACGGTCGGTCGCGACGGACGGCTGAACTTCGGCGAGGAGGCCCGCGGGGTTCCGGGGACCGAGGTCTACCGGGTGGTGATGGAGGACTGGACCGGGGACGGCGACCGGGTCGGCTGGTTCCCGTCCGTGCCCTTCTACCTCGAGGTCGTTCGGCGCCCGCTGCCGGTGCGCGGCCTCGACGCCGACGAGACGGCGGTCGGTCAAGCTGAGCTGGGCGCTCCCCGCCGATCCGGAGCGCGACAAGATCGTCATCGCGCGCACCGAGGGGGCCGGAGCACCCCAGCCGACCGCAGGCAACCCCAGCCACGTCCTGGCGACCATCCCGGGCGGCGCGACGTCGTACACCGACTACACGGTTTACTCGTCCTGGACCTTCAAGTACGCCGTCTACACCGTGAGCGACGACGGCATCTACACCGAGCTGCCACAACGGGTGACGGTCATCACGCCCGACCCGAAGCGGGGTGAGGGCTGATGGGTACGACGGGCTTCACCCTCCGCCTCGCCGCACTGGCGACCGCGCTCGTGATCGGCCCGGCCACCCTTGCACCGGGCACAGCCGAGGCGCCGAGCGACACAACGGCCCGGGCGGGCGACGGGACCACGGCCGCGCAGCGGTACCAGTGGCGCACGATGCAGTGGGACTTCGCTTGGGAGTTCGGAGAGTCGCTCGAGCAGCGGCCCCTACCGCGGCGCGGACATCCGCGGCGGTGGCTGGCAGGACTCGAGCGACGGCACCGGGCGGGTCGTCAAGTGGGGCGGCGGTGTCGAGTTCCACAGCGGCGAGCGTTACGACGGGGCCGACGACCGCGGGACCACGACGATGACCCTCGAGGGCAAGCCGGCCCGGCTGGGTCGCTGGGAGCTCCGGGAGCGCTTCCGTCTCGACGAGGGCGCGGGCGCCGACTACGGGTTCGTCGTCGAGCTGGTCCCCGACGGCACCGCGCCGGGTGACTGCCCGGCCTACAGCCTGACCATCGCCAGGTCGGTGCCCGGCGACGGCAGCGTCCGGGTCGGTGTCGACATCGGCAGCACGGAGTGGGGCAAGACGCTGACCGGGTTCTCCCGCGGGGAGGGTGACGGTCGCCTGTACGGCGTCCAGATCACCCGGAATCGGATCACCTGGTTCGTCAACGGGACCGCGAAGGCGTCCCTCGCGGCTTCGGAAGCGATCCCGAAGATGCCGCTGACGGTCCGGATGAGGCTGGTCGGCAAGGGTGCCACCGAGATGCGGAAGACCACGATGCTCATCGACTGGGTGCGCAACTACGACCTCAACAAGGGCAAGCGGCCGCCGAACGGCGCGGCGCTCACGAAGGACACGTCCTCCGTCTGCTGAGGCGGGCATCATGGGCGGGTGCGAGCGTCGTACTCCTTCACCGCGTCATGGGTGACCCCCGCGTCGGTCGCTGACGTCGCCGAGACGGTGCTCGACCTCGAGCGCTACCCGGAGTGGTGGCCGCAGGTGCTGGCGGTGGCGAAGCTCGGCCCCGACACCGCGCGGGTCCTGTGCCGTTCGGCGTTGCCCTACACGCTCGACCTGGTCCTCGACGCGGTCTCGCGGGAGGCGCCGGTGCTCGAGGTCGCGGTCAGCGGCGACCTCGACGGCTGGGTGCGCTGGACGCTGGCTCCGGTCGACGGCGGCACCCGGACCGACTTCGAGCAGGAGGTCGCGGTGACCGGCGCGCTGGCGGTGTCGTCGTACGTCGCCCGCCCGCTGCTGCGCTGGAACCACCACCGGATGATGCGCGGTTGTGAGGAGGGTCTCCGCCACCGTCTTGCGACGCAGGGCGCCTGATGAGCGCGGCATTGCAGGGTGGCAGTGACTTCCGCCCACCTGCCCACCGGGCTTGGAGTCTCCGCTAGTTTCAGCGCGTGCGGGGGACCAGGGGGGCAGTCGTCGCGGCGATGCTCGTGGCCGTAGCGATGCTGACGAGCGCGCTCGCCGTCGCCGACGACCCCAGCGTCTCGGCGCCGACCGACCGGGCCCGCACGGGGCGGCCGAACGTCGTCATCATCATCACCGACGACATGCGGGCCGACGAGCTGCGCTACCTCCCGAAGACGCGGCGGCTGCTGGTCGACAGAGGCGTGCGCTTCAGCAACGCGATCTCGCCGCACCCGATGTGCTGCCCGGCGCGGGCCGAGCTGGTCAGCGGGCAGTACGGCCAGAACAACGGGGTCCGGCACAACACCGGCCACTGGGGCGGCGCCAAGCGGCTGCGCAACCCGGACGACAACATCGGCAGGTGGCTGCAGGCGGCGGGCTACCGGACGTCGTACCACGGCAAGTTCCTCAACGGCTACGAGCGCCAGCGCCCCCGGTACGAGCCGGCCGGCTGGACCATCTGGGACGCCCAGATGCGGGGGATCTACTCCTACCGGTGGGCCCGCTTCTTCAACGGCGACCGGGTCCACCACGAGTACGTCACGGAGACCATGACCGAGCGGAGCGGCGACGCGTTCCGCCGGTTCGCCGACGGCCCGGCGCCGTTCTTCACCGTCATCAACCACGTGGCGCCGCACGTGACGCTCACCCGGCCGCACCTGCCGCGGTGGCAGCACAAGTACGACGACGCCTACCGCGGCGTGCGGCCGCCCTCCTTCGACAATCCTTCGTTCAACGAGCAGCGGATCGGCGACCTGCCGCGCGGCCTGCGGATGCAGAAGGTCAGCCGGAAGCGCATGGCGGCGCTGTTCCACGCGCGAGTGCGATCACTCCGCTCGGTCGACGACGCGGTGGCCGCGACGGTCGCGGCAGCTGGACCGGCTGGGCGAGCTCGACAACACCTACATCGTCTTCACGTCCGACAACGGCTACGCGCTCGGAGAGCACCGGCTCGCATCCAAGAACTACCTCTTCGACGAGATCCTCGACGTGCCGCTCGTGATCCGGGGGCCGGGCTTCGCGCCGGGCACGGTCGAGGACGTCCCGGTCAGCCTGGTCGACCTGGTCGCGACCGTCGTGGACTGGGCGGGCGCGACGCCCGGGCACCGGCTCGACGGTCTCAGCATCGAGCGGCTCCGCGACGGCGACCGCGGGCAGGCTCGCGACACGATCCTGGTGCAGACCGGCGACCAGATCGCCGACGACACCCCGGGCTGGGACTACCGCGGTGTCACCACGCCCCGCTACCTGTTCGGCTACCGGGCGGGCAAGCCCGGCACCGGCCTCCTCTTCGACCGGCAGCGCGACCCCTACGCCCTGCGCAACCGCTTCTGGGACCGCGACTACCGCGCGATCCGGCGCCAGCTGACCCACCGCACGAAGGTGCTCTCGCGGTGCGTCGGCGCGCGGGTGCAACCGGGTCTTCGGCCGCCTGCCCCACCCCGCTGACCGCGAAGTCGCACGGTTCGGGGCGAAGTGCGCTCGGGGACGAACGTGCGACTCGGGGACGAACCGTGCGACTTCGCGGTCAGCTGGCGCGGTTCATCGCCCGGACGCCGACCCACAGGCCGAAGACACCGACCACCAGCGACCCGGCGACGCCCGCCGCGATGGTGTCCATCGGGTAGTCGCCGGCGAACAGCGCCCGCTCGGCGTCGACGATGTAGCGCAGCGGGTTGAGGTCGGCGGCGGTCTGCAGCCAGCCCGGCGCTCCGTCGAGGGGGAGCAGGACGCCGGCCAGCAGGAGCAGCGGGAAGATCGCCGTCTGCTGCACGGTCCAGAACACCCACGCCTGGTCCTTGGCGGCCACGGCCAGCGCCAGGCTCAGCGCGCCGAGGCCGACGCTGAAGGGCACCAGCACCGCGATGCCGCCGACGATGCCGACGACGTGGACGTCGAAGGCGAACGGCGCCACGGCGACCACGATCACCAGGGTCTGGAGGACGAGCGGCACCATCTCCCGCAGCGACTTGCCGATCATCAGCGCCGAGCGTCGTACCGGCGACACGAGGAGCCGCTCGAAGGAGCCACTGATGATCTCCTCGCTGAGGTTCGCACCGGTGAACGAGGCGCTCATCAGCGCGGTCATCGACACGATCCCCGGCACGAACCACTGCAGGGCCGAGCCGGTCTCGGTGTCGGGGAGCAGCGGCGCGAACAGCGCGAGGAACACCAGCGGCTGGACCATCGCGAACAGCACGGAGGCCGGGTTGCGGAGCACCGGCATCAGCTCGCGGACGAACACGTTGCGGATGTCGGCCAGGATCCCGACCGGCGCGGCCGCGACCGGGGTACGGCGGACCGCGGTCGCCGAGGCGGCGATGTCGCGGACCTGGGTGATCTCGATGGTCATGCTGCTTCTCCTTGTGCTCGTCGCCGGCCGTCGCGTTGAGGCTGCGTCGATGGGGCCGGTCGTCTCGTTGGACTCACGCAGGCTGCGGCCGGTGAGGTTGAGGAAGACGTCGTCGAGCGTCGGCCCGACGACCTCCAGCCGGGTGACGGGCGTCCCGGCGGCCGCGAGCTCGGCGACCAGGCCGGGAGCCGCGTCGCGACCGAACGGCGCGCGCACGCTGACGCTGGTGTCGGTCACCGTGACGTGGGCGCCCGGGATCCGGTCGGCACCGGCGGCGCCGGCCATCGCGTCGGCGGTGGTGCGGAACTCGAGCGACACCAGGTCGCCGAGCGAGGACTTCAGCGCGGCCGCGGTGTCGTCGGCGATCATCCGGCCGTGGTCGATGACGATCACCCGACCCGCGAGCGCGTCGGCCTCCTCGAGGTAGTGGGTCGTGAGCACGATCGTGGTGCCCAGCTCGGCGTTGAGCCGCCGTACCTGCTCCTGGAGGTTCACCCGGTTCTGCGGGTCGAGCCCGGTCGAAGGCTCGTCCAGGAAGAGGATCGCCGGCTCCTGCACCAGCCCGATCGCGACGTCGAGCCGGCGCCGCTGACCGCCCGAGAGCTGGGACACCGGCCGGTCGGCGTGCTCGGTGAGGTCGAAGGCCTCGAGCAGCTCGTCGGTCCGGGCCCGCGCGTCGCGGCGGGACAGGCCGTGGGCGCGGGCCTGGCTGATCAGCTCGTCACGGCCGCGGTACTGGTGACCGGCGGCGTTGCCCTGCCCGACGTACCCGATCGAGCGCCGGACCGCGGCCCGGTCGCGGGTGACGTCGAAGCCGGCGACCTCGGCGGTGCCCGCGGTCGGCGCGATCAGCGTGGTCAGCATCCGCAGGGTGGTGGACTTCCCGGCGCCGTTGGGGCCGAGGAACGCGACCAGCTCGCCGGGCGCGATCTCCAGGTCGAGCCCGCGAACGGCCTCGATCGTCTGCTTGTTGCGCGTGTAGTGACGGGTGAGCCCGACGGTGCGGATCACCGACCCGTTGCTGGTCAGTCTCGTTGTGGTGGGTCATGACCACTACGCTAGGAACGATTGCGGTCAGGTTATGACCGCAATAGAAATCAAGGTGGAGACATGAGTACGAGCACGCGGATGCTGCGGCTGTTGTCCCTCCTGCAGACCCATCGGTTCTGGTCGGGAGGGGAGCTGTCCGAGCGGCTCGAGGTGAGCCCTCGCACGTTGCGGCGCGACGTCGACCGGCTCCGCGACCTCGGGTACGACGTCGACGCGGTCCGTGGCGTCGCCGGCGGCTATCAGCTGCGGGCCGGGTCGAACCTCCCGCCGCTGCTCCTCGAGGACGACGAGGCCGTCGCGATCGCCGTCGGCCTGCGGTCCACGGCCGGTGGCAGCGTCAACGGGGTGGGCGGGATCGAGGAGACGTCGATCCAGGCGCTGACCAAGGTGATCGCGCTGATGCCGCCGCGGCTGCGCCGCCGGATGGACGCCCTCAAGACGCAGACGGACGGCACGCCCTGGTCGGGTGGACCGGTCCTCGACGCCGGGGTCCTGACCACCGTCGCCCAGGCGTGCCGCGACGACGAGGCCGTGGCTTTCGACTACACCGCCGCCGACGGCACCGCCAGCGGCCGTCGGGTGGAGCCGCACCGGCTGGTCAACCTCGGTCGCCGGTGGTACCTCGTCGCCTACGACCGCGACCGTCAGGACTGGCGGACCTTCCGGATCGACCGGGTGAGCGGGACGCCCCGGCTGACCGGCCAGCGGTTCCGGCCGCGGGAGGTGCCGGGTGGTGACGCCGTCGCGTTCGTCCGCGACGGACTGCGGTCGCAGCCGCAGCGGCACCAGGTGCGGGTCCGGCTGGCCGCTCCCGCCGACGAGGTCGAGGCGCTGATGGGGCGGTGGGGCTCGGTCGAGCCGATCGCCGACGGGGAGTGCCGGATGACGCTCAACACCGACTCCTTCGACTGGCCGGTGATGATCCTCGCGAACCTCGACTGCGCGTTCACGGTCGAGGGACCGGACGAGCTGGCCGAGCTCCTCGAGCGGGTCGGCCGGCGGTTCGTCAGATCCGGGGCACGACCCGGGTGAGCAGCTCGCCCATCCGGGTGGCGGCGGCGCGCCCGGCGTCGAGCACCTCGGCGTGGTCGAGCGGCTCCCCGCTCATGCCGGCGGCGAGGTTGGTCACCAGGCTGATGCCGAGGATCTCCATGCCGGCCTCGCGGGCCGCGATCGCCTCGAGCGTGGTGCTCATGCCGGCGAGGTGACCGCCGATCGCGCGCACCATCCCGATCTCGGCCGGGGTCTCGTAGTGCGGCCCGGGGAACTGCACGTAGACGCCCTCGTCGAGCGAGGGGTCGATCTCCTGGCAGATCTCGCGCAGCCGCGCCGAGTAGAGGTCGGTGAGGTCGACGAAGTTCGCGCCGACGATCGGAGACCGACCGGTCAGGTTGATGTGGTCGCTGATCAGCACCGGCGTCCCGGGCGTCCAGGTCTCCTTGAGCCCGCCGCACCCGTTGGTGAGCACGATCGCGCGACACCCGGCCGCGGCCGCCGTACGCACGCCGTGGACGACGGCCGCCACGCCACGTCCTTCGTAGTAGTGGGTGCGGCTCAGGAAGACCAGCAGCTGGCGGTCGCCCTCGTCGCTCGGCATGGTGACCGAGCGGATCTTGCCGGAGTGGCCGACCACGGCGGCCGCGCCGAACCCGGGTACGTCGGTCGCGTCGATCTCGGCGGTGGTCTCACCGAGCATCTCGGCGGCCGGGAGCCACCCGGAGCCGAGCACCAGCGCGATGTCGTGCCGGGCGATGCCGGTCAGGTCGGCGATGCGGGCGGCGGCCTGCTGGGCGAGGTCGTACGGCGAGGGCGCGTCGGTCACGAAGAGGAGGTTAACCGCTCACCAGTCGGCGATGAGCAACTCCTCGACGTAGCCGTGCCGGATCCGCTGCGGGTGGTTGCCGACCGCCCGGAACGCGAGCTCCTCGCCGGTGTTGGTGTCGAGCACCGCGACCGAGTCGCTCTCGCTCAACGAGATCCAGCAGGTGTCGCTGAGGCCCTCCGTCGTCCAGTACGGCTTGCCGTAGTCGTGGCCGGTGGTCTCCTCGTCGTAGTACGTGGCCTCCTCGGTGGCCACGTCGACCAGCGCGGCGTAGTCGTCCATGGTGCCGGCCACGCAGAGCTTGGTGCCGCGCCGGTTGATCGAGAGGCCGTGGTGGGCCGAGTCGTTGACGTAGAGGTCGCGCGGCATCGTCGGCACCCGGTTCTGCAGGTCGACGATGCCGAGCACCCGGCCGGTGGTCGGCTCGGGCACGCCGTCGAGCGTGTAGTCCGTCGTGCCGTTGAGGTCCGGCGCCTCAGTGTCGAACTTGACGTAGCCGTGGAAGAAGGAGACCTGGAAGTAGACGTAGCGCGAGCCGGGTGCGATCGCCATCGGGCGTACGGCGCTGCTCATGTGCGGGAAGCCGGCCTCCTCGAGCTCGTGGCCGATCTCCCAGCGCTTGAGGATCTTGAAGTTGCGGTTGCGCACGATCTGGAACCACCGGTCGCCCTTGATCGGGTCGGACAACGGGTCGAAGAGGGCGTCGAGCGCGGCCGTGCCGTCACCAGGCGTGTAGACCTTGCCGATCGAGGCGTGGAAGATCCGGCCGCCGTTCTTGGTGTAGTTGCTCTCGTGCGGGGTCTCGCCGGTGGGGAAGGTACGCAGCCGGTCGCCCATCTTGACCTCGGTCCCGTCGGCGAGCGTCTGGTCGACCATGGCGTACTCGATGACCTGGCTCGACGTGGAGTCCGAGACGAGGAGCCGCAGACCGTCGGGGGACAGGCCCATGTGGTCGGTGCGGAAGCCGTCCATCTGCTGCTCGCGGACGATCGGGTCCGGAAGGCCGAGCGTCGCGCGGCGGATGTCGATCCAGACGACGTCGGCGAAGCTCGGGCGCGACACGGCCAGGTAGCGGCCGTCGCGGGTCGTGAACATGTCGTCGACGAACTGGTCATGACCCTCGCCCGGGTCCGACCCGGATCGCGAGGAAGAGCGCCAGCTTCACCGGGTTGGCCAGGATCGCGTTGTTCTCCTGGCGCTTGTCCGGGATCAGGTTGACCCCTCGCTTGAGGACCTCGAACGAGTGGGCGTCGACGATGCTGGCGGTGCCGTCCCAGTTGTTGCCGACCCACATGACGTCGCGCAGGCCCGCGGGAGCGGGCGCGCGGGAGCCGGGCGCGGGTGCGAGGTCAGCCGCGTCGGGCGCTCACGGGTGGAGTCGCGGGCGTGGCGGGTGCACTCGTGGTCGGTACGACGAACGCGGCGAGCGCGGCGACGCCGCAGGACGAGGCGACGAGCAGGCGGGTCAGTGAAGGCACGATCGCTCAACGAGCCCGAGGTGGAACGGGTTACAGGCCGGTCGATCGGCAGGGCCGGCGCCGCAGCGCGGCGACGTAGTCGTCGGGCGCGTCCGCGGCCTCGGCGGCGTTGGCGAGCACGCCGAGGTACGACGCCGAGGGCAGGCCGCCCTCGTAGGCGTCGAGCACGTAGGTCCACGCCACCACCGAGCCGGTCAGCGTCGCGACCCGGACCTTCGTCTTCCGGTAGAGGCCGGAGTCGGCGGACTCCCACTCGTCGAGCAGCGGCTCGTCCTGCGGACTCACGTCGTAGAGCGCGACGAACACCTGCTCGATCGGGTCCTGGACGATCGTCGCGAGCGCGCCGTCCCAGCCGTGCTCCTCGCCGCCGAAGGTGAGTCGCCACCCCGTGAGCCACCCGGTCGTCTGGAGCGGCGAGTGGGGGCATCGCTCGACCATCCGCCCCGGGTGGAGGTTCGTCCCGTAAGCGGCGTAAGTCGGCACGGGGTCAGGTTAGTAGGCTCCACCCGTGACCCACTTCGATGTCCTCGTTCTCGGCGCCGGCCCCGGTGGCTACGTCGCCGCCATCCGCGCCGCCCAGCTCGGCAAGTCCGTCGCCGTGGTGGAGGAGAAGTACTGGGGCGGTGTCTGTCTCAACGTCGGATGCATCCCGTCGAAGGCGCTGCTGCGCAACGCCGAGATCGCGCACATCATCACGCAGGAGAAGGACACGTTCGGCATCTCCGGTGACGCGACGATGGACTTCGGCGTGACCCACAAGCGCAGCCGGAGCGTGGCCGATGCCAGCGCCAAGGGCGTCCACTACCTGATGAAGAAGAACAAGATCACCGAGATCGACGGCTGGGGCACGCTCACCGGGCCGAAGGCGATCGACGTGGAGAAGGACGGCCAGACGACGTCGTACGACTTCGACAACCTGATCATCGCGACCGGCGCCTCGGTGCGGCTGGTGCCCGGTGTCGAGCTGAGCGAGAACGTCGTCACCTACGAGGAGCAGATCCTCACCGACCAGCTGCCCGGCTCGATCGTCATCGGCGGCTCCGGCGCGATCGGCGTCGAGTTCGCGTACGTCCTCAAGAACTTCGGTGTCGACGTCACCATCGTCGAGTACCTCGACCGGATGGTGCCCACCGAGGACGCCGACGTGTCCAAGGAGCTCGCCCGCCAGTACAAGAAGCTCGGCGTCAAGGTGCTGACCTCGACCGCGGTGAAGAAGGTCGAGGACACCGGCTCCGGGGTGAAGGTGACCATCGCTCCCGCCGACGGTGGCGAGGAGAACGTGATCGAGGCCGACAAGTTCCTCGCGGCGTTCGGCTTCGCGCCGCGGGTCGAGGGCTTCGGCCGCGACGCTGCCGGCGTCGAGCTCACCGAGCGCGGCGCGATCGCGGTCGACGAGCGTGGCCGCACCAACGTCGACGGCGTCTACGCCATCGGCGACTGCACCGGCAAGCTGATGCTGGCGCACACCGCCGAAGCCATGGGCGTGGTCGCGGCGGAGACGATCGCCGACGCCGAGACCATGGAGATCAACTTCGACATGATCCCGCGGGCGACCTTCTGCCAGCCGCAGATCGCCTCCTTCGGCTACTCCGAGGCGCAGGCCAAGGAGAAGGGGTACGACGTGAAGACGTCGTCCTTCCCCTTCTCCGCCAACGGCAAGGCACGGGGCATGGCCGAGGGCGTCGGCTTCGTGAAGATCGTCGCCGACGCCGAGCACAACGAGATCCTCGGAGCACACATGATCGGACCGGAGGTCACCGAGCTGCTGCCGGCGCTGACGCTCGCGCAGCAGTGGGACCTCACCGCCGACGAGGTCGCGCGCAACGTCTTCGCGCACCCCACGCTGTCCGAGGCGATGAAGGAAGCCATCGAGGGCATCGCCGGTCACATGATCAACCTCTGAGGACGCCATGTCTCGCGTGGTGATCATCGGCGGCGGTCCCGGTGGGTACGAGTCGGGGCTGGTCGCGGCCCAGCTCGGCGCCGAGGTCACCGTCGTCGACACCGACGGACTGGGTGGCTCCGCCGTACTGACCGACTGCGTCCCGAGCAAGACCCTGATCGCGACCGCCGAGCTGATGACCGACATGGCCGAGGCCGCCGAGCTCGGCATCGAGTCCCGCGACCACCAGGGTGACCTCGTGACGACGCTCGAGGTCGACCTCGGCAGGGTCAACGCCCGGGTCAAGCGGCTGGCGGCCGACCAGTCCGGCGACATCGCGCGGCGGCTCGAGCGCGACGGAGTGCGCGTCGTCCGCGGTCGTGGACGGTTGGACGGCCCGAGCACCGTGGTCGCCGAGCTCGTCGACGGTGGCACGGAGACGCTCACGGCCGACGCCGTCCTGGTGGCGACCGGTGCCGCGCCGCGGACGCTGCCGAGCGCCGTACCCGACGGGGAGCGGATCCTGACCTGGGAGCAGGTCTACGACCTCACCGAGGTGCCCACCGAGCTGATCGTGGTCGGGTCCGGCGTGACGGGCGCCGAGTTCGCCAGTGCGTACCTCGCGCTCGGCATCCCGGTCACGCTCGTGTCGTCCCGCGACCGGGTCCTCCCCGGCGAGGACGCCGACGCGGCGCAGGTACTCGAGGACGTCCTCACCCGCCGCGGCATGAAGGTGCTGGGACAGTCGCGGATGGAGTCGGTCACCCGTGCGGGCGACGTCGTGACCGTGCGGCTCACCGACGGCCGCGAGGTCCAGGGCTCGCACTGCATCCTCGCGCTCGGCTCCGTGCCGAACACCTCCGGCGTCGGCCTGGACGAGTCGGGGGTCGTGCTCGACGACGGCGGCTTCGTCAAGGTCGACCGGGTGTCGCGTACGTCGGCGCGCGGCGTCTACGCGGCCGGCGACTGCACCGGCGTCCTGATGCTGGCGTCGGTCGCTGCCATGCAGGGCCGGATCGCGATGTGGCACTTCCTCGGCGACGCCGTGGCGCCGCTCGACCTCAAGCAGGTGTCGTCCAACGTCTTCACCGCCCCCGAGATCGCGACCGTGGGCTGGTCCCAGCGGGCGATCGACGCCGGCGAGATCCAGGCCGAGTCGGTGATGCTGCCGCTGAGCGGCAACGCCCGCGCGAAGATGCAGGGCGTCCAGGACGGTTTCGTCAAGCTCTTCTGCCGGCCGGGCACCGGCATCGTCGTCGGTGGAGTCGTCGTCGGACCCCGCGCGAGCGAGCTGATCCACCCGGTGTCCCTGGCGGTCGCGGAGTCGATCACGGCCGACCAGCTCGCTCAGGCGTTCACGGTCTATCCGTCGATGAGCGGCTCCGTCGCCGAAGCTGCTCGTCGGCTGCACCACTTCTGAAAGGATGTGCGCCATGCGCGTGCATCTCGGTTGTGATCACGCCGGCCTGGAGCTCAAGAGCCACCTGATCGGGTGGCTCACCGAGCACGGATACGAGCCGGTCGACCACGGCCCCTTCGTCTATGACGCCGTCGACGACTACCCCGTCTTCTGCCTGCGGGCGGCCGAGGGCGTGGCGGCCGACCGCGCTGCCGGGCTCGACAGCCTCGGTGTGGTGATCGGCGGCTCGGGCAACGGCGAGCAGATCGCCGCCAACAAGGTGCGCGGGATCCGGGCCGCGCTCGCCTGGTCGGAGGACACCGCGTCCCTGGCCCGCGAGCACAACGACGCGTGGGTGGTCGCCGTCGGCGGCCGGATGCACTCGCTCGACGAGATGACCCGACTGGTGGAGGTCTTCCTCACGACGCCGTTCCCGGGCGACGAACGGCACGTACGACGGATCGGCCAGATGTCGTCGTACGAGTCGACCGGTGAGCTGCCCCCGCTGCCCGCCTCGGCCAGTCAGCCCCTGGCGGGCCGGCCCCGATGCTTAGGCCCGGGACCGTGCCTGAGGGCCACACCCTCCACCGGCTGGCCCGGCAGATCACGGAGGTGTTCGGCGACCAGCAGGTGCGGGTCGGCAGCCCCCAGGGCCGGTTCGCTGACTCGGCCGCCCGACTCGACGGTGCCGAGGTGCGCGACGCCGAGACCTGGGGCAAGCACCTCTTCATCGGGTTCGGCGACGACCGCTACATCCACGTCCACCTCGGCCTCTACGGCACGTTCGACGTCCACGACCTGGTGCCCGACGTACCGGCGCCGGTCGGAGAGGTACGGCTGCGGCTGGTCCGCGTCGACGGCAAGGCGTACGCCGACCTCCGTGGCGCCACGACCTGCGCGCTGGTCACGACGGCCGAGCGCGACGCCGTCGTGGCGCGCATCGGCCCCGACCCGCTCCGCCCGGACGCCGTCCCGGATCGCGCGTGGGCGCGGATCAGTCGCAGCGCGGCCCCGATCGGGACGCTGCTGATGGATCAGGCCGTCGTCGCTGGGGTGGGCAACGTCTACCGGGCCGAGCTGTTGTTCCGGCACCGGATCCACCCGCTGCGACCGGGACGGACTCTTCGGTCCGGCCAGTGGCAGGCGATGTGGGACGACCTGGTCGTCCTGATGGGCGAGGGCGTGCGCACCGGCACGATCGACACCGTGCGTCCCGAGCACGAGCCCGAGGCGATGGGCCGTCCGCCGCGGGCCGACGACCACGGTGGAGAGGTGTACGTCTACCGGCGTACCGGTCAGCCCTGCCACGTCTGCGGTCGGGCGGTCAGCACCACCGTGCTCGGCGGGCCGCAACCTCTTCTGGTGCAGCCGCTGCCAGCCGGCGTTCCGATCCCGGGCGCGGTCATCGTGAGAGGGCGCGTCGCACGACTGCTGGCCACCGAGAACTCCGTGGCTCTCGCACTGGTCCTGCTCACGGCGGCGATCGTGCTCGGAGTCGCGATCATGCCCGAGCGGTTCCCGTTCACCGCCCTCAACGTCCCGCTCCTGGTGGGGGCGCTGGTGCTGCGGCCGCGGACGCTGCTCTGGTTCGTGGCGTTCGTGATCGTGATGGTGGCGACGGCCGGTGCCCTGCAGCCGGACTACACCCCGCGCACCATCGCCGCGATCGCGATCCTGCTCGGGGTCTGCATCTTCGTCCTGATCATCAGTCTGCGGCGGAGCGTCTCGGGATCGGCGGCCGGCGGGGCGAGTCGATGCTCGTCGACCTGCGCGACCGGATCATGGCGCAGGGAACGATCCCGAAGCTGCCGGCGAACTGGCTGGTCGAGTCCGCCCTGTCGTCGGCGGGCGGGTCGCCGTTCGCCGGCGACTTCGTCGTCGCCACGACGCGGTCGGAGGGCACCCGGCTCGAGGTCGCGGTGGTCGACGTGTCCGGCAAGGGCGAAGCGGCGGGCACCCGGGCGCTCCAGCTCTCCGGGGCGATGGGCGGCCTGCTCGGCGCGCTCCCGCCGTACCGCTTCCTGCCCGCGGCCAACGACTACCTCCTGCAGCGCGACTGGGAGGAGGGCTTCGCCACCGCGGTGCACCTCTCGCTGGACCTGGTGACCGGTGACTACGAGCTGCGCACGGCAGGTCACCCGCCGCCCGTCCAGCGGTCCGCCGGCTCCGGGCGCTGGCGGGTGATCAAGACCGAGGGACCGGTGCTCGGCCTGATCGACGGGGTCTCCTACGAGCCGGCGCGCGGCCGGCTCAGCTCGGGCGATGCGCTGCTCCTCTACACCGACGGCATGGTCGAGGAGCCCCGCCGCGACATCGAGCTCGGCATCGACGAGATGCTGGGCGTCGCCGAGCAGCTCTTCCGCCGCTCGTTCGACGGGCTCGCCGAGCGGCTGGCCGCCAAGGTCGGCTCGCGCGACGACGACCGGGCTCTCCTGCTCGTCCACCGCCGCTGACCCGCGTCCACGAGGGCCGCTCAGTTGGGGCGGGCGGACCACCGTGTGGCACCATGACACCCGCGTTTGCACGTGCGCGGATGTAGCTCAATGGTAGAGCCCCAGTCTTCCAAACTGGCTACGCGGGTTCGATTCCCGTCATCCGCTCCAAGGAGCCTCTGTCGGGCTTGCCGGGACCACTTTTCGAGTGGCTCCAGCGCCTCGTCGGAAGCCTCTTGGCGGGGCGTAGCGTAGTGGCTAGCGCGCCTGCTTTGGGAGCAGGAGATCGCAGGTTCGAGTCCTGTCGCCCCGACGCATCACTCATATCCATGAAGGAGAACAAGCCTGTGAAGAGCGCCGTCGAGACCTTGAGCCCGACCAGGGCCAAGCTGACTGTCGAGGTGCCCTTCGAGGAGCTCAAGCCGAGCCTCGACGCGGCGTACCAGAAGATCGCGCAGCAGATCAACATCCCCGGATTCCGCAAGGGGAAGGTGCCGCCCGCGATCATCGAGCGCCAGTTCCCGGGTGCCGCCCGCGAGGAGGCCCTCAACGACGTCCTCGGGACCAAGTACGTCGAGGCGCTCCAGGCCAACGACCTGGTCCCGCTCGCGCAGCCCGAGGTCGAGGTCGTCAAGTACGACGACGACGGCCCCCTCGAGTTCACCGCCGAGGTCGACATCAAGCCCGAGATCTCGCTGCCCGACACCGAGGGCCTCGAGGCGTCGGTCGAGGACGTCGAGGTGTCCGACGACGACGTGACCGAGCAGGTCGACGCGCTGCGCGGCCGGTTCGGCACGCTCATCGACGTCGAGCGCCCGGCTCAGGACGGCGACTTCGTCGTCCTGGACCTCAAGGCGACCAAGGACGGCGAGGCCGTCGAGGGCGCTGAGATCTCCGGCTTCTCCTACCAGGTCGGCCGCGGCGGCATGATCGACGGTCTCGACGACGCGCTCGTCGGCGTGTCCGCCGGCGAGGAGAAGACCTTCACCTCCCAGCTCGTCAACGGCGACCTGGTCGGCGAGGACGTCGAGGTGGCCGTCGCCGTCAGCCAGGTCCAGGAGCAGGAGCTCCCCGACCTCGACGACGACTTCGCGCAGATGGCCTCCGAGTTCGACACCTTCGCCGAGCTCGAGGGCGACGTCCGCGAGCGGCTGACCCGCGGCAAGCGGCTCGAGCAGGCCGCGGCCGCCCGCGACGCCGTACTCGAGGCGCTGCTGGAGAAGGTCGAGATCCCGCTGCCCGAGACCCTCGTCACCGAGGAGCTCAACGCCCGTCGCGAGAGCGTCGAGCAGCAGCTGTCCTACGCCGGGATGACCCTGGACGCCTACCTCGAGGAAGAGGGCCAGACCCAGGAGGAGTTCGAGGCCGACCTCGACCGCCGGGTCCGCGACGCGGTCGCCGCCCAGTTCCTGCTCGACGAGATCGCCGACAAGGGCGAGATCGGCGTCGACCAGGGCGAGCTGACCCAGCACATGGTGCGGCGTGCCCAGCAGTCCGGCCAGGACCCGCAGGAGTTCGTCAACCACATGCTCGAGCACAACCACGTGCCCGAGATGGTGCAGGAGATCCGTCGCGGCAAGGCGCTCGCGCAGCTGGTCGAGAGGCGCGGTCGTCAAGGACGCCTCCGGCAACGTCATCGAGCTGAAGAACCTCCTTCCCGACGGGACCATCGGTGACCCGGAGGCCGAGGCCGCGGTCGAGCCCGCCGCCGTCGAGCAGACGCCGACGCGGACGCCGCGGACGAGGCTCCGACCGAGGACTGACACGCCGATGACGCCTCGGTGCACAACTGTGCACTGAGGCGTTATGGTGTGGCGCATGGACACCGCGCCACCTCCCGTTCCTGGCGCATCGGTCATCGACGCGCTCTCGCTGCTCGCCGCAGTCACCGACGAGCTGCTCGTCGGCTCCGCCCGCGACACCCACGACGCGATCTCCCGCCGGGTGCACGGGGTCGCCCGGTTGGGTCTCGGGTCCGCCGCGGATCCGGTCGAGTCGGTTCACCGCGGCGTCGCCGGCGCGATCTACGGCGGGCTCGGCTTCGCCCTGCGCAAGGGCGGCGCCGGCCTCGACAAGCTGGCCGCGACCGGGGTCGGCCCGCGGCTCGAGCAAGGGGCGCGCGGCCGGTTCGTGTCGTCCGCGGTCAACGGGCTGATCGGCGACGAGCTGCTCCGCGAGCGGCCCCAGCTGGCCATCCCGATGGCCGTCCGGGCCGCCGGCCACGACGTACCGGCCACCCCCGCCGACCTCGACGCCGCGTTCCCCACTGCGACCGGCCGGCTGGTCGTCTTCCTGCACGGCCTCTGTGAGAACGAGTCGTACTGGCGTCTCCACCGCGAGCGCACCGGCACGACGTACGGCGAAGCGCTCGCCGAGGAGGGATGGACCCCGGTCTACCTCCGCGCCAACACCGGCCTCCCGATCCGGGAGAACGGCGTCGCGCTCGCCGCGCTGCTGCGCGACGTGGTCGCGTCGTGGCCGGTCGAGGTCGAACGGATCGCGCTCGTCGGACACTCCATGGGCGGGCTGATCATGAGGGCCGCGCTCAACGTGCTCGCGCTCGAAGGCCGCCGACGAGCCTGGGCGGACCGGGTGACGGACGTGGTCACCCTCGGGGCCCCGCACCGCGGTGCGCCGATCGCGTGGGGCATCGGCCACGGGAGCCGGCTGCTCGGCCTGCTGCCCGAGACCTCCCCGTTCGGGCGGATCCTCGACAAGCGGTCCGAGGGCGTTCGCGACCTGGTCGACGGGTACGTCGACGCGCTGCCGCCCCTGAAGGAAGCGCGCTACCGGCTGGTGGCCGCGACCGTCACCGAGTCCGCCCGGCACCCGGTCGGGTCGATCGTGGGCGACTACCTGGTCCGGCCCCGGTCCGCCGTGGGCCGCGACCGACGCGGCGCCGAGCTGTTCCCGGACGCAGAGAGCCTGCACGTCGGGCGCACCGATCACTTCGGCATCCTCAACCATCCCGAGGTGCTGTCCGCGCTGAAGAGATGGCTCGCCTGACCTCCGCCGGTTCTGCCACCATCAGCAGGTGACTGAAGCAACTGCCGACCGCGAGCTCCGCGCGGAAGCGACCTTGAACGCATCGCCGGACCGGGTCTGGGAGCTCCTGACCGACCTCTCCCAGCTGCCGCAGTGGAGCCCGGAGCTGGTGAAGATGGTGCCGCTGAAGCGGGGCGGGCTGCGCGTCGGCCAGTGGTACCTCGGGATCAACCGTCGCAAGGCCATCGTCTGGCCGACCAGGTCGGTCGTCGCCGCTGTCGAGACCGGACGTCGGCTGGTGTGGGACACCAAGTCCAGCGGGGCCCAGTGGATCTGGGAGCTCGAGCCGGTCGAGGGGGGCACCCACGTCGTACACCGGCGGCCGGTGCCGTCGGGGGTCACGCTGACGAGCAAGCTCTTCGCGCCCGCCTTCCTCGGTGGCAGCACCGAGCACGCCGACGAGCTCGAGCAGGGAATGGCGCGCACCGTCGCCGGGCTCAAGGCTGCTGCCGAAGCCTGAGAGGCTCGCAAATCCGCTGTCGGCGAACAGGGCCCGAGATGCCGTGGCTCCGGGGCTCCGGACGGCTAGTGTCGCCACGTGACTCAGATTCCCAGCGGCCCCGCGATGAACGGCGCGCCCGGACTCAACCTGCTCGAAGACAACATCTACGGCCGGCTGCTCCGCGAGCGCATCGTGTTCCTCGGCTCCGAGGTCCGCGACCAGAACGCCAACGCGATCTGCGCGCAGCTGCTGCTGCTGTCGGCGGAGGATCCCGAGGCGGACATCTTCCTCCACATCAACTCGCCCGGCGGCTCGGTCGACGCGGGGATGGCCATCTACGACACGATGAACTACATCCCCAACGACGTCGCCACCGTCGGCATGGGACTCGCGGCGTCGATGGGCCAGTTCCTGCTCTGCGCGGGCACCAAGGGCAAGCGCTACGCGCTGCCGCACGCGCGGATCATGATGCACCAGCCGTCCTCCGGCATGGGCGGCTCGGCCTCCGACATCAAGATCCAGGCGCAGCAGTCGCTGCACATCAAGAAGGTGCTGCTCGAGCTGATCTCGCAGCACACCGGCCAGACCGTCGAGCAGGTGACCGCGGACGCCGACCGCGACCGCTGGTTCACCGCCAGCGAGGCGCTCGACTACGGCCTGGTCGACCAGGTGGTCAAGAGCGCCCGCGAGGCTGCCGACCAGGGACGCCCGGCCCACACGAAGAAGGACTGAGCAGATGAACTACTACATCCCGCAGTGGGAAGAGCGGACGTCCTACGGCTTCCGTCGGATCGACCCCTACGCCAAGCTGTTCGAGGACCGTATCGTCTACCTCGGCACGCCGATCTCCGACGACGTCGCCAACGCGGTGATCGCGCAGCTGCTGTGCCTGCAGTCGATGAACCCCGACCAGGACATCAGCATCTACATCAACAGCCCCGGCGGCTCGTTCACCGCGCTGACGGCGATCTACGACACGCTCCAGTTCATCAAGCCCGACGTGCAGACGGTGTGCATCGGCCAGGCCGCGTCCGCGGCCGCGATCCTGCTCGCCGCCGGCACCCGGGGCAAGCGGCTGGCGCTGCCCAACAGCCGGATCCTGATCCACCAGCCCTACACCGAGGGCACGTTCGGCCAGACCTCCGACATCGAGATCCAGGCCAACGAGATCCTGCGGATGCGGGAGCTGCTGGAAAAGATGATCAGCGACCACAGCAACAAGTCCATGGAGGAGGTGAGCCACGACATCGAGCGCGACAAGATCCTCACTGCAGAGCAGGCGATCGAGTACGGTCTCATCGACTCGGTGCTCGCCTCGCTCAAGGGCACCCCCGCACTCGCCTGACCCAAGATGATCCGTCCGACTCGCCCCACGTGTCCGCTCCCCGCGAGCAGGCGCCAGGGAGTACCGTCGGGGAGTCCGCATCATGTGAGGAGTACCGCCCGTGGCACGCATCGGTGACGGAGGTGACCTGCTCAAGTGCTCTTTCTGCGGAAAGAGCCAGAAGCAGGTCAAGAAGCTGATCGCCGGTCCGGGCGTCTACATCTGCGACGAGTGCATCGACCTGTGCAACGAGATCATCGAAGAGGAGCTCAACGAGGGGACCGAGGTCGGCCTCGACGAGCTGCCGAAGCCGAAGGAGATCTTCGACTTCCTCAACTCCTACGTGATCGGCCAGGAGCAGGCGAAGAAGTCGCTCGCGGTCGCCGTCTACAACCACTACAAGCGGGTCCAGGCGGGTGTGCAGCCGGGCATCGGTGACGGCAAGGGCAAGCACGCCAAGGACGAGGTGGTCGAGGTCGCCAAGTCCAACATCCTCGTCATCGGTCCCACCGGTTGCGGCAAGACCTACCTGGCCCAGACGTTGGCCCGGATGCTCAACGTGCCGTTCGCGATCGCCGACGCCACTGCGCTGACCGAGGCCGGCTACGTCGGCGAGGACGTCGAGAACATCCTGCTCAAGCTGATCCAGGCCGCCGACTACGACGTCAAGAAGGCCGAGACCGGGATCATCTACATCGACGAGATCGACAAGGTCGCCCGCAAGGCGGAGAACCCGTCGATCACCCGCGACGTCTCGGGCGAGGGCGTCCAGCAGGCGCTGCTGAAGATCATCGAGGGCACCACCGCCTCGGTGCCGCCGCAGGGCGGCCGCAAGCACCCGCACCAGGAGTTCATCCAGATCGACACCACGAACATCCTGTTCGTCGTCGGCGGTGCGTTCGCGGGTCTCGAGCACATCATCGAGCAGCGGGTCGGCAAGAAGACGCTGGGCTTCACCGCCGAGGTGCGCGGCAAGGAAGAGCGCGACGCCGAGGACCTGTTGTCGCTGGTGCGGCCCGAGGACCTGACCAAGTTCGGCCTGATCCCCGAGTTCATCGGCCGGCTCCCGCTCATCGCGAGCGTCACCAAGCTCGACCAAGAGGCGCTGGTGCAGATCCTCACCGAGCCGCGCAACGCCCTGGTGAAGCAGTACCGCAAGCTCTTCGAGATCGACGGCGTCGACCTCGAGTTCACCGACGACGCCATCGAGGGCATCGCCGACAAGGCGATGGAGCGGGGCACCGGTGCCCGCGGACTCCGCGCGATCATCGAGGAGGTCCTCCTCCACGTGATGTACGACGTCCCGTCGCGCGGCGATGTCGAGAAGGTCATCGTCACCCGGGAGACCGTCGACAACGACGTGCCTCCGACCCTCGTGCTCCGCGAGGCCAAGAAGAAGAAGTCCGCGTAGCCGGAACGTTCGCGTCGCAAGGCTCGGGCAGGAAACTGCTCGCGGCTCTGTTGCGCGCGCCCTCGTAGGCATACGCTAGGACGGCTGGTGCGTATCACGAAACGAGTTGTGTCATGCGCAACAAAGACCGGGAGACCGTACGGCGCTTGCTGACGAGCACGCGCTACGAGCTGCTGCCCACGCCCTCCATCGAGGCGAAGGTGCTCGCGTCCGTGCCGACGTCGGTGACCCTGACCGTCACCGCGTCGCCGTCACTGGGTCTGGAGCGGACCGTCGAGACCGCGGAGCGGCTGACCGCCGCCGGCTACCGGGTCGTCCCGCACCTGGCCGCACGGATGGTGACCGGGCGTGCCGAGCTCGAGGAGCTGGTCGACGGCTGGGCGCCGCCGGAGTGACCGGCATCTTCGTGCCCGGCGGCGACGCCGACCCCGCCGGTGACTACAAGGACGCGCTCTCGATGCTCGAGGACCTCGCCGCGCTCGGGAACCCGTTCGCCGAGGTCGGCGTGACCGGATATCCCGAGAGCCATCCCAAGATCCACGACGACCTGACGGTGCAGTCGATGTGGGACAAGCGCAAGTACGCCACGACCATGGTCAGCAACCTCACCTTCGATGCCGCGGTGATCAAGGACTGGCTCTCCCGGGTGCGCCAGCGTGGCGTCGAGCTGCCCCTGCTGCTCGGGGTGCCCGGCCCGGTCGACCGGACCAAGCTCCTCGGTATGGCGACCAAGATCGGCGTCGGTGACTCCACCCGCTTCCTCGCCAAGCAGAAGGGCTTGATGACGCGGCTCGTCGCGCCCGGCGGGTTCACGGGGGAGTCGTTCCTGGAGAAGTGCGCCCCGATCGCTGCGGACCCGGCGATGCGGGTGGCCGGCCTGCACGTCTACACGTTCAACCAGGTCGCCGAGACGGAGACGTGGCGGCAGAACTGGCTCAACCGGCTGGCGGATTAGCGTCGCGATACGGTCGCTCGCTGCGCTCGCTACCACTCGACCAGCGACGACAAGGCGGACTCCAGGCCCGCGTGCCCGGTGTCGACAACGGTGAGCGGCAGTCCGATCGCTGCCGCCGCCTCCTCGGCCAGCCCGTGCAGCTCCTCGTCCGGCTCCTGGGCCAACCACACGACGCGGGTGTAGGAGCCGGAGTAGGCGTCGCGGAGCTCGGGATGCCGGTCGAGCCCCAGCTCGCGCAGCACAGTGCGCGCGAACGACCGCACCAGGAAGTCGGTGAACACGTAGGTGCCGGGCTGCTCCTCGAAGAACGCGGCGAGCCGCTCGGGCCCGGCGTACACGTCGTAGCAGTGGAGGCCGGGCAGCCGCTCGAGGCCGAGCTCGCCGCAGACCTCGTCGAGGGCGCCGTACGTCCCGCAGTCTGCGTAGCCGACCACCACCCGGTGGCCCTCCTCCAGCAGCCGCTCCGCCAGCGTCCGGACCTCACCGGCGATGAGTCGCGGTTGGTTGTGCAGCAGCGGCGGCAGCGGGTGTACGACGACCGGCCAGCCCCGGCGCGCCGCGATCTCCGCAGCGGGCTGGCTGAGGGCACCGCACGCGACCAGGGCGAGCGGGCGCGGGTCAGAATCCGAGCTGGTCGACGAACCTGTCGTTGAAGTCGGTGCGGTCGGAGAGCTCGACATAGGTCACCTCCTCCAGCAGCGCCGCCGCGCCGGCGCGCTCGCGGATCGACAGCAGTGCCATCTTCGCGCCCTCGCCGGCGACGTTGCCGGCCGAGACGATACGGAGCACCGGCAGCTGCGGAACCAGGCCGATCCGGATTGCGGAGGCGGGGGAGATGTAGCTGCCGAACGAGCCCGCCATCAGCACCTGCTGGACGTCGCGGTGCTCGAGGCCGAGCTCTTCGAGGAGGAGGGACCAGCCGGTGGAGATCGCGGCCTTGGCGAACTGGAGCTCGCGCACGTCCCGCTGTGACAGCACCACGCAGTCCTCGGGCCCGGCCTCCGGGTGCGGGCGGTGGAGCACGAACACCCGCTCCTTGCCCAGCATGGTGAGCCGGTCCGCCAGCTTGGGCGCGACGTCGACCGCCTGCTCCTCGGGCACGAACCGCCCGGTCGCGTCGAGCAGGCCGACCTTGACCAGCTCGGCGACGGCGTCGACCAGCCCCGAGCCGCAGAGGCCCATGGGCTCGACGTCGCCGATCACGCCCAGCTCGACGTCGTCACCCAGCCGGATGACCTCGATCGCCCCGTCCGCGGCGCGCATGCCGCACCTGATCGCGCCGCCCTCGAACGCGGGACCGGCGGGCGCCGCGGTCGCGACGATCCGGTCGCCGTCGCTCACGACGATCTCGCAGTTGGTGCCGACGTCGATGAAGAGCCGGGTCCGCTTGTCGCGATCCATGCCGGTCGCGAGCATGCCGGCGACGATGTCGCCGCCGACGTAGGCGCCGAGGGCCGGGAAGAAGAACGCGCGGGCGCCCGGGTGGACGTCGAGCCCCACCTCCGCGACCCGCACCGTGGGCGGCTGCGACGTGGACATCACGAACGGCGCGACCCCGAGCGGCTCCGGGTCGATGCCCAGCACCAGTGCGGTCATCGTGGCGTTGCCGGCGATCGCGACCTCGTAGACCTGCCGCGGGTCGACGCCGCCTTCGGCGCAGACCTGCGCCGCCAGGTCGGAGAGCGTGTCGGTCGCGGCGCGCCGCAGTCGGGGGAGTGCCTCCGGGTCCATCATCGTCGCGCTGATCCGGGTGATGACGTCACCGCCGAACGGCTGCTGCTTGTTGAGCATCGACGCGACCGCGACCGGCGTCCCGAGTGCCACGTCGAGCAACGTGGCCACGACGGTGGTGGTGCCGAGGTCGTAGGCGATCGCGTAGCGCTGGTCGGTGGTGTCGCCCGGCTCGACGTCGACCAGGGCCTCGTCGACGACGACGGCGGTCACCTTGAAGTCCGCGGCCCGCAGCAGAGTCGGCAGCCGGCGGATCACGTGCAGGTCCGGGACCGGCTCGAGGTCGTCGATCGCGTCGAGCAGCCGGTCGATGTCCGGGCGCTGGTCGGCGAGGTCGGGCTCGGTGAGCTCGACGTACCGCTTCTGCACTGCCGGCCGCAGGATCACCTGCCGCCCGACACCGACCGTCGCGGCCTTGGGTCGCGTCGTCAGCGGTGGTACGTCGACCGCGAGGTCGCGGGTGGCCTGTACGAGGCAGGCCAGCCGCCAACCGTTGTCGAGCTGCTCGCGGCTGAACGTCTTGACGTCGTGCCGTGAGATCGGCGTCGACCCCTCGACCCGGACCTTGCACTTGTGGCAGGTGCCGTGGCCGCCGCAGGTGGAGTCGATCGCGATGCCGTTCCAGGACGCAGAGTCGAAGACGGTGACCCCGGGGGGAACGCGGACGGACCGCTGGGTGGATGGCGTGCCGGCAGCGTCCTCGACAGTGAAGGAGAGCTCGACGCGTCCGGTGCCGTCGTGGGCCGCGGGACCCGCGCCCGGTGTCGGGAGCAGCCCCTCGCGACGGACGTCGTCGAGCGAGAAGCCCTCGCCGGAACGTCCGGACGTCTCGGCTGTCGGCTCGTCATGGGCTGGTCATCGCCGGTCGATCGTCCGCGCGGCCTGCCGGGCACGGTGGGCCGCGATCCAGGCACCGCCCCAGTCGTCGTGACCGAGCAGCAGATCGGCTGCCTTGACCGCTTCCACGATCTGCGGCGTGCGGGTGTCCATGATCGCCGACGTGAGACCGGCCTGCATGGCCATGGGCAGGAACGCCGCGCCGAGGGCGTGCCGCGAAGGCATGCCGAACGAGACGTTGGACGCCCCGCAGGTCATGTTCACGCCGAACTCGTCGCGGATCCGGCTCATCGTCTCGAGGACTGTCGCCACCACCGTCTGGTCGGCGCCGATCGGCATCGCGAGCGGGTCGATCACGATGTCCGCCGCGGCGATGCCGTACTCCGTGGTCGCGACCTCGACGATCTTGCGGGTCAGCTCGATCCGCTTCTCGACCTCCATCGGGATCTCGTCCTCGTCGTTGGGCAGGGCGATCACCGCGGCGTCGTACTTCTTGACGAGGGGGAGGATCTGCGCCATCCGCTCGTCCTCGGCCGTGATCGAGTTGACCAGCGCGCGGCCCTGGTAGACCGAGAGCCCGGCCTCGAGCGCCTCGACCACCGAGGAGTCGATGCAGATCGGCTTGTCGGTGAGCTGCTGGATCATCGTGATCGCGCGAGCCAGGAGATCGGCTTCGTCGGTGAGGGGCACGCCCATGTTGACGTCAAGGACGTCCGCCCCGCCTTCGATCTGGGCCTCGACGTCGCGTTGGATCGCCGACAGGTCGCCGGCGCGCAGCTGCTCCTGGAAGAGTCGGCGGCCGGTCGGGTTGATCCGCTCGCCGATCAGGCAGAACCTGCGGTCGTGCCCGATCACGACCTCCTGGGTGGCGGAGCGGAGGACGGTCTCCGGGCGCGGGGCGCGTCATCGGGGACCTTCGCGCGCTTCTCGTGGAGCAGGGCCTTGGCCCGCTTCACCGTCTGGGAGGCGTCGGCCGCGTAGCCGTCGGCGCCGACGGCGTCGGCGTACTCCTGGGTGACGGGGGCGCCGCCCACCATCACGATCACGTCGTTGCGGATCCCCGCCTTCTCCAAGGCGTTCATGTTGGCCTTGAACATCGGCATCGTGGTGGTGAGGAACGCGGAGAATCCGACGATGTCGGGCTGGTGCTCCTCGATCGCCGCCACGAACTTCTCCGGCGCCACCTGCACGCCCAGGTCGATCACCTCGAAGCCGGCACCCTCGAGCATGATGTTGACGAGGTTCTTGCCGATGTCGTGGACGTCGCCCTTGACGGTGCCCATCAGGAACTTGCCGACGGTCTGCACGCCGGTCTCTGCCAGCAGCGGGCGCAGCCGCTCCATGGCGCCGGCCATCGCGCGGCCGGCGATCAGCATCTCCGGCACGAAGAAGTCGCCGCGCTCGAACCGGGCGCCGACCTCCTCCAACGACGGGATCAGCGCGTCGAACAGGAGGGTCTGCGGCTCCATGTCGAGCGCAAGGCCGTCCTCGGTGAGCTCGAGCACGCGCGGGGCGTTGCCGACCAGGGTCTCGTCGTACAGGCCCTGCAGGATTTCCTCGGGGGTCATGCCACGCCCTCCTTGCGCGTCTTCCGCCGGAGCAGCCCGGACAGCTGCTCCGCACGGCTGTTCAAAAGCCGGCCGATCTCTTCGCGTCGGTCCGCCAGCCGCGGACTGGGGCCCGAGATGCCCAGGGCCGCGACGACCTCTCCGGTGGCGCCCCGCACGGGAGCGCTGACGCCGGTGAGGCCGATCTCGAGCTCGTCGACCGTGCTCGCCCAGCCGCGCCGGACCACCTGGTCCAGCTCGCGCTGCAGGGCCTCGCGGTCGGTGACCGTGTGGGGGGTGAGCTGCTCGAGCGCGCTGTCGGGGACGTCGAGCGCCCCGTGGGCGAGCATCACCTTGCCGAGCGCGGAGCAGTGGGCGGGCACGTCGACGGTCGTCCAGTCCCGCGTGCCGAGGAGGTACGTCGAGTCGACCTGCGCGACCTGCACGACCCGGTCACCGCGGGCCACGGACAGGTTGACCGTCTCGCGGGTGTCGGCGCCGACCCGGTCGAGGGTCGGTCGCGCGAGGCGCACCAGCTCCTCCCACGGGTCGTGCCGGGTGGCGTAGAGCCAGAAGAGGGGGCCGGCGATGTAGGACCCGGCGTGGTTGCGCTCGAGCAGCTCGGTGCGCTCGAGCGCGGTCAGCATCCGCGAGGTCGTCGACTTCGGCAGGCCGCACTCGGCCTGCAGCTCGGCGAACGTCAACGGCTCGTCCGCCCGCACCACGGTCGAGACCAGCAGCGCGGCGCGGTCGACCGCCTGCGTGCCGGTGGTGGCCTGGGTGCTCATCGGTCGTTCCGTTCCTCGACAAGAAGTCCCATGATGTGGAACTCCATTTCCATGATGTGAGGCTAGGATGCCAAACGAGTCGGTCAAGCACCGTCCCGATCTCCCCAGTCAGCACCCCAGTCAGCACCCCAGTCAGCGCGCCGCGCAGGAGGCTTGATGTTCCAGAACCGGATGCCCCGCTACGAGGTCCTCTCCGCAGGACGCGATGGCTACTCTCGACAAGGGTTGGCGCCGGCTGATGACGGACATCGGCGTCGAGTTCATGGACGACCGTGCGCTCGACCTGTTCCGCCGGGCCGGGCAGCGGGTGGAGGACCACACCGTGTTCCTCGACCCGGACTTCGTCCTGGAGCAGGTGGCGAAGGCGCCGGGGGAGTTCGACGTACAAGCCCGCAACCCCGAGCACAACATCCACATCGGCGGCGACTCGATGGCGTTCGGGGCGGTGTACGGCCCGCCCTTCGTGCGGGAGGGTGAGGTCCGGCGTGACGCGACCATGGACGACTTCCGGCGGTTCACGAAGCTCGCCCAGTCGTTCCCCGTGCTCGACTCGGCCGGCGGCGTGATCTGCGAGCCCAACGACGCCCCGCTCGACAGCCGGCACCTCGACATGACCTACGCGCTGCAGACTCTGACCGACAAGGTCTACATGGGCAACGTGGTCTCGGGCGTCAACGCGAGCGACACCCTCGCGATGACGTCGATCCTGTTCGGGTCGCGGGAGGCGATCGAGGAGACGCCCGCCACCATCTCGCTCATCAACTGCAACTCGCCGCTGCGCTGGGACGACCGGATGCTCGAGGCGCAGTTCGAGTACTCCACCGCCGGGCAGCCCGTCGTACTGACGCCGTTCATCCTGATGGGTGCGATGTCGCCGGTCACGATCCCTGCCGCGCTGGTGCAGCAGATCGTCGAGGCACTCTCCGGGATCGCGCTGTCCCAGCTGATCCGGCCCGGGACGCCGGTCATCTTCGGGTCGTTCCTCTCCAACATCGACATGCAGTCGGGGTCGCCGACGTTCGGCACCCCGGAGTCGGGCCTCGGTCTCCTCTGCACGGGCCAGATCGCCCGTCACTTCGGCCTTCCCTTCCGCACCGGGGGCGGGCTCACGTCCTCCCAGGTCGCCGACGCGCAGGCGGGCTACGAGGCGCTGATGACGTTGCTCCCGACCTTCCTGGCCGGCGCGAACTGGGTGATGCACTCCGCGGGCTGGCTCGAGGGCGGACTGGTCGCGGGCTACGAGAAGTTCATCGTCGACATCGAGCTCCTGCAGATGCTGCGCGCTGAGTTCACCCCGCTGGAGATCGACGAGGACTCGATGGCGTTCGGCGCACACGAGGAGGTCGGCCACGGCGGCCACTTCCTGGGCGCGGCGCACACCATGGAGCGCTTCCGCACCTGCTTCTACCGCCCGCTGCTCTCGTCCTCGGAGAACTACGAGCGCTGGATGCGCAACGGCGGCAGGGACGCGAACACCAGGGCAGCGGAGATCTATCGCAAGAAGCTGGACGAGTACGAGCCGCCGCCCCTCGATGACGCCGTCCGTCAGGAGCTGGAGGAGTACGTCGTACGCCGTCGCGCCGAGCTGGGCGACTAGCGATGTCGTTCGCGACCATGCCGATGGGCGACGAGACCCCGCGCGCGACCGCGCCGGCGGGCGACTTCGTGCTGATCCTGACCTGCCCCGACCGGCCCGGTGTCGTCCACGCCGTCTCCGGGTTCCTCGTGCGTCACGGCGGCAACATCATCGAGAGCCAGCAGTTCGGTGACCGGCTCACCGGCCGCTTCTTCATGCGCGTGGGCTTCGTGGTGCCCGGCACCGGCACGGAGCAGATCGGCGTGGACGAGCTGCGCCGCGACTTCGCAGACGTGGCGGCCCGGTTCGACATGACGTTCGAGCTCTGGGCGGCCCGGGCGCCGTACCGCACCTTGATCATGGTGTCCAAGCACCTGCACTGCCTCAACGACCTGCTGTTCCGCTACAGCACGGGGTCCCTGCAGATCGAGATCCCCGTCGTGGTGTCCAACCACCTCGACGCCGAGCCGCTGGCCCGGGCCCACGGCCTGGAGTTCGTGCACGTGCCGGTGACGCCGGAGACCAAGCCACGCGCCGAGGACCAGCTTCGTGAGCTGGTGGAGAAGCACGCCGTCCACCTCGTGGTGCTCGCGCGCTACATGCAGGTGCTGTCCGACGGTCTGTCGGCCGAGCTCTCGGGCCGGGCGATCAACATCCACCACTCGTTCCTGCCGAGCTTCAAGGGCGCGAAGCCGTACCACCAGGCTTTCGACCGCGGGGTGAAGCTGGTCGGCGCCACGGCGCACTACGTGACGGCCGAGCTGGACGAGGGCCCGATCATCGAACAGGACGTCATCCGCGTGGACCACAGCTTCAACGAGGAGCAGCTGGTCACCGCCGGCCGGGACGTGGAAGCGCAGGTGCTGTCGCGGGCGGTCCGGTGGCACGCGGAGTCGCGGGTGCTGCTCAACGGCCACCGGACCGTGGTGTTCCGGTGACCTGTGCCCCGCTGGTCGAGTACTCGACCAGCGGAGGCGCGCGTTGCGCAGTTCGGCTACTGTTGCGCCATGAGCAACAGTGAGGCGGGGGTCCAGTCCGTCGATCGCGCGCTGACCATCCTCGAGCGGCTGGCGCGCAGCGGCGAGGCCGGGGTGACCGAGATCGCGAACGAGATCGGTGTCCACAAGAGCACCGCGTTCCGGCTGGTGGCGACCCTGGAGGCTCACCGACTCGTCGAGCAGACCGAGGAGCGGGGGAAGTACCGGCTCGGCGTCGGTCTGCTTCGACTCGCCGGCGCCACCACCGCACGGCTGGACCTGGTGCAGGAGTCCCGGCCCGTGTGCCGTCAGCTCGCCTCCGACACGGGGGAGACGGTGAACATCGCGGTGCTCTCGGAGAGCTCCGCGCTCTACCTCGACCAGGTTGCCGGCTCCTCCGCCCTCCAGCCGCACAACTGGGTCGGTCAGCACATCCCGCTGCACGCCACCAGCAACGGCAAGGTGCTGCTGAGCGGCCTGAGCCGGCAGCAGTGCGACGCGATCCTGAACAAGCTGTCGGCGTACACGCCCGTGACGATCACGACCAAGAGCAAGCTGCGCGCCGAGCTCGACCAGGTCCGTGAGCAGGGCTACGCGCTCGCGGTCGACGAGCTCGAGGTCGGGCTGACCGCGGCGGCAGCACCGATCCGCAACGTGCACGGGGATGTCGTGGCTTCCATGAGCGTCTCCGGGCCGACTTTCCGCATCACCAACGACCGGATCGACGAGGTCGTGACCAAGCTCCTGGAGGCGGCCGACGAGGTCTCGCACCGCCTAGGGTGGGGGCACCGGTAGGTCACGGATCGTGCCCGGTCCTTGACGCGGGGCCCCTGAGCGCACCATTCTCAAGAGCATCCGGCGTTGCGGTGGAGGCAGTTCGATGCGCCATACGCAACACCGGCATCCGTGAGAGAGGGGAGCGCCCGTGCCGGATCTCTACGTCGACGGGCAGTGGCGCTCTGCCGCTGCCGGTGGTCGACGCGAGATTCACTGCCCCGCGGACGCCTCGCTGGTGGCCGAGGTCGACGAAGCGTCGGCCGAGGACACCGCGCGCATCGAAGCCGCCCACCGGGCGTTCCACGCGGGCTCCTGGCCGGAGGCGTCGGCGCGCGAGCGCGGTGACCTGCTGCTGCGGGTCGCAGACCTGTGGTCCGCGACAAGGACGCGGTCGCGCGGATGGAGTCGCTGGACACCGGGAAGCGCCTGGTCGAGTCGGAGTACGACGTCAACGACATCGTCTCGGTCTTCCGCTACTACGGGCGGATCGCGGCCGAGGAGGCCGGCCGGGTCGTTGACACCGGCAACCCCGATGTCGTCAGCCGGGTCGTGCACGAGCCGATCGGCGTGTGCGGCCTGATCACGCCGTGGAACTACCCCTTGCTCCAGGTCTCGTGGAAGGTGGCTCCCTGTCTGGCCGCCGGGAACACGTTCGTGCTGAAGCCGAGCGAGCTCACCCCCCACACAGCCATCCACCTGATGCGGCTGCTCGACGAGGCCGGACTCCCCGCTGGCGTCGCCAACCTGGTGCTGGGAGCCGGTCCGGGGGCGGGCGCGCTCCTGTCGACGGACCCACGGGTGGACCTCGTGTCCTTCACCGGCGGCCTCGCCACCGGCCGCGCGATCATGGCCGCGGCCGCGCCCACCGTGAAGAAGGTGGCCCTCGAGCTCGGCGGCAAGAACCCCAACATCGTCTTCGCCGACGCCGATCTGGATGTCGCTCTCGACTACGCGCTCACCGCGGTCTTCCTCCACTCCGGCACGGTCTGCTCCGCCGGCGCCCGGCTGCTGGTCGAGGAGTCGGTGCACGACCGGTTCGTCGACGGCCTCGTCGACCGGGCCGAGCGGATCCGCCTCGGCGGTCCCTTCGACGAGAAGGCCGAGACCGGACCGCTGACGAGTGCCGCCCACCGCGACAAGGTCAAGCAGTACGTCGCCGCGGGTCTCGCCGAGGGGGCGGTGCTGCGCTGCGGAGGCCGCCGTCCCGAGGCCCCCGCGCTGGCCGACGGGTTCTACTACCTGCCGACGATCCTCGACGGCTGCACGAGC